>NZ_JODL01000016.1 GCF_000718985.1 Streptomyces megasporus | reverse complement strand
CGTCGTCGAACGACACGCATCCACCCCCGTGGCTCGAACTGTTCGCCATCTGGCGACACAAGCTATAGAGGCGGCGGCGAGGGACGCCAGTCGGAGTTCTCGCGACGAGCAGGCCGTACAAGTCCAGTGCCCGTTCTACGGTGGCGCGGACACCAGCCGCGTCAACCGAACCGCGTCACATGGCCCGAGGTGCCTCCGGCCGCCCGGATCTTTCGGCCACTGCCTTGGGGTGTGGCTTCCGTACGCGTTGCCGCAGCCGGCCGCAGCGGCGCACGGGGGACGTCAAGGGCGCCCGGGACCGTCCAGCGGTGCCGGGCGCCCTCCGTGAGGCGTCGGGATTCGATCAGACGTTGACGCCGAAGTCCTGGGCGATACCCACCAGACCCGAGGCGTAGCCCTGACCGACCGCACGGAACTTCCACTCCGCGCCGTGGCGGTACAGCTCGCCGAAGACCATGGCGGTCTCGGTGGCGGCGTCCTCGCTCAGGTCGTAACGGGCGATCTCGGTGCCGCCGGCCTGGTTGACGATGCGGATGTAGGCGTTGCGGACCTGGCCGAAGTTCTGGCTGCGCGCCTCGGCGTCGTAGATCGACACCGGGAAGACGATCTTGTCGATGTCCGCGGGCAGCGCGGCGAGGTTGACGTTGATCTGCTCGTCGTCGCCCTCACCCTCACCGGTGCGGTTGTCGCCGGTGTGCACGATCGACTGGTCCGGGGTGGACTTGTTGTTGAAGAAGACGAAGTGCTGGTCCGAGTAGACCTTGCCGTCGGCCTTGACCGCGATGGCGCTGGCGTCCAGATCGAAGTCGGTGCCGGTGGTCGTACGGACGTCCCAGCCGAGGCCGACCGTCACGGCGGTCAGGCCGGGGGCCTCCTTGGTGAGCGAGACGTTGCCGCCCTTGGACAGGCTTACAGCCATCGGGATGCCCTTCTGTGGTGTTTCTCTGCCGGCCCGGTGTCCGGCCTGTTGTCCGGTTCGGTTCTACCCCCTCCAACGTTGCCGGAGGGGAGCAGGGTTCCACGATCCTTTGCCTTCTTTACCTTCTTTGCCAAGAGGCCGGCCCGGCGCGTCGAAAAACACATGTGACGTCGGGCGGTGGGCGCGGGAACATGGAGGGCATGTCCGGGCCCTATCTCATCCGAGGCTCGGTCTCCCTGCCGGAGGCCGAGCTGATCTGGCGTTTCTCCCGGTCGTCCGGGCCCGGTGGGCAGCACGTCAACACGTCCGACTCGCGGGTCGAACTCCGCTTCGACCTCGAACGGACCGAGGCGCTGCCCCCGGTGTGGAAGGAACGCGCGCTGGAACGACTGGCCGAGCGACTGGTGGACGGAGTGCTGGTCGTCCGGGCCTCCGAACACCGCTCCCAGTGGCGCAACCGCGAGGCGGCGGCCGTGCGCATGGCTTCGCTGCTGGCGGAGGCCACGGCCCCACCGCCGCGCCCGCGCAAGAAGAGCAAGGTGCCGCGCGGAATCAACGAGCGGCGGTTGCGGACCAAGAAGCACCGCGCCGAGATCAAGCGCGGACGCTCCGGCCGCGACTGGGGTTAGACACCCCGACCCGTGAACGCCCTCGTCGGGAGAGCGCGCCCGTGCGACTGCTCGGCCGGCGGTGGCCGTCGACCTCTGCCTCATCGGGCTCGCCGCGGTCCGGTTCGCGGCGAGTGAATCCGAATCCGGCACGGACTCGGCTCCCTCGCCCTCGTGCCGCGACGACGCGCCGGGTGTCATCGAACACATCGCCGGATACGAGCCGCCCTACCTCCCACTGGGGTTCGACTGCCTTCCGGACGACGGCACCACCTATCCGGGCAGCGACGTCTACGCCTGGCTGAACGGATTCGTCCTCGCCTTCGGCCTGGGCGCGGACACAGGACCGTCGTCGGATTGACGCCGCCTCAAACGCCCATCGCCCGCCGGTTCCGTACGGAACCGGCGGGCGATGGGGATTCGGTGGGGGGATCGGCGGGAAGCACCGCGCCGATCCGGCGGGATCACGCCCGGCGGCGTTGGGCGAGGAGGACGGCGGTGACGGCGACGGCGGCGACGAGTACCGCGGCGCCGATGCCGATGGGCACCCACGGGAGCCCGTCGCTGCCGCTCTTCTCCTGCGCCTGGTTCTTCTTTGAATCGGTGTCGGTGGCGTCGGGGTTCTTCGCGTCGCCCTTCGCGTCCTCGGCGTCGGGGGAGGGGGACTTCGAGGCTTCGAGGGAGGCGAAGTACTTGGAGAAGAGGGGGCTCTTGTCGGCCGGTCCGGGGTCGCCGTCGCCGTCGACGAGGACCTGTGCGGGACGGACGATGCCGTAGCCCAGGTACATGCTGGGCTCCTCGCCCCGCTCGGACATACCCGTCGTCTCGATCATCACGCGCAGGACCTGGTGGTGGGTCCAGTCGGGGTGCTTGGACCAGATGAGGGCCGCGCTGGCGGAGGCGATGGCTGCCGCCTGGCTCGTGCCACCGGGATCGCCGGGGGCGGTGAGGGCCAGGTGAGGGCCGTAGTTGGAAAGGTCGGTTACCGTTCCGGTCTTGTCCACCGCGCCCACGGCGACAACGCCCGGCATCGCTGCCGGGTAGACGTACTTCGCTTGGCGGCCGTCGTTTCCGGTAGCGGCGAAGATAAGCTTGCCGCGCTTGTTGGCCTCGTTGATCGCGTCTTGGAGTGCAGCGCGGTTTTTGTCAGTCACCCCGGTCATGCCCTGCGAGATGTTGATGATCTTGGCCTCGCTCCTGGCCGCGTACCGGAGCGCCTCGATGAGCGGTTCGTGCGCTCCGAAAAAATCATTCGTGACGTGCGTCCGCAGGGGGAGGATCTTCGCCTCCGGTGCCAAGCCTCGCAGGGTGTTGCCCGCTCCCGAGCCGGCGATCAGGGCCGCCATCACCGTGCCGTGGCCGGTCGCGTCCTCGTGGACGTCGGAGTCTTCCGAGGTGAAACTCCTTCCCGGCAACAACTTGTCTTTCAAACCGGGGGTCGGGCTCACACCGGAGTCGAGGACGGCGACTGTGACGCCCTCGCCCTTGGTGACCTTCCACAGCCCCGACGCGTTCATGGCGTCGAGGTACCACTGCTGGTCCGGTCTGATATTGGCGGCAGCGGGCGGCGCGAGCAGTCCCAGGGACATCAGCACGGCCGCCAGCAGTGCGGCCACGGTCAACGTTCGCCTCTGTGGAGGGAGGGCGTGGGTTCGCATGGAGCAGTGCACTTCCTCGGAGTTAGTCGATGACCGGTGGCACCACGTTCCGCTGCCCCGACGCCCAGGTCTCCTCGTCCTCGGCGAGGTAGTCGGGCCGGTCGTTGCCGCGTCGGCGGTCTTCCCGGGGAGGGCTCGTGTTGGTCGGTCGTGCTGCCATTCCGGGAGTGACCGCACCTCCCCGGACAAGCCCGGTACCGCCTGGGGTGAAAGCTCGCCCGTGGTTGCCGGTCGAGCGCGGAGTCCCCACCGTGCCGCCGGGCTGCGATGCCATGGGGCGCCCCAGGGGCATGCCCCTGTTCACGGAGGACCCACCGCCTGCGGCGCCGGGGTGACCGCCCATGGGTCGGCCCATGGTGGCGTGGTCGCCACCGGCGACGGCTCCGCGCGGAAGCCCGGAGGCAGGGGTGCCCACCTGTCGGGGCGTACCGCCGATGACCCCGTTGTTACCGGGGCCTCGCGGAGGAACAAGACCGCTGTTACCGGCTCCCCGAGGCGGAACACCACCCCCGCTGACGGCCGGTGGGCGGTTGGCGAAGGGAGCCCGAGGAGACGCCTGGCCGGACCGCTGGACCGGTGAGGTGGATGCCACGGGAGCCACGGGCGGAGCCGACGGCCCGGAAGAAGACTGTGAGGGAGCAGGAGCGGTCTGCGGTCGGGTCTCGTTGACGGGCACCGTGGCGACGGAGTCGATCGTCATGTGGACGGGGCGCTCGACCACGGGAGTGGAACGGTCGACAACAGGGGCGGAACGGTCGACAGCGAGAGGAGGACGTACCTCGCCACCGTCCTTGGCGGACACGGGCTGGACAGAGGTGACGCTCGGCTCCCGGTACGTCGCGGACTCCTTGGAACCGATGCTTGGCGCTGTGTTCGGCGTGTTCCCCCCGGGAAGGAATTCGTCTTTACTCGGAGGCGCCTTGAACTGCGGCTCCTCCGCCCCCCGGATGTTCTCCCCGGCCATCCGGTAGTACGACGACAGCCGGATCATCTGGTTGATCGCCTCTTGGCGCTTGGCCTCTTCCTCTTTCTGGCGGGCCTTGTCCTTCTCCGGATCGGCGTAGCACATCCCCTCCGGAGCGGGGATGGCCGCCTTGGCCTCGGTCAGGGCCTGGCCGGCGTCCGCCAGGTGCCGTCCCAGGGAGCGGGCGTACACGGCGAACCGCATGGTCTCCAGTGCGAACTGCTGCCCCCACTCGCGGAAGGCGTCGCCACCCTGACCCTTCCACTGCACACGCTCGACGTACGCCCGCAACTCGTGGCCGATGCCGTCCATGTCGGTACCGGCCTTGCCGAGCGCGTCGCCCCGCGACGTGAGCGCCTTGGGGTTGGCGTTCGCGACCATCGAGTGGAGCGCGGCGAGCGACTTGTCCTCGAACTCTCCTCCGGACATCCCTGCTCCCCCTTAGTCGAAGTCCGTGCCCGCGTCGACGGACTTCTTGGTGCCGCCGACCCCGGCGTTCTGGTCCCCCGAACCGTCCCGCCGGGAGTGCTGGTGCTCCTCCACGTGAGACTGGATGGCCTGGAAGCGTTCCCGGTGCTCGGTCTCGATGTTCTCGTAGCCCTTGTCCACGATCTGGGTGGCGATGCCCAGCGCTTCCAACTGCTCGCCGAAGAGACGGGAGAGCGTCTTCAGCCGCTCGTGGGCGCCCTCGTAGAGGGACGACAGGTCCTTCGCGGCGCTGAAGCCCGTGCCGTACGACTCCGGGGTGATCGTCTGGTCGCTGATGCGCTTGTGGGACGCGGGAGACGTCTCCAGATCATCGATGATCTTGTCGATGCGTTTCTTGAAGGAGGCAAGGGTCTCCGGCTCGTACGAAAGATCCTTGCCGTCACCTGTGTCGCGCCAGTCCGTCACGGTCTGTCCCCGTCCCCGTCCCCCGGTCAGCGGTCACGTTGCGCCATGGTTGTGTCACGTCAGTGTAGTGGGCGCGAGTTCCCGCCCGCGCGGTGGTATTCCGGCGCCCGTTCGGGGGAAGCGGGCGCCGGCGCGGGGCTACGCCAGGCGGCGGTAACGGCCGCGGAAGTACGCCAGGGGGGCGCCCTCGGAGCCCGACAGCGACGTGGCCAGCACCCGGCCGATCACCAGGGTGTGGTCGCCGGCGCTCACCCGCTGCTCGGTGCGGCACTCCACCGTCGCCAGCGCGCCGCCGACCAGGGGCGCTCCGGACGCCTCGCCGCGCGTCCAGGGCATGTCCTGGAAGAGCAGCCGGTCGCTGACGCGACCGCGCATGGAGAAGCGTCCGGCGATGTGCCGCTGGCCCTCGGCGAGCAGGGACACGGCCCACAGCGGCTGCCTCTCCAGCAGTTCGTCCATCCGGGATTCCTCGCGCACGCTCACCAGGACCAGGGGCGGGTCCAGGGAGACGGAGAGGAAGGAGGTCGCGGTCATGCCGACGTCCTCGCCGCGCGGCCCTTCCTCGGGGTCGTGCGCCGTCACCAACACCACGCCCGCGGCCAGTCTCGACAGGGCGGCGCGGAACTCGTCCTCGGTCACTCCTTCAGGGTGGGGGACGCCGAGGGGCTGGTGCGAAGCGGGGACGTTCTGGGGCATCTGTTGCTGTGGTGTCGAGTGCACACTCCGCACGCTAAACGCTGTCGGCGGAGTGCGCATCGGTCCCCGGGACCAACCGGGACCTAGGTACATTGGCTGAACGATCTCGCAGGTCAGAGGCGGAATTTGCGTTCGGCACGGGTGTGAAGCAGGGTGAGGCGCTCCCACGCACCGCAGTCGCTCGCCCACGCTCTGTTGTGACATGGGTCACACAGGGCGTCAATTGTTGACCCTGTGTACCGACTGGGCAGCTCACTGTGATTCAGTGGCTTGACGACGGACGAACGTTTAAACCCGGATCATCTGGAGTTGCTCGCTCAAGTCTTCAGGGGGAGGGCGATGGAAGCCGAGTCGGAGCCGTATGTGCGCCTCGCCACCCTGCGCAAGCTCCACCACTCGATGGCGGAGCTCAACACCGGGCGCAGCCTGGCGGACACCCTCCAGACCGTGGCCGACGGCATCGTGAAGGGGCTGGACTTCGAGCTGGCCGCGGTCAACCTCGTCCAGCCGGACGGAGACCTCGTGGTGGCCGCCGTCGCAGGCAGCGAGGGTGCCGAGGCCATGATGGCGGGCCGCACGGGCTCGCGCGCGGCCTGGGAGCGCCGGCTGGCCATGGGGGAGCGCTGGGGGGAGTTGCGCTTCATTCCGCACACCGAGGCATGGGTCCTGCTCGACGATGACGTGCCGCAGTGGCACACCGCCGGACCGGCCCCCCGGTACCCCGACGAATGGCACCCGATGGACGTCCTCCTGGCGCCGATGTACTCCTCCGACGGGGAGCTGCTGGGCGTGATATCCGTCGACAAGCCGCGCAACGGGCGGCGTCCCGGCGCATGGGGGCGCGAAGCGCTCCAGATGTACGCCTTTCAGGCGGGCATAGCGATCGGCAATGCCCGTTTGCGAGCGAACATGCAACGCGCGCTGGTCCGACTGGAGCGCGAGCAGCAGGCGCTGCGGGCGAGCGAGGAGAGTTTTCGGCAGGCGTTCGAGTACGCGCCCAGCGGCATGGCCATCACCGAGCTGGGCGGTGACCAGCACGGCCGGCTGGTGCGCACCAACGACGCGCTCTGTCGGCTGCTGGACCGCCCGGCGTCGGCGCTGCGGCGCTACAGCTTCTCCGACCTCGTCCACCCGGAGGACCGGAACACCCTGCTGCGCACCTCCGCCGAGGGCGGCCGGGCCGAACTGCGACTGGCGCGGCGCGACGGTTCCCACGTGTGGGTGTCCCTGCGGAACTCCGTGGTGGCCGACGCCGCCGACGGTCCGCGTTTCCTGCTCACTCACGTCGAGGACATCGAGGAGCGCAAGCGGCACGAGCTCCAGCTCGCCCACCGCGCCAGCCACGACTCGCTCACCGGTCTGCCCAACAGCGCGGAGCTGCGCGCCAGACTGAGCGCCCGGCTGTGTGACAAGCCCGCGCCGATGTCCGACGCGGCGCAGATGGGGCCCGGCGGCGCGTACGGCGGCTATGGCAGCCACAAAGGTCACAACGGTCACGGCGGCTACGGCGGCTACGGTGTCGACGACTTCGGCGGGCTCGGGGCGGAGGCGACGAGCGGCTACGACCACCATGTGCACACCGTCCCGCCGACCAGCGACGACCCCTCGGAGAAGGGGCTCGCGGTCCTCTTCTGCGACCTCGACGGCTTCAAGTCGATC
Organism: Streptomyces megasporus; assembly: GCF_000718985.1. Classification (GTDB taxonomy): domain Bacteria; phylum Actinomycetota; class Actinomycetes; order Streptomycetales; family Streptomycetaceae; genus Streptomyces; species Streptomyces megasporus. Next base: position 279,748 of record NZ_JODL01000016.1, on the reverse strand, counting down.
AACGACCGCTTCGGGCACCACTGCGGCGACGCCGTGCTGATCGAGGTCGCCCGCCGGCTGTCCGACGGCGTGCGCGACAACGACACCGTGGCGCGCCTGGGCGGGGACGAGTTCGTGGTGTTGGCGGACGGGTTGGGCCGCGCGGACGCCGCCGACCTGGCCGTGCGGCTGCGCAACGCGATCATCCCGCCCATCCGCGTGGAAGGCCGCGCGGTGCGGGTCGGGGCGAGCTTCGGGATCGGCTGGGCGGGGTGTGGGATGTCCGCCGACGAGGTCCTGCAGTCCGCCGACGAGCGGATGTACATCGAGAAGCGGGCGCGTGCGAAGGCGCACCGCCGGGCCGGGTGAGAGCCCGCCGGGGACGGGTGTTCCGCGGGGAGGCGAACCGGAAGCGCGGACACCGCGTCCTTTAACCCGAAAGGGGTAGGCTGCGCCGGGCAGGCACCTGTAGTGGAGGAGCGCACGGAATGACCGCCGGTAACAACGGCTCGGGCACGCCGGACAACGACGACCCGTTCGCCTACCTCTACCGCTCCGAGGGCGGTACGGGCGGTGGCGCGGGCGGCTCGTCGACACAGCAGCCCGGTGTTCCCCGTACCTCGTTCAACCAGGTCCGCCCCGTCGGCGAGCGCCGGTACGGCGGCCAGCAGGCCCAGCAGCCGCAGCAGCCGGGTCGGCCGAACGCCTACTACGCGGCTCCCGAGACCGTTCCCGGTGGCCGTGCCGCCGCCCGACAGGGCGTTCCCGCGGGCCGGGGTCGGGCCGCGGCACGTGCCGGCCGGAACCACAACGGTCTGCTGATCGGCGCCATCGCGGTCGTCGCGGCCGTGATCGTCGGCGTGGGCTCGGCGATCATCTTCAGCGACGACGACAAGGCGGTCGGGAACCAGGCGGGCACCTCCGCGTCCCCCACCGCCGAGGCCGACAGCGGAAACGCGAGCGAGGGCGAGGACAAGAGCGGGAACGCCGGCGACGACGAGGAGAAGGGCGCCCTGCCCAAGGAGGACGCGGCCAGCCTCCGCCCCGAGGGCGGCGCCACCGTGGCCAAGGACATCGAGGGCTCCCGGGCCAGGAGCGGCGCGTACGTCGCGGGCCTCGACAAGCCCGGCGCCTCGGTGAGCTGGGTCTTCGACGTCCCCGAGGGGGGCAAGTACACGCTGTACGTCGGCTACGGCGTGCCCGGCAAGGACGCGAACTCCACCCTCACCGTGAACGGCAGGCCCCAGGGCCAGCCGCTCAACATGAAGAACTTCGCCCAGGCGGAAGAGGGCCAGTGGGACAAGGGCTGGACGCGCACCTACGCCTGGATCGAGCTCACCAAGGGCACCAACACGGTCAGCATCTCGTGTGAGCAGGACAACCAGTGCGGCTTCGTCCTGGACCAGGTGTGGCTGGAGGAGGGCCACGTCAAGAAGGGCTGACCGCCGGCCGTCGGCGGTCCCGCCGGTCTTCAGGGGCGGATCACCTTCAGGAAGGCCGCGACCGTCTCGGCCATGGCCTCGCGTGCCGGACGCAGGTACGTCCGGGGGTCGACCGTCTCGGCGTCCCGGGCCAGGTGGGCGCGGACGGTGCGGGTGAAGGCGGTGTTCAGGGCCGTCCCCACGTTGATCTTGGTCATGCCGGCGGCGACCGCCCGCCTCAGTTCCTCGTCCGGCACGCCGGAGGAGCCGTGCAGCACCAGCGGGACGGGGACGGCCCGGCGCAGCTCGCCGATGAGGTCGTGGTCGAGGGTGGCGGTGCGCTCGGTCATCGCGTGGGAGCTGCCGACGGCGACGGCCAGCGCGTCCACGCCGGTGGCGGCGGTGTACTCCGCGGCCTCGTCCGGGTCGGTCCGCACCCCGGGGGCGTGGGCGTCGAGGGTGGTGCGGTCGGGGTCGCCGGGCTTGCCGCCGACCCGGCCCAGCTCGGCCTCGACCCACATCCCGTGCCCGTGGCCGAAGCGCACGGCCCGCGCGGTGGCCTCGACGTTCTCGGCGTAGGGCAGCCTCGACGCGTCGAACATCACCGATCCGAAACCGGCGGCGGGCGCCTCGCGCAGCAGCTCGAAGCTCTCGACGTGGTCCAGGTGGAGGGCCAGCGGCGCGTCGGAGGCCCGTGCCACGGCCGCCGCGGCGGCGGCGACGGGGGCGAGTCGTCCGCCGTGGAACCGCACCGCGTTCTCGGAGATCTGGAGGATGGCCGGGACGCCCGCGGTCTCCGCTCCGGCGGCGATCGCCTCGGCGTGCTCCAGGGTGATGACGTTGAACGCCGCGACGCCGTGGCCCGTGGCGCGTGCGGCCGTGACGAGGTCTTCGGTGCCGACCAGTGGCATGCCCGCTCCGTTTCCGTGTCCTCGTGGTCCTGGCGGCCCTCGTGGTCCTGGCGGTCCGCGTGGTTCTCGCGGCCTTCGCGTTCCGTGCCGCGCCCCACGGCGCGGCCGTCGTCACACCACGGCCTCACGCCGCCGCCATCTGTCGGGTGACGGCCACGGCGGGCAGCAGCTCCTCATAGGCCGTCCGGTCGAACTCGCCCGCCACCTCGGCCCGCACGGTCGCCGCCGCCAGGGCGGCGGCGCGCACCAGCCGGTCCGGCCAGGACAGTCCCTCGACGAGACCGGAGAGCAGCGCGGCGACCACCGAGTCGCCCGCGCCGATCGGGTTGCCGACCACCCGCCGGGGCGGCTCGACGCGCCAGGCGCCGTCCGGGGTGAGCGCGAGCAGCCCGTCCGCGCCCAGCGACGCCACGACGGCGTGCGCCCCGCGCCGCCGCGCCAGCCGCGCCGCGTACAGGGGCTCGGTGCTCCCGGTTATCCCGGCCAGCTCGTCGGAGTTGGGCTTGACCACGTCCGGTCGGGCGGCGAGTCCGCGCCGCAGCGGCTCCCCGCTGGTGTCCAGCACGACGGGCACGCCCGCGGTGCGCGCGGCGCGCACCAGCGTCCCGTAGGCGCCGACGGGCACGCCGGGCGGCAGGCTGCCGCACAGCGCGACGGCGTCGGCGCCGAGGAGGAGTTCGTCGTAGACGTCCAGGAAGCGTTCCCACTCGGCGGGGGCGATCTGCGGTCCGGGCTCGTTGAAGAGGGTGGCGCCGCCGTCGGGGCCGCCGGACTCCTCCACGACGCCCACGGTGCGGCGGGTGGTGCCGCCTATGGTCACGAACGCGTCCCCCACCGGGCCGGCCTCCGTCACCTCCGCCAGCAACTCCCGTACCCGCTCGCCCGTCGAGCCGCCCGCGAACCCGGTCACCAACGTCTCGTGGCCCAGCGCGGCCAGCACCCGGGCCACGTTCAGACCCTTGCCGCCCGGGCGCTCGGCGACCTCCCTGACGCGGTGGGAGGCGCTGGGTTCCAGGCGGGGAACGCGGTAGGTGACGTCCAGGGCCGCGTTGAGCGTGACGGTCAGGATCATTCGGTTTCCACCTCCCACCGGCGCGTGTGTGAACATTCCACAGACTTACGGTGGCGTAGGCGCGCCGACCGCGCGAGCGATCATGCCAAAGCGGAGGCGGCAGGCACAGGTGTCCGGGGAAACCGCCGTTCCGCGCGGGCGGAACGGATCAGGACTTCTCGGGACGTACGACCCATTCGCCCTTGCGCATGACCCCGGTGAGTCGGTACTCGGCGTCCAACACCACCAGGTCCGCGTCCTTGCCGATCTCGATCGTCCCCACCCGATCGGCGACCCCCAGCAGCCGCGCCGGACTGGTCGACAGGGCCATGACAGCATCCTCGACGGGGAGGCCGTCCACCGTCACCGCGCGCCGCAGCGCGGTGTCCAGGGTGAGTGTGGAGCCCGCGATCGAACCGCCCTCCACCAGTCGGGCGACCCCCCCGGTGACCCGCACCTGGAGCGGCCCGAGCGGATAGACGCCGTCGCCCATCCCGGCCGCCCCCATGGCGTCGGTGACGAACGCCACCCGCTCCGCGCCCGCCCGGGCGAAGGCCAGCTCCAACACGGCGGGGTGCAGGTGGGTGCCGTCGTTGATCAGCTCGACGGTGACCCGCTCGTCCTCCAGCAGCGCCGCCACCGGGCCGGGCTCGCGGTGCAGCATCGTGGGCATCGCGTTGAACAGGTGCGTGGCGACCGTCGCGCCCGCCTCGACCGCCTCCAGCGTCGCCCCGTAGTCGGCGTCCGTGTGGCCGACGGCCGCGATCACCCCGTGGTCGGCGAGCAGCCGCACGGAGTCCAGGCCGCCGGGCAGCTCCGGCGCGAGCGTCACCATCCGCGCCGTGCCGCGCGCCGCGTCCAGCAGCTTGCGGACGTCGGCCGGGTCCGGGTCGCGCAGCAGGGCGGGGTCGTGGGCGCCGCAGCGGTGGGGGGAGATGAACGGCCCCTCGAAGTGGAGGCCCGCCAGATCGCCCTGCTCGACCAGCTCGGACAGGACGCCGGCCTGCCGGGCGAGGTCGTCCAGGTGACCGGTGACGGTGGAGGCGACCATCGTCGTCGTGCCGTGCGCCCGGTGGGTGGCGACGACCCGCAGCGCCTCCTCGGCGCTGCCGGCGGAGAAGGAGGCGCCGCCACCGCCGTGCACGTGCATGTCGACGAAGCCCGGCACGATCCAGTGCCCGGTCAGGTCGAGCGTGCCCGGCTCGCCGGGGACGTCGGGCGCGATCCGGGCGCCCTCGACGGTCACCCGCCCGTTCTCGGCCACGCCGTCCGGCAGCACCACCCGGGCGCCGGTCAGCACCGTGCGCCGAGCCCCCGCCGGCCGCGCTGCCGCCCGCGCCGGCGTCTGCCCCGTCGTCTGCGCCGCTGTGGCCGTCTTCGGCTCGGTCATCGGCTCGAAACCTCCGCGGAGAGTAGGTCCCAGGCGAGGAGTCCCGCGCCCAGGCACCCGGCGGCGTCCCCCAGGGCCGCCGGAACGATGGTGGGAAGGTGCTGGAAGGTGACCCTGTCGCGCACGGCCTCCCGCAGCGGGGCGAAGAGCGTCCCGCCCGCCTCGGCGAGCCCGCCACCGATGATCAGGACACGGGGGTCGAGCAGCGTCAGCGCCGTGACCAGGCCCTCGGCGAGCGCGTCGACCGCCTCCCGCCAGACGGTGACGGCCCGAGGGTCACCGGCCTCCACGGCCGCCGCGGCGTCGGCGGCCGTCGCGCCCGGACCGCCGCCCGCCTCGGCCCAGGCCCGGCCGACGGCCGCGGCGGAGGCGAACAGCTCCAGACAGCCGTACCGCCCGCAGCCGCACGCGGGACCGTCGGGACGCACCGTGACGTGGCCGATCTCGCCCGCCCCGCCGTGAGCGCCGGGCTCCACCCGGCCGTCGATGCCGATGGCCCCGGCGATGCCGGTGCCCAGCGCCACGAAGAGGAAGCGGTCCACGCCCGCGCCCGCCCCGATCCGTCCCTCGGCGAGACCGCCGGCGCGCACGTCGTGCCCCACGGCGATGGAGGCCGCGGGCGCGTTCAGCCGCTTGGCGAGCGACTCGCGCAGCGGGACGTCCCGCCAGCCCAGATTGGCCGAGTAGACGGCCCTCCCCTCCGTCTCGTCGACGATTCCGGGAACGGCGAGCCCCACGGCGGCGGGCCGCGCGCCGAACCGCTCGACCCCGGTCTCCCACAGCTCCGCGGCGAACGCGAGCACGTTGTCCACCACGGCGTTCGGCCCGTCGTCCCGACCGGTGGGCCGCCGCGCCTCGTGCAGCAGCGCGTGGTCGGCGCCGACGAGCGCCGCCTTCATCCCGGTACCGCCCACGTCGAGCGCGACGACGTAGGCGGCTGTGGCGTTGTCCCCAGCAGTCACGGGGACAGTGTCCCGTGACTGCCGCGAAAGGTCTAGTCCACTTCGCCGATCTCCGTTCCGCCCGGTGGCGGAGACGACCGCCGTCCTCACCCGAACACCCGCGTGAAGGCGGCGGCCGGACCGTCCACGCCGAGGCGGACCCGCCGAGCCGACGGGTCGCCGACGGCCCGGATCGGGCCCCGCTCGGCAGGCTGTGGAAAACCAGGGGGCTCCCCCGACGCCTTTGCCGGCGTCGGGCGCGGGAAACCGGCAGAGGGGGGGCCATGGGAAGCCCGTGGAAACACACGTGGTCGCGCGTCACCGTTCTGGGCGTGGCGGCCCTCGCCGTCGTGACAGCGGTGGTCGTGTGCTCGACGCGGGACAGTGAGCGGCCGAAGGTCGACCGCGCGCAACCGAGGAAGGCGTGCGCCGGTCTGCTGCCCACCGCCCACCTCGCCTCGCTCCTGCCCGACGACTCGGTCATGCGACGGAAGCAGTACGGCACGCTCCTCGAACCGGGCCACGAGAGCCGTGCGCTCATCGACTGCCGGCTCGACTGGAGCGGGGAGGGAGAGAAGGGCGATGTCGGCGTTCACGTGCGGGTGGAACCCTGGGGGCCCGACGACGAACTGCCGCCCGGTGGCGACGTGTTCCCCTTCCCCTACCGGCTGCCGCACGGCTTCCGGGGCGCGGTGGTGATACGCGACATGTACGGCGACGTGGTGAACGCGGAGGCGCTCCTGCACGTCGCCTGCCCGATCGCCGCCCGCCCGCGCCGGCGGTTTCCAAGGGCCGCCGGCGCGGACGGGCGGCGGCGCGTCAGCCCAGGATCACGCTGCGGCTGAGGTTGCGGGGCCGGTCCGGGTCCGCGCCCTGCGACTCGGCCAGGGTGACCGCCAGGCGCTGGGCGCGGATCAGATCGGCCATGGGGTCGAGCGCGCGCTCTCCGGTGGCCGCGCAGTCGGAGTCCGCCAGCAGGGCGCCGCCCACCCGCTCCACGTCGCCCGCCAGCCCTTCCGGCAGGGAGCCCAGCAGCCAGGCGACCCGGCCCGGACCGGTGACGGCGATGGGACCGTGGCGGTACTCCATCGCCGGGTACGCCTCCGTCCACGCCCCGGCCGCCTCGCGCATCTTCAGCGCCGCCTCCAGCGCCAGGCCGTACGTCCAGCCGCGTCCCAGGAACGTCCACTGCTCGGCGGTGAGCGCCGCCTCCGGCAACGGCTGGGTGACGGCCAGTTCCGCGTCGACCGCGGCCCGCTCGACCGACTTCGCCCCGGCCGGCAGCTCGCCGTGCCGCTCCAGGCCCGCGCGGAGCAGCGCCAGCGCCGTCGTCGCGAAGCGGGTCTGGACGACGGACTCCTCGTCCGCCCAGTCCAGGACGGCCACCCGGTCGGCCGCGTCCACGACGGGGGTGTTCGCGTCGGCGGTCAGGGCGGTGGTGGCGACACGGCCCTTCACCACGCCCAGCAGGTCCAGCACCTCGGAGGTGGTGCCGGACCGGGTGATCGCCACCACGCGGTCGTACGCGCGTCCCACCGGGAACTCCGACGAGGCGAAGGCGTCCGTCTCGCCCTGCCCGGCCGCCTCGCGCAGCGCCGCGTACGCCTGGGCCATGAACCACGAGGTGCCGCAGCCCGTGACCGCCACCCGCTCACCCGGACGCGGCAGGGCGTCGACGACGTCCGCCGCCGCTTCGGCCGCCCGCCGCCAGGAGTGCGGCTGGGTGGCGATCTCGGCGGCGGTGCGGGACTGCTCTGCGGCGGCCATGCGGAGGCTCCTCAAGACGGGCGCGGGGTGCGGTCGACGATCTTCCGGGCAGGTGGTACATGCACGTGGATAGCAGTCCCGACCTGGAGGGTGAAGGACCGTTGCCGAAGCGATACGCGGTGTGGCGCGGACTCCGGAGCGGCCCGGAGCGGCCGACGTGCGGTGTCCGAGCGCGGCAGTAGGTTGGAAGAGTGAGCACCGGCAACGAGCGGCCGAACGAGGGCGACGGCCTGTCCGAACAGGACGAGGCCGTGCTCGCCGTCGAACGGCACGGCTGGCCGGGCCCCGGCGCCAAGGAGCGGGCGATCCGCGAACGTCTGGGCATCTCGCCCACCCAGTACTACCAGCGCCTCAACGCCCTCTTGGACGATCCGCGCGCCCTCGCCCGGGACCCGGTCACGATCAACCGTCTCAGGCGCCGCCGGGACGCGCGGCGCGATCTACGCGGATAGGCACGTCGGCGCGGGGGCGCGAGTGCCGGACCAGTCCCTTCCCGGCCGCGTCGCCCTGCGCCGTCACCCCCACGGCACCGCCCCGCACAGGTCCCGAAACCGGTGACCACTACAATCCGGCAGGCAACTCACGGTAACCACAGAGGAGTTGTTCGTCTGCCACACCGACGCGGGGGAACAGAGCGGCGCGTGGGGGCGGGCAGGTCCGGCCACGCGGGGGCATGGACGCGCCGGAGGGCCACAGTCGGCACACCGAGGAGCAGACTCGTGTCTTGGGGAAAGTGGTCACCTCCTACGCCGCGATGACCGGAACGGAAAGAGACGCCCGCGTCTCACCGAGATGATCGAGGAACGGGTCGAGCAGGTGGGAGTCAAGGACGACGAGTTGCACGGGAGAGGTGGCCTGATGGGGGGTGCGGTCGTCGGAGAGAAGTCGAAGAACCGTGGTCTTCTCGCCACGACTTCTGTTGGAGCCTGGTGCCCGGTGGGAAGCCGGAGGACGGTGCGTCGACGGCCGAGTGTGGCGACGCGTTGGAGACGGCCATGACCGGCCGGCCTCCCGGAGCCGCTCCGCCGGAGAGCACTCTTGAGCACGATGCCGAACGGGTCCGCGTTCTCGAGGAGGTCGTCAAGGGATACGCCGATCATGTCGAAGACGACCCCGAGGCGATGCCCGAGGAAATCCGTCGGAACATGGCGAATGCGCTCGCCTTCTATGCGGACGACATCCACGACATCATCGGTCTGCACGGGGACTTCTCCACCAGGGAGTTGTCGACGCGGCCGAACGACGTCGACGTCGACCGGGCCACCATGGCGGATTTCATCCGTGGCATCGCCGAGGACGCCGAAGCCTTCCGAATGGTTCGCGAATCCCACCTGGCGCTCGTCGCGGAAGGCATTCGAGGTCTCGGTAGAGAGGACTTCACAGAAGGCAGCGACGAGGCTCAGGGAGTGGCCTTGGTGGGCGGGAACACCATGGGTGTTCTGGACCGTATCGGTGCCGAGGCTCTGGGCGCACGCCACGACGACGAAGCCGGTCGGAAAGAGTGGATCGAAGCTTACGGGAAACAGGGCACGGGCGGAAACCCGGAGGTCTTTTTCTCGCCCCGGAGGAACAGCGGTTACCTGGAGGACATGTTCCGGGAAAGGGCTGATCGATTGGGTGCGCTGACCGAGGTGCCGGGGAATGGCGATGCGGGGCTCCACCCGAAGATCACCGAAGTGATCAGAACAGAATATCGGACGGCTTCCTGAGTCGCGAGCCAGGTCGTGACGGCCGACTCTCCCGGAACGTTCCGGTGCCGAGCAAGCGGCCCGGGACGTTCTCCCTGGTGATTCGGGATCCTGGGCCGGAGCCACACGGGGAATCTGTGCCGGGCGTTGTTTGCGGTTTCTTTCGGCTATCACGGGGCGATTCCTGTCGCCCCGGGAGAGCCTGGCGCGGAGATTATGGCCGAATCGTTTGGGTCGTCATGGCCCGCCTTGTGTCGACACCCTGCTCCGGGGTCAAGAAAGGGCTTCCCCAGCAGGTGGGTCCAGGCTGCGCGGAGCGCCTCGGTGCATCACAGGTGCGGTGGTTTGAGTGCAATGGAAACCGAGGATCATGGTGCGGCATTCTTGATCGAAGAGACGACTTCTGTTGGAGCCTGGTGCCCGGTGGGAAGCCGGAGGACGGTGCGTCGACGGCCGAGTGTGGCGACGCGTTGGAGACGGCCATGACCGGCCGGCTCCCGGGGGCCCCCGCTCCGGAGGAAGACCCCGAACACGGCGATGCGCGGCTCCACGTCTTCGAGGAGACCGTCAGGGGGTACGCCGACCGCGCGATGCCCGAGGAGATTCGTCGGAACATGGCGAACGTCCTCACCCATTACACGGCGGATGTCCATGGTGTCCTCGCCGAACGCAAAGGCGAGGCCAGGACCGACATGACCGTGCGGGAACTGACTCCGTTCCTGCGCGGGGTGTTCGAGGACGAGGAGGCTTTCCGCGCCGTCCACGGCGCGCAGACCGCTCGTGTCGCCGAAGCGCTCGGGGAACTCGGTCGAGAGGACTTCACACGTATTCCGGAGGGCGGAACAGACCGGGCCATGGGAACGGTGTCGGACGGTGGAACCGTCCTGGGAACGCTGACGCGGATCCGGAGTGCGGTGATCGCCGAAACCACGGGCGATGACGATCCGACCGTCAAGCAGGAGCTGATCGACACCCACGAGGAGTACGGCCTGCCGCGGCTCCGGCGCATGATCCGGGAGCGAGCCGTGGAGACCGGCGTCTCGGAGGATGCCGCCGGCAAGTCCGGCGGCAGGACCGCCCTCCTGCTCCAAGAGGCCGGACAGGCGTACACGACAGCGGCGAACAGGGCGTAGGGATTCCTTGGACGAGGTCCACCCGGCGGGGCCGGCAGAGGTCGGGCGGTGGGCACATGCGGGTGGTCGTGTCGCGGGTTTCTCGGACTGCGCACCTGCCGATGTCCTCAGGGTGCGGCGGACGACAGGATTCGTCGGGACGACCGGGAGGTCCGCGTTCGCCGCGTGCCGGGCGTGGCCGTTCGCCGCCGCGACCGTGCGCGGCACGGAAGGGCGCGGGTCCGGAACGGACGGAGATAGGGCGGCCGTGGCCGGGTAGTGTGCCGAGCATGGGCAGCCACTCTTCTCACTCCCTTCCCGAGCAGCTCCCCGAACCGACCACCCCCGCCGGACGCGACGGCCTCGCCGCACTGCTGGCCGACCCCGGGCGGGCCGTGGTCGCCCTCGACTTCGACGGAACGATCGCCCCGATCGTCCCCGACCCCGACCAGGCCCGCGCCCACCCGGACGCGGTGCCCGTCCTGGCCCGGCTGGCGCCCGTGCTGCGGGCCGTGGTGATCGTCACCGGCCGCCCGGCCGAGGTGGCGGCGCGCTACGGCGGCTTCACCGGCGTGGCGGGCCTGGAGCACCTGGTGGTGCTCGGCGCGTACGGCGCGGAGCGCTGGGACGCGGCCACCGGCGAGGTCACCGCGCCGCCGCCGCCCCCCGGCGTGGCGGCCGTCCGGGCCGAACTGCCCGGCGTCGTGGAGAAGGCCGGGGCCCCGGAGGGCACCCGGATCGAGGACAAGGGCCGGGCCGTCGCCGTCCACACCCGCCGTGCCGCCGATCCGCAGAGTGCCTTCGACCTGCTGCGCGAGCCCCTGGACGAGCTGGCCCAAAGGCACGGCCTGACCGTCGAACCCGGCCGTTTCGTCCTGGAACTGCGGCCTCCGGGCATGGACAAGGGCGTCGCCCTGACGGACTTCCTCCGCGAGACGGACGCCGGCTCGGTCCTCTACGGCGGCGACGACCTGGGCGACCTCGCCGCGTACGACGCGGTGGACCGGCTGCGGGGCGAGGACCTGCCCGGCGTGCTGGTGTGCAGCGGCAGCGAGGAGGTCACCGCGCTGTCCGAGCGGGCGGATCTGGTCGTGGACGGTCCCGCCGGCGTCGTCGGGCTGCTGGGAAGGCTGGCGGACGTCCTGGCCGGCTGACCGAACCGACCGGCCGAGCGGGCACCGACCGACGGACGGCCCCACGGGTGCGGCGGACGCGGTGCGTGCCCGCCGCACCCGTGAGAGGACCCGGGCCGGCCCGGTGGAGCCCCGCTCAGCCGCGCAGGGCGTCGAGCTGTTCGGTGAACCAGGCCGTGGGCGGCAGCGCGGTGGCCGCGGCGGCGAGCCGCTTGGTGCGTTCGGCGCGCTCGTCCGCTTCCATGGACAGCGCCCGGTGGAGGGCGTCGGCGGTGGCGCCGATGTCGTACGGGTTGACGGTGATGGCGTCCTCGGCCAGCTCCGCGAAGGCCCCGGCCTCGCGGGAGAGGACCAGCGCGCAACCGCGGTCGGAGACCACCGGGATCTCCTTGGCGACCAGGTTCATCCCGTCCCGGATGGGGTTGACCAGGGCGACGTCGGCCAGTCGGTACGCCGCCAGCGAGCGCGCGAAGTCGTCCTTGACGTGCAGGACGACCGGTGTCCAGCTCCCCGTGCCGTACGCCGCGTTGATCTCCTGGGCGACACGGGAGACCTCCGCGGTGTAGTCGCGGTAGACGGCCAGGTCCTGCCGGGAGGGGTAGGCGAAGGCGATGTGGACGACCCGCTCGTGCCACTCGGGGTGGTCGTCCAGCAGCCGGCGGTAGGCGTGGAGGCCGCGGACGATGTTCTTGGACAGTTCGGTGCGATCCACCCGGACGATCGTCTTCCGGGGGTTTCCGTCCCCGTCGTGGCCGATCTGCTCACGGAGCGAGGCCATCCGCTCGTCCACGTCCGGGCGCCGGGAGCGCTCGCGGAGGAAGGCCGCGTCGGCGCCCAGGCCGTGGACGCCTATCCGCGTCTCGCGTCCCTCGTGCACCACCACCATCTCGCCGTCGTCGCCCACGGAGACCTCCGCGCCCAGCAGCTTCACGCAGCACTCGGTGAACGCGTTGGCCCAGCGCTGGGTGAGGAAGGCGGCGCGGTCGGCGCCCAGGATGCCGCGGAGCACCTCGGCGGCCACCCCGCCGTCCGGATCGTCCGGCAGCATCCGGAAGTAGTCCGGCGGCGCCCAGGGAGTGTGCGAGAAGTGCCCGATGCGCAGGTCGGGCCGCCGTTCGCGGAGCATGCCGGGGACGAGGGTGAGGTGGTAGTCCTGCACCAGGACCACCGCGCCCTCGGCGGCATCCTCGGCGAGGGCGTCGGCGAACGCCGCGTTGTACGTCTCGTAGGAGCGCCACTGCCGTTCGAACTCCGTGTCGAAGGCGGGCTCCAGCGGGGTCTGGTAGAGCATGTGGTGGACGAACCACAGCACGGAGTTGGCGATGCCGTTGTAGGCGTCCGAGAAGACCTCCGGCGGGATGTCCAGCATCCGCACCGTCTGGCCGTCGGTGTCGGCCGGATCGAGCCTCCCGCCGGTGCGCCGGACGGCCTCGCGGTCGCCGTCGCCCAGCGCCGCGCACACCCACACCGCGTCGCCCTTGACGGTCGACAGACCGGAGACCAAGCCGCCGCCGCCGCGTTTGGCGGTCAGTTCGCCCCCCTCCCCGGCCGTGTAGGAGACGGGTCCGCGGTTGGACGCGACGAGTACCTGGTGCCGAGTGACCATGACCGGAACCTAGCCGCTGTCCGGACCGCGCAAACGTGCGGTTCTCGTCACACGGCGCCCACGTTCGGCCAGGTGGGCCGGTACGGGCCGGTAACCGCCCGGGCGGCGTCGGCCCGCCCCGGGGCACGCCGACGACAACCGGTGCGCGCCGGGACGGGCACGGGACCCTCAGGCCGCGTGGCGCCGCGCGTACTCCGGGATGGTGCACATCGGTGGACGCTCCTCGCAGTCCACCGGGTGGGTGTGCGGGACGAACCTCCCGTCGGGGGTGCGTTCGAACTGGGTCAGTTGCGGGCGTATGAGCGGGCCGCGCGCCAGCCGGACGTGGGCCGTGCGCTGGATGGCCGCGGCCATCCGTCCCAGGGCCAGTCCGTCCTGGTTGCGGTGCTTGCGCACGCCCACGTCGACCTGGCCCAGCGCGTCGAGTCCGACGGTGTGCAGCGCGTCCACCAGCAGGCCCAGTTCGACGCCGTAGCCGACGGGGAAGCTGAGCCGTTCCAGCAGGGAGCGGCGGGCCGCGTACTCGCCGCCCAGCGGCTGGACGAAGCCCGCGAGCTGTGGCCAGTGCAGGTTGAGCAGGGGCCGGGCGACCAGCTCGGTGACCCGGCCGCCGCCGACCGGGCTGTCGCCGATCGCGCGGTCGTACATCGCCTTGACCATCGCCAGGTCGGGTTCGGTCAGCAGCGGGCCGACGATGCCCGAGACGAAGGCCGGGTCGAAGTCCCGCAGGTCGGCGTCGACGAAGCAGACGATCTCCCCGCTGGTGACCATCAGCGACCGCCACAGCACCTCGCCCTTGCCCGGCAGCGCGGGCATCCGGGGCAGGATGTCGTCCCGGTGCACCACGCGCGCGCCCGCCGCCGCGGCGACCGCGGAGGTGCGGTCGGTGGAGCCGGAGTCCAGCACGACCAGCTCGTCGACCAGGGGTGTCTCCTCGGTCATCAGCTCGCGGCGGATCACGGCGACGATCTCCCCGACCGTCGCCTCCTCGTTCAGCGCCGGAAGCACCACGCTCACGCTGCCCGCCGGTCCCGCCGCCCGCTTCGCGGCCAGCAGGCGGGGGAGCGGGCGGTCGACAGCGCTCCAGGAGCGTCGTTCCAGCCAGTGGTCGACCTCGTCCAGCACGTGTCGCCTCCCTAGTCCTCGGCGTCCGGGGGTCCCCGGCGTCCCAGGCATTCTGCGGGACCGGGTTCTCCCGGGCGTTCTCGGCGTTGGTCGTGGGTGGATCGGGGATGGGATCGCGGGCGGTTCGTGGTGGGCCCGTGGGTCGCCCGTCGCCGATCGTCGGTGCCGTGTTCCCTGGTCTCCGCCCCGAAACCCTCGTGTGGCCCTTGTGCGGTCCTGTGTGGCCCTGTGTGCGGGCTCGTGTGCGGCTCGTCTCGCGGATCGGACGGCGGACCTGAATGCCGACAGGCGTCGGTTACAGTCTTGGACAACGCAGGGGATTTCCGCATCTTGGGCCCCGGCGTGCACAAACGCCCCGGTCACGGTATCGGCCGGGTGCCATAGAGCTCATCCAGAGGGGCAGAGGGAACGGCCCGTTGAAGCCCCGGCAACCCTCCCGCCGGCACTCGTTCGTCACGGTCGAGGCCACGGTGGGGAAGGTGCCAATTCCGGCCCGGACGAGGGACGTCCCGGGGAAGATGAGGAGAGAGGGCCTCGCCACCCATGGCTGTGCAAACCGTCGCAAGCAGCACCGACATCTCGCTCGGTCCCGCCGTCGCGCTGTCCTGTCGCGAGTGCGGAGAGCGTTTCCCGCTCGGGCCGGTCTTCGCCTGTGAGATGTGTTTCGGGCCGCTGGAGATCGCGTACGACCTGCCCACGGGCGACCCGGAGGGCCTGCGGAAGCGGATCGAGGCCGGGCCGAACAGCATCTGGCGCTACGCCCCGCTGCTGCCCGTGCCCGCCGACGTGGCGGACAAGCCCAACATGAACCCGGGCTTCACCAGGCTGGTGAAGGCCGACCGCCTCGCCCGCGAGCTGGGCGTCACCGGCGGTCTGTACGTCAAGGACGACTCCGGCAACCCGACGCACTCCTTCAAGGACCGGGTGGTCGCCATCGCCGTCGAGGCCGCCCGCGCCTTCGGCTTCACCACCCTCTCGTGCTCCTCCACGGGCAACCTGGCCGGCGCCGTCGGCGCCGCCGCCGCCCGCGCGGGCCTCCGCTCCTGCGTGTTCATCCCGCACGACCTGGAGCAGGGCAAGGTCGTGATGGCCGCGGTCTACGGCGGCGATCTGGTGGGCATCGAGGGCACCTACGACGACGTGAACCGCTTCTGCTCCGAGCTGATCGGCGACCCCGCGGGCGAGGGCTGGGGCTTCGTCAACGTCAACCTCCGCCCGTACTACGCGGAGGGCTCCAAGACGCTGGCGTACGAGATCTGCGAGCAGCTCGGCTGGCGGCTGCCGGACCAGCTCGTCGTCCCGATCGCCTCCGGCTCCCAGCTCACCAAGATCGACAAGGGGCTGCGCGAGCTGATCGAGCTGGGGCTGGTCGAGGACCGGCCGTACCGGATCTTCGGCGCCCAGGCCGAGGGGTGCTCACCGGTGTCGCGGGCCTTCAAGGAGGGCCACGACGTGGTGCGGCCGGTGCGGCCGGACACCATCGCCAAGTCCCTGGCCATCGGCAACCCGGCCGACGGTCCCTACGTCCTGGACATCGCCCGCCGCACCGGCGGCGCCGTGGAGGACGTGGACGACGCCCGGATCGTCGAGGCGATCAAGCTGCTGGCCCGCACCGAGGGCGTCTTCGCGGAGACGGCGGGCGGCGTGACCGTGGGCGTGACGAAGAAGCTGATCGAGGACGGCGTGCTCGACCCGTCCCTGACCACCGTCGTCCTCAACACCGGCGACGGCCTGAAGACCCTGGACGCGGTGGCGCCCACCACCGGACCGTCCGCGATCATCCGTCCGAACCTGGACTCCTTCCGAGAGGCTGGCCTGGCATGAGTGTCTCCGTCCGTATCCCGACGATCCTGCGCGCGTACACCGGGGGCCGGGCACAGGTGACGGCCGAGGGCGCCACGCTGGCCGAGGTCCTGACCGACCTGGAGAAGAACCACCAGGGCATCTCCGCCCGCGTGCTGGACGACTCCGGCAAGCTGCGCCGCTTCGTGAACGTCTACGTCGACGACGACGACGTCCGCTTCGCCGACGGGCTCCGGACCCCGACGCCGGACGGCGCGAACGTCTCGATCATCCCGGCCGTCGCGGGCGGCTGTTGACGGTTCACCCACGAGCGCGCGGCGAGCACACGCCGACGGCCCCGCTCCCCGGTCGACCAGGCCGGGAGCGGGGCCGTCGGCCTGTGCGCCCCCCGGTGGGCGCCTGCCCCCGGCGGAGGGCCGGCGGAGGGCCGGTGGGGGGCGGAATTGGTAATTCCGCCCTGTGGAGAGCGGTAGAGTGAGCGTGCCTCCCCCCGAATGCGCACTCGGCGCCTATGAGAACGCGACAACTTGCGGCCCAATTTGCTGCGGCAATTGTCGTGTTGGTCCGCTATGCCCGGCCCGACTTGCCCCGCTTTCCTGTTGTTCATGTGCTTATCGGCAATCCGGCGTGACCGGAATTCTCGTCTGACAGACCTGTTGCGGAGGGCTTCCGCCCAGATACATTCAGCCGCGGTCGACGCGTTCCGGCGCACACCCCCTCTCGCCGGGGGGTGAGATCTGACCCGGGTCCGCGGAGTGTGGGCTCGTGCAAGGGCCAGCAATAGGGGAGTTAGGAATGGCTCAAGGCACCGTCAAGTGGTTCAACGCGGAGAAGGGGTACGGCTTCATCGCGGTCGACGGTGGTGCGGACGTGTTCGTCCACTACAGCGCGATCCAGATGGACGGCTACCGCACCCTTGAGGAGGGACAGCGGGTTGAGTTCGAGATCTCGCAGGGTCAGAAGGGCCCACAGGCGGACATGGTCCGCGTGACGGCCTGAAGCGCCGGCCACTCTCGCACCACAAGCAGCAGTAGACGGCACAGGAGGGCCCGCGTCCCGCAGGGGACGCGGGCCCTCCGCCGTGTCCCGGCCCCCGCCGCGCGCGGGTCGCGCGGCGCCCGCGCGGCGCCTCTCCGCGCCGCGCGGGCGCCGCGGAAGTGCGGGCGCGCAGGGCGCGGAAGCCCTCGACGCGCTTGCACTCAGAGGGGTCGAGTGCTAATCATTGGCGTTAGCACTCCGAAGGTGAGAGTGACAGAACGAGGACCGGTTCGGTGAGGCGCGCAAGCCCGGGGAGCAAGGGACCCCGGGGGTGCGGGCCGTCCGTCGCGGGCGCCAGAGCGGTCCGGAGAAATCCTCCCCCGGCCTCCGGGCAGGGGGGACCCCCAAAGTCTGGGAGGACCACTTCACATGGCCAAGATCATCGCGTTCGACGAGGAGGCGCGGCGCGGCCTCGAGCGCGGTATGAACCAGCTCGCCGACGCCGTCAAGGTCACGCTCGGCCCCAAGGGCCGCAACGTCGTCCTTGAGAAGAAGTGGGGCGCCCCCACGATCACCAACGACGGTGTGTCCATCGCCAAGGAGATCGAGCTCGAGGACGCCTACGAGAAGATCGGCGCCGAGCTGGTCAAGGAGGTCGCCAAGAAGACGGACGACGTCGCCGGTGACGGTACGACCACCGCGACCGTCCTCGCCCAGGCGCTCGTCCGCGAGGGTCTTCGCAACGTCGCCGCCGGCGCCAACCCCATGGCCCTCAAGCGCGGCATCGAGCGGGCCACCGAGGCCGTCTCCGCCGCCCTGCTGGAGCAGGCCAAGGAGGTCGAGACCAAGGAGCAGATCGCCTCGACCGCCTCCATCTCCGCCGCCGACACCCAGATCGGCGAGCTGATCGCCGAGGCGATGGACAAGGTCGGCAAGGAAGGCGTCATCACCGTCGAGGAGTCGCAGACCTTCGGGCTGGAGCTGGAGCTCACCGAGGGCATGCGCTTCGACAAGGGCTACATCTCCGCCTACTTCGCCACCGACATGGAGCGGATGGAGGCGGTCCTGGAGGACCCCTACATCCTGATCGCCAACCAGAAGATCTCCGCGGTCAAGGACCTGCTGCCTCTCCTGGAGAAGGTCATGCAGGCCGGCAAGCCGCTGCTGATCATCGCCGAGGACGTCGAGGGCGAGGCCCTGTCGACCCTGGTGGTCAACAAGATCCGCGGCACCTTCAAGTCCGTCGCCGTCAAGGCCCCGGGCTTCGGTGACCGCCGCAAGGCCATGCTGGGCGACATCGCCATCCTCACCGGCGGCCAGGTCATCTCCGAGGAGGTCGGCCTCAAGCTGGAGAACGCCGGCCTGGAGCTGCTGGGCCGCGCCCGCAAGGTCGTCATCACCAAGGACGAGACCACCATCGTCGACGGTGCCGGTGACAGCGAGCAGGTCAACGGCCGGGTCAACCAGATCCGCGCCGAGATCGAGAACTCCGACTCCGACTACGACCGCGAGAAGCTCCAGGAGCGTCTGGCGAAGCTGGCCGGCGGCGTGGCCGTCATCAAGGCCGGTGCCGCCACCGAGGTGGAGCTCAAGGAGCGCAAGCACCGCATCGAGGACGCCGTCCGCAACGCGAAGGCCGCCGTCGAGGAGGGCATCGTCGCCGGTGGTGGCGTGGCCCTGCTGCAGGCGTCCAACGTCTTCGAGAAGCTGGAGCTGGAGGGCGACGAGGCCACCGGTGCCGCCGCCGTCAAGGCCGCTCTGGAGGCTCCGCTGAAGCAGATCGCGGTCAACGCCGGTCTCGAGGGCGGCGTCATCGTGGAGAAGGTGCGCAACCTGACCCCGGGCCACGGTCTGAACGCCGCGACCGGTGAGTACGTGGACATGATCGCCGAGGGCATCATCGACCCGGCCAAGGTCACCCGCTCCGCGCTGCAGAACGCCGCCTCCATCGCGGCGCTCTTCCTCACCACCGAGGCCGTCATCGCCGACAAGCCGGAGAAGGCCGCGGCCGGTGCCGACGCCGCCGCTGCCGGCATGGGCGGTGGCATGGACTTCTGATCCGCCCACAGCGGATCGGCGGTCCCGCCGAGCGCGCCGCGGCGAGCGGTGCGCGACCGGACCACGAAGGGCGGCACTCCCGTACGGGGTGCCGCCCTTCGGCGTTCCCGCCCCCTGCCGTGGCGCGCACGGGTCACGGCCACGGCAGGGGGCGGGGGTGGGGAGACGCCCAAGGGGACGTCAGTGCCGCGCCGCCTCCAGCGCCGCCCGCAGGTGCCCTCCCGACTCGCTCAGCAGACGCTCGGCGGTGGGACCGTCCACCTCGCCCAGGATGGTGAGGATGGCGTTCTTCACCTCGCCGTCGGTGGCGGCGAGCGCCGACTCGATCCGCTCGTCGCTCGCTCCCGTGGCGAGCGAGACGATGCGGCGGGAGCGGGCCCGGAGCTTCTCGTTGGAGGCCCGGACGTCGACCATCAGGTTCCCGTACGTCTTGCCCAGCCGGATCATGGTGATGGTCGAGATCATGTTGAGGACCAGCTTCTGGGCCGTGCCCGCCTTGAGCCGGGTGGAACCGGTCAGCAGCTCCGGGCCGACGACGACCTCGATGCCGTGCTCGGCCGCCGCCGCCAGTGGCGAGTTCGCGTTGCAGGACAGCCCGATCGTCAGCGCCCCCAGCCGGCGCGCGTGTTCCACCGCGCCGACGGCGTACGGGGTGCGTCCGGAGGCCGAGACGCCGACCACCACGTCGTCCGGGCCCACCCCCAGCCCGTCCAGGTCCGAGGCGGCGAGGTCACCGCGGTCCTCGGCGCCCTCGGCCGCGCGCACCAGCGCCGTCGGGCCGCCCGCGACCAGGCCGACGACCCGGGAGGGGTCGGTGTTGAAGGTGGGAGGACACTCGCTGGCGTCCAGCACGCCCAGCCGTCCGGCCGTCCCCGCCCCCGCGTAGATCAGCCGGCCGCCGCGCGACATCCGCGCGGCGGTGGCGTCGATGGCGTCGGCGATGCGCGGCAGTTGCGTGGCGACGGCGGCGGGAACGGTGGCGTCCTCCCCGTTCATGATCCTGGCGATCTCCAGGGTGGGCAGTCGGTCGATCTCGGCCAGGTCGCTGCGGAACGCCTCGGTGGTGAGCGTCTCCAGCTCGGCGCGCAACCGGTCGTACGGGTGGTGCGAGGCGTCGTCGGCGGTCGGAGAGGTCATCGAGATGCGGCTCTTTCCGTTCTTTCCGTCGTGCCGGGGCCGGCCTCGCGCGGCCGGCGCCCGGACGTGGTGGGGGGTGGCGGATGGTGCGTGTGCCGTGCGGCGGGATCAGCGCTGCCGGGGCGAGTGGCGGTGGGCCAGCGCCTCGTAGGAGTCCGACAGCGCGGGGGCGGCCGTCTCGTAGGTGCGCTGCGCCACGCCGATGAACAGGCAGTCCACGACGAGGAGTTGACTGGTCCGGCTGGACATGGCCGCCGGACGCAGATCGCTCTCGCGCGCGGTGGAGGTGGTCAGGACGTGGTCGGCGTACTGGGCCACCTCGCCGTCCGGACGTCCGGTGATCGCCACGGTGGTGGCGCCGCGGTCGAAGGCGACGCGCAGCGGTTCGAGCACGTCCACCGTGCGGCCGGAGTGCGTTATCGCTATGGCGACGTCGCCGGAGCGGAGCTGGACGGCGGTGGTGACCGCCAGGTGCGGGTCGGCGTGGGCGTGGGCGACCAGCCCGATCCGCAGCAGCTTCTGCACCAGGTCCTGGGCGACGAGGGCGGAGGCGCCCACGCCGTAGACGTCGATGCGGCGGGCGCCGGCCATCGCGTTCACGGCCGCCTCCACCTGCCCCGGATCCAGCCCGGCGGCGGTGTCGGCGAGGGTCTGCCGCTCGTCGTGGGCGAGCTTGGCGATGACGTCCTCGATGGGGTCGTCCACGGCGATGTCGGCGGTGACCGAGGGCGCGGCGCCGGACGCCTGCTGCGCGGCGAGCCCGGCCAGGGCCAGTCGCAGGTCCCGGTAGCCGGGGTAGCCCAGGAGGCGTGAGGTCCGTACCACGGTGGCCTCACTGGTGCCGGTGCGTTCGGCGAGACCGGTGACGGTGAGCCGCGCGCATCCGGCCGGGTCGCCGGCGACGGCCTCGGCGACGCGCTGCATGGAGCGGGTCATCGAAGGCGCCATGGTGCGCACCTTGGCCGCGAGAGCGGCGGGCCCGGGCGGACCGGGGCGACGGCCCGGCGCGAGGTCGCGCACCGGGTTGGCAAAACTTTCCTTCACGCTTTTGTCCACGGGGTGGAAGGTATTTTCGGAGGCGGGAGCCGTCAAGACTCCGCGCCGTCCCGCCCGGTACGTGGCTCTGTTCCCGGGGGGTTCTTGGGAGGTGTTTCCGGGGGAGGGGTGTTTCCGGGGGAGGGGTGTTTCCGAGGGAGGGGTGTTCCAATGGAGGGGTTATGACAGAGCAGCAGCCCTCCCCTCCCGCCCTCGAACAGGCCCTCCACGCCGCGCGGGCCCTCGTCCTCGCCGACCTCACCGCCGACGGCATCGCCGAGGCCGAGGTCGTCTCCCTGGTGGAGGACGCGGTCTCCCACCGCCGGTGGTGGGTCGAGCAGTGGCCGGACGGCGTCTCCTTCCTCGCGGGTCTGGTCGCCCAGGACGTCCAGGACGCGCTGCTGGACCGCTACGGCCGCTGGCCGGCCTGCCCGGTGTGCCCCGGACCGGAGCGGCACGCGCTCGACGTCGAGCCGGAACTGGGCCCGGACCCGCACTGGGTGTGCGGTCGGACGGCGACGGAGGTGGCTCCGGTCGGGGAGCTGGGGCGGGCCTGACGCATGACCGTCTACATCGACCCGCCCACCTGGCCCGGCCACGGCAGGATGTGGTCGCACCTGGTCAGCGACGTCTCCTACGAGGAGCTGCACGCGTTCGCCGCCGCCCTCGGCTGCCCGCCGCGCGCCTTCGACCGCGACCACTACGACGTGCCGAGCGCGTACTACGAGCGGGCGGTGCGCCTGGGCGCGGTCGAGGTGGGCAGCAAGGAGCTGCTGCGGAGGCTGACGGAGGCGGGTCTGCGCCGGCGCAGACCGCCGCGCCGGGACGCGGCGGCGGTCGTCGCCCCGTCCTGACGCCGTCCCGGCGCTGTCCCGACGCCGTCCTGGTGTGCGGTCCGTCAGGCAGGTGGGACGCCCAGGGCCAGGACGGCGGTGTCGTCGTCCAGCCCCTCCCCGAAGCCCTCCAGCAGCTTGGCGATCGCGGCGACGGCCTCGGACGCGCCGGCAGGGGCCAGACCGCCGGCGAAGGCCAGCAGGGCGTCCTCCCCGTAGCGTCCGCCGACGTCGTCGGTGCGGGCCTCGGTCAGCCCGTCGGTGTAGAGCACCAGGGTGTCGCCGGGCGCCAGGCGCACGGTGGTGGAGACGGGGTGGGCGTCGGGCAGCAGGCCGATGAGCCGGCCGCCGGGGGTGGGGACGTAATCGGCGGTGCCGTCGGCGCGCAGCAGCAGGGCCGGGGGGTGGCCGCCGGAGGCGAGGGTGAGGGAGCAGCCCCGTTCGTCGGGCGTGAGCACGCCGAAGACGACCGTGCAGTAGCGGGGGTCGTCGCCCTGGTACTCGTGGTTGAGGACGGTGTTGAGGTTGGCCAGCACCCGGAGCGGGTCCGGGTCGTAGACGCTCGCGGAGCGCAGGGTGTAGCGGGTGAGGGAGGTCAGGGCCGCCGCGCCCGCGCCCTTGCCGGACACGTCGCCCAGGAAGATCCCCCACCGGCCGTCCGCGAGGGGGAACAGGTCGTAGAAGTCGCCGCCGACCTCGTCCGCCGAGGCGGTGTGGTAGTGCGAGGCGACCTCGGCGCCCGGCACCTCGGGCAGGGTCGGGGGCAGCAGGCTGCGCTGGAGGGTGGTGGCCAGGCGCTGGACGCGCTCGCGTTCGCGTTCGGCCTCCCGTCGGGCGCGGAGCAGCTCGCGTTCGTAGGAGCGGCGGTCGCGGGCGTCGAAGACGGTGGTGCGGATCAGCAACGGCCGACCGTCGGGGGAGTGCTTGAGGGTGGAGGTGACCAGCACCGGCAGCCGCTCGCCGTCCGCGGTCCTCATCTCCAGGGCGATCCCGCCGATGTGGCCCTGCATCCGCAGCAGCGGGGCGAAGTGGGTCTCGTGGTAGAGCCGGCCGCCGACGGTGAGCAGGTCGGAGAAGGACCGGCGACCGACCAGTTCCTCGCGGGTGCGGCCGAGCCAGGTCAGCAACGTGGTGTTGACCTTGACGATCGTCCCGTCCAGGAGGGTGGACAGATAGCCGCAGGGGGCGTTCTCGTACAGGTCCTCGGCGCTCTCCCAGAGCTCTCGGGCATCGCCGCCCAGCAGTTCGGAGACGGTGTCCGCGTTCTCGCCGTTCCCGCCGTCCCCGCCCGTCCCGTGGTCCGGAGGGGGGTTCGAGCGGGACGTCACCGGGCCCTCGCGAAGGACGCGATCGCCTCGACCGTGGCCTCGGGGGCGCTGAGCTGCGGGCAGTGCCCGGTGGCGTCCAGGGTGACCAGGACGGACCCGGGAATCCGGTCGCGGACGAACTCGCCCACCTCGGGCGGGGCGATCGCGTCCGGCACGCACCGGACCACCAGAGTCGGCACGCTCACGCCGGCCAGGTCCTCCCGGTTGTCGGACAGGAACGTGGTCCGGGCGAAGACGCGCGCCATGTCCGGGTCGGTGCGGCAGAAGCTGTTGGTCAGCTCCTCGCCCAGTTCGGGGCGCTCCGGGTTCCCCATGATCACCGGGGCCATCGCCGCCGACCAGCCCAGGTAGTTGCTGTCCAGCGACTCCAGCAGCTCCTCGATGTCCTCCCGGGTGAACCCGCCCCGGTAGTCGCCCTCGTCGACGTAGCGGGGCGAGGGGACGAGCAACACCAGCTTGGCGAACCGCTCCGGTTCCCGCCGTGCCGCCAGCACGCCGATCATGGAGCTGACGGAGTGGCCCACGAACGTCACGTCCCGCAGGTCCAGGTCCCGGCAGATCTCCAGCACGTCGTCCGCGTACCCCTCCAGGGAGGAGTAGCGCTCGGCGTCCCAGGCGGCCGGGTCCGAGCGGCCGGAGCCCACGTGGTCGAAGAGGACCACGCGGAACTCCTCGGCCAGGGCGGGTGTCACCAGGCGCCACAGGTTCTGGTCGCAGCCGAACCCGTGCGCGAGCAACACCACCGGCCCGTCCTCCCGGCCGGTGGTCGTGATGTTGTGCCTGACGCGCACGTCCACGGCGTACGTCCTCTCCGGCCGGGCCCCCGCCCTGCCGCGAGTCGCGGACCGCAGGCGGTCTTCGAGGCCACTGTCAACCGAGGGTAACGCCATCCGGTGAGGTCGTCGTGTGCGGAAAGCGCCGGTGGAGCAACCCCGGAGGTCAGCCCGCCGTCCCGCCCGTCTCCGCCGGGACGGCGGGCTCGGGGTGCGAACCGGTCACCACGCGGGAGGCGGCCGTGCGCCGGTGCCACAGCGAGGCGACCGCCGTCGCGCCGAGGGCCGCGACGGCCAGGAGCGCGCTGGTCCAGGAGACGGCCTTGTACCCCCAGCCCGCGCCGATCACCAGCCCGCCGACCCAGGGGCCGAGCGTGTTGCCGATGTTGAACGCGGAGGTGTTCGTCGCGCCGGCCAGGGTGGGCGCGCCGCCCGCGAGGTCGAACATCCGGGCGTTGATGGCCGGGGCCGTGAAGAAGGACGTGATCCCGAGCGCCGGCGCCAGTCCGACGGCCGCCATGGGCAGGTGCGCGGTGATCGCCAGCAGGGCCAGGACCGCGGTGGTGGTGGCGAGGCCGATGTACATCGTCCCGAACAGGTGCGCGTCGGCGACCCGGCCGCCGAGCACCGTGCCGATCAGCGCCCCGACCCCGTACAGCACCAGGACGGTCGGCACCCAGCCCTCGTCCAGCCCGGCGGTGTCGGTGAGCAGCGGGGAGAGGTAGGAGAAGAGGCAGAAGGTGGCGGCGGCGTTGAGCGCGGTGATCGTGATGGCCAGCCACACCTGGCCGTCCCGGTAGATCCGCAGCTCCCGGCCGAGCCGGGGCCGGTCGTCGCCGGTGGGCGGCTGTGTCCGGGGCACCAGCGTGACCACGCCGACCAGACCGATCGCGGACAGGGCGGCCACCGCCCAGAACGCCGCCCGCCACCCCGCGTGCTGGCCCAGGAGCGCGCCGGCCGGCACGCCCAGGACGTTGGCGACGCTCAGCCCGCCGAGCATCACGGCCATCGCCCGGGCCTTCAGCCCCGGCGGCACCAGCGACACGGCCACCGCCGCGCCCACCGCCCAGAACCCGGCGCACGCCAGCGCGCTCACCACGCGCGAGGCGAACAGCACCTCGTACGTCGGCGCCACCGCTCCGGCGACCTGCCCGAGGCCGAAGACGGCCAGCAGCGTGACGAGCGTGGTGCGCCGCGGCAGCCGCAGCGTCGCTCCGGCCAGCACCGGAGCCCCGACCACCATCCCGATCGCGAAGGCGGACACCAGCAGCCCGGCCTGCGGGATGGACACGTTCATGTCGCGGGCGAGCGGCTGGAGCAGCCCGGAGATCATGAACTCCGACGTCCCCAGGGCGAAGACGGACAGCCCCAGGACGTACACGGCCAGGGGCATGCGGGGACGCGGGGCGCGCCCGTCGAGGGGGAGCGGGGTGTCGGATCGTGGCATGTCCGGGACCAACACCGCGGTGATCGCCTTCATTCCCGCAGCCCGTGGTGTCGAGGAGGCGCGGAGCACCGGGCGGGACGGGTGGCGGTTGCGTGGACGGCGGCGACGGGCGCGGGGACCAACCGTGACGAGCCGCTCGAAACGCTGCACAGAAGACCAAAGCGAGAAAATTTTTTGATTGGCGGCATACAGGGATAAGGAAAAGGGAGGGGGAAACGGTTCGTGTTTCCCTTGCGACGGTGAGAAGCGATTGTCTACAATCGCTGGAAGCGATCGCCTCACCACCTTTGTTCTGCCGTCGTGAACGCAGGGCGAGCCGACAACAGTCCGGCCGCCCGGTGCTGTTGTTGTCTCAAGAGGACAAGAAGCATGAGTGGTACTCTGCTGTTCGTTGGCGTGGTCGAGAATCGTGAGTTAGCCGTCCGCACGGCACTTGAGAGCGGCTTACGGCTGGCCATTATTGATTTTGCCACCGCGCCCATGCTGCAACTGGCGCACATTCAGATACCGGTCCACGACTTGTTCGACCGGGACGAGTTGCGCAGAGCCTTCGACCGGCTCCCCGAGCGCCCCGACGGCGTGCTCACCTTCTACGACGAACTCATGGAGCCGACCGCGGCCTTCGCGGAGAAGAACGGCTGTCGGTTCATGTCGCCGCGCGCCGCGCACCTGGCCATCAACAAGGTGGCACAACGACAGGCCCTGACCGAGGCCGGCCTGCCCTGTCCCCGCTGGCGGACCTGCGACACCCACGACGAGGTGGTGGCCGCGGCCGCCGAGCTGGGGTACCCGGTGATCCTGAAGACGGCCGACCAGGCCGGAGCCATCGGCAAGGTCAAGGTCGCGCGAGAGGAGGAGTTGGCCGCCGCGTACCAGGCCGTCCAGGCGACGCGGCTGGACCTCTCCGTACCGCTCCTCGTCGAGGAGCAGATCAGCGGTCCCGAGTACAGCATCGAGGGCTTCGTCCACGAGGGCCGCGTCACCGCCGTCTGCGTCACCGAGAAGACCACGCTGCCCGGGCCGAACCCGATCGTGATCGGTCACGCCCTGCCCTACCGGGGGCCGGACGCGGAGCGGATCACGGCGACCGCGATCGACGCCGCCCTGGCCCTGGGGGTCGACGAGACGGCGATCCACGTCGAGGTCTTCATGACCGCGCGCGGCCCGGTGATCGTCGAGGTCAACGCCCGCACCGCGGGGGACCGCCTGATGGACATGATCCAACGCCGCAGCGGCTGCAACCCCTACCACGTGGTCTACGACCTGGCGCTGGGCCGAAGCCCGAGGTGGAACCCCGAATGGCGGGGCGCCGAGGCCATGTCGTGGACGGTCCCCGAGCGCGGCGGGATCCTGGCGGGGATCGACGGGATCCCCGAGGTGCTGGAGGAGCCCTCCCTCACGGGCATGGGGTTCGCCGCGGGGCCGGGCACGTCCCTTCCCGCGAGGCCCGAACACGTGGGGCACCGGCTGTGCTGGGTGATCTGCGAGGGGACCGACTGGCGGGAGGCCTCCGACCGGGCCCGCGCCACGGCTCCCCGGCTGAGACCCCGCTTCGCTCCGTGAACCCTTCCGGACGCCCGGCCACCGACCTGCGAGGAGCCCTCCCACCGATGGACGGTTACACCTCGGCGACCTACGGGGACGCGATCGCCGACATCTACGACGAGCCGGGCCAGTGCCCGCCCGACGCCGAGGAAGCGGCACGTTTCCTGTACGAGACCGGCTGCTCCGGCTCACGGAGAAGACCCCGAATCCTGGAATTCGGAATCGGCACGGGACGCATTGCGCTCCCACTCGCCGACCTGGGGTGCGAGGTGACCGGAGTGGACAGTTCCCCGGCCATGTTGGAGAAATGCGCCGCGGCGGACACCCGGGGCAGAATCCGACTCATCCACGACACCATGGAATCCGTGGACGCGGGGCATTCCGATTTCGACGTCGTCTTCGCCGCCTACAACACGCTCTTTCTGGCGCTCACCCAGGAGGCGCAAATCCGGGCGTTCGCCAATGCCCGTCGGCATCTCGCACCGGGAGGGAAATTCGTCGTCCAGGCGCTGGTGCCCGATCCGGCCTCCTTCACCGGAAACCAGAGAATCCGGGTCTACGACCTCCAAAAGGACCTCGTCGACCTGGACGTGACGTTGCACGACCCCGTCCGGCAGACGCTCGTCAACCAGTACCTGATCGTGCGGCCGGAGCGCACCGAGTTCCGGCCGTCCAAGCTGCGCTACGCCTGGCCGAGCGAACTCGACCTGATGGCCCGGCTGTCCGGGCTGCGGCTGGAACACCGGTACGCCTCCTGGCAGCGGACGCCCCTGACCGCCGGCAGCCCCGACCACGTCTCCGTCTACCACGTGCCGGACGGTGACTGAGATGGGCACCGTCGTTCCCTTCGCGCCGTGGAACTTCATGCTGGACGTGGACGGGGTCAACTACTCCCTCGCGGAGCAGGAGGCGTTCGCGCGGCGCCGGCCCGGCACCGACATCGTCAACCTGTCCTCGGGCATCAACGCCCTCAGACCGCCGTCCGTACTGGTGGACACCGTCGTCGGCTGCGCCCGCGACCCCTTGTTCTGGCACGACTACGACGGCCCCGAGGGGCATCTGGTGGGACGCGCGGCCATCGCGGCCCACGAGACCGTACGGGGTGGGGGAGGCGTCCGTCTCGACCCGTCCCAGGTCGTCGTGACCGCCGGCGCGAGCGCGGCGCTCGCCCTCGCCTCCCGCGGCCTGCACCAGTGGGGGCTGCGGGTGTCGGACCGCCCCGCCGCGCTGGTGCCCGTGCCGACGTTCCCGCTCGCCGGAGCGGCCCTGACCGATGCCGGGTTCACCGTCGAGGAGGTGGCGTCCGGCACGCCGGGACGCTGGCTGCCCACGGTGGCCGAGCTGATCGAGGCCGCCACCCCCGAAACGACCGTGGTGTACGTCAACACGTTCAACAACCCCACCGGTGAGCGCTACGAGGAGGACGAACTCCGCTCCCTCGTGCGGTGGGCGCGCGACCACGACGTGCACCTGCTGCACGACACGGTCTCCTCCGACGTCTCCGCCTCCGGCGACCTGCCGTACCTGCCGGGCATCGCCGCCGAGGAGGGCCACCTCCCGGGTCTGGTGACGGTCAGCAGCCTCTCCAAGAGCCGCGCCGTGCCGGGCTTCCGGATCGGCTGGCTCATCGCCGACGCCCCGCTGGTCGGGGAACTGGCGCGGATCAACGAACTCGCCGCGCCCTCGTCGCCGGGCATCGCCGCGCCCGCCCTCCTCTTCGACCGGATGGTCATGATCGCGGTGGAGGCGTCCGAAGGACGATGCCCGGCGGACGCCCTGTCGCGGGCCCGCGAACTGCTGGCCGACTCGCTCTCCGGATACCGGCGCGCGATCCCCGGAATCGACGAGGTCACCACCGCCGTGTCGAAGGCGTTGGAGGACGAGGACGTGGTCGAACGGCTGAAGCAGTGGCGGACGGACCTGCGCTCCACCCTGTCCGACAACATCGACATGCTGCGCGCCGAGGCGGACGACCTGGTGACCGGCTTCCCCGACTGGCGCGGCGACTTCAACACCTTCGTCGACATTCCGGCGCTCGCCGGACACGGGTACCTGGACACCTGCCACCGCATCTTCCGGGAGTTCGGCCTCCAGACCCTTCCGGCGCCCGCGTTCGGCCGGGACGAACCGTGGTGGAGACGGCGGGGCCCGTACCGGATGCGACTGTCGTTCGCGCTGCCGACCCCCACGTGGTCCGCCGGGCTCCGAAGGCTGCGGCGGGCCGTCGAGGAGCTGGGCCGATGACCGGACGCACCGCGGGGACGCCCCCCTGGACGGTCTTCGGGGTGGGCATACTCCGCTCGGCGGGCCTGCCGTCCCGGTGGCTGTCCGGCCTCGCCTCCCCGCGCCTGGCCGCGGTGGACGCCGAACTGACCGCCGCCCACCACGAGTTGGTCACCGCGCGGCGCCTGGCCGTCACCGAGCTGCGTGCGGCGCGCGCGGCGGAGCCGCCCCCGCCGCCATCGGCCGTCAAGGCCGTCAACCGCGCGCTGGACCGGGCGCGCACGCTGCCGCACGCCGCCGAGGGGATCCTGAGCGGCTCCGTGCGGGACGGCTGGAACACCGCGGTCGAGCGCCACGAGCACCTGTCGGCCGCCTTCGAGACGGCATGGCGGACGGCGCTGGCGGAGGAGCACGCGGCGCTGGCGCGGCACGTGACCGACGAGGCCTTCGCCGAAGCCGTCCTGATGAACAGCCGGGGCGCGCACGACACCCTGGTGCGGGAGGCGACGGCCGGTTCCCTGCGCTTCGCCAACCAGCGGGTGGCCTACCGGTACCTGCAGCGCCTGTGCGGCAAGGCCGAGAGCGGCGGCCACGGCGGCCCGGTCAACCTCTTCCTCCTGGGGGAGGGCCGGGAGGCGGACCCGTCCCCGAACGGCGGAACCGCGATCACGTACGACGACCCGCTGCTCGGCCCGGTCCGCTACACCGGCCTCGGAGACGGCAGGGCGGCCCGCCGGCGCGTCTTCCTGAGCCACTGGGCGGCCCAGGCCCTGATCGACGCGATCGTGGAGGAGGGCGGTGCCGGGCTGCTCCGCCCCTGCCGACTGCTGGGGGACGGACCGGCCGCGCCGCCCCCGACCGAGGCGGAAGCGACCCTGCTGGCGGCCGCGGACGGTTCGCGCTCCCTCGCCGGACTCGCCGCCTTCCTCGGCGAGGACACCGAGAAGACGGCGGCCCTCGCCGCCGAACTCGCCGCCCGCGGGCTGCTCGCCCTGGACCGCCGCGTCCCCGGCTACACCGGCGACCCGGCCTCCGACGTCGCCCGGGTGGCGCGGGAGGCCGGCACCGAGCGGGCCGGCCGGGTACCGGCCCTGCTGGAGAGGATCGAGCGGTTCGCGCGACGGCCCTACCACCGGCGGGCCGAGGAGCTCGACGGGATCGCGGCGGACTTCACCGCGTGCACGGGCCGCCCGGCCTGGCGCGGCCGGGGCCGTTTCTACGCCGACCGGTTCGTGCTGTCCGAGGAGGCGTCCGGCAACATCGAGGGCGCCACCGTGGGACCGGAGGGGCTGCGCGCGCTGTGCGAGCGGCTCGGCACGGTGCTGGACCTGCTGGCCTCCCGCGCCGTCACGCAGCGCCTGTCCGGGCAGCGCCGGATCAAGGAGCTGCTGCGGCCGGGCACGGACACGCTGCCCGCCGCCGAGGTGCGCCGCCTGACGCTGCCCCCCTCCGCCGCGGAGCGGATGCCGGAGGCGTTCGTCCGGCTGCTGCCGGCCGCGGCGGAGTGCGTGGAACTGTCCCGCGCCGACCTGGAGGAGGCGGGCCTGCTGCGCACGGACCTGGAGGCGTGGCCGCTGTTCGGCGCGGCCGACCTGATGCTGACGGGAGGGGCGTCCGCCGCGTCCGGTCCGGGGCTGATCGTGCTCAGCGAGCTGCACCACATCTGGCCGCCGCTGGCCCAGCCGTGGCGCGCGCTCTTCTCCGACGAGGCGTGGCGGCTGGACCGGCTCGGGAAACTGCTCGAGGCCACGCTCGCCCCCGCCAAACCGATGATCCAGCAGATCAGGCGCGACCAGAAGGGCACGGACTCCTCGCCGCTGGGGCACCACCTGCTCTGCCTTGAGCGGATGGAACAGGGGCCGGGGGCCGGCCCCGTCGCGGTGGACGAACTGGTCGTGCGGGAGTGGGAGAACGGCTTCGTCGGGCTGCACAGCCCCGAACGCGGCGAGGACTACTGGCTGTTCCCCGACTACGACGACAACGGTGTCGACCCCGGAGGGCTGGCCCACTGCGCCCTTCCCGCCCTGGAACTGCCCGCGGTGCGCCTGGGCGAGCACACCCCCAGGATCGTCGTCGACGGGGTGGTGCTCCAGCGGCGCCGGTGGGACCCGCCGCTCGCCTCGGTGCCCGTGCTGCCCGCCCGGGGGGCCACCGGGCGGCACTGGCGGGAGGTGCACCACTGGAGACGACGGCTCGGGATGCCGCGCCACGTCTTCTTCCTCACGGACGCCGAACCCAAGCCCATGTGGCTGGACTTCGAGTCCGCGCTGTCCGTGGCCAACCTGTCGCACGCGCTGCGCACGGCGCGCGCCGTCACCTTCACCGAGATGCTGCCGCACCCCGAGGCGCTGTGGCTCCGGACACCGAGCGGAACGCTGGTCTCGGAGATCCGGACCCTGGTGGCGCGCGGTACGGCGGCGACAGGGGGAACTGCCGTATGAGGCTCCTGGACGAGCTCAACAGTCGGCTGCGCGCCGACGAGGACGCCGCGGTGGCCGCGTTGGCCGAGGCGCAACGGGAACTGCGGGCGGCGGCGGCCATGCAGCCGCGCCCGGACGAGTGGATACCGCTGGCGTCCGTGCCGGTCCTGCTGGACCGCGAGGAGGTCGAGCTGCTGGGCGAGGCGTCCCGCGAGCTGACCGCCGCGGTGCGCAGCGACCCGGCCGTGGCGCTGTACGGCGACATCGACACGGCGCTGGAGGAGCTCCGCACCCCGGCCCCGCTGCGCCCCTTCGTCCGGGCCGAGATCCCGCACGAGGTGGAGCTCTCCCGCTCCGACTTCCTGCTCGGCTCGGACGGCTGGCAGGCGAACGAAATCAACATCTGCGCGGGGCTGGGCGGACTGCTGGTGGAGGACTACGACGCGTGCTTCTCCCGCCGGCCACTGCGCGACCTCCTCGCCGCGGGCGGCTGCCGGGCCCGCACCCCGATGGACCTCCTCGCCCGGGCGGTGCACCGCAGGTGCGAGAAGCTGGCCGGCGGCGACGGCCGGCCGGTGCTCGCCGTGGTGGACTGGGAGGGCTACGACGTCGCCTACCTGCGGGACCACGTGCGGATGGCGGAGCTGTTCGCGGCCCGCGGTTTCGAGACGGTCGTCTGCCACCACCGCGAACTGCGCTACGAACACGGCCGGCTGCGGCTGCGCGGCAGGCCCGTCGACGTGGTGCACCGCGAGTTCCTGCTGGAGGACATGCCGCAGGACCCCGACTCCGCCCGGCCCGTCCTGGACGCCGCGGTCGACGGAGCCGTCGTGCTCACCACCGGCTTCCGCGCCGAGTGGCAGGCCCAGAAGGTCACGTTCGGCCTGTTGCACCAGGCCGCCCGGCGCGGACTGCTGTCGCCCGCCGCCGCCGAACTGGTGCGCCGCCGCATCCCGGAGACGTGGCTGCTGACCCCGGAGGCGCTCGCCGACGGCGAGGCCGCCTTCGGCGCGCACACCGACCTGGTGCTGAAGCCGTCGATCGGCAGCCTGAGCCAGGGGGTGCGGCTGGGAGCGGACATGGACGAGGGGGAGTTCCGGTCGGCGCTGCGCGCGGCCGCCGAGAACCTCGACGCCCCCCACGTGCTGCAGCGGCTGATCCCCCCGGGGACGGTGCCCTTCCCCCACCTGAACGACGCCCGGGACGCGCTCTCCTTTCCCGCCACGCAGGTGAGCATCGGCTTCTTCGTGGTGGACGGCGAGCCCGCCGGCGCCTGGTCGAAGGTCTGCCCGCGCTCGGTCCCCACGATCATCCACCACCACAACGGCGGCCAGTGGGGGAGCGTCAGGTACCCGGACGGGCCGCGGGCGGCCGGCCGGACCGGGCAGGACGGAGGGCGGCGGTGGTGACCGACACCCTCGCGGCGAGGCGGCTCGGGGCCCCGTTCTGGAGGTTCTGGACCTCGGCCGCCGCCGTCAACGTCGCGGACGGCATCCGTGCCGCCGCGCTGCCCCTCATCGCGGCCTCCGTCTCCGACAACGCCTTCGGGGTGGCCCTGATCACCGCCTGCCAGCAGGGCGCCTGGCTGGTGTTCGGGCTCGGCGCGGGGCTGGTCGCCGACCGCTACCCGCCCGCCCGGGTGGTCGCGGCGGCGGACGCGCTGCGCGTGGTGATGCTCTCCGCCCTGCTGGTGGTGCTCCTCCTGGACGCCGTGACGATCCCGCTGCTGGCCGGGACGGCCTTCGTGATCGGGGTGGCGGAGACCTTCCGGGACACGGCCTCGCACAGCATCCTGCCGAGGCTGGTGACCGAGGCGCAGCTGGAACGCGCCAACGGACGGCTGATCGGCACCGAGATCGTCGGCAACGAGTTCATCGGTCCGCTGCTCGGGGCGCTGCTCTTCGCCGCGGCCATGTCCGTGCCGGTGGCGGTGGACGCGACGGCGCTGCTCATCGCCGCCGTCCTGGTGCTGACACTGCCCAAGGCGGCCTCCACCGTGGCGGTGGAGCGGCCGGACGGCAAGCGCCCGCCGCTGCGGACCGAGCTGCTGGGAGGGGTGCGCTGGCTGCTGGGCAACCCGCGGCTGGCGGCGGTGACCTGCTCCGGAGCGGCGATCTGCTTCGCCGACTCCGCGTGGTGGTCGGTCCTGGTGGTGTACAGCGGGGACGTCCTGGGACTGCCGGAGGCCGGCTTCGGTCTGCTGCTGGCGGCCGGAGCGGTCGGCGGCACCGCCGGAGCCCTCGGAGCCGAACGGCTCGCGGAGCGCTTCGCGCCGCACACCGTGCTCGTCACCGGAACCCTGCTGTCCGGACTGCCCGCCGTCGTCATCGCGCTGAGCGACAGCCCGTACGTGGCGGCCGCGATGCTCGCGGTGAGCAGCGGCGGCTTCGCCCTGTGGAACGTGGTGGCGCTCTCCACCCGCCAGCGGGAAGCCCCGCGGGAGGTCCTGGGCCGGGTCACCGGCACGCACCGCATCGTGCTGTACGGCAGCGGCATGGTCGGCGCGCTGGCCGGTGGAGCGATCGCCGACGCCCTGACCCTCACCGCGCCCTTCCACGTGGCCGGCGCGCTGGTGACCGTCGCCGCCGCCGGGCTGCTGGTGGTCTTCCTCCGGGAACGGGGGACGACGCCGTGATCGACAACCCGCCCGACCCGCTGCGGCGCATCCACGCGCCCCGGCTCGTGGACGACCTGGTGCGCTGGGCCGCCCGCGTGTGCTCCCTGGGGACCGTGGTCGCCACCCGCGTCTCGGACGTCGGCTACGACGACTGCAACATCATGGTCGACACCGAGAACGGCGGCTATGTCGTCAAGGTCTTCAACTCCGCCCGCACCCCGGCCATGTGCGCGCGCTACGTCGAGGTGGTCCGGCGGGTGCTGGAGGCCGGGGTGGCCCACCCCGGGGTGTACCACGCGGACGGCTCGCCGCTGCTCCACCACGAGCCCTCCGGGAACCGGCTGATGGTGATGGACAGGGTGGACGGGACCACCTTCCTGGAAGCCGACGAACACCCGAGCGACCTCGAGATCGAGGAGATCGTCGGACAACTGCACCGCGTGCACTCCCTGGACTTCGCCCCGGAACACGTCCACGACTGGTGGGCGGTCCCCAGGATCGAGACCCTCGCCGCCGAGATGGTCCCGCTGCTGGAGGCGGAGGACCGCGCCCTGGTGACGGCCGCCGTCGACGCCTTCCGCGCGCTGCGGGCGGACCGGCTCCCGCAGGCCTTCTCGCACGGTGACCTGACCAAGGCGAACGTGATGCGCACCCGCTCGGGGGAGTTGGCCATCCTCGACTTCGCCGTCTCCAACCGCTACGCGCGGATCCACGACCTGGCCATGGCCGCCGTCAACCTGATGCACAAGGACCCCCGCACGCTCCCGGAGCGCGTCGACCTGCTGACCAGCCTCTACCGGAAGCACGCCCCGCTCACCGGCGCCGAGCTCGACGCCCTGCCCGGTTACGTCTTCGCCACCGCCGCCATGGAACTGCTCGGCGCGGAACGCGAGTGGTCGTTGAAGGGCAACCGCAGCCACGAGACCCGGTACCTGCGGGCTCTCGGCCGGGAGATGGTCCGCGCCGCCGCGGTCTGAGCCTCCCGCCGCCCACACCGGCCGCCACCGGGCGTCGGCGTCCCGCCGTCGGCGTCCGAACACCGTCTGACCCACCGGACGTCCCGTCACCTCGGGACCCAAGGGAATGAGGAGAAGAGGAGAACCATGACCAGTGCCGTTCCTCCCGTCAACTCCTGGGACGAGTTCACCCCGCTCAAGGAGATCATCGTCGGGGACGCCACCCACGCGCGCATACCCCGGATGAGCGACCCGTCGGCATGGCTGGCCTGTTACCCCACCATGACGCCCGACGAACTCCGGCAGGTCGAGGCCGGGGAGTTCCCGAAGCGGGTCGTCGAGGAGTCCAACGAGGACCTGGAGCAGTTGGCCGAGACCCTGCGGGGGCTGGGCGTCACCACCCACCGTCCCCCCGCCGTGGACCACTCCCGTTCCTTCGCCTCGCCGTACTGGGAGGCGGACGGCTACATCTCCTACTGCCCCCGGGACATCACGCTCGTGGTGGGCTCCACCGTCATCGAGGCGCCCAGCCCGATGCGGTCCCGCTACTTCGAGATCTTCAATCTCCGCCCGCTGTTCCAGCGGTACATGCTGGAGGGTGCCTCGTGGATCGCCGCGCCCCGCCCGCAGCTCAAGGACGAGCTGTACGAGTGGGACGAGGAGGGACGGCCGTTGCTGGGTGAGGCCGAGCCGGTGTTCGACGCCGCGAACGTGCTGCGCGTCGGCCGGGACCTCTTCTACCAGGTGTCGCGCAGCGGCAACGAGATGGGCCTGAAGTGGCTCAGGTCCACACTGCGGATGGTCGATCCCACCCTGCGCGTCCACCCGCTGCGGGACGTCTACGGCTACACCCACATCGACAGCACCATCGCCGTGCTGCGGCCGGGGCTGGTCATGCTCAACCCGGCCCGGATCGCCGAGGACGAGGTGCCGGAGGCCTTCCGCGACTGGGACATCCTGTGGTGCCCCGAGCCCGAGCCCACCGAGACGGCGCTGCCGTACACCCTGAGCGAGACCTGGATCTGCATGAACCTGCTGATGGTCAACCCCGAACTGGCCATCGTCGACGGCGACCAGCCCGCCCTCGCCAAGGCCCTGGAGAGCAAGGGCATCTCCGTGCTGCCGCACCGGCTGCGCCACCAGCGGGTGCTCGGCGGTGGCTTCCACTGCGTCACGCTCGACATCTCACGGGAGGGCGGTCTCGAGGACTACTTCGGGTAGTCGCCTCGCCGCCGAACCGAGGGCCCGCCCCGGCCGGGGGCGGGCCCGGCGGGCCCGCCCACCCACCAGGAGGTCACCTTGTCACCGGCCCGTCGGCGCACGGAGTACCCTGCCCTCCCCGCGGAGCACACGGAGCGGGTGCCCGGTCCCGTGCGCGAACTCATCGAGCAACAGCTGCGGTCCGTGGTGCTGGGCAGTCCGTTCCCCTGCCTGGGCGCGCGCTCGGCGTTCCGGGACGGCAGCTACCTCTTCAACGTGCTGCCCGACATGGACGACCCGCGATCGCCCGAGCACGTCCTCGCCGACCTGCGGTACTTCGCCCGGGTGCGCCTGCGGATGGGAGACCTGTACACCTACGTCGTCAGCTTCCTGGAGCCCCGGGCGATCGCCGACGAGGGGGAGTGGGACCGACGGCTGTGGTCCTTCCTGCAGCACCTGCACGACCTGGACGACGTTCCCTGGGACGGACGCTTCTCCACCGAGCCGCGGGACGCCGACTTCGCCCTGTCCGTGGCGGGACTGGGCCAGTTGGTGGTCACCCTCTACCCCGGGGCGACCCGGTACGCGCGCCGCTTCGGCTGGACGACCCTGATCTTCAACCCGCCGGAGCAGGACCGCGCCAACTTCCCCACCGACGAACAGTTCCTGCGCTTCCAGAACAGGATCCGGGAGCGCGACGCGCGCCTGCAGGGGCACGTCAATCCGGCCCTGCCGGCCACCCTGGACGATCCGCAGGCCCCGGGGTTCTCCGGAGCCCCGGTCGACCCGGACTCCTGGCGCTGCCCGCTCCGTGTCCACCCACCCCTGAACGAGGAGCCGTAATGTCCGCGCGACTCTCCGCAGAGCAGACGATCCGCCTCACACCCGAGGAGACGAAGGCGCTGTGGGAGGCGGCCTCGGACCTGACCCGGTCGGAGGACGTGGCGGAGCTCGACGCCGACGGCGTCACCGAGCTCGCCTGTGCCCTGACTCCCGCCTTCCCGACCCGCCTGCTGCGCGCCCTGCACCGTCACCGCAGGGGCGCCGGTCACGACGCCCTGCTGGTGAGCGACCTGCTCCCGACGGACCAGGAGTGGGGCCCCGGCCCGAGGGGGTCGGCGGAGCCCCTGACCGGACCGGCTCAGGCCGCCGCGCTGTG
The DNA here is from genome assembly GCF_000718985.1 of Streptomyces megasporus. Lineage (GTDB taxonomy): Bacteria > Actinomycetota > Actinomycetes > Streptomycetales > Streptomycetaceae > Streptomyces > Streptomyces megasporus. Next base: position 242,112 of record NZ_JODL01000016.1, on the reverse strand, counting down.
CCTGCTGGGCGTCTCCTTACAGCTGGGCGAACCGTTCACCTTCAGCACCTTCTACTCCGGCCGCCTGGTCCAGCACGTCGTCCCGGTCCCCAGCATGGAGCACACGCAGACCAGCGAGAGCAGCAGCGGCATGCTCGACTGGCACGTCGAGGACGGGTTCAGCCCCGACCGGTGCGACCACTTCGGACTGCTGTGCCTGCGCGGCGAGGCCGCGGCGCACACGCGCTTCGTCTCGGCGCGCGACCTCGAACTGCCCGACGAGGTGCGGGAGGTGCTGAGCCGGCCGGTCTTCCTGATGGAACCGGACACCGCCCACGAGATGGCCGACCGCAGCCCCGCCGCCACCGCCGTGCTGTGGGGGCCGGCCGAGGCCCCGGAGATCTGCTACGACGCCCACTACCTCGGCCCCGCCGGCCGGCCGGACGGGGAGGAGGCCCGGGCGCTGCGCCGGCTCGCCGCGGAACTGGACGCCAAACGCGTGGAGCACGCGCTGGCGCCCGGGGAGTTGCTGCTGCTCGACAACCGGCGCACCGTGCACGCCCGGACGCCCTTCCAGGCCCGGAACGACGGCACCGACCGCTGGCTGCTGCGCACCATGATCTGTTCCTCGCTGCCCCGTTTCCGGGAGCACGGCGTCCGGGTCTGGCCCTCCCCGCACGGCGCGGTGGGCGCCGGGCGGTATAGCGGGACCGGCGCGGCGCCGCACGGGGCGACGACGTCCGGGGACGGGGCGCGGTGAGGAAACGGAACGCGTTCCCGGGCCCCCTCGACGAGGACCCGGTGATCGGTGGCACACCCGTACGGCCGGTCGTCGTCCCGCTCGACGACCGGACCGTGCGGATCTGGCTCAAGCTGGAGGCCGAGAACCCCTTCGGCTCGATCAAGGCCCGCACCGCCGCCGCCCTCCTGGACGCCCTGGAGGAATCCGGCGAACTGCGCCCGGGATTGCGGGTGGTGGAGTCCACCTCGGGAAACCTCGGCGTGGCGCTGGCCGGACTCTGCCGAGCCCGCGGGTACGCCTGCACCCTGGTCGTCGAGCCCAGCACCCCGAAGGCCAGCGTCGACCGCATGATCGCCTACGGGGCCGAGGTGGTGACGGTCCGCGAGGCCCCGGGCGGCACGACCCTGGACGCCCGGCTCGCGGCGGTGCGGGAGATCCTGGAGCAGGACGGCGGGGCCGTGTGGACCAACCAGTACGAGAGCCCCGCCAACCCCGGCGTCCACGAGACCCACACCGCCGCCGAACTGGTCGAGGCCGCCCCCGAGGGCGGTTACGACGCCGTCGCCGTCGCCGTGTCGACGGGCGGCACGCTCGCCGGGGTCGCCTCCTTCCTGCGTCGCCGCGCACCGGCCACCAGGATCGTCGCGGTCGACGCCGTCGGCTCGGCCGCCATGGGTGGAACCCCCGCCCACCGCCCCCACAAACTGGCCGGTTTCGGCTCCGGACGGGTCTCCCGCTTCATCGAGCGGCACCACTGGGACGACGTCGTCCGGCTCCGGGACGCCGACGCGGCCGCCGCCTGCTCGCGCATCCGGGAACGGACCGGGCTGTCGCTCGGCGGCAGCGGGGGCGCGGCGGTCCTGGCCGCGGTCGTGCGGGCCTCGCTCGATCCGACGCTGCGCGAACTGGCCTGCCTGTGCCCGGACAGCGGCGACAAGTACCCCCGGCTGAACGAGAACGTCCCCATCGGCGACCCGGCCGGCACCGACGAGACCGTCGCGGCCGCGCTCGACCTGCTCGACCGAGCCTCCACCGAGGAGACAGTGAACGCATGACCGCACGAACCCCGTCCTCGATCACCTACCTCAGCGGCGCCGACGTGGCGGAACTCTGCGCGGACCTGCCCATCGTCGACCTGGTCCGGGACACCCTGCTGGCGTTCCGGCGCAAGGAGGCCGGCATCGCCCCCGAGACCGCACTGCGGTGGACGACGCCCACCGGCGCCTCGGCGCGGAGCCTCGTCCTCCCGGCCTGGGCCGGCAGAGCGTACGGCTGCAAGATCATCAACGCCTCGCTGGGCAACCACCGGTACGGGCTGCCGCGCGCGGGAGGCCTGATCATCCTGAACGATCCGGAGACCGCGCACCCGGTGTGCGTCATGGAGGGCGCCCGGATCAGCGCGCTGCGCACCGCGGGGGTGTCGTTGGCGGCGGTGCGGGCGGTGCGGGACCCGGCGACTCTCACCACGGTGGCCTTCCTCGGCTGCGGGCGCCAGGCGGAGACCCACCGGGAACTGCTCGTCGACCACTGTCCGGCGCTGGAGGAGATCGTCCTGTTCGACCTGGACCGGTCGCGGGCCCGGTCCACGGCGATCGCCTGGAGGGCCGCCCTCCCGGACGTCGCCGTCACCGTGGCCCCCGACGCCCGGACCGCGGTCGAACGGGCCCGGGTGACCTTCGCGGTGACCACCACGACCGATCCCTACGTCGAACTGGACTGGGTCCCCGAGGGAGGCACCTTCGTCAACGTCTCCCTGGACGACGCCGCCGAGAGCCTCCTGCTGGGCTGCGACCACCTCTTCGTCGACGACTGGGACCTCATCGTCGACGACACCCACCGCCTGCTGGGCACCCTCGCCCGCGCCGGCAGGGTCGGCGCTCCAGGGGAACCCGCCCCCGCGGCCGGTCGTGCCGTCGACGCCGACCTCCCCACCCTGGTCTCCGGCTCCTACACCCGTCCGGTGACCGACCGCGACCGCGTGGTCGTCAACCCCTTCGGCATGGGCGTCCACGACATCGCCGTCGCCGCGGCGGTCTACGCGAAGGCGGCCGACCGGGGCCTGGCCCTGCCCCGCTGACGCGCCGCCACGCGGACGAACGGGAGGGTCCGAGGTCGCGCGTGCCGCCGCGCGGCCCCTCCCGTCCGCGTGCCGACGCGTCAGGAGAGCAGCAGCTCCAACTCCGTGGTCATGTTGCGGCGGGCGGTGTGCTCCCAGTGGTCGCGGCCGTAGGGGGTGCGGAACAGGGTGGGCAGGTCGAGGAGCCCGCGCAGGACGTCGGCGCGGCCGGCGCGGAAGGTACGGTCGGGGACGAAGGCGTACTCCTCGCGGACGGCGGCGGCGTAGGCCGCGTACTCCCGGGGCGATCCGGCCAGGACGGCGAGGTCGGCGTCGCACAGCACCTCCCCGGCCGTGTCGCCCGGAGCCGGGTCGTGGGTGACGGTGAGACGGACCAGGCGGGCCACCTCGGCGGTGAGCGCGGGGGAGACCCCCGCCTCCGGGAGGGCGCGTTCGGCCAGGCGTGCGCTGCGCTCCTCGTTGGTGGAGCGCTCGGGGAGGTGGACGGCGTCGTGGAACCAGGCCGCCAGCAGTGCGGCGGCCACCGCCTTTGGCCCCTCGCAGTGCGAGGAGAGCAGACCGACCCGGTCCAGGACGGCGATCAGGTGGTCGGTGGTGTGGTAGCGGCGGTGGGGCTCGGCCCAGCGGGCGAGGAGGTCGTCGGCGTAGGCGCCGGGGGAGGGGGTGCCGGGCGGGAGTTCGGCCTCGGGACGGCGGACGGCCAGGAGGGTACGGGTCCAGCGTTCGCGCAGTTCGTCGTGGGCCGGGTGGCGGGTCTGTGCGGTGGCCATGGGGGCAATTGTGGGCCGCGTCTTCCCACCGTGTCCGGGGATATGGCAGGCTCCGCTATATGTCTAGACCAATCCTCGAGGTGATCGCCCTCGACGCTCGGGACGCGGCAGCCGCACAGGCCGGAGGGGCGGATCGCCTCGAACTGGTCAGGGACATGGCCGCCAGTGGACTCACTCCCTCCCCCGAGACCTTCGCCGCCGTACGCGCCGCCGTGGACCTCCCCGTGCGGGTGATGCTGAGGGACGCGGACGACTTCTCGGCGGGCGGTCCCAAGGCGCTGGACGCCCTGTGCGAACGGGCCCGACGGCTGCGCGCCGAGGGCGCCGAGGAGTTCGTGTTCGGCTTCCTCGACGAGGCCGGGGCCCCCGACCTCGCCGCCATCGGCGCCCTCCTCGACGCCGTTCCCGGCTGCCGCTGGACCTTCCACCGCGCCATCGACCGCTGCGCCGACCGCGAGGCCCTGCGCGGACGACTCGCCGGCCTGCCCGGCCTGGACACCTTCCTCACCGCCGGCTCGGCGGACGGCGTGCCGACGGGCCTGGACGTCCTGCGCGCCGAGGCGGCCCGCGCGACGGCCGGCGAGCCCGGCCACCTGCCGCGCCTGATGGTCGGCGGCGGCCTGGGCCTCGACCACGTCCCCGCGCTGCGCGCCGCCGGCGTCACGGCCTTCCACATCGGCGGCGCCGCGCGGGAGGGCGGCTGGGACACCCCGGTCTCCCCGGACGCGGTCCGCGTCTGGCGCGACCTGCTGGACGGCTGAACCCGAGCCGTGAACGGAGCCCTGAACGGAGCCGTGAACAGAGCCGTGGACGGAGCCGTGCGCGGGGCGGGCGACCGGGCTCGGCCGGTCCCGTCAGGAGACCGCCGCCGCGAAGGCGGGCAGGTAGCCCCTCTCGTGGCCCTTGGCGGTCGGGTGGATGTTGGAGCCGCTGATCCACGGGTCGCTCGTGCAGATCTCGTGCCCGGCGAAGGTGGGACGGGCGTCGGCGAAGGCGAAGCCGGCCGCGGCGGCGCGGTCGGCGATCACCTGGTTGAGCACGTCCGAGCCGTCGTTGATGGCCGTCCGCTTGCCGGCGCCCATGCCCAGACAGAGACCGCCCTCCTTGTAGAGGTGCGGGTAGCCCACGACGACGACCTCGGCGTGGGGCGCCCGGTCGCGGATGGTGGCGTACAGCGCGTCCAGTGCGCCGGGGAGTTCGGTGCGGGCGTAGTCGGCGGCCTCGTCCAGTCTCCGCTCACAGACCGTCTGCGAGAAGAGCGCGCAGCTCAGCATGATCGACGCGAACCCCGAGTCGTTGCCGCCGATGCTGACGCTGACGAGCGTGGTGCTCTCGTCCAGGTACCGGACCTGGTTGTTCAGGACGTCGGGGATGGTGGCCCCGCCACAGGCGGCGAAGGTGAAGGAGGCGGGCGATTCGGCGTCCGCCCACAGAGCCGGGTAGGCGTTGTCGCTGCGGGTGCACAGCACGTCGGAGTAGTCGCCGGCGCCGGTTCCGGAGGAGTAGGAGTCGCCGAGGGCCACGTAGTTCTCCGTGGCGTGTCTCCCGACGTCCGCCCCGGCGTTCCCTCCGGTGGCGGACGCGGGGGCGGATACGGTGACGGCCAGTCCGAGAGCCAGCAGAGCGGCCGTCAGGACACGGGGGACGCGCATGGTTTCCTCCGGGGGCATGCACAGGCGGTGTGAGGGGGCGGGCCCGTGAGGGCCACCGCACACCATTACCGCCCCTCCGCGTCCGCGGCATCGGTGAAATCGCCGGTCGAGTCACCGATCGGGTCACCGATCGAGCCGTTGGCCGAGTCGCCGGTCACGACGTTCCCACGGGCACCGTGCCGACGGTCACCGCCGTCCCGGAGGACGGTTCGGCTCTCTCCCGCGCAGGGTTCTCCACCGTTCGACCGGGAGCCGGTACACCACGTTGCGGCGCAGCGGGCCCTCGGGAACGGCCGGGTCGTCGAAGTCGTGGGCGGGGTGGCGCGTCATGCCCAGGCGGCGCATCACCGCCTGGGAGCGGAGGTTGCCGGAGGCCGTCACCGCGAGGATCTCCGGCAGGCGGAGGGTGTCGAAACCGAAGGCCACGGCGGCTCGGGCGGCCTCGGTGGCGTAGCCGTGACCCCAGGCGGAACGGGCCAGACGCCAACCGGTCTCCACGCCGTCGAACGGGCTCTCCTCGTCCACCGGGGCCAGCCCGGCGACCCCGACGAACTCCCCGGTGGCGCGCACCTCCAGCGCCCACCATCCCCAGCCGCGCCGTTCGATGCCCGCCTGGTAGCGGACCATGGCCTCCCGGCTCTGCTCGCGGGTGAGCACGCCCGGGAAGTACTCGCGGACCTCGGGGTCGGCGTTCAGCGCCGCCCAGGGTTCGAAGTCGGACTCCCGCCACTCACGGAGCAGGAGGCGTTCGGTTCTCGGTTCCGGCACCGCGTCAACCTAGCGCGGCCACGGGCGCGGGACGACCGGTTTCGACGGCGTGGCAGGGAAGGGCGGGGGGAGAGCGAGAGGGAAAGGGCCGTCACCGCCGCTCGGCCAGCTCCCACAGGGGGGTCTCCAGGACCTCGGCGAACGTGGGGAACGGGTGCACCACGTCCCTGGCCACCTCCACCGGGATCTCCGCGCGGACCGCCAGGGAGACCTCCGAGATCCACTCCTCCGCCCGGCCGCCCCAGGCGGTGGCGCCGATGACCGCGCCGGTGTCGGGGTGGGCGAGCAGGGTCAACCAGCCCTCCGGCTCGCCCTCGATGGAGGTCCGCACCGCCTGGGTCACCGGGGCGGTCGCGGTCAGCGGCTCGATGCCCGCCTCGCGCGCGGAGGCGACGGTGTGGCCGACGGCCGCGAGGACGGGACGGGTGTAGACGGCGCGGGGGATCGCCCGGTGGTCGGCGCGGGTGTCCCGGCCGGCCAGATTGGCCGCCACCACCCGCCCGTGGTAGTGGGCGGTGTGGGTGAACGGCGCGACGCCGGTGACGTCGCCGACGGCCCACACGTGCTCGGCGCCGACCACGCGGCAGTGGTCGTCCACCTCGATCGCCCCGCCCCGGCCCGGCTCGACGCCCAGGGCGTCCAGGCCCACCTTCCGCGACCGGGGCCGCCGCCCGGCGGCCTGGATCACCACCGAGGCGTCGAAGACGTCGCCGTGGTCCGTCGTCAGACGGCCGCCCAGCGGGTGCGCTTCGGCGCGGACCACCTGGGTGTTCAGCCGCACGTCGACGCCGTGGTCGTGCAGCAGCGACAGCATGGCCTTCGACGCCTCCGGCTCCTCACGGGGAATCAGCCGATCGCCCCGCTGCACCACCGTCACGGCCGAGCCGAACGAGGCGTAGAGGAAGGCCAGTTCGCACCCGACCGGTCCGCCGCCGATCACCACGACCAGCTCGGGCCGCTCGGCGGTGCTGCTCATGGCCTCGTCGCTGGTCCACACCGGCACCTCGTCCAGGCCGGGGATGTCGGGGCGCACGGGCGCGGAGCCGGTGTTGAGCACCAGTTCGCCGTAGCCGATCTCAGTGCCGTCGACGTCCACGACGCCGGGCCGGACGATCCGCGCGGTGCCCCGGATCAGGGTCGCGCCGGTCTTCTCCAGACCGGCCGCGTTGGCGGTGTCGTCCCGGCCCCGGACGATCCGCTCCCGCCGGGCGACGGTCTCCTCGTACGCCGCCCGCTCCGGGACCCGTCCGGTGAACAGGCCCGCCCACTCGGGGTCGTCCGCCGTCCGCCACACCTGGGCCGAGCGCAGCATCGCCTTGCTGGGCACACAGGCGAGGAACGGGCAGTCTCCGCCCACCAGGGACTCCTCGATCACGGCGACCGACAGGCCGGACCCGGCCAGAGAGGTCCAGACGAGCTTGGCGCCGGCGCCCGCGCCGATGATCACCACGTCGTAGCGGTCCATGGGGTCCGTCCCTCCGTCGCTCCGTCGGTCCGGCACCCGGTTCCCCTGAGCGAGCGGGTGAAACGGCCGTCACTCGTCACCGCCCGGCCCGTCACCGCCCGGCCCGTCACCGTCCGGCGTCGGCGAGCGCCTTCGGCAGGGGCGCGGCGTGGACGACGGTGAGGCCGGAGACCGCGCGGGTCAGCGCCACGTACAGCCGGCGCAGGCCCGTGCGCTCGTCCGGCTCGCCGTCCACCACCGCGGCGGGCTCGTCCAGGACCACCTGGTCGTACTCCAGGCCCTTGGCCAACGTCGCCGGGACGAGGGTGAGGCGGACGCCGGGCGTCTCCTCCCCGCCCGGCCCCAGGACGGTGTGCGGCAGCCCGGCGTCCGCCAGCGCCCCGGCCAGGACGGGCACGCGGGCGTCGGCGGCGATCAGGCCGACCGAGCCCTCCCGCCGAAGCGCCTCGCGGCAGGCGGCCACCACCGCGCCGGCCTGCTCGTCGGTCGCCACCTCCCGGACCCGCAGGGAACCGGCCGCCGCACGGATCGAGGTCGCCTCGGACAGGCCCGGAGCGATGTGCGGCAGCAGCCGGGAGGCGTAGGAGATGATCTCGCGCGGTACGCGGAAGCCCCGCGTCAGCTCCTCGACCGCCGCGTCCGGCTTGCCCAGGTGGGCCAGGGCCTCGGCCCAGCTCGCCGTCGCCCACGGCGTGGTGCCCTGCGCCAGGTCGCCCAGCACCGTCGCCGAGCCCGTCGCGCAGCGCCGGCCCACCGCCCGGTACTGCATCGGGGACAGGTCCTGCGCCTCGTCCAGGACGACGTGGCCGAGCGAGGGCGTCCGCCGGACCAGATCCGTCGCCTCGTCGATCAGCACGGCGTCCGCCGCCGACCACACCGCCGACCGCACTCCGCGCGGCGGCTTCGTCCACAGGATCGCCTTGCGCTCCTCGTCGGTGAGGACGCCCTCGGAGCACTCGGCCAGGAAGTCGGCGTCGGAGAGCAGCCGCAGCACCAGCTTCGCCGGGTCCACCTCCGGCCACACCGCCTTGACGACGGCCTTCACCGCCGCGTTGCGGGCCACCGCGTCCTGCACCCGGTCGTCCGGCGCCTCGCCCGCCCGTTCCATCCGCGTCAGCACGGTGTGCGCGATGCGCCGCGGCAGGGCCTCGCGGGCGGCGCCGTGGCGGATGCCGCGGTCCAGCAGCTCACGGACGATCTCCTCCAGCTCGTACGCCGGGACGCGCCAGCGGCGCGAGCCGCGCACCACCACGCACGGCTCGGTCGGCATCGTCACCCGCGAACGCACCGCCCGGCGGAGCACCTCGGCCATCCGGGCGTCGCCCTTGACCCGGGCCGCCTCCGGGGAGTCGGCGCCGCGCACCTCCACGCCCGTGGCGCCGGCCACCAGGTCCTCGACGGTGGTCTGCCGCACCGCCAGCTCGCCCAGGGCGGGCAGCACCTGCTCGATGTAGCGGAGGAAGGACCGGTTCGGGCCGATGACCAGCGTCCCGGTGCGGGCCAGCCGCTCGCGGTGCGCGTAGAGCAGGTACGCCACCCGGTGCAGGCCCACGGCCGTCTTGCCGGTGCCGGGCGCCCCCTGGACGCACACCGTGCCGTCGATCCCGGAGCGGACGATCTCGTCCTGCTCGGGCTGGATCGTCGCCACGATGTCGCGCATCGGGCCGACGCGCGGACGCTCGATCTCGCGCCTGAGCAGCTCGCCGACCCGCTCGTCCTCGGCCGGGTCGGTCAGGTGCTCGTCCTCGTACGCGGTCAGCTCGCCGCCGGTGTAGCCGAAGCGGCGGCGCAGCTCGACGCCCTGCGGGTCCTTCTTCGAGGCCCGGTAGAAGGGCTGGGAGACGGGCGCGCGCCAGTCGACGACCATCGGGTCGCCGTCGGCGTCGTGGACGTGGCGACGGCCGATGTAGTAGCGGGCCTCGTCGGCGCGGTCCAGTCGGCCGAAGAACAGCGGGGTGTCGGCGAGGTCCGCGAGGGCGTCGATCCGCGCCTCGATCTGGCGCTGGAGCACCTCGGCGTTCACCCAGTTGGCGGTGACGTCCTTGATGTCGAGGGTCTCGACGTCCCGCCGCATGGCGCGCAGCGCCGCCCGGGACGCGGCGAGGTGGGCGCGCTCGCGCTCCAGCGGACCGGCGGACGGACGGGAGGGGACGTGGGCGGGCTGGTCGGGAGCGTGCGCGGGCACGGCGTGGCCTCCGGCGGTGAACACGCACGGCCGGGGACACGGCTCGCCGCACGGGCGGCTCGCCGCATTCCGGGTGCGGTGGACGACAGGGTCGGAAGGGATCGTGGCCCTCGGCGGTGCGTGCCGGGCGCGCGATCCGTCGACCGGTACCGACCGGCCGACTCCTCCCCGGCGGCACGGAGGGCCCGGGACGCGAAGGGGCCGTGCGTCACCGTGGCGCGGGAGGCGGCAGACGCGTGATTGTAGCCCCACTCATCCCCGCGGGCGACCGGAATCCCCGCCCCCGTAGGGGAGCCGTACACCCCCGGTCGCAGAGGGACGAAACCCGTGCTCACCCCTAGGATGGATGTAGACCAACCGGGCGAAAAGCACCATGGGGCCATGACCATGAGCAGCGCATCCTTCCCTCCCCGTACCTCCCGCACCTCCGGCGCCACCGCTCTCGGCGCGCTCGACGAGCGGAGCGGCCGGCGGCACGGCCGGCACCGTCTGGGTGACGCCGTCCGGGCGGTGTCCGTCTTCGTCGGCACGGCCTTCGAGGTCGCCGTCCTGGGCGACTACGCCGAGACCCGAGAAGAGGAGCGGCGCGAGGAGCAGCGGGCCCGCAGACGCGCGACGGCCGGGGACGAGGACGCCCCGGCTCGATCCCGATCCCTCCGGCCGCCTCGGCCCGTCCGCGTTCGTTCCGTTCGCGTTCGTTCCGTTCGCGTTCGATCGGTCCGCGCTCGATCGGTCCGTGTTCGATCCGTCGGTTGAGCGTCGGTTAGTGTCGCCTCCGCGGCGGTGACCGCGGACCCCGGACGGACCGGAACGACCAGGAGGCGGCCGAGTGTCAGTCGTGCCCGCGGACCCCCGGCGCCGCCTGTACGCGGCCGTCGCCCTGCTCGCCGTCTCGCTCGCCGCGCTGACGGCGGTCACCTGGGCCCAGCCGAACGTCCTGGTCGACGTCCTCGTCTACCGCGCCGAGGGGCAGGCCGTCCTCGACGGCGCCGACCTCTACGGCTTCACCGTCACCGAGTGGGACCTGCCCGCCACCTACCCCCCGTTCGCCGCCCTGCTGTTCGTCCCGGTCGCCTGGCTGCCGCTGCCCGTCGTCCAGACCCTCTTCGCCGTCGGCAACGCCGCGCTGCTCGCCTGGCTGCTCCACCTCTCCCTCCGCCTCGCCGGCCGCGGCGCCGGCCCGGCCGCCCTGATCGCCGCCACCGCCCTCGGGCTCTGGCTGGAACCCGTCTTCCAGACCTTCGTCTTCGGACAGATCAACCTCGCCCTGACCTGCCTGGTCCTGTGGGACCTGACGCGCCCGGACGGCGCCCGAGGCAAGGGCCTGGCCATCGGCGTCGCGGCCGGTATCAAGCTCACCCCCGCGATCTTCGCCGTCCACCTCCTGCTGACCGGACGCGTCCGGGCCGGGCTGACGGCGCTGGCGGGTTTCGTCGGGACGGCGGCGCTCGGCGCGGTCGCCCTGCCGGACGCGAGCGTGGACTTCTGGACGCGACGGATGTTCGAGACCGGTCGGGTCGGCAAGGCGTGGATCGTCGACAACCAGTCCCTCCAGGGCCCGGTGACGCGCCTCCTCCACACCCCCGAGCCCGGACTGTGGTGGCTGGTGCCCACGGCGGTCGTCGGCCTGCTGGGCCTGTGGCTGGCCCGCCGCGCGCACCTGCGAGGGCGAGCGGCCTGGGGGGTGCTGATCGTCGCGGGCACGGCGCTGCTGGTCTCGCCGATCAGTTGGTCCCACCACTGGGTGTGGTGCGTGCCCCTGCTCGCCGTCCTGGCCACCGCCGCGCCCCGGGGCCGTCGCCGGTGGCCGCTGTACGCGGTCGCCGTGCTGTTCACGGCCCGCACCCACTGGCTCGTCCCGCACGCCGGCGACCGCGACCTCCACCTCCCCTGGTGGCAGCAGCCCCTCGCCTCCCCGTACCCGCTCCTGGCCCTGGGCCTGCTGGGGTGGGCGGCGTGGCGACTGCGCGGTCCGCGTCACCGGACGACGCCCCGGCCCTTCTCGATCCCCCGTGCGCGCCGGGCGGCACCGGCGACGCCGTCCAACCGGCGCTCCAACGTGTGAACGAATTCCTCCTGCGTGTCCATGGCGCTCTCCGAGCGGAGACGATCCGGCCGATGTTCTCGCGGACCGGTGCGTGTCCGGCGAGGAGGCCGTCGAACTCCTCCGAGCGACCGTCCCCGATGGGGCGGTGAAGCGTGGAGTTTCCCATTTACCCACATACCCACTTCGGGCTATGGTGGAGGGACCGCCAAGAGACCGAGTTCGCCTGCATCGACGGGCGAGCCCTGGTCACGAGAGACCGCCACCGAGGCTGTCGACCCCCGGCTCTCGTGGCCGGAAACAGGAGTGCCGCCATGACCGCTCTGCCCATGCACAGCGAGGAGTTCGAGACGGTTGCCGAGATCGAGGTCGATCCCCGGGGACGGGTGTCACTCGGAAAAGCCGGAGCCACCCCGGGACGGCGCTATCGCGTGCAGTCCAACATCGACGGGGTGTTGGTACTGACTCCGGTGGTGTCCATTCCGGAGCGAGAGGTGCAGCTCTGGACCGACCCGTCTCTGCAGAAGCGCATCCTCGACGGACTTGAGCAGGCGGCCAACGGCAGGACGCACGACCGAGGCGACTTCTCGCAGTACCTCACCGAGGAAGATGACGAGGACTAGCCGGTCGTGTACCAATTGCGCTTCTCCGATGACGCGGACCGCACTCTGACAGAGCTGGAGGAAGGCGGGAAAGCCACAGCGTCCAAGCTGAAGAAGGTGCGGAAGGCGCTCGCCCACCTCCAACACGACCCCCGGTACCCGGGGCTTCACTCCCATCAGTACGAGAGCTTCCCCGGCCACTCGGACGTGAAGGTCTGGGACTCGTACGTGGAGAACCGGACGCCGGGGGCCTGGCGCATCTACTGGCGCTACGGTCCAAACGAGAAGAACGACCTGAACGAGGAGATCCCGGTCATCACCGTCCTCGTCATCGGGCCGCACCTCTGACATCGGCCCCTGTGGGAGCGGTGCGGGTACAGCGGGCGCTCCGGGCACAGAAGGAGTGCGCGGCGGAACATCCGTCCGCCGAGAAGACGTACCACCGCGCGTGGGAGGAGCGGCTGTGAGCAGGGGTTATCACACGCAGTGGCTGATTCCGGAAGAGCACCGTGCCGATCCCGCCTATGTCGAGGCCGGCGCGGCGATCGCGCTGGGGCAGGCCGTGTACGACCGCCGTACCACTCTCGGACTCTCCCAGGGACAGTTGGCCCGGCGGGCGGGGATGGCCGAGGCCGAGGTCGAGCGGATCGAGGGCGGGGCGGTGACGCCGACCCTCGCGCTGCTGCGTGCGCTGGCGCGGGCCCTCGACGCCAAACTGGATCTTTCCATCGAGGACGAGGAGACGTCCGTGTCCTTTGTGGCGCACGCGGCATGACGGCGCTGCCGCCGGCGGCCCCTCACGCCCCGAACCACTCCAGCGACTGGCCGTGCGGGCCCGTGAAGGCCACTGGCCCCCCGGTCCAGGGCGAGGACGAACGTCGCGCGGTCGGTCGGCGCGGGGTGGGGGAGGCGGCGTCCGACGGAGGGGAGGGCGGCGGGGGCCTCGTTGGAGATCCAGTGGCCGGGCAGGGCCGGCACCGTCTCGGCGAAGGCGGCTCGGGCCTCGGGCGCCAGGTAGGCCGGCACCGCGCTGTGGAAGACCACCGGCGTGGCGCCCTCCGGAACCCGGGCGACCACTTCCCGGACCGTCTCGTCGAGATCACCGCGCACCAGGTGCGGGGGTTCGGCGCGAGCGACGCGGACGGCGCCGCGCAGCCGCTCCAGCCGGTGCGTCTGGTCCGGCCAGATCAGGCACTCCAACCAGCGGACGTCGCCGTCGTCGCGAACGTCGAGCGGGTTGAGGTCGATGCCGGCTCGCCAGACGACGGCCGGCGGTTTCGGGGAAGCGGCACGGGTCCGCTGGTGTGGCAGTCGAGGGTGACCGGGCTGCCGGCGGGGCCGAACGCGGGCCGACCGTCGTAGGAGTAGCGGTAGCGGTCCGGGTACAGGCACAGCCCGGCCGAGGCGCCGACCTCGATCAGGGCCAGTGGCCGGGGCAGGGACGCCGGCAGCGGCAGCAGAGTGGCGCACCGGCCGGGTTCGTTGGTCTGCGTGCGACGCGTCAGGACGGTCTCGCGCACCTCGTCCCAGTGGTCCCGGACCCAGGTGCGGAAGGCGTCGGGGGCGTCCGTGGGGCCGCCGAGGAACCGCACCGCCGCCAGCAGAAGGTTCGGCTGCCGCTCCGGATCGGGCAGCCGGCCGATCAGGGACGTCAACTCGTCGTCCTCGGCGATCTGTTCGGCCAGCGCCTCGTAGCGCGGCGAGTTCCCCCGGGCCTCCCGCGCCGCGAACCTTCTGTACAGCTCCGCCGTGCCCATGTGCCGAGCATGGCAGAGCGCGCCGGCCGGGGAGGGGAAAGCGGGCGGAGCCTCTCCCACGTCACACGGCCGCCCCGCGGGACCTCACGGGGTTCGGTCGGCGAAGCGGTCCAGGGCGTTCAGGACGTGGGTGCGCGTCACGGCGCCACCGAGGTGGCCCGCGTCCTCGACGATGGTCAGCTCCGCGTCGGGCCAGGCGCGGGCCAGCTCCCACGCGGTGTCCGGTGGGCCGCCCATGTCGAACCGGCCGTGGACCAGGACGCCCGGGATGCCCGCCAGCCGCCCCGCGTCGCGCAGCAGCGCACCCTCCTCCAGCCACGCCCCGTGCGAGAAGTAGTGCGCGCAGATCCGCACCAGGGCCAGCCGGTCGGCCGAGGGGCGGTCGCCGTACGGGTTCGCGGCACCGCCCGTCTCCCCGGAGAGGACGGCGTCCTCCCAGGCGCACCAGTCGACCGTGGCCTTCCCCCGCACGGCGGTATCGGGGTGTTCCAGCAGCCGCGCGTACGCCCCGGCCAGGGCGACTCCGTCCCCGTCGCGCGGCGCGTCGGGCACTCCGGCGAGGAAGCGTTCCCACTGCTCAGGGAAGAACCGGCCCACCCCCCGGTAGAGCCAGTCGATCTCCGAACGGCGGGTGGTGGTGACGCTGGAGATCACGATCTCCGACACCCGCTCCGGGTGCCGCTCGGCGTAGGCCAGGATCAGCGTGGAGCCCCACGAGCCGCCGTACAGCAGCCAGCGCTCGACGCCCAGGTGCTCCCGCAGCCGCTCCATGTCGGCGACCAGGTGCCAGGTGGTGTTGTGCCGCAGGTCGGTCGCCGGGTCGCTCGCGTGCGGGGTGCTGCGACCGCAGCCGCGCTGGTCGAACAGGACGATCCGGTACCGCTCGGGGTCGAAGACGCGACGGGCGCGCTCCGAGCACCCGGAGCCGGGGCCGCCGTGGACGACGACGGCGGGCTTGCCGTCCGGATTGCCGCAGACCTCCCAGTACACGAAGTGGCCGTCGCCGACGTCGAGCATCCCCGTCGCGTACGGCTCGATCGGCGGATACGGCTCGCGCGTGCCGTCCATGAGCACCGTCCTCCCCCTCGGGCTTCGAAGGGAGGAGGTTAGCCGCTAATCCAACTCGTCCGCGAGGAGTTCCGAGGCGTCCACGATGCGGTAGGCGTAGCCCTGCTCGGCCAGGAAGCGCTGGCGATGGGCCGCGAAGTCCTGGTCGACGGTGTCGCGGGCGACGACCGAGTAGAAGCGGGCCTCGTGACCGTCCGCCTTCGGACGCAGGACGCGCCCCAGACGCTGGGCCTCCTCCTGACGGGAACCGAAGGTGCCCGAGACCTGGATGGCGACGGTGGCCTCCGGCAGGTCGATGGAGAAGTTGGCGACCTTGGAGACCACCAGCACCGACAGCTCGCCCGAGCGGAACGCGTCGAACAGCCTCTCGCGCTGCGCGGTGCCGGTGTCGCCCTTGATCACGGGCGCGCCCAGGTGCTCGCCCAGCTCGTCGAGCTGGTCGATGTACTGGCCGATGACGAGCGTCTGCTCGCCGGCGTGGCGGCGCACCAGCGCCTCGGTGACGCGCTGCTTGGAGGCCGTGGTGGAGCAGAAGCGGTACTTCTCGTCCGCCTCGGCCGTCGCGTACGCCAGCCGCTCGGACTCGGTGAGGTCGACGCGGACCTCCACGCAGTCGGCCGGCGCGATGTAGCCCTGCGCCTCGATCTCCTTCCAGGGGGCGTCGAAGCGCTTGGGGCCGATGAGGGAGAAGACGTCGGACTCGCGGCCGTCCTCCCGCACCAGGGTGGCCGTCAGGCCCAGGCGGCGGCGGGCTTGGAGGTCGGCGGTGAACTTGAACACCGGCGCCGGCAGCAGGTGCACCTCGTCGTAGACGATCAGGCCCCAGTCGCGGGAGTCGAACAGCTCCAGGTGCGGGTAGACGCCCTTCCGCTTGGTCGTCAGCACCTGGTACGTGGCGATGGTGACCGGCCGGATCTCCTTCTTGGCGCCGCTGTACTCGCCGATCTCGTGCTCCGTCAGCGAGGTGCGCCGCATCAGCTCGTGCTTCCACTGCCGGGCCGAGACGGTGTTGGTGACCAGGATCAGCGTGGTGGACTTCGCCGTGGCCATCGCACCCGCGCCCACCAGCGTCTTCCCCGCCCCGCAGGGCAGGACGACGACACCGGAACCGCCGTGCCAGAAGCTCTCCACGGCCTGCTTCTGGTACGGGCGCAGCGCCCAGCCGTCCTCGTGGAGCTCGATCGCGTGGGCCTCGCCGTCCACATAGCCGGCCAAGTCCTCGGCGGGCCAGCCCAGCTTGAGCAGCGCCTGCTTGATCTGGCCGCGCTCGGAGGGGTGGACGGCGACGGTGTCGGGGTCGATGCGGGCGCCGACCAGCGGCTGGATCCGCTTCGACCGCAGGATCTCCTCCAGCACGGGCCGGTCGGTGGTCTCCAGCACCAGACCGTGCACGGGGTGCTTGAGCAGCCGCAGCCGCCCGTAGCGGTCCATCGTCTCGGCCACGTCCACCAGCAGCGCGTGCGGCACCGGGTAGCGGGAGTGGGTGACCAGCGCGTCCACGACCTGCTCGGCGTCGTGGCCGGCGGCGCGGGCGTTCCACAGGCCCAGCGGCGTCAGCCGGTAGGTGTGGATGTGCTCCGGAGCGCGCTCCAGCTCGGCGAAGGGCGCGATGGCGCGACGGCACGCGTCGGCCTGCTCGTGGTCGACCTCCAGCAGCAGGGTCTTGTCGCTCTGCACGATGAGCGGTCCGGTCACGTGGTCCTCCTGCCTTCGACTGCCTCCGGCGCGCGTGGGCCGACCGTCCAGTGTGCCGCATCGGACCGACAGGCGAACGGTGCTCGGCCGTCGACGCCCGTACGGGTGAAGCCGCGCCGGACCGGCGCCGGTCTCACCCGTCGTCGGCGTCCGCCGACTCGGCCGCGCCCGTGACGCGGTGCAGGGGGTAGGTGCGGACCTCGGCGGCGATGTGGTCGTACCCCGTGACGAAGCCGTCCTCGACGCGGACGGGGTCGATGACGCGCCGGCCGGCCACCCCGTCGGCGTCGACGTAGCCGATCACCACCGACGCCCCCGTCCGGACCGCCGAGCGCAGGAGGGCCAGGGTGTCGGCCGCCGCGGTGCGCGGCGGGCGGCCGTTCGGGGCGTCGGGCGCGGACGGTGCGGACCGGTCGGGGCGGTGCGGGACGCGGGCCGCCCGGTCGCCCGCGCGGATGGCGCGGACGGCGGCGGCCAGCAGCGGGCGGTCGGGGCGCGGCGGGCCGTCCGGCACCGGCTCGGGCGCCGTGCGCGGCGGGGTGCGCAGGGTGTCGGCGCGGTGGATCACCACGTCGCCCTCGGCTGACTCGGCGGCCGGGGCGTACCCCATCGACCGCAGCCGCTCCAGCAGCGTGACCGGGTCCGTCTCGGCGGCCAGCACCGTCGGCGCCAGCAGCCGCAGCCCCAGACCGGCGGCACGGCGGTCGGCCACGATCTCGGCGAGCAGCGCGTCGTCGTCGCAGCGGACGTACGAGCCGGCCGCGCCCACCCGCAGCCGGCCGTGCCGCCGCGCCACGTCGTCGATCAGGTACGCCAGCGGCTGCGGGACGGGCGTGTGGGAGTGGGCGGCCAGGAAGGAGTGCAGCTCGGACGCGGTGCGGCCCGTGTCGAGGGCACGACGCACGGACCGGGGGGTGAAGCGGTAGACCGTCGCGCCGCCCTTGGACTCCACGTCGGCGAGGACGTTCAGCGTCTCGGCCAGGGGCCGCCGGAGCGGACCGGGCGCCACGGCCGTCAGGTCGGCCTGGAGCAGGACGTGGTCCAGCGGTTCGGGGAGGAGCGGGGCGAGACGGGCGGCGGCACCGTCCAGGGCCCGCTCCGTCTCCTCCTCCAGAGAGGTGCGCGCCCCGGCGCCCGCGTCCAGCAGGGGGCGTGCGTACGACGCCAACGCGCCGCGTCCGGTGACGCCCAGCAGCTCCGCCTCCCGGAGCGTCCAGCGCGCGATCCGACCACGCGTCTCGGTGCCGGCGCGCAGCGGGCACTCCCAGTCCAGCCGGGCCACCACCGCCTCGACGTCCGGGGCGGCGACCTCGTCGTCCGGTGCCTCGCCCTCCGCGAGCCCGGCGAGCAGGCGCAGGACGCGGCGGCGCAGCTCGGGCGCCGGGCCGCGGTCCAGGCCCGGACCGAGCGCGTTCAGGGCGCGGCCCTTGGCGTCGCGCTCGCCGACCAGCCCGGCCGGCCGGGTGCTCGCCAGCCAGGCGCCCGCCAGCCGCGCCCACCGTCGCTCGGGCGGCTGTTCCAGCCACACGTCGTACGCCGGGGTGGGCGCGTACCGCTCGTCCGCCTCGCCGTCGGAGGCCACCAGCCCGGCGGCGTAGGACACCTCGATCCAGAAGGCGGCGACCGGCTCGGGCACGTCGAGCGTGACGGCGGTGCGCTTGAGGTCCCGCACGCCCAGGCCGCCCGCGCGCAGCACGGGCGGGGCGCCGGCGGCCGTGCTCCAGGACGTCAGCAGTTCCTCGACGGCCGTGAGCGCGGCCAGCGCCTGCCCCGCCGCCGCGGCGTCCACCGACCGACGGGGGTGCGCGCGGGCCGGCTCCAGAGCGGGCGGCAGCGGCTCCAGCCGGCGGTGGGCCCGACCGTCGCGCAGGTGGAGGGCGACCTCACGGGGCAGGACCACCGTCCGGGACCCCACCGGCAGCAGCAGCCCGCGGTCCAGCAGCCAGCGGACCGGGGCCGAGGGGCGCTCGGAGACCTCCCCGTAGGGCGGGCCCCAGGTCAGCTTGGCGAGCGTCGCCCGCGCCTCCTCGGACGCCCCCGCCAGCAGGGACGCCATCCGCTCGCGGTCGGTGAACAGGGCGGTCAGGGCGGCCAGCGCGCTCACCGGGTCGTGGGTGGTGGGCAGCCCGACGGCGATCAGGAGCTCCTGGAGGCGGCCGGGCGACATGCCCGACGTGGCCTCGGCCAGCGTCGGGCCCAGGCCCGTCGGCGAGGGGCGGTCGGCGTTCGGGGTGAGCAGCTCGCGCGCGGTGCGCACCAGACGCAGCCGGTCGTCGCCGCCCCACACCAGGGCCCGCTCGCGCAGCAGGCCGAGCGCGCGCGGCAGCTCGTCCTCGCCGCCGGGCAGCGAAGCGGCCAGCGTCTCGTACGGGCAGGGGTCGGGTGCGACGGCCAGCGCCTCGGTCACCTGGAGGGCGAACCGGTCGAGCCGTTCCATCGCCCGCACCACCGAGGCGCGGGTGCCCGCGCGGGTGGCGAGCTGGGTGAGGTCGGAGGGGACGGGGGAGAGCAGGTCCGGACGGGCCCGCAGCAGCTCGACGAGCGCCTCGTCGGGACGCGAGCGCAGCTCGTCGGCGAGCGTGCGGGGAGCTGCTCGTCGGCGTGCCTCGGGCTCTGTCGTCATCCTCACCACCGTACCGGCCCCCTGTGACGATCGGTTCCGTCCGGCGCGGTGCGCGGTACGGTCGTGGACGTACGGGAGTCAAGGACCGGCGGCCGATGGGGTGTTCGGTGGGGATCGAGAGCGAACAACTCGTCTTCGACTATCTGAGCCGGATCGGGGATCTGGCGCACGGCACGAGCATGACGGCCGCCGAGCGGGCGAAGCTGGTGGGTCGGGTGCGCGCCGACATCGACCGGCGCCGGGCCGAGGCGGGCGGCGCCGACACCGTGGCCGGGGTGCGGAAGATCCTGAACGCCCTCGGCAGACCGGAGGAGGTCGTCGCGCAGGAGGGCGTGTCCGTCCCGCGGCCCAGGGACGTCCCCGGGTCCGGGGACGTCCCCCGGTCCGGGGAGCCGCGTCCGGCCGAGGAGGGGAGAGGGACGGTCCCGCCCACGGTCGTCTCGTCGCCCTCGTCGCCGCACCTGGCGGGCATCGGCGAACCGGGCCCCGAGGAGAGCGCCCCGGACTGGTGGCGCGAGGGCCCCGGCCTGCCCCGGTACGTCGAGGGCGGCCGGATCGAGGTGGGCGGCTTCGTCGGCGGGGTGGAGGCGCCGGAACTGCTCGACTCCCCCCAAGCGCCGGGAGGACCGGGAGGGCTGGAGGCGCCCGTGGGCGGTGGCGGGGACGCGGAACCCCCGACGGCCCCCGTGCTCGACACCCCCGACACCCCCGGCGCGTCGGGCGGACGCCTGGCACGGCTGTGGCGCGCCCGCGCGGCGAAGGGCGCGGGCGTCCCGCGCGTGGGCGGCGTGGTGGAACTGCTGGCCGCCGCCGCGCTGGTGGCGGGCGCGGTGCTGGGCTCGCTGGTTCCCCTGGGCCTGGGCTGGCTGGCCGCCTGGTGGTCGCCGCGGCTGAGCCGCGTCGAGGCCAAACGGGCGGTCATGGTGGTGCCGGGCACGGTCGCCGCCGCCGCGCTGGTGTGGCTGTGGGGCCGTACGGAGGGCCGCTGGGGGGAGCCGATCGCCGAGGGCGGGCTGGGCGAGGCGGTCGGCGACGCCTGGCCGTGGACGCTGCGCGCCGCGGCCGTCGCCAGCGCCCTGTACCTGGTCTGGCGCGCGCGACGGCCGAAGGGCTGAACGCGGACCGAGGTCGGGCGGGCCCGAGCTCACGGGGCGAGGGCTGCACAATGAAGGGCATGACTTCTCGCGCGGTGACGGTCGGCTTCGACCTGGACATGACGCTGATCGACTCCCGCCCCGGCATCCGGGCGACCTACCTGGCCCTCTCCGCGGAGACCGGTACGTACATCGACGCCGACCTGGCCGTCACCCGCCTCGGCCCGCCGCTGGAGGTCGAGCTGGCGCACTGGTTCCCGGAGGAGGCGCTCGAGGAGGTCGCCGTGCGCTACCGCGAGCTGTACACGCACCACGCCATCGAGCCGACCCTCGCCATGCCCGGGGCGCGGGAGGCGGTGGACGCGGTGCGGCGGGCGGGCGGCACGGCGATCGTGGTCACCGCCAAGCACGAGCCCAGCGCCAAGCTCCACCTGGAGCACCTGGGCATCGCACCGGACGCGGTGATCGGCGGGCTGTGGGCGGAGGCCAAGGCCGAGGCGCTGGTCGAGTACGGGGCGGGCGTCTACGTCGGCGACCACCGCGGCGACGTGCGCGGCGCGCGGGCGGCCGGCGCGCTGTCGGTGGCCGTGCCGACGGGGCCGTGCGACGCGGAGGAGCTCCGGGCGGAGGGGGCCGACGTGGTGCTGGAGGACCTGACGGCGTTCCCCGCCTGGCTGGAGGCGTACGCGGCGGGCCGCTAGCGCCCGGACTCCGCGCGGGCCCGGCGGCGCTGCACCGCGATGGAGCGCAGCACCCCGGCGCCGGCGATGGCGAAGCCGACGCCCATCAGCATGCTGACGAGGTACGCCGCCGTGGGCAGCGGGTCGGCTCCGAGGAAGAGCGGCAGCAGGGTCACGAGGGTGGCCGCCGCGCCGATGAAGAAGACGACGGCACCGATGCGGACGAGCAGATCTCCCGCGCGGGACGTTTCACTGGTCACCGGGACAGGGTAATTCGATGGTCGGGCACGCGCGGCACGCGGGGGGAGGGGCCGGGGGCGTCTTGTCACCGGGACGTGGACCATTAATCTTGTTGACGGCGGGTCGTTCGGCCCGCTGAAGTCTTATTCAGAGCCGTTTTCTTTTCAAGAAGTCGTCACCCGGTCATACGGACGAGTACAAGGACAGAGGACAGACGTGCCTACCGGCAAGGTCAAGTGGTTCAACAGCGAGAAGGGTTTCGGCTTCCTCTCCCGCGACGACGGCGGTGACGTCTTCGTGCACTCGTCGGTGCTCCCGGACGGGGTGACCACCCTGCGGCCCGGCCAGCGGGTGGAATTCGGCGTCGTCGCCGGTCAGCGAGGTGATCAGGCGCTCTCGCTGACCCTGCTGGAGCCCGCCCCCTCCGTGGCGGCGGCCCAGCGGCTCAAGCCCGACGAGATGGCGTCGATCGTGCAGGACCTCACCAATGTGCTGGACCGGGTCGCGCAGCAGTTGGAGCGTGGACGTTACCCGGAGCGCCAGCAGGGCCGCAAGATCGCGGGCATGCTCCGCGCGGTGGCCGACCAGCTCGACGTCTGAGGCCCGGCCGGCGGGGCCGGCCGGGGTCCGACGAGATCGGTCGAGATCGGTCGCGGTCAGTCGAAGTCCAGGGCGCCGGGGTGGAGGGGCGGGACGAGCCCCTCGCCCGCGGCGCGCGTGAGCAGCGCGCGCACGGCCGCGTAGCCGTCCTCGCCGAGGTCGGCGGTGAACTCGTTGACGTACAGCTCGATGTGCCGGTCGGCGACCGTCGGGTCCATCTCCTGGGCGTGTTCCAGCACATGGGCGCGGGACGCTTGGGGGTCGTCCCAGGCCATCCGCACCGAGGCGCGGGCGGACTCGGCGAGCGTGCGCAGCCGCCGTGCGCCCAGCGAACGCCGGGCGATGATCGCGCCGAGGGGGATCGGCAGCCCGGTGCCGGCCTCCCAGTGCTCGCCCATGTCGGCCAAGCGGTGGAGGCCGTAGTTCCCGTAGGTGAAGCGCGCCTCGTGGATGACCAGCCCGGCGTCGACCTCGCCGTCGCGGACGGCGGGCATGATCCGGTGGAAGGGCATGACGACGATCCGCCCGACACCGCCGGGCACCTTCTCCGCCGCCCACAGCCGGAACAGCAGGTAGGCCGTCGACCGCTCGCTGGGCACCGCGACCGTCGCGCCGCGCAGGTCCGCCCCCGGCTCGCGGGTGAGCACCAGCGGGCCGCAGCCGCGCCCGAGCGCGCCGCCGCACGGCAGCAGCGCGTACTCCCGGAGCACCCACGGCAGGACGGCGTAGGAGACCTTGAGGACGTCCAGCTCACCGCGCTCGGCCATGCCGTTGGTGACGTCGATGTCCGCGAACGTCACGTCCAGCGGCGGGGCGCCGGGCACCAGACCGTGCGCCCAGGCGTGGAAGACGAAGGTGTCGTTGGGACAGGGGGAGTAGGCGATCCGCAGTGGTCCGCCCTCTTCGGGGCTCCGCTCGGACTGCCGCTCAGACATCACCTGGGACACGGTCCCTCCAACCGTCGAGTACGGGAACGATCCTGCCGAATGCGGCCGTCAGGGCGTCGAGCGCCTCCGCGATCCGCCAGGCCGAGCGGTCGCGCGGGCCCACGGGGTTGGACACGGAGCGGACCTCCAGCACCGGGACGCCCCAGACCGCCGCGGCCTCGGCGACGCCGAAGCCCTCCATCGCCTCGGCCAGCGCACCCGGGTGGCGCCGCGCCAACAGCGCCGCCCGTTCGGCGGTGCCGGTGGTGGTGGAGACCGTCAGCACCGGCCCCAGCGCCGCGCCGGCCGCTTCCGCGACGGTCCGCGCCAGCGGGCCGTGCGGACGGTGGACGGTCGTGCCGAAGCCCAGGTCGGCCACGGAGGTGAAGGGCTCGGGACCGTCGGGCGTCTCCGAACCCAGGTCCGCGGCGACGATCTCGGAGGCGACGACCACCGAGCCGACCGGCGCCAGGGGCGGGAAGCCACCGCCGATGCCCGCCGAGACCACCAGGCCGTAGGGGTGTCCGTCCGCCGCCGCGCGGGACAGTGCCGCGGCGGTGCGGGCCGCCGCGGCGGCGGGGCCGGCCCCCACGGCGAGCACGTCGATGCCCGCCGGGGCACACGCGGCGGCCACGGCGTCACGCTCCGCCGCGACGGCGGTGACGACGAGAGTGGACACGGCGGGCCCGGAGGGGGTCAGTCTTCCTCGCGGTCGAGGTTGATGCGCCACACGCCGTCGCTGTACCGGCTGCCGTCGTAGCCGACGACGCTGAGCTGCACCGTGTCCGCGGAGGTGCCGTCGGTCTGGGCGAACAGGCCGTCGCTGGAGAAGCTGCGGTAGGTCTTGCCGATCGGCTCGGAGACCACGGGCCGCTCACCGAGGAAGACCACCCAGCCGGTCTCGGCGATCTCGGGATCGACGCCGATGCGCAGCATGTCGCCCTCGCCGACCGTGATGGACGTGTCGGTCTTCTTCTTGACACAGGAGAGCACCTTGTCCTGCGACAGCTTCTTGCCCTCCGTGTAGCAGGTCGCTTCCGTGGACACGCTGTCCGAGCCGACGGTCACGGTCGCTCGGGGGGTCGGCTTCTCACAGGCGGAGAGGACGACGAGACCGAGGGTGGCCGCACCGATGGCTACGGCAGTGCGGATGCTGCGGCTGCCCTTGCCCCGGGAGATCGTGTGCGTCATGACGTGCAGGCTACCCGGCGGTTCCCCTCACGCGACGCGCGGGTGGGGCGTGCCGTGGCGCGCGGCGGACAACAGGGGCCGGACGGTCGCGAGCGCGCCCGCCGCGACGATCAGCCCGGCCACCCCCATGCCGACCGGGCCGATCAGCGGCAGCGCGATCCCGATGGCGCCGCCCACCACCCACGACATCTGCATCAGCGTCTCGGAGCGGGCGAAGGCGGAGGTCCGCACCACCTCGGGGACGTCCCGCTGGATGAGGGCGTCCAGGGAGAGCTTGCCCAGCGCCTGCGCCATCCCGGCGGCCGCCGCGAGGACGGGCACGGTGACCGTGCCGTACAGCACCGCCGCCACCACGGCCGCGGTCAGCGCCATGGCCAGCACGGACGCGATGATCAACTCCGGTCCGCGGTCCCGCAGCCAGGCGCCCAGCGCCGTGCCCAGCGCGTTGCCGCCGCCCGCGGCGACGGCGACGACCCCCAGCGAGACGACGGCGTCCAGCCCGCGCAGGGGGTGCTCGCGCAGCATGAAGGCGAGGAAGAAGGTGAGGAAGCCGGAGAGCGCGCGCAGGGAGGAGTTGGCGATCAGCGCGTTGAGCACGGACGCGCCGACCGTCCGCAGTCCGGGCCGCTTCGGCTTCCCGTTCCCGTTCCCGTCCCCGGGGCCGGCCCCGCCTCCGGTTCCGGTGGCGGTTCCGGTGGTGCTCCCCACCGCGTCGCCGCCGGCGGCCCGCTCGCCGTCCCGGACCTCCCGGACCTCCCGCGCGTCCTCGGACCCGGCGCCGTTCGCCGCCTCGTAGGCGGACAGCAACGCCTTTCGCTCGCCCTTGGCGGAGTCCACCTTGTGGGGGAGGGAGAAGGACAGGAACGTTCCGACGACGAAGACGACGAAGGCCCCGTACAGCGGCCAGGACGGCCCCAGCCCGTGCAGCGCCGCCCCCGCCGGCGCCGCGGCGCCGGTGGCCAGCAAACCGGCCAGCGTCACCCGCGAGTTGGCCTTGACCAGCGAGATGCGGTGCGGCAGGAGTCTGGGCACGACCGCGGACCTGACCACCCCGTACGCCTTGGACGCCACCAGGACCCCCAGCGCCGCCGGATAGAGCTCCAGGCTGCCGGTGGCCACCGCCCCCGCCATGCTCAGCGCGAGGAGCGCACGGGCCAGCATCGAACCGGCCATCGCGGCGCGCCGACCGTGCGGGATGCGGTCCAGCAGCGGCCCGATGATCGGCGCCAGCAGCGCGAAGGGGGCCAGGGTGACGGCCAGGTAGAGCGCGACCCGCCCCCGGGCCTCGCCCGTGGGGACGGAGAAGAAGATGGTGGAGGCCAGGGCGACGGTGATCATCATGTCGCCCGCGGAGTTCACGGCGTGCAGTTCGATGAGTTTGCCCAGGCCCGACTCTCCCGCCCCCTGCGCGTGCGTCGCCCGGCGGATCCGTCGCCCGAGCGCGCGGGGAGGCGCGTGTACGGCGCGGACGATCGCCCGCGCCGTACGACGGAACCGCCCCTCGCCTCGCCGGGGCGTCCTGAAGGCTGCCACGTCGCAAGTGTGCCCCAACGGCGGCTGCCCAGCCCGGCGCCTTTTGGTTGAAGGTGCGACGGTTGGAGGCGGACCCACGTGGGGTAGCGTGGAGGGACAGTGCGCTCCACCCGGCGATATCGCGGGAGTCGGGACGTCGCAGCGGTCCCCGGGTCCGCTCCGTCCTCACCCGCTCTGAACTGGGCCTACGGGAGGCGCGCTCGCGAAACGGCGTAGGAGAGAATCGATTCTTGTGAGTGCTGCGATGCGAGGCCGGGCCCCTGATCGCCTGTGCGCCGAGGCGGTTGAACTGGCTCGGGAGGCGGCGGAGGAGGCCGCTTTCCCGGGCAAGGTCGGGGACCATCTGGGTGCCGTGGCCGACGGGGACCGCGTCGTCACACACTTCTTTGAGTGCCTGGAGTCGGGCTACCGCGGCTGGCGGTGGGCCGTCACGGTGGCACGGGCCCTGCGGGCGCGGACGGTGACGCTGGACGAGACCGTCCTGCTGCCCGGTCCGGACGCGCTGCTCGCCCCCGAATGGGTGCCCTGGAGCGAACGTCTCCGTCCGGGTGACCTCGGCCCCGGCGACCTGCTGCCCACGGCCGCCGACGACCCGCGTCTGGAGCCGGGCTTCACCGGCGCGGACGCCCCGCCCCCGAACTCGGTCCTGTCGCAGGAGGCGGCCGAGGAGGGCGACAGCATCGCGGAGGCCGAGGACGCCGAGGTCGCCACCAACGAGCCCGGGGAGTTCCCGGGCGCCCCGGCGCGCGGCGGCATCGCCGCGGTCGCCGAGGAGATCGGCATGGGCCGGCCCCGCGTCCTGTCGCGCCTCGGCCTGCACGCCGCCGCCGACCGGTGGGAGGAGGCGTTCGGCTCCGGGACGCCCATGGCCCAGGCGGCCCCCGCGACGTGCATGAGCTGCGGCTTCCTCGTGCCGATGGCGGGCTCCCTGCGGCAGGCGTTCGGCGTGTGCGCCAACGAGTTCTCCCCGGCCGACGGCCGCGTGGTCTCCCTCGCCTACGGCTGTGGCGCCCACTCGGAGGCGGCTGTCATGCCCAAGACGCCCCGGCCGGCTCCGCCGGTGGTGGACGAGACGCGACTGGACGAACTGCCGCTGGACGGCGACTCGGACGGCCCCGACCGCACGGGCGATTCCGACGGCACGGACGGCGCGGACGGCGAAGACAAGGCCGGTGCGACCGACGGGGACACCGAGGCGGGCGCCGACACGGAGGCGTGACCCGCACACGTCCCGCGGCTCTCGCCGCAGCCCCGCCCGGCCCGGCGTCCGGTTCGGCGTCCGGCCCGGTCAGACGATGCCGCCGTTGGCGCGGACGACCTGGCCGTTGACCCAGTGCCCCCGCGGGGAGACGAGGAAGGCGACGACCTCGGCGATGTCGGCGGGTGCGCCCAGGCGCTCCAGCGGAGGCTGGGAGGCCAGCCGGGCGACGGTCTCCTCGTCCTTGCCCTCCAGGAACAGGGCGGTGGCGGTGGGGCCGGGCGCGACGGTGTTGACGGTGACGTCCCGGCCGCGCATCTCGCGGGCGAGGATCAGGGTCATGGCCTCCACGGCGCCCTTGGTCGCGACGTAGGGCGCGTAGTTCGGGAGGGCCAGGCCGATCGCCGAGGTGGAGAACAGCAGGATGGTGCCTCCGGAGCGGACCCGGCGGGCCGCCTCCCGCGCCACCACGAAGGTGCCGCGGACGTTGGTGCGGTGCACCGCGTCGAGGGCGTCCAGGTCCACGTCGGCGACCGGGGACAGGTACATCCGGCCCGCCGCGTTGACGACGGCGTCGACGCCGTCGAACTCCTCCTCGGCCACGTCGAACAGCGTGGCGACGGCCGCCTCGTCGGCGACGTCCGCCCGGACGGCGATCGCCCGGCCGCCCGCCTCGTCGACGGCGGCCTCGGCCTCTCGGGCGTTGCCGGCGTAGTTCACCACGACGGCCCAGCCGTCGGCGGCCAGTCGGCGTACGGTCTCGCGGCCGATGCCGCGGGAGCCGCCGGTGACGATCGCGACGCGCGGCGCCTCGGCGGTGGGGCGGGGGTCGGTGGTCATGCGGGGCTTCCTTCCCGGAGTCGGCCGGGCCGGACGGCGAACCGCCGGCCTTCCTTCCCCTGCACTGTCGCCCCGCGGCCGGCCCGTTGCCACGGCTCTCCCCGGCCCGGGGGACGGCGTCCCCCGAACCGCCCCCGAATCGCCCCGGCCCGGCTCGCCCGACGGAGTGGTGGCGGGACGGGGCCGGGGCGCGACGTGCGGAAGGCTCCCGGCGGACGGAGCGTCCGCCGGGAGCCTTCTCCAGGGGAGGGGAGTGGTTCGGTGCGCTCGGTGCGCGCCCCCTAACGCGCGCAGGCGTCGAGGAAGCCCCGGAGGAGCCGGGTCCGGTGGACCTCCGAGCCGGCCGGGTCCTCCGGGTGCCACTGGACGCCGATCACCCACTTGTCGGGGTGCTCGGTCCCCTCGATCACACCGTCGTCGGCGTGCGCCACCGCCACCAGTCCGTCGCCGACCCGGGCGACGGCCTGGTGGTGTCCGGAGCGGACGGTGAGGCGGGTGTCCCGGACGAGGCCCGCCAGCCGGGTGCCCTCGGTGACGGTCACCTTCTCGTCGAGGAACATCGGCTTCCCCGGGCCGCCGCGGTGCAGCCGGTAGTCCTCGATGTCCGGTACGAGCGTGCCGCCGAAGGCGACGTTGACCAACTGCGAGCCGCGGCAGACCCCCAGCACCGGCCGGTCGGCGTCGACCGCCGCGCGGATCGCGGCGAGGGCGAACTCGTCGGCCCGGCGGTCCACGCCGTAGGAGTGGGGCGCCGTTTCGGCGCGTCCGTACAGCTCGTGGTGGACGTCGCCGCCACCCAGCAGGAACAGCCCGTCGTACCCGGCGACCCGCTCCGGATCACCGAGGTCCTCCAGCGGAGTGGAGGTCTCGACGAGCTCACAGCGGGCGCCCAGGTCGCGGAAGGCGGTCAGGGCGGTCCGGGTGAAGTTCCGGACCAGATCGGCGGTCTCGTCGGTCATGTCCGGGAAGTTCAGCGAGACCAGGACCGCGATCCGCGGCCCGTCGTTCCCGGCCGTGCCGCCCTCCGGCTCCACCTCGGAGCGGAGGACGACGGGGACGTCGCCGGGGAGCTTGCTTCCCTCTGCGTGGAATTCGGTCACAGCTTGATCCAGGTCGACTTCAGCCGGGTGTACTTCTCCAGGGCGTGCAGGGACTTGTCGGGGATTCCGAAACCGGACTGACGGTATCCGCCGAACGGCACGGTGATGTCGCTCTCGTCGTAGTTGTTGACCCACACGGTGCCGGCCCGGATCGCCCGGGCCATGCGGTGCGCGGTGGACAGGTCCTTCGACCACACCGCGGCGGCCAGACCGTAGTCGGTGTCGTTGGCCAGCCGCACCGCCTCGTCGGCGTCGTCGAAGGTCATGACGGAGAGCACCGGGCCGAAGACCTCCTCGCGGGCGATCCGCATCCGGGGCCGGGCCTCGAAGACGGTGGGCTCCACGTAGTACCCGCCGGTCTCCCGAAGGACGCGGTCGCCGCCCAGGATCAGTCGGGCGCCCTCCTCCACGGCGCCGTTCACGTACCCCAGGACCCGCTCCAGATGCTTCTCCTCCACCAGCGCGCCGATGTCGGTGCGCGGGTCGAGCGGGTCGCCGACGACGGTCTCGCGGCTCTCCTGGAGGACGAGTTCCAGCAGCTCGTCCTTGACGTCCCGGTGGACCAGCAGCCGCGACCCGGCGGAGCAGGCCTCGCCCTGGTTGAAGAAGATGCCGCTCGCGACGTACTTGGCGACCGTCCGCAGGTCCGGGGCGTCCGCCAGGACGACGTGCGGGGACTTGCCGCCGAGTTCGAGCGAGACCTCCTTGAGGTTGGACTCGGCCGCGTACCTCAGGAACAGCCGGCCCACCGGACCGGAGCCGGTGAAGGTGATCGCGTCGACGTCCCCGTGGCGTCCCAGGGCGGCGCCGGCGGTCGGCCCGAAGCCCGGCACCACGTTGAGGATGCCGTCGGGAACGCCCGCCTCGGTGGCCAGTTCGGCGAAGCGCAGGGCCGTCAGCGGGGACTGCTCGGCCGGCTTGAGGACCATGGCGTTGCCCGAGGCCAGCGCCGGCGCGATCTTCCAGATGGCCATCATCAGCGGGAAGTTCCACGGGACCACCGCGCCGACGACCCCGATGGGTTCGCGGGTGATGGTGGCCAGGGTGTCCCGGTCGGTGGGGACCACCTCGTCGTAGAACTTGTCGACGGCCTCGGCGTAGAAGGAGAGGGTCTGGAGGGTCACCCGGATGTCGACGGCGAGGGCGTCCCGGTAGGGCTTGCCCATGTCGACGCTCTCCAGGAGAGCCAGCTCCTCGGCGTGCTCCTCGACCAGCCGGACCAGCCTCTGGAGCACCTCGCGCCGCTTCCGGGGCGCCAGGTGCGACCAGACGCCGCTCTCGAACGCCTTCCGGGCACTGGCCACGGCCCGGTCGACGTCCTCGGCCTTGCCCTCGGCGACCGAGGTGATCCTCCGGCCGTCGCGCGGGGAGATCCGGTCGAACGTGGCGCCGTCGGCGGCGTCGACCGGCTTCCCGTCGATGTACAGCCGGTTGGGGAGGGACAGTGCGGCGAAGCGCTTCTCCAGCTCGGCGCGGGTGGCGAGGGCCTGTTCCTCCGGGGTCGCTGTCATGCTGCGCGCTCCTTTCGGGTTGCGGCACGTCGGTTCGCGGCGCGTTCGACGAGGTCGCGGAAGAGGGCGCCGTCCTGCTTGGAGGTGTCGAACAGGTCCTCCGGGTGCCACTGCACGGCGAGCACGTCCGCCGTCGTGTGCTCCACCGCCTCGACGCAGCCGTCGGTCGCCCGCGCCACCACGCGCAGGTCGTCGCCGAGCCGGTCGACGGCCTGGTGGTGGTAGGAGGAGACCTCGAAGGGCTCGGACCCCACCACGGCCGCCAGACGCGAGCCGGCCTCGGCCGTGACGGTGTGGTGGCCGTCGAGGTGCTCGACGGGGCCCTGGGCCAGGTGCTGGTTCAGGGTGCCGCCGCAGACGGTGTTGAGCACCTGCAGGCCGCGGCAGACGGCCAGGGTGGGCAGGCCCAGGTCGAGCACGGCCCGGGCCACCGCGAGGTCGAGGTCGTCCTGTTCGGGATGGTCGGGCCGGGTCTCGGGGTGCGGCTGCTGCCCGTAGCGGGCCGGATCGAGGTCCGACCCGCCCGGCATCAGCACACCGTCGAACCGGGCCAACCGGCCCGGCAGTTCGGGCAGTTCGGCGCGCGGTCCGCCGTGCAGGATCAGCGGTTCGCCGCCGGCCGCGAACACCGCGTCGCCCAGGGCCTCGGCGGCGACGGTGGCGGCGAACCGCAGGCCGGAGACGGACGCGGCGCGGCGGCCGACCACGGCGATGAGCGGCCTCATGCCCGGCCCTCCGTCCCGCCGGCGCCGCCGCCCGTCCCGTCGGACCCGCCGCCCGTCCCGCCGTCCGTCTCGTCGCCGAAGGGGTACTCCAGCGCCGGCAGCCACTCGGCCCAGGCCTTGGCCAGTCGGCCGTCGGCGATGATCCGGCCGAGCGCGCCGTCCAGGGCCGCCAGGTCCTCCGGGCGGTCCTTGGCGACGCCGACGGCCCAGCGGTTGCCGGTGCGGACGGTGAAGGCCAGCTCGTAGTCGGGGTGGTCGCCCAGCGGCACGAAGACGACGTCGTCGTCGACGACCGCGTCCACCTCACCGGCCTTGAGGGCCTTGAGCATGTCCCCGAACACGTCGTCGGAGTCGCCGCCGAAGGGCACGGTGATCGCGCCGTCGAAGGTCTCGGCCAGCGCCATGTTGGTGCTGCCCGCGATGGCGGCGACCTTCCGTCCGCGCAGGTCCTCGGCGGAGCCCACCGGATCGCCGCGGCGGACGAGCACGGACTCGTGGAAGACCGCGTACGGGCGGGTGAAGTCCACCTGCCGCAGACGGGCCTCGGTGACGCCCTGGCCGCACAGCACGCCGTCGGCCTCGCCGCGCCGCACGGCGGGGATCATCTCGGCCCAGGGCAGGAACACCCACTCCAGCGGGCGGCCGAGCTCGTCGGCGATCAGCTCGCCGACGGCCGGCTCGTAGCCGCGCCGCCCCCGGACGGGGTCGTTGGGCAGGAACAGCGGCGCGGCGTCGGAGTCGATGCAGGCCAGGCGGAGGGGCTTGGTCACGGGGTGTCCTCCGAGTACATCATGTGCTCCCAGTCGGTGACGACGCCGCAGAACCGGGCCCACTCGTCCCACTTGTAGGCGTAGTACAGCTCCGCGGTCTCCTCGCCGATGGCGGCCTTGACGACCGGGTCGGTGTTGAAGACCTGCAGCGCCTCGCCCAGGTTCAGCGGCAGCGGCGTGAACCGGGGGATGCCGGGGGTGTCGCTGTAGCTGGAGCCCTGCTGGGCCGGGCCCGGGTCGATCTTGTTCTCCAGGCCGTCCGAGATCGCGGCGATCAGGACGGCGTGCGAGAGGTAGGGGTTGACCATGGCGTCGGGGAGCTTGAACTCCAGCCGTCCGTTGGCCGACAGGCGCACGGTGCAGGTCTTGTTGTCCTTGCCCCAGTTGATCTGCGACGGGGCGAACTGGCCGGAGTCCCAGTACCGCTTGTAGGAGTTGACGGTCGGTCCCATGACGGCCATGGAGGCGGCGGCGTGGGTGAGGATGCCGCCCAGGGCGTGGAGGCCGGTCTCGGTGAGGTGCAGCTCCCGGCGGCCGGGCTCCTCCAGGACGTTCTCGTCGCCGCGCCACAGGCTGAGGTTGTGGTGGCAGCCGTTGCCCATCATGCCGGTGGCCGGCTTGGGCATGAAGCTGGGCTTGATGCCCAGCTCGCGGCCCACCTGGCGGCAAAGCTGCCGGTAGGTGATGAGTCGGTCGGCCGTCAGGTCGGCGTGGTCGAACATCCAGTTGAGTTCGATCTGGCCGGGGTCCTCGTAGTCGCCCTCGATCATGTTGAAGCCGAGGGCCTTGGCGTAGGAGGTGACCTTCTGGTAGATCGGGCGGCTCTGCTCCAGCAGGTCCACCCGGTAGGCCGGGCTGTCGTCGGGGCGGTGGTGCACCTCCAGGCCGGGGCCGGTCCAGGTCATCTCGGGCTCGCAGCCGGTGCGCAGCTCCAGGCCGGTGCGGGCGGTGAAGTCCTCGTGCAGCCGGATGAGGTTGCCGCGCACGTCGGTGGCGAGCGGCCGGCCGCCGACCTCGGGCCGGTGCTCGGGTTCGTAGAGGCGGCAGAAGAAGCGGCCGACGCTGGAGTCCCAGGGCAGCACGGCGAAGGTGTCGAGGTCGGGCAGCGCGGTGAACTCGGCGGCCTCGCTGCCGCCGCCGAGGAGGTTGCCGGCCCGGTCGACCTGGAAGTCCGCCATCACCGTGCGGTGCATGTTGACGCCCTTCTCCACGTTGCGGAGCAGGTGTTCGGCGGGCACCACCTTGCCGATGACGCGGCCGTTGATGGTCACGGCCTGGTAGTAGACGTACTCCACACCGGCGTCGGCGATGCGCTTCTGCACCGCCTCGATCGCGTCCCGGTCGGCGTTGCGCTCGCGGTGCTGGTCCAGAGCCGTGGTGGTGCCGGTCGTGATGGTGGTCATGTGTACCTCAAAGGGTCTCGCGGCGGGTCTTCGCCCGGAGCGGGGAAGGGGGAATGGCGGGAAAAGCGGCGAGGGGAAACGAGGAGAGACTGAAACGAGGAGAGACTGAGGAGAGACGAGAAAAGAGGGGGCCGGGTCAGGCGGCCACGGCCACGAGGGCGTCGAAGGCCCGGCGCAGCTCGCGCTGACGGGCGGGCGGCAGGTTGATCGCGACGGTGCCCACGTGCGTCGACCGTCGGTGGTAGGTGACGAGCACGCCGTCCGCGGGCCGCTCCAGGTCGCCCTCCTCCACCCGCACCTCGTCGGCGAGGGCGGGGGAGCCGAAGCTCTGGAAGCGCAGGTCCAGTTGGTCGCTCCAGAAGGAGGGGATCGGCGCGAACGGGGACGGGTCGGGTTCGGCGCCCGACAGGTCGGCGGTGAGGGTGGCCGCCGCGCGCTTGGCGGTGTCGGTGGGGATGGACCAGTGCTCGACGCGGCGGGGCACCTCGTCGAACAGGGGGTTGGGGAACCGGGCGACGTCCCCGACGGCGACGAACCGCTCGGCGCCGTGGCCCCTGAGCAGGTTGTCGCACAGGATGCCGTCGCTCAGGTCCGGCCCCTCGTTCCCCGCCAGCCACTCGGTGTTGGGGATCGAGCCGACGGCCTCGACGACGACGTCGGCGTCGAGGGTGCTCCCGTCGTCGAGTTCGACCCCGGTGACGGCGGTGGTGCCGAGGAAGCCGACGATGGACCGGCCGATGACGAACCGGATGCCGGCGGCCTCGTGGTGTCGCTGGACGGCGGCGGCCGGCGACGGACCGAGGACGCGCTGCATCGGCGCCCCGAGGGGGTCCACCACGGTGACCCGGCAGCCCAGCTTCAGGGCGGTCGCGGCGACCTCGCAGCCGATGAACCCGGCGCCGATCACCACGACGTCGGCGTCCGGCCGCAGCGCGCCGCGCAGCCCCACGCAGTCGTCGAGGGTGCGCAGCACGTGGCGTCCGGCCGACGGACCGGGGAGGTTCAGCCGGCGGGGGCGCAGCCCGGTGGCCGCGACGAGCCCGTCGAAGGTGACGACGGAGCCGTCCTCCAGGGAGAGCCTGCCCTGGGTCAGGTCGGCCTCCACCACCGGCAGGCCGAGCCGGAAGTCCACGTCGGCGACCGACGCCCGGCGGCGGAAGGCCACCTTGGCGTGGAGGTCGGCCGGCGAGGGGGCGCCCGGCTCGGAGAGCAACTCCTTGGAGAGCGGGGGCCGGTTGTAGGGGAGGTGCGGTTCCGCGCCGAGGACCGTGATGGGCCCGGTGTGCCCGGCGGCGCGGAGCTGTTCGGCCGCTCGCAGGCCCGCGAGCGACGCTCCGACGACGGCGACGTGTGCGGTCATGGCCGGTCTCCGTCAGCCCTCGATGAAGATGGCCTGGACGGGGCAGACGTCGGCGGCCTCCTCGACCTCGTCGCGCAGCGAGTCGTCGGGCTCGCCCTCGTAGACGAGCTTGCCCTCGTCGTTCATCTGGAAGACGGCGGGCGAGGCGATGGCGCACTGGCCGTGGTCCTGGCACAGCGACATGTCGACGGTGACCTTCATGGGGGTGTTCCTCTCGCTCTGCTGACGGTTGGGGGAACCGTTCGTGAACCGGTCAGGAGGCCGGAGTGAAGGTGAGGGGCAGCCGGATCGGGCCGGTGTTGCCCGAGTCGGGCAGCCACTCGGAGCCCTCGGCGATCTTCGGGTCGCGCAGGCGCTTGGCCAGCAGCGGCAGGGCCTCGCTCATGTCGCTGCGGGCGACGAAGTGGCCCAGGCAGTGGTGGGCGCCGCCGCCGAAGCCGAAGTGGGGCTTGCGCTCGGCGGTGATGTCGAAGGGGGAACCGCCGAAGACCCGGGGGTCGGTGCCGGCCGACTCGGTCCACAGGTGGATCGTGGTGCCGGCCTCGATCTCCACGTCCTGGAAGGTGAAGTCCTCCGCGGCCTCGCGGGTCACCCAGCGGGTGGTCGGGTTGACGCGCATGATCTCCTCGACCGCCTTGCCGCCCAGTTCGGGCCGCTCGGCGAGCAGGCGCCACTGGTCGGGGTGGTCGACGAAGGTCTGCATGGCCAGACCGAGCTGGTTGCGGGTGGTGTCGAACCCGCCGAAGATCAGCAGCACCAGACCGTCCCTCAGCTCGTCGTCGCTGAGCTTGTCGGTGTCGCGGCTGGCCTCCACGAGCCGGGTGACGAAGTCCTCGCGGGGGGTGCGGCGGCGGTCGGCGATCAGGTCGTCGGAGTACCGGTAGAGCCGCTCCAGCGCCTCCTCGATCTTCGGTAGGTCCTGGCGGAGGGTCACCCCCATGGCCAGGCCGATGGTGGCGGCGTCGGTGGAGATGACCTGCCACTCGTCCTCGGGGATGCCGAGCATGATGGCGATCACGCGGGCCGCGTAGGGCTCGGCGAACTCCGAGACGAACTCGCACCGGTCGGGCTCGGCGAAGTTGTCGATCAGCTCGGTGGCCAGCGCCTGGAAGCGCGGCACCAGGCCCTTGATCAGCTTCGGGGAGAAGGCCGGGTTCATCAGCCGGCGCAGCCGGTGGTGTTCCTCGCCTTCCTTGTTGAGGATCCAACTGTCCCACCACCGGGCGAACGGGCCCTCGGTCACGCCGTTGTGGGCGGGCCAGGCCACGCTCCCCTGGCGGAGCTTGGGGTGCTTGAGCAGCCGGTTGACCTCGTCGTAGCGCAGCACGGCCAGGCCGTAGTTGGTCCGGGCGTACCAACTGCGTTCCCGCGCTTCGTGCACGGCGGGGGAGGTGATCGAGAAACCCGGGTCGGCGACGTCGAAGTACGGGGCGACGTCGAGAGTTGTACCCGTCATGGAACTCTCCAACTCTCGGAGGGAGCTTTGCGAGTGGCCAAATACTCTAAACTTAGAGTTTGTTAGTCAAGGGGTCGTCGCGAAAAAGTTCGACCCCGTTCACCGGGGTCGCCGTGGACCGTTTGAAAGCCCGTTAAATCGCCCCTTTTGGGGAGCATGGCGGACATGAAGACGGGACCGCCGCGGTCGGATCGACCGCGGCGGTCCCGTCTTCTGTGTTCGTTTCCGGTGTGTTCTGTTTTCCTCTGGGGAGTGCCGGCTACTCGCGAGGAGCCAGGGCCACCACCCAGCCGCTGTCCAGACCGACCTCCCCCACCGCGGTGAAGCCCTCCTCCCCGGCCCGGGGCGTCCTCGGCAGCCGGGAGCCGATCACCCAGCGCGAGGTGTTCGCGGCGATCACCCGCCGCTCCGGGCCGACGAGCACCGCGTCGTGGGCGCCCCCGCGCAGCGCCGCCAGCAGGCGCGGCTCGAACTCGTTCACCCGCAGGTCGGCCCCGACCACGCCCAGGAAGGTCTCGTCGAAGACGGGGGCGGTGAGGGTGAAGACGTACCGGTCGGCGCCGAAGTAGTCCACGTACGGGCCGAAGACCGAGCGGTGGGAGCGATCGCGCCCGGCGGCGAACCACTCCATCTCGAAGTAGTCGTAGACGTCCACGCTGCTCGGGTCCAGGTTCAGTCTGAGCTGGACGAAGCCCGTGCCGCCGCGCTGCCACCACGTGAAGTGCCGGTCGCGCTCCGGCAGCAGCCCGGCCGCGGCGAAGAAGCCGAAGCCGTCCGCCGCGGGCTGCGCGTCGATCTGCTCGACGAGGATCGGCTTGAGGGCGTCCACCTCCCGCACCCCGAAGGAGCCGCCCTCGGCCAGTACGGCGCGGCGGCGGGCGACGACCTCGCCCGCGACGGTCTCCAGACGGTCGAAGACCTCCGTGAGCAGGGCCTTGACC
Organism: Streptomyces megasporus; assembly: GCF_000718985.1. Lineage (GTDB taxonomy): Bacteria > Actinomycetota > Actinomycetes > Streptomycetales > Streptomycetaceae > Streptomyces > Streptomyces megasporus. The sequence goes on along the minus strand of NZ_JODL01000016.1, from coordinate 205,117 downwards.
CGTTCCAGGAGCATGTCCAGTTCTTCCGTGGCCATCATGGGCGGTCCGCCTTCCGGCGCGGCTACGTCGGGACACATGGGCGCCCCCCTTTCATTGTTCCGCCACTACCAGGTGCAGCTCGATCAGTCGGCGCAGGTTGCGCTGTACATGGCGCTCGGACAGGGCCCGAGCCCGTTCTCCGTCCTCCTCGGCGATGGCCGTGGCGATGGCGTGGTGGTCGGCGACCGCCTCCTCCAGCACGGCCCGGGGTTCGATCGGCAGCCAGAGCAGGGACGTCAGCTCGGCCTGGAGGTTCACCTCCAGCCGGGTGAGCCGCTCGGACTGGGAGGCCATCGCGACCTCGATGTGGAACCGGCTGTCGGCCCGTATCCGGTCGCCGTACTCCTCGGCCACCGCCAGTTGCTCGACGAGCTGGAGCAGCTTCCGCACACTCGCCGCCGAGGCGCGCTCCGCGGCGAAGAAGGCGGAGGCCCCGGCGACGGCGAACTGCTCGTCGGCCAGATCGCGGAGCTTGGAGACGGTGGTGGAGCGCAGCCGCTCCTCCAGCGGGTCGCGCGGCGGGTTCACCGGGCGTCGCACGAAGGTGCCGCCGTTGCGGCCGCGGCGGGTCTCGACCAGCCCCTGCTGCCGCAGGATCGCCAGCGCCTCCCGCAGGGTCATGGGGGAGACGCCGAGCTGGCCGGCGAACTCCACCTCGGTGGGAAGCTGCTCGCCGTCGACCACGAGCCCCAGCAGGATCGCCCTGCTGATGCGCTCCACGACCTCCTCCGCCCGTCCTCCCACGTTCAGCGGGGAGATCAGCGAGGTGCGCATCACCGGTGCGCCGCTCGTGGTCATGCGTTCTCGTCCTTTGTCATCCGATTGCTCCTCCTGGGTCCGCCGGTCGATCGTCACCCGAACGTCACCGGCCCGTCACCCGGGGTGTCGTCACCTGCGCGTAACAGCGAGGAGTCTTGTGCAATAAAAACTGGGCTTGTAGTTTTTCGCGCCATACCCGGAGCATCTTAGGGCCACCTCCACCCCCGGCCACCGGATCCAGGTGCGGACAACGAATTCCGCACCGCTCCGACGCTGCAGCACATCACATCGCTCCCCGTACATCCGCATGTCCTCCACCCTTTTCGGTTCGAGACGACGGGAGTCCGTATGAGTCCCAACGCCCCAACGGGACACCACGACAGCGACGCGGCACAACTCGCCTCGCTGGGCTACACCTCGGAGTTCAAGAGGGACATGAGTCCCTGGGCGAACTTCTCGCTCGGCTTCACCTACCTGTCGCCCGTGACCGCCGTCTACACGATGTTCGCCGTGAGCCTGGCGGTGGGCGGCCCCCCGATGATCTGGGCCCTGGTCATCGCCGGCGTCGGCCAGTTGCTGGTCGCCCTGGTGTTCAGCGAGGTGGTGGCGCAGTATCCGGTCGCCGGCGGCGTCTACCCCTGGGCGCGGCGGCTGTGGGGCCGCCGGTACGCCTGGCTGACCGGCTGGGTCTACATGATCGCGCTGTTCGTGACCATCGCCAGTGTGGTCTCCGGCGCGGGTCTGTACTTCGCCTCGATGCTCGGGTTCGATCCCACGGTCGACACCGTCATCGTCTGCTCGCTGGTGATCCTCGTGCTGGCTACGTTGATCAACTACCTGGGCACCCGGGTCCTGGCCATCGCCGCCATCATCGGGTTCAGCGCCGAGCTGCTGGGCGCCCTCGCGGTGGGCGTGTGGCTGCTGGCCACCGAACGGCACCACAACCTCGGCGTGCTCTTCGACAGTTTCGGCGCCGGAGACGGCAGCAACTACCTGTGGGCGTTCGCCGCCGCCTCCCTGATCGGCATCTACAACTACTACGGCTTCGAGGCCTGCGGCGACGTGGCCGAGGAGGTCCCCAACCCGGGGCGGACGATCCCCAAGGCGATGCGTCGCACCATCTACGTCGGCGGCGCGGCGGCCACCTTCGTCACCGTCTCCCTGGTGCTGTCGGTCTCCGACATCTCCGCGGTCATCTCCGGCGAGGACACCGACCCGGTCTCCGGAGTGCTCCAGACGGCCTTCGGCAGCGCGGGCTCCAAGGTGATCCTGCTCGTCGTGGTGCTGTCCTTCCTCTCCTGCGCCATGAGCCTGCAGGCCGCGGCCAGCCGGCTGGCCTACAGCTACGGCCGCGACGACATGATCGTGGGCAGCGGGCTGCTGCGGAAGTTCTCCCAGGCCCGGCGCATCCCGCCGTACGCCCTGGCGCTGGCCTTCGTCATCCCGGGTGTCATCGTGCTGGCCTCCAAGTTCTCCGAGGACGCCCTGACGAAGATCGTCAGCTTCGCCTCCCTCGGCATCTACCTGGGCTTCCAGATGGTGGTGTTCGCCGCGCTGCGCGCCCGGCTGAAGGGCTGGAAGCCCAGCGGCCCCTACCGGCTCGGCAAGTGGGGCCTGCCGGTCAACATCGCGGCCCTGGTCTACGGGATCACCGCCATGGTCACCCTCGCCTGGCCGCGCACCCCCGAAGCCCCCTGGTACGACAACTACATCGTGCTGCTGTCCGGCGCGGTGGTCGTGGGAGCCGGCCCACCGGGACGACACACGGGGGCGGGACCGACGCGACGGCGTCGGGCCCGCCCCGTGCCGCTCGACGACCGGCTCCGAGCCGGCCGGAGCCTCCTCGGACGGTGAGTCGATTCGTTCACTTGACGGCGACGACGTAGACGCTGCCCCACTGCCGCTTGGGGTCGGCGATGGCCGGATCGAACGGCCGGGGCCCGACGGATCGGAACCCGGCTTCGGTGAACAGCTACACCGGCTTCTCGTGGTCGTAGGCCCAGTGGTGGGGGGTGTGGGTGGGGTCGTCGTAACCGGGCGATCCGATGCTCATCGCGTAACGTCCTCCAGCGGCGCGGCAACATCGCCACCGAAGCCGGCCATGCCGGGCATGGGGCAGGTCTCGCCAGGGCCGTCTTGGAAGACCGTCTTGGAAGACGTGGAAGGCGCCTGTGAAGCAGCGTGGGCCCGTTCACGCGGGCATGTTCGTGAGGAGCCGGTCTGTTTCGTGCTCTCCCCGAGGACCTGCGGTAGAGCTGAGAGCTGACTTGCGGTCTCCGGTCCCTCGTCCGTGACACCTTCCACGACGGGAACGACGCACGCCGACGCGGCCCGGTGCGGAAGACGGGAGGAGCGCCGCGGCGCCCCTCCCGTCGAGTCCCGTCGGGAACGTGCTCTTGAGCCTCAGCGGAAGGCGGGGAGCCCCGTCATGGCCTGGCCGATGACCAGGGTGTGCATCTCCGGGGTGCCCTCGTAGGTCAGCACGGACTCCAGGTTGGTCATGTGCCGGATCACCGGGTACTCCAGCGAGATCCCGTTGGCGCCCAGGATGGTGCGGGCGGTGCGGCAGATCTCCAGCGCCTTGGAGACGTTGTTGAGCTTGCCGATGCTCACCTGCTCCGGACGCAGCCCCGGACCGTCCTTGCGGCGGCCCAGGTGCAGGGCGAGCAGGGTGCCGTTCGTCAGCTCGACGGCCATGTTCGCCAGCTTCTCCGCGCACCTCCGGCAGGACGGCGTCGGCGGGCAACCGCACCCCGTCCAGGACGAGTTCGCTGGTGACCGAGGCCCGCAGCGACAGCTTGTGCTTGATCAGCGGAGCGGAGAAGCCGGGGGTGTCGGTGGGCACCACGAAGCCGCGGACGCCCTCGTCGGTCTGGGCCCAGACCACGGCGACGTCGGCGACGGAGCCGTTGGTGATCCACATCTTGCGGCCGTCGAGGATCCAGTCGCTCCCGTCGCGGCGGGCGCGGGTGCGCATGGAGCCCGGGTCGGAGCCGTGGTCGGGCTCGGTCAGTCCGAAGCAGCCGATGGCCTCGCCGGCGGCCATCCGCGGCAGCCACCGCTGCTTCTGCTCCTCGCTGCCGTGCCTCCAGATCGCGTACATCGCCAGCGAGCCCTGGACGGAGACCAGGGAGCGGATGCCGGAGTCGGACGCCTCCAGCTCCAGGCAGGCCAGACCGTAGTCGACCGCGCTCATGCCCGCGCAGCCGTAGCCCTCCAGGTGCATGCCCAGCAGGCCCAGTCCGCCGAGTTCCTTGGCCAGTTCACGGATGACGGGCAGCTCGCCCTTCTCGAACCACTCGGCGACGTAGGGGTCGACGGAGGCGTCGCAGACCTGGCGGATGGCCGCCCGGACGGCCTTCTCCTCGGGGCTGAGCATGTCGTCGATGCCCGCCAGGTCCAGCGGATCGACCTTGGCGCGGGACTTCCCGGACTTCTCGGGTGCGGTGCTCATGGGGTGTGCCTCTCAGGACGTGAGGGATCGGTCGGATCGTATGGATCGGGGTCGTGTGGGTCGGGGTCAGGGGGTGGGAAGCGGCGGGGCCTCGGGATCGGAGAGCCAGTCCCGTACCGCCGTGTCGTGCTCGCCCAGCTCCGGCGGCGGCTGCGCCTCGCGGACCAGGTCGGTGGAGTAGGTCACCGGGTGCCGGACGGTGGGCGTGCCGCCCGACTCGGGGACGACCGTGGGGGCCAGCCCCAAACGCTCGGCGAGGGCGAAGCCGTCGGCGAGCGTGCCGACCTTCCCGGCGGGCACGCCCGCCCCGGTCAGCCGTTCCTGCCATGCGGCGCAGCCGTCGGACGCCAGCCGCTCCTCCAACGCGGCCACCAGCTCCTCGCGGTGGCCGACCCGGGCGGCGTTGGTGGCGAACCGCTCGTCCTCGGCCAGCTCCGGCGCGCCGAGCACGGCCGCCAGCCTCGCGAACTGACCGTCGTTGCCGCACGCGACGGCCAGCAGCCCGTCGCGGCAGCGCAGCGTCTCGTACGGGGCGATGGACGGGTGCCGGTTGCCCATCCGGCCCGGCGGGCGACCGGTCTCCAGGAAGCCCTGGGCCTGGTTGACCAGGGAGCCCAGCAGGCTGGAGAGCAGGTTCACCTCCACCCGGCAGCCGCGGCCGGTGCGGGCCCGGTCCGCCAACGCGGCCAGCACGCCGATCGCGGCGTCCTTGCCGGTGAGCACGTCCACCAGGGCCACGCCCACCTTGGTGGGGGCGCCGTCGGCCTCCCCGGTGATGCTCATCAGGCCGCCGGCGGCCTGGACGACGAAGTCGTAGCCCGGCAGGTCCGCGCCCGCGCCGCTGCCGAAGCCGGTGATCGAGCAGTACACGATCCCGGGGTTGTCGGCGGAGACCCGCTCGTAGCCCAGGCCCATCCGTTCCAGCGAGCCGGTGCGGAAGTTCTCCACCAGCACGTCCGCGCGGCGGGCCAGCTCCCGGGCCAGGGCACGGTCGCCCTCGTCGGCCAGGTCCAGGGTGACGCCCAGCTTGGAGCGGTTGACGCTCTCGAAGTACGTCGTGGACTTCTCCGACCAGGGCGGGCCCCACGAGCGGGTGTCGTCACCGGAGCCGGGACGCTCCACCTTGACGACCGTCGCCCCCAGGTCCGCCAGCGTCATCGTGCACAGGGGCCCGGCCAGCACGCGGCTGAAGTCGGCGACCAGGACGCCCTCCAACGGACCACCGCTCACGCCTTCCTCCTCTCGTCGGCGCCTTCGAGGACGCCGTCCACCCGCCGGGGCACGCCCCAGGGATTGTCGTCGCGCAGTGCCTCGGGCAGCGCCGCCGGCGGCACGGACTGGTAGGCCACGGGACGGGTGAAGCGGTCCAGGGCGGCGGCTCCGACGCTGGTGGCCTCCGGGCGGCTGGTCGCCGGCCACGGCCCGCCGTGCTGCTGCGCCCACGAGGTGGCCACGCCGGTGGGCCAGCCGTCCACGACGACCCGGCCGGCCCGCCGCGACAGCAGCTCCACCAGCCACGGCAGGTCGGGGTCGTCCGCCCCGGCGGACGCCACCGCCGCGGCCAGGGACGGCTGCAACCGGCCCAGCACCGACCGCAGTTCGGCCTCGTCGCCGTACTCCACGACCAGCGCCACCGGCCCGAAGCACTCCTCCAGCAGCCGGGAGCCGGCGCGCAGCGCCTCGGCGGGCGCGGTCAGGACGGTGGGGGAGGCGGCGAAGCCGCCGTCGGCCGCCGGCACGGAGGCCGCCGGCTCCGCGCCCGCCTTCACCAGGTCCTCCAGCCCCTGCCGGTAGGCCGCCGCGATGCCCTCGGTCAGCAGCCATCCGGGCCGCACCTCCGCCAGCGCCGCGGCGACCGCGCCGGCCGCACCGCTGCCGGCGGGGGCCAGCAGCAGGCCGGGCTTGGTGCAGTACTGGCCCTGGCCGAGGGTGAAGGACGCCACGAAGCCCTCGGCGGCCCGCGCCGTGCCCTCGCCATCCTCGCCGGCCGAGGCGGCGGACGGGGTGAGCACCGCCGGGTTGACGGTGCCCATCTCGGCGAAGACGGGGATCGGCACCGGCCGCCGGGACGCGCGCTCCACCAGCGCCATGCCGCCGCTCTGCGAACCGGTGAAGGCCACCGCCGCCACCTCGGGCGCGTCCACCAGCGCCAGGCCCGCCTCGAACCCGACGACCAGCGCGAACGCCCCCGCCGGGGCGCCGGCCCGGCGCAGCGCGGCCGACACCACCGAGCCCAGCCGCGCGCTCAGCAGCGGGTGCGCCGGATGCGCCTTGACCAGGACGGGGCAGCCGGCGGCCAGCGCGGAGCCGGTGTCGTGCCCGGCGACGCCGAACGCGAACGGGAAGTTGCTCGCGCCGAACACCGCGACCGGGCCCAGCGGCCGGTTCATGCGCCGCAGCTCGCCCACGCCGGTCGCCTCGGCGCGGTCGATCCGCACGTCCAGCCAGCCGCCCTCGGCGGCGACCGATCCGTAGAAGCGGAGTTGCGCCGCCGCACGGCCCACCTCGCCGCGCAGCCGCTCCATGCCCAGCGCGGTCTCGGAGTCGGCGAGCGCGGCGAGCTCCTCGGTGCGCTCCTCCAGCGCGTCCGCGACGGCCGCCAGCCGGCGCGCCCGTTCCGCCGGGGCGGTGGCGGCGACCTCGGCCGCGTCCCGGGCCGCCGCGGCCACGAGTTCGGACAGCTCCTTCGGGGCGGTGGCCCGCGGCCCGGGAGCCGAGCGACCGGTGCGCGGGTCGCGGCTCACCTCCACGGGAGAGAGATCAGGGGACATCAGGGGTGTCCTTCCGGGTGGCGTTTCCGGGTGCCCCCCGAACGCTAGGGGGCCCCGGGCCCGGAATTCCTTGGACGAATCGACCGGTACTCTCGTTTCTCGTACGGAACGCACAATCTCCGGATCTCCGGGCCGCATCAGCGAGGAGGGCCCGTGCCCGCGCTCGACGACCTCGTCCGCCTGCTGGGCGCCGACCTCGAACCCGTCGCCCCCGCCGACCCGCCCGCACGCGAGGTCACCGGCGTCCACGTCAGCGAACTGACCGACCCCACCCCCTACCTCGCGGGCGGCGAACTGCTGTTGACCACCGGCATGGGCCTGACCGGCCAGACGGCGCAGGCACGGGCGTACGCCGCCCGGCTGGCCGCGCACGGCGTCACCGCGCTCGGCATCGGTCTGGGGCCCGTCCACCGCACCGTCCCCGAGACCCTGCTCCGCGTCTGCGAGAGCGCCGGGTTGCCGCTGCTGGCCGTGCCCGCGCCCACCCCGTTCCTCACCGTCGCGCGCACCTACTGGTCGCTGACCGCGGCGGCCGGGCAGGAGGAGCTCAGCGCGGCGCTCGGCGCCCACCGCGACCTGGTCCGCTCGGCCGCCGGCCCCGACCCCGTGCGCGCCGTGGTCCGCACCCTGGCCGGCGCCGTCGAGGGCTGGGCCGCCCAACTCACCCCGCAGGGCGAGGTGGTGGAGGTCTGGCCCCGCGAACACCGGGACAGCGCGCGGCGGATCGCGGCGGAGGTCGCCCGGCTGCGGGTGGCCGGCCCCCACTCCTCGGCGACGTTCCCGCTCGGCGGGGACGACGTCGTCCTCCAGCCGCTGGTCGGACGGGGACGGCTGAGCGGCTTCGTCGCCACCGGCTGCCCCCGCCCCATGAAGGCGCCGGACCGGCAGCTCGTCCTCACCGCGTGCGCCCTGCTCGCCCTCCAGAGCGAGCAGCGCCGGCGCGACACCGCCGGCGCCCGCACCGCGCGGGACTGCGTGGCCCGGCTGCTGCTGGCCGGCCACCTGGACGCGGCCCGTGCCCTGGCCGCCGACCTCGGCCTGCCCGCCGTCGCCCCCCGCGTCCGGCCGTTGGGCCTGACGGGCTGGACGGACGCCGGCCCCGACGACGTCCTCGACGCCCTCGAACCCGCCGCCGTCCACGACGGCCGGCACCTGCCGGCCGTGGCCGAACCGGACGAGCTCTGGGCCCTGGTCGCACCGCGCGACGCCGACGCCGTACGGGACGCGCTGCGCCGCCTGACCGCCGAACGCCTTCCGAACCTGCGCGCCGTCCTGGGGCCCGAGACCGGACAGGCCGAACTCCGCCACCGCGTGCCGGTGCTCCGCCGTGCCCTGGCCGACGTCCCCGCCGGCACCCTGCGCGACCTGGCCGCCCCCGACGCGCCCGTCGCCGTGCGCCTGGACGTCCTCCTGTCCTACCGCCGCACGGACCTGGTCGGCGCGGTCGCCGCCTACCTCCGCCGGCGCGGCCACTGGGAGCGCGCCGCCGCCGACCTCGGCGTCCACCGCAACACCCTCCGCCACCGCGTCGCCACCGCCACCCGCCTGCTGGAGGCGGACCTCGACGATCCGGACGTCGCCAGCCGGCTGTGGCTGGCGCTGCGCGAGAACGGCCTGGCCTGACGGAGCGGGGTTGTGCTCTCACTCCGGTGAGGGATACTGGATAAACAGGGGCAAAATGTGTTGATGTGCACAGAGAGGCCAAGGTGAAGGGGCGTCGTGCCCGCCGGGTGAACGCCTGACGTTCTCGGCGGTCTCCGCGGCTGGGTACCGCCGTCGTGGGCCGGGCCCGGTGCCGATTGTCCTCTCCGATTCCGTCCGGCCCGGCTTCCGGACCGGGACCTCGGAGGCACGGGGCCTTGATGTCCGTGCACGTCACCCGTGGAAGGCGGGGTTCTCGATGTCACACACCACGACCCAGCGGCGGCGTTCGACCGGCTCTCAGGCGGTGGCGACCGGGCTGGTGATCTTCGCCGGCGTCATGCTGATCATCGGCGGCATTCTGGACGTGCTGCGCGGCATCATGGGCATCGCGGGGGACGAGATCTTCGTGACCACGCCGAACTACGTCTTCGAGTGGGACGCGACCGGCTGGGGCTGGACCCACCTTCTCCTGGGCGTGCTGGCCATCGCGGTGGGAGCGGGCCTGTTCGGGGGCATGCTGTGGGCGCGGATCGTGGGCGTGCTGATCTCGGCGGCCCTGTTGGTGGCGAACTTCCTGTCGTTGCCCTACTACCCGCTCTGGTCGGTCGTGTTGATCGCCTTCTACTTCTTCGTCATCTGGGCGCTCTGCGTCCACCAACGCGACACCATGTGACAGCCTCACCGGCGGTGCCGCCGAGGAGACCTCCCCGGCGCGGACCGGTGAGGGGCGAGGAGGAGCAATGAGCGACCGTCTGCCGCTCGCGTACGACTATCCGGTCCTGGGGGCCTTCTGGACCGTGATGTGGGTCTTCTTGTGGATCATGTGGCTGGTGCTGCTGTTCCGGATCGTCACCGACGTCTTCCGCGACCGCTCCATGAGCGGCTGGGCGAAGGCCGCCTGGCTGCTGTTCCTGATCCTGGTCCCGTTCGTGGGGGTCCTGGTCTACGTGATCGCCCGCGGCCGGGACATGGGCCGGCGCGAGGCACGCCACGCCCAGGAGCAGCGGGAGGCGGTGGACGCCTACATCCGTCAGGCCGCCGCCGGTTCCGGCCCCGGCTCCGGCGAAGTGGAGCAACTGACCAGGTTGTCGGACCTCAAGGCGCGGGGTGACATCTCCGAAGCGGAGTTCGAGCGGGCCAAGGAGAAGATCCTCCACTGACTCCCGTCCCCGCGTGGCGGTGGTGAGATTCCCGTGGACGGACTGCAGATCCTGCCGCTGGCCATCACCATGATGGCGGGCCCGCAGATCCTGTCGGCGATCATCCTGGTGACCACGCCCAGGGCGGTCCGGGCGTCCCTGGCGTTCCTGGCCGGCGTGGCCGTGGCGGCGACCGTCGGCACGGCGCTCGCGCGAGGGCTGGCGGCCCTCCTCGGGGGCGCGGTGGACTGGGGCGACCCCGCCGACGGCGGTTCGGCCGGCCGGATCGTCCAGTACGTGCTGGTGGGCCTGTTGGCGCTCGCCGCGCTGCGGAACTGGCGCCACCGCGCGACCGTCCGACCCCCCGCCTGGCTGGGCACTCTGATGACGGCGGGCCCGCGCAGGGCGTTCACCGTCGGCCTGCTGGTCATTCTGCTGATGCCGTCGGACATCCTGGTCATGCTGACCGTCGGCGTCCACCTGGAGCAGAGCGGCGCCGATCCCGGCGTGGCGCTGCCGTTCATCGCGCTCACCGTCCTGATCGCGGCGCTGCCGCTGCTGGCCCGGCTGGTGTTCCACCGGCGGGCCGAAACCGCCATGCCCCGCTTCCAGGACTGGGCCACCACCCACAGTTGGCTGATCAACATCGTCGTGTGCCTGGTCTTCGTCGTCCTGATCCTCTTCTGAAGGCCCGCGGAACCCGCCGACGGGCGCGCCCGCGCCGACGGCGCCTCCTTCGGCGCCCCGCGGTTCACGCCCCTTCGGGTGATTCCCCGGCGGCTTTGTCCGGCCTCCGCCCGACCCGGCGTGGTATCCGGGAACGTCGGGTCGGAGTGCCCGCCGGGACAGCCACTGCGTGCGAGCGGAGATGATCGAGATGGCCCGTGCAGGAGACGCACGGCGCGGCTCCGGCCGGAAACGGTCCGTGCGGCGGACCCGAACCGGCCACCGCCCCACCCCGGTGGTGCGACGTCGACCGGTGCGGAGACCGGACACGCCAAGTCCTCCGGGGGCGCGGGACGCCGGGTGGGCCTCGTCCCCGAAACTGCTTCCGGACCCCGCCCGCCGCGCCGGCGCCTGGTGTGCTCTCGCGCTGCTCGTCACCGGTGTCGCCGCCGTCGGCGTGTGGCTGTGCGTCACCTTCAAGACGGCCGTCACACCGATCCTGCTCGCCCTGCTCGGCACCGCGCTGCTCCGCCCGCTGTACCGGTGGCTGGTGACCAGGAAGGTGAACACGTCCCTCGCCGCCGGGCTGACCTGCGCCACCATGCTGCTGGTGGCGGGCGGAGCCGCCTCCGTCGTGGTGAACGCCCTGACCGAGACCGGCGCGCAGATCATCTCCGCGCTGCGGGCCGCGGCGCGGTCGCTCGCCGAGGAGTTCGGCCCCGCCGGAGCATCGCTGGACGACCTCGCCCGGAACGCCAAGGACCTGCTGTCCGGATTCGGCGGCACCGCGGCCTCCGGGGTGGTCAGCGGCGTCGGCGTCGTCGGCGAGGTACTGGCCATGGCCGTCCTCGCGCTGCTGCTGATGTTCTTCTTCCTGCGCGACTCCGGCAGGGCCCTCGCCGCGCTGCGCTCCCTCGCGCCACGTGGTTCCGAAGAGTCCCTGGAGGCCATGGCCCGCCGCGCCTTCCAAGCGATCGAGGGCTTCATGCGCGGCACCACGCTGATCGCCGTCATCGACGCCGTCTGCATCACCGTCGGGCTGCTCGTCCTCCGGGTGCCGGGCGCCCTCGGGCTCGGAGCGCTGGTGTTCGTCGGCGCGTACATCCCCTACCTCGGGGCCTTCATCTCCGGCACGGTCGCGGTCCTGGTCGCGCTCGCCGACCGGGGCCTGGTGGTCGCGCTGTGGGTCCTCGGCGTGGTGCTCGCCGTGCAGGCGCTCGAAGGGAACGTGCTCCAGCCGGTGATCCAGAGCCGAACGGTGCAGATGCATCCGGCCGTGGTGCTGCTGGTCCTCACGGCGGGCGCCACGGTCGCCGGAATCCTCGGCGTGCTTCTCGCGGTGCCGCTCACCGCCGCGGCGGGCGGTGTGCTGTCGGAACTCCGCAACCGGTATCCGGGGAACGCCGCGGGCGGCCGGGCCGGGGCGGCCACACCGCCCCGTGCCGGGTGAGTCCACGCGCCGTGCCGGTGCGCCGTGGGTGAGGACGGGGACGCGCGGCCCCGGACGCGCTTTGGCCGCCGCCCGTCATGACCCGTGCCGCCGGTTTCCCGGCCCGCCGGTCCGCAGTGCGGGCCGGCGCGCACCGCGCGCACCGGACGCAGTACCGTCGCCGCATAGAGGGAAGACGGGCTTGTCCTGTGGTGTGGTCCTGTCGTGTGGAGGAGAGGCAGACGTGAGCGGCACGGTGCTGGTGCAGGGCGCGGACGACGGGGTGGACCCCTTCAACACCGCACGGCTGCGCCGCGGCGTACTCGACGCCTGGGCGGCCTCCGCCGCCCGCTTCCGGGAGGACGCCAACGCCGAGGAGGACCTCGCCCTCGGCGGCTACCGCGACCGGCTGGTCGTCGAGCTGGCCCAGAACGCCGCCGACGCCGCCGCCCGCGCCAAGGTGCCCGGCAGGCTGCTGCTGACCCTGCGCGACGGGGTGCTCGTCGCCGCCAACACCGGAGCGCCCCTGGACGCGGCCGGCGTGGAGTCCCTGTCCACCCTGCGCGCTTCCGCCAAGCGCGACGAGGCCGGCGAGGACGCCGGTGAGGACACGGAACAGTTCGCGGGCCGGCCCGTGGGCCGCTTCGGCGTCGGCTTCTCCGCCGTCCTGGCCGTCAGCGACGAACCCGCCATCGTCAGCCGCGCCGGCGGCGTCCGCTGGTCCCTGGCCGAGGCCCGTCAACTGGCCGCCGAGGCCGCCGAGGGGCACCCCGACCTCGCCGACGAGCTGCGCCGCCGCGAGGGCCACGTGCCGCTGCTGCGGCTGCCGCTGCCCGCACGGGGCAGCGCGCCGCAGGGCTACGACACCGCCGTCGTGCTGCCGCTGCGCGACGCGGGCGCCCAGGACCTGGCCGTCCGGCTGCTCACCGCCGTCGACGACGCCCTGCTGCTGACCCTCCCCGGCCTGGACGAGGTCGTGATCGAGACCGACGGCGGCGTGCGGACCCTCACCCGCCGCCAGGACGGCCCCTGCGTCGTCGTCGAGGACAGCGGCGCCGGCGACGAGGGCGCCGCCACCCGCTGGCGCGTGGCCTCCGACGCCGGACGGATCGACGCCGCCCTGCTCGCCGACCGTCCCGTGGAGGAGCGGGCGCGGCCGATCTGGTCCGTCACCTGGGCCGTCCCCGTCGACGACTCCGGCGCGCCCGTGCGCACCCGCACCGTGCCCGTCGTCCACGCCCCGACCCCCACCGACGAGCCGCAGGGCCTGCCCGCCCTGCTGATCGCGTCGTTCCCGCTGGAGCCGTCCCGCCGCCACATCGCGCCCGGCCCGCTGACCGACTTCCTGCTGGAGCGCGCCGCCGACACCTACGCGACGCTGCTGCGCGACTGGGAACCCGTCCACGGCGGGACCCTCGACCTGGTGCCCGGACCGCTGGGCAAGGCCGCGTTCGACACCGAGCTGCGCCGTCTGGTGCTGGAGCGGCTGCCGCGCGTGGCGTTCCTGGCCGGCGCCGCGCGGGACGAGAACGGCGAGCCCTACGCGCTGCGCCCCACCGACGCGGAGGTCGCCGAGGGCGCCGGGGCCGAGACCGTCACGGTGCTGGCCGAGCTGTTCCCCACCCTGCTGCCCGCCGGACTGGAGCGCCGCACCGAGCTGCGCACCCTGGACGTCCCCCGCGTGCCGCTGGGCGAGCTGATCGACCGCCTCGCCGGCGTCGAGCGGTCCCCGTCCTGGTGGCGGCGGCTGTACGACTCCCTCGCCGGCGTCGACCCCGACCGGCTCTCCGGCCTGCCCGTCCCGCTCGCCGACGGCCGCACCACCATCGGCCCGCGCCAGGTGTTGCTGCCGCTGCCCGAACCGGCGGCCGAGGAGGCCGGCGCCGAGTCCCTGGCCCGGCTGGGCCTGAAGGTCGCCCACCCCGACGCCGCCCACCCGCTGCTGGAGAAGCTGGGCGCCACCCCGGCCACGCCCCGCGCGGTGCTCACCACCCCGCAGGTGCGGGCGGCGGTCGCCACGTCGCTGGACGCCGACGAGACCTGGTACGACGAGGACGAGAGCGGCCCCCTCGACGCGGACGAACTGGCCGAGACCGTCCTCGCCCTCGTCCGCGACGCGGGGCTGTCACCCGGCGACGAACCCTGGCTCGGGGCGCTGGCCCTGCCCGACGAGGACGGCGAACTCGTCCCGGCCGCCGAACTCGTCTTCCCCGGCAGCGCCTTCGAGAGCGTCATCCGCGAGGGAGAACTGCCGGTCTGCGACGCGGAGTTGGCCGAGCGGTGGGGCGAGGAGACGCTGGCGGCGGTCGGTGTGTCGGCCGACTTCGCCCTCGTCCGCGCCGGTGACGTCGTCCTCGACCCGGACGAACTGGAGCCCCGCGACACCGACTTCCCCGAACCCGACGACGCCGGCCTGCTGGACGCGGTGGACGTGTGGTGCGAGGACGTCCTCGACGGCCTCCCCGACACCCCGGTCCCGCCGGTCGCCTCCGAACTGCTCGCCGTCCGCGACCTGGACCTCGTCGACGACGACCGCTGGCCACAGGCCCTGCGGATGCTCTCCCGGCCCCCGCTGCGCGACGCGCTGACCACCCCGGTGCGGGTGCTGCTGCCGGACGGCACGGTGGAGTCCGTCCGCCCCTACACCGCCTGGTGGCTGCGCGGCCACCCCGTGCTGGACGGCCGCCGCCCCGCCGGGCTCCGCGCGGCCGACGGCGACCCGCTGCTGGCGGGCCTGTACGAGGAGGCGTCCGTCTCCACCGACGCCCTGGACGAGCAGGTCCTGCGCGCCCTGGGCATCCGCACCTCCGCCGCCGCCCTCCTGGACGAGCCGGGCGGCGCGTCCGAACTCCTCGGCCGTCTCGCCGACCCCGAACGGCCTGTCGGGGCCGCCCAACTCCACGGCCTCTACACCCTGTTGGCCTCCCTGGACCCGGAGGAGGTCACGCTCCCCGACGAACTGCGGGCCGTGGTGGACGGCGAGGTGCGGGTGGTGGACGCCGCCGACGCGCTGGTCGCCGACGCCCCCGACCTGCTGCCCCTGGCCGCCGGCCGGCCGCTGCTGCCGGTGCGGCCCGCGCTCGCCGCCGACCTGGCGGCCGTCCTCGACGTCCGCCGCCTGAGCGAGGCCCTGCCCGCCCCGGCGCCGGAGGGCGGCGAGGTCCACGAGGTGCCCGAGGCCGTCCGCGTGCTGCTGCCCGGCGCGCCGAAGACGTACGTCGAGCACGAGGAACTGATCGTCGACGGCGTGGAGGTGGACTGGCGGCTCACCCCCGACGGCACCCTCCACGCCGCCACCGTCGAGGGCCTGGCGGCGGGCCTGGCCTGGGCGGCCGGCCTCTGGCCGCGCCGCTTCGAGGCCGCCGCCCTGCTGGAGGACCCCTCGCGGGTGGACGAACTGGCCCGTGACCGCTGGTTCGACTGACGTCCGCGGCGTCGCGCGCCGCACGGACCGGACCTCGTACACGGGTGTCGCCGGCAGCCAGGTGGTCGAGCAGGCCGAGCCGGGACCGTGCCCGCGAGTCAGGCGGCGCGGCGGACGAGGAGGACGTGGTCGGTGACCTCGGCGGTGCGCCCGTCCGGTCCGGTCGCGATCCGGCGGGGTGCGTCGGCCCGCTCGACCGTCCACGTGGCCGGGTCCAGGTCGATGTCCGCGGCGACTTCCCTCGGGCTCGGATAGCGGATGGCGGGGTCCTGGTCCCACGACCACGGCGCGGTCGAGCCGTGGTCGACGACCAGCAGCCGCCCGCCCGGGCGCAGTGCGTGCGCGGCCGAGCGCAGTACGGTCGCCCGGTCCAGTTCACAGGGAGTGTGCAGGTAGTGGGCACAGACCAGGTCGAACTCGCCGGGCGGGAAGGACTCGCGCAGGTCGTGCCGCACCGCGGTGACGCGCTCGCCCAGGCCGTGTGAGCGGGCGAGGGCGGCGAGCCGCTCGACCGCCACGGCCGAGATGTCGACGGCGGTGACGCGCCACCCCAGGCGGGCGAGCCACAGCGCGTCTCCGCCGTCGCCGCATCCGAGGTCCAACGCGTCACCGGGCGGCAGACCCGTCACCGTCTCGGTGAGGCGAGCGTTCGGCCGGGGGTCGCGGGCTTCCGGTCGGGCCGCGTGGACGCTGTCCCAGAACGCGGCCGCGTCGATGGTGGTCATCAAGACTCCTTGTGTCGGTGGGCGCTCAGTCTTGCCGGGCACCCGAGACCTGGCACGGAATCTTGCGGTTACGGCAAGATGACCGCATGGACCGCGAGACGGACGACGACGTGCTCGAAGCGGTGGGGCCGCGGCTCCGTGCGCTGCGCCGTGACCGCGGCATCACCCTCGCCGACCTCGCGGCGACGACCGGCGTGTCGGAGAGCACTCTCTCCCGGCTGGAGAACGGGCAGCGCCGACCGAGCCTGGAACTGCTGCTGCCGCTGGCCCGTGCCCATGACGTTCCACTGGACGACCTCGTCGGTGCTCCGCGCACCGGCGACCCCCGGATCCACCTCAAGCCGATCAGGCGGTTCGGGATGACCTTCGTGCCCCTGTCCCGGCGACCGGGCGGGGTGCACGCGTTCAAGATGATCATCCACGCCCGGCCGGAACCGCTCGAACCGACCCCGCGGACCCACGAGGGCTTCGAATGGCTCTACGTGCTCAACGGACGCCTGCGACTCGTGATCGGCGAGCGCGACCTGACGCTGCCGCCCGGCGAGGCAGCAGAGTTCAATACGTCCACACCCCACTGGCTGGGCAGCGCCGACGGTGGCACGGTCGAGCTTCTCATTCTGTTCGGCCCGCAAGGGGTGCGCGCGCATGTACGCACCGACCCCCAACGGTCGTCCCGGGACGAGGGCGGCCGGTGAACTCGGCGGAGGGTCCCGTGCGCGCGTCGACACCCCTGGGTGTTCGGGGCGGGGGCTGTTTGAATGTCGGACATGGTCGAATTGGTGGCCGTCCTCGTCGGGGGCGGAACAGCGGCGTGGTTGCTCCGCCGGAAGGGGAGGCAGCGGGCGGAGAGCGCGGCGCGGGGGGAGACGATCGCGGTCCCCTGCCTGGTGCGACACCCCGTACGGGGAGGGCGGTGGAAGCGCGGACGCATGCTGGTCGGCCCGGGTTCGATGGTGTGGCGGCCGGCGGGCGGACACGGCGGACCGGACCGACTCCCGCCACGATTGCGGAAGGTCGAGGTGCGCCGGCCCACCTGGAAGGAAGCGCTGTGGATCAACGGCGGGGGCCTGGTGATCGAGTGCGCCTCGGCCGAGGGCGAGGTGTGGATCGGGGTGATGCCGCGCGAGGCGGGCCACCTGCTCCACGTCCTGGACGGCGATCCGCGAACATCCCCCGATACGGGCGACCGGATCGTGGCGGGCGGGACGTGACCCCACGGCGCTCGGGCCGGCCGAGTGGCCATCGTGCCTTCCGGAACCGGGGCCTCGGTCCGGCGGGAGCGGCCCCGCCACGTCCGTGTCGTCACGGCATGGGCGGAACCGCCAGTCAGGCGGATCCCGAGATGATCGGCTCGCTCACCAGCAGGTCCGCGCGGCCGGTGCGACGGGCCTCGGCGAGGGCGGCCAGCCGCCGGTAGCCCTCGGGGGACATCAGCCGTTCCCAGGTGGGCCAGTCCTCCACCGCCCAGCGGTCGTGCTCCTCCGGATCGAGCCGGATGGAGGCGAGCTGGTCGTCGTCCAGGGTGCCGCCGTCGAAGCAGAAACCGATCTTGGCCAGCGGCGCCCGGTCCCGGTCCTCGCGGATGTAGTGGACCAGCAGCAGCGGGCGCGGGCCCTCCACACGCAGGCCGGTCTCCTCGAACGTCTCGCGGACGGCCGTCTGGTACGGGTCCTCGCCCGCGTCCAGGTTGCCGCCGGGGATCTGCCACGGCCGGTTCCGGTAGACCGAGCGCATCTGCAGCGGGCGTCCGCGCAGGTCGGTGAAGTACAGGCAGGCGTAGACGGTGGCCTTGGGCAGGGTGGCCAGGTAGTCCGCCTGCGACATGGGGAAGGGCAGGCCGGCGGGCTCGTCACTGGTAGCGGTCATGGCACCAGTCCTATCCCGCCCCGCGCGCGGATGTGTCCGCTTCCGTCCGGCGAAGCCGTTCGGGTGACCCACGACCGGCCCCGGAACCCCGAACCGCCGTCACCCGCCGCAACCGCACCCGCCGCAGCCGTCCCCGCCGGTCACGGCACCACAGCCGGTGCCGTTCCCCTCGTCCTTCCCCACCGTCCACCAGCCGTCCCCGTCCTGAGCCCGGTCCTCGGCCTGGGCTGCCTTCTCCTCGATCTCGGGCGCGATGGCACCGCCGGCCACGTAGAGGAGGAGGCCGGCGAACGCGCCGCCCCATCCGACGGTGGCGGGCGCCTCGGTGAAGACGGCCCAACCGATGGAGCCCGCGCCGACGCCGAGCCCCCCGATGACCAGCAACGCGGTCATGGTGTCCCTTGTGTTCCCCCGCATGGGGGCAGTGTGCGGCCGGGAGCGGACGGGCGGAAGACACCCGGACGTGCACAACCGGCCATCTTCGGAGGGCTCGTGAAGCGCCGTGATGCGCCGTGAGGAGACGTGAAGCGCCGTGAGAGGAGACAGGGTGGACGAGAGGCCGGGGATCGCGGTGGCGGTCGTCGTGCGCGGCGGCCGGGTGCTGATGGTGCGGCGACGGGTCGCCGAGGGCGCGCTGTCGTGGCAGTTCCCGGCCGGCGAGGTCGAGCCGGGGGAGTCGGGCCGGGAGGCCGCCGTGCGGGAGGCGGCCGAGGAGACGGGCCTGGTGGTACGGGCGGTCGCGCCGCTGGGGGAGCGGACGCATCCGGTGACGCGGCGGGTCGTGACGTACTGGGCGTGTGAGGCGCCGTCCGGGACGGCACGGGTGCGGGACACCGAGGAACTGGCCGCACTGGCCTGGTGCGGGTACGCCGGGGTGGTGGAGCGGGTGCCGCACGGGCTGTACGAACCGGTGCGGCGGTACCTGGCCGAGGTCCTCGTGCCCTGACGCCCACCGCGTCCGGGGCGCGGGAGGCGGTTCGGTGCCGGCGTGAGGTCGACCTCCATCTCGGGAGGCCCGATGTCCTCGGCCGCCGACTGGACCTCGAAGGCGTGCCGTTGCATCCGACGCACCTCTTCCCGGACGGCCGCGTCGGCCTCGGGACCGAGCCAGGTGTCCCCATTGAGCTCGACGGGCCCGGCGAGGTCGCCCCCGCGAACAGCGCCTCCTCGCGTTCGTCGAACGCCCGTGGTTCGGCGGAGGGTTGGTGACCGGGCATCCCGGAGCAGAGCAGCACCAGGGACGTCACCCGGTCCGGGCGGCGGGCGGCGACCTCCAGGGCCACCAGGTCGCCGGGGTGCCGCCGAACCCGTGGAAGTCGCAGCGCACCGCCCGTCGGCCGGCGCCGGCCGTGTCGTGGGCGAGGGTCACAGGACGAACTCCTCTCCGGCGCGGTGGGAGCGCACCACCGTCTCTCCGGGAACGGCCCCGGCACGGACCAGGTGGACCCGGCCCGCACCGGAGACCCGGGCCCGGCCCCCGTCCACGGTCAGCAGGGTGTTCTCGTCCAGCGCCACGCCCTGCCGGGAGAGCCTCCGCGCGACCACCTCCACCAGCCGGGAGAGCGTCCCCCGCTGCGCGGCGTGGACCTCGACGGCGCCCGGCAGCAGACCCAGCCCCGGACGGACGTCCAGCTCCGCCATCCCCTCGGCGGCGCCGTCGGGGCAGACGGGCACCCCGTCCGAGAGCCGGCCGCCGAGCACCGCGTGTTCGGCGGCGAGCGCCGCGCCCGCCGAGACCCCCGCGTACGGCAGGCCCCGGAGGACGCGCAGGGTGAGGGCGTCGAGCACGTCGACCAGGGCGTCGTGGAAGGCGGGGGCGGGGCCGTCGCAGACCAGCAGCGCGTCCGCGCCGTCCAGCGCGCTCGGATCGAGTCCGCCGCCCGGTGACACCACCACCGGCACCGGCGTGCACGAGGGGTCGACGGCGCGCAGGACGGCCTCGAAGCGGGCGAAGACCCCGGCGCCGTCACCCGGCTCGCCCGGCTCGTCCGGCCCGCCGCTTCCGTCGAACACCAGACAGGCGACGGTGGGGGCGGTCTCGGCCTCGGAGAGGAACGGTCCGTAGATCTCGGCGGCGGCCTGCTCGTCCCAGCCGCCGCCGATCAGATGCGTGCTCATGGCGTTCGTGTTCCTCCGGAGGTGCGCGCGATGCGGGTCGGACCGTAACAACGCACCCGACGGGCACGCGAAGGGTTTTACCCGCGCACCGGGCGGCTCGGAAAACGTGCGACCCGGTGGAACGGCATCCCTCGCGAGGGGGACGATGGCCTCATGTTCGGTGCGGGAAAGCGTGAGACGGCGGTCGTGGTCGTGCGGGACTCCCAGGAGATCCTCGCGGCCCTGGAACAGGCCCTGGAGACGGCCTCGGAGGAGGAACGGCCCGGCCTGGAGCGGGCCGTGGCGGTCGCGACCGAGGCCGCCGAGACCGTGGTGGGGAACGAGGCGCGGGTGCGGGTCCGGTGGACGCGCCGGAGGCTGGAGGCGGTCGGCTTCGACGGGCCGCTGGACTCGGTCCGGGCCGTCAAGGCCCTGCGCGAGGCCGAACCGTCCCTGAGCCTGCGCTCGGCGGTGGAGCTGACCAGGGAGGCGGCGGCGGCCAAGGACGCCTGACGGTCCCCGACGCCCCGACACACCGCTGCCCCGGACGCTTCGGTGTCCGGGGCGGCGGGTGTCCGGGGCGGCGGGTGAGCGGGCCGGTCAGTCGGGGAAGCGGCGGCCGATCCAGCGCCAGACGATCTCCAGCACCACCGCCGAGCAGGCCGCGACGCCCACGGCCGTCCACGGCATCACCGTGCCGACGAGGCGGACGGCGAAGAAGTCCTGGAGGAACGGGGTGACCAGGACGACCACGAACGCCGCCGCCATGGTGAGCACCAGGCCGATCCGCCACCAGGTGTAGGGGCGGGCGATGATCGCCAGCACCCACAGCGCCACCAGGAACAGCGTCAGCGTCGCCGCGCTGGTCTCGGCCTCCAGCGCGCCCGCGCCGGTGTAGTGGGAGCGGGCCAGCAGGTAGACGGTGAAGGTGGCCGTCGCCGCGATGAGGCCGGAGGGGATCGCGTACCGCATCACGCGCTTGACGAAGTGCGGGCGGGCGCGCTCCTTGTTGGGAGCCAGGGCCAGGAAGAAGGCGGGTATGCCGATGGTCAGGCCGCCCAGCAGGGTCAGGTGCCGGGGCAGGAACGGGTAGGGCACCTGGGAGCAGATGACCAGCAGGGCCAGCAGCACCGAGTAGACGGTCTTGGTGAGGAAGAGGTTGGCGACGCGCTCGATGTTGCCGATGACCCGCCGTCCCTCGGCGACCACCGACGGCAGGGTGGAGAAGGAGTTGTTGAGCAGCACGATCTGCGCCACGGCCTTGGTCGCCTCCGAGCCCGAACCCATCGAGACGCCGATGTCGGCGTCCTTCAGCGCCAGGACGTCGTTGACGCCGTCGCCGGTCATCGCGACGGTGTGGCCGCGGGACTGGAGGGCGTCGACCATGTCGCGCTTCTGCTGCGGGGTGACGCGGCCGAACACGGCGCCGTCCTCCAGGGCGGTCGCCAGCTCGTCGCGGTCGGCGGGGAGGGTGCGGGCGTCCACCGCGGACTCCGCTCCCGGCAGGTCCAGCTTGGCGGCGACGGCCCCCACGGAGACGGCGTTGTCGCCGGAGATGACCTTGGCCGAGACGTCCTGGTCGGCGAAGTAGCGCAGGGTGTCGGAGGCGTCGGGGCGCAGCCGCTGTTCGAGGACGACCAGGGCCACGGGGGTGCTGTCGGCGGTGGGGTCGCCGGCCGGATTCGGGGTGTCCAGGGCGCGGGAGGTGCGGGCCAGCAGCAGGACGCGCAGGCCCTCCCGGTTGAGCCGGTCGGTCTCGGCCAGGGTGGGGTCGCCGGGGGCCAGCAGCACGTCCGGGGCGCCCAGCAGCCAGGTGCTCTCGGTGCCGTCGGGCTCGGTGAAGGACGCGCCGCTGTACTTGCGGGCGGAGGAGAAGGGCAGGGTGCCGGTGCACGTCCAGCCGGCCGCGCCGTCGGCGGGGTGGGCGTCGATGATGGCCTTGAGGCTGGCGTTGGGGCGCGGGTCGCAGGCGCCGAGGGCGGCCAGGACCCGCTCCGTGTGGGCCGGGTCGGCGTCGCCCAGCGGGCGGACCTCGGTCACGTCCATGCCGCCCTCGGTGAGGGTGCCGGTCTTGTCCAGGCAGACGACGTCGACGCGGGCCAGGCCCTCGATGGCGGGCAGTTCCTGGACCAGGCACTGCTTGCGGCCCAGCCGGATGACGCCGATGGCGAAGGCGATGGAGGTGAGCAGGACCAGGCCCTCCGGGACCATCGGCACGATGCCGCCGACCATGCGGCGGATCGCCTCGTCGGGGTCGTTGTCCTCCACCAGCATCTGGCTGAGCACCAGACCGATCGCCGCGGGAACGATCATCCAGGTGATGTACTTGAGGATCTGGCTGATGCCGCTGCGCAGCTCGGAGTGGACGAGCGTGAAGCGGGACGCCTCCTCGGCGAGCTGGGCGGCGTAGGCCTCGCGGCCGACCTTGGTGGTGGTGAAGGAGCCGCTGCCGGCGACGACGAAGCTGCCGGACATCACGGTGTCGCCGGGCCGTTTGTGGACGGGGTCCGCCTCGCCGGTGAGCAGGGACTCGTCCACCTCCAGCCCCTCGGACTCGGCGACGGTGCCGTCCACGACGACCTTGTCGCCGGGGCCCAGCTCCACCAGGTCGCCCAGGACGATCTCGCCGGTGCGGACCTCGGTGCTCACCCCGTCGCGGCGGACGGTGGGCCGGGACTCGCCGATGACGGCGAGGTTGTCCAACGTCCGCTTGGCACGGAGCTCCTGGACGATGCCGATGAGGGTGTTGGCGAGGATGACGAAGCCGAACAGGCCGTCCTGGATGGGGCCGACGACCAGGATGATCGCGAACAGGACGCCGATGATGGCGTTGAAGCGGGTGAAGACGTTGGCGCGGACGATGTCGGCCGTGGAGCGGGAGGACCGGACGGGGACGTCGTTGACCTCGCCACGGGCGACGCGTTCGGCGACCTCGGCGGTGGTGAGGCCGGACGGCCTCGCGGAGGTGTCCGGTCCGGTCCCTTTACCGGCGTCCGCGTCGAGGGTCGTCACGGCCCGCGCCGTGCCATCGGGCGGCTCCAGGGTGCCGCGTGTGATCTCAGCCCGTTCGGTCATGACCCAAGACAGTACGGGCGATCACGGGATGGTGGGCGTGTTCTGCGCCACCTTTGGGTTTTCCCCGGGGGAAATCCGGGAATCCCCAATGGCTCTCCGGCCCTCTCGGCCGGGGAGTTCTCCGTACAGGAGGGGCTCGACGGGGCGAATCGGGCCCGGTGGCCGGCCCGCGCCGACGGGACGGTCAGTCGGTGAGGGGGGTGCCGTCGGGGTTGGTGGTGCCCTCGGTGCCTTCGGTGCTCTCGGAGCCGGTGGTGCCGGGGGTGCCGGCGGCGCGCTGCTGCCGGGCGCGGCGGATGGCCTCGTCGCGGCGGCGGACGTACCAGATGCCGACCAGGCCCAGGAGGCCACCGGTCAGGCAGGTCCACAGCCACCAGGTGCGGTCGTGGTCGGCGAACCAGCCGTAGAAGGGGAGTTGGACCAGGAACAGCACGAACCAGATGATCGTGCCGCCCACGACCGTGGCGACGACGTTGCCCTCCAGGGGCTCGGGAGCCTCGCGCTCGCCGCTCGTCCACCTGCTCAGGTCCATCGTCCGGCCCCTTCTTCGGTTCTCGCCCACCCCGCGTCCACCCTGTCGCTCGTCGCCGCCCGTTGTCGCGTGTCGCTCGCCGCGGTCGCTCGTCGCTCGTCGTCCCGCGGTGCTCGCACCAGCGTAGCCAGGGGGCGCGTGTGGGGAGAGTCACGACGGGGCCGTGGAATGTCTACGCGCGGAGATGGTCTTTCCGGTCATGGTGCGTTCATACTGAAAGAATCCTGGTATGGCTGGTTCTACTCGTATGAACCTCCAAACCTCGTCCCCGAGCCGATCACCGAAGGTCACGCATGTCCGCTCCGGTCACCGACACCCCGGCCACGCCCGACTCTCCAGGCAAGGACACCGGCACACCGCCGCCAGGCAACGGTGTCGACCGGTTCTTCAAGATCTCCGAGCGAGGCTCGACGGTGGGCCGCGAACTGCGTGGCGGGCTGGCCACGTTCTTCGCGATGGCCTACATCATCGTGCTGAACCCGATCATCCTCGGCGCGGGCCAGGACAAGTTCGGCAACCAGCTCGACAACGCCCAGCTCGTCACCGCCACCGCGCTGATGGCCGGTCTGACCACCCTCCTGATGGGGGTCGTCGGCAACGTCCCCATCGCCCTGGCCGCGGGCCTGGGCATCAACGCCGTGGTCTCCCTCCAGCTCGCGCCCCAGATGAGCTGGCCCGACGCCATGGGCATGGTGGTCCTGGCGGGCTTCGTCCTGATGCTCCTGGTCGCCTCCGGGCTGCGCGAGCGCGTCATGGACGCCATACCCAACGGGCTGCGGCAGGCCATCGCGATCGGCATCGGCCTGTTCATCACCTTCATCGGTCTGGTGGACTCCGGGTTCGTCACCCGCAACCCCGACGCCGCGCACACCACCGTCCCGCTCGGCCTCGGGCAGGGCGGCCAGTTGACGGGCTGGCCGGTGCTGGTCTTCGTGCTCGGCCTCGCGTTGACGTTCGTCCTGGTCACACGGGGCGTCAAGGGCGCGATCCTGATCAGCATCGTCGCGATGACCGTCGTGGCCGTGGTGATCAACGTCATCGCCGAGATCCCCGACGCGGCGTGGGGCCTGGCCGTGCCCAACATGCCCGAGAAGATCGTCAGCACCCCCGACTTCTCCCTGCTGGGGCAGGTCAGTCTCTTCGGCGGCTTCGAGGAGGTCGGCCTGCTGACCGGCTGCCTGTTCGTCTTCACCGTGCTGCTGTCCGGCTTCTTCGACGCGATGGGCACGATCATCGGCGTCGGCCAGGAGGCGAAGCTCACCGACGAGGAGGGCCGGATGCCCCGCATGGGCCGCATCCTGATGGTGGACGGCATCGGCGTCGCGGGCGGCGGCTTCGGTTCCTGCTCGGCCAACACCTGCTTCGTGGAGTCCACCGCGGGCGTCGGCGAGGGCGCCCGCACGGGTCTGGCCAACATCATGACCGGCGCCCTGTTCCTGCTGGCCCTGGTCTTCACCCCGCTGGCCACCGTGGTGCCGTCCCACGCGGCCACCCCCGCGCTGGTCGTCGTGGGCTTCATGATCATGGCGTCGAACGTGCGGCAGATCGACTGGAGCGACCACACCGTCGCGGTGCCGGCGTTCCTGACGCTGATCTCGATGCCGTTCACCTACAGCATCACCAACGGCATCGGCATCGGTGTGCTGTCCTACATCCTGCTGCGCGCCGCCACCGGGCGGTTCCGCGAGCTCCCCTGGCTGCTGAACGTCGTCGGGGCCTGCTTCCTGGTGTACTTCCTGCTCGACCCGATCGAGCAGGTGCTGGGCATCGGGTGAGCCCGGCGGGTTCGCCCGCCGACGTCGACCAACGTCGACCGACAACGACACGGAACGAGGGTGTGGGACCACGTGGTCCCACACCCTCGTTCCGTGTTCCGTGGCCCGGACGGACCCCGGACAGACTCCGGACGGACCCCGGATGGACAGGGCCGTCGAGCGGTGCGTCACCCATCCGTAGGCTGGGCACTTTCGGTCCTGTCGGTTTCATGAGGGCACGGTTCAGGGGGAAGGAGGGGCGGCGTGTCGACTCTCCGTACGGTCTCGTCCATGCGGGTGATGAAGGACACCCTCCACGGGCCTTCTTTCAGGTTGTCCTTAGATAAAGTAATGAGTTAGGCTAAAAAACATGCCGGATATGTCCCGGAGCGAGGACGCCGCAGCGGTGAACGCTCTCCGCTCCGCCACGATGCGTCTCGCACGCCGCATCAAGCACCAGCGCGTCGACGAGTCGCTGAGCCCGACCGAGATGTCGGTCCTCGGCACTCTCTCTCGCTGTGGCTCGGCCACCCCCGGCGAGCTGGCGCGCAAGGAGCACGTACAGCCGCCGTCGATGACCCGCATCGTGGCGATGTTGGAGGGCAAGGGCCTCGTCCGGATGGAGCCGCACCCCGGGGACCGCCGCCAGAAGGTGGTGACCCGGACGGAGCTGGCGGATGAAGTGCTGGAGGCGAGCCGCCGCAAGCGGAACGCCTGGCTGGCGGAGCTCATCGGCCAGTTGGACGAGGAGGACTGGGCGCGACTGCGCGCCGCGGCACCCGTCCTGGAGAAGCTCGCGCACCTGTAAGTGAGGAGTCGCACCCCAAGGAGGCGAAATCGTTTTGAGTTCGGGACCCGGAGCACACTCCGCACCCGCACCTGACGAGAACACGAACCAAGGCACCACCACCGCCGAGGCCGACGAACCCAAACCCTCGACGTTCAGCTCGCTGCGCGTACGCAACTACCGGCTGTTCGCGATGGGCCAACTCGTCTCCAACACCGGTACCTGGATGCAGCGCATCGCCCAGGACTGGCTGGTGCTCAGCCTCACCGGGTCGGCGACGGCCGTCGGCATCACCACCGCGCTGCAGTTCCTGCCCATGCTGCTCTTCGGGCTGTACGGCGGCGTCATCGCCGACCGCTACTCGAAGCGCAAGCTGCTGCTGTTCACCCAGTCGGCGATGGGCCTCACCGGTCTGGCACTGGCCGCGCTCACCCTCAGCGGCCAGGTCCAGGTCTGGCACGTCTACGCGCTCGCCTTCGCCCTGGGACTGGCGACCGTCGTGGACAACCCCGCCCGGCAGAGCTTCGTCTCCGAGATGGTCGGCCCGCGCCAACTGCCCAACGCGGTCTCGCTCAACAGCGCCAACTTCCAGTCCGCCCGCCTGGTCGGCCCGGCCGTCGCCGGTGTGCTGATCACGGCCGTGGGCAGCGGCTGGGCGTTCCTGCTCAACGGGCTGTCCTTCATCGCGCCGATCATCGGCCTGCTGATGATGCGCCCCGCCGAGCTGTACCGGGTGGAGACCGCCCCGCGCGCCAAGGGACAGCTCAGGGAGGGCCTGCGCTACGTCAGGAGCAGGCCGGACCTGATCTGGCCGATCACACTCGTCGGCTTCGTCGGGACCTTCGCCTACAACTTCCCGATCTGGCTCACCGCCTTCACCGACGAGGTCTTCAACGAGGGCGCGGGTACCTACGGCCTGCTCAACACCCTGATGGCGATCGGCTCGGTGACCGGCGCGCTGCTCGCCGCCCGGCGCGGCACGAGCCGGATGCGGGTCATGGTCGGCGCCGCGCTGGTCTTCAGCGTCCTGGAGATGGCGGCGGCCCTCTCCCCGACGTTCTGGCTCTTCGCCGCCCTGATGGTGCCCATCGGCGTCATGGGCCTGACCTTCAACGTGACCGCCAACTCCACCGTCCAGCTCGCCTCCGACCCGGTGATGCGCGGCCGTGTGATGAGCCTCTACATGATGGTGTTCATGGGCGGCACCCCGCTCGGCGGTCCGCTGATGGGCTGGATCACCGACGCCTACGGCGCCCGGATCGGCTTCCTGTCGGGCGGCCTGATCTCCGCCCTGGCGGCCGGCGCGACCGGACTGGTGCTGGCCCGGGTCAGCGGACTGCGGCTGAAGGTCGACCTCCGTCGGCGTGGCCGTCGCGTCCTGACGTTCGTGCCGGTGGCGGGCGGGAAAGGGCAGGAGAGCATAACGAGCGCCGGGAAGACCCCGGCCTGCTCGTCGCCCACCGCCCCGGCCGTCGCTCCCGCGACCGCCCCGCCCACCTCCCCGTCCACCGCCTCCGGCGGGGACAGGGACCACCGCAAGGAAGTACTGGCGTGAGACTCTTCACCGCCGTCCTGCCGCCTCCGGGCGTCCTGACCGAACTGGAGGCGGCGGTGGACCGACTGAAGGGCCTGCCCGACGCGGACCGACTGCGTTGGGCCAGGCCCGAGGGATGGCACTTCACCCTCGCCTTCCTGGGCGAGGTGGACGAGGCCCTCCTCCCCGAACTGCGCGAGCGCCTGGCACGCGCCGCACACCGTCACCCCGCCTTCGGCCTCCGACTGGCCGGAGGCGGTCGTTTCGGCGACCGGGTCCTGTGGATCGGGGTGGAGGGCGACCACACGACCCTGCGCCGACTGGCGGACTCCGTCACGGCAGCGGTCCGCCGCGCCGGGGTGCCGACGGAGGACCGCCCCTACAAGCCGCACCTGACCGTCGCCCGCGCCGGCCGCACGGCCCACCGCGTCGACCTGCGCCCGTTCGTGGCGAGTCTGGACGGCTTCTCCGGCAGCGACTGGCAGGCGCGCGAGGTGGCCCTCGTCCGCAGCTTCCTGCCCTCCTCCGGGGTGCCCGGCGAGCACCCCCGGTACGAGACGCTGGAGGCCTGGTCGCTGGACGGCTGAGCGGTCCGGCTACCGTTGGGGACGTGGACCCGAAGACCCGTACCCGCATCGTGAGCGGTGCGCTCGTGCTGATGCTCGCCGTGGTGGTCCTGGCGGCCGTGTTCGGCTGACGGACCGCCGGGCCCGACACCGTCGGGACGGCGAGGGCGCCCGCCGCCGGGCGCCCTCCACTCGTCCGTTCACCGGGTCACCGGCTCACTCGGGGTCACCGGCTCACCCGCTCGCCCGCTCACCAGGCGAACGCCTCCGGGGACGGACCCGGACCGGGGAAGATCTCCTCCAGCGACGCCAGCAGCTCCTCGCTCAGCTCCAGCTCCACCGCGCGCAGCGCGGACGAGAGCTGCTCCACCGTGCGCGGGCCGGTGATCGGCCCCGTCACGCCCGGCCGGGTCAGCAGCCAGGCCAGGGCCACCTCGCCCGGCTCCAGACCGTGCTTGTCCAGCAGGTCCTCGTACGCCTGGATCTGCTCGCGGACCTTGGTGTTCGCCAGCGCGTCGGCCGAGCGTCCGGAGGACGTGCGCGCGCCGCCGCCCTCCCTCTCCTTGCGGATCGCACCGCCCAGCAGGCCGCCGTGGAGCGGCGACCAGGGGATGACCCCCAGGCCGTAGCCCCGGGCGGCCGGGATGACCTCCATCTCGGCGCGGCGCTCGGCCAGGTTGTACAGGCACTGCTCGCTGACCAGCCCCAGGCTGCTCCGGCGGGCGGCGGCCTCGTTGGCCTGGGCGATGTGCCAGCCGGCGAAGTTCGACGATCCGGCGTAGATGATCTTGCCCTGCTGCACCAGGACGTCGATGGCCTGCCAGATCTCCTCCCACGGGGTGTTCCGGTCCACGTGGTGGAACTGGTACAGGTCGATGTGGTCCGTCCGGAGCCGCTTGAGGGAGGCGTCCACGGCCCGGCGGATGTTCACCGCCGACAGCTTGTCGTGGTTGGGCCAGACCTCGCCGTCGGCGCCCATGTTGCCGTACACCTTGGTGGCCAGCACCACCTTGTCCCGGCGTCCCCCGCCCTTGGCGAACCAGGAGCCGATGATCTCCTCGGTGCGTCCCTTGTTCTCGCCCCAACCGTAGACGTTGGCGGTGTCGAAGAAGTTGACGCCCGAGTCGAGGGCGGCGTCCATGATGGCGTGGCTGTCTGCCTCGTCGGTCTGGGGGCCGAAGTTCATCGTGCCGAGAACCAGGCGACTGACCTTGAGACCCGTGCGTCCGAGCTGCGTGTACTTCATGGGTACCAGCCAACGCGGTGAAGTGCGCCCGAGGCAAGAGCATCCCGGGCGAGTCCCTGATCGGACGTCACCCCACGGTGGCCGCGGCGTACGGGCCGCCGACCCCCCACGCCTGGTGCATCGCGTCCGCGAAGGCGGCGGCGATGCGGTGTTCGCCGGACGCGGTGGGGTGGGTGCCGTCGTAGGTGTCGCGGTCGAGGTCCCAGTCGTGCGGCGGTGAGGCCAACAGCAGGGGCGAGGCGGGCGTCGACAACTCGGCCACGGCCTTGGCCAACAGTTCGTTGAAGCGCTCGCACTCGGCGGCGAAGAAGACGTCGTGCCGCGCCCGGACGTTGGGGATCACCGGCAGCACCACCGCCCGGATTCCCGGATCGGCGGAGCGGGCCTCGACGAAGAAGCGGCGGACGTTGGCCGCGGTGGCGGCCGAGTCGGTGTAGAAGCCCAGGTCGATCAGGCCGAGGAAGATCAGCAGGGTGTCGGGGCGGTGCTCCCGCACCGCCTCGGCTATCAGGGGCGCCATGTGCAGCCACCCCTCCCCCCAGCCCGCGAGGTGGCGGCGGGCGGGAGCGGGGAAGGCCGGGTCGGCGTAGTCGTGGGAGACGGGCGCGTCGGCCGCCTTGTCGTACAGCGTGTCGCGCGGGCCGACGATCCCGTACGTCTCGCCCAGGGACCCGCACGTCTGCTCCAGGTGCCGCCACATGCGGTGGCGCCAGGT
Organism: Streptomyces megasporus; assembly: GCF_000718985.1. Lineage (GTDB taxonomy): Bacteria > Actinomycetota > Actinomycetes > Streptomycetales > Streptomycetaceae > Streptomyces > Streptomyces megasporus. Next base: position 174,895 of record NZ_JODL01000016.1, on the reverse strand, counting down.
GTGCTCACCGGCACTGCCGATGGTCATGGAGTCGCCGATGAAGAGGAAACGCATTCGCACATCCTCCCGGACGGCGGTTCGGGCCTGCGACGTGATGCCCGTCACCCGACAGGCCCCGGCACGTGGCCGGAATCGGTCGGTCCGGACGAGTGAAGATCAACTGTTCGACGCCCCTGGCGGTCCTTCGATGCGCGTCCCCGCGTGGCGGGACGGAGCGGCCTCGGGTGCGTCCGGACCGGTTCCGGATCGGCAGCATCACCAAGACGTTCGTCGCCACCGTTCTGCTGCGGTTGCAGGAGGAGGGGCGGTTGGATCTGGACGATTCGGTGGAGCGGTGGCTGCCCGGTCTGGTGCGGGGTCATGGGCACGACGGCCGGGAGGTCACCGTGCGGCAGCTCCTCAACCACACCAGCGGGATCTTCAACTACACCGAGGACCCGGAACTGGCCGAGAGGATGTTCGGCCTGGGCTTCTTCGAGCACCGCTACGACTCCTTCACGCCGGAGGAGTTGGTCGGCATCGCGATGGAGCACGAGCCCGTCTTCGCGCCGGGTGAGGGGTGGAGCTACTCCAACACCAACTACGTCCTGGCGGGCCTGGTGATCGAGGCGGTCACCGGGAAGCCCTACGCCGACGAGGTGGAGCGGCGCGTGATCGAGCCGTTGGGGCTGCGCTCCACGGTGGTGCCGGGCACCCGCGCGACGATGCCGCGTCCGCACGGCCGGGGCTACGGCCTGCTGCCCGAGGGCGAGGGGGTGAAGTGGGCCGATGTGACCGACGTCAACCCCTCCTGGGCCTGGGCGGCGGGCGAGATGATCTCCACCGTGGACGACCTCAACCGCTTCCTGCGGGCGCTGCTGGACGGCCGGCTGCTCTCCGAGGAGAGCATGGCGGAGATGTTCGCCGCCGTCCCCACCGGCGGGGAGGGGAGCGCCCGGTACGGGCTCGGCGTCCTCAACCTCGACCTGTCGTGCGGGGTGGGGCTGTGGGGCCACGACGGTTCCGTCCACGGCTCGCTCTCCTACGTCTTCTCCACCCGGGACGGCGACCACACGATGGCGTTCAACGCCAACGCCACCTGGGGCCCCCTCGGCTCCGTGCTGGAGGCGGAGTTCTGCGGCACGGCCCCCGGTAAGGGCGACGACTCCCGGACGCCCGAGGTGTTCGAGACGTTCGAGCTGCCGGGGGAGTCCGAGGTGCCGCGGCGGTCCCGCCCGGTACCGAACGTCCGCTGACGCCGACGCTTGTGTGACGGTGTCCCGCCGCGCTCCGGAGCAGGGCCCGGAGCACGGCGGGATGGCCGGATCCGACTCAACCGGCATGGGTGTGGTCAACGGTGCGCCGGCGTTTTCGGTCCCGACGGAGCGGCCTCGGGTGCGTCCGGACCGGTTCCGGATCGGCAGCATCACCAAGACGTTCGTCGCCACCGTTCTGCTGCGGTTGCAGGAGGAGGGGCGATTGGATCTGGACGATTCGGTGGAGCGGTGGCTGCCCGGCCTGGTGCGGGGCCATGGGCACGACGGCCGGGAGGTCACCGTCCGGCAGCTCCTCAACCACACCAGCGGGATCTACGACGTCACCTCCGATCTCGAGTTTCAGGAGAAGGTCTTCAAGTCGGGCTTCTTCGAACACCGCTACGACACCTGGACCCCCGAGCAACTCGTCGCCATCGCCATGGAGCACGAGCCCGTCTTCGCGCCGGGCACGGACTGGAGCTACTCCAACACCAACTACGTCCTGGCGGGCCTGGTGATCGAGGCGGTCACCGGCCACTCCTACGCCGACGAGGTGGAGCGGCGCGTGATCGAGCCGTTGGGGCTGCGCTCCACGGTGGTGCCGGGCACCCGCGCGACGATGCCGCCTCCGCACGGCCGGGCCTACGAACGGTTCGGCAGTGAGGGGGAGTTGGTCGACGTGACCGAGATCAACCCGTCGGTCGCCGGGGCGGCGGGCGAGATGATCTCCACCGTGGACGACCTCAACCGCTTCCTGCGGGCGCTGCTGGACGGCCGGCTGCTCTCCGAGGAGAGCATGGCCGAGCTGCTCTCCACCGTCCCCACCGGGGAGGGCGACCGGTACGGGCTGGGCATCCAGGCCCGGCCCCTGTCGTGCGGTGTGACGGTGTGGGGCCACAGCGGCGGCATCCACGGCTCGACCTCCCTCGTCGTCTCCACCCGGAACGGTTCGCGCACCATGGCGTACAACGTCAACACCTCGGCATCGACCGGCTCCGTGCCGGAGGCGGAGTTCTGCGGGAAGCCCGGGAAGTCCGAGAAGGAGTTCACCGGGCCGCGGACGGAGCGTTGGTGACCCGGTGACCGACCGCGGGTGAACGTCGCCCGCCCGGGGTGCCCCCGGTGAATGGCAGGCTGGGAGCCATGCGGAGGTTGGTGTGCGCCCTGGGCGCGGCGACGGTGATCGTGTTCGGGACGGCCGGGACGGCGGGGGCCGCCGACGGCGACGCCGGCTTCACCATCGAGGACGAGCGGATCACCGAGTCCAGCGGACTGGCCGCGAGCCGCGCGCACCCCGGCGTGTACTGGACGCACAACGACAGCGACGACGGGCCGTACGTCTACGCGGTGGACGGCCGTACCGGGCGGACGGTCGCCACGATCACCCTGAGCGGTATCGCCCCGCGCGACGTCGAGGCCGTCTCGGTCGGCCCGGACGGCCACGTGTACGTGGGCGACATCGGCGACAACTTCGGCGGTCGGTGGCCGGAGGTGTGGATCTACCGCTTCGCCGAGCCCGAGAAACTGGTCGACCGGGAAGTGCCGGTCACCCGCTTCACCGTGCGCTACGCCGACGGCCCGCGCGACGCCGAGTCGCTGGCGGTCCACCCCGACACCGGGCGGGCTTACATCGTCAGCAAGCACGAGGACGGCGGCGCGCTGTACGCCGGGCCCGAGGAGCTCTCGGAGTCCGGCGTCAACACCTTCACCCGTGTCGCCGCCGTCGACGTGTGGGCGACCGACGCCGCCTTCTCCCCGGACGGCACCCGGCTGGCGGTGCGCGGCTACTTCGGCGGGACCATGTACGCCTGGCGGGACGGGAAGCCGCACGAGCTGGGGCGGTTGACCGTGCCGATGCAGCGTCAGGGCGAGTCGCTGACCTTCACTCCGGACGGCCGCACCCTGCTGTACGGCACGGAGGGCGAGCGCGGCGCGGTCCGGGCGGTGGAGCTGTCCGGTGACCAACTCCCCGAGGGAGCGCGGCGTCAGGAGGCGTCGGAGCGTCCCCGGGACGGGAAGGGGGACGCGGCGGACGGCGGCACGGAGACGTCCGACGATCGGGCGGACGATCGGGCGGACGACGGGGCGGGAGAGGGGGAGGGGGCCACCGCCGTCCTCGTCCTGGCTCTCGCCTCGGTCGCCGTCCTCGTCCTCGCCGTGCGCCGGGCGGCCCGGCTCAGGGGGTGAGGCGGCAGGACGACGCCCCGCCGTCGAGGGGTCGCGCCGGGAGCCGTGTCACGGTGACGTCCGACCCTCGTCGTCCAGCCAGGGGCCGACCAGCGCCAGGACGTCCCGCAGCGGATCGCGCAGGGAGGTCTCGTCGGTGAGGACGGCGTGCCCCGGCGTGACGAACTCGTAGACGAACGCGTCGGCGACCTGCCGGTCGAGGAGGCGCCGCGGCAGGCTCCGGAACTCCTCGCTCTCCAGGAGGGCGCGCAGTTCGGCCAGGTCCTCCCCCGGCATCCGATCGGACCGCGCGGCTTTGCCCGAGCCGTCCAGGACCTCCACCGAACCGTCCCGTTCGACGACGACGCCCACGTACACGCCCGCGATGCCACCGGTCTTGGTCACGGCGAGCAGCGTCTTCCCGAGAGGGGCCACGGACGGGGTGGTCGTCGGGTCGGGGGAGGCGGCGGGAGACGTTTTCCGGGTCGTCGGGTCGGGGGACGGCATGCCGGTCGTCTTGCCGTCCGGGGCGGTCGCCCCTTCCGCGTCGCATCCCGCCGTCGCGGTCACCGCCAGGAGCACCGCGGCGACGACCGTCGCGCCCCGCCGGCCGAACCGTCCGAACCGGCCCATCGATTCCGCCCCCACCCGTGCCTCCCCGTGTGCCGCCCGCGTCGGACCCTCCCGGACCGTTCCGGACCGTCCGGGACGGAGCCATGGTGGTGGACGGGGGAGCGGTTGTCGACGGGGTGCGCGACGTTCAGTCGGCCTCGATGCCGTCCGTGCCGCCGCTCGCTTCCCCGCCGTTCGCCCCGCCGCCCGCGCCGGACCGGCGGGCGAGGAACGTCTCCAGTCCGTCGAGCAGCCGTTCCAGGCCGAACTCGAAGAGTCTCTCGCCGGGGACGGCGAAGGTGTCCTCGGCGAGGGCCGCGACGTGCGGGTAGGCGCCGCTGAGCATCGCCTTCTCCAGCATGGGCCCGTGCGCGGCCCAGAATTCCTCGTCGCTGATGCCGGTCTGCCGGGCGGCCTGGGCGGCGTTGACATGGGTGCGGGCGCAGCCGGCGACGTAGCCGTCGACGGCGGCGACGAACCCGATCCGCTCGTGGTCGGTGATGTCCAGGTCGGCCAGGCCGGAGAGGGCGTAGTCGAAGCCGGCCACGGCGGCGGGTCCGAGCACGGGCCGGGCCAGGTTCACCTGGAGCAGCCAGGGGTGGTCCAGGTACATCCGCCACGTGCCGAGGGCGACGTACCGCAGGACCGTGCGCCAGTTGGCTCCCTCGGGCGCGTCGGTGCCGTCCGTCATGCCGTAGGCGCGGTCGATCATCAGCTCCAGCAGTTCGGCCTTGCCCGGCACGTAGCGGTAGAGCGACATCGTGCCGACCCTCAGTTCGGCGGCGACGCGGCGCATGGACAACGCCTCGATCCCCTCGGCGTCGGCGATCCGGACGCCCGCGGCGACGATGCGCTCCAGCGTCAGGGCCGGCTTGGGGCCGCGGGTGGGGCGCTCGCGTCGCCCCCACAGGAGTTCGAGGCTGCGCCGCAGGTAGTCGCCGCTTCTTTCGGTGCTCATCGCACCCGATCCTACGGGTGGGCGAAAAAACCGGGTACACCGTACGCGCAATCGAGTACGGTGTACCCGGTTCGGAGGGAGGCACCATGACGACACCCCACGGCGCCGGAAGCGCCGAGTACGCCGTGCTGGCGGAAGGGCTGGTCAAGCGGTACGGCGACAAGCACGCCCTGGACGGCTTCGACCTCGCCGTCCGGCGGGGCACCGTGCACGGCCTGCTCGGCCCCAACGGCGCGGGCAAGACCACCGCCGTGCGCATCCTGGCCACGCTCGTCCGCCTCGACGGCGGGCGCGCCACCGTGGCCGGTCACGACGTGGTCCGCGAGCCCGGCCGGGTGCGCCGCGGGATCGGGCTGGTCGGCCAGTACGCGGCGGTCGACGAGATCCTCACCGGCCGGCAGAACCTGGAGATGTTCGGCCGACTGTTCCACCTCGGCACCCGCCGCGCCCGCCGGCGCGCCGACGAACTGCTGGAGCGCTTCGGCCTGACGGACGCCGGCGACAAGCAGCTCAAGACCTACAGCGGCGGCATGCGGCGGCGGCTCGACCTGGCCGCGGGCATGATCCTCGCACCCGACGTGCTCTTCCTGGACGAGCCCACCACCGGCCTGGACCCGCGCAGCCGCAACGAGGTGTGGGAGGCGGTGCGCTCCCTGGTCGCGGGCGGCACCACGGTGCTGCTCACCACGCAGTACCTGGACGAGGCCGACAAGCTCGCCGACCGCATCACCGTCCTCGACCGGGGCGTGCGCATCGCCGACGACACCCCGGCCGGGCTGAAGGGCTCCATCGGCGGCGACCGCGTCGAGGTCGTGCTCCGCGACGCGGCCGACATCCCCACCGCCGTCCGCGTCCTCGCCACGGTCGCGGACGGCGCCGAACCCCACACCGACCCCGAGGAGCGCCGGGTGCACGCGCCGGTCACCGACCGGGTGGCCGCGCTCACCGAGGTGGCCCGGACCCTCCAGGACGAGGGCGTCGGGGTGGAGGACATCGGGCTGCGCCGCCCCACCCTGGACGAGGTCTTCCTGCACCTGACCGGCCACCGCGCGGACCGGGACGGGACGGAGGGCGCGACCGGGGGGAACGAGAGGAACGGGCGGACCGGAGAACACGAGAAGACGGAGAAGAAGGAGACCGCAGCGTGAGCGCCGCACCCGACACCACCCCCGCCCCCGTCCTCCCCGACGGGGACGGACGGCGCCTGTACTGGGCGGTCGCGGACTGCTGGACGATCGTCCGCCGCGACCTCCTCCACCTCGTCAAGCAGCCGTCCATCGTCGCCTGGCAGCTCGGCTTCCCGATCGTCTCGGTGCTGCTGTTCGTCTACGTCTTCGGCAGCGCCATGGACGTGGGCACGGCGGACTACGAGGCGTACGCGCTGCCCGGCATGTTCACCATGACGATGGCCTTCGGCTTCATGAACACCGCCATGGCCGTCGTCATCGACAAGGACCGCGGGGTCACCGACCGGTTCCGGTCCATGCCGATGTCCCCCTCCGCGGTGGTCACCGGCCGCGGCGTCTCCGACGTGCTCCACGCCGCGCTGGACCTGGTGGTGCTGGTCCTGATCGCCCTGGCCGTCGGCTGGCGCTCGGACGGCGGGGTGCTCGCGACCCTCTGGGCCTTCGTGCTGCTGCTCCTGCTGCGCTCCGCGCTGATCTGGGTCGGGGTGTTCCTCGGGCTGCTCGTCCCCAACCAGGAGGCGGCGGGGAACCTGTTCGCCGTGGCCTTCCCCTTCGGGATGATCTCCAGCGTCTTCACGCCGCCCTCGATGATGCCGGACTGGCTGGGCGCCATCGCGATGTGGAACCCGGTCTCCTCCACCGCCGACGCGATCCGGGAGCTGTTCGGCAACCCGGTGGCGAGCGGCGGGAGTTGGATCGAGGAGAACGCGGCGCTGATGGCGGTGGTCTGGCCGCTGGTCATCACGGCCGTCTTCCTGCCCCTGGCGGTGCGCCGCTTCCAGCGGCTGTCGCGCTGAGCCGGCGGCGGTCACGCGCGGTGGTGTGCTCAGAGCCGCTCGACGACGTAGTCCACGCACGCCGTCAGCGCCTCGACGTCCGCCGGCTCGACGGCCGGGAACATCGCGACCCGGAGCTGGTTGCGGCCCAGCTTGCGGTACGGCTCGGTGTCCACGATGCCGTTGGCGCGCAGCGTCTTGGCGATCGCGGCGGCGTCCACGCCGTCGGCGAAGTCGATCGTGCCGACGACCTGCGAGCGCTTCTCGGGGTCGGTCACGAAGGGGGTGGCGAACTCGGACTTCTCCGCCCAGCCGTACAGCCGCGAGGAGGAGTCGGCGGTGCGGGCGGCGGCCCACTCCAGACCGCCCTGGCCGTTGATCCACTCCAACTGGTCGGCCAGGAGGAAGAGCGTGGCCAGGGCCGGGGTGTTGTACGTCTGGTTCTTGCGGGAGTTGTCGATCGCGGTCGGCAGGTCGAAGAACGCCGGGATGTGCCGGTCGCTCGCGGCGATCCGCTCGGCCCGCTCCAGCGCGGCCGGGGAGAACACGCCGATCCACAGGCCGCCGTCCGCGGCGAACGACTTCTGCGGGGCGAAGTAGTAGACGTCCGTCTCGGCGATGTCCACCGGCAGGCCGCCCGCGCCCGAGGTGGCGTCCACCACGACCAGGGCGCCCTCGTCGGCGCCCGCGACCCGCCTGAGCGGCATGGCGACACCGGTGGAGGTCTCGTTGTGGGTGAGGGCGTACACGTCCACCCCGGCCTCGGCGTTCGGCAGCGGGTGCGTGCCGGGGTCGGAGGAGATCACGGACGGCTCGGCCAGCCACGGCGCGAGCTTGGCGGCCTTGGCGAACTTCGAGGAGAACTCGCCGAAGGACAGGTGCTGGGACTTGGACTCGATCAGGCCGTGGGTGGCGATGTCCCAGAAGGCGGTGGAACCACCGTTGCCCAGGACCACCTCGTAGCCCTCCGGGAGACCGAAGAGGTCCTTCACGCCCTCGCGCACCCGGCCGACCAGGTTCTTCACCGGAGCCTGGCGGTGTGAGGTGCCCATCAGGGACGTACCGGTGGCGGCCAGGGCGCTCAGCGCCTCGGGGCGCACCTTGGACGGGCCCGAACCGAATCGTCCGTCGGCGGGCTTGATGTCTGCGGGAATCTGGAGATCGGCCACGGAAACGAGAGTAGACCGTCGCCGCCGCCCGTTCCGGCCGGCGTCCACCCCGCGAGACACGCCGGCGAAGGGGCAGGCTGGTGCCATGGGTGACATGACGGAGGAGACGGTGGGGAAGGCGGTCGGGGCGGCCGAGGCGCGCGAGGTGGCGCGGGCGCTGCGGGCCGTCGTGCGCGGAGACGTCGCCGACGACCCCGCGAGCCGTGCCCTGATGACGATGGACGCCTCCAACTACCGGCGGGTTCCGCCGGCCGTCGTCGCGCCGCGCGACGCGGACGACGTGGCGGCGGCGCTGGCGGTGTGCCGGGAGGCGGGGGTGCCGGTGGTGCCGCGCGGCGGGGGCACCTCGATCGCCGGGCAGGCGACGGGCACGGGGGTGGTGCTGGACTTCACCCGCCACATGGCCGCGATCGAGTCGATCGACCCCACCACCCGTACGGCCGTCGTCCAGCCGGGGGTGGTCCTGGACGACCTGTGCCGGGCGGCCGGCGTCCACGGGCTGACGTTCGGCCCCGACCCCTCCACCCACAGCCGCTGCACGCTCGGCGGGATGATCGGCAACAACTCCTGCGGTTCCCACTCGGTGGCCTGGGGCACCACCGCCGACAACGTCCTCGCCTTGGACGTGCTCACTTACGGCGGGGAGCGCGCCCGGCTCGCGCCCGGTGGGGACGGCGTGCCCGAGCGGCTGCGCGCCGGGGCGCGGGCGCTGGTGGCGGGGGAGCTCGCCCGGCTGCGCACCGGCTTCCCCGAACTGCCGCGCCGCATCTCCGGCTACGCCCTGGACGCGCTGCTGCCGGAGCGCGGGGAGGACTGGGCGCGGGCCTTCACCGGCAGCGAGGGCACGCTCGGGGTGGTCACGTCCGCCACCGTGAGGCTGGTCGAGCGGCCCGGCGCGCGGGTGCTGGCGGTGCTCGGCTACGCGGACGAGAGCGCCGCCGCCGACGCCGCCGCCACCCTCCTGCCCCACCACCCGCTGACCGTGGAGGGCATGGCGAGCGACCTGGTCCCCGAGGCCGAGCGCGCCGCGCTGCCCCGAGGCGAGGCGTGGCTGTTCGTCGAGGTCGGCGGCGCGAATCGGGCCGAGGCGCGGGGAGCCGCCGAACGGCTGTGCCGGGCGGCGGCCGGCGACGCCACGGGCCACGTCCTGGTCACCGACCCCGACGGGGTGCGCGCCCTGTGGCGGGTGCGCGAGGACGCCGCCGGCACCGCCACCCGCCTGCCCGACGGCAGCGAGGCGTGGCCGGGCTGGGAGGACTGTGCCGTGCCGCCCGTCAACCTCGGCGCCTACCTGCGGGACTTCCGCGCCCTGCTGACCGAGCACGGGCTGCGCGGACTGCCCTACGGCCACTTCGGCGACGGCTGTGTCCACGTCCGTATCGACTTCGACCTGATCCACGAGGAGGGCATCGCCCGCTTCCGCCGCTTCTCCACCGACCTCGCCGACCTGGTGGTGGCGCACGGCGGATCGCTGTCGGGCGAGCACGGCGACGGGCAGGCGCGCGCCGAGCTGCTGCCGAGGATGTACGGGCCCGAGCTGGTGGGGCTGTTCGCCCGCTTCAAGGACCTGTGGGACCCCACAGGCGGCCTCAACCCCGGCATGCTCGTCCGCCCCCACCGCCTGGACGAGAATCTGCGCTTCGCGCCGCTGCCCCGCGAGCCGCTCCCCGTCGTCTTCGGCTACCCCGACGACGGCGGGGACTTCTCGGCGGCGGTGCGGCGGTGCGTGGGCGTCGCCAAGTGCCGCAACCCGTCGGGGAGCGCGGGCGTGATGTGCCCCTCGTACCGGGCGACGGGGGAGGAGATGCACTCCACCCGCGGCCGGGCGCGGCTGCTCCACGAGATGCTGGCGGGCGAGGTGGTCACCGACGGGTGGCGCTCGAAGGAGGTGCTCCAGGCGCTGGACCTGTGCCTGTCCTGCAAGGGGTGCCGCCGGGACTGCCCGGTCGGGGTGGACATGGCCACCTACAAGGCCGAGTTCCTCCACCACCACTACGCGGGCCGCCGCCGGCCGGCGGCCCACTACTCGATGGGCCTGCTGCCGCTGTGGCTGCGCGTGGTGGCCGCCACCCGCACCGCCCCGCTGGTCAACGCCCTGGCCCGCACCCCGCTCGCGGCCCTGGGCAAGCGACTGGGCGGCATCGCGCCGGAGCGGGACGTCCCGCCGCTGCCGCGCACTCCGTTCGTCCGCTGGTGGCGTCGGCACCGACGGGGACGGGCGGGCGCGGGCCGGCGGCGCGTCGTGCTGTGGCCGGACACCTTCACCAACCACCTCTCGCCCGAGGCGGGCACCGCCGCCGTCCGCGTCCTGGAGGCCGCCGGACTGGAGGTCGTCCTCCCGCCGGGCGCGGGCCGGGTCTGCTGCGGCCTGACCTGGATCTCCACCGGGCAGCTCGACGGCGCCCGCCGCGTGCTGCGCCGCACCCTGGACCGGCTGGAGCCGGTCCTGGACGCGGGCCTGCCGGTGGTCGTCCTGGAGCCGCCGTGCGCGGCGGCGCTGCGCACCGACGCGGTCGAGCTGCTGCCGGACGACCCGCGCGCGAGGCGACTGGCGGCGTCCGTCCGCACCTTCGCGCAGGTGTTGGAGGAGTGCGCCCCCGACTGGACCCCGCCGCGTGTCGACCGTCCGGTGGCCGGCCAGACCCACTGCCACCAGCACGCCGTCCTGGGCGACGCGGCGGAACGGCGACTGCGGGAGAAGACCGGGCTGACGGGCGGGTTGAGCGACGGGTGCTGCGGGCTGGCGGGCAACTTCGGCTTCGAGAAGGGGCACTACGAGGTCTCCGTCGCCTGCGCCGAGGAGAAGCTGCTGCCCTCGGTCCGCGCCGCCGCCCCCGGAACCGTGCTGCTGGCCGACGGCTACTCCTGCCGCACCCAGCTCGCCCAGCTCGGCGGCGTGCGCGCCCGTCACCTGGCGGAGGTCCTGGCGGAGGCGTTGGAGGACGCCGCCGAGTGAGGGCGGTCGAGGAGACGAGTGGTGCCTGGGACAAAAGTTACGGATGCGTAACCCCTTGAGGGGTTACCGCTGGTAATCAATACTCCTACTCTCGGGTCACTTTCCCCCACACGCCGGTTTCCCCAGGCCGGCGACCCACAGAGGAGAGAGGGCCCATGGGACACCCTCACAGGCACCTGCGCACGTCCGCCGCCTTCGTCGCCTCGGCCGCGGTGGTGGCCGGGACCGTCGTCGGCCCGGCCACCACCGCCCACGCCGCGTCCGGCTCGACGACCGTCCGGTTCGTCGACATCCCCGGCGACGGCGGCACGAAGCTCGCCGCCAACGTCGTCGCCCCCGCCGACGTCCCGGCGGACGGGAGTCGCTATCCGCTCGTCGTCCTCCCCACCAGTTGGTCCATGCCGCAGATCGAGTACCTCGCCCAGGCGAAGAAGCTCGCCGCGTCCGGTTACGTCGTGCTCGGCTACAACTCGCGCGGCTTCTGGCAGTCCGGCGGCGAGATCGAGGTCGCTGGCCCGCCCGACATCGCCGACGCGTCGAGGGTCATCGACTGGGCGCTGGCCAACACCCCCGCCGACCCCGAGCGCGTCGGCATGGCCGGCGTCTCCTACGGCGCCGGCATCAGCCTGCTGGCCTCCGCGTTCGACGACCGGATCAAGGCCGTGGTCGCGATGAGCGGCTGGGCGGACCTCGTCGACTCCATCTACAGCGGTCGCACCCAGCACACCCAGGCAGCCGCGTTCCTCACCGGCGCCGGCTACCTCACCGGCCGCCCCGGCGACGAGTTCGAGGAGATCATCACCGGCTTCCTCGGCTCCGACCTGGAGAAGGAACAGAACATGATCGACTGGGGGAAGAAGCGCTCCGCCTCCGTCCACGTCGATCGGATCAACGCGAACGGCGCCGCGATCATGCTGGGCAACGCCTGGGGCGACTCCATCTTCCCGCCCAACCAGTACGTCGACTTCTACGAGAAGCTGACCGGCCCCAAGCGGCTGGAGTTCCGGGCCGGCGACCACGCCACCCCGGAGATCGGCGGCCTGCTGGGGCTGCCCAACGACGTGTGGAACAACGCCGAACGCTGGCTCGACCACCACCTCAAGGGCGAGGACAACGGCATCGACGAGGAGGACCCCGTCGTGTTCGGCGTCCGCGGCGGGGGCGAGGAGAGCCACGCGAGCTGGAAGGACGCGACGTCCGGCACGGAGCGGATCGCCCTGAACGACACCGAGCGCGTCCTGACGGGCGTCGACTCGGGAGCCAACGGCGGAATCGTCATGCTCTCCGGCCTCCTCGACCAACTCGTCGAACTCCCGCCGACGGTGTCCGTCCCGCTGCTGCCCGACTGGTACTCCGCCGTCTGGACGTCGGAGCGGTACACCGAGAAACGGCGGATACGCGGCACCGTGAAGCTGCGCACCACGGTGACGAGCAACCGCTCCAGCGGCACCTTCGTCGCCCACCTGTACGACGTGAACGCGCTGGGCGTCGGCAGGTTGGTCACCCACGCGCCGTTCAGCTTCCACGACAGGACGCCGGGCGAGGCGTTCGACGTGGACCTGGAGCTGTTCTCCACGGCCTACGACGTGCCGGCCGGGCACCGGCTCGCCCTGGTGATCGACACCGTCGACCCCCTCTACGCCGAGCACAACCCGTTCGGCGCGAAGCTCACCTTCTCCTCACCCGGCGGGAAGTCCTCCCACGTCGAGATCCCGGTGCGCGACTGACCCGCCGGCCGACCCGGCGTCACCGACGGCCGGCCGCGCCCCGTCCCCGACGGAGCGCGGCCGGCCGCGACCGTGCGCGGCCTGCGACTACGCTCCCGTGCCACGGGCGCCGCCGAGCCGGCCCCGAAGCGGCGCCCGCGCCGCCCGCGTGCCTCGCGCACCCGACCGACGACCGCCCGACAGGAGCGACAGGAGACCGACCATGGCCCGTGTCACCGTCACCGACGACACCCTCACCGTCGAGATGGAGGGGCTCGACAAGCTCTGGGCGTTCAAGGGCCGCCTGCGGATACCTCTCGCCAACGTCCGCGGAGCCGCCCGCGACCCCGGCATCGTCCACGAGTACAAGGGCATACGCGCACCCGGCACCCACATACCCGGCGTCATCGTCGCGGGCACCTACCACCGCGGCGGCGAGCGCGTCTTCTGGGACGTGAAGAACCCCGACAAGGCCGTCGTCATCGAGCTCGCCGACGAGCGGTACGCCCGCCTCGTGGTGGAGGTCGACGACCCCCGCGCCACCGTCGACCTCATCCGGCGCGCCGGACGGCCGAGGTGACGGTCGGAGTGACGGGGCGCCCTGTCGGGCTCCGGTGACGGACGCGGAACGCCACGGCCCCGGCGCGGTGAACCCCGCGCCGGGGCCGTGGCGTCGTCCGAGGGGGCTCAGCGGCGGGCTATCTCGTCGTAGCCCTCGATCTCACGCGGGTCGCGCGAGCCGGGGCCGACGTAGCGGGCGGAGGGACGCACCAGCCGCCCGGTGCGCTTCTGCTCCAGGATGTGCGCCGACCAGCCGGCGGTGCGGGCACAGGTGAACATCGAGGTGAACATGTGCGCCGGGACCTCGGCGAAGTCCAGCACGATGGCCGCCCAGAACTCCACGTTGGTGGCCAACACCCGGTCCGGACGACGGTTGTGGAGCTCCTCCAGCGCCGCCTTCTCCAGCGCCTCGGCGACCTCGTAGCGCGGCGCGCCCAACTCCTTGGCGGTACGGCGCAGCACGCGCGCCCGCGGGTCCTCGGCGCGGTAGACGCGGTGACCGAAGCCCATCAGGCGCTCGCCCCTGTCCAAGGTCCGCTTGACGTACGCCTCGGCGTCCCCGGTCCGCTCGATCTCCTCGATCATGCCCAGCACGCGGGAGGGCGCGCCACCGTGCAGCGGTCCGGACATCGCGCCGACCGCGCCCGACAGCGCCGCCGCCACGTCCGCGCCGGTGGAGGCGATGACGCGGGCGGTGAAGGTGGAGGCGTTCATGCCGTGCTCGGCGGCCGACGTCCAGTAGGCGTCCACGGCCGCGACGTGCTTGGGATCGGGCTCGCCCCGCCAGCGGCGCATGAAGCGCTCCACGACGGTCTCGGCCTTGTCGATCTCCTTCTGCGGGACCATCGGCAGGCCCTGCCCGCGCGCCGACTGGGCCACGTAGGACAGCGCCATCACCGCGGCCCGCGCCAGGTCCTCGCGGGCCTGCTCCTCGTCGATGTCGAGCAGCGGTTTCAGGCCCCACACGGGCGCGAGCATCGCCAGCGCGGACTGCACGTCCACCCGGACGTCGCCGGAGTGCACCGGGATGGGGAAGGGCTCGGCCGGGGGCAGGCCGGGGTTGAAGCTGCCGTCCACCAGCAGACCCCACACGTTGCCGAAGGAGACGTGGCCCACCAGGTCCTCGATGTCCACGCCCCGGTAGCGAAGGGCGCCGCCCTCCTTGTCCGGTTCGGCGATCTCCGTCTCGAACGCGACGATTCCCTCGAGCCCGGGTACGAAGTCGGACATCAGGCGGCTCCTCGTGTGTGGTTCGGCGGGAGGGCGACGGCGGGGGAGACCCGTGGGGCCGGTCGGCTCTCGGAGGTCCACCGGTGCGGCTCCGCCGTCGTGGGGCCGGCGGGCCGGGCCGGTGCCCGGTCATGCCCGCGCTGCTGGTGGTCACCGACAGCGGCTCTTCGGACACGATAGCCCGCGATGTGCGAAGGCCACAGTCGTCCGACCGGTCATTCTGTCCGGATTCCTCAGGTGCGGGGAAGAGTGAGATGCGGCACACTTCGCCGCTCCCGTCGCCAGGTGTACGCGCGGTGGAGAACGGGCAGGCTCGTCCGTCCGCGCCGACACCGTGTGACGGTCATGCTGCAAGATGAACGCGTGCCTCAAGCCGACGACGCAGCCCGTGAAGCCCTCGCCCACCGCCCGCACCTGGACCCCGCCTCGATGCGGGCCCACTACCGCGCGGAGGGGCTCCGCGAGGAGGACCTCGCCGACGACCCGTACGAGCAGTTCCTGCGCTGGTTCGAGGACGCGGTGACCGCCGGACTGCACGAGCCCAACGCGATGGTCGTCTCCACGGCGGACGACCGCGGACGACCCAGCTCCCGCACGGTCCTGCTCAAGCAGTTCGACGAACGCGGCTTCGTGTTCTACACCAACTACGGCTCCCGCAAGGGGCGCGAGATCGAGGCGAACCCGTACGTCTCGCTGCTCTTCCCCTGGCACTCCGTCGCCCGCCAGGTGATCGTCTCGGGCACGGCGGAGCGCACCGGCCGGGATGAGACGGCGGCCTACTTCCGCACCCGCCCGCACGGTTCGAAGCTGGGCGCGTGGGCCAGCGAACAGTCCTCGAAGGTGGCCTCCAGGGAGGAGCTGGACCGCACGTACGCGGCCCTGGCGGCCCGCTACCCGGAGACGGAGGGCGTCCCGGTCCCGCCGCAGTGGGGCGGCTACCGGGTCCGGGCGGAGACGGTGGAGTTCTGGCAGGGCCGCGAGAACCGCCTCCACGACCGGCTGCGCTACGTCAGGACGGACACCGGCTGGACGGTCGAACGCCTCTGCCCCTGAGCTTCGGCCCCGATGTCCCTGGGGTTCGGCCCCGAAGGGCGCGTTCCGACGCGGTGCGCCGGAACGCGGACAACCCGCGGGCCTGGCCCCGGTCGCGCGATGCGCGACGGAGGTCGGTCGGACGTACCGACAGCCCGCGGGTCGGGTGACTGCTTGGGATTGGCCGGCGGTGCCGGCGTCACGCTGTGACGTACGGCCCCTAGGCCGCAGCCACCTCACGCGTCCGGTAACAACTCATTTGCCGAACCACCTCCCTTCTCGTGTACCTCGCACGTTAAGACCCGGTACCGGGCAACGGCAAGCGAATTTCGGGGGTACAACGATTTTCCCGAACCGCGTGTGGGCTGCGTCACGTTCGAGTTGAATGATCGGGAGTGCAGGTGCGCGCAGCGTCCAGTCGGGGGTGTCAGGTGACCGCTCAGTCCGAGACCCACTTCGAACACGGCGCCGGTGACGGAGGAGACGTCCGCGGTGGCTCCACCGGGCCGGCCCCGACGGTCCCGGACTCCCGGGGCGCCGGGGGCCTCGAGGACGAGCTGCTGCTCGCGTCCCTGCTGGACGGCATGGACGCGGCCTTGTGCGCCTTCGACGCCGAGGGCGTCGTGACCCACTGGAACCGCGAGGCCGAACGCATCCTGGGCTGGACGAGACAGGAGGCCATCGGCCGCCGGGGGCTGGCGGGCTGGGCGGTGCGCGCGGCCGACGCCGAGGACGTCCAGGCGCGGCTGCTCGGCGCGCTGACCGCGCCCGGCCGGCAGGTCCACGAGTTCGCGCTGCTGCGCAAGGACGGCGGGCGGGTGCTGGTGCGCACCCAGTCCTCCGGGGTGCGCGGCGCGGACGGCGGGCCCATCGGCGTCTACTGCGCGTTCAGCGAGGCGCGCACGCAGATCGACCTGGAGCGGTCGATCGCCCTGAGCGAGGCGCTGTTCGAGGACGCCTCGTGGGGCGTGGTCCTGGTCGACGCCGATCTGCGTCCGGCCGTCGCCAACGCCCACGCCGCCCGCGCGCTGCGCGTCGGCCGCACGTCGATGCTGGGGCGACCGCTGGGCGAGCTGGTGGGGGAGGGCGTGGAGGAGCTGGAGAGCGCGCTCCAGCACGTGCTGGCGGAGGGCCCGGCGCAGGGCCCGGCGGAGCTGTGGGTGACGTTGCGCAAAGACCCCGACCGGGCGGACCGGGGCTCCCTGGGCGGCGGCGCGGGTGGCGGTGCGGGCGGCGGGGACGCGCGCCGCTGCTGGCGCAGCGGCTTCCTGCGGCTGGTCTCCCCGATGGCGGAGGAGGCGCCGGTGCCGCTGGGCGTGGCGTGGTTCTTCCAGGACGTCACCGACACCCGGCGGGCCGAGCAGGACGCGGCGCGGTTCCGCTTCCGCGGCAACCAGCTCCACCGGGCGGCCCGGGCCGCGGCCGAGTGCGAGGACCCGATGGAGGCGGCGGCGGTCCACCTGGACTTCGCGCTGGCGGGCTTCGCCGACCACGCGCTGCTGGACCTGGCGGCCGGCGACTCCCCGGTCCGGCTGATCCGCACCGCCGAGGCCCCGGCGCCGGGCACGGCGGCGACGGGCGTCCCGGTGTGCTACCCGCGGGAGCATCCGGCACTCCAGGCGTACGAGCGCTGCGGTCCGGTCCGCACGAGCGTGGGCGGCGCGGCGGTGTCGGGGTGGGCGCGGGCCCGCAAATGGCCGGAGGGCACGGTGCACGGGCTGTGCGTGGTCCTGCGCAGCCGGGGACGGTCCCTGGGCGTGCTCACGTTCCTGCGGGGCCCGAGCCGTCGCGCGTTCGACCGCTCGGACGTCACCTGTGCGGAGGCCGTCGCGGACCGCGTGGCCGCCGCGGTCGACCTCGCCCGCGTCCTGGCCTGAGCCCGCCGGGCGCTCGGGCCGGGGCGTCGGCCGCGGGCCGTCCGGTCCGTTCAGCGGTAGAAGATGCGGTCCGCGTGCTCCTTCAGCACGCGGTCGTTCCACTCGTGCCCGCCGTCCACGTTGCCCGAGCGCAGCAGGGGCGGGGCGACGCCGCGGGCGGCCAGCTCGCCGGCCGCGGAGGCGACGACGGCCTGCATGATCGCGCTCGTCACGACCGTCGAGGCGGGGGCGAAGGGGGCGTCGACGCCGTCCACCGTCAGCTCCGCGTCGCCCACCGCGATCTTGCTGTCGACGACGACGTCGCAGTGGTCCTTCAGGAACGTGCCCGAGGCGTTCCGCGGCGTGGTGGCCTCCGCGTACGCCACGGAGGTCACGCCGATCACCTTCAGGCCGAGCTCACGGGCGCGGGAGGCCATCTCCACGGGCAGCGTGTTGCGGCCGGACAGGGAGATCACCACCAGGACGTCGCTGGCCCGCGTCGGGCCCGTCTCCAGCACGGCGGACGCCAGGCCCGCCACCCGCTCCAGCGCGCTGCCCAGCGTCGCGGGCACGACGTCCACGCCGACGGCGCCCGGCACGGGCAGGAGGTTCATCACGGCGAGCCCGCCCGCCCGGTAGACCACGTCCTGGGCGGGCAGCGAGGAGTGCCCCGCGCCGAAGGCGAAGACGCGACCGCCGGCGGTGAAGGCGTCCGCGATCAGCTTCCCGGCCGCCGCGATGGTGTCGGACTCCTCCTCCCGCACCCGTGCCAGCAGGCCGATGGCCGCGTCGATGAAGCGTTCCGCCGGTCCGTTCCCGCCCATGTCCGTACGGCCTCCCGTCGTCGCGACACGCTCCGTCGGACGTCCCGTACCCCTCCGGGACGCCGTGTGACACCGCGATCACGGTGAGGTTCGGACCGCGTCCCTGTCAAGCGGGTGCGACGGATCGGGCGGTGCTCGACGGGCCGGACCCGGTTGTCCGCCGTATGCGTCAGAATTGAACGTCAGGGCCACCGCACGAACTGACGAGGGGCGCGCATGTCCGGACTCATCGACACCACGGAGATGTATCTCCGCACCATCCTGGAGCTGGAGGAGGAGGGTGTGGTCCCCATGCGTGCCCGGATCGCCGAGCGGCTCGACCAGAGCGGCCCGACGGTGAGCCAGACGGTCGCGCGCATGGAACGCGACGGGCTGCTGACCGTGGCCGGGGACCGACACCTGGAGCTCACCGAGGAGGGGCGGCGGCTGGCGACGCGCGTGATGCGCAAGCACCGGCTGGCCGAGTGCCTGCTCGTCGACGTGATCGGCCTGGAGTGGGAGCAGGTGCACGCGGAGGCGTGCCGCTGGGAGCACGTGATGAGCGAGGCGGTCGAGCGCCGCGTCCTGGAGCTGCTGCGGCACCCCACCGAGTCTCCGTACGGCAACCCGATCCCGGGCCTGGAGGAGCTGGGCGAGACGTCGGAGGCTCCCCCGTTCCTGAGCGACGACATGGTGAGCCTGGCCGAGCTGGACGCGGGCGACGGCGGCAAGACGGTCGTGGTGCGCCGCATCGGCGAGCCGATCCAGACGGACGCCCAGCTCATGTACACGCTGCGCCGCGCCGGCGTGCAGCCCGGCGCGGTGGTCAGCGTGACGGCGGGCGCGGGCGGCGGCGTACAGGTCGGCAGCAGCGGCGAGACGGCCGAGCTGACCCCCGCGGTGGCCTCGCACGTGTTCGTGGCCAAGCGCTGACGGACGGCGGAGGGGCGCCGTGGAGGACGACGGGTCCTCCGCGGCGCCCCGATCCGTCTCCCGCCGCGCCGGGCCGTGGTGGATTCGTCCCCACCGGAGTTGCCGGAACCTGAGCGGCGAGGGCCGCGCCGTGACACGCTTTCGGAGAGGCGTGCGCGGAGGAGGGGAGGGGCCGGTCCATGGGGTCGTGGCGACACCGAAGTCCCGGTGCCGTGTGGCACCGGGACCTCGCCTCCCCGTGTCCCCCCTTTTCCCGCCCCTCTTTCCCCCCTCTGTTTCCCGCTGCCCCCCGGTGCGTCCCTGGGCCCCGAACTCCCAGGGTCGCTCCCCGCGGACCCTTGTCCCCGAGCGGTCCGCCTCCCGGTAGCTGTCTCCCCCCGGCCCGAGCGGCCGACACTCGCCGTGTGTCACTCAAAAGAGGGGTGTTGCACGTCAGAGAGGCTTGTTCGAATGGAAGTTCGATAATGTGAGCGCCGGCACGGGGATGAGCGGACAGGAGGGATGGGGGTGCCAGGACGCATGGTTCGACGCATCAATGTCAGGGGAGCGGGCGGTCTGCGGCTCGCTGCCTGGGAGTTCGCCGACCCGCCCAAGGGCGCGCAGGCGGGGGGCGACCGACCGGCGCCGGGCGTGCTGCTGTTGCACGGGCTGATGGGCCGTGCCTCGCACTGGGCGACCACCGCCCGCTGGCTCTCCGAGCGCTACCGCGCCGTCGGCCTCGACCAACGCGGGCACGGCCGCAGCGACAAACCCACCGACGGGCCGTTCGACCGCGAGGCCTACGTGGCGGACGCCGAGGCCGTGATCGAGCGGCTCGGCCTGGCTCCGGTGGCGCTCGTGGGGCACGCCATGGGCGCGCTCACCGCCTGGCAACTCGCCGCCAAACGCCCCGATCTGGTCCGTGCCGTGGTGATCTGCGACATGCGGGCCTCGGCGCTGGGCACGCGTTCCCAGCGGGAGTGGGAGCAGTGGCTCGCGACGTGGCCGGTGCCCTTCGCCACCCTCGCCGACGTCCGCAGGTGGTTCGGGGAGGAGGATCCGTTCCTGGAGCGCCCCTACCCCTCGCGCGGCGACTTCTTCGCCGAGGTGATGGCCGAGCGCATGGACGGCTGGCGGCCGGTGTTCTCCCGCCGCCAGATATTGATGATCCGTCAGTCCTGGGTCCACGAGGCGCACTGGGAGGAGCTGGCCCTGGTCCGCTGCCCGGCCCTGGTGGTCCGCGGCATCGACGGCGAGCTGGGCCGGGCGGAGGCGCAGGAGATGGTCCGCGTGCTGCCCCAGGGCGTCTACGCCGAGGTGGACGGCGCGGGGCACCTCGTCCACCACGACCGGCCCGAGGAGTGGCGGCGGATCGTCGAGCCCTTCCTCCAGGGCGCGCTCTCGGCCTGACGGCCCGCCCACCGAAGGCGCGGGCCGCCGGGGGAGCCGGAGGGGAGAGCGGCCGACCGGTCGGGTCGGCCGCCGTGCTCGACGTCCTCCGTGCGCCCTCCGCGGGTCTCGGGATGGGGCAGGTCAGTCTCCGCGCGCCGCGGCGGCGTCCCGGCCGCAGGCGTACGCCAGCGGCGCGATGATCTCCTCGACGTCGGGGAGCCAGCGGTTGGCGTCCGTCGGCTGCCTCGCCCACAGCACCGGGCCGCGCGTGCCCATCCGGCTCGGCGGCGCGGCCACCCAGCCGCCCTCGCCCAGCGCGGTCAGCCCGAGCCCGTTCGGCGACCACCCCAACTTCCGCACGAGATCGGAGAGCTTGGCGGCGCCGCCCGGCAGGACGAAGAAGAGCATCCGCCCATCCGGTGTGCCGATGACCGGGCCGAGTTCCACCTCCATGCGTTCCATCCGCGCCAACGCCAGGAAGCCGGTGGTTTCCGGCACCTCGATGACGTCGAAGGTCCGCCCCGTCGGCAGCAGCACCGAGGCGTCCGGACGGTCGGACCACAGGCGGCGCACCACCGTCACGCTGCCCGTCGCCTGTTCCGCCCAGTCCGCATGGACGGGATGGGCGCCGGGCGCCTCGCAATCGGCCGCTCCACAGGAGCAGCGCGGTACACCTCTCGAGAAATCCAGCCACGCGCCGGGGAACACGTCCCAGTGCCGCTCCTCCGCATAACGCATCGCGTGCTCGACCATCGGGCCGGTCGGCGATCCGTCGTGCCGTTCGGGGAGTTGCGGTTCCGCCGTGACGGACGTTGTCGCTGTTGTGATGTTCATGGCCTCCTCCACGACCATCACAACTTTACCCGTGACCAAGGGTTACGGCTTGGTCATGGATTCATGGGGGAGCACCGCCCCCGCACGCGGGGCGCACAGGTGCACGGACGGGGGCGCGCGCATGAACGGGCCGCTGTGGATGGGTAGTTCACTGTGCGGCGCCGTGCCGGAAATCTTGGCATATGCGCTCGGCGGGCAGGTGCGGCGCGCGGGGAGCGTCCGCGCACTCCCGACCGTCTTGACCATCCCGATCCGTCCGGAGCCACGAGCGCTCCGGGACACGGGCCACCAGCAGGAGGGGGACCGCATGGCCGCCAGGCCGTTGGTCGCACGGCAGCCGAACGAACGGTTGCAGGCGCTCATCCAGGAGGCGGGCTGTTCCAACGCCGGACTGGCCCGCCGCGTCAACATGTGCGGCGCCGAGCACGGGCTCGACCTGCGTTACGACAAGACGTCCGTCGCCCGCTGGCTGCGCGGCCAGCAGCCGCGCGGCCGGGCGCCCGCCATCATCGCCGAGGCACTGGGCCGCAAGCTCGGCCGGACCGTCACGGTCGAGGAGATCGGCATGGCCGGCGGCAGGAACGCGGCGGCCGGCGTCGGACTGCGGTTCGCGTCCACCGTCTCGGGCGCCGTCGAGCAGGCGAGCGAGCTGTGGCGCAGCGACGTGGGACGCCGCGATCTCCTCGCCGCCCAACCGACGATGTTCTCCGCCCTGGTCGAGCCCAGCCGCGACTGGCTCATCACACCCCCGGACCCGAAGGTGGCGCGCGCCTCCGGGCCGCGGGTGGGGGCCTCGGACGTCGCGGCCGTGCGGGAGACCACCGCGGCCCTGTCGGAGCTGGACCACCGCTTCGGCAGCGGCCATGTGCGGCCGGTCGTCGTCCACTACCTCAACAGCGTGGTCTCCGGGCTGCTGACGGGCTCCTACCCGGAGTCGGTGGGGCGGGAGTTGTTCGGCGCGGTCGCGCGACTCACCGAACTGGCGGGCTACATGGCCGTGGACACCGGGCAACCGGGGCTGGCGCAGCGGTACTACATCCAGGCGCTGCGGCTGGCCCAGGCCGCGGACGACCGGGCGTACGGCGGGTACGTCCTGGCCGCGGGCATGAGCCACCTGGCCGCCGCCCTCGGCACCCCGAGAGAGATAGCCCAGCTCGCCCGGGCCGCGCAGGAGGGCGCGCGGGGACGGGTGACCCCGCGGGCGCAGGCGATGTTCCACGCGGCGGAGGCCCGCGGCCACGCGCTGATGGGCGACGCCCGCGCCTGCCAACTCGCCGCCGGACGGGCCCTGGCCGCGTTCGACCGGGCCGAGTCGGCCACGGACGCGGGCGACGACCCGGAGTGGATCTCCCACTTCGACGCCGCCTATCTGGCCGACGAACTCGCCCACTGCCACCGCGACCTGGACCAGCCCATCCCCGCCCAGCGCCGTGCCGAGGAGGCCCTGGCGGGCCTTCCGGAGCGACGGACGCGGCGGCGCGCGATCGACCTGCTGCTGCTGGCCACGGCACGGTTGCGACAGCGCGAGGTCGAACACGCCTGCCACACGGGCGCGCAGGCGGTCGAACTCCTGGGGGGCCTGCGCTCCCGGCGGGGCGCGGAGTACCTGGACGACTTCCGAGGCCTCCTGGAGCCCTACCGGGAGGAGCGGGCGGTCCGGGAGTTCACGGAGCGGTTGGAGGCGGAACCCGTCCCCGGCTGAGGAGAAACGGCATTGTGAGGAGTTTCGTCCCGGCTGTGAGCGGGAATGCTCGGCCGTCACTTCCGGGGGCGTGGTCGGGCGCCCGAGCGACCCGGTAGCGTGAGCCGACGATCGTGACAGTCAGGCGAACGAGGAGTCCCGGTGACGACGCACAGCCGACAGGGCGACGAGGCGCGTGAGGGTGTTGTCCTGCCGTCGAACGGTGATCCGTGGACCCCCGGCCACGGCGACTCCCAGGCGGCCCCGCCGGCAGGGCAGCCCTGGGGACAGCCGTGGGGTCCCCAGTCGTCGGCCGGGGCGCAACCGTTCCCGCAGCCGTACGGGCCGCCTCAGCAGACGCCCGGACAGCAGGTGCCCGGACAGCCGGGGACTCCTCCGCCCATGCCGCCGCACACGGCCCCTCCCATGCCGCCGCACACGGCCCCTCCCATGCCGCCGCCCGCGGCCCCGCCCGTGTCGCCGTCCATGCCGTCCATGCCGCCGCCCATGCCCCCGCAGGCGCCGCCCCAGCCGCCGGCGGGCGCGGTGCCCGGAGCGGCCGACGAGACCCAACTGCTGCCGCCGATGACCGCGGCCACGCCCGCGGGGGGCGAGCAGGACGACGCCACCCGCGTCATACGTCCCGTCCCCGGCACCCCGGAGCGGGACGTCGAGAGCACGACGGTGCTCCGCAGGCCCCTGCCCCCGGAGGGGGCTTCCGCGCCCGCCGCCCCACGGCACGCGGTGCCGCCACCGCCCGCCGGCGCTCCGTACGGGATACGGCCCGGCGCTCCGGGAGACCGTCCCCCGCACGCGGACTTCGACGGCCTGTTCCGCTCCTCCGACTCCCGGCCCGGCGCGCAGCCCGCCGACGCCACCCAGCAACTGCCGCCCATCGACCCGGCCGCCCCGCCCCCGCCGGGACCGTCCCACGGCGGTGGATACGGCGGTGGGTACGGCGGCGGGGGCGACGGATACGAGCCCCGCGGCCGTTCCTCCTCCGGCGGGCGGCGCGGCCTGCCGCGCGTCGCGGTCGCCGGGATCGTGGTCGCGGGCTGCGCCGTGGCCGGGCTGGCCGCCGGAGCGGCACTGAGCAGCGACGGCGGTCAGGACGACAAGCCGCAGCGGGCGGAGGCGTCGCCCTCGGCCGTGGCGGAGGAGCCGGCGCCCCCGTCCCCCACCGTCGACCCGGCCGAGGAACAGGCCAAGGAACTGGACAAGCTGCTCGCCGACAGCAACAACAGCCGCAACACGGTCATCAGCTCGGTCGAGAACATCAAGAAGTGCAAGGACCTCGACAAGGCCGCCGCCGACCTGCGCGACGCCGCCCGTCAGCGCAACGATCTGGTGACCCGACTGGGCAAGCTGGAGATCGACGCGCTGCCCAACCACCAGGCGCTGGCCGACGCCCTCACCAGGGCGTGGAAGGCGTCGGCCGCGGCGGACGACCACTACGCGGCGTGGGCCGACCAGGTCGCGGGCAAGAAGGGCTGCCGCAAGGGCCAGGCGCGCGTCACCGACCGGACGGCCCAGGGCAACCGCGCCAGTGGCGAGGCCACGGCGGCCAAGAAGGAGGCGGCCGGACTGTGGAATCCGACCGCCCGCGAGTACGGCCTGCCCGAGCGCCAGTTCAGCCAGTTGTAGACCGGCCGCGACCGCCTCGGGCGGCTTCGGGTCCGCGGTCGTTCGTGGGGCCGCGAGACCGGAGTTCGAAAAGGACCTCGGAGGAACGCCGAAGGGCCCCGGAGCGACTTCGAAGGAACCATCGGAGGGAAAGCGGCGGGAAAGCGGCGAAGGGGGCCGCGCTCGGGTTTACTCGGGCGCGGCCTCCAGGGTCTTCCGCACGTCGACGAAGCCCTTCCGGACCGGGGTCAACGTGCCCTTCTCCACTCGCTGGAAGGTCACCATCGAGTTCACCAGCCGCGGATGGTCGCGGACGGCCAGCATGTCGTCGTAGCCCCAGCTCAGCTCGGGCGTGAGCCCGCCGGTGTCCACCGGTGGCATGGTCTCCAGGGCGCGCTGCACGGACCGGGCCGTGACCGCGCCGTCCACGTGCTCCAGCGCGGCGCGCAGCACGGTGTAGGCGATCCACGTCGTCTGGACGCCCGGGTCGGCCGGGTCGATCCGGTTGTCGCCGAAGGCGTGCTCGCGGACGACCGCCTTCATCCGGGCCCAGCGCGGGTCGGTGGAGACCGGGTACCAGCCGGTGGCGTACGCGCCCTCCCACTGGCTGTTCGGGCCGCCGGTGCGGTCCACGAGGGACTGCCGCACGCTGCCGAGCACCGAGGCGATCCGCACCCGCGGGCCCTCCTCGCCCAGCCGCCGGAAGGAGTCGAAGAAGGTGTCGGTGCGGCCGCCGAGCACGGCGGTGACGCAGACGTCGGAGGGGGCCCGGTCGGAGGCCGTGACGACTCCCTCCCCGTCGGCGTCCAGGCCCACGCCCTTCAGCGCCTGCCTGGCGTGGTGGGTGTAGTCGGAGGAGTCCTCCGGCGCGCGGATGTCCGCGGCCTCACCGCGTCCCCCCGCGGCGAGACCGGCGTTCAGCAGATCGGGGAGCTGGTCGCCGGCGACGGTGTCGGGACGGACGAGGGAGACCCGCTCGCACCGCGCGGCGAGCTGGTGCCCGTTCCCGGCGAGCAGCGTGGCCTGACCGCCGTTGACGGGGTACGACAGCGGACTGGTGAACTCCTCGTCCGTGATGCCGTATCCGCCGATGTAGGGGATGCCGGCCGACTCCAGGGCCGCCATGAACGTGCGGCCGTGCTGGCTGTAGGAGCCGACGACCGCGACCGCCCCCTCGGTGCGGGCCCGGTTGGCGCACCGGGCGGCGCGCACCGAGTCGTTGTGGTCGTTGCAGGTGAGAACGCGGAGCTTGCGTCCGTTGATGCCTCCGGTGGCGTTCACCCAGCGTGCGTACGCCTCCGCCATGGCGGGCATGCCCGGCATGTTGGTGGCCTTGGTGTCCTGCGGAGCCCAGGTCATCACGGTCACGGTGCCGTCGTCGGCTCTCGCGTCACCGGGCAGCACGCCACAGCCGGTGAGCAGCGACGCGCACCCCCCCAGGGCGGCGGCGAGGGTGATCGTGGTCCTGGCGGAACGTTTGCGACGCCTTGCGGTCATGGGTCCACATGATTCCGCTCCGGCTGTAACGGCCGAGTGATGAAAGTCGAACGGAGGGCGATCGAGGGGTGAACAGCGGGGGCCGTGATGATCGCTTTCCGGGTGGAACGTACGATCGATGACCGTGCACGCACAGGAGAGGTCTTCACGTCGAGGCGGTCGTTCCATCACCATGGACGGCATGCCGAGCAAAGACATGCCCTGGTGGCGCTGGCGCAGCAACGTGCGCTCCGCGCTGCACATGCTCTCCGATCCCGTGTTCCAGCAGGAGTGCTGGTTGGCGGGCCGCCCAGGGTACGGCGACGTCACGGACGCCGTCTACCGCCTGGTCGAGGACACCTGGCTGGACAACTGGTCGGCGGACAAGTACATAGGCACGATCTTCCGCGACGCCCAGGAGGCGGCGCTCGTCGACGTGGCGGTGCTGCGCGTCCTGCGGATCATGCACCAGGTCGGCGCGGACGCCCCGGTCACGGCGTACATGGAGCACCACGGTTGGCCGGAGGCTGTCCGCGCGGCCCGCGACGCCCACGTCCTGCTGGCGACGAACGACGGGGACAACCCCGACAATCCGCCTCATTCCCTCGATGTGCTGGCGGCCATGCTGGGAGCCGCCTGACCACCCGTTCTGAACGTCCCGCCGGTGTGCCACGCTTGTCCGCATGAGTCAGCCGCAGTCCACCCCGGTGTCAGGCCAGTCCGAGCGCTCCGAGGAGCGCGAACAGTACGTCCTGACGCTCTCGTGCCCGGACAAACAGGGCATCGTGCACGCCGTTTCCAGCTACCTCTTCATGACCGGCTGCAACATCGAGGACAGCAGGCAGTTCGGTGACCACGACACCGGGCTGTTCTTCATGCGGGTGCACTTCAGCGCCGAGAGGCCGGTGACCCTGGAGAAACTGCGGGCGAGCTTCGCGGCGGTGGGCGACTCCTTCGCCATGGACTGGCAGATCCACCGCGCGGGCGACAGGATGCGCGTGATCCTGATGGTCAGCAAATTCGGCCACTGCCTGAACGACCTGCTGTTCCGCACCCGGATCGGCGCCCTGCCGGTGGAGATCGTGGCCGTGGTCTCCAACCACACGGATTTCGAGGAACTGGTCGCCTCCTACAACATCCCCTTCCACCACATCCCGGTCACCCAGGACACCAAGCCCGAGGCGGAGGCGCGGCTGCTGAAGCTGGTGCGGGACGAGGACGTGGAGCTGGTGGTGCTGGCCCGCTACATGCAGGTGCTCTCGGACGACCTGTGCAAGGAGCTGTCGGGCCGGATCATCAACATCCACCACTCGTTCCTGCCGAGCTTCAAGGGCGCCCGGCCCTATCACCAGGCCCACGCGCGCGGTGTGAAGCTGATCGGCGCCACGGCGCACTACGTCACCGCCGAACTGGACGAGGGGCCGATCATCGAGCAGGAGGTGGAGCGGGTGGGCCACGAGGTCACGCCCGAGCAGCTCGTGGCGGTCGGCCGCGACGTCGAGTGCCAGGCGCTGGCCCGCGCGGTGAAGTGGCACAGCGAGCACCGCGTCCTGCTCAACGGCCGCCGCACGGTGGTCTTCGCCTGAGACCCGAGGCCGGACTCCGGGGCTCCGCGGCGCGACGGTGACTCGGCGGCGCGGCGGGGCCCCCGGGCCGGCTCACATCCGGGAGAGGGAGGCCACGGCCCACAGGACGTCGTGGATCGCCTCCCGGTCGCCCTCCCGGCCCGCGGCCACCTCCGGCGGAGGGACGTGCCCCGCCGCCAGCAGGCAGAACTCGGTGTCCTCCATCGCCAGGTGGGCGACCGTCGCCTCGGGGACGGCCAGGGCCGCCGGGGAGTCCAGGGGGATGTACCAGTCGCCGCCGCCGCTGCCCTCGATCTCCAACCGGAGGGTGCGGCCCGGCGCCCCCGCCGCCGTCAGCCGGCGCGGTGGGGCGGCCAGCCCGGCACGGCGGCGTTCCGCGATGGCCGAGGGCAGGCGCCGGACGACGAAGTCCACCATCGGGCCGAGGTGTTCGGGCGCGGGCGGCCCGTACGGGTAGTCGATGGCCGCCGCGATGTCCCCCGCGTGGACCCAGCACGCGAACGCCCGGCCGACCAGCGCGTCGCGCACCGGCCGCCGGACGTCGTCGAAGCTCACCGGGACGTCGGCCACCTCCGACGCCCGGAGGGTCACCGCGCTCGCGATGCTCCTGGTCTGGGTGCGCCACTTGTTCCGCACGAACGGCGGTCCGTGCCGGCGGCAGCGCTCGATCGCGGCCTCCGTGCGTTCGGCCACCGTGCGCGGGGCGCCGGGGCCGAGCGGGTCCGGAAGGCCGAGCGTGGTGGCCACGAGGCCGTCCACCGAGCCGAGGTGGGCCAGCACCCCGCAGAGCGTGAGCGTGCGCTCGCCCTCCGTCCAGCGCAGCCGCACCGGGGTGTTCCACTCCGCGTCGCCCATGTCGCGCAGCAGGGCGTCCAGCCGCGCGGTCTCCGCGTCGTACGGCGCCGCCCACCGGGGCAGGGGGAGTTCGGCCGGGCGGCGGCGCAGGCACTCCCGGAGCACGCGCGAGCGCAGCAGGGGATCGAGGTCGAGGGTCTCCTCGCGGTGCATCAGGCTCACGGCCTCGCGCAGCCGCAGCGCCTCGTCGGCGCAGGGCGCGCAGTGGGCCAGGTGCGCCTCGACGGCGGCGGTCTCCTCGGGCGAGCAGGCCGACAGGGCCCACGCGCCGAGCAGGGACTTCAGCGCGAAGTGGTCGTACCAGGGCGGAATGCCCTCGCCGAGGGACGGTGCACCGTCCTCACCGGCCGGCCCGCCGTCCGTCGGCCCGCTCTCGGGGAGGCTCACGAGGCCCTGCCGGCGCCGGGGTCCGTGACCGTGCGCGTCACGGCCGTGGACAGCAACTGCAGGCCCAGGCGCAGCCTCCGCCGCGCCTCGTCCTCGCTCACGCCCAGCTCGGCGGCGGTGGCGCGGTAGTCCCGACGGCGGACGTAGGCCAGTTCCAGGGCGCTTCGCAGCGAGGCGGGCATGGCGGTGGCCATCAGGTCCGCGCGGGCGGCCGCCGCCGCGTCGCGGACCCGCTCCTCCAGCCTCTCGCACGACTCACCGCACGAGATGCGCTCGCACAGGTGCCGCACGGACTGTCGGTGGGTGAGTTCGGCGAGCCAGGAGCGGAGCGACCCCGCTTCGGCTCGTACGCCAAGGGGTGTTCCCACGCCTCGGCGAAGACCTCCCCCATGACGCGGTCCGCGGCCTCCTCCTCGTCGAGGAAGCGGAGGGCGAGGCCGTGCACCATCGAGGCGTACCTGTCGTACAGTTCGCCCAGCGCGGGCTCCTCGCCCCGCGCCAGCCGCCGCCACAGCTCGTGGTCCTGGTGAGACTGTGGCTCGGCGGGTGTTCCGTTCGGTGTCTCGTCCGGCATGTCCCACCCCCAGTCCTCCCGCTCGTCTCGAATGTAGTGGCAGGGGCCGGCGGGATTCCCTCTTTTACGACAACGTTCCCGGTGGCGGTCGCACACGGTGGCGAACCCGTCGCTTCGAGTGCCTTGTGTGGAGTGGTCGGGTTCGTTCCTGTCCGGTTCTGGCGCTGTGTTATGCGGGTGTGACCGGAAGTGGGGAGAGGGTGAGACCTGATTCGACATAGGGTCGAGGTCTGCAACTGTTCGAGAGGAGGCCGGCGGGGACGGCCGGCGTGGGAGAGGACGGGAAGAGATCGTTCCGGTCGGTGTCGGCGGACGAAGGGACTACAGGCACGTGTCGTTGAAGGTGATCGTGGAGGAGCGGGGGGAGTGGACGGTCCTGCGGGTGTCGGGTGAGCTGGATCTCATGACCTCCCCGGGGGTGCGCCAGCGGGTGCACGACGCCGTGGCCGACGGCCGCCGGAACCTCGTGCTCGACCTCTCCCAAGTGCTGTTCTGCGACTCCAGCGGTGTCGGCGTCCTCATAGCCTCACGCCGTCTGATGCGCTCGTGCGCGGGCCGTCTGCGGCTGATCCTCCCCGCCCAGGGCGCGGTGGAGGGCTCCCACGTCAACCGCGTCCTCGCGGCGCTCGGCGTCCGGCGTCTCTTCGACTGCTATCCGGACCTCGACGCCGCCACGGACGACGCCGCGAGCCCCCTCAGCGCCTGAGCGGGGCCGCCGGCCCCGCTCAGGCGGTCGCGCGCCGCCCGAGCGCCCGCGCCCGACGGCTCGCCCACGTACCGGGCCGCCACCGAGGCGGCGGCTCCGACGTCCTCGGGCGCCCGTTTCGAGGCGATCCGGCGGGCGTCCGACTCCTCCCGGTCCAGGCGGGTGTCGTGGAGTTCGGTCACCGTCTCAGGGCGGACCGCGCCTCGTCCTCCACATCGGAGTCGCGGGTGAGGAGGCGCACGCGGAACAGCGACTCGTGCGCCTCCGAGCGCAGTCGGTGGATCTCCCGGGCGAGGGACGGCATGTCCTCCTCGTCGGGCCGCTCGTGCACCGCGAATCACCGGTGCGCCGGCGTGCGCCGGTGGTTGTGGAGGGCGCCCGCGTACAGGCAGTACGCGTCGATCCCCTCCTGTCGCAGTCTCTCCCGGCGCGCGATTTCCTCGCCGTAGGCGGTGGTGCGGCGCCGGAGGACGTGGGTGATGCCCGCACCCATCGGGGTTCCGAGGACGGCGATGACCGCCGCCATCGCTTCCATGGCTCCGGTCGATCACGAAAAGGCCCGAGAAGAACGGTTGTTGACGCACTCGGGTCCGGGCGTTCGACTCCTCGGCGGGAGCGTCGCACAGTATGCGGTACCGCTACTCCTTTGCGCCGGAATATGCCCGAAGCGCTTGTTGTCGCAACCGCGGGTCCATCAGGCTGTGCTGCACCGGGGGAACGGACGGTGGTCTCGCATCGGCGCGCGGCCATGTTGCTCCCGGGCAGGATGGTGTGAAGGGTGCAGATGCTTCAGGCGCAGATGGAGGTCGGAACCGATCCCACGGAGGTGGGAAGAGCCCGCCGGTGGGCCCGCTCGCGCCTCACGGCGCTCGGCGCGGGAGCGGACGAGTCTCTGGAGGAGACCCTGGTCCTGCTGGTCTCCGAACTGGTCACCAACGCCGTTGTCCACACCGGCCGTCCCGCCCTGCTGCGCATAGTCCTCTCCGGTTGCCTGGTGACGGGCGGCGGAACGGTGCGCGTCGAGGTCTTCGACACCAGCAGCAGACCGCCGAGACGGAGACGGGTCGAGGACGAGGAGCCCGGCGGGCGCGGCCTGGAACTGATCTGTGCGCTCGCCGACCGCTGGGGTTGGCGTCAAGAGGGCGTCGGCAAGCGGATCTGGTGCGAACTGGACCGCGGACACGGCGCGGTCCCGGCGGGCACGGGCGTCGCCGACGCCGGGGACGTCGGGCGGAACCCGTCTCCCGGGACGCCGCCGGCCGGCGCCCTCGACGACCGGGCACGCGACCGGGCGGTTCACACCTGACGTCCGCCCCCGGCCTCGGTGTGGGAGGCTTCCGAATCCCACCGGGTGTTGACGGAACGTGCCTGTTTGATCACGCTTGGGGCAGCGCCCCCGTCGCGAGGGGACGTCGAAGCGCCTCGGGCGCCTCGGCGAGTACGGGGCGCGGTCCGGCGCCGTCGGCTCCCAGGGGAGCGACAGGGCCCGAGCGCCGGAGCCGGATGGCGGTCCGCCGTGCCGTGCTCGGGGCGCGCACGCGCGGACCGCCGGCCGACCGACACCCGACCGGCACCGTCCCCGCGCTGCCCGTACCGTCCTCGCGGCGGACGCTCAGCCGGTCGTCGTGCGGGCGACGGCCCGGGCGATCCGCCGCGCGTCGATGGCCAGTTCGCGCAGTGTGCCGCTGATCGGGTTGGTGTAGCCGATGAAGTGCAGGCCCGCGGCGGTGCGCAGTTCGCGGGGGCCGTGGACGAGGGGCGCGCCGCGTTCGTCCAGCACGCCGAGGTGGCCGACCACGTCCTCCAGTCCGCGCCGGTAGCCGGTGGCGGCTATGACGACGTCGGGGGTGATCGCGGTGCCGTCGCCGAGGACGACCCTGGACCCGTCGAAGGACTCCACCGCCGCGACCGGCTCTATCCGGCCCTTGCGCACCGCCTTGACGAAGCCCGTGTCCAGGACGGGGATCGCGCCCTGCCGCACGCGCGTGTACAGCCCGGTCTCCGGACGCGGCAGGCCGTGCGCCGACAGGTCCGGGATCGTCACCTTCGTCAATCCCCGGGCCATGCCGTCCACCAGGCGCACCGGCAGCCGTCGCACCGCGACGGCGTTGGCCTGGGCGGACCGGCCCAGCGTGGAGCGGCGGAGGATGTGGGGCGGGGTGCGGACCGCGAGCCGCACCCGCGCCGCGCCGCCCTCGGCCAGGTCCAGGGCGATCTCCGTGCCCGTGTTGCCGGTGCCGACGACCAACACGTCCTTGCCCGCGTACGGTTCGGCGTGGCGGTAGTCGCGGGCGTGCAGCAGCTCGCCCTCGTAGGCGTCGCGGCCCGGCCAGTCGGGCACGCGCGGGGTGTGGTTGTTCCCGGTGGCCACCACGACCACCGGGGAGGTCAGTTCCCGGCCGCCGTTGGCCCGCAGCACCCAACTCCCGTCGTCGGCCCGGTCGATCCGGGCGACCTCCACGCCCGTGGCCACCTCCAACCGGTGCCGGCGCGTGTACTCCTCCAGGTAGCGCACCAGGTCGTCGCGGCGCACCCAGCGTCCGTACGAGCGCGGGATCGTCAGCCCGGGGAGCGAGGAGCGGCGGCGCGTGGTGTGCAACCGGAGCCGGTCGTAGTGGCCGCGCCAGGAGGCCCCGACGGCGTCCGACCTCTCCAGCACGACCGAGCGGATGCCGCGCCTTCGCAGGGCCGCCGCGGTGGCCAGTCCTCCCGGCCCCGCTCCGATGATGTGCACGGGTCTGCTGTTGTCGGACATGGGCATGGCGATAGAGCCTATCCCCATTCCTCCTCCGTGCGTCGGTCGCCCCGGAACGGGACGGCGACGGCGGGGGTGGTGGGGCCCGGCTCGGGGCCGGCCGCGCGGGGGCGGTTCCGCGCACGACCGGGGGCCGTCGGGATCGCCGGAGCCGACGGCCCCCGACCGCCGTGCGGGGAGGTGCCGCCACCCGCGTCGACGCCGGTCACCGGGCGTCGGTCGCCGTGTGTCCGGTGACCGGAGGCGCGGGACCGACGCTCCGGGCCCGGACACCCGGGACCGTCACCGCCGGACCGGTGTGCGCGGCACCCGGTGAGATCGGTCGGATGCCGGGCCGTGGTCGCCGATCAGGGCGGCGGCGTGCCGCTCGCCGGACGGGGTCGCGTGCCGACCGGCGGGCGGGCCGTGCGTACGTTCTACAGCAGGACGCGCACGGCCGGTGACACCTGTGGGACAGCGGCACTAAGGTGCCGCGCCATGAGGCGTGACGGAGGCGGGACGGCTGCCGAGGAGCCGTGTCCCGATGCCCTGGCGGCCGGGTTGTCCGCGTTCGGCGTGGACGACGAGGCCGTCGCCCTGTACGTGGCGCTGCTGGCGGGCGCGGACGCGCCCTCGGCGTCCGCCGCCGCGCGGCGGACCCTGCTCTCGCTCGGCCTGGCGACCGAGGTGCCGGACTCCGAATCCCCCGCGGAACCCCCCGCCGAGACCCCCGCCGAAGGTCCCGGCGACGCCGCGACCGTCCTGGTGCCCGTACCGCCCGCCTCCGCGCTGGAGCTGCTCACCCGCCGGGAGACGCTCCGGCTGGAGGAGGCCCGCTCGGCGGTCACCCGCGCCTACGAGCTGTACCGGCGCCGCACTCCGTCGGCCGTGGGCGACCGCGTCGCCGAGGAACTCACCGGCGACGACATGGAACGAGTGCTGGGCGAGACGCTGGGCGGGGCGCGGCAGGAGGTGCTGCGCTTCGACTCGCCGCCGTACTTCTGGGACATCGGACGCGGAGCCAAGGACGAGATCGCGCAGCTTCGCCGAGGGGTGCGGTACCGGGTGGTGTACACGCGGGCGTCGCTGGCCCACCCCGGCTACCTCACCGAGAACGTCCAACCCTGCGTGGACGCGGGCGAGGAGGCCCGCGTGGTCTCCGAACTGCCGGTGAAGCTGATGGTGGTGGACGGCCGGATCGGCTTCGTGTCGATGTCCATCGCGGACGTGGACGTCGGCCGCGGCACGCTGGTCGTCCGGCCGAGCGCGTTACTGGCCGCGCTGCGCGCGCTGTTCGAGACGTACTGGGACCGGGCCCTGCCCGTCCACCCCGAGAGCGGGACCGCGACGGGCGGAGCGCGTCCCGGCCCGGCCGAGCGCCGCATCCTGGCGATGCTCGTCGCGGGGGTCCCCGACAGCCGGATCATCCGTGAACTGGGCGTCAGCCGCCGGACGTTCTTCCGCCGCATGGAGCTGCTGATGGCGCAGGCCGGCGCGGCCAGCCGTTTCCAGTTGGCGCTCCAGGCGCAGCGCCGGGGCTGGCTGTGACGGCTCCGAGCGCGCGTCCGGAGCGCGTGTCCGAAGTGCGCGCCGGCACGGAAGTGCGACGAGGCACCGATGTGCCATGGCACCCCGGTGCCCCGCGAACGCCCGCCATCGACTAGAACCGTGAGCACTTTCCAGGCAGGCCCCCCAGCGAAGAGAGACCCACACGGTGAAGAGATCGAGAAGACCCCGCATAGCCATGGGCGCCGCCGTCGCGGCGCTCGCCCTCGTCGGCGCCACGGTCGCGACGGCGTCGGCCGCCACCCCCGGACCGGACGCCGCGCCCCTGGGCGTCATCCGGGGCGCCGAGGCGCCGAACGCGCTGGACGGCCGGTACATCGTGGTGCTGAAGGACTCCGGCGCCGCCGCCCGCACGCTCAAGGCCCCGGGCGATGTGAGGGAACGGGCCCGGGAGCTGACCGACACCTTCGGCGGCGAGGCCGTCCGCACCTACGCCTCGGCCCTCAAGGGCTTCTCGCTGAAGGCCACCGAGAAGCAGGCCCGGCGTCTGGCGGCCCACCCGGCGGTCGCGTACGTCGAGGCCAACCGTATCGAGCGCGGCGACGCCACACAGACCGACCCGGCCTGGGGCCTGGACCGCGTCGACCAGCGTGACCTGCCGCTGGACGCCGGCTACACCTACGACACCACGGCCCCGAACGTCACCGCGTACATCGTGGACTCCGGCGTCAACATCGCCCACCGGGACTTCGAGGGACGCGCCTCCCACGGCTGGAACTTCGTCGACGGCACCAAGACGGCCTCCGACTGTCATGGACACGGCACGCACGTGGCGGGCATCGTGGGCGGCGAGACGCACGGCGTCGCCAAGGACGTGAAGCTGGTCGCGGTGAAGGTGCTCGACTGTGCGAACTCGGGCACCACCGAGGGCGTCCTGGCCGGCTACGACTGGGTCGTCAAGAACGCCGTCAAGCCCGCCGTCGCCAACGTCAGCATCGGCGGCAGCGCGAGCGACGCCAAGGACGCGGCGGTGCGGAGGATGGTCCAGGCGGGCATCACCGTCTCGGTCTCGGCGGGCAACAAGGGCACCGACGCGTGCACGCAGTCGCCCGCCCGCGAGCCGTCCGTGATCACGGTCGCGGCGACGGCGGTGGACGACTCCAGGCCGAGTTGGTCCAACCACGGCACCTGTGTGGACCTGTTCGCACCGGGCGCGTCCATCCCGTCGGTCGGGATCGACTCGACGACGGCGACGAGGACGATGAGCGGCACGTCGATGTCGGCGCCGCACGTGACGGGCGCCGCGGCGCTCTACGTCTCGAAGCACCCGACCGCCACTCCCGCGCAGGTGACCCGGGCGCTGCTGGACACGGCGAGCGCCGACCGTGTGACGGGTCCGGGGGAGGGCTCGCCGAACAAGCTGCTCCACAGCCGGTTCTGAACCCGTCGGCCCCGGGGCCGGGCCCGACGCCATCGGCGCCCCGGACGGCCGGTGACAGGAGCCGGCCGTCCGGGGCGCCGGGCGGAACGCGAGGGACGGAAGCGGGGGGGCGGGACGCGAAAGTCGGACGCAGGGTCGGACGCGGGGGTCGGACGGGACGAGGGAAGACGACAGGAACGACGGAACGTCGACGGCCGGAAGACCGCGAGGGAGAGGGCGAGCGGCGCCCTACCGAGTGGGCTTGCGGCCCGTGACGCCGAGGTAGAGCAGGTAGGCGAGGTTGGGTTTCAGGTCGGCCCGCTTGGCGCCCCAGCTCTGGACGGCCTTCTGCTGCCCGGCCACCGCGGCGAGCATCGACACCAGGGAGCCGGCGACGGCGGCCGGACTGACGGCCCGGTCCCCCTTGCCCCTGGACTGGAGCTTCTCGATGGAGTCGGTCAAGGGGCCGATGACGTTGCCCAGGACCCTCGCGCGGATCTTGGAGAACCGCTTGTCGCCCTCCGCGGCGCCCAGGTCCACCACACGCAGGATCGCGTCGTTCCGCTGCCAGAAGGAGAGGAAGCCGTCCACCAGCTCCTCCGCCGTCTGCCAGCCGGCCTTGCCGCTCCAGGGGCGGTCGGTGGCCAGGTCGGACAGGGAGGAACCCTCCTTCGCCATCCCCTCGGCCAGCTCCAGGACGGCGCCCTCCACATCGGGAAAGTACTGGTAGAAGGTGGCGGGGGAGGTCCCCGCGCGCCGTGCGACGTCGATGACCCTGACGTCGCGGTACGGCGACGAGCCGAGCATCTCGTCGAGGCAATCGAGCAACTTCTGTCGCGTCTCCTGGCCGCGTCGCCCGGCCACCCGACCGTCAACAGTTCGTACTTGTCCTGTCATGTCGTCAGCTTACCGAGGGATGATCGGCACGCGATTCGACTGACCCCAAATGGGGTGTGCTACTGCATAAAGGGTGATACACGGATAGCGTTCCGGTATCGGGACAGGACTGTACGGAAGGGAACCGGACGATGGCCGACGCCGGAGCCGCGTTCGCGGAGGGCACGCCCTGCTGGACCGACGCGATGCTGCCCGACCTGGAGGCGGGCAAGCGTTTCTACGGTGAGCTGTTCGGTTGGACCTACGGCGACCCCGCACCGCCCGAACGGGGGTCCTACACGGTGGCCCGCCTCGACGGCCGACGGGTCGCCGCGCTGTCGCACAAGCCGGACGGACGGCTGCCGACGGTGTGGACGATCTACTTCGCCACCCCCGATGCGGAGGCGACCGCCGAACGCATCCGCGCGGCGGGCGGGCAGCTCGTGACGGAACCGGCCCCGGTGGGCAGGGCCGGGGTCATGGCGACGGCCGTCGACCCGGGCGGCGCGGCCTTCGGCCTGTGGCAGCGGGGCGCGCTGACCGGCTTCGAGGTGACGCGCAGGCCCGGCTCCTACGTGTGGACCGAGGTCTGCACCCGGGAGAAGGCGGCCGTGGACGTCTTCTACGCGCGGGTCTTCGGCTTCGGCATGTACGCGGCCGGCGGCGGGGGCGCCGGGGCGGCCCCGGAGGTTCCCGAGGAGGCGGAGGAGAGCGCGAGGGAGGGAGCGGGGGAAGGCACGGGGGAGAGCGCGGGGGAGGACGCCTCGGACATCGCGGTCTGGGTCCCCGCCGGGGCGCCGCTCGACGACGAGCACGCCATCGGCGGACGTACCATGATCGACGAGACGTACCCGGTGGAGATGCCGGCCCACTTCCTCGTCCACTTCGCGGTCGCCGACTGCGACGCGGCGGTCCGCACGACCACGCGCCTGGGCGGCAGGGCGGTCGAAGGCCCCCAGGACACGCCTTTCGGGCGCTACGCCGTCCTCCTGGACAACCAGGGCGCGCGCTTCGGAGTACTCGACACCTCCACGGTCTCCTGAGGGGTGCGGGAGGCCGGACGGCGGCCTCCGCCGGCCCCGGTTCGGGCGACTCACCGCCCCCCGGTTCGCAACCGCGAGCCACGCCAGGAAGAATCGGCACTCGGACCGCGGGGACCGGTACGGCGGTGAGAAGCTGCACGGGGCGGCGTTCGTCGACCCCGACGGGGAGGTGGCAGGCAAGTGGTGGAGCAGCTTACGCAGCACGATCCGCGGCGGATCGGCCCGTTCGAGGTGCTCGGCCGACTCGGCGCCGGAGGCATGGGGCTGGTCTACCTCGCCCGCTCGGCGTCCGGGCGGCGCGTGGCGATCAAGACGGTGCGCTCCGAACTCGCCGAGGACCAACTGTTCCGCGTCCGCTTCACCCGCGAGGTGGAGGCGGCCCGCGCCGTCAGCGGCTTCTACACGGCCGCCGTGGTGGACGCCGACCCGCGTGCCGCGGTGCCGTGGCTGGCGACGGCGTACGTGCCCGCGCCCTCCCTGGAGGAGATAGTCAACGAGTGCGGGCCGCTCCCGGCGCAGGCCGTCCGCTGGCTGGCCGCCGGGGTCGCCGAGGCGCTCCAGTCCATCCACGGGGCGGGCCTGGTCCACCGCGACCTGAAGCCCTCCAACGTGCTGGTGGTGGAGGACGGCCCGCGGGTGATCGACTTCGGCATCGCCTCCGGGGTGTCCAACACCCGACTGACGATGACCAACGTGGCCGTCGGCACCCCCTCCTACATGTCGCCCGAGCAGGCGCGGGACTCACGCAGTGTGACGGGCGCCAGCGACGTCTTCTCCCTCGGCTCGACCCTGGTGTTCGCCGCCACCGGCCACCCTCCCTACCACGGCGCCAACCCGGTCGAGACGGTCTTCATGCTGCTCCGCGAGGGCCCCGACCTGGAAGGGCTGCCCGACGAGCTGCGGCCGCTCATCGAGTCCTGCATGCGGATGGAGCCCGAGCAGCGGCCCACCCCGGCGGACCTCCAGGCCCAGCTCGCCCCGCACCTGTTCTCCTCGGGCGGGGACGACAGCGGCACGGCCTCGGCGTGGTTGCCGGCCGGCGCCGTGGAACTGATCGAACGGCACCGGGGCGGCCGGTCGAGACCCGTCCGCCCGCCCGCGCCGAACCCCGAGCCCCGGCCGGAGCCGGAGCCGCGTCCCGAACCCCACCCGGAACCCCACCCCGAACGCCATGCTGAACACGGCCACCGGCAGCCGGAGCACTCGCCCGCACCGGCCGTGGCGAGCGCGGGGCCCGCTCCCGACTGGCGCCCCCCGGTCGCCGATCCGCGCGGCGGGGGAGCGTCCGCCGTGGTGGCCGCCCCGCCCCGCACCGTGCCCCCGCCGCCACCTCACGCCCCGGCGTACGCCCCCCACGACGGACCCGTGCGGCTGCCGGGCGCCCAGGTGCCGATCGGTCCCGGCCCGCGGCGCGCGCTGGGCCGGCGGCCCGAGGTCGGCGGCGCCACGTCGTGGGTGCTGCGCGCGTCGGGCGGTGGTCCCGGCACGGCCGGCACGGCCGGCCTCGGCGCGACCGCGGCCCACCCGCCGCCCCGGGAGGACACCGCCGCGCCGGCGCGCTGGCGGCCGTGGCGCTTTAGGATGTCCAACGACGTGTGGGGCACGCCGATCGTCGCGGACGGCCTGCTCTACGTCACCTCCTTCGAGGTCCACGCGCTGGACGTGGCGACCGGCCGGCGGCAGTTCAAGACCCGCGAGGTGGCGTGGTCGATGACCGTCGACAACGGTCGGGTGCACGCCTCCGACGGCCCCAGCCTCTACGCGCTGGACGCCAGGGACGGCTCCGAGCGCTGGCGGCTGCCGGCGGAGGGCTGGGTGTACGCGCTGCGGGCCGACCGCGGCACGGTCGTCACGGCCACCCGGGGCGGAGGCGTCCAGGCGTGGGAGGCCGCGACCGGCGAGCGCCTGTGGGAGCTGTCGGGCGCGCAGACGGACTTCGAGACCCCCGAGGGCGGCCCGGTGATCCGGGCGGGCACGGTCTACGTCTGGGGCGACGGACGGCTGTACGCCCTGGACGCGCGCTCGGGCGCCGAGCGGTGGTCGTACCCGGTCGGGGACACCTCGGTGACCGGCGGGGTCGCGGTGCGGCTGCTGCCCGCCGACGACGGGGCGGTGTACGTGAGCGCGGGCTCGCGGGTCTTCGCGCTGGACGCGGCCGCCGGCACGGAGCGGTGGCGCTTCGACGCGCCCGCCGCGTTCCTGTGCCCGCCCACGTTCGTCCCGGGCGCGGCGATCGCGGGCGGCGGCGTCTACCTGGCGGACTACCTGGGCACGGTGTACGCGCTGGACGCGGCCAACGGCCACGACCGCTGGCGGATCGCCACGGAGGCCCGCCAGTCCACCGAGCCGGTGGTGGTGGCCGACGGGCTGGTCCACCTCGGCAGCGGCGGCGCGCTCTACACGCTGGACGCGGTCAGCGGCACCCCGCGCTGGCGCTTCGCGACGGGCGGCGAGATCACCGGGGCCCCGGTCGTGGCGGACGGCCGCGTCCACTTCGGCTCGGCGGACCACTGCCTGTACACGCTGGACGCGGTCGGGGGCCGGCTCCGCTGGAAACTCGCCACGGACGGCGAGATCACCGGTTCCCCGGTGGTGACGGGCGGAGTGGTCTACGCGTGCAGCCGGGACCGCTGCGTGTACGCCCTGGACGCGGCGAAGGGAACCGGACAGGCCCGTTCCTGACGTCCTGCCATATGGACCCGGCGCATGGCAGCCGGGGACGTACTGGTAAGAAGTCCGGGTGCTCGCGGTGGACACGTCACATCGGAAACGCGGGCGCGTACGGTAGGTGATCGGGGGAGTTCGGTGTGAAGCGTCATCTGAAGCTGATAGCCGTCGTCACCGTCGTGGTGATGGCCCTGTCCGGGTTCAACCTCGCCCGCAGCGGCGGGGGCAAGGGCGGCGGGAGCAGGAGCGGCGGCGGCAGTGGCGGCGGGGGGTGCGGCAAGGACAAGTCCAGCAGCTCGCGCTACAACGGCGGCTACCGGTACAACTCCACCACCGGCGGCAGCGGTTCCTCCGGCTCCGGTTCCTCCTCCAGGAGCCGCGAGCCGGACGCCAGGATCGTCAGTTGTGCCGCCACGGGCGGGAAGACGGTGGTCGAGCTGGTCTCCCGGGGCAGGACGGAGACGTTCACGGTCCACGTCGACTTCCTCGACGATTCCGGGGAGGTCGTGGACACCGGCTCCAGGCGCGTGAGTCTGAAGTCCGGTGCCACCAAGCGCGTCGAGCTGGAGCCGGACCGGGTACCGGTGCACCGGGTGGACGCCTGCCGCATCGACGACGTCGTCTGAGTCGACGCGGGCGGGACGCCGCGGGACGGGAACGACACGTCGAGGGGTGGGGCCGGAGAACCGGCCCCACCCCTCGACGTGTCCGTCCGACCGCCTCAGGAGGCGTGGGTGTCCCTCTCGGGACTCGACGCCCGGTCGTCCGACCAGGGGGCGGAAGCGTGATCATCGGCCTGCGGCGCGACCGACGCGTGGGTGTCCGCCACGGCCGGCGCGGCCACGCCGCTCACCATGGCCGCGGCGATGGCGAAGGCCGCGAGGATCCTCTTGGGACGAGGCATGTTCGACTCCTCTGTGCGGAACGGTGTTCCCGTGCCTGGGTAACTTAGCGACGGGTGGACGAGCGTTCGATCTTCGGGCGGGAACTTCAGGCTGGAAACAGTCGAAGACTGGCGGTTTTGCGCACTCGGGGCAGCGATCACCGGGAATGGCACAGGGACCAGCATGACGGCCCCCCTCTGCCGCCTTGCCGGCCCCTGTACTCCCCCGAGGAAACGTGGTCCGGTCGGATTTACCTGGCGCCCTCGCCCGAGGCGTGGCTGTCGCCCTTGCTGGGCCCGCCGCCGGGCTTGTAGGTCTTCGCCTCGTCCGCAGCGGCGCCGTCCTGCCCCCCGCCCGAGGCGTGGCTGTCCTGGGTCTGGAAGTCGTTGTCGGTGGTCATCGGAAGTTGGACTCCTTGCTGTGGTGGCGAATCGGTCCGGTCCGTCCGGCGGCTCCCCCGTGGGCCGCCGGACGGGTGCCCGGGGTCGTCCCCCCTGTCCCGAGGATCGGGACGTCCGCCCCGGTCGATCCGTCTGCCCCCCGATGCGACGGATCGGCTTGTACAAGCATGGTGGGCGTCGATAAACAATCGATGAACGCCCTCGGTCTGCCCTCGATCCGCTCCCCGCCCCACCCTCCGACCCGCCCCGACACGTGCCCGACACGTGCTCGACGCGGTCGCCGCGGGGCTCGTCACGCGGCGATGACGGGCGAGAGGAGTTCTCGGACCTCCACCGCCTCGGGCGACTCCAGGGCGTCGAAGATCTTCAGCGCGTCCTGCCAGCAGGCGCGGGCGCGGTCCGTCTGCCCCAGTGCGTCGAGGGCCCGCCCCAGGACCGTCAGCACGGTTCCGCGCCGCCACTCGCCTCCGATGCCGCGCAGGGCGAGGGCCTGCTCGGCGTGGGTCGCGGCCTGCGCGGGGCGCCCCGCCTGGAGGTGGGCCTCGGCCAGCCGGAAGTGGGTGACGCCCTCCCACAGCGGCTGGCGGCTCTCGTGGAAGGCGGTGAGGGCCCGGGCGAGCTGGTCGAGGGCCTCGGCGGTGCGCCCGGCACCGGTCAGCGCCATCCCCAGCGCGTAACGAGCGTTGGCCAGCCGCCTGTTGAGCCCCATCTCCGTGTAGATCCCCACGCCCTGTTCCGCGAGCTTGATCGCACTGGCCTTGCGGCCCAGCGCGAGATGGATCCGGGAGAGGTTGCACAGGGCGCTCGCCTCGCCGACGCGGTTGCCGTCGGCGCGGAACGCGGCGATGGCCTGGTTCAGCAGGGCGTCGCCCTTCTCCTGTCGGTTCCGGTAGATGGCGATGATGCCGCGCTCGTTCGGCGCGTGGCAGCTCGGCACGGGATCGCCCGTCGTCAGCGCGAGCACCATGGCCCGCTGGGCCTCCTGGTCGGCCTGCTCGAAGCGTCCCGAGACGCTGTAGGCGTGGGTGAGGTTCAGCCGGGCGCGGCCTTCGGCCCAGGCGTCCCCGGCCGCCCGCGCGGCCTCGCAGACGGCGAGGGCGGCCCGTTCGTAACGCGGCGAGTTGACCCCGGACTCGGCCAGGTCGCGGGTGGCCAGCAACAGGTCGGTCGCGCGGCGCAGCGTGGCGCCGCCGGCCGACTGCTCCACGCAGGCCAGCAGGCAGTCGGCCTCGGCGAACAGCCAGTCCAGCGCGGCGGCGCGGTCGGCGAAGACCAGACCGGGGTGCTCGGTGGCCGCCAGGTGCTCCGCCGTGCGGTCGCCGGGGCGCTCCAGGGCGAACACCCCGGTCGCGGTGGCGAGGTGGAAGTCCAGCAGCCGGGAGAGGGCCGCCTCCCGGACGGTCGGGGACTCGTCGCGCTCGGCACAGGTGCGGGCGTAGAGCCGCACCAGGTCGTGGAAGCGGTAGCGGCCCGGCGCCGCGGACTCCAGCAGGGAGATGTCGACCAGGGACTCCAGCAGGTCCTCGGTCTCCTCCGGAGGACGGTCCAGCAGGGCGGCGGCGGCGTGCACGGAGATGTCCGGGCCGTCGGCCAGGCTCAGCAGGCGGAAGGCGCGGGCCTGGCCGGGCTCCAACTGGCCGTAGCCCAGCTCGAAGGTGGCCTTGACCGCCTGGTCGCCGGCCTGGAGCTCGTCCAGCCGGCGGCGTTCGTCGGCGAGCTTGCGGGCCAGCACCGAGACCGTCCAGGTGCGGCGGGCGGCCAACCGGGAGGCGGCGATGCGGATGGCCAGCGGCAGGAAGCCGCAGGCGGCGACCACGTCCATGGCGGCCTCGCGCTCCGCGTGGACCCGCTCCTCGCCGAGGATCTTCGTGAACAGCGTCATGGCCTCCTCGGGGCTCATGACGTCCAGGTCCACCAGGTGCGCGCCGGCCAGGTCCACCATCCGCACCCGGCTGGTGATCAGCGCGGCGCAGCCCTCGGTGCCGGGCAGCAGGGGACGGACCTGGGCGGCGTCGCGGGCGTTGTCCAGCAGGGTCAGGATGCGGCGGCCGGCCAGCAGCGAGCGGTAGAGCGCGGCCCGCTCCTCCAGCCCCTCGGGGATCGCGGAGTCGGGGGTGCCCAGGGCGCGCAGGAAGGCGCCGAGGACGGTCTCCGGCTCGGCCGGGGACCGCCCGGCGCCCTGGAGGTCGACGTAGAGCTGGCCGTCGGGGAACCGGTCACGGGCGGCGTGGGCGACGTGGATGGCCAGGGTGGTCTTGCCGACCCCGCCGATGCCCGCGACCGCCGAGACGGCCATGATCCTGGACTCGGCGGTGACCAACTGGTCGCCCAACTCGGTCACGAAGGCGGCCCGGCCGGTGAAGTCCGGCACGGTGGCCGGGAGTTGGGCGGGACGCACGAAGGTGACCCCGCCCTGGGGCGCTGACTCCTCGGCAGGCCGGGCGAGTTCCTCGTCGGCCTGGAGGATGCGCTGCTGGAGCTCCGCCAGCTCCGGGCGGGGGTCCACGCCCAGCTCCTCGGCGAGCAGCCGGCGGGTGTCGGCGTAGACGGCCAGCGCCTCGGCCTGCCGGCCGCTGCGGTACAGCGCCAGCATCAGCAGCTCCCGCAGCCGTTCGCGCAACGGGTGCTCGACGGTCAGGGCGGTCAGCTCGCCGACGGCCTCCGCGTGGAAGCCCAGCCGCAGGTCGAGGTCGAGACGGTGCTCCAGCAGGGACAGCCGCCACTCCTCCAGCCGGGT
Source organism: Streptomyces megasporus (assembly GCF_000718985.1). GTDB lineage: Bacteria > Actinomycetota > Actinomycetes > Streptomycetales > Streptomycetaceae > Streptomyces > Streptomyces megasporus. Next base: position 130,354 of record NZ_JODL01000016.1, on the reverse strand, counting down.
CCGCTGGTTCTCGGCGTACGGCCCCGGCACCGAGGCGAGCGTCTCGCCGTCCCACCGGGCCAGTGCCGCGTCGTACAGCCCCCGCGCCCGGTGGTGGTCGCCCTCCGCGGCGGCCTTCTCCGCCTCGGCGACGCACGCGCCGGCCGCGTCCACGTCCAGTTCGGTGTCCGGCCCCAGCCGGATCGCGTAGCCGCCGGACTCGCTGATCAGAGCCTCGGAGCCCAGCACCTTGCGCAGCCGCGAGGCGTAGGTGCGCAGCGCGGCCAGGGCCCGCTGCGGCGGTTCCTCGCCCCACAGCGCGCCCACCAGCTCCTGTGCGGTGGCCGTCTGCCCGCCGCGCAACAGCAGGGCCGCCAGCAGGGCGCGCTGCTGCGGGGAGCCGACGCCCACGGCCTCGCCGTCGCGCCAGGCGCGCACGGGCCCCAGCACGGCGAAACGCAGCCGGTGGTGGCGGTTGTCCGACTGCTGTCGCTCGCGTCCCGTGTGCCCCTCGCCGTCCATGGTGCCCCCTGCGAAGTGTGTCGACCCGCAGCGGTCAGTGTGCCTTGCCGAAGGTCGATACGTCAGCCGTGCCCCTGTCTCTCCCCACAGTCATCGCAAACCCGCGACAGAACCGATAAGTCGGCGCTCCGGCGAATCGGTTCACGCCTGACACGCCGTCAAACGGCCTGCCGTCGGATGCCGTTCGTGGTTACGGAAGCGTAGGTTAACGCGGATCGAGCCACAGCGGGTTCGTCATCGCCGCCATCGGTCCCGGCAGGTCCGGGGAGGCGCCCTCCGGTCGGGGCCGGCGCACCTCGGCGCGGACGTACGCCGCCAGTGACGCGGTGGTGCGCCAGACGACGGCACCGGCACCGGAGGCGGGCAGCCGCGCCGAGCGCATCTCGCCCTGGTCGGTCATCAGCCGCACCGTGCCGTCCGGCACGCCGGAGACCTCCAGCCGCACGGTCACCTCCGCGTCCGGCGCCACGCGCAGCCGGCCGCCGATCCCGGCGTGCTCGCCCCGTGGACCGGCGGCCGACAGCGCCAACCCGATCCCCGAGGACTCCGCCAGCCAACTTCGGCCCGCCCGGATGCCCTCCAGCACGGCCCGGCGCGACAGGTCCTCGGCGTGGACGACCGTCTGCGGCCATCCGACGACCTGTGGCTCGCGGTGCGCGTCGCTGTTGCCCATCGCCGGTATCCACCGGCCCTCCCCGCCGTCCGCGCGCTCCCGGCAGGCCGCTACCAGCATGTTGTCCCAGGTGGCCAGCGCGAGTTCGTCGTCGGCCGTCCACGGCCCGTTCCACACCTCGACCGCGTCCGCGCCCGCGTGGCCGAACTTCCACTGACAGCCCACGAAGGGACAGTTGGGGTGGGCCGGCACCACCAGTCCACCCGCCCGGTGGACGATCCGCACGTACCGCTCGTAGGCGTCGTCGCGCGCCCGGTAGCGCCAGTCGACGAAGGTGCCCGGATCGGTGCCGATCGCCAGGTAGTGGCCGTTGCGGGTGGTCACCTCCTCGCCGCACAGGATCAGCAGGTCGTCGCCCCACAACCCCTCCCAGGCGCCGTGCGCGGACGTGGTGTTGTGCTCGGTCGTGGCGATGAAGTCCAGCCCGGCCTCCCGCGCCGCCACCGCCACCTCCTCCGGGGTGCGCAGGCCGTCGGAGTGCACGGTGTGCAGGTGGCAGTCGCCCCGATACCAGGCGTGCCCCCGGCCCTTCGCCCGCTGCGGCGGATGGACCGGCTTCGGCGTACGGCCCCGCTCGCCGAACCGCAGCGTGACGGTGACCTCGTACTCCATGCCCTGCGGGGCGACGGTGTACGGCCCCAGGACCACGTGCCAGGTGCCGGGCCGCACCGGGCCGGCCAGGTATCCCGGAGTCGCCCTCTCCGCGCTGATGGCGAACTCGGTGCGGAACCCGCCCGACCACCCCCGGAACCCCCGCCCCGGCTGTGCCGTGCCGCGTTCGTCGAAGATGCCGATGTCCAGGGCGTTGCCGGGGGTGCCGGGGGGCACGGCGGGCTTGTCGTAGGAGTACGAGACGGCCACCTCCCGCACCCCGCGCGGCACCTCGACCGGCAGGTACACGAAGTCCGGGGCGCCCGTGGGCAGATGCCCGCGGACCGTCCTCGTCCGCGCCCCCCTTCGCTCCCGCGCGCCGTCGTCCGCCGCGTGCGCGAAGGACACCGCCGGGAGCGTGAGCGTGCCCGCCGCCCCCGCGGCGGCGGACAACCTCAACACGTCGCGCCGATCCATGCCGAACTCCGCCCTGTCGTGTCGGATGTGGTGCGCGTCACTGTTCTACGCGCGCCCGACGGTCGGGGAAAGCCCTGTGGACAACCCGGCCGACAGCACATGACGCGCCGCCACGCCCCCGGCGCACCCCCCCCGCGCCACCGGGCGGAGGCCGCGCCACGGTCGGCCGCGACGGCCGACCACGCGACGTGCGAGGCCGGCGCGTCCGCGCGGTGCGAGAGTGCCCGCACCGGCGGTCCGGGGCCGGGCGGAAGGCGCTCGTATGCTCGGGGCATGACTTCGAGCACCACACCACCGGCACCCACCGCCACCGCCATGCGCCGCGCACTCAGACGAGCGCGGGACGGTGTCGCGCTCGACGTCACCGAGGCCGCCGTGCTGCTCCAGGCCCGCGGCGACGACCTCGCCGACCTGATGGCCTCCGCCGCACGGGTGCGGGACGCGGGACTGGAGGCGGCGGACCGCCCCGGAGTGATCACCTACTCGCGCAAGGTCTTCATCCCCCTCACCCGGCTGTGCCGCGACCGCTGCCACTACTGCACCTTCGTCACCGTGCCCGGCAAGCTGCGCCGGGAAGGCCGGGGGGCGTACCTGTCCCCGGACGAGGTGCTGGACATCGCCCGCCGGGGCGCCGAGATGGGCTGCAAGGAGGCGCTGTTCACCCTCGGCGACCGGCCCGAGGACCGCTGGCCCGAGGCGCGCGAGTGGCTGGACGCCCACGGCTACGACGACACCCTCGCCTACGTCCGCGCCATGGCGATCCGGGTGCTGGAGGAGACCGGCCTGCTGCCGCACCTCAACCCCGGTGTGCTGTCCTGGACGGACCTCCAGCGGCTGAAGCCGGTCGCCCCGAGCATGGGCATGATGCTGGAGACCACCGCCACCCGGCTGTGGTCCGAGCCCGGCGGCCCGCACCACGGCTCGCCCGACAAGGAGCCGGCCGTGCGGCTGCGGGTGCTGGAGGACGCGGGCCGCAGCAACGTGCCGTTCACCACCGGCGTCCTCATCGGCATCGGCGAGACGTACCAGGAGCGGGCGGAGTCGCTGTTCGCCATCCGCCGCGTCCAACGGGCGTACCGCGGCATCCAGGAAGTCATCGTGCAGAACTTCCGCGCCAAGCCCGACACGGCCATGCGCGGCATGCCCGACGCCGAACTGGACGAACTGGCCGCCGCCGTCGCCGTCGCCCGGCACGTCCTCGGCCCCTCCGCCCGCATCCAGGCGCCGCCGAACCTGGTGGGCGAGGGGGAGTACGCGCTGATGATCGACGCCGGGATCGACGACTGGGGCGGGGTCTCCCCGCTCACCCCCGACCACGTCAACCCCGAACGCCCCTGGCCGCAGATCGACGAACTCGCCGAACGCACCCGAGCCGCCGGTTTCGAGCTCCGCGAACGCCTCACCATCTACCCGGAGTTCGTCCGGCGCGGCGAGCCCTGGCTCGACCCCCGGCTGCTGCCGCACGTGTCCGCGCTGGCCGACCCGGTCACGGGCCTGGCCCGCGAGGACACCGCCCCCACCGGGCGCCCCTGGCAGGAGCCCGACGAGGTCTTCACCGCCGGCACCGGCCGCACCGACCTGCACCGCGCCATCGACACCGAGGGCCGCGCCACCGACCGGCGAGCGGACTTCGACGAGGTGTACGGGGACTGGGAGGCGCTGCGCGAGAGCGCCGCGCCCGGCATGGTCCCCGGACCCACCCCGTCCGAGGGCGGGCGAGGAGGGGGCGTGGACGCCGACGTGCGCGCCGCCCTCGCCACCGCGGCCGACGACCCCACCCGCCTCACCGACGACCAGGCCCTGGCCCTGCTGCACGCCGACGGTCCGGCCCTGGACGCGCTCTGCCGGATCGCGGACGACGTGCGCCGTGACACCGTCGGCGACGACGTGACGTACATCGTCACGCGCAACATCAACTTCACCAACGTCTGCTACACCGGCTGCCGCTTCTGCGCCTTCGCCCAGCGCCGCACCGACGCCGACGCCTACACCCTCTCCCTGGAACAGGTCGCCGACCGCGCGCGGCAGGCGTGGGACGTCGGCGCGGTCGAGGTGTGCATGCAGGGCGGCATCCACCCGGACCTGCCCGGCACCGCCTACTTCGACATCGCCCGGGCGGTGAAGGAACGCGTGCCGGACATCCACGTGCACGCCTTCTCCCCGATGGAGGTCGTCAACGGCGCGACCCGCACCGGCATGTCGATCCGGGACTGGTTGACGGCCGCCAAGGAGGCCGGGCTCGACACCATCCCCGGCACGGCGGCCGAGATCCTCGACGACGAGGTCCGCTGGGTGCTCACCAAGGGGAAGCTGCCCACCGCCACCTGGGTCGAGGTGATCACCACCGCCCACGAACTGGGCATCCGCTCCTCGTCCACGATGATGTACGGCCACGTGGACCAGCCGCGGCACTGGCTCGGCCACCTGCGCCTCCTGTCCCGCGTCCAGCGGGAGACGGGCGGCTTCACGGAGTTCGTCACGCTGCCGTTCGTCCACACCAACGCACCGGTCTACCTCGCGGGCATCGCCCGCCCCGGGCCGACCATGCGCGACAACCGCGCGGTGACCGCGATGGCCCGCCTGCTGCTGCACCCGCACATCCCCAACATCCAGACGAGCTGGGTGAAGTTGGGAGCCGAGGGCGCCGCCGAGATGCTCCGCTCGGGCGCCAACGACCTGGGCGGCACGCTGATGGAGGAGACGATCTCCCGCATGGCGGGCTCCTCCTACGGCTCCTACCGCTCCGTGCGGGACCTCGTCGCCATCGCCGAGGCCGCCGGCCGTCCGGCCCGCCCCCGCACCACCACCTACGGCGAGGTGCCGGAGGAACGCGTACGGACCGCCCTGGCCTCCGACGGACACCTTCCCGAGCTGCTGCCGGTGCTCGACGACCTCGACGGCTGAGCCGGGCGAGGGGCCGGCCTCCCGCTTTGGCCCCTCGCCCGATCCCCGCTTCCGATCGCGTCCTCCGAGCGGCGTATCGGTGTCCCCACGGCGTATGCCCGGTGACGGGCCGATTTCCGCCGGTTGCCGGCGGACGGCGGTCGATTACAGTGCGAACCGAGGTGGATGAGGAGCACCGGACGTGGAGGGGACGGCACAGTGACCGCGACATCGGGCGTCGGCATATGGGGCCGCGCCGAGCAGCAGGACTTCCGCGGCCGGGTGCGCGGCTGCCTGCTCGGCGGCGCCATCGGCGACGCGCTCGGCGCGGGTGTCGAGTTCGACTCGCTCGAGGCCATCCGCGGCGCCCACGGGCCCCAGGGGGTGACCGACTACGTGCCCGCCTACGGGCGGCGCGGCGCCGTCACCGACGACACCCAGATGACCCTGTTCACCGTCGACGGGCTCATCCGCGCCCATGTACGACGCGACACCGGCGCCTGGCACCCGCCCACCGACGTGCACGCCGCGTACCGCCGCTGGGCCGCCACCCAGCGGGACTGGGGGCCGGACGAGCGCAGGAAGGAGGACGGCTGGCTGGCCCGCCAGGAGTGGCTGTACTCCCAGCGCGCCCCCGGCCGCGCCTGCCTGACCGGGCTCGCCGACGACCGGATGGGCACGCTGGAGGCACCGAAGAACCCCGACTCCAAGGGCTGCGGCACCGTCATGCGCTCCGCACCCTTCGGGCTGCTCGTCGGCTGGGAGCCGCAACTGGTCTTCCAACTCGCCGTCGAGTGCGCCGTCCAGACCCACGGCCACCCCACCGGCTACCTGGCGGCGGGCGCCTTCGCCGTCATCGTCCACGCCGTCACCCGCGGCGAGAGCCTGGACGCCGCCGTACAGCGTTCCCTGGTCCACCTGGCGGCCCACCCCGGACACGAGGAGACCAGCGAGGCGCTCAAACAGGCCCTCGGAACCGTGCGTCAAGGGCTGCCGACGGCGGAGCGCGTGGAGTCGCTGGGGGAGGGCTGGACGGCCGAGGAGGCACTGGCCATCGGGGTGTACTGCGCCCTGGTCGCCGAGGACGTGCGGCACGGCCTGCTGCTCGCCGTGAACCACGGCGGGGACTCCGACTCCACCGGATCGATCTGCGGCAACCTCCTGGGCGCCCTGCACGGGGAGACGGCCCTGCCGGCCGACTGGGTCGTCGAGGTGGAGGGGCGCGCCACGATCCTGGAACTGGCCGACGACTTCGCCATGGAGATGACCCAGGGGCCCGCCCTCCACAGCCCGGCCACCCCGGCCGGTTCGCCGGGTTGGCTGACCCGCTACCCGCGGACCTGAGACGCCGTCCGACACACCACGCGCACCGCCCCGGGCCTGTGCCGTTCCGGAAGCGGGACGGCACGGACCCGGGAAAGGTCGGCCCCCTCGGCCGGGACGGCGAACCAGACGAGAGGGCTCCGATCGGTGGTGCGCTGCGACGCGGGCGGTGCGGCACGGTACGCGGGGTGAGGGCGTCCGTGCGCCGCCGCGCGCCTTGTCGAGGACGATCAGCCGTGGGTGAGCGTGCCCCGGCCGACGGCGTCCACGAAGGCGTTCCACGAGTGCGGGACGAAGGCCAGCGACGGCCCCTGCGGAACCTTGGAGTCGCGCACGGCGATCGCCCGCGGCTCCGGCGACTTCACCTCGACGCACGCACCGTTGCCCGCGGAGTAGCTGGACTTGGTCCAGTCGTCGGTCCTGCCCTGTCGGATTGCCATGGTCTGCTCCGGTTTCTTCCAGAAGACGGAAAGTGCGGAAAGTGCCGGGTGGGCCCGGCGTGCGGCCGACGGTACTCCCCAACTCGCCCCGCCAAAGCCACCTTTCACTCGACCGGATGGCATATTCCGGACGCCCCTTCACATCGACACGCCCGAGGTGTAGCTTGCTGCGCCGTCTCCCCTCACGAGGTGCTCCTGAAGCGCCCCTGAAGTGCCCGTGAAGTGCGGTGTGCGGCTCCCCGGCCGCTTCCGCCGCCGAACCGGACGGCCCGCGGGCAGCCCGGCGACCTCCGTCGGAAGTCGGGGAGCCGGGGCCGGGAAGCCGGAAGCCGGGGACCGGCCTTCGGGAACGACCGACCGTCAGCCCTGGGTGTACTCCTTGGCGATGCCCTCGACGAACTCCCGCGTCTGCTCGGCGTTCAGCGCCTGCGCCCGCAGGTGTTCGTACATCACGCTGTACTTCTGCACGTCGGTGGCCTTCTCCAGATAGAGGTCGCTGGTGACGCCCTCCAGGTAGACCACCGTCGAGTCGGCCGCGTCCGGGAACTCCAGGATCGCGTACTGGCCGTTGACCCCCGGATGCGCTCCCATCGTGAAGGGCAGCGCCTGCACCGTCACATGGGGGAGCCGGGAGAACTCGATCAATCGCTCCAACTGCTCCCGCATGACCTGTTGTCCGCCGACCCGCCGGCGGAGCGCGGCCTCGTCGACCACCGCCCACAGCCGCAGCGGGTTCTTCGTGTCGTGAATGCGCTCCTGCCTGCGCATCCGCACCTTCACGCGCTTCTCGATGTCCGCCGCCGACGCCTCGGGCAGCGCGCCCGCGACGACGGCCTCCGCGTACGCCTGGGTCTGCAGCAGGCCGGGCACGACCTGCGGCTCGTACACCCGCAGGGACGCCGCGTCCGTCTCCAGACCGATGTACACGCTGTACGGGATGTCCCCGAACGCGTGCCACCAGCCCTGCTGTCTGGACTCCTTGGCCATCTGCATCAGGGACTCGACTATGCGGCGGTCCTCGACCTCGTACACTCCGCACAGGTCGCGGACGTCGCGCTGACTGATGCTGCGGCGACCGTTCTCCAACCTGCTGATCTTGGACTGGGAGACCAGCAGGCGCTCGGCGACCTCCTCGGCCGTCATGCCCTTCTGCTCGCGGAGCCGGCGCAGCTCCTGCCCCAGCCGGCGCCTCCTGACGGTGGGATTGACGTTGGACGCCACGGTGCGCACACCTCCGCTTGCCTTGTGATGACCACTGCTCATCAAGCAGGTTGCCACCAACCACGGTTCTCCCGCTGGGAAATGGCCACAGAGGGTGCGCGCACACACGCGCGGGGTGGCGAAACCGTTCTCCTCTGGAGGGAACGGGTCGCCACCCCGCGCTTCGCGGCTCCCGAACCGTGATCGGTCGGACCTGTGAAACCTGTGTGGGACGCGAACGTCAGCGAATGCCCGCGCGAGCCATGCCGCCCCTCCGTGCCTGTCCGGGGAGCGGCTGCGCCGCGGGCGACCGCGCCGCCTGCTTGCCGACCGCACCGCCCCTGGCCGGAGCGGCGCGACGCGGCTGAGCCGCCGCGCCGTTCTGCACGTCCATCACGGCGTGCGCGACGAGACCGCCCATCGGGTCGTGCCTGATCAGATCCCGCAGCCTGGAACGGGACGACCGTCCCTCGTTGCCGGGATAGAGGTGCTTGCCGAGGCCGATCGCGTGGGCCAGCGCGGCGAGCGCGGCGGTTCGCGGGTCCGGGGGAACACCGGTCCGGATCGCGCTGTCCAGTCGGGCCCTGATCTCCCGACTGACCGCCGTGTCCGTCGCCTGGTAGCGAGTGGTCGGCAACACCCCGCACATCTGGCTCGATACGGCGTGAACCATGCCGCAGCGCTCCAGATGCGTGAGATAGGTTTGGCGCAGCCCCAGTCTGGGCCCGCCGATCCAGTGGACCGCGCGTACCGGGCTGCCACGCCTGCGCAGCAGTTCCAGCGCGGAGTCCAGTGTCGGATCTCCGGTCGGCCGTGGCAGCACCACGGCTATGCGATCCCCGTCAGGGGCTATTCGTCCTGCGAGAGCCAGCTCCACGAGCTGGGCCCCGGCCAAGCCGAGGTCGAGCGACTGCGGCTGTGCCGTGGTACCCGTGGCCGGGTCCAAGGCCAGCAGCAGAAGCTCCTCCGGAAGTGTTCTACGGCTCCTGCCCATCCATGCCTCCCCGCGTGGATGCATGACAGGGTGACCCCTTTCACAGAGGTCTGTCGAGAGCGCCTGAGGGCTTTGTCATGGAACCGGTAGGTATGTCGTTACCGTCTGGCAATTTAGCGGGCCGTCGGAGCCCGTGAACAGGGCCGGAGAGCCGGGTCCGGACGGGTGTTCAGGACACTGTTTACTGATATGACGAGTGGCGGACACAAGTGGGAGGTATCGGTGGCGGGCAAGTCCCCCGACAGGTCGGAACAGCAGATGTCGTCGGGGGAGACGACGGGAAAGACGGAAACGGTTCCCGAACGCGTCGGCGATCCTCGCGTGGCGCTGCAGGAACCGCCCCGGAAGGGAGCGGGAGCCGACGGGGAGACGTCCGGGGAGGCCGACCGGAAGCCGCGGGAGGCGGCCGGGGAGGCCGACACCGGGGACGAGGAGAGAGAGCCCGCCGACGAGAGCCGGGACGGTGCGGACGAACCCGCGGACGACTCCCCTGAGCGGAACGACGCGACGGAGGGGCCCGGTTCGGAGGAGCCCGGTTCCGAGGAGTCCGGGGCGGCGGACGGCGCGGAGCCCGAGGCGCCCGAGGGCAAGGGCTCCGCGGACGAAGCGGAGAAGTCCGAGCCCGAGGTCGAGCCGGAGTCCGAGCGTCCGGTGGACCGGACGACGGCGGTCTTCCGCGTGCCGAAGGACGAGAGCGGGGACGCCGCGGAGGACGACGCCGAGAAGGGCACCGAGGAAGGGTCCGAGAAGGCCGGGAAGGCCGAGGCCGAGGCCGAGTCGGAGCCGGAGGGCCCGGTGGACCAGGCCACGGCGGTCTTCCGCGTACCCGAGGACGGCACCGGCACCAAGGGCGACGACGAGAAGGCCGAGGACGGGGACGCCAAGCCCGCCGAGGACACCAAGCCCACCAAGGACGCCGGGACCGGCAAGGACACCAAGCCCACCGAGGACGGCAAGGTGGTCGACCAGCCCACGGCGATGTTCCGGGCCGTGCGTCCCAAGGCCGACCCCGAACCTTCCGGGAAGGCCGCTGCCACCGCCGCCGCTGCCATCGGGGTGGCCGACAAGCCGACCACCGGTGAGGACGAGGCCGGAGAGCCGGAGGAGAGCGACGCGGAGCGGACGAGTCGCTTCGTGCCGCTGAGGTCCTCCGAATCCCCCGCCACGTCCGAGAGCCGGCCGCTGCCCGAGCTGCCGGAGACCGAGCGGACGAGGCAGCAGCCGCTGCCGCCGCACAAGCCCCTGGAACTGCTGGCCGAGCTGACGAACAAGCCCGCGCCGCCGCCCACCCCGCTGCGCACCGCCCTGCGACGGATCAAGATCTGGTCTCCGCTCGTCGTGCTGTTGGCGATCGTCCTCTCCGTCGTCCAGCTCCTGCGTCCGCTGCCCGAGCCGAAGCTGGTGCTGACCGCCCCCGCCACGTACTCCTTCGACGGTGACAAGCCGTCCCTGGCCTGGCCGCCGGAGGGCCAGGCCGTCGTGGAGGTCGAGGGACTCGGCTCCCTCGGCTCCTACGGGGAGCAGAAGCCGGTGCCGATCGCGAGCGTGGCGAAGACGATGACCGCCTACGTCATCCTGCGCGACCATCCGTTGAAGATGGGCGAGGAGGGCCCCCAGATACCCGTCGACCAGCGGGCCGAGGACGAGGCGTCCCTGCCGGGCGAGTCGACCGTGCCGGTCGAGAAGGGCGAGAAGATCACCCTCCGCGAGGCGCTCAACGCCCTGATGCTCGCGTCGGCGAACAACGTCGCGCGGCTGCTCGCCCGCTGGGACGCGGGTTCCGAGGAGGCGTTCGTGGAGAAGATGAACGCCGCCGCCAAGGAGCTCGGGATGAACGACACCACCTACACCGACCCCAGCGGCCTGGAGAAGGAGACGGTCAGCACGGCCGCCGACCAGGTGAAGCTGGGCAAGAAGGTGATGGACCACGAGGTCTTCCGGGAGATCGTCAACAAGCCCTCCTACGACGACCGCAACGGTGTCAACCACCGCAACTGGAACGGGCTGGTCCCCTACAACGGCGCCGTCGGCATCAAGACCGGCACCAGCACCGCGGCGGGCGGCAACCTGCTCTTCGCGGCCGAGAAGGAGATCGGCGGCACCACGCAACTGATCGTCGGCGCGGTGCTGGGGCAGTACCGCCCGGCGATCATCGACACGGTCATCGCCGAGAGCCGGGAGCTGATGATCTCCGTGCAGGAGGCCCTGGAGTCGGAGACGATCATCAAGAAGGGCGACGTGGTGGGCTATGTGGACGACGGCCTCGGCGGCCGGACCCAACTGGTCGCCACCGAGGACGTCACGGCGGTCGGCTGGCCCGGCATGGAGACCGAGCTGGCCCTGACCGACGGCGGCAAGGGCGTCCCGCACGAGGCCGCGGCGGGCGAGACCGTCGGCACGCTGACCGTCGGCAGCGGCCCGGGCCAGGTGAAGGTGCCGGTGGCGGTCCGGGGCGAACTGGCCGAGCCGGGCGTGGGGGCGAAGCTCACCCGCGTCCTGTGACCTCCGGTGCGGCGGTCGGCGCCCTCGCGTCGACCGCCGCCGGACCCGTCGGCGGACCGACCACCCGCACCGCGCACATACCCGCGCACATGACCGCGCCCGCACCGGCAATCCGTGGGACATGACGAAGACGTGGTGGGGCGTGCTGCGCGGCACGGTCAAGGAGTTCCTGGACGACGAGATCCCCGACCGGGCGGCGACCCTCACCTACTACGGTGTGCTGTCGATCTTCCCGGCCCTGCTGCTCCTGGTCTCCCTGCTCGGCGTCGTCGGGGAGAGGGCGACCGAGCACATCCTGGACAACCTCGAACGGCTCGCGCCCGGCCCGGCCCGCGAGATCCTCCGCAACGCCGTGGACGAACTCGAGCGGAGCACCGGCGGCGGCTTCCTGGCAGCCGTCAGCCTGCTGGCCGCCGTCTGGGCCTCGTCCGGCTACGTCGCGGCGTTCATCCGCACCGCCAACCACGTCTACGACATCCCCGAGGGCCGCCCGGTGTGGAAGCTCACCCCGCTGCGGATCGGCGTCACGCTGGTGCTGATGGTGCTGCTCGCGCTGAGCGCGGTGATCGTGGTGTTCACCGGCGGCGTGGCCGAGCAGGTCGGCGCGGCGATCGGCATGGGCGACCAGGCCCTGCTGGTGTGGTCGCTCGTCAAGTGGCCGGTGCTGGTGCTGCTGGTCGCGGCGATGGTCGGCATTCTCTACCGGACCGCGCCCAACGCCCGGCTCAGGGGCCTGCGCATGGCTCCCGGCAGCCTGCTGGCCGTCCTGCTGTGGGTGGTCGCCTCGGGCGGTTTCGCGCTCTACACCGCGAACTTCGACTCGTACAACAAGACCTACGGCACGCTCGCCGGGGTCGTCGTCTTCCTCGTCTGGCTGTGGCTGTCGAACCTGGTCATCCTCTTCGGCCTGGAACTGGACGCCGAACTGGCCCGCAGGAAGGCGTACGACAGCGGCCTCCCGCACGGTGAGGAGCCCTACGTGGAGCCGCGCGACACCACCAAATGGCCGCGCTCGCTCCGCCGGAGGCTCAGGAGGCGCGGACGGAGGCGGCCGGACGCGAGGGCTTCCTGACGCCCGGGAAGGTCCGGGGCCGGGGCCGCCGCGTCGGCGCCGAGAGCCAAGGCGTCGATTTCGCCCGGTGCCGCCGCCGGTACAGCACCAGGGCCGCCAGGGCGACGGCGAGGACGGCACCGCTCGCGGTGGCCGCTCGCTGCGCCCGTCCCGCCCGCATCGCCTCCCTGGCCTTCCGCTGGGCGCGGGCCCTGACGTCGGCCTTGGCGGCCAACTCCTCCAGGGTGTCCCCGAGTTCCTGGCGTGTGAGGTCGATCCGCGCGCGGAGCTCCGCCGGGGTCTCGGGGTCGGTGGGGATGCCGGGAATGTTCGGAACGCTCATCGCCGTACCCTCGTCCTGATCTCTTCCAGGTCGTCGTGCACACCGCGGATCGCCCGCTCCGGCTTCGCCGGCGTCGCCCTGCGGACCTCCTCCCGGCCCAGATAGGCCATCAGCCCGGCGACGACGAACAGCGCCGCCATGACCACCAGGGCGGACAGCCAGACCGGCCACACCACGGACAGGCCGGCGATCGCGGCCGTCACACCGGCCCCCACCGCGAAGAGCGTCATCATCGCGGCGCCGCCCAGCAGCCCGCCGCCCAGCCCGGCCCGCCTGCCCTTCTCGGCCATCTCCATCTTGGCGAGCTGCATCTCCTCCCGTACGAGCTGCGACACCTGCGCGGTGGCCAGTGCCACCAGCTCGCCGACGGAGCGCTCGCTCCCGGGCCTGTGTCCGTCCGTCCGCTGCATCGTGCTCATCGTCGTCGCGCTCCCCTCGTGGGCCGGTACTTCGAGTACCTCCGCTCACCGTCGGCTAACCACGAGTCACCCATTCGTCAGGTCGCCCGGGTGGGGCGGGCGTCCTCAGACCAGGGCCAGGGGCGTGCTCGGCGCGACGGTGCCGTCGGACTGAAGCAGGACGAGGTCGCCCACGGTCGCCTCGCCCGTCAGGCCGAATCCCGTGATGGGGAGGGTGCCGGGGAGCGGCACGGAGGCGATCGACGTGAGGTGGACCATGTCCTCGCTCGTCTTGACGGCCAGGACGCCCGAGACGTCGTGCGGGCCGAGCCGGTGCAGCACGTCCTCCAGCCGGTCGAGCAGCACGGCACAGACGATGACCAGGCGGTGGGGTTCGTTCCGGGGGAGCGCGGCGACCTGCCGCAGCGCCTCCGGCCGCCGGACGAGGCGCTCCACCTCGCGCATGACCGCGCCGCGGTCCTCGGTGCGGTCGTCCGAGGCGGCGATCACCTTGAGCAGCGGCCTGCCGTCGTCGAGTTGGTCCTGCCACTGCCGCAACATCAGGTCGACGATGAGGGAGTCCTCACGGGAGGGCCGGGCCACCCCGTCCGACGCGCCGATGTGCTCCAGCCAGCGGTTGACCTCGGCCCACCGCCAGACGAGTGACCGCCCGACCGTTCCCTCGGGCGCGGGGAAGGGCCGGCCGGCCACGGCGTGCCGCTCCCCGTTGACCCACTGGGCCACGTTCTGCCTGCTCCGGCCGGTGCGTTCGGCGATGTCGGCGATGCCCACGAGGTCCGGGTCCAGGCGGACCAGTCGCATGGTGGGCAGTGCGGCACGCAGCCGGGCCACGAGGCGGTGGGCGGCGTCGACGGGGTGGTCACCCGACTCGCTCACGGCGAGGAGCCGCCGGCCGCGCGTGGTGGCGAGCAGTCCGTCGAACTCGTCGAAGACCGTGCCGACCACGTGGTCGTCCTCGGCCGAGACGCCTTCGACCACGAACAGGAACTCGTACTCCATGGCTCCCACACCCCGCCGGTCGCCGCACGGACCGCTGAGCCAGAGGCCCGCCACCCCTGGGAAGCAGGGTTGCCGAACCACCACCCGTTGTCAATCGACAACGGCCCGCGCCGGTCGACTCCGGCGACTCCGGTGACTCCGGCGAAACGGCCGGCGGCACGGCTCGGCGGTCAGGAACCGGCCCCCCGCGGCGGCCTGCGCGGATCGTTCCCGGGCAGGGGGCAGCGCGCCGCCATGGCCGCCACCCGGCGCGCGTGGGCGACCGCGTTCCGGGGAGTCCCACCGACCGGGATGCTGGTGCACGCGCTGCCGCAGGGACACGCCAGGCGCCCCCAGTGGCCGGCCTTGTGGAGCGACCAACCCGCGGAGACCAGGCGTTCCAGGACCTCCCGGACCTCTTTCCTGGGATGAGCCGCCGGGGACAGTGCGCGGCCGACCATGCTGACCCCTCGACTTCCGTGCGCGGCGGGGACTCGATGCTCGCTCCCGCGACGGGCAACGCTACAGCGCGAGCCCGACGGCGTCCCCGACGTTCACCCGCACGGGGGAAGCGGGGGGTCGGCACCGCCGGGGCGTCGTGCGCGACGGCGGCGGCGACCCGGGCGGCGGCAAGGCCGGCTCCCCGTCCCCGCGAGCCCCTGACCAGAAGACGGTCTCGCCGGCCCCGAACGGTGGGCAGTACGCTCGGGGCTCCGGCGGCGGGCTCCGGCCGTCCCGTCGTCCCTCGGCCGCGCCCATCCGTATGGAACGGAGTCCGCCCATGGCCCCGACCGCCCGTTCCGCCCCGGCGACGGCACGGAACCACGCCGTGGTGATCGGCGCCGGCGTCGCGGGGCTGACGACGGCCCGCGCGCTCGGCGACACCTACGAGCGCGTGACCGTGATCGACCGGGACGCCTTCCCCGGCGTCCCGGCGCCCCGCCGAGGCGTACCGCAGAGCCGCCAGCTCCACGTGCTGCTCGCCCGCGGCGCTCTCGCCCTCGACGACCTGTTCCCCGGATTCCTGGACGAACTGGTCGCCGCCGGCGCCACGTTCGCCGACACCCAGGGCGACGCCCACTGGTACCTCGACGGCCACCGCGTGTACCGGGCGCCCTCCGGAGTGATCTCCTACGGCGCGAGCCGTCCGCTGATCGAACACCGGTTACGCGCGCGCGTCGCCGCACTCGCCAACGTGGAGATCGTGGAGTCGACCGAGGTGCTCGGGCCGGTCACCACACCGGACCGCGGCAGGGTCACGGGCGTCAGGGTCCGGCCGCGCGCCGCCGACACCGGGGAGACCACGCTCGACGCGGACCTGGTCGTCGACGCCTCGGGCCGGGGCTCACGGGCCCTGACCTGGCTGACGGAACTCGGTCGCCCCCGGCCGGAGAGGACGCGGGTGCGCGCCGACGTCGTCTATGTGACCCGCCGCTTCCGGCGCGAACCCCACCACCTCGACGGCCGGTCGGGCGTCGCCCTCGTGCCCTTCCCGGGGCTGCCGCGCGGCGGCGCCATCGTGTCGGAGGAGGGCGGCCGGTTCGCGGTCGTCCTCTTCGGGCTGCTGGGCGAGGAGCCCCCGACCGATCACGAGGGCATGTCGGCCTACGCCGAGAGCCTGCCCGGCCCCGACGTCGCCGAGGTGCTGCGCACGGCCGAGCCGCTGGACGAGCCCGTGCGGATGCGCTACCCGGCCAGCGTGCGCCACCACTACGAGAAGCTCGACCGGCCCCTCGACGGTCTCCTCGTCACGGGCGACGCCCTGTGCACCTTCAACCCCACCTACGGGCAGGGCATGACGGCGGCGGCCCAGCAGGCGATCCTCCTGCGCGGACTCCTCGCCGAGGGCACCCACGACCTTCCCCGGCGTTTCTTCCGCGCCGCCTCCAAGGTGGTCGCCACCCCGTGGCTGCTGGCCGCCGGCGGCGACCTGCGCTTTCCCGAGGCGGAGGGGAGGCGGGGGCCGGTCGACGGACTGCTCGACCGGTACCTCACCCGCTACCGGGTGGCCGCGTCCGTGGACCCCGTGCTGGGCAGGACGTTCCTGGCCGTGGCCCACATGGTCGAGCCGCCCACCAGGCTCCTGTCGCCCGGCCACGCGCTCCGCGTGTTCCGCGGGGTCAGGAGGGCCGCCGGCGCCGACCGCCCCCGGACGCCGACGGCCGGCCGCTGACGGGCCCGACGGCCCGGCCTCCACCGCCCCCGCTCACGCGTCCTGCGGGTACCAGCGCAACTCCACGGTGTTGCCGTCGGGGTCGCGGACGTAGACGGACTGGGCCGTCCCCCGCGCGCCGAACCGCGGACCCGGGCCGTCCAGGACCTCGAACTCGCCCGAGTCGATCACCTCCTGCCAGTCCAACGGTTCCACGACCAGGCAGAGGTGGTCGACGTTGGATCCCGGGGCCTCGTCCTTCCGCCGCACCAGATCGATGATCGTCGTCGGGGACACGCGCACCGACGGGAAGGGGGCCTTGCCCTCGCGCCACTCGTCGACGCGCACCGGTTCCAGGCCGAACGCGCCGCAGTAGAAGTCGAGAGAGCGCTCGACGTCGGCGACGTTGAGGACGAGGTGGTCGAAGCCGATCACGCGCATGGTTCCTCCACAAGACGGTGGGAGACGGGCGAGGACGACCTCCGGACGCCGTGCCGTCCCGGCCGGCCCGCTCGTGCCGACGCTCGGAGGGTGCCACCGCGAGGGACGGCCGCGGCGGCGGACACGCGCCGCCGCGGCCGTCCCTCACACGGAAGAACCGAGCGTGCACGTGCCGTGTTCCCGAACGGGACGGACGGTTCTAGGCTGGCCCGGTGATCAGAACCGTCGCCCTCGACATCGGCGAGACCCTGGTCCGCGACGACCGGTACTGGGGGAGTTGGGCCGACTGGCTCGGCGTGCCGCGGCACACCCTCGCCGCCCTGGTCGGAGCCGTGGTCGGCCAGGGGAGGGACAGCGCCGACGCCCTCCGTCTGCTCCGCCCCGGCATCGACATCGGCGCCGAGTACGCCGCCCGGGAGGCGGCCGGGCGCGGTGAGCACCTGGACGACACCGACCTCTACCCCGACGTCCGCCCGGCCCTGGCCGCCATGCGACAGGCCGGGTTCCGCGTCGTCGTCGCCGGCAACCAGACCGCCCGCGCCGGCCTGCTGCTGCGCGCGCTCGACCTCCCGGCGGACGCCATCGCCACCTCCGACGAGTGGGGCGTGGCCAAGCCCTCGCCGGAGTTCTTCGCCCGCGTCGCCGACCTCGCGCGGGCCGCTCCCCACGAGACCGTCTACGTGGGCGACCACCCCGTCAACGACGTGGCGCCGGCCAAGGCGTACGGACTGCGCGTCGCCCACCTGCGGCGCGGCCCCTGGGGGCACCTGTGGGCCGACACCCCCGAGGCCGCCCCCGCCGACTGGCGCATCGACTCGCTGCACGACCTGCTCGCGATCGTCACGGCCTGACTCCCCCTCGACCTTGCCCTCCTCCCCGTTCACGCACCGCGTCGGGGCCCGGACACACCATCCGGTGCACGGGGCGCGCCGGGGGCAAACCGCCGGCACGCCCCGCACCGGCCGCTGTACGGTGCCCTCCATGTCGCGCCCCGTCGAAGCGGTTTCGTCCCCTTCCCCGCCGTCCCCCGTCACCGCCGACGACCTCGGCCACGCCGTACGGCTCGCCGTGGCCGCCCTCCGTGACGCGCCCGCGGACGGCTGGGACGCCAAGGCCGGGACGCTGGAGTGGAGTTGTTGGGAGACGATCGAGCACCTCGCCGACGACCTCTTCGCATACGCCGTCCAACTCGGCCCCGAGGAACCGCCGTTGGACGGGCATGTGCCCTTCGCCTGGGGAAGCCGCCGGCCCGGCGGGCCGGCGAACTCCGTCCACGCCGACCGCGACGCGGGGCCGGACGGGCTGCTGCGGGTGCTGGAGGCGAGCGGCGCGCTGCTGGTCGCCATGGTGCGCACCCTGCCGCCGGACGTCCGCGCCTTCCACGTGTACGGGGTCTCGGACCCGGAGGGCTTCGCCGCGATGGGCGTCGTGGAGACCCTGGTCCACACCCACGACGTGGCCCGTGGACTCGGACTCCCCTGGGATCCGCCCGCCGACCTGTGCGCACGGGTGCTCGCCCGGCTCTTCCCCGAGGCCCCCATGGCGACGGACCCCTGGCCCACCCTGCTGTGGGCCACCGGCCGTGCCGAGCTCCCCGGCCGTTCCCGCCTGACCACTTGGCGCTGGCACGGCGAACCCCGCCCGCGCGGGGACCGGTGACGGATGCCCAGGGCCGGGCGCGGCCCGTGCGCGAACGCCGAACGCCGAACGCCGAACGCCCGGAGCGTGAGCGCTCCGGGCGCGGTGCCGGGAGGCGGCCCCGGAGTCGGGGTCGGGTTCGGGGCCGGGCTCGGCGGGGCTCAGAAGGAGAAGACCGAGGTCGTGCTCTCCGCCATGACGCAGGAGTTCGGGAAGGTGTGCGCGTAGGAGACCCTGCGCCCGTCCCAGACCCCGTCGGCGGTGATCGTGACCGGGGCCCAGGCCGTCGGACAGAACCGGTCGCCGCCGTCGGTGACCAACGAGGCGAACTCACCGTCCACGGCGTGCAGTTCCGCACACGCCCGCACCGGGTCCGGGTGGTCGCCGGCGGGGGCCGGCGAGCAGCGCAGTGTGACGGCCCGCTCCACGGTGGCCGCTGCCGGATCCTCGCCCTCGCCGACGACGAGCACCAACGCCGACGGCGCGTACAACCCCTCGGACCGGGAGGACTCCGCGGTCGCGGCGCCGGCCGCTCCCGCCAGGCAGACGACGGTCAGCGCGGCGCTCAGCCCCAGACCTTTGACGGCATACCGCATGTCGAACTCTCCTTGGATCAGCGTGGCGGACAGCAGACGGAAGTCCTGGCAAAGCGACCGGCGAGTGCGCGACCGAACGGCCACTCCCGGTCACCCTCCGGAATCATCGTGTGGCTCACCGTGTCGAACGGGCGGTTCGGGAACCCTTCACTCACCCCGCCGAATCTGTTCGACACACGGACGGAAAGGGGGAACGAGTGGCCGACGGGCCACCGAGCCGCGGCTCCCCCCGACCCCGAGGGGAAGCTCCGCGACGGCGAGCACCGCCGGCGAGTGCGCGTCCAGGGCGGGGCGGCGGTCTCGGAGTGGACCGACCGGTGCGACGTCACCGTCCGCCTCGCGTCCTGACGAACCCTCGACGACGGTGAGGCGCCGTGCCCCGGAGGCGACTTCGGGGCACGGCGCCGTCGCGCCCGACGCTCCGGTTCCGCGTGATCCGGTGGGGCCCACGGTGTCGGGGCCCGCAGCGCCCTGACCTCGCGCCCGTCCTGACGGGCGGTCATGGGACAACCTCTAAGCTACTGCCGTTGGTCGGCTCATCAGACCAAGGAATCGGGGGGCGAGGACCGATGAACCACGCGACCGAGGTGTTCCGGCCGCTACAGGCGGACGACCCGACCCTGGTCGCCGGGTACCGCCTCGTCGCCCGGCTCGGCGCGGGTGGCATGGGCCGGGTCTACCTGTCGTACACACCGGGCGGCCGACCGGTGGCGATCAAGGTGGTGCGCCCGGAACTGGCCGACAACCCGGACTTCCGGCGGCGGTTCCGTCGGGAGATCACAGCGGCCCGACGGGTCCGAGGCGCGTACACCGCCGAGCTGATCGACGCCGACGCGGACGGCACGCCGCCCTGGCTGGCCACGCTGTACGTGTCCGGGCCCTCCCTGAGCGAGGCCGTCGCCCGACGCGGACCGCTGCCGGTGCCGGCGGTGTTGTGGCTGATGGCGGGGGTGGCCGAGGCGTTGCAGGCCATCCATGCCGCGGGCATCGTGCACCGGGACCTGAAACCGTCGAACGTGCTGTTGGCCGACGACGGGCCGCGCGTGATCGACTTCGGCATCTCGCTGGCCTCCGACGTCACCTCGCACACGGTCACGGGCGCCACCGTCGGCACGCCCCAGTTCATGGCTCCCGAGCAGGCCACCGCGGGCGAGGTCACCGCGGCGACCGACGTCTTCGCACTCGGCCAGACGGCGGCGTTCGCGGCACTGGGCGAGCCGCTGTACGGGGACGGCTCCCCGGCCGGTGTGGTCTACCGGATCGTGCACTCGGAGCCCGACCTCTCCCGCCTGCCCGAGGAGATCCGTCCGCTGATCGCCCGGTGCCTCGCCGCCGACCCCAAGGAGCGGGCCACCCCGGCGGAGGTCGTCGAGTGGTGCCGGCAGCGTCTGGGCCGGGACGCCGACACCCTCGCCGATGCCGACGCCGACGCCGACGCCGACGCGAGGGTGGGACCGGCGGCCTGGCGGGAGGTCACAGGGCCGGAGATGACGGTTCCGCTCCCGCCCCCCGCTCCCACCGCGGTGCACACCGTGCCGTTGCTCGCGCCGTCGCGGCCGGAGGGCCCGGACGAGCGGCGGTCCCGCCGGCGACGCACCGCGCTGATCACGGCCGCAGCGGTGGCCGCGGGAGCGTTGCTGCTGACGGGCTTGACGTGGACGGTCGTGGAGGCGGCGGACCGGCTCCGCCACCGGGACACGGCCGCGTCCTCGACACCCGATCCGGCGGCGTCCGCACGGTCGTCGGAGTCTCCGTCGGTATCCGAGCAGGCTCCGGAGACGGGCGGTCGAACACCGGAGGCGTCGAACCCGTCGGACCGGTCCTCGACCGCGCCGAAGCAGCCACGACCCGTCGCGTACCCCCTCCAATTGCTGAACGAGAAGAACTCCCTGGGCATCAGGGAGCCGGTCGAGCGCGAGGACCGCAAGGGCGACATCCGGTTCGTCTGCAAGGACACCGGCTGTGCGTTGGAGAGCGACACCAGCGTGATCGGCCTGTGGCACGGCGAGCCGGGCGCCTCCCTCGAATCGTGCCGCGCCGCCCTCACCGGCGCCGACAGTCACGATCTCCCGTTGGCCGCCGTGGCGGCCGGCAGCGAGATCTGCGTCAAGCACCCCTCCGGAGACATCGCGCTGCTCGTGGTCCAGGTGAAGTCGACCGCGCTGCCGGCCGGCGGGTTCAGCTTCCTGCACGCGGACATGACGGTCTGGCGGGCGACCTGACCCGCTCCCGAACGCGATCGCCGCTGTACGGCACCGGCAGGGCAGAACCCGGAAGCCCCTCGAAGAAGCGCCCTCCGCGCCCGCAGTGGCACGGGGAGCGAGCACGCGAAAGGCCGGTCGCAGAGGATCAAGCCCCGCGAACCGGCCCTTCGCACTGATGCCCCCGGCAGGATTCGAACCTGCGACACCCGCTTTAGGAGAGCGGTGCTCTATCCCCTGAGCTACGAAGGCGTGGCTCAGGACAGGTTAGCGGATGGGGGCGGGGCGTGCCGAACGTGTTCGGCGGCGTGGGCGGGTCAGTAGGTCAGGCCGTGGCCGAAGGCGTAGAGGGTGCCGGTGGAGTCCTGAGTCGGGATGGTGACCGGGAGCTTGCCGGCGGGGGAGAGGTCGCCGTAGAGGGCGCGGACGGCGGCCCGCAGGGAAGGCGCTCCGTAGGAGTAGGTGGCCAGGTAGGCCGGGACGTTCGGGAAGTTGCGGATGTCGTACGGGTTGCGGACGGCCACCGCGACGACCGGCTTGCCCGTGGCGATCAGGGCCTGTACCAGGCGGGCCTGGGCCGCGCCCTTGTCGCCGCCCGCGGCGACCGCGTTCACGGCGACGACGACCAGGTCGTGACCGGCCGCGGCGGAGGCCGCCTCGGTGACGCGGGCCGCGGAGGGAGCCGCGCCGGTCTCCAGGACGGTCGCCGACTGGCCGTTCCGGGCGGCGATGGCGTCGGCGAGGGTCCGGGTCGTGTCGGCGCCCCAGCCGGTGACCAGGACCGAGCGGGCGGCGGGGGAGAGGGGGAGGAGGCCGCCCTCGTTCCTGACCAGGGTGATCGTGCGGTCGGTGATGGCCTGGGCGGCGGTGGTGTGGCGCTCGGCGCCGACGATCCGCTCGGCGCGGGCCTCGTCCACGTACGGGTCCTTGACGAGACCGCGGCGGATCTTGTGCTCCAGGACGCGGACCACGGAGGCGTCCAGGCGTTCCTCGGAGATCTCGCCACCGCGGACGGCCTCCAGGACGGCGTTGTAGGCGATGTCCATCTTCGGGGCCAGGACGAGTTGGTCGCAGCCGGCCTTGAGCGCCTGGACCGGGGCGACGTCCGGCGGGAACTGGCCCGAGGCGCCCTGCATGTCCAGGGCGTCGGTGACGATCAGGCCGTCGAAGCCCAACTCCTCGCGGAGCAGGCCGGTGATGATCGGACGCGACATGGTGGCCGGGACGCCCGACGGGTCCAGGGCGGGGACCACGATGTGGGCGGTCATGATCGTGTCGACCCCGCGCGCGATGGCGGTCCGGAAGGGCGGCAGGTCGATGCGGTCCAGTTCCTCGCGGGTGTGGTTGATCTGGGGGAGACCGGTGTGGCTGTCGGTGTCCGTGTCGCCGTGGCCGGGGAAGTGCTTGGCCGCGGAGGAGACGCCACCGCGGTGGTAGCCCCGGACGGCGGCGCCGACCAGGGCCGCCGCGGTGGTCGGGTCGGAGCCGAAGGAGCGGACGCCGATGACCGGGTTGGCGGGGTTGACGTTGACGTCGGCTACGGGGGCGTAGTTCTGGGTGATGCCGAGCGCGGCCAGCTCTCGGCCGATGATCTCGGCCGAGAGCCGGGTGTCGTCCTCGGAGCGGCCCGCCGCCAGTGCCATGTTCCCGGGGAGGAGGGTGGCGGGCGCGGTGAGCCGGTAGACGACGCTGCCGCCCTCCTGGTCGATGGAGATCAGCAGCGGCACGCGGGCGCCGGTGGAGCGCGCGGCTCTCTGCAGGCCGTTGGAGAGGTGGGCGATCTGGCGCGGGTCGCGGACGTTGTCGGGGCCGCGGCGGGCGTCGAAGTAGATCACGCCGCCCGCGTGGTACTTGGCGATGACCTCGGCCGGGGTGTCCACGCCGTACAGGGTGCGGTTGCCGGCGGCGGCCTGGTCGGCGGATCGGCCGTGGACCTCGACGACGAAGAGCTGCCCGACCTTCTCCTCCAAGGTCATACGGCGGGCGATGGCCCGGGCCCTGGCACGCGCGCCTCGGGAGCCGGCGGCGTTCGCCGGGGAGGCGAGGACGGCGGAGGCGGTCAGCGCCGCGGTCACACCGAACACGCCGGCGACGAGGGCTTGCCTGCGGGAAGGGGTCGCGGGCTGCTGCATCGGGGCTCTCCTCACATGGACGGACGGGACGGGTGGGGCGGGCGCGCGAGGAACGGCATGTGGGGGCGCCGGAGTCGTGGTGGCCACATCGTTCCAGCACGTCGGGTTCGCTGCCAGGGGTGTGGACGACCGCCAGTGGTCGGGCCATTGACGGTCGTGACAGGACAGCGACGAGGCGGGGGCGTGGTGGAGGTGGGACAGGGGGCGGGACGGGGACGCGGGCGGTGGGGACTGGATGGGAATGATCGAAGGATCAGGTGGTATGTGAGATTACGGGGCTTTTGCTCGGTAAGCGCGGAGTGCCGTGCGGCGCGTGTCAGGTCCGTCGGCCCCTCGTGTCGGGCGGTGGCCGCACGGTCGCGGAGAGGGCGACGCGCCGGGGCCGGGTCCGATCGGACCTTCGGGCAACCGGACGGCGGTGTGGTTCGTCTTCTGGTGCGGGAGGGCCGTCGGAGGCGCTCGTTCCCGTGTGGTGGGGGCGCGGCGGGAGAGCGAGCGGTGTCCTGCGGGCGCGGTGGTCGTGGGCATCGGAGGGGGGAGCGCTCTCTTTTCCGTTCCGACCAGGGCTTCTCCCGGTGC
The DNA here is from genome assembly GCF_000718985.1 of Streptomyces megasporus. GTDB lineage: Bacteria > Actinomycetota > Actinomycetes > Streptomycetales > Streptomycetaceae > Streptomyces > Streptomyces megasporus. Next base: position 106,240 of record NZ_JODL01000016.1, on the reverse strand, counting down.
TGGCGGGGGCATCCCCATGTGTGGCCGCGCAGAATACCCCATGATCCACGAAAACGATGCGAAACTTGGGAATTCTGTCCTGATTGCAGTCGTTGTTTCCTTCGGAGCGGGCACCCGGGTGAGGAGACGCCGGGTGGCCGGACCGCCACCGACCAGTTGTAGACCACTCGTAAGGGAGTACGCATGGCAACCCGTGCCGTCGCCCGTCGTCAGGCCGATACCAAGGGCGCTGACGAGGCACGCACTGTACGTACCTCGTCATCCGGGGATGTCGCGGACCGGGACCTGGTCGGCATGTACCTCGACGAGATCGCCCGCACTCCGCTGCTGGACGCGGCGAAGGAGGTCGAACTCTCGCTCGCGATCGAGGCGGGCGTGTACGCCCGGCAGCTTCTCGACGGAGAGGTCGAACCCGTCTCCGAGGACTCGCCGAGCGCGACCGCTTCCCGTGAGGAGCTGGAGGCGATAGCCGCCGAGGGCGAACGCGCCAAGGACGTCTTCATCCGTTCCAACCTCCGTCTGGTCGTCGCCGTCGCGCGGCGCTACCCCCGCAGCGGTCTGCCGCTGCTGGACCTGATCCAGGAGGGGAACGCGGGCCTGGTGCGCGCCGTCGAGAAGTTCGACTACCGCAAGGGCTTCAAGTTCTCCACGTACGCGACGTGGTGGATCCGCCAGGCCATCACGCGGTCGATCGCCGACCAGTCGCGCACGATCCGGCTCCCCGTCCACCTGGTGGAGGAGCTGGGCCGCATCCGCCGTGTGCAGCGGGAGTTCAACCGCGAGCACGGACGTGACCCGGAGCCCGCCGAGATCGCCAAGGAGCTGGGTTCGACGGCCGAGCGCGTCATCGACGTACTGGACTGGGCGCGCGATCCGGTCAGCCTCAACATGTCCGTGGACGACGAGGGCGAGACGCAGTTCGGCGACCTGCTGGAGGACACCTCCGCGACCTCGCCGGAGGACTCCGTGCTCGTGATGCTGCGGCGTGAGGAGCTGGAGGACATGATCGGACGGCTCGACGACCGCACCGCCTCCATCATCCGGGCGCGCTACGGCATCGAGGACGGGCGCGAGCGCACGCTGACCGAGGTGGGCAAGCAGCACGGCCTGACGCGGGAACGCATCCGCCAGATCGAGAAGCACGCCCTGCTGGAACTGAAGAAGATGGCTCGTGACACGGGCTTCGACGCGGCGGCGTGAGCCGGACCGGCACGGTGGGGAGGCCGTGCCGAGACGTACCGCCGCCGTACCGCACCGCCCCCGGAACCAGGGCCCCGGCGCACTTTCGAGTGCCCGGGGCTCTGTCGCGTTCGGGGTCGCGTCCGAGGTTGCGTTCGGGGTTGCGTTCGGGGTTGCGTTCGGGCCCTGTCGAGGATGGGGTCAGGGACCGCCGTAGAGGTCGCGGTACGAGGGGAAGACCCCGCCCGGCCCGTCCACGCCCTCCGCCGCCCGCACGGCTTTCACCACCGCCCGCGTCAGGGTGTCGGCGCCGGCGGCCAGCACGTCGTTGATCTCCCCCGGTTCCGCCGGGCGCGCGCCGGTGGCCAGGGCGAAGACGGTGTCGCCGTCGTTGAGCAGATGCACCGGACGGACGGCACGGGCCAGCCCGTCGTGGGAGGTGCCCGCCAGCTTCTGGGCCTGGGCCGGGGAGAGGTCGGCGTCGGTGGCCACCACGGCCAGCGTGGTGTTGAGCGGCGGACGCACGGAGGCGGCCGATCGGCGCTCCGACTCCTCCCGCGCCGCGGCCAGACGCCGCTGTGCCTCGGCGTGCTCGGCCTCGGAGGGCGGGGGCGTACGGCCGCCGTACAGCTCGCCGTAGAGCGCGCCCGTCGCCGGGTCGAAGACCGAACCCACCGCGTTGACCACGGCCAACGCGCCCACGGTCGTCCCCGACGGCAGGACGGTGCTCGCGGTGCCGACCCCACCCTTGAGGCCGCCCGCCACCGCTCCCGTCCCGGCCCCGACGTTGCCCTGGGGGACCGGGGCTCCGAGCGTCGTACGGGCGGCGGCCTCGACCGCCTCGCGGCCGAGCGCGGCATCCGGCCGCGCCCGCCAGGAGCCACCGCGGCCGAGGTCGAAGAGACAGGCGGCCGGCACCACGGGCACCACCTGTTCCGGAGCGGGGCCGACGGGGAAGCCACGGCCCCGCTCCTCCAGCCAGTCCACCACTCCGCAGGCCGCGTCCAGGCCGAAGGCGCTGCCCCCGGTCAGCACCACGGCGTCGATGCGCTGCACCAGGTTGCGAGGGTCCAGGGCGTCGGTCTCCCGGGTGCCGGGGCCACCGCCCCGCACGTCCACGGCGGCCGTCGCCCCACCCTCCGGGGCGAGGACCACGGTCGTGCCCGTCAGCCAACCGTCGCCGCCGCGCTGGGCGTGGCCGACCCGTATGCCCCGTACGTCCGTCAGTGCGTCCATGGCGACCATGATCCCGCGGGGGCGGGCCCGTGTCGCCGTACCCTGGGGGTATGGACGATCCCGCCATCCCCGAGGCCTCCGGGCACCGTGACCCGGCCGCCGCGCTGGACTTCGCCGATCCGCTGAGCCTGCCGTCGACGGACGACACCGACCGCGGCTGGGGCGAGAGGCCGGGGACGGGGAACGTCGGTGGAGCGGCCGACCTGGCCCGCTTCCTGGACGAGAAGCCTCCGCACCACCTCTGAGACGCATGAGACGCACCGCTCGCGCAGTGCCCGTGCGGCGGCGCGCCACACGGCGTCACCGCTGTCCGGAGGCCCCCGAAGATCCCCCGGAGCCGGGCTGCGGACCGCCGTCGGAGACCTTGCGCTGAGCGGTCAGGACGGCGGCGCTCGCCGCGCCGTCGCCCTCGCGCCGGGCGGCGAGCAGCGCGTCGCGGATCTCCGTGAGCAGCTCCACCTCGGTCTTCTGGACCGGGTTCGCGGCCGCCTCCGCCGCGTCCTTGGCGTCCAGGCGTTCCTTGAGCTTGTTCATCGGGAGGATCATGAGGAAGTACACGACCGCCGCGGTGATCAGGAAGGTCAGCGAGGCGCTCAACACCGAGCCCCACTTGATCGTGATGCCGTCGACGGCCGCGCCCGTCTTGTCGAAGGTGCACGGGCCCTGGATGCAGGACTGATAGCGCTCCAGGTCCTTGGGGCCGATGGAGCCGACCACCGGGTTGATGACGCCTTCCACCACCGTGTTCACGATCTTGGTGAAGGCGGCTCCGACGACGACGGCAACGGCCAGTTCGACCACGTTGCCCCGCATCAGGAAGGCCTTGAACCCGGCCAGGACACCCTGCTTCTCGCTCAACGGACTGCCTCTCTGCACGACACGCACACCGACCACCGTCGGAAGAACGCAGCACACGCTGCACGAGCACCGCGCGGGCTGTCCAATCCCGAGGGGACGGGACCCGAGGGGACGGGAGGAGGGCCGAGGACGGGAGCGACGGGCTCGGCCGCAGCGCGTCCGTCCGCTTGTCCGTGCCCGTCCGCTCGTCGACGGTCAGCACAGCGTCACGGCCAGCCGGGAGTGCGCCGCGGCGCCGGCGAGCCGCACCGCCGTCGGACGGGACACCGAGAGCACCACCAGCGCCCCGGTCTCCTCGCCGGACGGGCCTGTCGCGTCGTCGGGGGCGGGTACGGCGGCCACCCGTACGTTTCGGGCGACGATCCGCGCGCGGTCGGCGGGGGTGTCCGCCCCCGCCGACGCGGAGTGCCCGTCGGGGGGAGCGGTCGCCAGGACGTCCACCCGGTCCCCCGGGCGCAGCAGCCGCACCACCGCCGCGTCCGGAATCCGCACCGGGGCCTCGACGGTCATGGCGTCGCCCCGGGGCGAGGGTCGGGGCGGCGGGGACGTCGACGCGGACGCGGGAGCCGGTGCCCGCTCGACCGCGGACCGGGCCACTGGAGGGGTGCGCTCCCCGTCCGGTCTTCCCGAAGGCTCCCAGGCCATGGCCGCCACGGCGGCGACGGCCAGGGACACGGCCACCGCCCGAGGCCCCGCGCCCCGCAGCGAACCGAGGCGTCCGCGCCTCGTGCGCACCGGCTCGAACTCCGGGACGGAGCAGGTCGGTGGAGGGCAGGAGGCCGGAGGGGGCGGAGGAGGAACGGAGGAAGCGGGAGGGGAGGAACGGGAGAGGGAGGGAGAAGAGGGAAAGGGGGGACAGGACATCGGGATCACCGCCTCGTGGTGGAAACCCCTCCACGGTGTCCGGTGCGACGAGAATCCGCCGGGGCCTGTGGATCGTCCACCGCCTGTGGACAACTCCGTCACCCACTCGGGCCTCACCCGCCCCCTCCGCCTCGCGCACCCCCTCCGCTCGTCCCCCTTACTCGCGGCGGACGACGACCCGAACGGCGGGAGGGACGTGGGGACGGACGGGGACGCGGGGACGGAGACGGGCCGGCGGCTACGGAAGCGCGATCCCCGGGTCCATTCCGTCCAGCGCCGTCGCGCACGCGCAGGACCGCTCCACCGGCAGGGCCGCCACGGCGTCGAAGAGTACCTCGCGCAGCCGTCCGACGTTCTCGGCGAAGACTCTCAGGACCTCCTCGTGGGAGACGCCCTCACCGGTCTCCGCGCCGGCGTCCAGGTCGGTGACCAGGTTGATCGAGGTGTAGCAGAGGGCGAGTTCACGGGCGAGGACCGCCTCGGGGTGCCCGGTCATCCCGACCACCGACCAGCCCTGTGCCGCGTGCCAGCGGGACTCCGCGCGGGTCGAGAAGCGCGGCCCCTCGATCACCACCAGCGTGCCGCCGTCCACCGGCTCCCAGTCGCGTCCGCGCGCCGCGGCGATCGCGGCCTTCCGCCCCGTCTCGCAGTAGGGGTCGGCGAAGGTCAGGTGGAGCACGTTGGGGACCGAGCCGTCGGCCAGGGCCTCGCCGTCGTAGTACGTCTGGACGCGCGCCTTGGTGCGGTCCACGACCTGGTCCGGGACGACCAGCGTGCCCGGCCCGTACTCGGGGCGCAGGCCGCCCACCGCGCACGGCCCCAGCACCTGGCGCACACCGACGGAGCGCAGGGCCCACAGGTTGGCGCGGTAGTTGATCTTGTGTGGGGGCAGGTGGTGCTTGCGTCCGTGCCGCGGCAGGAAGGCCACCCGCCGCCCGGCGACCTCCCCGAGGAAGAGCGAGTCGCTGGGATCGCCGTAGGGGGTCTCGACCGTGATCTCCGTCACGTCGTCCAGGAACGAGTAGAACCCGGACCCGCCGATGACGCCTATCTCCGCCTGTGCGCTCATGGCCGTCACCCTAGCCCGCGAACCCCGTCGGGACATGCGTCCCGACGGGGTTCGTCGCATGCTTTCGGGTTCGGCGAACGTGCCGGGGCCGGCCCCGGAGACGGAAGGTCAGGCGGCCGAGGAACCGGCCTTGGACGAGTCGCCGGACGAGGACGAGCTCTCGCTCTTCGAGGACGAGGACGACGAAGACGAGCCGCTCGACGTGGAACCACGACTGTCGTTCCGGTAGAAGCCGGAGCCCTTGAAGACGATGCCGACCGCCGAGAACACCTTCTTCAGGCGTCCCTCGCAGCTCGGGCACTCGGTGAGCGCGTCATCGGTGAACTTCTGAACCGCTTCCAGGCCCTCGCCGCACTCGGTGCACTGGTACTGATAGGTCGGCACTTGCTCCTCCTGGCACTCTTACTCGTGGAGTGCTAACGACGCACCATGGTGCAGCATTCCGGCGGCTTAGTCCACCGGAGCCGGGGGGACGGTGACCCTCACCACGTGTCACGCTCCGCCCGCTGTCCTCCGTCCGGAGGAGTCGGGCGCCGCGGACTCGGACGTGCCGGACGGGGGCACCAGCAGGCCGCGCAGCGCCGTCACGACCACCAGGGCCAGGGCCGTCGCGACCAGCGGCACCGCGAAGCCGGCGCTCGCCCCGAAACCGTCCGCCAGTCGCCCGGCCGCCGTGGCGGCCCCGGCCTGCCCCAGCGCGACCGCGCCGGTCAGCCAGGTGAACGCCTCGGTGCGCAGGGCGGGCGGTGTCAGCCGCTCCACCAGTGTGAAACCGGTGATCAGGCTCGGACCGATGCCCGCGCCGGTCAGCAGGCCGAGAGCGGCCAGCAGCAGCACCGAGTCCACCGCCCACAGCGGCGCGGTGGCCAGCGTCAGCAGCCCGTACGCCACCAGCAGCCGCCGTCGGAGGGACGACCGCCAGGAGAGGGCGCCGTAGACGAGACCGGCGAGCATGTTGCCCGCGGCGAAGGTCCCGTACAGCACGCCGTTGATGCCGGGCCGGCCGATGGCCTCGGTGAAGGCGGCCAGCGACACCTGCATCCCGCCGAAGACCGCGCCGATGCCCAGGAGGGCGACGACCAGCACCCGCACGCCCGGCACCGACAGCGCCGACGCGTGCCGTTCGCCCTTCGCCCGCCGGCGGCGGTGCGCCGGGGGCTGGGTGCGGTGCTGTGCCGCGAAGATCAGGCCGCCGACCGCGGTCAGGGCGGCCTCCGCGACCAGCCCGGCGGCCGGGTGCACGGTGGTGCACAGCGCGGTGGTCAGGACCGGGCCGATGACGAAGGTCAGCTCGTCGGTGACCGATTCCAGCGCGGCGGCCGTCGGCAGCAGCCGGGTGCGGTCCGTCCCGTCCCCCCGTCCGCCGCCGAGCAGGTGCGCCCAGCGGGCCCGCACCATCGGGCCCACCTGCGGCACCGAGGCACCGGCCGGCACGGCGACGAGCAGCAGCGCCCACAGCGGCGCCCGTGACAGGGCGAGGGTGACCAGCAGGCCGACGGAGAGGGCGTGCAGCACGACGCCGGGCAGCAGGACGGCGCGCTGGCCGAAGCGGTCGGCGAGCCTGCCGCTGCGCGGCGCGAACAGGGCCATCGAGACACCGGTCGTGGCGGACACCGCGCCCGCGACGCCGAACGAACCGGTGGTGTGCTCGACCAGCAGCACGATGCCGAGCGTCAGCATCGCGAAGGGCTGGCGGGCCAGGAAGCCGGGCAGCAGGAACGTCCACGCACCGGGGGTGCGCAACAACTCGCGGTAGCCGGGCTTCCGGCCGGAGCCGTCGGGCGCGGGAGGGACCGAGGAAGTGACCGTGGTGGTCACGACCTGACCTTTCTGCCACCTGGTAGCGCGCCGCCGGCGCCGCACGACGGGTGCGGCGGGGCACGCCGAAGGCCGTCCTCGTCGCGCGTGGCCGTGGCGTGTGATCAGCCTGACGGTCGCGCCGGCCCTGCATCAGGCGGAGTCGAAACACCGGAAGTCGGACAAACGTACGCCCACAGGTTAACGGATCGCCGCAACGGCGCCCCTGACCTCCGGCGCGACCCCCGATGTGACCTCTGACGCGATTCCTGGCGCATGACGCGTGGCGCGACGACCTCTGTGACACCGCGCGAGTGCCCGGCACGGTCGGCGCGCGCACGGTCAGTGTCCGCGCCTCAGCGCCGAACTGCCCGTCCCCAGCCAGCCGGCCAGCTTGCCGCCCCGGCCCACGGCCACCAGCCGCCTCTCGGTGGCCTCCCGCACCGCGTCGGTGGTGACGACCAGCAGTTCGTCGCCGTGCCGCAGCACGGTCGTGGGCGTCGGCACGAAGCTGTCGCCCTCCCGCACGACCAGGGTGACGGCCGCGCCCTTCGGCAGCCGGAGTTCGGCGACCTCCACACCGTGCATCCGCGATCCCTCGGGGATGCCGACGGAGATCAGATGGCCGCGCAGCCGCTCCAGCGGGGCCGACTCGATGTCCAGGTCCGTCGTTCTCTCCCCCCTGGCCAGGCCCAGCCTGCGGGTCACCCACGGCAGACTCGGCCCCTGGATCAGGGTGAAGACGACGACCAGGACGAAGACGATGTTGAAGATCCGGTCGCTGTCCCGGCCCGGACTGGCCAGGGGGATCGTCGCCAGGATGATCGGCACCGCGCCGCGCAGTCCCGCCCACGACAGCAGCGCCCGGTCCCGCCAGGGCAGTCGGAAGGGGAGCGTGCACAGCACCACCGACACCGGGCGGGCGACCAGCGTCAACACCAGTCCGATGATCAACGCGGTCCCGAAGTCGTCCAGCAACTCCGACGGGGTGGCCAGCAGACCGAGCAGCACGAACAGGCCGATCTGCGCGATCCACGCCATCCCGTCGGCGAAGCCCCGGGTGGCCGGACGGTGCGGCAGCGTGGCGTTGCCGAGGATGATCCCGCAGATGTACGTCGCCAGGAAGCCGCTGCCCTGCGCCAGTGCGCCCCCGGCGTACGCCAGGACGCACAGTGCCATCACCGCGGTCGGGTAGAGGCCGGAGGCGGGCAGCGCCACGTGCCGCAGTCCGTACTCGCCGAGTCTGCCGACGACCACCCCGACCACGACGCCGATCGTCAACTGCAGGGTGATGTCGCCGACCAGGACGTACCACGGGTCCAACGGGCCGGCCATGGAGAAGGCGACGACCAGGATGACCACGGGCGGATCGTTGAAGCCCGACTCCGCCTCCACCGTCCCGGCCAGTCGCCTGGGCAGCGGCATCCTGCGCAGGACGGAGAAGACCGCCGCGGCGTCCGTGGAGGACACCACCGAACCCATGATCAACGCCAACCGCCAGTCGAGCCCCACCAGATAGTGGGCGCCGGCGGCGGTGATCGCGACGCTGACGCCCACGCCCACGGTCGCGAGCACGACGGCGGCGGGCATGACCGGACGGATCTCGCGCCACTTGGTGCTCAGTCCGCCCTCGGCCAGGATCACCACCAACGCCGCGTACCCCAGCACCTGGGTCAGTTCGGCGTCGTCGAACCGGACCCCGAGTCCGTCCTGCCCGATGGCGAGTCCGATGCCGAGGTAGACCAGCAGGCTGGGGAGGCCGGTGCGCGACGAGAGCCGGACCGCCGCGACGGCCACGATCAGGACGATCGCGCTGACCAGCATGAGCTCGTTGAGGCGGTCGACAGTCAGGGGCGCGGTCCTTCCGTGTGGACTCCGTGCGGGCGGACTCCGTGCGGGCGGAATTCGTGCGGGCAGAAGGGGAACGGCCGGAGCCCGACCGCCGGAAGATCGTTCGAGCGTTTAAGAATTTACCGTTACGTGCGGATGGTCGTTTTGTTCCACCGGACTCCCTGCGATCTCCCGGGGCGGCTCGTCCTATGGTTGCTCCAGCACCAAGGCCCCAACCTGCTCCTCGAAGGACAGAGATGCCCGCCAAGAAGACCTCGCGACGCGCCCGTTTTTCCGTGATCGCAGTCGTGCTGCTGCTCGTGGCGGGCATCGGCTACGGCACGTTCTGGAGCGTGGACACCGTCCGCGCCTCCTTCCCGCAGACTACGGGCTCCCTCCAACTGGAGGGCCTGTCCGCGCCGGTGACGGTCAAACGCGACGCCAACGGCATACCCCAGCTCTACGCCGACACCGCCGAGGACCTCTTCCGCGCCCAGGGATACGTCCACGCCCAGGACCGCTTCTGGGAGATGGACGTGAGACGGCACCTGACGGCCGGACGCCTGTCGGAGATGTTCGGCGAGAGCCAGGTCGAGACCGACGCCTTCCTGCGGACCCTGGGCTGGCGCGAGGTGGCGGAGAAGGAGTACGACACCAAGCTGTCAAAGACGACCAAGAAGTACCTGTTGGCGTACTCGGAGGGCGTCAACAGCTACCTCGCCGACCACAGCGGAGACGAGATCTCCCTGGAGTACGCGGCCCTCGGCTTCGTCAACGACTACAAGCCGCGGAAGTGGACGCCGGTGGACTCCGTCGCCTGGCTCAAGGCCATGGCCTGGGACCTGCGCGGCAACATGCAGGACGAGATCGACCGCGCCCTGCTCGCCGGCCGCCTGTCGAAGAAGCAGATCGAGGAGCTGTACCCGGAGTACCCGTACGACCGGAACAAGCCGATCGTCGAGAACGGCGCGGTGAACACCGTCACCGGCGATTTCGACCCGAAGGAGACCGCCCCCGAGAGTGTCACCCCCGAAGGCGCCACCCCCGGGAACGGAATCCAGGACGGGACCCAGAACGGCACGGTGAACCCCGACGGCACCGTCGGCGCCCAGAACGGCACGGTGAACCCGGACGGCACCGCGTCCACCGACGGCGCCGTCGCCCCTCAGGGCGGCTCCGCCGACACCGCCTTCCGGGACGCCCGGACGCAGCTCTCGGCGCTCTCGGCGACCATCGACGAGATCCCCGCGCTGTTCGGCCCCAACGGCAGCGGCATCGGCTCCAACTCCTGGGTCGTCTCGGGCGAGTACACGACCACCGGCAAGCCGCTGCTGGCCAACGACCCGCACCTGGCGCCGCAGTTGCCCTCGATCTGGTACCAGATGGGCCTGCACTGCAAGAAGGTGAGCGAGGCCTGCCCGTTCGACGTCGCCGGCTTCACCTTCTCCGGCATGCCGGGCGTGATAATCGGCCACAACCAGGACATCTCCTGGGGCTTCACCAACCTCGGCGCCGACGTCACCGACCTGTACCTGGAGAAGATCCAGGACGGGACGTACGTCTACGACGGGAAGCGGGTCCCGTACAAGACGCGCGAGGAGGTCATCAAGGTCGCCGGCGGCAAAGACCGCACGATCACCGTCCGCTCCACCCGCCACGGCCCGATCGTCTCCGACCGCAGTGCCGAACTGGGCACGGTCGGCGACCACGCCCCCGTCCAGGACGGCGCCCCCGACCGCGGCAAGGGCTACGCCGTCTCGCTGCGCTGGACGGCCCTGGAGCCCTCCAAGACGATGGACGCGGTCTTCAAGCTGAACGCGGCGGAGAACTTCACCGAGTTCCGCGCGGCGGCCCGCGACTTCGCCGTCCCCTCGCAGAACCTGATCTACGCCGACACCGAGGGCCACATCGGCTACCAGGCCCCCGGCCTCATCCCGATCCGCGGCAAGGGCGACGGCCGCTACCCGGCGCCCGGCTGGGACCCGGAGTACGAGTGGAAGGGCTGGATACCCCAGGAGGCCCTGCCCTGGGAGTACGACCCCGAGCGCGGCTACATCGTCACCGCCAACCAGGCCGTCGTCGACCAGGAGAAGTACCCCCACCTCCTCACCCACGACTGGGGCTACGGCGCCCGCAGCCAGCGGATCAACGACCTGATCCAGTCGAAGATCAAGGACGGCGGCAAGATCTCCACGGACGACATGGCGTCCATGCAGCTCGACAACAGCAGTGAGATAGCCAAGATCCTGGTCCCCCGCCTGCTGAAGATCGACGTCGAGGACCCCTACGTCCGCGAGGCGCAGAAGCTGCTGGAGGGCTGGGACTACACCCAGGACGCCGACTCGGCCCCCGCCGCCTACTTCAACGGCGTGTGGCGCAACCTCCTCAAGCTCTCCTTCGGCAACAAGCTCCCCAAGGAGGTCCGCGTCAAGGGCGAGTGCCTGAGGGTCCGCCCGGCCGACGACTCCGGTCCGATCGAGGATCTGGACGGCACCGTCCGCACCGTCCGCGAGTGCGGCGTGCGCGCCCCGGAGTCCGCGCAGCCCGACGGCGGCGACCGCTGGTACGAGGTCGTGCGCACGCTGCTGGAGGACCCGAAGAGCGGCTGGTGGACCCCCGGCAGCCGCTACGAGGAGGGCAAGGGCGACCTGGAGAAGCTGCTGGGCCGGGCGATGAAGGACGCCCGCTGGGAGCTGACCACCAAGCTCGGCAAGGACATCGAGACCTGGAACTGGGGCCGCCTGCACCGGCTGATGCTCAAGAACCAGACCCTGGGCACCGAGGGCCCCGGCTTCCTCCAGCACCTGCTCAACCGCGGTCCGTGGAACCTCGGCGGCGGCGAGGCGGCCGTCGACGCCACCGGCTGGAACGCGGCCGGCGGCTACGGGGTGGTCTGGGTGCCGTCGATGCGGATGGTGGTCAACATGGCCGAGCTCGACGAGTCCCGGTGGATCAACCTCACCGGCGCCTCCGGCCACGCCTACCACCCCAACTACATCGACCAGACGGACCTGTGGGCCGAGGGGAAGATGCTGGACTGGGCGTTCAGCGAGAAGGCCGTCGAGAAGGCGACCGAGGACACCATGGCCCTCACGCCGTGAAGCGGTGCACCCCCCAAGGGGTGACCGCGGCGTGCACGGGCTGGTCGTGGGGCTCGACGGGCACCTTCCCGTCCAGCAGTTCGCCGGCGTGGAGCAGCACCACGCGTGCCGGTCGGGCCCCGGACGCCTCGACGCGGGCCAGCGCGCGGTCGTAGCTGCCGCCGCCGCGCCCCAGGCGCACCCCGCGCCGGTCCACGGCCAGCCCGGGCAGCAGGACGGTGTCGACGGACGTCACGGCGGCCGGACCGAGCCGCGGGCCGGTGGGCTCCAGCAGTCCCCGGCCGGCGCGCGTCAACCGGTCCGCTCCCTCGTACTCGGCCCAGTCCAGGTCGTTGTCGGGCAGGAGGACCGGCAGCAGCACCCGCACGCCGCGCTCGCGCAGCGCGTCCAACAGCGCACGGGTGTCCGGTTCGCGCCCTATGGAGACATACGCGGCGACCGTGCGGGCACCGGTCAACTCGGGCAGTTCCAGGGCGTGCCGGGCGAGTGCCCCGGCGGCCCGCCGCACCTCCTCCTCCGGCAGCGCGGCGCGCGCCGCCAGGAGGGCGCGCCGCAGCGCGCGCTTCCCGGTGTCGGTGGTGGTCTCCGCGTCGCTCACGGTGCATCGCTCCCGGTTCGCTGGTCACGGCGTCGGCCGCCGTGATCGCATTATCATCACGATGGCGCGACGGACCGACTCCGACCAGTTCGAGAGGCGATTCGACGGCCCCGGAACGATTGTCTGCAAACCGCAACAGACGTGTTGAAACCGCACGTTGTGTAACAGAACAGGGGCTAAGGTGCTCGACATGACTACCTCGCGCACACGGATCACCAAGGCCGTGATCCCGGCCGCCGGGCTCGGCACCCGCTTCCTCCCGGCGACGAAGGCCACTCCCAAGGAGATGCTGCCGGTCGTCGACAAGCCCGCGATCCAGTACGTGGTGGAGGAGGCCGTCACCGCCGGTCTCCCCGACGTCCTCATGGTCACCGGCCGCAACAAGCGTCCCCTGGAGGACCACTTCGACCGCAACTACGAGTTGGAGGAGGTCCTGCGGAGGAAAGGCGACGAGGCCAAGCTGACCAAGGTCCAGGAGCCCACGGATCTCGCCACCATCCACTACGTGCGCCAGGGCGACCCCAAGGGCCTGGGCCACGCCGTCCTGTGCGCCGCCCCGCACGTCGGCGACCAGCCCTTCGCCGTCCTGCTCGGCGACGACCTGATCGACCCGCGCGACCCGCTGCTGTCCCGCATGATCGAGGTGCAGGCCACCTACGGCGGCAGCGTCGTCGCCCTGTTGGAGGTCGATCCCGAGCAGATCCACCTCTACGGCTGCGCCGTCGCCAAGCCCACCGGCGACGACGACGTCGTGCGCGTCTCCGACCTGGTGGAGAAGCCCTCCCGCGAGGACGCCCCCAGCAACCTGGCCATCATCGGCCGTTACGTCCTCGACCCGGCCGTCTTCGAGGTCCTGCGCAAGACCGAGCCCGGACGCGGTGGCGAGATCCAGCTCACCGACGCCCTCCAGACCCTCGCGGCCGACCCCTCCATCGGCGGCCCGGTGCACGGCGTGGTCTTCAAGGGACGCCGCTACGACACCGGCGACCGCGGCGACTACCTGCGGGCCATCGTGCGCCTGGCGTGCGAGCGCGAGGACCTGGGCCCGGACTTCCGGCAGTGGCTGCGCGGCTTCGCGACCAAGGAGCTGTAGTCACGTGAGCGGGACCTGGTCCGTCGACGAGCACCTGGCCGACGTCCTGCGGTCGGTGAGACCGCTGGAACCCATCGAACTGCACCTGCTCGACGCCCAGGGCTGCGTACTCGTCGAGGACGTGCTGGTGGCCACCCCGCTGCCGCCGTTCGACAACAGCTCCATGGACGGGTACGCGGTCCGGGTCGCCGACGTGGCGAGGGCGAGCGAGGCCGACCCGGCGGTGCTGGAGGTCGTCGGCGACGTGGCGGCGGGCACCGGACGGATGCCGAAGGTCGGACCGGGGCAGGCCGCCCGCGTGATGACCGGCGCCCCGCTGCCGCCCGGCGCCGAGGCCGTCGTCCCGGTGGAGTGGACGGACGGGGGCACCGGCGGCGGCCCGGCCGACGCCATGGCCGCCCACAGCGCCGACCCGTCCGGCGGGACGGGCGAGGTCCGCGTCCACCGGCCGGTGACGTCACGGCAGTACGTGCGCGACAAGGGCGGCGACATCCGCGCCGGCGCGGTCGCCCTGGAGGCCGGCACGATCCTGGGGCCCGCGCAGATCGGCCTGCTCGCGGCCGTCGGTTGCGAGACGGTCACCGTCCGTCCGCGCCCGCGCGTGGTCGTGCTCTCCACCGGCAGCGAACTCGTCCGCCCCGGCTCGCCGCTGGGCCCGGGCCAGATCCACGACTCCAACAGCTACGCCCTCACCGCCGCCGCCCGGGCCGCGGGCGCCATCGCCTACCGCGTCGGAGCGGTGGGCGACGACGCCGAGACCCTGCGCACGGTGATCGAGGACCAGCTCGTGCGCGCCGACGCCATCGTCACCAGCGGGGGTGTGAGCGTCGGCGCGTACGACGTGGTGAAGGAGGCGCTCTCCGACCTGGAGGGCACCGTACTGGGCGGCGCCGACCTGACGGAACCGGAGGAGCCCGAGAGTCCCGAGGGGACCAAGGGCCCCACGGGATCCAAGGGGGCCGAGAGTCCCGAGGGGCCCGAGGGAGACGGGAAGGGAGGGAAGGCGACCGCGCCCGTCCGGAGCGTGGAGTTCCGGCGACTGGCCATGCAGCCCGGCAAACCGCAGGGCTTCGGCCTGGTCGGCCCCGACGGCATCCCGCTGTTCGCGCTGCCCGGCAACCCGGTCAGCTCCTACGTCTCCTTCGAGCTGTTCGTCCGGCCGGCCCTGCGCGTCCTGATGGGCCTGGAGCCCGCCTCCCGGCCCACCGTCCGCGCGCGTCTGGAGTGCGAGGAACCCATCGGTTCCCCGGCCGGGAAGCGGCAGTTCCTGCGCGGCCGGTACGAACCGCCGGGCGAGGGCGAACGGATCGGCACGGTGCGCCCGGTGGGCGGCGCGGGCTCCCACCTGCTCGGTTCCCTGGCCCACGCCGACGCGCTGATCGTCGTACCCGAGCGGACCACCGAGGTCGCCCGGGGCGACGAACCGGAGGTCGTGCTCCTGGACGGCGCCGACTGAGCCGGAGCCCCTACGGGTACCGTTGTCGTCCGACACCGAGCGACGCGGGAGAGCGATGAACAGCGCGCCACAGGAAAGCCCCCCGGGCGCCAACGGCGGCCTCACCCACATCGACGAGGCGGGCGCCGCCCGGATGGTCGACGTCTCGGCCAAGGACGTCACCACCCGCACCGCGCGCGCGACCGGGCGCGTGCTCGTCTCGCCGCGCGTCGTGGAACTGCTGCGCGGCGAGGGCGTGCCCAAGGGCGACGCGCTCGCCGTCGCCCGCATCGCCGGGATCATGGGCGCCAAGCGGACGCCCGACCTGGTGCCGCTCTGCCACCCGTTGGCCCTGTCCGGGGTGAAGGTCGACCTGTCCGTCGCCGACGACGCGGTGGAGATCGCGGCGACGGTGCGGACCACCGACCGCACCGGCGTGGAGATGGAGGCGCTGACGGCCGTGTCGGTCGCGGCGCTGACCGTCGTGGACATGGTCAAGGCGGTGGACAAGGGCGCCGTCATCACGGACGTGCGGGTGGAGGAGAAGACCGGAGGCGCCTCGGGGGACTGGAGGCGGGACCAGTGAGCGACACCGGCGAGCGGGACGGCGCGCGGGGCCGTGCCCTGGCCGTCACCGTCTCCGACCGCGCCGCCGCGGGCGTCTACCCCGACACCACCGGCCCGTTGCTGGTCAAGGCCCTGACCGAACTGGGCTTCGGCGCCGACGGCCCGCGCGTCGTCCCGGACGGCGAGCCCGTGGAGGAGGCGCTGCGCGCCGCCGTCGCCGCCTCCTACGACGTGGTGCTCACCACCGGCGGCACGGGCGTCTCGCCGACCGACCGGACGCCGGAGATGACCCGGCGCGTGCTGGACTACGAGATCCCCGGCATCCCCGAGGCCATCCGCGCCGCCGGGCTCGCCAAGGTCCCGACCGCCGCCCTCTCGCGCGGCACCGCGGGCGTCGCGGGCACGACGCTGATCGTCAACCTCCCCGGCTCCACCGGGGGCGTGCGCGACGGACTGGCCGTCCTGGAGCGCCTGTTGGCACACGCGGTGGACCAGATCCGAGGCGGCGACCACCCGAGAAAGGAACCGAACTGAACGTCTCCTGGCCGGTCGAGCTGACGGATGGTGACGTGACCCTCCGTCCCATAAGGCTGCGCGACCACCGGGCCTGGCGCGAGGTGAACCAGCGCAACCGGGACTGGCTGCGTCCCTGGGAGGCCACCGTCCCGCCCGCCCTGCCCGGCCACCTGCCGCCGCGCCGCCCGACCTACCGGCAGATGGTCCGCCACCTGCGCGCGGAGGCGCAGGCGGGCCGGATGCTGCCGTTCGTGGTCGAGTACCGGGGACGGCTGGCGGGACAGTTGACGGTCGCCGGGATCACCTGGGGCTCGATGTGCTCGGGGCACATCGGTTACTGGGTCGACCGGGAGGTGGCGGGCCGCGGGGTGATGCCGACGTCCGTCGCGCTCGCCGTGGACCACTGTTTCCGCACGGTCGGACTGCACCGGATCGAGATCTGTATCCGCCCCGAGAACGGGCCGAGCCGCCGTGTGGTGGAGAAACTCGGATTCCGCGAGGAGGGGCTCCGGCCGCGTTATCTGCACATCGACGGCGCCTGGCGCGACCACCTGGTGTACGCGCTGACCACGGAGGACGTCCCCGAGGGGCTGCTGACCCGCTGGCATCGGAGGACGAGTCCCGGAACTCCGCGGAAATAAAATAAATGTTCGATTTTATCCACGGGGTGGGCATCTTCTGCTCATCGGTCGGACGTTCTCGCGAACGCCAGTCGCAACAATCACAAAAAACGGTAGAGATATCAGCCAGATCGTGCGACACACCGCGCCAATTGGCGTATGGGCCTCGGTAAACCCCTCTACCGTGTGAGACGTGAGCAGCAGCGGCCTCATCTACGCAGCCATCGTCGGGGCCTGGGCCGCCTACCTGGTGCCGATGTGGCTCCGTCGTGAGGACGAACTCAACGAGGCTCGTCCCACCGAGCGCTTCGGCACCGCCATCCGGCTGCTGTCCGGCCGGGCGGGCATGGAGCGTCGGTACGCCAAGGAACTCAGAGAGGCGGCCGAACGTGAGGAGGGCGATCAGGTGGACCTCGCGGTCCCCGACGAGGGTTCCACAGGGCTGCCCGCGGGCGGCGTGGACGTCCGGGCGCTCGCCAATCCCGTGACCGAGCGGCACGAGGTCCCCGGGCCGGCGACCATGGCCCGCTCCGAGGCCCCCACCGAGGTGCGCCGACCGACGCACGCCCACCGCCCCGACGCGACGGGACGGACGCGGCGGGCCAAACTGCTCGCCCGGCGCCGACGCACCACGATGGTGCTCTTCCTCGCCTTCACGCTCGGCGCGATCGTCGCCGCGGTGGGCGGCATCGCCTTCCTGTGGGCCCCGGCGATCCCCGCCGGGCTGCTGAGCGCGTACATCGCCCACATGCGCGCCCAGGAGCGCCGCCGCTTCGCCTACGTGATGGACCAGCGCCGCGCCGAGGCCGCCGCCCGTCGGCTGCGCGAGCGCCGCTCGGCCCCCGCCGATTCGGAGCCGGAACCGGTCGCCGAGCCCGCCGTCCCCGACCCGGAGGTCGCCGCCGAGCGGCGCGTGCTGGTGGAGCAGACCGACCACGCCGAATGGGTGGACTCCCAGCGCCGTGAGCGCGCCCCCCGGCCGGCGGACGGCAGTTGGGAGCCCACCCCCGTGCCGCTGCCCACCTACGTCAACGCCCCGGTCGCCCCGCGCACCGCGCGCGGCGTGGATCTCGGCGCCCCGGACACCTGGAGCTCGGCCCGCTCCACCACGGCCTCCGCCCCGGCCCAGCCCTCGGTGGACCGCCCTCCGGTCTCGGCCCCGCGCAGACAGACGCCGCTGTTCGACCAGTACGCCGACGAGGACCGTCCCCGTGCCGCCAACGAGTGACCCGTCCCACACCGGCGCGGCGTCCACGGTGACCAGCGCGGAACGGATTTCCACGCACGCCGCTGGGGATGCTAGGGTTTCACCCGTTGCAAGGGCCTGTAGCGCAGTCCGGTAGCGCACCTCGTTCGCATCGAGGGGGTCAGGGGTTCAAATCCCCTCAGGTCCACACCGCACCACGAAGCCCCGTCCGGGAACCTCGGACGGGGCTTCGTCGTGTGTCGCCCGAGACCGCCGGCGATGCCCCCTGGCCGACGGAGCCGGCCGTCCGACCGCGATCTTGACGATTCCGGCCGCGATCCGGTCCGCGGACTCCGTGCACGGGTGCCGCGGGGGCGGGGCGCATGCCGCGCCCGCTCCTTCGGACCGCCCACCGGGCCGAGCCGGGTCGGCGCGCACCGCCCGGACGGCGGGGGACGACCGTCCTCGCCGTCCGGGCGGCGAGGCCGCGAGGAAGGGCCGTGAGGAGAAAATCTCCGGTCCCTGACAAGCACGGTGATCGGTTGGCTAAGATCAAAACCCATACGAACAAAGCTTTTTGAACGTCCGTCGCACTGACGAGACGTCACTTCGTCTCCACACCCGACATGCGAAAGCGGCTGCGTATGAGTCCCCCTTCCCCTGCCCGCGCGGTGGTGCATCCGCAGAGGATGACGTGGCTTCTGGCCCTGGTCCTGGCCACCGGAGTGGCCACCGCCCAGGTGGCGGCGTGGCGGGTGTGGCCGCCGGCGGCGGCCGCGGCCGTGTCCCTCGCCACGGTGGGCCTGGTGCTCTGCCTGGGCCGGCTGTGGCAGCGGCACTCCGCGGCCGTCCGCGAGTTGGAGAAGGCCCGAGCCGAGCACGCCGCCGAGCTCGAGGGCGTCCACGCTCAGTGGCAGGGCTGGTCCCGGAGCCAGTCCGACGCGACGAACAAGGCGCTGAGCGAGTGGAGCGACCGTCTCCGCGAGGTGCTGAACGGGCAGGAGCCGCCCAAGACGCAGGAGTACCCGGGCGTCGACGAGCGGGTCCAGGAGTTCCTGCGCAAGGCGCTCCAGGACGTGGCCGAGGCGACCGCGGACCACCAGGACGCCTACGAGCACGCCCTGAAGACCCTGGCGCAGCGGCTGCAGAGCGGTGCGCTGCGGGTCCAGAAGGAGGCCGCCGAACTGGTCGCGAGCCGCGACCTGGCGCTGGTCGAACTGGGCATGCGCATCGACCACCAGGCGACCCACCTGTCCCACCTGGCCCAGGGCGTGAGAATCCTGTGCGGCGAGTGGACCGGACAGCAGTGGCGGCAGACCGTGCCGCTCACGGACGTCGTCCGCGCCGCCTCCGGCCGGATCACCGAGTTCCGGCGCGTGGAGGTCAGCGGCGAGCCGGACATGGGCGTGTCCCCCTACGCGGCCGAGTGGCTGATCCACCTCGTCGCGGAACTCCTGGCGAACGCCACCACCTTCTCGCCGCCGCCGGCGAGCGTCGGGGTGCAGGTGGAACTGGTCCAGCGGGGAGTGGTCGTCCAGATCGACGACCGCGGCCTGGGGATGACCGAGAGCCAGTTGGAGAAGGCCCGCCGGGTCGTCAGCGGCGAGCGCGTGATCACCCTGCGGGATCTGGACGACCCACAGACCGGACTCGCCGTGGTCGGCCGCATAGCCCACCAGTTCGGCATCGAGGTCGACCTGAACCGGTCCCCCTACGGAGGACTGCGCGTGGTGGTCCTGGTGCCCCACGAGATCCTGGAGCCGGTCGAACCCGCCGACGCGGTGCCGCCCGTACGGGAGGAGACGCCTGCCGTGTCCGCGGAAACCCCCGAGCCCACCGCCGTGCCGGCGCCCGCCGAGCCCGCCGAGCCGAGCGGTCCCGTGCCGCTCCGGACGGCGCAGCAGACCACGGTGGGCCTGCCCAAACGCCGCTCCCGCCGCGTGTCCACGGCGTCCGACGGCGCTCCGGCTGCCATCCGACAGGACATCCCGGAGGCCGATCCGGCCCAGGCCGGCGCTTTCCTGGCCGGATTCATCAACGCCGGCCGCGACTCCTCCGCAACCGGTACCGAACCGTCCGAAAGAGACTGACGATGAACCCCCCGCAGAACGACTGGATGATCAGCGAGGTCGTCGGAGTCCCCGGCGTCCGCCACGTGGTGGTCCTCAGCGCCGACGGACTCGTGCGCACCCGCTCGCAGGAGCTGGACCAGGACACGGCCGACCGGCTGGCGGCGGCCGCCTCGGGCCTGATGTCCGTGGGCACCAGCCTCGCCAGGGCCTTCGGCCGGGGCAGCCGGGCCCTGGTCCAGCAGATGACCGAGTTCGAGGGCGGGTTCCTCTTCGTGCGCAGCGCGGGGGACGGCACCCGACTGGCCGTCGTCACCGAGGACACCGTCAACCCGGCGCTGATCGGCTCGCAGATGGTGCTCCAGGTCAAGAGATTCGGCGAGCACCAGGCCACCCCGGCGCGCCGCACCCGTACGACATGACGGCCGCGGACCGGCCGGGCGGCCCCGTCCGCCCCTACGTCATCACGCGCGGGCGGGTACAGCCGCCCAGGCGCCTGCCGGTGGAGACCCTGCTGGAGGCGACCGGCACCGCCGACCCCCTGCCCGTCACGGCCAGCAGGCACCACCGCCGGCTGTTGAGCGTCTGCCGGAACCGTCTGGCGCTGGTCGAGGCCGCCGCTCATCTGAAGGAGCCGGTCAGCGTCGTCACCGTCCTGGTCGGCGACCTGATCGACTCCGGCCACCTGACCGTCTGCTCCTCCGCGCCCCTCGCCTCCGACCGCCCCGACATCACCTTGCTCCAGGAGGTTCTGGATGGACTCAGAAGAAAGCTCTCGGCCTGACCCCGCGTATCTGCTCCCCACCGTGGTGCAGTCCGCCAAGATCCTGGTCGTCGGTCCGTTCGGGGTCGGGAAGACGACGCTGGTCGGCTCGGTCAGCGAGATCGAGCCGCTGCGCACCGAAGAGGTCATGACCCAGGCCAGCGCGGGCATCGACGATCTGCGGGGTCTGGAGTCGAAGACCACCACCACCGTGGCGATGGACTTCGGCCGCATCACCCTCAGCGACACGCTGGTCCTCTACCTGTTCGGCGCCCCCGGACAGCGCCGCTTCTGGGACCTGTGGGAGGGCCTGGTCGTCGGCGCGGTCGGCCTGCTGGTGCTGGTCGACACCCGCCGCCTGGACGACAGCTTCGAGGTGCTGGACCAACTGGAGGAGCGCGGACTCCCCTTCGCCGTGGCCGTCAACCAGTTCCCCGACAGCGGACGGTTCAGCGACGAGGACATCCGCGAGGCGCTGGACCTGCTGCCGACCACCCCCGTGGTGCACTGCGACGCACGCGACCCCAAGTCGTCGCTGCAGGCCCTGATCGCACTCGTCAGCCATGTCGGCAACCGATCGCTCCAGGAGACACCAGCGTGACCTCGCCCGCCGTTCCGTCCTCCGCGTGCCCGGTCTCGTCCGGACGCATGCCGTTGACGGCCATCACCCAGTCCCGCGACCCCCACGCGGTCTACGCGCGCCTGCGCGCGGCACACGGCCCGGTGGCCCCGGTGGAACTCGAACCCGGGGTGCCGGCCTGGCTGGTCATGGGCTACGAGGAGATCCGCGTCATCACCGAGCGGGAGCCGCTGTACTCCCGCGACGCCCGCAACTGGCGCGACCTGAACGAGGGCGTCGTCTCCCCGGACTCCGGACTGATGCCGATGATGGCCTACCGCCCCAACGTCATCGGCGCCGACCAGCACGAACACCGCCGGCTGCGCAAGCCCCTGGACGACGGCATCGCCCAGATCGACAAACGTGCCCTCCGCCGCCAGGTGGAGAGCATGTGCACCGAGCTGATCGACGAGTTCGCGCAGCGGGGGACGGCCGACCTGGTGGCCGACTACGCCGCCTACATCCCCATGCTGGCCATAGGCCACCTCTTCGGCCTCGACACCGATCAGGGCCACGAACTGCGCCGCGCCCTGATCGCGCTCTTCGGCAGCCAGGACGACTCCCAGGCGGGCAACCGGAGCTTCGAGCAGATTCTTCACGACACCCTCCAGGAGCGGAAGAACCGCCCCGAGAGCGACCTGACCACCGCCTTCCTGAGACACCCCAACCTCCGCCACGACGACGAGATCCTCCAGTCGATGGTGGTGATGATCTCCGCCGGCAACGAGACGACCACCAGTTGGATCGCCCACACCCTCTACCGGATGATCACCGACCCCGGCTTCGAGGCGCGGCTGCGCGGCGGGGACCTGGGCGTGGACGACGCGCTGGACGACGTGCTGTGGCGCGAGCCCCCCATGACGCACATGCCCGCCCGCTACGCCCTGCGCGACACCGAGCTGGGCGGGCAGCACATCCGCAAGGGGGACGTCCTCATCCTCGGACTGGCGGCCGCCAACAGCGACCCCTCCCTCATCCCCTTCGACCGGCTGCCCCCGGGCAGCCGCGGGCACATGGCCTACTCGGCCGGCCCCCACATGTGCCCCGCCCGGGTGCCGTCCCGGCTGATCGCCCACACCGCGGTCAACACGGCCCTGCACCTGCTGCCGGGTCTGAGGCTCACGATCGACCCGCGAGAGGTGACCTGGAACCCCTCCCCGTGGACGCGCTGCCCCACCGCCCTGCCGGTGGCCTTCAGCGCCCTGCCGCGCCGGGGCCGGGCCGCCGGCGGTCGTCGTGCTTCCGTTCGTCCCACTCACTGAGGAGGCCGCACATGACGCTCGAACAGCACCCGCCGAAGGTGGCGACGGACCTGCCGTTGATCACCCTCGACCCCGAGGGCCGGGACCACCACGGCGAGGCCGCCAGGCTCCGCGAGGCCGGCCCCGTGGTCCGCGTCGCCCTGCCGGGCGACGTCATCGCCTACAGCGTCACCCGCCACGAGCTGGTCGCCGACCTGGTCACCGACTCCCGCGTCTCCAAGGACTGGCGCAACTGGAACGCCATCCGGAACGGGGAGATACCCGACGACTGGCCGCTGATCGGCATGGTCAAGGTCACCAACATGGTCACCGCCGACGGCGCCGAACACCGCAGGCTGCGCAAACTCCTCAGCCAGACCTTCACCCCCCGCCGCGTGCAGGACATGCGGCCCGACGTGGAGCGCATCGTCACCGACCTCCTGGACGAGCTGCCCTCCCACGCGGACGCCGACGGCGTCGTCGACCTGCGCCGCCACTTCGCCTACCCCGTCCCCATGCAGGTCATCAGCGACCTGTTCGGGGTCCCCGAGCACGAGCGGCCCGCACTGCGCGAGATGGTCGACAAGATCTTCCGCTCCGACCTCACCCCCGCCGAGGTGGGAGCCAACCAGATCGCGATCTACCAGCTCCTCGGCCGCGTGGTCGACCTCCACCGCACCGAGCGCGGCGACGACCTCACCAGCGCCCTGATCACCGCGCGCGAGGCCGACCCCGACGCCCTGAGCGAGGACGAACTCGTCGGCACCCTGCTGCTGATGCTCACCGCCGGACACGAGACGACGCTCAGCCTGATCGCCAACGCCGTCCGCGCCCTGCTCACCCACCCCGAGCAGCGGGAGACGGCGCTGAAGGGCGACGAGTCGACGTGGTCGGCGGTCGTCGAGGAGGTCCTGCGCTGGGACGCGCCCATCGGCAACTTCCCGTTCCGCTACCCGCTGGAGGACATCGAGATCGCCGGGGTCGCCATCCCCAAGGGCGAGGCGATCATGGCCCCGTACAGCGCGGTCGGACGCGACGAGACGCACCACGGCCCGGACGCCGACGTCTTCGACGTCACCCGCGACCAGAAGCGCCACCTCGCCTTCGGACACGGCCCGCACGCCTGCCTCGGCGCGCCCCTGGCCCGGCTGGAGGCGGGCATCGCGCTCCCGTCCCTCTTCGCCCGCTACCCGGAACTCTCCCTCGCCGCGGACCCGGCGGAGCTGGTGCCCGTGCCGTCGATGTTCTCCAACAGTGCGAGCACGCTGCCGGTGCGGCTGGGGAAGCCGGCGGCCTGAGCCCCGAGTCCCGAGCCGTCCGCCCGTCCCCACCGGAAGCCCGTCCCCCGCCGGAAGCCCGCTCCGATCGCACCGATCGGGACGGGCTTCCGGCCTTTTCGGGCACCGCCCCGGCAGCGGGAGCGGGAAGCGGCGGGAGCACCGGGAAAGCGGCGGGAAGCGGCGGGAGCGCCGGAGACCGCCCGGTACGCAGGGGACGAGTGGCGGGCCACCACAGGGCGACCCATACTGGCTCGGACGCCACCTCGAGCGGGCCGCTCGGGGGCAGGAGCGCCAGAACCGCCTCGCGGCGGCCGTGCCCGCCACGGCGGCCACCCCGGCACAGGGCGGTGACACGGCGTCCGTGTCCGTCTTCCACGGCGTGCCCGGCCTCACCGTCGACGTGTACGCCAACGGGCGGGAACTGCTTCCCGACTTCCGCCCCGGCACCCTGACCGAACCCCAATCCCTCCCCGCGGGCACCTACGACATCGAGGTCTTCGCGGACGGCGAGGGCCCCGACGGCGACCCCGCCCTCCAGAAGAGCGTCGAGGTCCCGGCCGGCGCGAACGCCACACTCGCCGCGCACTTGAACGCGCAGGGCGACCCCGTGCTCACCGCCTTCGTCAACGACACCTCCAAGGTCCCGGCCGGCCGGTCCCGAGTGACCGTCCGCCATGTGGCCGCCGCCCCCGCCGTGGACGTCCGCGCCGGTGGGAAGCCGGTCATCGAGGGTCTGACCAACCCCAACGAGAAGTCGCTGGAAGTGCCCGCCGGCACGGTGAGCGCCGACGTCGTCCTGGCCGGCACCGACACCGTCGCGATCGGCCCCGCCGACCTGAACCTCGCCGAGGGCACGACCACCATCGTCTACGCCTGGGGCAGCGCGGAGGACGGGAACCTGGCGCTGAAGACGCAGACGATCGGCGGCATGGAGTCCGCGCCCGGCGGCGTGGACGCGGGCGAGAGCGGAGCGATGGCCGCGGACAACGAGTCCGCCACCGCCTGGCTCGTCTGGGGCACCGCGGGCGCCGTCGCGGTCGCCGGTCTGCTGGCGGCGCGCCGCCGGTACGTCCGGAGCGACTGACGGCCATGGGTGCTCCCGCAAGGGACGACCGCGGACCCGGGAACGGCCTTCCGGGTCCGCACCGGCCGCTCGGACCGCCCGATCCACGCGGACCGGGCGGCCCGCGCACGGCCGGAGGCCCTGGGGGCCGTCCCGCCGTGGCGTCCGCGGCGGCCTGTGTGGCCGTCGCGGTGGCCGCGGTCCTGGCCGCGCTCGTCTGGACGCTGTGGCCCTCCGGGACCGCCGAGCCCTCGGAGTTCGGCGTCCGACCTCCGGCGGCCGGGCCCTCGGCGGCCGGGTTCCCGGCGCGGAGCACGGCCGGGGCGGAACCACTGGGCGTGCGCGTCCCCCGGATCTCCCTCGACGCCCGGATCGAGGCCGTCGGCGTCGAGGACGACGGCACGGTGGAGGTTCCCGCCGACGCCGGACGGGCCGGCTGGTACCGCCACGGCCCGCCGCCGGGCGCACCGGCCGGCTCGGCCGTCCTCGTCGGCCACGTGGACGACCGCACCGGCGACCTGGGCGCCTTCGCCACGCTGTACCGGGTCCGCGAGGGCGATGTCGTCACCGTCGCACGCCGGGACGCGCCTCCCGTCCGGTACGAGGTGACGGCCCGTGAGGTGGTCGACAAGGACAGGCTCCCCGCCGAGGTGTTCCGGCGCGACGGACGGCCGGTGCTGACCCTGGTCACCTGCGCGCCCCCGTACGACCCCGAGAGCGGCTACGAGAAGAACCTGGTGGTGTACGCCGAACCGGCCCGCGGGTGACGCGGGCGGCCGGAGGCGGGGAGCGCGCTACGGACGGCGGTCAGGGGGTGGGGATCAGCGTGAGGTAGGCCATGCCCAGCACCCCCCGGTAGGTCAGCCAGGCGGCCCGGTGCCGGTCGGCGCGCTCCCTGGTCTCGGCCGCCAAGGGGTGGTCGGGGTGGACCGCGAGCCACTCCTCCACATCGGCCAGGTAACCCGACTCGAACTCCTCCCACTCGTCCTCGTTCGCCGTCTCGATCCACTCGGGCCGGAACCCGGCGGCCACGGCGGTGTCCACCAAACCCGCCAGGTCGGGATGGTCGTCGGCGGAGGCCCCCGGCCACATGCGGGCCAGTTCGGCCGTGGTGGGCGCGCGCTGCCAGAAGCCCTCGCCGAACAGCACACGCCCGCCGGGCGAGACCAGCCGGCGCAGCTTCGACAGGGCCCCGGCGGCGTGCCCGGGCGGCTCGCCGGAGGCGAGGGCGTGTCCGGACCCCACGCACAGCACGAGGTCGGCGGGGCCGCGAGCGGCCTCGGCCGCGGACGCCCGGACGAACTCCACCCGGCCGGCGAGCCCCCGCGCCTCGGCGCCGCGCCGACCGCGCTCCAGGTCCTCGGCATCGAGGTCGAGACCGACGGCCGTGGCCCCCGGGGCCGCTTCGAGGACGCGGAGCGTCAACTCCCCCCAGCCGCAGCCGATGTCGAGGACGGTGGCCGGGCCCGTGCGGACGAGCCGTCGGACGATGCGGTCGGCCCGTGCCTCGGAGAGGGGGCCGTGGAAGACGAGACGGGTGAACCGGGGCGGCCGGTCGGGATCGGTCATGACCGGGGACGGTAGTGCCGGGGGAGGGGCGGCGACACCGAATAACACCGGGCGGCACCCGACGCCGAACGGCACGAACGGCGCCGATCGGCGGGACGCGAGGGGCGACGGTACCCGTCAGTCCTCCGGACCGGAGCCGGTGGGAAGACGCTCCAGCACCGGGACGAGCGCCGAGGCGTCCTCCGCGTCCAACACGATGCCGAAGACGTCCTCCAGCACCTCGGGCACCTCGCGCGGCTCCACCTCGCGCGCCCGGCGCGAGCCGTCCGCGCGGGTGGTGGTCACCCAGGTGGTGCCGTCGAGCACGTGGCGGACGTCGGGGCCGGTGCGCTGGACGAACGGGCGCCGCACGAAGGGCGAGCGGGGGTGGGTGGAGACGTAGTGGTTGCCCACCGCCCAGTCCACGGTGTACTGCGGGTTCGGGGCGAAGACGTGCAGGTCGAGCCAGCCGTCCCCGTCCGCGCGCCGCTCGCGGAGCGTCCACTCCTCGGCGGCGAGGGTCGCCCCCAGGGGGTGGGTGCGCCGCTCCAGCCGGAAGGTCCAGCCGCTGTCGACGGTCTCGGCGCCGTCGGCGAACTCGATCGGCTCCAGCGGGCCGGCGCCGAAGCCGACGTCGCAGATCCACACCCGCCCGGTGTCCGGCGTCTCGGCGGTCTCCACCCGCAGCATGGCGTGCGTGGCGGGCCGGACGCGGTCCGAGCCCATGCCGACCCGCGAGGACAGCCCGGTGACGCCGAACCCCAGGCGCTCCAGGGCGGCGGCGAAGATCCGGGCGTGCTCGAAGCAGTATCCGCCGCGCGTCCGACGCATGAGCTTGTCCTGGAGGGCGGGGACGTCGAGGGGAATCGGCCGCCCCAGGACGGCCTCCAGGTTCTCGAACGGGAGGGTCAGGACGTGCGCGCGGTGCAGCGCGCGCAGGGTCTCCGAGGTGGGGGAGAGCTCCCCGGTGTGGCCGATTCGGGCCAGGTAGGCGTCCAGATCCAGCAGGTCGCCGTCCCACCGGCGGTCCGTCTCGCCGCTGCGTTCCGTCATGGCGCGTCCTCTCCCGTTCCCGGTGACCGGTCCGCGATGACCGGTCCGCGGAACACCGAAGCTAGAACATCAAGCGGGCTTGAGGTCAAAGGGGGGCCGGGCCGCCATCCGGCGACCGACTCCGGCACGGGAGGCGGGGCTCAGCGCAGCGGCTTGGCGTAGCAGCGGCTGTTGGGCTCGTGGCGGTACACCCCGAACTTCTCGGTCAGGGCATAGCCGCTCGACTCGTAGAGCGCCATCGCCTCCGGCTGCATGGTGCCGGTCTCCAGCACCATCCGAATCCGGCCGGCCTGCCGGGCGTCCTCCTCCAGCAGGGCCAGCACGCGGCGGGACAGGCCCTGCCGCCGGGCCTCGCGGACCACGAACATCCGCTTCAGTTCGGCGTCGCCGTCCCGGTAGTTCTCCTCGTCCTCGTCCATCGCCCGCCAGCCGCCGGTGGCGACGGGGCGGTCCCGCTCGTCGTAGACGATGAGGAACAGGCCGTTCGGCGGCTGGAACATCACCGGGTCCAGCGGCGTGGCATCGCCCTCTCCCCCGTACCGTTCGGCGTACTCCTGCTGCACCAGGTCGTTGAGCTTCACGGCGTCGGGATGGTCGAAGGGGGTGGGCACGATGCGCATGCCCGCATCGTAAGGTGCCTGGGTGCTGACGATCTCCACGGTCAATGTGAACGGATTGCGGGCGGCGGCGAGGAAGGGCTACACCGAGTGGCTGGCCTCGACCGACGCGGACGTGGTGTGCCTCCAGGAAGTGCGCGCCGAACCGGACCAAATCCCGGCCGAGGTCCGCGAACCGGAGGGCTGGCACGCGGTGTACGCCCCCTCCTCCGCCCGAGGGCGCGCGGGTGTGGCGGTTCTCACCCGGCGTGCGCCGGAGCGGGTGCAGGTGGGGTTCGGCGTGACCGAGTTCACGGACTCCGGCCGCTACCTGGAGGTCGACCTTCCGGGGCTGACCGTCGCCAGCCTCTACCTCCCCTCGGGCGAGGTCGGCACCGAGCGGCAGGAGGAGAAGGAGCGCTTCATGGCGGCGTTCCTGCCCTACCTCGCCGAGCTGCGCGAGCGTGCCGCCGCCGACGGACGCGAGGTCCTGGTCTGCGGCGACTGGAACATCGCCCACCGGGAAGCGGACCTGAAGAACTGGCGGGCCAACCGGAAGAACTCCGGCTTCCTGCCCGAGGAGCGCGCCTGGCTCGGCCGGGTCTTCGACGAGGCGGGCTACGTCGACGTCGTCCGCCGTCTCCACCCGGACCGGGAGGGCCCGTACAGTTGGTGGTCCTACCGGGGCCGGGCCTTCGACAACGACGCGGGGTGGCGCATCGACTACCACGTGTCCACCGAGCCGTTGGCGCGGCGGGCGGTGAAGGCACACGTGGAGCGGGCCGCGAGCCACGAGCTGCGGTGGAGCGACCACGCGCCCGTCACGGTCGTCTACGGGCCCCGGGCGGGGTAGGCGCCGCGTCAGTCCTCCCGCACCGTCAGCGAGCCGGTCAGCCTGCGGGCCTCGGCCAGGAGCGTGCCGAACACCGCCATGCGCCCCGGGTCGGCGCCGGCGTGCCGGGGGAGTTCGGCGCGGAGCCGGTCCTGGGTGGCGCGGGCCTCGTCGACGGCCTCGCGCAGTTCCGTCCGGGCCGTCTCGGGGGCGTCGCCGGTGACCACGCGGCCGTAGGCCTCCAGGGCGCCGGCGACCTGGTGGAGGAAACCGGCGTACGGGCGGGTGACGGCGTGGCTGGGGCGGGGGACCTCGTCGGCGGCGGCCTCCACCAGGGTGTAGGTCAGTCCGATGAGCCGGCTGGCGATGTTCTCCAGGGTGGTCAGGGTCTCGTCGTACGCCGCGTCCAGCCGCGCCAGCTCGGCGCGGCGTCGGCGGTCGGGGTTGAGCCGCAGGCTCTCGCGGCTCCAGCCGAGCGCCGCGTGCACGCCGCGGATCGCCCTGGGGAGGCGGTGGGCCCGCTCGTACCAGCCGCGGACGCGGTCGTACTCCCAGGGCTCGTCCAGGCCGTCGGCGATCTCCGCGACGATCTCCCGGGCCTCGCGGACCACGTCGTCCACCGCCTTGTGGGTGCTGCGCAGGTAGACGGGCGGCAGGATCAGCGCGTTGACGGCGATGCCGATGGCCGTGCCGAGCAGCGTCGCCAGGATGCGGGAGACGGTGGAGTCGAGTGTGGCCTCGCCCGGCACCAGGGTGAACAGGGCGGCGGTGGAGGTGTAGATGCCCTGGTCGCCGAAGCGCGGCCAGTTGCCCAGCAGGGTGGTGACGGGCAGGACGACGAGCATCGTCAGCAGGGGGTGCCCGAAGGGGATGACCAGGGCCGCGGCGAGCACGGTGCCCGTGGTGATCGCCAGCGTCTGGTGGAGGCCCTGCCGCACCGAGCGGTAGACGGTCGCCTGCACCAGGACCACGGCCACCCACGGCGCCATCAGGGCGAACGCGTCCGGCAGCAGCCAGGACGCGGCGAGCCAGGCGAGGACGGCGGCGAGCGCGGCCTTGCCGGACTGGACGGCCAGGTCGCGCTCGCGGCCCGGTTCCCGCCAGGCGCGGCGCGCGGCCCGGGCGATCCAGACCGCCTCCGCCCGTACGGCCTGCCACGGCGAGGGGGTCCGGGCGCGCGGGGACGCGGAAGGTGTGTGGGGCATGCGAGTACCCGTGCCACGAGACCGGCCGGACATGCGTGGTGGAGCCGGTTCGGGCGCCGGCGTACGGCATACCGCGCGCCTACGGCGGTCACGTCAATGCGAAACGTCGTAATTCACTCGTGAGGGTGCGGGCTCCCTCCCTTTTCCTCCCGGTGCGCCAACCGGCGTGGAACGTCCCGCTGTCGGCGCCGTATGACCGGCGGGCCAGGGGACACGGCGCGTCGGGAAGGGGGCGGTCGCGTCGAGGGCGGGGCGTCGACACGGGTGCGCGGTCACCGTGGCGACGGGGTGGTGGGGCGGCGCGGGGTTTCGCCAAGCCCCTCGCCCGTCTCCCGCCGCCCGGACTCCCGTTCGGCCTCGGGGTCGGTGTCCGCGCGGGACCACGACTCCAACTCGGCGCGGACGCGGCG
Organism: Streptomyces megasporus; assembly: GCF_000718985.1. Classification (GTDB taxonomy): domain Bacteria; phylum Actinomycetota; class Actinomycetes; order Streptomycetales; family Streptomycetaceae; genus Streptomyces; species Streptomyces megasporus. The sequence continues at coordinate 75,612 of NZ_JODL01000016.1, read as the reverse complement.
GTCCATGGCCAGTGCCAACTCGGCGTCGACGACCTGTTTGGACAGCGGGCGCAGCCGGTCCATCACCTCGTCGAGGCGCCGGAGGTCGGCGGGGGAGAGTTCGTCGACGTCCGCGAACAGATGGGTGCGGACGAGGGTGGTGAACAGGTCGGCGATGGCGTCGGCGTGTTCGCGCACCACGCGCCCGGCGTCCAGCACCGCGGCCAGGGGTATGCCCTCGCGCACCAGCGCGGTGGACGCGTCGAGCAGCCGGCGGCTGACGTGGACCACCTCGTCGCCGTCGACGGCGACGTAGCCCAGGTCCAGGGCGGCGGCGAGGTTCTCGGAGGTGACCTCGCCGGAGAACTGCTCGGCCAGGTCCTCGGGGGTGAGGCGGACGGGGGTCTCCTCCGACCAGGGGGAGACCAACGTGCTCTCCAAGCCGAGGAGTTCGGCGGTCCGCCCGCTGTCCCGGCCTTTTTCGAAGGCGTCGATCAGGTCGGCGATGCCGCCGAGGGTGTGGCCGCGGGCCAGCAGCGCGGAGATCGTCCGCAGCCGGGCGAGGTGGTGCTCGCTGTACCAGGCGATCCGGCCCTCGCGGCGCGGCGGCGGGAGGAGCTTGCGCTCGCGGTAGAAGCGCAGGGTCCGCACGGTGATGCCCGCCGCCTCGGCGAGTTCGGCCGTGCGGTACTCGACCGGGGCCGGCGCTCCGTCGTCGGCCGGTTCCCGGTCTCGTACCGGGTCTCGTGCTGGGTCTCGTGCTGGATCCGCCACATCCGGAAGCCTATGTGGGGCGGGCGGTTCGCGGGCCGTTCGAGCGGGGTGCGACCGCCGGTAACTTTCCTGGTTCCGCCCCCTACCGATCAGTACGCTCCTGGCTTACCCTCCCACCATGCCAGTGATTACTGGCATGTTCCATGAGCTCGAACGCAGCGGGAGGCGGCATGGCCGAACACGAGCACGTACGGGTGGCGGTGATCGGATCGGGATTCGGCGGCCTGGGCGCCGCCGTACGACTGCGCCGCGCGGGCATCACGGACTTCGTGGTGCTGGAACGCCGCGACTCCGTGGGCGGCACCTGGCGCGACAACAGCTACCCCGGGTGCGCCTGCGACGTCCCCTCCCACCTGTACTCGTTCTCCTTCGCGCCCAACCCCGACTGGCCGCGGAACTTCTCCGGACAGGAGCACATCCGCGCCTACCTGGAACGGGTCGCCGACACCTTCGGCCTGCGCCCCCACATCCGCCTCGACTCCGAGGTGCTCCAGGCCCGCTGGGACGCCGAGGAACTGCGCTGGGAGATCGAGACCGGCAGCGGCACGCTGACCGCCGACATGGTCGTCTCCGCCACCGGCCCGCTCTCCGACCCCAAGATCCCCGACATCCCTGGCCTGGACGGCTTCACCGGCAAGGTCTTCCACTCCGCCCAGTGGGACCACGACTACGACCTGCGCGGCAAGCGCGTCGCCGTGATCGGCACCGGCGCCTCCGCCATCCAGATCATCCCGGCGATCCAGCCGCTTGTCGGGAAGCTCACCGTCTTCCAGCGCACCCCGGCGTGGGTCATGCCGCGCATGGACCGGGAGATCAGCGGCTTCGAGCGCCGGCTGCACACCGCGGTGCCCCCCACCCGCGCCCTGCGCCGTCAGATGCTCTGGCTCATCCGCGAGTTCCAGGTCGGCGCCTTCACCAAGCACCCCGCCCAGATGCGCCTGGTGGAGAAGCTGGCCAAGTACCACATGACCAGGGTCGTCAAGGATCCGGCGCTGCGCGCCAAGCTCACCCCGGACTACCGCATCGGCTGCAAGCGCATCCTGCTGTCCAACACCTACTATCCGGCGCTGACCCGGCCCAACGTGGACGTCGTCGCCTCCGGTCTGCGGGAGGTCCGCGGCAACACCCTGGTGGCCGCCGACGGCACCGAGGCCGAGGTGGACGCGGTGATCTTCGGCACCGGCTTCCACGTCACCGACGTCCCGATCGCCCACCGGATCAAGGGCGCCGACGGCACGACGCTGGCCGAGACCTGGAAGGACGGGATGGAGGCCCTGCGCGGCTCCACCATCGCGGGCTTCCCCAACTTCATGATGATCATCGGGCCCAACACCGGCCTCGGCAACAGCTCGATGATCCTCATCATCGAGGCCCAGCTCAACTACATGATCGACTACCTGAGGCAGCTCGACACGCTCACCACCGCCGGCACCGGTCGGGCCGCGCTCGACGCCCGCCCCGAGGCGGTCCGCTCCTGGAACACCCGCATCCAGGAGCGCATGAGGCGCACGGTGTGGACCACCGGCGGCTGCGAGAGCTGGTACCTGGACGCGAACGGCCGCAACACCACCGTCTGGCCGGGCACCACCGGCGAGTTCCGCAGGGTGACCAGGCAGGTGGACCTCGCCGAGTATCGGGTGCTGCGCGCACCGGCCCCCGCCGATCGGCGGAGTGCGGACACCGTGGAGGCGGCCCGATGAGCGCGCCCCGACCGGCCCGACCCGGACACGTCGTCTCGGGGCCCTACGCCCCCTCGCCCGCCCGCCGCGAGTTCACCGTGACCTCCGCCGACGGCTCCGAACTCCACGTTGAGGAGCACGGGCGCGAGGACGGACCCACCGTCGTCCTGGCACACGGCTGGACCTGCTCGACCGCCTTCTGGGCCCCGGTGATCCGGCACCTGGCCGACGACCACCGGGTGATCGCCTACGACCAGCGCGGCCACGGCCGCTCCCCGGCAGCCGGCCCCGGCGGACACACCACCACCGCCCTCGCCGACGACCTGTGCGCGGTACTGGAGGCCGTAGGGTCCCGGGCGGTCGTCGTCGGGCACTCCATGGGCGGCATGACGATCATGGCCGCCGCCGGACGTCCGCAGTTGCGCGAACACGCCGCCGCCGCGCTGCTGTGCAACACCGGCAGCTCCCGGCTGCTACACGAGTCCACGGTGGCGCCGCTGAGCGCCGGAAGACTGCGCTACCGCGTCCAGAAGGCGATCCTCGGCTCCGCCCTGCCGCTGGGCCCCGTGACACCGCTGGGCATGCGCGTCCTGCGGTACGCGACGATGGGGCCCGCCGCCGACCGCGCGCAGATGGAGGCGTGCGCCCGCATAGTCCACGCCTGCCCGCGCACGGTGCGCGCCTCCTGGGCGCGGAACGTCCTGGCGGTGCTGGACCTGGACGCCGGCCTGGCCGCCCTGGACCTGCCCACCGCCGTCGTGGCCGGGGAGAAGGACCGCCTCACCCCGCCGGTGCACGCCCGCCGTCTGGCCGAGGCGCTGCCCGACTGCGTCGGCCTCACCGAGCTGCCCGGCCTCGGACACATGACCCCCATCGAGGCGCCGAAGACCATCGCCGACGCCGTGGCCGCCCTGGTGCGCGACCACCTGGCCGAGGACGTGCCCTCGTCCGCACCGCCCGCCGAGAAGGAGATGTCGTAGATGGGACGCAGGAGCCTGCAGGGACAGGTGGTCGTGGTGACGGGTGCCGCCCGCGGCGTGGGCGAGCTGCTCGCCCGCAAGCTCGCGGCGCGCGGCGCGCGGCTCGCGCTGGTCGGCCTGGAGCCGGAGGAGCTGGAGAAGGTCGCCCGGACGCTGCCGACGGACTCCGCGCACTGGCACGCCGACGTCACCGACCACGCGGGGATGGCGCGGGTCGCGCGGGAGGTGAGGGAGCGCTTCGGCACGGTGGACGTCGTCGTCGCCAACGCCGGTGTGGCCACCGGCGGCCCGTTCACGGACTCCGACGAGACCGCCTGGCGCCGGGTGATCGAGGTCAACCTGCTCGGCAGCGCCACCACCGCCCGCGCCTTCCTGCCGGCCCTCGTCGAGTCGCGGGGCTACCTGCTCCAGATCGCCTCGCTCGCCGCGCTCACCCCCGCCCCGATGATGAGCGCGTACTGCGCCTCCAAGTCGGGGGTGGAGGCCTTCGCGCACAGCATCCGCGCGGAGGTCGGCTACCAGGGGGTGCGGGTCGGCGTGGGCTACCTGAGCTGGACCGACACCGACATGGTGCGCGGCGCGGACCAGGACGAGGTGCTGCGCGAGCTGCGCGGCCGGCTGCCCTGGCCGACCAACCGGACCTATCCGCTGGGCCCGGCCGTGGACCGGATCGTCGCGGGGATCGAACGCCGCTCGTTCCACGTCTACGGGCAGGGGTGGCTGCGCGGCATGCAGGCGATCCGCGGATACCTGCCGGGCATCATCGGCCGGGTGGGGCAACGCGAGATGAGGCACTTCGCGCCGCGTCTGGCCGCCTCGGGCGGCGCCCGCGGGCTGGTGGGCGCCGGCGGCGCGGCGGACGAGAAGGAGCGCACCGAGCGCTGAGCGCCGACGCACTCGCGGCGGGGACGGCCGGGCGCGGCCGATCCCCGGGAAGGGAAGCCCTTCCCGGGGATCGGCCGCGGGTGCCGGACGGTCGGCGTCAGGCGTCCGGTCGGTCCTCCTCGTCCCACTCCGGAGGACTGTCCTCGCGGGGGTGGATCTTCCAGTCGTCCTGTTCGCGGTCCCGGCCGCGCCGTCGGGAGCGGTCGCCGCCCGGCGTGTTCTCGCCGTGTTGGCGCGCGTCGCGACGCTCCTTGGGGAAGCCCTCCGTGTCCTTGTCACGCTTGCCCATGTGCACTCCCGGAAGGTGTCCAGGCGGTCTGTCCGTCTTCAGCCTGACACGATCCGGCGAACGGCGCATATCGGGCTTTTCTCCGGCCCCGCCCGGTTCCGCCCCGGCCCCGCCCGGCCTCACGGCCGGGGCGGCAACGGCGGACGGCTGCGATCGGGCACGTCGTCGTAGCCGGGCGGCGCGGCGGCCGGATGGCGCTCCAGCAGGTCCAGGGCGGTGCGCACGGCCGTCTCCAACATCGGGTAGCGGTCCTCGGCCCAGTCCCGGGGCGTCCGCAGCACCTCGATGTCGGGCTCCACGCCGTGGTTCTCCACCGACCACTTGTACTCGTCGAACCACGCCGCGTTCATCGGCACCGTGATGACCGTGCCGTCGCCGAGCCGGTGCCGGCCGGTCATCCCGACCACCCCGCCCCAGGTGCGCACGCCGACCACCGGGCCGATCCCCAGCAGCCGGAACGCGGCGGTGATCATGTCGCCGTCGGAGGCCGTGGCCTCGTCGGCCAGCGCCACGATGGGACCGCGCGGAGCGTTGGAGGCGTAGCTGATCGGCTGGGCGTCGCGCACCAGGTCCCAGCCGAGGACGGTGCGGGTGAGCGCCTCGACCACCAGATCGCTGATGTGGCCGCCCGCGTTGCCGCGCACGTCCACGATCAGCGCGGGCCGGGACACCTCCACCCGCAGATCGCGGTTGAACTGCGCCCACCCCGAGCCGCCCATGTCGGGGATGTGCAGGTAGCCGCACCTGCCGCCGCTCAACTCCCGCACCACCGCCCGCCGTCGGCTCACCCAGTCCTGGTAGCGCAGCGGACGCTCGTCGATCAGCGGCATGACGGCGACGCGGCGGGGACGACGCGGGACGTCCTCCTCCCCGCCCGGGTCGCTGAGGAAGGTCAGCTCGACGGTGGTGCCGCCCGCGGCGGCCAGCAGCGGGTACGGTCCGGCGACCGGGTCCACGGGACGGCCGTCGACGTGGGTGAGCACCGCGCCCTCGCGGATGCCGGAGCCGGCCAGCGGCGAGCGGGCCCGGGAATCGGAGGAGTCGCCGGGCAGGATGCGCTCCACCCGCCACCGGCCGTCCTCGGTACGGGCGAAGTCCGCGCCCAACAGCCCGATGGGCCGCTGGTAGTGGGACGGGCCCTCGTTGCGCCGGGCGGGCGTCACGTACGCGTGGGAGGTGCCGAGTTCGCCCACCGTCTCCCGGAGCAGATCGGCGAACTCGTCCGGGGAGGCGACCCGTTCGACCAGCGGACGGTACTGGTCGAGGATCGCGTCCCAGTCGACGCCCGACATGCCCGGGTCCCAGAAGTACGACCGCATGATCCGGCCGGCCTCGTCGAAGGACTGCCGCCACTCCGCGCAGGGGTCCACGTCGTGGAGGATGCGGCGCAGGTCGAGGTGGGTGGTGGAGTCGCCGTCGGCGGTCTCGGTGGCCGGCACCGCCCGCAGGTCGCCCTCGTCGTTGACGACCAGCCGGGTGCCGTCGCCACTGACCGCGAACCAGTCGACACTGCTGGTCAGTTCGGTCCGCTTGGCCTTGACCAGATCGAAGTGCTCCAGCGTGGGACGGCCGGAGGTGTCGGCCGGGTTGGCGAAGGTCTCGCCGAGCGCCCCGGAGATCGGCCAGCGCAGCCACACCAGCCCACCGCCGCCGACCGGGTGGAGGGAGGAGTACTTCGAGGCCGACACGGGGAACGGCGTGACCCGGCTGGCCAGCCCCTCCACCTCCACCAACACCGTGCCCTCCTCGCCGGCCGCCTCGCCGAGGTCGTCCGGGTCCAGCCCGCCGGCCGCCGGCCGGCCCTCCGCGGAGAGCGCGAAGGGCGAGGGCGTCGCCGAGGAGAGCGGCACCAGGTACGGGCGGCAGCCCAGCGGGAACGACAGGTCCCCGGTGTGCACGTCGTAGACCGGGTCGAAGCCGCGCCAGGAAAGGAACGCGAGGTAGCGGCCGTCACGGGTGAAGACGGGCTCCTCGTCCTCGAAGCGCCCCTCGGTGACGTCCAGGATCGTCCGGTCGCCCAGCCGGGCGATCCTGATGCGGGTGAGCGCGCCGTCGGTGCCGGGGTGGGCCCAGGCCAGCCACTGGGAGTCGGGCGAGAAGGCGAGGTCGCGCACCGGCCCGTTGACGGACCGGGCCAGCTCGACGACCTCGCCCTCCTCCTCGACGACCTCTTCCTCCCCCGCCGCGCCGGCCGCCGCCGTCCCGGCGCCCTCGCGGCCCTCCTTGCCGGAGTCCGCCTCGACCTCCCCGGCCAGGCCGGCCGCTCCGCCGCCCTCGGCCTCCCCGGCGCCGGTGCGGACCAGCAGCAACCGGCCGTCGTGGGAGGCGACGGCGAGCGTCTCGCCGTCCGGCGAGGAGACCAGTTCGTGCACCCGTCCCAGCCTGCCCGCCGCCAGCCGCCGCGGATCGCGGCCCCCGCTGACCCGCGGCAGGTGGGCGATCTCCACGGCGTCCTCGCCCTCGGCGTCGGTGACGTAGGCGATCTGCCCGGTGGAGCCGAGCATCTCCGGCAGCCGGACCCGCACCCCCGGGGTGTCGGCGATCACCCGGGCCGGGCCGTCGCGGTGGGTGAGCCAGTACAGGCTGCCGCGCACGCCCACCGCGCTGGCCCGCCCGGTGGTGTCCACGGCCAGGGAGTTGACGTGTCCGGCGGCCGACACCTGGTAGGAGCGCCGCCCGGCGCGCGGCCCGCCCAGCCGCACCGACAGGCGGCGCGGCCGTGCCCGCGGGGAGAAGTCGTCCACCAGCCACAGCTCGCCCGCGCACTGGTACACCACGCGCTCGCCGTCGGTGGAGGCGTGCCGGGCGTAGAAGTCGGCGTGGTCGGTGTGGCGGCGCAGGTCGCCGCCGTCGGGCCGGCAGGAGTAGAGGTTGCCGACGCCCTCGTGGTCGGAGAGGAACGCGATCCGACCGGCGACGAACATCGGGCAGGCCAGGTGCCCGTACAGCTCGGGCACCAGACGCTCGCCGTCCAGCCACAGCCGTCCCATCGCACCGCCGCGGTAGCGCTTCCAGTCGGCGGGCTCGTGGAACGGGGTGCCGGTCAGCAGCAGCGTCCGCCGCTCGCCGTCCAGGTCGGCCACGTCGATGTGGGACACCGGGCCCCAGGGCAGTCGCTCGCCGGGGCTGCCGTCGGTGGGCAGCCGGTGGGCCCAGGTGAGGTACGACAGCGGCTGGCCGTGCGAGGCCACGGCGAGGATCTCCCCCTCGGGGGTCCAGCCGCAGACCTGGGTGTCGACGGCGCCCCAGTACGTCAGCCGCCGCGCCGGTCCGCCCTCTATCGGGGCGAGGTGGATCTCGGGGTCAAGGCTGCGCCAGTTCGTGTAGGCGATGTGCCGGCCGTCGGGGGAGAAGCGGGGGTGCCCGATCCGGGTGCGGTCCACGGTCAGCCGCCAGGCGCGCGGGGGGTCCGCGTCCTCGGCGACGATGGGGGCGATCCACAGGTCGTCCTCGGCGGCGAAGCACACCAGATCCCCGTGGATGTGGGGAAACCTGAGGTAGGCGCCCGAGGAGGGCGATACGGGCGGGCCCGGAGGGCCGGAGGGAACGGTCACCCCTCCCATGGTCGCCGGCCGGTCGGTCCGGGGCAACTCCTGCGGGGTGCGGGAACGGAAGGTGATCCGGCCCTCGCGTCGAAGGGGGCGTGTTCGGGGGCCGGGCGGGGCCCGCGCGCTGTGTCCGGGACCTCACACACCCCTGAGCAGGGTGGTCAGCGTGCGGTCGAGGTCCAGTTCCAGGTGCTCCGCGCCGTCGCGCACCAGCTTGTAGGTGCCGCGCAGGAAGCTCCGCAGCCCGGCGGTGTCGAACTCGATCACCGCCACGCCCTCCGGGGCGCGCAGTTCGACGACGGTCCGCGTCCCGCCGTCCGGCCGGACCCGCACGTCGCCCTGGCCCGCCGAGACGCGCAGCCCCTCCTCCAGCAGTTCGCGGGAGAAGATCCAGGCGACCTCCTGCCCGTCGAGCGAGACGTCGGGGGGGAAGACGATCCGCACGGCGAAGGGATCCTGCCGGTCGTAGCGGAGGGACACGGTGAGGTCACGGGTGGCGGAGGGAACGGTGACCAGGCGAGCCTGGACGGTGTGATCGATGACGGCGGGCATGGAGGTGCTCCTTGGTCGGGCGTTCGAGGGGGCCTCTTTCTCCTTCGACCCCGTCACGGCGTTTTCATGACGGAATACCGCGAGCAATTTCTGTGAGCTGTGCAACAGTTCTGTGAGGATCCGGCATAAAAGGCGAGTGCCCGGTAAAGGGCGAAACTCTCATTTCCGAGAGAACCTCCTGGGTGGGGAGACCTTCGGTGACGAACGCCTCACGGAAGGTCACCGAAGGGTGTCGGTGGAAACCGGCTCCGACCCGATGAGCGGGCGTTCGCGGCACCGCCCTTCGGACCCGACCCCCGGTCCGGTGCGGCTCCACGCGCGTAGCACCATGGACGGTGCACGCACATCCACCCACGACCGGCAGGAGCGCAACCACAGTGGCGGACGTCCAGGGCACGGTGGCGGACGGCTGGGAGCCGGTCCGTGACGCCTTCCGCGCCAACCTCACCGAGCGCGGCGACCGCGGCGCGGCCGTGGCCGTCTACCGGGACGGGCAGAAGGTCGTCGACCTGTGGGGCGGCCTCGCCGATCCCCACGGGGACGAGCCCTGGAGACAGGACACCGCCCAGGTGGTGCGGTCCGTGACCAAGGGGCCGGCCGCCGCCGTCCTCCACCTGCTGCACCAGCGTGGCCGGTTGGACCTGGACGCCCCCGTGGGCACGTACTGGCCGGAGTTCAAGGCGGCGGGCAAGGAGCGCGTACCGGTGCGCCACCTGCTCTCCCACCGCGCGGGCCTGCCCGCCCTCGACACCCCCCTCACACCGGAGCGGGCCGTCGACGGCGTCTCCGGGCCGCGCGCCCTCGCCGCCCAGGTGCCCGTCTGGGAGCCGGGCACCGCGCACGGTTACCACGCGCAGACCTACGGCTGGCTGCTGGACGAGCTGGTGCTGCGGATCACCGGGCGCTCCCTGGGCCGCTGGTTCGCCGACGAGGTGGCCGGACCGTACGGCCTGGACCTCTGGATCGGACTGCCCGAGGAGCAGGCCCACCGGGTGGGTCGGATCGCCGACGTCGAGGCCCCGCCCGTGCCGCTCTCCCACGGCCCGCGGGTCCGCCCCAAGCGGGACGTCGCCGAGGCCTGGAGCGACCCGACCTCCCTCACCCGTCGGGCCTTCGGCGCCGTCGACCCGCTGCCCGACGAGAACGACCCCGCCTATCTGGCCGCCGGACCGGCCGGTTCCGGGGGCGTGGCCACCGCCCGCTCCCTGGCCCGCTTCTACGCGGCGCTGCTGGGCGACCTGGACGACGGGACCCGCCGTCTGTACGCGCCCGCCACCCTCACCCAGGCCCGCACCGAGGAGTCGGTCGGACCGGACCGCGTCCTGGTGGTGGGCACCCGCTTCGGGCTGGGCTACATGCTCCACGGGCCCTCCTGCCCGATGCTCGGTCCGGGGTCCTTCGGCCACCCCGGCCGCGGGGGCTCCCTCGCCTTCGCCGACCCGGAGGCGGGGCTGGCCTTCGCCTACGTCACCAACTCCCTGCAGAGGTCGGTCACCTCCGACCCTCGCGCGCAGGCCCTTGTACGCGCCCTGCGCCACGTGGCGACAGGGAGTCGGTCGGCGTCCTAGCCCCGGCCGGCCCGGACCGCGGGCCCGGTGCCGGAAAACCCCGTGCCCCGGCCCCCACGGGCCGGCAGGCTCACGGCCATGACGGGACACCCGGAACGCGAGGCGCTGCTGATCGCGGGACGCTCCGGCGTCGGCAAGTCCACCGTGGGCCAGGAGGTCTCCGCGCTGTCGCGGGACGCCGGCGTGGCCCACTGCCTGATCGAGGGCGACGTCCTGGACCACGTCCACCCCGCCCCGCCCGGCGACCCCCACCGCTCCGCGATCACCGAGCGGAACCTCACGGCACTGTGGGCCGGCTACGCGGCGCTCGGCCACCGCAGGCTGATCTACACCAACACCGTGAGCGTCCTGGAGGGCGAGATGTTCGAGCGGGTCATGGGCGCCCCGCTGCGGCTCGTGCGGGTCCTGCTCACCGCGGACGACGCGACGGCCCGTGCCCGGCTCACCGTCCGCGAGACCGGCTCGCGGCTCGACGCGCACATCCGGCGTGGCGCGCTCATGGCGCGGCGGTTGGCGGAGCAGGCGCCGCCGGACACGGTGCGGGTGCCGACCGACGGCCGGTCCGTGCCGGACATCGCCCGTGAGGTGCTCGCCTTCACCGGCTGGTGAGCCCGCGTCACAGGGGAGGAGACCGGCGCGCGGCCGTCCGCCCGGCACGGCGTTCGTCCTCGACACCGCGTGAACGGGCCCCGAGTCGGAGTACTCAGGCCCCGTTCCGGAGCACCGTCAGACCTCGGCCCGGATCACCGTCGCGCCCTCGGCGGGGCTCGTCGCGGTGCGGGCGTCGCGGCAGACGTCCGCGTCGCGCAGGGCCACGGCGATGTCCGACGCCGACGCGGCGTCCTCGGCGAGGAAGGCGCAGGTCGGGCCGGAGCCGGAGACCAGGGCGGCCAGCGCGCCCGCCTCCCGGCCCGCCGCCAGGGTGTCGCCCAGGGAGGGGAGCAGCGAGACGGCCGCGGGCTGGAGGTCGTTGGACAGGTTCGCGGCCAGCAGGTGGGGGTCCCCGGAGCGCAGCGCGGCGAGCAGCACGGGAGACGCCTCCGGCTCGGGGACGTCGCCGACGCCCGAGCCCGTCCCCCGCCGCTCGCGCAGCCGGTCGCACTCGCGGTAGACGGCCGGGGTGGACAGCCCCCCGTCGGCGACGGCGAACACCCAGTGGAAGGTGCCGCCCACCTCCAGCGGCGTCAGCACCTCGCCGCGGCCCCGCCCCAGGGCCGCGCCGCCGACCAGCGAGAACGGCACGTCCGAACCCAACTCGGCGCAGATGGCCAGCAGTTCCTCGCGCGGGGTCCTCGTCCCCCAGAGCGTGTCGCAGGCCAGCAGCGCGCCCGCCGCGTCCGCGCTGCCGCCCGCCATGCCGCCCGCGACGGGGATGTCCTTGTCGATGTGGACGTGGACGTCCGGCGAGATGCCGTGGCGGAGGGCGAGCGCGTCCACGGCGCGCAGGGCCAGGTTGGAGCGGTCCAGCGGCACGTGGTGGGTGTCGGGGCCCGAGCAGGTGATGCGCGGCCCCTCGGTCGGGGCGGTGGGGGTGACGGTGATCTCGTCGTACAGGCCCACGGCGAGGAAGACGTTCGCCAGGTCGTGGAAGCCGTCCGGCCGCAGTCCGCCCACCGAGAGCTGCACGTTGACCTTGGCGGGGACGCGCGCGGTGACCGTCGTCGAGGCGCTCGGGCCGTCGTCCGCCGGGCGACGCGGGGCGCGGTCGGCCCCGGCGGCGTCATCGGCGGCGTCGGAGGTGAAGAAGAGATCGGAGTCGGGGGCGCTCATGCGGTGGTGTCCTTCCGCTCCGCGATGGCCGCGAAGTCCTCGATCGTCAACGACTCCCCCCGGGAGCGGGGCGGGACGCCGGCCGCCACCAGGGCCGCCTCGGCCGCCGCGGCCGAACCGGCCCAGCCCGCCAGCGCGGCCCGCAGCGTCTTGCGGCGCTGGGCGAACGCGGCGTCCACCACCGCGAAGACCTCCTCCCGGCCGGCCTTCGTGCGCGGCGGTTCCCGCCGCACCCATGACACCAGCCCGGAGTCCACGTTGGGAGCGGGCCAGAACACGTTCCGCCCGATCGCGCCGGCCCGTTTCACCTCCGCGTACCAGGCGGCCTTCACCGACGGCACCCCGTACACCTTCGAGCCGGGCTCGGCCGCGAGCCGGTCGGCGACCTCCGACTGGACCATCACCAGGCCGTGCTCGATGCTCGGGAAGGCGGCCAGCATGTGCAGCAGCACGGGCACGGCCACGTTGTAGGGGAGGTTGGCGACCAGCGCGGTGGGCGTCGGACCGGGCAGCTCCGTGACGCGCAGCGCGTCCCGGTGGACCAGCGCGAACCGGTCGGCGCGCTCCGGCAGCCGCGCGGAGACCGTCGCGGGCAGCGCCGCCGCCAGCACGTCGTCGATCTCCACGGCCGTCACCCACGCGGCCTCCTGGAGCAGCCCGAGCGTCAGCGACCCCAGGCCCGGCCCGATCTCGACCACCACGTCGTCGGGACGCACCCGGGCGGTCCGCACGATCCGGCGGACGGTGTTGGCGTCGATGACGAAGTTCTGACCGCGTTGTTTGGTGGGACGGACGCCCAGCTCGGCGGCCAGCTCGCGGATGTCGGCGGGCCCCAGCAGGGGATCGGGGGCCGGTGCGGGGGCTGAACTCACTCGTGCAGTTTACGGCCGCACACCGGCCACGGACTCGCCCCCTTCCGCACGTACAGCTTCTTCGCGCGGTAGGTCTGCTCGGCGGGTGAGGCGTCCTGCGGGCGGCCCTTGCCGCCCAGGCCCCGCCAGGTGCGGGAGTCGAACTGGTACAGGCCGCCGTGCGTCCCGGTGGGGTCCACCGCGTCGGGACGGCCGCCGGACTCGCAGCGGGCCAGGGCGTCCCAGTTCAGGTGGTCGGCGCCGCGCACCGAGGACGGCACCTCCCGGGTGCCCACCCGGACGATCCGCGGCGTCGGCTCGCGCACCACCACGGTCTCCACGTGCCGGGGCCTGAGCCGCACGCCGTTGACCGTGCGCAGTTCGTGGGTGATCCGCCGCAGACCGGGCCGGCCCGCCTGGGTCACCACCTCCGTCCCCTTGGGCAGGGTGGGGTCCTCGCGCCGCACGGTGGTGAACGCGATCGGCTCCTCGCTGACCCGCTCGGTGTCGGTGATGCGCAGCACCGTGATCGTCTGGCCGTCGCGCGGAAAGGAGTCCAGGGCGACGGAGGCGGTGTCCTGGCCGCGCAGCGTGATGCCCGCCTCCGCCAGCGCCCGGCGGACGGTCGCGGCGTTGGTGCGGACGGTGTGCTCGCGTCCGTCGGCGACGAAGGTCACACTCCGCTCGGTGCGCACCGTCAGCGTCAGCCCGTCGCGTCCGATCCGTCGGTCGCGCGGCACCGACAGGTACGCGCCCTCGGGACGCACCCCGAGCCGGCGCAGCGCCTCCGCCACGGTGGGGGCGGTGGTCCACACGCGCTGCCGGCGGCCGTCCAGGGTGAGGACGAGGGGACGGCCGAAACGCACGGTGACCCGGTCGCCGTGGGCGAGCGGCTCGCCGGGAGCGGGGGAGACCGCGTCGTGCCGGCCGACCCGCACGCCCTCCTCGGCGAGCAGTTCGGCGACGTCGTCCGCGAAGGTGTGCAGGGTGCGCGGCCTGCCCTCCACCGTCAGCTCGACGGCCTTGTCGCTGGCGACGAAGGCGGAGGTGCCGCCCGCGAGGAAGGCGACCACGAGCGCCTGGGGCACCAGGCGGCGCAGCGCCTGTGGACACGGGGCGGTCTCGCGGGCGCGCGCCGCCCGCCGGGCGGCGGCCCGGCCCCCGTCGGACTGTCGGGGGATCAGCGGGGAGGGAACGGAGGACGCCGGGGGGAAGAGGGGATCGGAGGAGTCCGGCGGCGGGTGCGCCGCGAGGGGCGCGGCGGGCTCGGGAGGAGCGTAGGGCGTGTGCGGTTCCGGCGGGACGGCCGGCGCCACGGGCTCGGCCGGCGCGGCCGGTACCGCCGGCTCGGGGGGACCGAACCGGCCGAGCGGCTCCGCCGGCGGGGTCCGCGGGGCGCCGCCGTGCGGCGCGAACGGGTACGGCTCGTGGGGGACGTGTCCGCCGCCGGGCGCCTCCCAGACGCGGTACACGCCGTGGGCGTCCCAGGCGCCGTAGGTGCCGGGGGCCTCCGGGGCGTCGGGGACGTCGGGGACGCCGTACCGATCGCCGTACCCGGCGCGAGGGTCCCGGCCGCCGTGCGCCGAATGCGCCCCGTACGCCTCGTACCCCTCGTAGGGGGCGTGCGCGGCGTGCGCCGAGAAGGTCCCGTACCACTCGTACGAGGGGCGGTAGGTGTCCTCCGGATCACGGTCGTGGTACTGCCACGACCCCGGTGGAGACGCGGAGGAGTACGCGTAACCGTGCGGCTGGCTTCCCTGCGGATGGCTCACGACGTACTCCCAAGCGGTCCGGGTGGCGGGGCGGAACCCTAGCGGAGTGGGCGTCACTATCCCAAGCCGTACGACTACTCACAGTTGCCGATGATGTGCTCGCGTCCCCGCTCGGGACGGCTCCCGGTGCGGTCAACAGCCGAAGGCGCGTGCGGTGTTGGCCGCTGTGTGCTCCGCGAGCGCGTCCTCGGTCATCCCCTTCACCTCGGCCATGGCGCGCAGCGTGTACGGGATCAGATACGGGGCGTTGGGGCGCCCCCGGTAGGGCGCCGGGGTCAGGAAGGGCGCGTCGGTCTCCACCAGCAGCAGCTCGGGCGGCGCGACGGCCAGGGCGTCGCGCAGCGGCTGGGCGTTCTTGAAGGTGACGTTCCCGGCGAAGGACATGAAGTACCCCTTCTCGGCGCACACCTCGGCCATCGCGGCGTCGCCGGAGAAGCAGTGGAAGACGGTCCGCTCGGGCGCGCCCTCCTCGTCCAGGACGCGCAGGACGTCCTCGTGGGCCTCGCGGTCGTGGATCACCAGCGCCTTGTCCAGCCGCTTGGCCAGCTCGATGTGGCGGCGGAAGGAGTACTGCTGGGCCTGACGGCCCTCCGGCCCGGTCCGGTAGTAGTCCAGACCGGTCTCGCCGACGCCCAGCACCTCCGGCCGGGCGGCCAGCTCGGCGATGCCGTCCAGCGCCGCGTCCAGCGCCTTCCACCCGCCCTCGCCGAGCGCCAGCCGCGGCGCCTCGTTGGGGTGGAGGGCGACCGCGGCCCACACGGCGTCGTGCTCGGCGGCGATCCGCGCGGACCAGCGCGACCGATCCAGGTCGCAGCCGACCTGGATCAGAGTCGTCACGCCGACCGCGGCGGCGGCGGCGAGCGTCTCCTCGACGCCGGCGTCCTGCATGTCGATGTGGGTGTGCGAGTCGGCGACCGGCACGTTCAGCGGTACCGGCGGCGGCGCGGGCTTCACGGGCTTCACGGCCTTCGCGGACTTCGCGGATTTCTCCATGTCGGCGATCCTAGAACGCCCCGCCGCGCCGCCCGCCGGTCACCCGGGCGGGGCGCGGTGGCCGTGCGGCAGCAGGGCGTGCTCCGCCGCGGCCACCCTCCCCGGTCGCATGATCCGCACCACGTGCGACTCGCAGTTCGGACACACCGGACGGGTCAGCGGCGACGGGACGCGCCGACCGTCCGCGGGGTCGTGGTAGGTGACGAAGGGCCGGCCGTCGAGGTCGACGTGGTGCCGGATGTCGTACGCCTGCTCCCAGCCGTACCCGCAGTGCATGCAGGCGAAGGAGTACTCCTCGTGGACGGTCGTCCCCTGGGGGTGCCTGGATTCCTGCATGGGAACCTCCTCCCGCTTCCTCCCAGTGCACCGCATATCGGCGGGAAATGCACGAGTCTGCCGATTTCTTTCTCCGGGCGGCCCGGCTCGTCCCGCCCGGCTCGTCCCGCCCGGCCTCAGCCGGTGGAGGAGTTCGCGGCGGAGTTCTTCGCGGCGACCACGGCGTCGAACACCTCCCGCTTGGGCAGCCCCACCTCGCGCGCCACCGCCGCGATGGCCTCCTTGCGGCGCTCCCCGGCCTCCTCCCGCGCGGCGACCCGGCGCACCAGCTCGGCGGCGTCCACCTCGTCCGGCGCGGCGGCGGGGGCGCCCTCGACGACGATGGTGATCTCCCCCCGCACGCCCTCCTCCGCCCAGGCGGCCAACTCCGCCAGCGGACCGCGTCGGACCTCCTCGTAGGTCTTGGTCAGCTCCCGGCAGACCGCCGCCCGGCGTTCGGCGCCGAAGACCTCCGCCATGGCGGCGAGGGTGGCGGCCAGCCGGTGCGGCGCCTCGAAGTACACGAGTGTGCGCTGCTCCCCGGCCGTCTCGCGCAGCCGGGCCAGCCGCTCGCCCGCCTTGCGCGGCGGGAAGCCCTCGAAGCAGAAACGGTCCACCGGCAGTCCCGACAGGGCCAGCGCGGTCAGCACGGCGGACGGCCCGGGCACGGCCGTCACCCTGATCCCCCGCTCGACGGCCGCGGCGACGAGCCGGTAGCCGGGGTCGGACACCGAGGGCATCCCCGCGTCCGTGACCAACAGCACGCGCGCCCCGCCGGAGAGCGCGTCGACCAGCTCGGGCGTCCGCGCGGCCTCGTTGCCCTCGAAGTACGACACCACCCGGCCGGTCACCCGCGCCTGGAGGGCCTGGGTGAGCCGCCGCAGCCGCCGGGTGTCCTCGGCGGCGACGACATCGGCCTTTGCCAGTTCGGCCGCGAGCCGCGGCGGCGCGTCGGCGACGTCGCCGATGGGAGTTCCTGCCAGTACGAGTGTTCCGCTCACGCCGCCATCCTCCCAGCTCCCGGCCGCACCCCAAGGCCCGCGCCCGGCCCGCGGAGCGGGTCCGGGCCCCGGGACGCGGAGTGCTCGCCACGGGCGGTTCCCTACGATGGCCCGCGTGACCAGTGACACCGCGACTCAGGCCCGGCACGGGGAGCCCGTCGGGGAGCAGCCCCCGTCATGGCGGGAGCGACTGCGGCGCTACGGATACGTGGAGCCCCGACGGGTCGACGTGCGGGAGCGTCTCGTGCCGCCCTTCCCCGTCCCCGGACGCGGCCGGATCTGGGGCCTGTTCGGGCTGGACCCGGACGACGGACGACGGGCGGCACGCTGGATCGGGTGGGGCGGCCCGGTCCTCGTCGCGCTCTTCGCCGGGCTTCTGAGGTTCTGGAACCTCGGCTCGCCGCACGCGGTGATCTTCGACGAGACGTACTACGCCAAGGACGCCTGGTCCCTGTACAAGCTGGGCTACGAGGGGACCTGGCCCGACGGCGCCAACGAAACGATCCTCAAGGACCCCGCCGCCGCGCCGCTCGGCGACGCCGCCTCCTACGTGGTGCACCCGCCCGTGGGGAAGTGGGTCATCGCCGTGGGCGAGGCGATGTTCGGCCTGACGCCCTTCGGCTGGCGCTTCATGGTCGCGGTGCTCGGCACGCTGTCGGTGCTGATGCTCTGCCGGATCGGCCGCCGCCTGTTCCGCTCCACGGCCCTGGGCTGCCTGGCGGGCGGTCTGCTGGCGGTGGACGGGCTGCATCTGGTGATGAGCCGCACCGCGCTCCTCGACCTGGTGCTGATGTTCTTCCTGCTGGCGGCCTTCGGCTGTCTGCTGGTCGACCGGGACCACGCCCGCGCCCGGCTCGCCGCGGCCCTGCCCGACGGACGGCCCGACCCGTCCGTCGGCGACCGACTCGGCCTGGGAGCGCGACCCTGGCGGCTCGCCGCCGGGGTCTGTCTGGGGCTGGCCTGCGCCACCAAGTGGAACGGCCTGTACGTGCTGGCGGCCTTCGGCGTCCTCACCGTCCTGTGGGACGCCGCGTCCCGCCGCACCGCCGGGGCGCGGCGTCCCCGCCGGTCGATGCTGCGCCGTGACGCCGCTCCCGCGTTCCTCTCCCTGGTGCCGGTCGCCGGCCTCGTCTACCTCGCCTCCTGGTTCGGCTGGTTCACGAGTCGGGACGGCTACTTCCGCACCTGGGCGGAGGGCCGCCGGGGCCTGTCGCCGGAGCTGTCGATCCCCCTGCCCCTCACCGAGCAGCGGATTCCACTGCCGCGGTTCGACATGACCTGGGTGCCGGAGGCGCTGCGCAGCCTGTGGCACTACGAGGCCGAGGTCTACACGTTCCACGTCGGGCTGACCTCCGAGCACACCTACCAGTCCCACCCCTGGAGCTGGCCGGTGGCCGCCCGGCCGGTGTCGTATTTCTACGAGTCCGCGGAGGAGGGCGAGCACGGTTGCACGGCCGCCGGCGGCTGCGCCCGCGAGGTGCTCGCGCTGGGCACACCGCTGCTGTGGTGGGCGGCGTGTTTCGCGCTGCTGTACTGCCTCTACCGCTGGGCGCTGCGGCGCGACTGGCGCGCGGGCGCGATCCTGTGCGGGGTGGCGGCCGGCTGGCTGCCGTGGTTCCTGTACCAGGAGCGGACGATCTTCTACTTCTACGCGGTCGTCTTCGTGCCGTTCCTGTGCCTGGCGTTGGCGATGGCGATCGGCGCGATCCTCGGACCGCCCGGCTCCCCGGAGCGACGGCGGGCGGTGGGCGCCGTGGCCGCGGGCGTGCTCGTGCTGCTGATCGTCTGGAACTTCGTCTACTTCTATCCGCTCTACACCGGGGTCCAGATTCCCAAGGAGGCGTGGCAGAACCGCATGTGGCTGGACACCTGGATCTGAAGAGACAGCGCGGGCCGGTGGTCCCGCGTCCCTCGGATTCGGCGGGGAGAAACCCGCACAGAACCGACGCCGCCCGCCGGGAAACCCGGCGGGCGGCGTCATCTGGAGGGTCAAATGGAGGGGCACATGGTCGGACGCGAGAGCGTCAGTCCTTCTTGGACTCGTACTCGTGCTCGTCGTCCTGCTTCTGCTTCTGCTTGGCCTCGGCGTCCTGCTTCTGACCCTGCTCGGCCTTGGCGTCCTGCTTCTGGCCCTGGCCCTGACCCTGTGCCTGCTCCAGCTTGGGGGCGAAGGTGAACTTGTGGTCCTTCTCGACCTTCACCTTCTTCTCGACCTTCACCTCCTTCTTGTAGTTCTCGGAGCAGTCGATGTTGTTGTTGGCGGACGACAGGATCGGGATGTCGATGACCTCGACCACGTCGCAGCTCAGGATCTGGGTGTTGTTCTGGAACTTCGTGTCGTCGCCGGCGTAGGCCCCGGTGGCCCCGCCCATGAGCGCCAGGGCGGCGGTGAACGAAACGACGAGCGTCTTCTGCAGCTTCATGCGGTCTTGTCTCCTTGACGAGAGAAGGAAAGGTCCGATGGTCCCCGACCGCCGCCGAGCGGTCGAAGAATCGGTTTCCGGAGTACAGTCACCATGCGGCCGGTCCACCGGAAGGGCGGGAGTGACCCCCACGTCGGCGACATTAACCGAATGAATCCGCGTTTTCTCGCTTTTGCGTCGCTGCGTGTCTCGCGGAAAGTCACCGATCGATGTCGCCCACCGGTGAACGAGCCGGCCTCCGATATGTTGCTGCGCCGATCGGGTGCCTTTGTGGACGGGTATTGCGCGACGTGCCGGGGAAAGGCGAAAGGCCGCCCGCCGGTGAACCGGTGGACGGCCTCGAGAAGCCGTGGTCGGACGTGAAGGACGACTTCAGTACCTGTCGTGGCCCTTGTCGCGGTCCTCGTCGTGCTTCCGGTCGTAGTCCCGGTCGCGGTCCCGGTCGTGCTTCCGGTCGTAGTCCCGGTACTCGTGCTTCTCGAACTTCGCCTCGTGCTTGTAGTTCTTCGAGCAGTCGATGTTGTTGTTGGGTGCGCTTCAGATTCATGGGTGTTTACCTCCAATGTACGAAGCCGCTTCACGGGCTTGTGCTGTGCAATGCTAGGGCGTGTTCGCCGAGCACACGGTAGACGTTGCCGCGTGCCGCCCTTTTGTTTTCTGCTCCATACGTGTCACGGGCCCGTGTTCTCGGGAGAAACACGGACCCAAGCCATTGTCTCCGGATGGCGGATAGGCCGTCTTTCGGTGTACGGGAACGCGCGGAACGGGGACGGAGACCCGTAGCGCCGCAAGAGTGAACGCACCGCGCGGCATCCGGGTGACCCGGTGGCGCGGGAGCCCTTCCCCGCCTTCTCGCCCCGGCGGAAACGCCCGTCGTTCCGCGGTGGCCGAGGGACGGGTGCCCCGCTTTCCGCACGCTTTCCGGCGAGTGGTGAGCACGTCCGCGGGCCACCCGGGTCCGGGAAGTCCCGCGCGGCGGGACAGTGGCGACCGGGCCCCACGGGGCGAAAAGGCCGGCCGTGTCCCGACCGGCGCGCCGGGAACGGTGGGTCGCGGGGCGAATCGTCGTCGCGGACGAGGGACCGACGATTTCCCGTTCGCCGACGAGGATTTCCGACGTTTCACGGTGGAGGTTTCCACCCGACCCCGGTGGCCGTGGAGACGGCGACATCACCGATCGGTCGCCGGATCGCGCGAGCCGAGCGCCGCGCGACTTCCCGTGCGCTCCGCCCCTCGGGCACACCGGAACTCGGATACCGCCTTCCGAACCCGGTCCCGAACACATTCGTGCCCCCGGCGCCGAAGCACAGCGAAAGGCTGCCCCCGGTACACCGGGGGCAGCCTTTCGCGGAGTCGTTCGGACGGTGTCTCCCGGCTATCGGCCGAGGAACGCCGAGAACTTCTTCTTCTCGTTGTGCGAGCAGTCGATGTTGTTGGTGCGCTTCAGATTCATGGGTGTTTACCTCCAATGTACGAAGCCGCTTCACGGGCTTGTGCTGTGCAATGCTAGGGCGTGTTCGCCGAGCACACGGTAGGCGTTGCCGCGCGCCGTCCGAATACTCCTCCGCCGAACACCAGCGGGCCCGTGCCACTGGATGTGGCGCGGGCCCGCACGGTTATTGCCGGGAGGAGGATCGGCCTTCCGCATCGCTGTGACAACGAGCGCCCGGAGCGACGGTCGTGCTGCCGTATGAGTGAATTCCGGATGCGTCATCCGGGTGACCACCGGCGTGGCCGGCTTCTTCGAGTTCCTTTCTTCCGAAGAAATGACCAATCATTCTCGTGGTGTACGGAAAGTCGGTAATCCCGTTTTCCCGCCGCCGCCGACGCACGGAGACCGGGTACCGGCGGCGGCGCCCCGGCCGCTTTTCCACCCGTTCGGCCCCGAGACACCCGGGTGACCCCGTGGCGGGCACCTGGACCTGACTCCTGTCACTCGAGTGCTCTAGGGTTCCTCGCACGGATCCTCGGCGGCGACGGGCCGAGGCAGGGGCGGAGGTTCGGACACGCATGCGCGACGGGCAGAAGGTGGCGGTGATCGGAGCGGTCTTCACCGTGATGGTCGGAGCCGCCGGATTCGGGGCGTACACCCTGATCGGCGACGGCGGCACGTCCTCCGACAGCGGTGGACGGGACGTGACCGTCGCCGAGGGATCGGCGAACGCGGCGATCGAGACCGGCCCACCGTCGGCCGAGGAGGTCCGAACGACAGCCGAGGAATTCCTCGACGCCTGGCAGGCCGGGAAGATCGAGGAGGCCGCCGCGCTGACGGACGACGAGAGCGGGGCCGCCGAGGCGCTGACCGGTTTCCGCAAGGACGCCCGGGTGACGCAGGCCCGCTTCGAGCGGGGCGCCCCCAAGGACGCCGAGGTCCCGTTCACGGTGCGGGCGCGGGTGGAGTACGACGAGGAACAACTCGCCGACTGGAGCTACGAGTCGGAGCTGAAGGTCGTGAGGGACACCCGGACGGGCAAGGCCGTCGTCGACTGGGAGCCCTCCGTCCTGCACCCCGCCCTGAAGGAAGGCCAGACGCTGGAGACCGCCGAGGCCGACACCCCGCCCGTCAAGGCCCTGGACCGCAACGGCACCGAGCTGACCGCCGAGGAACACCCCGAGCTGGCCGGCGTCCTGGCCGACCTGCGCAAGCGGTACGGCGACAAGACCGACGGAAAGCCCGGCGTCGAGGCCCGGATCGTCGACGCCAAGGGCAAGGAGGTCAAGACGCTCAAGGAGTTCAGCGAGGGCACCCCGGGTGAGCTGAGGACCACCCTGGACGCCACGGTGCAGAAGGCCGCGGTCCAGGCCGTCTCGGGCAAGACCAAGGCGTCGGTCGTGGCGCTCAAGGTCAGCACCGGCGAGATCCTGGCCGTCGCCAACACCCCGGCGGGCGGCTTCGACACCGCTCTCAAGGGCTCCCTCGCCCCCGGCTCCACGTTCAAGATCGTGACCGCGTCGATGCTCGCCGAGAAGGGCCTGGCGTCCGCCTCCGCGCAACACCCCTGCCCGAAGTACTTCACCCACGGCGGCTGGCGGTTCCAGAACCTGGACAAGTTCGAGATCAAGGGCGGAACCTTCGCGCAGTCCTTCGCCGCCTCCTGCAACACCGCCTTCATCAGCCAGGCCGGGAAGTTGAAGGACGACGACCTCACCCGGCAGGCCCGCGACGTCTTCGGCATCGGGCTGAACTGGCAGGTGGGCACGGCCACCTTCGACGGCTCGGTGCCCGTCCAGTCCGACGCCCAGATGGCCGCCTCGCTGATCGGACAGGGCGGAGTCCGGGCGAACCCGCTGATCATGGCCTCGGTGTCGGCGACGGTGAAGAGCGGTGTCTTCAAGCAGCCGTACATCGTCTCCCCCGAGGTGGACGGCCGCAGCCTGGCCCGGGCCCCGCGCACCCTCCCGGCACCGATCTCCCAGGAACTGCGCGACCTGATGCGGCTGACCGCCACCAGCGGCACGGCCGCCGAGGCGATGGCCGGCACGACCGGCGACTTCGGCGCGAAGACGGGCTCGGCCGAGGTGGACGGTCAGGAGAAGCCCAACGCCTGGTTCACCGGTTACCGCAACGACATGGCCGCCGCGGCGGTCGTGCCGGCCTCCGGCCACGGCGGCAAGAACGCGGGCCCGATCGTCCGCGCCGTCCTGAACTCCGCCGGCTGACCCACCCTCCGCCCACCCGGACGGCCCACGCGAAACCGTCTCGCGCGGGCCGTCCGCGTATCAGCCCCGAGCCGGTCGACCGCGCCCGAACCCGGTGCCGCCCGCTTCCAAGGCCGCGCGGAACTCGGGCGCACTCCCGAAACGACCCCGGGCGCCTCCGACCGGACGGGAGGCGCGGTGTCCACCGAAAGAACCGAAGGAACCGACGAAGGCCGGCGGGAACAAGCGGTCGGAATCGCCATGCTCGTCCGGGGGACCGCGGGGGCGCTGTCACACCCGGGAACGTGGCGGGCGCTGATCCACGTGGCGGTGGCGGGCACGGCGCGACCGAGGCGTGGGCGCGCCTGGGAGAAGGGTCGGTGACGGCCTGTGGCGGGAGCGCGGCCCGTGCCCGCCCGAGAACGGAAACGGACGTTCTCCGGCTCCGTGGGGATCGAATTCGGCAGGAGTCGTGTAGGAGTCGTGACCTGCGAACTCTCCGTGACGAACATCTCCCCGAAGCCGTCGCGGAGCGATACGGTACGGCTCCGAAACGTAAGGCCGATGCCGCGGAACCAGGCGGCTTCGGAAGGAGGGGGACCGTTCCGTGCCCACTGACTACGCGTGCCAGGCGGCTGCCGAGCAGGCTGCCCACGGTGTCGCGCCCGTGAGGGCGCTCCTGGTGCCCGCCCGGCAATCCGCCCCGCCGAGGCAGGAGGAGGTCTCGGTCGTCATCCGCTCGTTCCTGGGGGCGGACGGAGCCGCCGGGCCGCCCGCGTCGGACAACGCCCCTCCCCGGATCGAGCCCGTCAGCCCGCCCATGGGCGCGGCCGTGCTGCTGTCCCTCCTCGACGGCCTCCGAGCCGATCTGAACGGCGCGCTGGTCGACTGGTACTCCACGATTCCCACCCAGCTCCCCCTGACACTCGGCGCGCCGGCCGAGCAGCCGGGACGGCCCGCCGTCCGTCTGCCCAACGGCTGGCAGACCTTGAACGACCTCCAGACCAACGCCCAGGACGTGCTGACCGTCCTGGCGAGCCGCCCCCGCGGCCAGGTCGGCCCCGCCGAACTGAACTGGCGACTGGCGCTGCTGGAGGACGTGTTCTCCGGCGCCCTGCGCCGCATGGGCGTCCCGGACGACACGTCGGCGGAGTGCGCCGCGGAGCTGACGAGCGCCACCGGTTCGCTGTTCGGCCTCAACCGGCCCACACCGCGCTCGGCTCCCGCCCGGCACGGCCGGTCGTACTGAGGTCCCTGCGGGAAGGACCCCGTGGGGACCCCGTGTCCGCCCCGGACGCGGGGGCCCCACGGGGCGGACGGGCCGGGCCCGGCGGGACGGCGACTAGGCTGAGAGGTCGACCAGCACACTCGAACCACACCAGCCCGGCGCGCCGGGCAGCGGGAGCTCCATGGCCACGAACCTCGTCAATCTGGAAGCCGTCGGCAAGGTGTACGGCACGCGTGCGCTGCTCGACGGCGTCTCCCTCGGCGTCGGCGAGGGAGACCGGATCGGCGTCGTCGGGCGCAACGGCGACGGCAAGACCACTCTCGTCCGCATCCTGTCCCGGCTGGAGCCCGCCGACACCGGGCGGGTCACCCACGTGGGCGGACTGCGGCTGGGGGTGCTCACCCAGCACGACTCGCTCGACCCGGCCGCCACCGTCCGTCACGAGGTCATCGGCGACATGGCCGACCACGAGTGGGCCGGGGACGCCCGCGTCCGCGACATCCTCACCGGACTCTTCGGCGGACTGGACCTCCCCGGCTTCCCGCAGGGGCTGGACACCGTCATCGGCCCGCTCTCCGGCGGCGAGCGGCGGCGCATCGCGCTGGCCAAACTGCTCATCGCCGAACAGGACCTGATCGTCCTGGACGAGCCCACCAACCACCTCGACGTCGAGGGCATCGCCTGGCTGGCCGGACACCTGCGCTCCCGCCGCTCGGCGCTGGTCTGCGTCACCCACGACCGCTGGTTCCTGGACCAGGTGTGCACCCGGATGTGGGACGTGCAGCGTGGCACGGTGCACGAGTACGAGGGCGGCTACAGCGACTACGTCTTCGCCCGCGCCGAACGCGAACGCATCGCCGCCACCGAGGAGACCAAGCGGCAGAACCTGGTCCGCAAGGAGCTGGCCTGGCTGCGGCGCGGCGCGCCCGCCCGCACCAGCAAGCCCCGCTTCCGCGTCGAGGCGGCCAACGCGCTGATCGCCGACGTGCCGCCGCCGCGCGACAGCGCCGAGCTGATGAGGTTCGCGGGCTCCCGGCTGGGCAAGACCGTCCTCGACCTGGAGGACGTGACGATCCAGGCCGGACCCAAGGTGCTGCTCAAGCACCTGACCTGGCAACTCGGCCCCGGCGACCGGATCGGCCTGGTCGGCGTCAACGGCGCGGGCAAGACCTCGCTGCTGCGGGCGCTGGCGGCGGCGGCCGACAGCGCCGGAGAGGAACAGCCCGCGAGCGGCCGGATCAAGGTCGGCAGGACGGTACGGCTGGCGTACCTCTCCCAGGAGGTCGCCGAGCTCGATCCCACCTGGCGCGTGCTGGAGGCCGTGGAGCAGGTCCGCGCCCGCGTCGACCTGGGCAAGGGCCGCGAGATGAGCGCTTCGCAGTTGTGCGAGCGGTTCGGCTTCGGCAAGGAGAAGCAGTGGACGCCCGTCGGCGACCTCTCCGGCGGCGAGCGGCGGCGGCTCCAGCTCCTGCGGCTGCTGATGGACGAGCCGAACGTCCTGTTCCTGGACGAGCCGACCAACGACCTGGACATCGAGACGCTGACCCAGTTGGAGGACCTGCTCGACGGCTGGCCGGGCTCCCTGGTCGTCATCTCCCACGACCGCTACTTCATCGAGCGGACCACCGACACGGTGTACGCGCTGCTGGGCGACGGCACACTGCGGATGCTGCCGCGCGGACTGGACGAGTACCTGGAGCGCCGCGAACAGCTACGGCAGACCACCACCGCCCCCAAGGTCCCGG
Organism: Streptomyces megasporus; assembly: GCF_000718985.1. GTDB lineage: Bacteria > Actinomycetota > Actinomycetes > Streptomycetales > Streptomycetaceae > Streptomyces > Streptomyces megasporus. The sequence continues at coordinate 49,621 of NZ_JODL01000016.1, read as the reverse complement.
CCGCGAGGACGACCGGCGCGCCCGCCGAGCCGGACCGGCCCGCCGGCCGGTCCACGGGCCTCTCCCGGGCCGCCCAGAAGGAACTGCAGCGCATCGAGCGCAGGCTGGAGCGGATCGGGGAGCGGGAGGCGGCACTGCACGCCGAGATGGCCGAGCACGCCACCGACTTCGAGAGGATCGCGGGGCTGGACGCCGAACTGCGGGAGCTGGCGGGGGAGCGGGACGAGTTGGAAACGCGCTGGCTGGAGCTGGCCGAGGAGGGGTGACGGCGGTCGCGCGCTCGGCTTCGGGGAGCTTCGACGCGGGTAACGGCGCGGTCGCGGGCCGGTCTCACCTCACCGACCGGACGGGAACCGGCCCCGGGCCTGTCGGTGTCCGGTGATAGAAAGAGCTTCGTTCCCATCGTCGGTGTCCAACACGTCGAGAAAAGTCGAGAAGTGGCGGGCCAGTGTCCGATGCGCTCTGCCCTACGGGGGGCTGAAAAGCAGGGCAGCCGGTCCGCGCGTGAATGAGGAAACCCATGTCGCAGCCGCCTCCGCCACCCAACCAACCGCCCTCGGGCGGTTTCGGCGCACCGCAGGAACCGTCGTCCTCGCACGGCCGGCCGCAGCAGCCGTCGGAGCCGCCGGAGTCGTCGGAGCAGCAGTCGGAGCAACAGCCGCAGCAGCAACCGCGGTCCGACGGGCAGCAGCCGCAGCAGGACCGGCAGGACCCGCTGAGCAAGACCCCGCCGCCCGCCGCGCCGCCGCAGCAGCCCGAGCAGCCCCCGCAGGCGCCTCCGCCGGGATACGGCTACCCGCACCAGCAGCCCACGCTCGCCGCGGGGGCGCAGCCGCCGCAGCCCCCGCAGGTCCCGCCGTCCTACGGCTATCCGCAGCAGGGGCAGCCGCCGTACGGTCAGCCGCCCGCGTACGGTCAGCCGCCCGCGTACGGACAGCCCCCCTACGGCCAACCGCCCGTCTACGGTCAGCCGCCGTACGGGCAGCCACCGGCCTACGGGCAGTACCCGACGCAGCCCATGCCCGAGGCCGGGGGACGGCCGGGAGGCGGCAAGGGCAGGATCGTCGCCATCGTCGCCGCGGTGGCCGCGGTCCTGCTGATAGCCGGTGGCGGCGTCTGGCTCCTGGCCGGCGGTGACGACGACACCCGGGCCAAGGACGACACCAAGGGCTCCAGCGAGGGCGGCACGAACGGGGGCTCCGAGGGCAAGAGAAACCAGAAGAGCGAACTCGAGGTGGCCTGGAAGCTCGACCCTCCGGACATCTCCAAGGGCGAGGACAGGATCCACGAGCTGCCCGGCACCTGGTTCGTGGGCGACACCGTCGTCAGGGCCCTGGTCGACTCCGTCACCGCGTACGAGATGGACACCGGCAAGGAGGCCTGGTCCATCGACATGGCCCGCGGCGCCAAGTGCTCGGCCGCGCCCACCGCCGCGGAGAACAGGACCGTGGTGCAGTGGGGCCGCAAGTGCGAGAAGGTCATGGGGATCGACCTCGCCGCGGGCAAGAAACTGTGGGAGAAGGACCTCCCCAGCAAGGACTACGGACCGTCCGAGTTCAGCTTCACCGAGATGGCGGTCAGTGGTGACACGGCCGCCGTGTCGTGGACGGGCAACGCCGTCGGCTACAACCTGGCCGACGGCAAGAAGCTGTGGGAGATGGAGCGGGGCGCCGAGTGCCGGGACGCCGGCTACGCCGGCGGCGAGCAGCTCCTCGCACACGTCGAGTGCGGCTTCGGCGAGGAGCACACCCTCCAGTCCGTCGAGAACGGCGGGGACAAGGGCTGGGAGTGGAAGGCCCCCAAGGGCGTCGAGATCAAGCGGGTCTTCTCGGTCGATCCCGTGGTGGTCGGCGTGGTGGCCGGTGGCGGCCTCGACATCACCGACATCATGCTCCTGGACGACAAGGGGAAGCTCAAGGCGAAGATCGGCATCCCCAAGGACCGCTACCACTTCGCCTGCGAGGGCATCAAGCTGTCCGACTGCCACAACGTCGTCGTGGACAAGGCGAACAACGCCCTCTACCTGCAGACCGACACGCACCAGGGCGACGGTGGCACGGTCAACGAGATCGCCGCGTTCGACCTGACCACCGGCAAGTCGAAGTGGCTCTCCGAGCCGACCAGGGAGGGCCGGACGAGCCCGCTGGCGATCGAGGACGGCAAGCTGCTCGGTTACGAGCAGGCGACGTACGACAAGGCGGGCCTGATCACGAGCATCGACCCCAAGACCGGCAAGGCGACCCCGTACACGCGACTGCCGGAGGACAGTCGCCAGGCCGAGCGGGACATGGTCTTCGTCGGCCAGGCCCGCCCCTTCTGGAACGAGGGCGGGCTCGTCCTGGTGGTCACCGACTTCTACCAGGACACCAGCCTCAACAAGGGAAGCGTCCTGGTGTTCAAGTGACACCGTGACACCGAACGACCCCGCACCCCGTGAGAGACGGGGGCGGGGTCGCTCGCTCGCGTCTTCGGACGCCCGGGCCGACGGCCGCCCACACGGGAGCCGGTGGCGGAGAAGGACCCGCTCCGATCGCCCGGTGTCCGCGTACGAGAACAGCCGAGCAGCGACGGGCCGGTGCCCGATGAGGTATGGACGGCCGGTCCGCGCGTGAGTGAGGGGAACCCATGTCGCAGCCGCCTCCGCCGCCGAACCAGCCGCCCTCGGGCGGTTTCGGTCCGCCGCAGGAGCCGCCGCCGTCCTACGGTTATCCGCCGCAGGGGTCGCCGCCGTCCTACGGCTACCCGCCGTACGGCCAACCGCCCGTCCACGGTCAACCACCCGTCTATGGCCAACCGCCCGCCCATGGTCAACCGCCTTACGACCGGCGACCGACGCAGCCCATGCCCGAGACCGGGGGCGGGGGACGGCCGGGAGGCGGCAAGGGCAGGATCGTCGCCGTCGTCGCCGCGGTGGTCGCGGTCCTGCTGATGGCCGGCGGCGGCGTCTGGCTCCTGGCCGGCGGTGACGGTGACACCGAATCCCGGAAGAGTGACGGGAACACCGGCCGGGACGAGAGCGCGCGCAAGCACAAGGACCGGCTTGGGATGCTGTGGGAAGTCGACCCACCGCGGGTGGCGGGCAGCACGACGGGGCCCGCGGAGGCACGTGGCACCTGGTTCGTGGGCGACACCATCGTCCGGGCGTGGTTCGACTCCGTGACCGGGTACGACATGAACACCGGCAAAGAGGTCTGGTCACTGGACCTGGCACGCCGAGGGCCCGGGTGCGGGGCCGCTCCCACCGTCTCGGACGGCAGGACCGTGATCCAGTGGGGCGGGATGTGCGAGAAGGTCATGGCGATCGACCTCGTCCAAGGCGAGAAGTTGTGGACCAAGGACCTCCCCTCCAAGGGCCGGGGAACGGACGAGTACCTCGAGACCAGGATGGCGGTCAGCGGCGACATCGCAGCCGCCGCGTGGATCGGCAACGCCATCGGCTTCGACCTGTCCACCGGCGAGGTCCTGTGGAAGGCCGAGGACGGTGCCGAGTGCCGGGACACGGACTATGTCGGCGGCGAGCGGCTCATCGCGAAGGTCGAGTGCGACTTCGGCGCGACAGTGGCTCTCCACTCGGTGAAGCCCGACGGCTCCAAGGGATGGGAGTGGAAGGCCCCCGACGGAGCCTTCGTCGAGAGGGTCATCTCACTGGACCCGGTGGTGGTCGGGATCAAGGCCGGTGAAGCGCTCGACATGAGCGACATCGTGGTCCTCGGCGAGAACGGCGACGTCCGGTCGAAGATCAATATCCCCGAGGGGCGTTACCTGTTCCACTCCACGGGCATCGGGCTGGCCGACTGCTGCCGCAACATCGTCGTGGACAAGGCCAACGACGCGCTGTACCTACAGACCAACAACCATCAGGGCGACGACGACAGCGTCACCGAGATCGTCGCCTTCGATCTGTCCACCGGCAAGTCGAAGTGGCTCTCCGAGCCGGTGGAGGAGCGCTGGGCGGCTCCCCTGGCGATGCAGGGCGGCAAACTGCTCGGCTACGAGCAGGTGACACACGACGCACCCGGGCTGATCACGTCCATCGATCCCGAGACCGGCAAGGCGAGCGCGTACACACGGCTGCCGGAGAACACTCAGGAGAAGGAGTTCCAGATGGTGATCGTCAACGAATGCCATCTGTACTGGCGTGACGGCATGTTCCTGGTGGTGGCGTACTCGTTCAAACAGAACGAAGCGCACAACGAGGAGGGCGTTCTGGCCTTCGGGTGACGGCCGGGCGGGCCGGACCGGAGCCCGGACGCGGGCGGTTCCGCGCTCTCTCGGGGAGGAGCGCGGAACCGCCCGCGTCGTTCTTGTCGGAAGGGGCGCGCGGCGCCGGGCGAGCGTGTAGCTTCCGGGGGCACAGGGCGGAGTCGGGCGGGTCGGGGCGGTGCCCGGACACCACGGGCCCGCGCGGACGGAACGACAGGGGTGTGGATGACCGTGCGACTCGTGGTGGTCGACGACCACCGTCTGCACGCCGAGGCGCTCGCCTCGGCGCTGAGGTTGCGCGGGCACCGTGTGCTCGCCGCCGCCGCGCCGGCCGCGGGGGCGGCCGACCTGGTGATCGGCAAAGTGCCGGAAGTGTGCCTGTGGGGGACGGCGGCGCCCGCGGAACCGGAGGCGTTCGAGCCGGTGGCGCGGATCAAACGGGAGAGGCCGCAGATAGCGGTGGTGGTGCTGGGGCCGGTGCCCAGCCCGCGGGGGATAGCGGCGGCCTTCGCCGCGGGGGCGTCGGGCTATGTGCGGCACGACGAGCGGATCGAGTGCGTCGAACGCGGGATGGTCCGGGCCCGCGCCGGGGAGGTGGCGGTGACGCCGCAGCTACTCCGGGGGGCGTTCGCGGAGCTGCTCAACCCCACGGCCGAACCGGACGACGAGGGAGCGCGGCTGCTCAAGGCGCTCACGCCGCGGGAGATCGAGGTGCTGGTGCGGGTGGCGGAGGGGGAGGACACCCGTGAGGTCGCGGTGGGCATGGGGATAGCGCCCAGCACGGCCCGTACGCACGTGCAGCGGGTGTTGGTGAAGCTCGGGGTCGGTTCGCGGCTGGAGGCGGCGGCGCTCGCGGCCCGGACCGGGTTGCTGGACCGGGTGACCGGCCCGGGCTCCGGGGGCGGGAGACCCGGGAGACCGGGGCCGGGGAGGGCCTGAGGCGCGGCACCGTCCCCGGCCCCGGAACGGTGCGTCACTCGCCGTGGGACGGACGCTCCCGAGGGGCGGACCTGCGTTCGCGCTCCTCGGCCGACGGCGGCGGGACCGTCGGGCTCAGCCGCAGCCAGAGCAGGAAGAACAGCCCCAGGGCGAGCATCGCGAGCCCGGTCCACAGGTTGATGTTGATCTCCTGGGCCTTCATCAGGTCCTCGTCGGAGACGAAGAGCCCGGCGAGGGTGACCAGGAGGCCGTAGATCACGAAGAGGAAGCCGATGACCCGGCGGACGTCGAACAGCCGGGCGGCACTGGCCGAGCGCTGCTCCAGCTCCTTCTCTTCCTCCTGCCAGTCCGCGGCGGCGGAATCGTGGGAGCCGTGCGGGCCGTTGGTGCCGTTCGTCACGGTGGATCACATCCTTCGCTGTGCGGTGCGCGGGGAGCTCAGAAGGAGAACGGGATGTAGCAGAGGGCGGCGAGGATGATCGCGCCCCAGCCCAGCAGCGCGGGCTTGCGGTACCAGGCCTCGTCCCCGGCCTCCGGGAGCTCCTCCAGACCGGGGGAGCGGGTGCCGTACACCAGGCCGGCCAGTTGCTCGACGGGCCTGGGTTTGGTGAGGGGGGTGACGATCAGGACGACGATCGCGCCGACGACGAAGGCGATGATGGCCGAGACGAAGTTGGCGCCCTGGTCGGAGGGGATGTCGATGAGCCCGCCCTTGTAGAACCAGAAGTAGTTGATCATCGCCGCGACGGTGCCCGCCAGCAACCCCCAGAAACCGGCCGCGGGCGACATCCGCTTCCAGAACATGCCGATGATGAACACGGTGAACAGCGGCACGTTGAAGAAGGAGAACAGCGTCTGGAGGTAGTTCATGATGTTGCTGAACGTCGCCGCGATGAACGCCGTCCCCATGCCCAGCACCACGCCGACCGCGGTGACCACCCGCGCGGTGACCACGTAGTACTCGTCCGGGCGGTCCTTCACCAGGTAACCCCGCCAGATGTCGTGGGTGAACACCGTGTTGAAGGAGGAGACGTTGGCCGCCATGCCCGCCATGAAGGCGGCGAGCAGACCGGTCACCGCCACGCCCAGCACGCCGTTGGGCAGCAGGTCCCTCATCAGCAGCGGGATGGCGTCGTTGTACTGCAGCCCGTCGCCCTGCCCGATGTTCGGCGCGATCACCAGCGCGATCAGGCCCGGAATGACGACGATCGCCGGGATGAAGATCTTGGGGAAGGCGGCGATCAGCGGGGTGCGCTTGGCCGCGGAGAGGTTCTTGGCCGACAGGGCGCGCTGCACCTCGGCGAAGTTGGTCGTCCAGTAGCCGAAGCTCAGGGCGAAGCCGAGGCCGAGCACGATGGTGAGCCAGTTGGCGCCGAGTGGGTTGTCCGAGCCGATGCCCGTGCCGCCCCAGGCGGTCATGAAGTTGTCGCCCTTGGCGCCGGTGAGGGAGTCGTACAGCCCGCTCCAGCCGCCGACCCGTTTGAGGCCGACGATGGTCAGCGGGATCAGTCCGGCCAGGATCACGAAGAACTGCACGACCTCGTTGTAGATGGCCGAGGAGAGGCCGCCCAGGGTGATGTAGAGCAGGACGAACACACCCGAGACGACGATGGACACCCACTGCGGCCAGCCGAGCAGTGCCTCCAGCACGATGGCGAGCGCGTAGAGGTTGACGCCGGCGATCAGCACGGAGGCCGCGGAGAAGAGGATCGCGCTCAGCAGGTGGGAGGACGGCCCGAAGCGGTGGAGCAGGAACTCCGGGACCGAGCGCACCCGTGACCCGTAGTAGAAGGGCATCATCACCAGGCCGAGGAAGACCATGGCCGGGATGGCGCCCACCCAGTACCAGTGCACGGTGTAGACGCCGTACTGGGCGCCGTTGGCGGCCATGCCCAGGATCTCCAGGGCACCGAGGTTGGCCGCGACGAAGGCCAGGCCGGTGACCCAGGCGGGGAGCGAGCGGCCGGAGAGGAAGAAGTCGAGGCTGGTCTTGACGCTGCGCCGGGCCGCGAACCCGACTCCCAGGACGACGATGAAGTAGATGGCGAGGATCGCGTAGTCCAGAAGGTTCGTGGGGAGTCGCAGATCCTGGGCCAACTGGTGGGGCATGAGCAGGTCGCCTCCAAGGCGTGACGGGGCCGTTGCGTGGGGGGCGGCCCCTTGACGTCAATGTTCACTCATGGTTTTTTATGTTCGATTATGTTTGGATCGCAGTATAAGGAGGCCCCGGTTGAAAAAGACATCGACTCGCCTCGCGGACGGCCGTGAGCTCATCTACTACGACGCCCACGACGTTCCGGGGCGCGACGCGGTGGACCGGCGTCCCCTCGATGCCGTCGCCACCTCCTCGGAAATCCGACACGACCCGCTGCTGGACGAGTGGATCGCCGTCACCGCCCACCGCCAGGCCCGGACGTACCACCCGCCACCGGACGAGTGCCCACTCTGTCCGTCCCGGAACGGCCGCCTGACGGAGATTCCGGCGGACGACTACCAGGTGGCGGTCTTCGAGAACCGCTTCCCCTCTCTCGCGGGTCCCCCGGGGCCGTCGGAGGCGGAGGATCCCGGAGGGCTCTTCCTGCGCGCCCCGGGCGCCGGACGCTGTGAGGTGGTGTGCTTCACCTCCGACCACGACGCGTCCTTCGCCGATCTCGACGAGGACCGGGCCGCCCTGGTGTTGGCGGCCTGGACCGACCGGACGGCCGAGCTCTCGGAGCTCCCCGGGGTCCGGCAGGTCTTCTGCTTCGAGAACCGCGGCAGGGAGATCGGCGTCACCCTCGGCCACCCCCACGGCCAGATCTACGCCTACCCCTTCGTCACCCCCCGCACGGAGCGGATGCTGAGCTCGGCCGCCGCCCACCGGGAGCGCACGGGCGGCAACCTGTTCGACGACCTCGTGGCCGCCGAACGCGCCGACGGGCGACGCGTCGTCCTCGACGCGGAACACTGGACGGCCTTCGTCCCGCACGCCGCGCGCTGGCCGTACGAGGTGCACCTGTACCCCCGGCGACGGGTGCCGGACCTGACGGCGCTGGACGACGCGGCCCGCGCGGAGTTCCCCGGCGTCTACCTGGAACTGCTGCGGCGCTTCGACCGGATCTTCGGGCCCGACGAGCCCCCCACGCCGTACATCTCGGGCTGGCACCAGGCGCCCACCGGGCCGGAGGGCGAGGAGGACTGGGCCGGTCGGGCGGATTTCGCCCTGCACCTGGAACTCTTCACCATCCGACGCACATCGGGGAAGTTGAAGTACCTGGCGGGTTCCGAGTCGGGCATGGGCGTCTTCGTCAACGACGTACCGCCGGAGGCCGCCGCCGAACGACTGCGAGAGGTGGCAAGCGAGTGAGCGGCACGTATCTGGTGACCGGCGGCGCCGGTTATGTGGGGAGCGTCGTCGCGGCGCACCTGCTGGAGGCGGGGCACCGGGTGACGGTACTGGACGACCTGTCCACCGGCTTCCGGGAGGGCGTGCCCGAGGGAGCGGAGTTCGTCGAGGGGGACCTCCGGGAAGCCGCGCGGGTGCTGGACTCCTCCTACGACGCGGTGCTGCACTTCGCGGCCAGTTCGCAGGTCGGCGAGTCCGTGGTGCACCCCGAGAAGTACTGGAGGAACAACGTCGGCGGCACGATGGCGCTGCTGGACGCGATGCGCGAGGCGAACGTCCGCACGCTGGTCTTCTCCTCCACGGCCGCCACCTACGGCGAACCCGAGTCCATCCCGATCCCCGAGGACGCGCCCACCGCGCCGACCAGCCCCTACGGCGCCTCGAAGCTCGCCGTGGACCACATGATCGCGGGCGAGTGCACCGCTCACGGGCTGGCGGCCGTCTCGCTGCGCTACTTCAACGTGGCGGGCGCGTACCACGGCAAGTACGGCGTCCTGGGCGAGCGGCACCAGCCCGAGTCGCACCTCATCCCGCTGGTGCTCCAGGTCGCCCTGGGACAGCGGGAGTCCATCTCGGTCTACGGCGACGACTACCCGACGCCCGACGGCACCTGTGTGCGCGACTACATCCACGTCGCCGATCTGGCCGAGGCCCACCTGCTGGCGCTGGAGGGCGCCAAGCCCGGGGAGCACCTGGTGTGCAACCTGGGCAACGGCAACGGATTCTCGGTCCGCGAGGTCATCCGGACGGTCCGCGAGGTCACCGGCCACCCCGTGCCCGAGGTGGTCGCGCCGCGCCGCGGCGGGGACCCGGCGTTCCTGGTCGCCTCGGCGGACCGGGCCAGGGAGCGGCTGGGCTGGCGGCCGTCGCGCACCGATCTGAGGGACATCGTCGCCGACGCCTGGGCCTTCGCCCGGGGGAACGCGCTGGAGAAAACCGGGGAGAGCTCCGGGGAGAACGAGGAGAAGGCGGGGAGCGGCGGATGAGCGGGACGGGGACGGCGGAAGCGGCCGTCCGGGAGGCGGTCGAGGGGTTCCGCGCGGTCCACGGGGGCGAGCCCGCCGGGGTGTGGGCGGCGCCGGGCCGGGTCAACCTGATCGGCGAACACACCGACTACAACGACGGCTTCGTGATGCCGCTCGCCCTGCCGCACACCACCCGGGTGGCGGCGGCCCGCCGTGACGACGGGGTGCTGAACGTGTACTCCGCCGACGTGACGGGCGGCGCGGTCCGGCTGCACGTGGGCAAGTTGACGCCGGGCGGCGACGGCGGCGGGACGGGCGGTTGGGCCGCGTACCCGGCCGGCGTGGTGTGGGCGCTGCGCGAGGCGGGCCTGCTCACGGGGGACTCCGGACGCACGGCCGGGGGCGCCGACCTGTACGTCCACAGCGACGTGCCGACCGGCGCGGGCCTGTCCTCCTCGGCCGCGCTGGAGGTGTCCGTGGCCGTCGCGCTGAACGACCTGTACGGACTGGACCTGGAGCCCGAGCGGATCGCGCTGCTCTGCCGCCGAGCCGAGAACGCCTTCGTCGGCGTGCCCAGCGGGATCATGGACCAGATGGCGTCCGCCTGCTGCACGGCGGGGCACGCGCTCCACCTGGACACCCGGGATCTGGCCCGCCGCCAGGTCCCGTTCGACCTCGCGGCCGAGGGTCTGCGGCTGCTGGTGGTGGACACCCGGGTCAAGCACGCGCTGAGCGACGGCGAGTACGCCCGACGCCGGGCGGGCTGTGAGGCGGCCGCCGAGGCCCTGGGCGTGCGCGCCCTGCGTGACGTGCCGTACGAGGAGTTGGACGCGGCGCTGGCCCGGCTGACCGATCCGGCCCTGCGCCCCCTGGTGCGCCACGTGGTCACCGAGAACCGGCGGGTGGGCGAGGTCATCGCCCGCCTCGACGCGGGCGAGCCCCGCGCCATCGGACCGGTGCTGACCGCCGGACACGCCTCCCTGCGCGACGACTTCGCCGTCTCCTGCCCCGAGCTGGACCTGGCGGTGGAGACGGCCGTCGCGGCGGGCGCCCTGGGCGCCCGGATGACGGGCGGTGGCTTCGGCGGCTCGGCGATCGTCCTGGTGGAGGCGGTCGGGGCGGAGGAGATCGGGAAGGCCGTCACCGACGCGTTCGCGGCGGCGGGCCACCGGGCTCCGCGCCTGTTCGAGGCGGTGCCCGCACCGGGGGCGCGGCGACTGGACGGCTGAGAGGCACCGGGCGCGGGCGGCCGGTCGCCGGGGAGACCCCGGTCCGGCGGAAACGGTCGCTTCGCGCGTCGCGGAAGATCGAGGGTGGCGCCCGAGGTGGTGGAAAAAAGAGCGGAGCCGGTCAGTTTTCCACAATCCACTTCCCTTGTCGGACCCCCGCCGTACGCTGATGAACAGCGCCGGTGGGGGCCGATGCCGTTCCAGGGGCGGGACGCGCCGGATGCGCCGTCCGGCGCGGGGTATCCGGCAGGGCACGGCGGGCGGGCCGTGCGACCGCGATGCGTCTCCGTGTCGGGCGCCGTGCCCGGCACGGGTGGGTCCTTTCGGCGACAGGGGGTGTGCGTGCAACGTATCCGGGTTCTCGTGGTGGACGACCACCGCATATTCGCCGAGTCCCTCGCCGCCGCGCTCGCGGTGGAGCAGGACGTGGACGTGGCCGCCGCGGGCAGCGGCCCCGCGGCTCTGCGCGCCGTCGAGCGGGCCGCGGCCGACGGACGCCGTTTCGACGTGCTGCTGATCGACGCCGACCTGGGCGGGGCGCCACCGGAGGCGGTGGAGGCGTCCGCGCCGGAGCCGGGCGACACGCCGGCCGCGGCCGGCGGGCTGGCCCTGGTCTCGCGCGTCCACGCCCATCACCCCGACACCCGCACGGTCGTGCTCGCCGAGCGGGACGATCCGCGCCGCGCGGCGGCGGCGCTCCAGGCGGGGGCGTCGGGCTGGGTCGCCAAGGACTCCTCGCTGTCCCGGCTGCTCCAGGTGGTCCGGGGCGTGTTGCGGGGGGAGACGCACCTGCCGCCCGCGCTGCTGACCGGGGTGCTGCGCGAACTGACGGCGAGTCGCCGACACCGGAGCGAGAGCGAACGGTTGGTGGAGACGCTGACTCCGCGCGAGCACGAGGTGCTGCGCTGCATGGTGGCCGGGCTGGGGCGGAAGGCGGTCGCCGAGCGGCTGTACCTGTCCCCGCACACGGTCCGCACCCACATGCAGAACGTGCTGGGCAAGCTCGGTGTGCACTCCACCCTGGCCGCCGTGGCGCTGGCCCGGCGGGCGGGGGTCGGTCCGGTGGATCTGGAGCACGTCACCACATGACTCGTCCTGTCAGGGCCATGCCATACCTGGGTTCGCGGCACGGTCGGGTGCGGAGGGTCTAGCCGTGGTGCCCTTGAACGTTGTCGAAGGGAGCGGTGAGTTGCCGCAGCAGCCCGGCCAGCTCGCTCCGCTGGATCGGGGAGAGTCTCGCGAGGATGGCCCTCTCCTGCTCCAACAGTCCGGCCAGGGCGCGGTCGGCCCGGTCGCGCCCGGCGTCCGTCAGGCGGACCAGGACGCCGCGCCGGTCGCTGGGGTCGGGCAGGCGTTCCACGAGGCCCTTCTTGGCCAGCCGGTCGATGCGGTTGGTCATGGTGCCGGAGGTGACCAGGGTCTGGGTGAGCAGTTGGCCGGGGGAGAGCTGGTAGGGCGCGCCCGCGCGACGCAGCGCGGTCAGCACGTCGAACTCCCACGGCTCCAGCCCGTGCTCGGCGAAGGCGATGCGACGGGCCCGGTCGAGATGGCGGGCGAGCCTGCTGACGCGGCTGAGCACCTCCAAGGGCCCCACGTCGAGATCCGGACGCTCACGGCGCCACGCTGCCACCAGTCGGTCGACCTCGTCCTGCATGGGGTCAGTGTAGTAGTTCTGTCGACATGAAGTCTCTTGACATCAAGAGATATGGTGAGGAAAAGTGCTCATCATGGACATCTCGCCGACCGCCGTCGTCCCCGACTGGGACCCTGAGCAGTACCGTTACCACGCAGGCCCACGGCTGCGCCCGCTGTACGACCTGCTGGCCAGGATCCCCGAACTCCCCTCGTCGCGGCCCCGCATCGCCGACCTGGGGTGCGGCCCCGGCGGCCCGTCCCTGCTGCTGGCCGAGCGCTGGCCGAGCGCGGTGATCACCGGCTACGACGTCTCCGAGGCCATGCTCTCCGAGGCCCGAGCCTACGCCGGCCCCACCACGGGGGGCGGGCACCTGAACTTCGTCCACGCCGACATCGCCACCTGGCGCCCCGACGAGCCGCACGACCTGATCGTGTCCAACGCGGCCTTCCAGTGGGTCACCGACGAGGGCGGGAAGAGGACGGAGGGCCACACCGACCGCTTCCCGCTGTGGATCGAGGCCCTCCGTCCCGGCGGCGTCCTCGCCTTCCAGGTCCCCGGCAACTTCGCCGCGCCCGGCCACATCCTCCTCGCCGAACTGCGCACCTCCCCGCGCTGGCGCGACCGCCTGGGCGAGGGGGCCGTCCACACCCCCGTGGCCGAGCCGGTCGAGTACGCGCGCCTGCTGACGGACCTCGGCTGTGAGGCCGACGTCTGGGAGACCACCTACGCGCACCTCCTCCCCGGCGATGATCCGGTGCTGGAGTGGACCAAGGGCACCACCCTGCGCCCGGTGCTCTCCGCGCTCGACGACGACCCGGCCGCCCGCGACGCCTTCCTCGCCGAGTACCGCGCCCTGCTGCGCGAGGCCTACCCGAAGGAGCCGCACGGCACCTGGTTCCCGTTCCGCCGGATCTTCGTGGTCGCCCACAAACCCCGCTGAGCACGTCCGAACGCGCCTGGGCCCGTCCGGGTCCGAGGCGAGAGGGAGACGACCGTGACAGAGGCCCTCGGCCACGTCCGGATCGCCGCCCCGCCCGGCTCGGAGAACGACCCGCGCACCCACCACGCCGGGGTGCTCGGCATGATCGAGGTGCCCAAGCCGCCCGTGCTCGCGGCCCGCGGCGGCTGCCGGCTCCAGACCGGCACCCTCCTGCTCCACCTCGGGATCGAGCGGGACTTCCGTCCCGCCCGCAAGGCCCACCCCGGCATCCGGGTGGGGGACGTCGACGCCTTCGCCGCCCGCCCGACGGCCGCCGGGGCCCGGGCCGACCGGGACGACGACCTGCCCGGCCACCGCCGCTTCCACTCGACGGACCCGGTCGGCAACCGCCCGGAGTTCCTGGAACCCACCGGCCGACGCGCCTCGCCCCCGTCGGCGAGACGCCGGAGGCGGAGGGACGGCGAGGGGCGTCCGGGGACGGCGAGGGAGAGGCGGACGGCCGCCGAGAGGGCGGAGCCCCGCCCTCTCGCCGCGGGCGCGTGGCCCGGGAGAAGGCGGGGAGAGGGCGGGCGGCACCGCCCGGTCAGCTACGTCGATGGCCTATCAGACGCGGTTTCTGCTCCAACCCGTCCAGGCCGTGCCAGGCCAGGTTCACCAGATGGGCGGCCACCTCGGACTTGTTCGGCTTGCGGGCGTTCAACCACCACTGGCCCGTCAGGGCCACCATGCCGACCAACGCCTGGGCGTACAGGGGCGCGAGCTTCGGATCAAAGCCGCGCGCCTTGAACTCCAATCCCAGGATGTCCTCCACCTGGGTGGCGATGTCGCTGATCAGCGACGCGAAAGTGCCCGTCGACTGGGCGACGGGCGAGTCGCGCACCAGGATGCGGAAGCCGTCCGTGTAGTACTCGATGTAGTCCAGCAGCGCGAAAGCCGCCTGCTCCAGCAACTCACGCGGATGGCCGCCGGTCAGCGCGCCCGTCACCATGTCCAGCAACCGGCGCATCTCCCGGTCGACCACGACCGCGTACAGCCCCTCCTTGCCGCCGAAGTGCTCGTACACGACCGGTTTGGAGACCCCGGCCTTCGCCGCGATCTCCTCCACCGACGTGCCTTCGAAACCTCGCTCGGCGAAGAGCGCGCGGCCGATGTCCAGCAGTTGCTCGCGGCGCTCCTTCCCCGTCATCCGGCGGCGCCCCCGCCGGGTGGGGTTCGAAGCCCTGGCCTTGGTACTGCTGTCGTCGGTCGCCACACCTCCATCATGCCGCTTCGGCGGTCTCCCGTTGTCGTCGGGAGTTGATCCGCTTCTCGGACGGCCAGCGCACGTCGTACGCCCAACCGGCCTTCTCGAACCAGCGGATCAGCCGCGCGCTGGAGTCGATCTGACCCTTGAGCACTCCGTGCCGGGCGCAGGTCGGGTCGGCGTGGTGGAGGTTGTGCCAGGACTCCCCGCAGGAGAGCACCGCCAGCCACCACACGTTGCCCGAGCGGTCACGCGACTTGAAGGGCCGCTTGCCGACCGCGTGGCAGATGGAGTTGATCGACCAGGTGACGTGGTGCAGCAGCGCCACCCGGACCAGCGAGCCCCAGAAGAAGGCGCTCAGCGCGCCCTGCCAGGACATCGTGACCAGTCCGCCCACCACCGGCGGGATGAGCAGCGAGACGGTCGTCCACAGCACGAACTGGCGGGAGATGCGGCGGAGCACCGGGTCCTTGATCAGGTCCGGGGCGTACTTGTGCTGCGGGGTCTGCTCCTCGTCGAACATCCAGCCGACGTGCGCCCACCACAGGCCCTTGAGCAGGGCGGGGACGGTCTCGCCGTAGCGCCAGGGGGAGTGGGGGTCGCCCTCGGCGTCGGAGAACCTGTGGTGCTTGCGGTGATCGGCCACCCACCGCACCAGCGGGCCCTCCACGGCCATCGAACCGGCGATGGCCAGCGCGATCCGCAGCGGCTTCTTGGCCTTGAAGGCGCCGTGCGTGAAGTGGCGGTGGAAGCCGACGGTGATGCCGTGGCAGCCCAGGAAGTACATGCCGACCAGGAGCCCGAGGTCCAGCCAGCTCACCCCCCAGCCCCAGGCCAGCGGGATCGCGGCCACCAGGGCGATGAAGGGGACGGTGATGAACAGCAGCAGGGTGATCTGTTCGATGGAGCGGCGCTGTTCCCCGCCGAGCGTGGCGGAGGGGAGGGGAGACTCCTCGGAGGCCGCGGAGGTTTTCGCAGAAGACTCGGAAGAGGTTTTCAGTACGTCCGGACTAGTGGTCATGCGTGACTCTCGTTTGAAGCTGGGGGACGGGACGGCGATACTTACGATGCCGTAACCTACGGCACCGTAAGTATGGCAGTCCTGGGCGAGCGGACAAGAGGGCCGAATCGTGGGACGGGATGATCCACGGTGGCGGGCGCGGCCTATCCTGGTGGCCGTCGGACAGCGCGGTCCGTGACCTGCCAGAAGCATCGCCGCAAGGAGCCGCACCTGTGAGCAGTGCCGACACCTCCCCGAGCACCGGTGGTACGAATCCTGTCCCCGGCGGGGGGGTCCCCACACCGGGCCTTCCGAGTACCCCGGAGGGCCGGACGGAACCCGGCAACCCCGAAACCACACCCGGAACGAGCAGTGCCCTGCGGGCCGACATCCGCCGCCTGGGCGACCTCCTCGGCGAGACGCTGGTCCGCCAGGAGGGCACCGAACTGCTGGAACTCGTCGAGCGCGTCCGCGCCCTGACCAGGTCCGACGGCGAGGCAGCCGCGGCCCTGCTGAGGCGGACCGACCTCGCGACGGCGACCAAGCTCGTCCGGGCCTTCTCCACCTACTTCCACCTGGCCAACATCACCGAACAGGTCCACCGCGGACGCGAACTGCGCGCCCGTCGGGCCGCCGAGGGCGGCAACCTCTCCCGCACCGCGGACATGCTCAAGGAGGCCGACCCCGACCACCTGCGGGAGACCGTCCGCAACCTGGGCGTACGACCCGTCTTCACCGCACACCCCACCGAGGCCGCCCGCCGGTCCGTGCTCACCAAGCTCCGCAGGATCGCCGAGTTGCTGGAGAACACCGACCCCAACGAGCGGCGCCGCACCGACCTGCGACTCGCCGAGAACATCGACCTCATCTGGCAGACCGACGAGCTGCGCGTCGTCCGTCCCGAGCCCGCCGACGAGGCGCGCAACGCCATCTACTACCTCGACGAGCTGCACCGCGGCGCCGTCGGAGACGTCCTGGAGGATCTCTCCGCCGAACTGGAGCGCGCCGGAGCGCCGTTGCCGCCCACCACCCGCCCGCTCACCTTCGGCACCTGGATCGGCGGCGACCGCGACGGCAACCCCAACGTCACCCCTTCCGTGACCTGGGAGGTGCTGCTGCTCCAGCACGAGCACGGCATCAACGACGCCCTGACGCACGTCGACGAACTGCGCGCCGCCCTGTCCAACTCCATCCGCAACAGCGGCGCCACGCAGGAGCTGCTGGACTCCCTCCAGCGCGATCTCGACGTCCTGCCCGAGATCAGCCCCCGCTACAAGCGGCTCAACGCCGAGGAGCCCTACCGGCTCAAGGTCACCTGCATTCGGCAGAAGCTGCTCAACACCCGCAGGCGACTGGCCGAGGACGCCCCGCACGTCCCCGGCCGCGACTACCTGGGCACCGGCGAGCTGATCGAGGACCTCGCCCTCGTCCAGACCTCCCTGCGCGAGCACCGCGGCTCCCTGGTCGCCGACGGCCACCTGGACCGGGTGCTGCGCACCCTGGCGGCCTTCGGCCTCCAACTCGCCACCATGGACGTGCGCGAGCACGCCGACGCCCACCACCACGCCCTCGGGCAGCTCTTCGACCGGCTCGGCGAGGAGTCCTGGCGGTACGCCGACATGCCGCGCGACTACCGGCAGCGCCTGCTCGCCAAGGAGCTGCGCTCCCGCCGCCCGCTGGCCCCCACCCCACCGCCGCTGGACGCCGCCGGGGCGAAGACCTTCGGCGTCTTCGAAACGGTCCGCAAGGCGCTGGACACCTTCGGCCCCGAGGTCATCGAGTCGTACATCATCTCCATGTGCCAGGGCGCCGACGACGTGTTCGCCGTGGCCGTGCTGGCGCGCGAGGCCGGACTGATCGACCTCCACGCCGGATGGGCGCGCATCGGCATCGTGCCGCTGCTGGAGACCACCGACGAGCTGCGCATCGCCGACGAACTCCTCGACGCGATGCTGTCGGACCCCTCCTACCGGCGGCTGGTCGCCCTGCGCGGCGACGTCCAGGAGGTCATGCTCGGCTACTCCGACTCCTCGAAGTTCGGCGGCATCACCACCTCCCAGTGGGAGATCCACCGGGCCCAGCGGAGGCTGCGCGACGTGGCCCACCGGCACGGGGTGCGGCTGCGCCTGTTCCACGGCCGGGGCGGCACCGTCGGCCGCGGCGGCGGCCCCACCCACGACGCGATCCTCGCCCAGCCCTGGGGCACCCTGGAGGGCGAGATCAAGGTCACCGAGCAGGGCGAGGTCATCTCCGACAAGTACCTGGTCCCCTCCCTCGCCAGGGAGAACCTGGAGCAGACCGTCGCCGCCACCCTCCAGGCGTCCGCCCTCCACACCGCCCCGCGCCAGTCGGACGAGGCGCTGGCCCGCTGGGACGCGGCGATGGACACCGTCTCCGAGGCCGCCCACGACGCCTACCGGAAGCTGGTGGACGACCCGGACCTGCCCGCCTACTTCTTCGCCTCCACCCCCGTGGACCAGCTCGCCGACCTCCACCTGGGCTCCCGCCCGTCGCGCCGCCCGGACTCCGGTGCCGGGCTGGAGGGGCTGCGGGCCATCCCGTGGGTCTTCGGCTGGACCCAGTCCCGGCAGATCGTGCCCGGCTGGTTCGGCGTCGGCACGGGCCTGAAGGCGGCGCGGGAAGCCGGACTCGACAGCGTCCTCGACGAGGCGTACGGGCGCTGGCACTTCTTCCGCAACTTCCTGGCCAACGTCGAGATGACGCTGGCCAAGACCGACCTGCGGATCGCCCGGCACTACGTGGAGACGCTGGTGCCCGACGAGCTGCGGCACATCTTCGACATGATCGAGGCCGAGTACGAGCTCACGGTGCGGGAAGTGCTGCGGATCACCGGTGAGAGGGAACTGCTGGACGCCAACCCGGTGTTGAAGCAGACCTTCGCCATCCGCGACGCCTACCTGGACCCGATCTCCTACCTCCAGGTGGCGCTCCTGCACCGGCAGCGCGAGGCCGCGCGGCGCGGCGAGGAGCCCGACCCGCTGCTGGCGCGCGCCCTGCTGCTGACGGTCAACGGCGTCGCGGCGGGCCTGCGCAACACCGGCTGACCCGCCGACACCCGTGACGGGAAGGGCCCCTCTCCGGTGGGAGAGGGGCCCTCGCACGTTCGTGCGGTGCGGTGCCCGAGGGGCGCGTGGTCAGGCCTGCTGGGCGGCCTTGCGACGGCGCATCATCAGGTACGAGCCCGCGCCCAGCAGCGCCGCGGCGGCCGCGGCCAGCGCGGCGATCGGGGCCGAGGAGCCGGTCTCGGCCAGGTTGCCGTCGCCGGGGGTCTCGCCCGGGGTCTCGCCCGGGGCCTCGTCCTCGGTGGTCTCGTCCGGGTTCTCGGCGCCACCGGCGGTCTCGCCCGTGCTGCCGCCGGTGGTCTCCTCGACGGTTCCACCGGTGGTGCCTTCGGCGCCTCCGGTGGTGGTGTCGCCGGTGGTCCCGTCGGAGGTTCCGCCGGTGGTCTCCTCGGAGCCACCGGTGGTCTCGCCCGAGGTCTCGCCGGTCGAGCCCTCGGTGGTCTCACCGGCGGTGCCGCCCGGGGTCTCGGAGTCCTCGCAGTCCACCTTGAAGACCTTGTGCTTGGGGGCGCCCTTCTTGCCCTCGAAGGTCCAGTACAGCTTGTACTGGCCGTCGGGCAGGCGCAGGTCCTCGGTGCGGCCGTGGCCGTCACCGTCGAGGGTGATGGCTCCCTCCAGGGAGGGCTTGTCGGGGGAGTGCGGGTGCCGGTAGATCTCCCAGGAGACTTCCTGGGCCGCGTCGAACCGGAAGGCGTCGAGATAGAACTCGCACACCTTCGGGTTGTTCCGCATGTCGTACTCGGCATCGGTCACGGAGTCGTGGATCTTCACCGTGCCGTTGTCGCCCTTGGTGGCGGGCGAGAGGGCGTACGCGGTGGAGGCCGGCAGCAGACAGGCCGCTGCGATCGCCGTCACCACGGACACCGAAGAGAAGGTACGCATGAACTACCACCTTCGGTGGCGGGAAGTGTTCAGGGACGTGTGGGGAGTGGGGTGGCCGTAGCCTCTCCCGCCCCACCGGGCCGGTCAAGCGGGAAGAGTCCCATCTGCGCCATTGCGTCTCATCCGCACCAAAAGGATTGTGTAACAATCCCATTAAACTGGCGTTTGAAGGATTAGGACGGCGCGGAAGAAGAAAGTCGCTGGTCAGAGCGTTACGAACGCCGCCCCCAGCAACGCCGCGCCGGACAGCCCGGCGGCCCACGCCGTGCGTCGCTTCCCCAGACCGGCCGCGATCACCGGCGCGGCCAGCACCAGCGCCCCCGCGAACGGCGACCACGCCCGCAGGACCCCCGCGGTACCGGTGCGCAGCACCTCGTCCGCGCCCGGCCACAGCACGACCGGGACCTTCTCACCGGCCGCGTGGGGGACCGGCGCCTCCAAAGCGGCCTCGACGGGCGCGCCCCCGGCGGCGTCCTCGGGCGCGAAGGCGCCCCGGCACGTCCACCCGTCGCACTCCTCGACCGTCAGCGTGCCGCGCACACTGCCCCGGTCCGCCGTCACGAGCCGCATGGCGTCCAGGGAGGCCCACACCCCGGCCATCAGCAGAACCGCGGCCACCACACCCATCAGCGCGGTCCTCGCGAGCAACAGCAGGCCGTACGCGCTCTCACCGGCCCGACGCGCCGGACCGCGCCGAGCCGCGGCACCGGACGGCGACCCGGACGACGGCCCAGAGGACGACCCAGAGAACATGGCGGCGATCCTTGGCCATCGAACAACGGGCGGTCAACCTCCGCGCGCGCCCGTCCCGCGCCCACCGGCCCGGAGAGGGGCACGGGGTATCAGGAGTTGTAGGTGTTCTGCGCCCGCTCCAGACCGTCCAGGACCAGGGACTCCACCGCGTCGGCGGCCCGGTCCACGAAGTAGTCCAGCTCCTTGCGCTCCACCGACGAGAAGTCCTTCAGCACGAAGTCGGCGACCGGCATCCGGCCCGGCGGACGGCCGATGCCGAAACGGACCCGGTGATAGTCGGGACCGAGCGCCTTGGTGATGGACTTCAGCCCGTTGTGGCCGTTGTCCCCGCCGCCCCGCTTCAGCCGCAGCGCCCCGTAGTCGATGTCCAACTCGTCGTGGACGACCACCAGGCGGTCCGACGGGACCTTGTAGAAGTCGCGCAGCGCGGTGACCGGCCCGCCGGAGAGGTTCATGTACGACATCGGCTTGGCCAGCACCACCCGGCGACCGCCGGCGCCCGGTGCGCCCAGTCGACCCTCCAGCACCTGCGCCCGCGACCGGTGCGTCCTGAACCTCCCCCCGATCCGCTCGGCGAGCAGGTCGGCGACCATGAACCCCACGTTGTGCCGGTTCGCCGCGTAGCCGGGGCCGGGGTTGCCCAGGCCCACCACCAGCCAGGGGGCGTCGGCGTCGCTCATCGTCGTCCTCTCCTGCCACGGGCCGTCCGGGGCGCCGGGGCCGTCGGTGCGCGGAACGGGGAAAGCGCGGGCCCGCGGCACGTCCGCACGGACCCGGAGGCCGCCGCCCCGTGCCCACGGCACGGAACGGCGGCCGGAGAAAGAACCGGAGGGACCGAGGTCACTCCCCGGCGCCCTCGCCCTCCTCCTCGGTCTCGGTGACCTCGGCCTGGCCGGCCAGGACCTGCAGGATGATCTCGTCGTCCTCCAGCGCCAGGGTGGAACCCTCGGGCATGACGACGTCCTTGGCCTGGACGGAGTCGCCCGCGGACAGACCCGCGATGGAGACGGCGATCGAGTCCGGGATGCTGGTGGCCTCGGCCTCGACCGGCAGGGCGTTGTACATGTACTCCAGGACGTTCTGGCCCGGGGCCAGCTCGCCCTCGGTGTGGAACGGGATGTCGACGACGACCTTCTCGCCCCGCTTGACGACCAGCAGGTCCACGTGGACCAGGAAGCCGCGGATGGCCTCGCGCTGGACGGCCTTGGGGATGACCAGCTCCTGCTTGCCGTCCACGTCGAGCGTGATCAGCACGTTCGGGGTCTTCAGGGCCATCATCAGGTCGTAGCCCGGAAGGGCCACGTGCACCGGCTCGCCGCCGTGGCCGTAGACCACGCCCGGAACCTTCTCCGCGCGGCGCAGCCGGCGGGAGGCACCCTTGCCGAACTCCTTGCGAACCTCGGCGGAGATCTTCACGTCGCTCATGACGCACTCCTCGTCTCTCAAGTCGGATCTGTGGCGGTTGCCAGGGCTACTCGGCCACGACTGACCTGCTGCGAAGAGCGCGTCGATAACGGAGACCGTGCCACCACCGGACACGGCTCCCTCGCCGAGCAACTCCACGAGTCTACCGCCCCGGACACACCGGGTCGGAACGCACCCGGGGCGCCGTACCGGGCAGACCCGGCACGGCGCCCCGGCGAAGCGTCACGCCTGCTCGTCGAAGAGGCTGGTGACCGAGCCGTCCTCGAACACCTCGCGCACCGCGCGGGCGATCGTGGGAGCCATCGACAGCACCGTGATCTTGTCGACGTCCACCTCGCTGGGCGTCGGCAGGGTGTTGGTGAAGATGAACTCGCTCACCGCGGAGTTCTTCAGCCGGTCCGTCGCCGGACCGGACAGCACCCCGTGGGTGGCCGCCACGATGACGTCCTCGGCGCCGTTGGCGAACAGCGCGTCCGCCGCCGCGCAGATCGTGCCGCCGGTGTCGACCATGTCGTCCACCATCACGCACACCCGACCGCGGACGTCGCCGACCACCTCGTGGACGGTCACCTGGTTCGCCACGTCCGGGTCACGGCGCTTGTGCACGATCGCCAGCGGCGCGCCCAGTCGGTCGCACCAGCGGTCGGCGACCCGCACCCGGCCCGCGTCCGGCGAGACCACCGTCAGCTTGCTCCGGTCCACCTTGCCGCCCACGTAGTCCGCCAGCACCGGCAGCGCGAACAGGTGGTCGACCGGGCCGTCGAAGAAGCCCTGGATCTGGTCGGTGTGGAGATCCACCGTCAGGATCCGGTCCGCGCCGGCGGTGCGCAGCAGGTCGGCGATCAGCCGCGCCGAGATGGGCTCGCGACCGCGGTGCTTCTTGTCCTGGCGGGCATAGCCGTAGAACGGAACGATCACGGTGATGCTCCGGGCCGAGGCCCGCTTGAGCGCGTCCACCATGATCAACTGCTCCATGATCCACTTGTTGATCGGAGCGGTGTGGCTCTGCATCAGGAAGCAGTCCGCACCGCGGGCCGACTCCTGGAAGCGGACGTAGATCTCACCGTTGGCGAAGTCGAACGCCTTGGTCGGGACCACGCTGACACCGAGATGCCCCGCGACCTCCTCCGCCAGCTTGGGGTGGGCGCGGCCGGAGAAGAACATCATTTTCTTCTGGCCGGTCGTCTTGATCCCGGTCACAACAACAATCTCCTTGCCAGCATCGATTCGTCGAGGGTGCACCAGGGCGTGCGCTTCTCACGGTACGCCCTGCCCGGAGCACACTCCTCCGGTCACCCCCCGGTAACCGGGGCGTCGCCCTCGCGCTCCTCGGCGGCCCGCGCCGCCTGCGCGGCGGCGCTCCCGGGACGCTTACGAGCCACCCAACCTGGGATGTTGCGCTGCTGGCCGCGCGCCACGGCCAGCGAACCGGGCGGCACGTCCTTGGTGATCACCGACCCGGCGGCGGTGTAGGCGCCGTCCCCGACCGTGACGGGAGCCACAAACATGTTGTCCGACCCCGTCCGGCAGTGGGAGCCGATCGTGGTGTGGTGCTTGTTCACCCCGTCGTAGTTCACGAACACGCTGGCCGCGCCGATGTTGGTGTGCTCGCCGATCGTCGCGTCCCCCACGTACGACAGGTGCGGCACCTTCGTGCCCTCGCCGATGTCGGCGTTCTTCATCTCCACGTACGTGCCGGCCTTCGACTTCGGCCCCAGCCTCGTCCCCGGCCGCAGGTACGCGTACGGGCCCACCGAGGCGCCCGGACCGATCTCCGCCGAGTCGGTGACCGCGTTGCTCACCACCGCGCCCTCGCCCACCCGGGTGTCCGTCAACCGGCAGTTCGGCCCGACCTCGCAGCCCGCGCCCAGGTGCGTCGACCCCAGCAACTGCGTCCCCGGATGCACCACGGCGTCCGGCTCGTACGTCACCGTCGTGTCCAGCCACGTCGACGCCGGGTCCACCACCGTCACGCCGTCGAGCATCGCCCGCTCCAGCAGCCGGTCGTTCAGCAGCCTGCGGGCCTCGGCGAGCTGCACCCGGTTGTTGATCCCGACGATCTCCCGGTGGTCCTCCGCCACGCACGCCCCGACCCGGTGCCCGTCCGCGCGGAGGATCCCCAGCACGTCGGTCAGGTACTCCTCGCCCTGACTGTTGTCGGTGCTCAACCGGCCCAGGGCCTCGACCAGCAACCGCCCGTCGAACGCGAACACGCCCGAGTTGATCTCGCGGATCGCCCGCTGCTCCTCGGTGGCGTCCTTGTGCTCCACGATCGCCGTGACCGAGCCGTCCTCGCCCCGCACGATCCGCCCGTACCCGCCGGCGTCCGGCACCCGGGCCGAGAGCACCGTCACCGCGTTGCCCTCACCCGCGTGGGCCGCGGCCAACCGGGCCAGCGTCCCGCCCGTCAGCAGCGGGGTGTCGCCGCAGGTGACCACCACCGTCCCCGTCGGCTTCACACCCTCGGCCGCCAACGCCTCCAACGCCGTGCGCACCGCGTGCCCCGTGCCCCGCCGCTCGTGCTGCACCGCCGTGCGCACCCCGGCGTCCAGCCCGGCCAGATGCTCGGTGACCTGCTCGCGCCCGTGCCCCACGACCACCACCAGGTGCTCGGGCTCCAGCTCGCGGGAGGCCGCGACCACATGGCCGACGAGCGACCGCCCGCAGATGTCGTGCAGGACCTTGGGCCTCGTGGACTTCATGCGGGTGCCCTCACCCGCTGCGAGAACGACGACGGCTGCCGGGCGGATGGCGCTCACGGGTGTGCCCTTCGGCTTCGGGACGGATCAACGGGACACCCGCGGGGACGCACCCCGGACGGACACGGACCCGCCCGGAGGCCACCCCCGCACCCCTGGCGGACACCGCCGGTTCACGAAGAAGACGACCGCGGCGGAACCGCGCGGGAAAGAGTGGTGTCCCCCGCAGGATACCGGTGTCACGTTCATTCCGCCGGTGACCCCTGTCCCGGCACCGTCCCGCTCCCCGTTCCCCGATCCGGCCCCGGAACCGCGTCCCGGGCCGTCCCCCGGGCCGTCTCCCGGGCCTCGGCGTCACCGCCTCCCAGCACCGCGGCACCCTCGGCGCCCTCCTCCGACCCCCGCCCGGTGAGCGCCGCCAGACTGGCGCGCACGTGCGCCATGTGCTGACGCACCGCCTCCCGCCGCTGCTCGTGCGCGCGCACCACCCGCTCCGTCTCGCGCTCGACGCGGTCCTGACGCAGCCGCGCCTGCGCCAGCAACTCGGCCGCCCGAGCCTCGGCGTCCTCCTGGAACCGCCGTGCGTCCTCCTCGGCCCGGACGTGATCCCGCCGGGCCCGCTCCAGCAGCGACTCGCCCCGCTCCGCCAGCTCCGCCACCCGCGTCGACACCGCCTCCTCCCGCGCCGCCAACACCCGGTCGAGCTCCTCGCTCTCCTCCGCGTGCTTCCTCTCCTGGGCCAGCAGCAACGCCTCACACCGCTCGGCCGTCTCCCGCAGCTCCCGCTCCGCCGCGCCGCGCACCTCCCGCGCCTCGGCCAGCGCGGCCCCGCGCACCTCATCCGCGCGCTCCCGCGCCTCGGTCAGCACCCCCTCCGCGACCGCCTCGCCCTCGGCCCGCGTCCGCGCCGCCTCACCGTGCGCCGCCTCCCGCAGTGCACGGCCCGCCTCCTCGGCCGCCTCCCGCACCCGCCGCGCCTCGGCCTCGGCCGCCGTCCGAACCTCCCGCGCCTCGGCCTCCACCTCCGCCAGGATCAGCGCGGCACGCTCACCCAGCGCCTCGTACGTCTGGGGAGGCAACGTGGCCACCGCGGACCGCAGCCGATCCGCCTCGCCCTCCAACTCGCCGGCGAGCACACCCAACCGCGCCAACCGCTCCCGCGCGTCGTCGAGATCCTCGTACAGCCTGCCGGCGAAGCGATCGACCTGGTCGGGCCGGTAGCCACGGCCCCGTACGACGGCGAAGCCATGAGGCGACCTGGACACTGACATGGCGAACCCCTACCTCCACGCGATCCGGCGGACATCCCACCCAGCATGCGCCATGAGGTGCGGCAGTCCGCAATCGACACAAACCACGCGAACGCGCGCGGAAGCACGCCGAACGCCAACGCGCCCCCCGAACACACCCTTCCCGGCCCACCGCCCCCTCATCCGGTCCCACTCGACCCCGAGCGGCCCGACCGAACGAAGGGCAGGACCCGCGAGCGCCTCGACGGCCACACTGGCCGAAGCCAGCCGGAACCGGCCGGAAACATCCGAAAACGCCGCCGCGTCCGGCACCCACCACACGGGCACCGGACGCGGCGCGGAAGGAAGCGCGACGAGGACGAGGGACGCGGACTACAGCAGGCCGTCCCACATCTGCTCGAGCAGCACCGCCCACCAGTTCTCCGGGTCGGCCAGCGCCGCCGGGTCCAGACAGGCCAGCATCCCCTGGAAGTCCACCGTCCAACGGCCCGCCTGTTCCGGCGTCAGCCCGTACCGCAGCCGCCACATCCGGCCCAACAGGGCCAGGCACCGCACGAACTCCGGCAGACCGCTGTTCACGAACTGCGGCACCGCCGGCCGCCCGCTCGGATCACCCTCCAACGGCACCGCCACGATGTGCGCCGTGCCGTACTGCACGCACAACTGACGGCCGTAGTCGTTCCCCATCACCAGGTACGACGCCGCGTCCGACCCCGGCCGGACCCCACGCTCCTGCGCCAGCTCCGCCAACGTCGGCACCGGACGCCCCGGTTGGGCCTGCGCCCAGAAGAACGGACCGAACTCCACCGGCAGCCCCGCCCACACCAGCGTCTGCCCGACCACCTCGGGCACACCCTGCCGGGAGACCGCCCGCTGGTCGAACCGGAAGATCGCCTGCGGACCGAACGCCTCCGCCAACTCGTGCGCCAACCCCTGGGGCGGCACCGGCGGCGCCGGCTGGATCAGGTGCGGCGGCGGCAGCGGCACCCGCACCGGAGCCGGACGCGCCGGACCGTCCGCCACCTGGTGCAACTCGCCCTGGTGCTCGATCAGATGACGCACACCCTGCCGGCGCGACGTCACGTCACGCCCGTACGGCGCGGTGTGGCTGATCCGCACCTGCGGCCACGACTCCCGCACCATCCGGGCGCAGTAACCCCCGGGCACGTCACAGCACTCCAATTCCGTGTGCAGCTCCAGCACCTGCTGCGGCGGAACGTTCATCGACCGCAGCTCGTGCAGGATCTGCCACTCCGGATGCGGCAGGCCCGGCGCCGAACGCCGGATCACCTGCTGCTCGGACCCGTCCGGCGCGCGGTAGCGCAGCACCGCCATGTACCCCGGCCCCACCGTCGGCAGCCCACCGGGCTGCTGCGGATACCCGTACCCGGGAGCCCCCGGAGCACCCGCGGCAGCGGCGGGCGGAACACCGGGTGGGCCGGGGGGCGGCGGAGCGCCGGGCGGCTGCGGCGCGCCCGGACCACCGGGCCCCGCCACCATCGTCGCCGCGTGGTGCGCCCCGCCCGCCGGGGCACCCGGAGCGCCGGGCGGGCCGGGGGGCGGCGGAGCACCGGGACCGGCCGGGCCGATCGCCGACGGATCGGCCAGCATCGTCGCCGCGTGGTGCACCCCACCACCGGACGAACCACCGGCACCGCCACCGGGAGCACCCGGCGGGCCCGGAGGCCCCGGCACCCCGGCGCCCTGGGAGGCCACGTCGTCCGCCGACACCACCTGCGTCGGCGCGTACGCACCCGACCCGCCGCCCGACGACACGGCCCCCGGGACACCCGGAGCGCCGGGCGGGCCGGGGGGACCGGGCGGCGGCGGAACATCGGGACCGGCCGGCGGCGTCACCGCGTGAGGCGTCCCCTCCGCCGGCGTACCCGGACCCGCCGACGGCCCCTTGGGACCGTCGACCGCCGGAGCCACCGTCGTCTCCGGCAGCGCACCGCCCTCCGACAACAGCTCCGTCCTCGCCTCCGCACTCGCCCGCGGCGGCGGAGGCGCCTGACCGTCCTCGTCGTCACTGCCGCTGATCGGCGGGGCGAACACCGTCATGGGCGGCGACACCGACACACCGTCCCCACTGCCGCTGGTGTCCGTCGCGTCCCACGGCGACGCACCCGAAGACGTCCCCGTGGACGCCGACGAGGACGCGGAAGACGGGGCCGGCGGAGGCGTCGCCGAGGACGGCACCGGACCGCCCACCGACCCCTCCGAACCGGCCGACCCGCCACCGGAGCCACGACGGTCCGGAATGCCCATCCGATCCGCCGCCTCCTGCAACCACTCCGGCGGCGTCAACAGGAACGACGTGGCCTCCAGATCCACCCGCTTCGGCGGAGCCGCCGGCGCCGGCTCGACGGCCGGCGCACCGTACTCCTCCTGGTACCGCCGGATCACCTCACCCACCGGCAACCCCGGCCACAGCGTCGTGTCACCACTGTCCCGCGCGATCACCAACCGCTGCCGGACACCCGCCGGCGACGGACCGTCCGGACCGGAGAGACCATCCGAGCCGTCGGACCCGGCCCCGGAGGGAGCCTCGGCCCACGCCACGAAACCCAGATCGAACTCCCGCACCCGCACCTCACGGCGCCGGTGCGCCGGAACACCGCCGTTGATCCAGCGCTCCGCACGCTCCTGCGCCTGCGCGAACGTCACCATCGCGCCTCACCCCTCCACCGGGACGGCACGCGCGAACCCGCCGTCCACCATCAGGTTGGCCACGGTCTCCAGCTCCGGCGGACTGCCCGCCAACCGCAACAGGAACTCGTCGAAGTCCGCACCACACGGCAGCAGCAACTCGTCCACCCGCTCCCGCACCGTCAGCCCGTCCCGGTCCCGCGCGTCGTCATAGGCGCAGAACCACACCGACCCGACGCCCTCGCCGCGCACCTTCACCGCGACGATCCCACCCTGCACGAACCCCACACCCAGGTAGTCCTTCGTCAGGTGGTCCCGCAGACACTTGTTCACGTACACCAGGTCGTTGACCGCCGCCTCCTCACGCACCGTGAAGAACGGCTGGTCCAGCAACAACCCCAGCTCGGCGTCGAGCGCCACACCCACCGGCGCGCACCCGCCGGCCGCCTTCAGGAACGTCCGGTACGCCTCCGGCAACCGGTACCCCAGCGTCTCCTCCACATCCAGCACCTGCTCCTCGGACACCGCCACCCGGTGCGGCACCTCGAAGTGCGCCGGACGCGTCTCCTGCAACGGCCGCGTCCCCCGCTTGCCGTGATCCACCGCGGCCGTCGCCAACCCGCCGTGGTGCCGCAGCAACGCCTTCACCTCGGCCGGCACCAACTCCAACCGACGGCTGTACGGCACGTGATGCCACGTCCAACCATGAGGCGTCGCCACCGGCGACAGATCCGCCCACAACTCGTGACCCTCGGCGTGCAGCGCCGCGTTCGCCGACACGTAGTCCGTCAACCGCAACTCGTCCGCACCGAAACCCTCCGGCGGCTCCGCGACCTCCGCGGCGGCCCGAGCGTACGGCGAGAAATCCGGAAAGCCCCTCTCGTCCACCCGCACACCCGCCGGATAACGCGCGGCCCGTACCGGATCCGGAAAGTGCACGACCTGTCCGGCATAGGCCGTGTTCGGCGGCGCGGACTCTCCCCCAAACCGGGAACCGGGAGAGACCCCCAGCCCAGGCCTACCTGTCGTCATGGCGGTGCCCCTCTGCTGAAAACGGCTACACGGGCGCTGATGGGCGCTGACCGACACAGCCTAAGCGCAACACCCACCACCGGTCCCGCCCCGCCCCGACCACCCGACCCCACACCGGGACACGCGCCGGAACCGACCCGGTTTCCCCAACGTCCCACCCATTTGGCACTCTGAACCGACGCCATCGGGGGGATGCGCGGGAGGACACACGAGATGCACGCCACACGACACCACACACCCGGCCTGCCCGGAGACCCCCGCATCGGCTGGGGCGCCCCCGACGACACCGCCCCCACCCTGCGCCACCGCCGCGACGGCATCATGCCCACCGTCGCCGCCGCCCTCTCCGTCCGCGGCCAGACCCTCACCTGCACCGCGAGCAAGGCCGACCGACCCCCCGCCCTCCACCCCCTCGTCCAGGACTACCTCGACACCCTCACCACCGACCGACGCGAACGCCACACCGGACGCTGCCCCGAAGCCGTCCTCGTCTCCCGCTACCTCACCTCCGCCGAGGCGGCCCGCGGCAAACGCGCCTCCCGCAAACCCCTCACCACCTCCGAAGCGCGCCGCGCCCTCAAAGGAGCCAAAATCACCGCCCGACGCATCCGCGAGGACGGCGATCCCCGACACGGCAGCTACGCACCCCCCTGCCGCTCCTGCACCGCCCTCCTCGCCCACTTCGGCGTCCGCGCAGTCGACCCCACAGGAGAACGGTGATCACCCCCCACGCCGCCCGGACCGGCACCACCCGCTTCCCCGTCCCCGTCGACGCGGCCCTCCGCGCCGCCGGCTGGCACCCCGGACGCCGCGACATCGAACAAGCCGAAATCTGGGCCGACACCCTCCGCGACCACCGCTCGCCGGCCGGACACCGTCACGCGATCTTCCCCGCCGCCGTCGAAGCCTGGGCCGAATTCGGCAACCTCCACATCACCAGCGCCGAACCCGGCCGCCACATCGCGCCCACCGGAATCCACATCGACCCTCTCCGCGGACTCCACTGGCCCCGCACCCTCACCGACCTCGGCCGCGCCCTCGACACCCCCGTCGCACCCCTCGGCGAAGAGGACAACGGCAACGCCCTCCTCGCCATCGACGCCCACGGCCGCGTCTACAGCATCGACCACACCGGCGACTGGTACCTCGGCGCAACCGTCGACGACGCGCTCGCCACCCTCGTCACCGGCCGCACCCCCCGACGCCTCAGCCGCGAACCGGGCTGACCCACCCCGGGCGCACGCCCGCGCCCCCGACCCGAACCCCCGGCCCCGCGATCCGGCCCCTCAACCCCGGTCCGGAATCACCGCCGACACCCGGAAGCCCCCACCCTCCGTCGGCCCCGACACGAAACCCCCGCCCAACGCCGTCACCCGCTCGCGCATCCCCACCAGACCGTTGCCACCACTGGGCAACCCCGCGTCCCGCACACCCGCCGCCGGCGCGTCGTTCTCCACCAACACCGCGACCTCCCCCTCACGGTGCGCCAACCGCACCCGCGTCCGCGCGCCCCCCGCGTGCTTGTGCACGTTCGTCAACGCCTCCTGGACCACCCGGTACGCCGTCCGCTCCACCCGACCCGCGTACGAACGCACCTCCCCCTCCACCGAGAACTCCACCGTCACCCCCACCGCACGCGACTGCCCCACCAGCGCATCGAGGTCCGCCAGACACGGACCGGGCTCCTCGTGCCCCACCGCGCCCCCACCGGAACCACCCCCGTCCGTCCGAGCCGACCCGCGCCCCGCCGCGGCCGCCGCCTCGGCGGCCTCCGCCACCTTCGCCAACGGCCGCTCCGCCCCGACCGCGCCCCCGACCGCCGCGGGCTTCGACTCGTGCGCCCGCAACACACCCAGCATCGTCCGCAGTTCCGTCAGCGCCTGCCGACCCATGTCCCCGATCAACGCCGCGTTCCTCGACGCCTTCTCCGGGTCCTTCAACGCCACCGCCTGCAACGCCGCCGCGTGCACCACCATCAGACTCACCCGATGCGCCACCACGTCGTGCATCTCCCGCGCGATCCGCGTCCGCTCCTCGTTGCGGGCCCACTCCGCACGTTCCTCCGCGCGGTCGGCCAACAGCGACAGCTCACGTTCCAGCCCGTCCGCCCGCTCCCGCAGACTCTCCACCAGCCGCCGCCGGGCGCCCACGTACAGGCCCAACAGCACCGGCGGCGCCGTCACCCCCACCACCAGTACCAGCGAGACCACCGGAACGAACCACCGCAGCGGCTCGTAGTCGTAGGCGTCCGGCCCCAACTCCCGCCGCATCGGCACGAGGGTCATGATCAGCGTTCCCAGCGCCTGCATGCCGGTGAGCAGCGCGATGATCCGCCGCGGCACCTCCGACGCCGCCAGCGTGTACAGGGACACCGTCCCCAGCACGAGACCCATCTCGGCCGGCGTCACCGCGATCGACACCAGCACCACCGCGATCGGCCACCGCCGCCGCAGCACCAGCGACAACCCGGCCAGCACCCCCAGGCCGACCGCCAACCCCACCGGAATCCCGGCCTCACGCGCGAACGGAACCCCCTGGGCACCACACTCCGCACCGGACGCCAGTGCGAGCAGCACGTCCAGTACGACACTCCGACGCCGCCTCCACCACAGCGGCCCCCGAGGTGCGCGGCCCTGGTCCCGGGCGTCGACGCTTTCCCCCGTCTCGGTCATACCGCCCAGCCTACGACCGCCCGCCATCGGTTTTGGAAGGGGCATCAACCCCCAAAACCACTGTGTCCAGAGGGAGAACAGCGACATTTCACTCGAACTGTTGAATCGCCCTGATATTCGACTCGTCGGTGCCTTCGGGTGACCGGGCCGGCTCCATGGTCCGAATCAAGACGGAACCGAGGGAACGCGCCCGCGAGCTCCGCCGCGCGAGCGGGTCGTCCGCCGCCGGCAGACGAAGCCGGCGGCGGCCCGCGAGATCGGTCGCCTGACCGATCGGGAGCTGTTCCTGGTGGGGGTGGGGCTCCACTGGGTGGACTTGGTCGGGGCGGAGGTGTCGTTGCCCGAGAAGGCGACGCTGAAGAGGCGCAACCCCAAGACGTCCCGCAAGAACGCGGGGGAGGAGTGTCGGGAGTGCCTTTCCGTCCGCGTCCGGCGTAGTGCCGACCTATACCGTCGCGTCGAAGGCTGGTGGTACGGCATAGTAGTGGGAGCCGACCGGCAGCCTGAGTGAATGTCCGGTTCGGCATGATGCGCCATCCCCTGTGGTGTAATTGGCAGCACGATGGTTTTTGGTGCCATTTGTCCAGGTTCGAGTCCTGGCGGGGGAGCTTGAAGCTCGCGTGCGAGGGCCCCGACCTTTTCGAGGTCGGGGCCCTTTGTCGTGTCCACGGCCGAACCGGTGCCACTCCGGCTTGGGGTCGATGTAGGGGTGGGGGGCGACTCGGAGGCCGATTCCCCTAGGGGGCGGTACGCGGTTCCTCCTACCCGGGTGTCGTCCTGTGGCAGGACGAGGGGTGGGCCGCCCGCTTCCTAGGCTTGAGAAGGGTTCGCCGCACCGGTGGGGTGGGGCCGGCCCCAGCACGGATACGGAGCCGTGCACCATCGCGGCGATCGTCCCGCGTGCGACAGGCTCTGCGCGTACCCGGAACCACGACGAGTGTTCGAAGACTTCTCGCACCTCTCATCGACCTATATAGGAGACATACCGTGACAACGGCTGTAGCGGACCCCAGGACCGGGGGCAGTGGAGGGCGTACGGCCGTGGCCGCGAAGGCGCGGCAGGTCGTCAAGGCGTATGGCTCCGGGGAGACGAGGGTCGTCGCGCTGGACCGGGTGGACGTGGACGTCGAGCGGGGGGCGTTCACCGCGATCATGGGGCCGTCGGGCTCGGGCAAGTCCACGTTGATGCACTGCCTGGCGGGGCTGGACTCGGTGACGTCCGGGCAGATCTGGGTGGGGGAGACCGAGATCACCGGGTTGAAGGAGAAGAAGCTCACCCGGCTGCGGCGCGACAGCATCGGGTTCATCTTCCAGGCGTTCAACCTGCTGCCGACGCTGAGCGCGTTGGAGAACATCACGCTGCCGATGGACATCGCGGGCCGGAAGGTCGATCGGGAGTGGCTCGAGAAGGTGGTGGAGACCGTCGGCTTGTCGGGGCGGCTCAAGCACCGGCCGAACCAGCTCTCGGGCGGTCAGCAGCAGCGTGTGGCGGTGGCGCGCGCGCTGGCGGCGCGGCCGGAGATCATCTTCGGTGACGAGCCGACGGGCAATCTGGACTCGCGGGCGGGGGCGGAGGTGCTGGGCTTCCTGCGGCGTTCGGTGGACGACCTGGGTCAAACGATCGTGATGGTGACGCACGATCCGGTGGCCGCGGCGTACGCGGACCGGGTGCTGTACCTGGCGGACGGGCGGATCGTGGACGAGATGCGGGAGCCGACGGCGGAGGCCGTGCTGGACCGGATGAAGGCGTTCGACACGTTCGGGCGGGTGTCGTGACCGTTCTGAGGACTTCGCTGCGGAACTTCGTCGCCCACAAGGGGCGGATGCTGCTGAGCGGCGTCGCGGTGGTGCTGTCGGTGGCCTTCGTCTGTGGAACCCTGGTGTTCACGGACACGATGAACGCGACGTTCGACCGGCTGTTCACGGAGACGGCGGCGGACGTGACGGTCTCCTCCAAGGACGCGGAGAGCGACGAGACGCCGGACACGGGGAAGCCCGCGACGGTGCCGGCGTCGCTGTTGGACGAGCTGGAGGGTGTCGAGGGGGTGGCCTCGGTCTCCGGCGGCGCGCTCAGCATGGGCGTGACGGTGGTGAACGCGGACAACGAGAACATGGGGGCCACCACCGGCGCTCCGACGATCGCGAGCAACTGGAGCGATGTCGACGAGTGGTCGATGGACATCGCCTCGGGCCGGCTGCCGCGCGGCGAGGGCGAGGTGATGGTCGACGCGGACACGGCGAAGAAGCACGGTCTGGAGTTGGGGGACGAGCTGCGGACGATCGCGGTGACGGGCGAGTTCCGGGCCGAGATCGTGGGTGTGGCGGCGTTCCGGTCGACGAATCCCGGCGCGACGGTGGTCTATTTCGACACCGAGACGGTGCAGACGAGGCTGCTGGGCGAGGAGGACGCGTACACGTCGGTGTATGTGACGGCGGCCGAGGGTGTCGGTGACGAGGAGCTGAAGCGGAGCGTCGTCGCGGCGTTGGGCGCGGGCGAGTACAAGGTCCGGACGCGGGAGGAGTACGCGGCGGAGAGCCAGGACGAGCTGGGGGCGTTCCTGGACGTGATCAAGTACGCGCTGTTGGGGTTCGCGGGCATCGCGCTGCTGGTGGGTGTGTTCCTGATCGTCAACACGTTCTCGATGCTGGTGGCGCAGCGGACCCGTGAGATCGGTCTGATGCGGGCGATCGGTTCGAGTCGCCGGCAGGTGAACCGGTCGGTGCTGGTCGAGGCATTGCTGTTGGGCGTGCTGGGGTCGGTGTTGGGTGTGGGGGCCGGTGTGGGTCTGGCCGTCGGGCTGATGGAGCTGATGGGCCTGGCCGGCATGAACCTGAGCACGGACGATCTGACGGTGAAGTGGACCACGCCGGTGGTGGGTGTGGTGCTGGGTGTCGTGGTGACGGTGCTGGCGGCGTACCTTCCGGCGCGGCGTGCGGGGCGGATCTCGCCGATGGCGGCGTTGCGGGACGACGGTCTGCCGGCGGCGGGGAGCCGGGTGGGCCGGGTCCGTTCGGGTGTGGGGCTGGTGCTGACGCCGGTCGGCGTGGGTGCGCTGGTGGTGGCGGCCGGTTCGGCGGAGGCGTCGCAGGGTGCGGCGTTCCTGGGCCTGGGCGTGGTGCTGACGCTGGTGGGCTTCGTGCTGGTGGGTCCGTTGTTGGCGGGTGTCCTGGTGCGGGTGCTGGGTGCGGCGCTGCTGCGGGTGTTCGGCCCGGTGGGGCGGATGGCGGAGCGGAACGCGCTGCGCAATCCGCGCCGTACGGGGGCGACGGGTGCGGCGTTGATGATCGGATTGGCGTTGGTGGCGTCGCTGTCGGTGGTGGGTGCGTCGCTGGTGGCGTCGGCGGGTGACGAGCTGGACCGGACGGTGGGCGCGGACTTCATCGTGCAGTCGGACACGTACCAGCCGATCGTGCCGGAGGTGGCGGGGCGGCTGGGGTCGGTGGACGACATCGAGCACGTCACGGAGTACCGGGTGCTGGAGGCGCGGTTGTCGCTTCCGGGTGGTGGTTCGGTGCGGGACTCGGTGACGGCCGCTTCTCCGACGTACGCGGAGGACCTGCGGGTGGAGACGGTCTCCGGTGAGTTGGCGGACGCGTACGAGCGGGATGCGATGTCGGTGCCGGAGGACTTCGCGGAGAAGCACGGTGTCGAGGTGGGGGACCGGATCGGGGTGGATTTCGCGCGTGGTGATCGGGCGGAGCTGACGGTTCGGGCGATCACGGCGGCGGACACCAGTGTCGATCAGGGTGCGATGTACCTGAGCACCGAGACGGCCGAGCGGTATGTGGACGAGGACCGGATGCCGTTGAACATGATCATGTTCGCGAAGGCGGAGGAGGGCCGGGAGGACGCGGCGTACGCGGCGCTGAAGGCGGAGCTGGAGCCGTTCCCGCAGTACACGGTCCGTAACCAGGCGGATTACAAGGAGCTGCTGGAGGACCAGGTGGGGCAGTTGCTCAACATGGTCTACGGACTGCTGGCGCTGGCGATCGTGGTGGCGGTCCTGGGTGTGGTGAACACGTTGGCGCTGTCGGTGGTGGAGCGGACGCGCGAGATCGGTCTGATGCGGGCGATCGGTCTGTCGCGGCGGCAGTTGCGGCGGATGATCCGGTTGGAGTCGGTGGTGATCGCCCTGTTCGGCGCGGTGCTGGGCCTGGGTCTGGGGCTGGGCTGGGGGGTGGCGGCGCAGCGGCTGCTGGCTCTGGAGGGGCTGAAGGTCCTGGAGGTTCCGTGGCCGACGATCGCGGTGGTGTTCGTGGGAGCCGCGGTGGTGGGACTGGTGGCGGCTCTGGTGCCGGCGTTCCGCGCGGGTCGGATGAACGTGTTGAACGCGATCGCGACGGAGTAGCGGCGGGGTGTCGGGCGGCCGGGTGGCGGCCTGGCAGCGGCCCGGTGGCGGCCCGGTTCCGGTGGGTGGTGTGTGTGTCCGCCGGGGCCGGGCCGCCGGCGTGTTGTGGTGCGGCGGCGGCAGGGGAGTGACCGTCGTAGGCTGGAACCCCCCGGCTCGCGCGGCGTGTCGGGTTGTTCGTGTTGTCCGGATTTGTTGTCCGCCTTTGGGATGGAACGCCTCCATGAGTCTCACCGGTCTTCTTGATGCCGTCGTACGGGATCCCGCTCTGGGGGAGGCGGTGCGGGCCGCCGCGGACGGCAGGCGACACGATGTGGATCTGGTCGGGCCGCCGGCGGCGCGTCCGTTCGCGGTGGCGGCGCTGGCGCGGTCGGCGGGGCGTCCGGTGCTGGCGGTGACGGCGACGGGGCGCGAGGCGGAGGATCTGGTGTCGGCGCTGCGGTCGCTGCTGCCTCCGGACGGGGTGGTGGAGTACCCGTCGTGGGAGACGTTGCCGCACGAGCGGTTGTCGCCGCGTTCGGACACGGTGGGGCGTCGGTTGGCGGTGTTGCGGCGTCTGGCGCATCCGAGCGCGGACGATCCGTCGGCGGGGCCGGTGAGTGTGGTGGTGGCTCCGGTGCGGTCGGTGTTGCAGCCGCAGGTGAAGGGCCTGGGGGACCTGGAGCCGGTGAGTCTGCACACGGGCCGGCAGGCGGAGATGGACCGGGTGGTGGAGGCGCTGGCCGCG
The DNA here is from genome assembly GCF_000718985.1 of Streptomyces megasporus. Lineage (GTDB taxonomy): Bacteria > Actinomycetota > Actinomycetes > Streptomycetales > Streptomycetaceae > Streptomyces > Streptomyces megasporus. The sequence goes on along the minus strand of NZ_JODL01000016.1, from coordinate 12,560 downwards.
GCCGCGTACACGCGGGTGGAGCTGGTGGAGAAGCGGGGGGAGTTCGCGGTCCGGGGCGGCATCCTGGACGTCTTCCCGCCGACGGAGGAGCATCCGCTGCGGGTGGAGTTCTGGGGCGACGAGGTGGAGGAGATCCGCTACTTCAAGGTCGCCGATCAGCGGTCGCTGGAGGTGGCGGAGCACGGTCTGTGGGCGCCGCCGTGCCGTGAGTTGTTGCTGACGGACGAGGTGCGGGCGCGTGCGGCGGAGCTGGCCGAGGCGCATCCGGAGCTGGGCGAGCTGCTGGGGAAGATCGCCGAGGGCATCGCCGTGGAGGGGATGGAGTCCCTGGCTCCGGTCCTGGTGGACGAGATGGAGCTGCTGCTGGACGTGCTTCCGGAGGGGAGCATGACGGTGGTGTGCGATCCGGAGCGGGTGCGGACGCGCGCGGCGGATCTGGTGGCGACGTCGCGGGAGTTCCTGGAGGCGTCGTGGGCGGTTTCGGCCGGTGGTGGCGAGGCGCCGATCGATGTGGGGGCGGCGTCGCTGTGGTCTCTGGCGGACGTCCGGGAGCGGGCGCGCGAGCTGGGGATGATGTGGTGGTCGGTGAGCCCGTTCACGGTGGACGAGGAGTTGGACGGGGACTCGTTGACGCTCGGCATGCGGGCTCCGGAGAGCTATCGGGGGGACACGGCGCGTGCGCTGGCGGACACCAAGGGGTGGCTGGCGGACGGCTGGCGGTGTGTGTACCTGACCGAGGGGCAGGGTTCGGCGTCCCGGATGGTGGAGGTGCTGGGCGGTGAGGGGATCGCCGCGCGGTTGGAGCCGGAGCTGACGGAGATCGCCCCGTCGGTGGTGCAGGTGTCGTGCGGGACGATCGAGAGCGGGTTCGTCGATCCGGGGTTGAGGCTCGCGGTGTTGACGGAGACGGACCTGACGGGGCAGCGGGCGGCGAGTCGGGATCTGGGCCGGATGCCGGTGCGGCGCCGGAAGACGATCGATCCGCTGACGTTGCAGTCGGGCGACTACATCGTGCACGAGCAGCACGGTGTGGGCCGTTACATCGAGATGGTGCAGCGGACGGTGCAGGGGGCGACGCGCGAGTACCTGGTGGTGGAGTACGCGCCGGCGAAGCGGGGGCAGCCGGGAGACCGGTTGTTCGTGCCGACGGACCAGTTGGAGCTGATCACCAAGTACGTGGGTGGTGAGCAGCCGACGCTGCACCGGTTGGGCGGCGCGGACTGGACGAAGACGAAGGCGCGGGCGCGGAAGGCGGTCAAGGAGATCGCCGCGGACCTGATCAAGTTGTACTCGGCGCGGATGGCGGCGCCGGGGCACCCGTTCGGTCCGGACACTCCCTGGCAGCGGGAGTTGGAGGACGCGTTCCCGTATGTGGAGACGCCGGACCAGTTGACCACGATCGCCGAGGTGAAGGCGGACATGGAGAAGTCGGTTCCGATGGACCGGCTGATCTGCGGCGACGTGGGGTACGGCAAGACGGAGATCGCGGTGCGGGCGGCGTTCAAGGCGGTGCAGGACGGCAAGCAGGTGGCCGTGCTGGTGCCGACGACGCTGCTGGTGCAGCAGCACTTCGGGACGTTCTCCGAGCGGTACGCGCAGTTCCCGGTGAACGTGCGGGCGCTGTCGCGGTTCCAGTCGGACACCGAGGCGAAGGCGGTGTTGGAGGGGCTGCGGGACGGCTCGGTGGACGTGGTGATCGGTACGCACCGGCTGTTCTCGTCCGAGACGCGGTTCAAGGACCTGGGTCTGGTGATCGTGGACGAGGAGCAGCGTTTTGGTGTGGAGCACAAGGAGCAGTTGAAGAAGCTCCGGGCGAACGTGGACGTGCTGACGATGTCGGCGACGCCGATCCCGCGGACGTTGGAGATGGCGGTGACCGGCATCCGGGAGATGTCGACGATCACCACGCCGCCGGAGGAGCGGCATCCGGTGTTGACGTTCGTCGGGCCGTACGAGGATCGGCAGATCGGTGCGGCGATCCGTCGTGAGCTGCTGCGGGAGGGGCAGGTCTTCTACATCCACAACCGGGTGGAGACGATCGACAAGGCGGCGGCGCGGCTGCGGGGGATCGTGCCGGAGGCGCGGATCGCCATCGCCCACGGTCAGATGTCGGAGACGGCGCTGGAGCGGGTGGTGGTGGACTTCTGGGAGAAGAAGTTCGACGTGCTGGTGTCGACGACGATCGTGGAGTCGGGCATCGACATCTCCAACGCCAACACGCTCATCCTGGAGCGGGCGGACACCTTCGGGCTGTCGCAGTTGCACCAGTTGCGGGGCCGGGTGGGCCGGGGCCGTGAGCGGGGGTACGCATACTTCCTGTATCCGCCGGAGAAGCCGCTGACGGAGACGGCGCACGAGCGTCTGGCGACGATCGCCCAGCACACGGAGATGGGCGCCGGCATGTACGTGGCGATGAAGGACCTGGAGATCCGCGGGGCGGGCAATCTGCTGGGCGGGGAGCAGTCCGGTCACATCGCGGGGGTGGGCTTCGACCTGTACGTGCGGATGGTCGGCGAGGCGGTGGCGGATTACCGGGCCGCGCTGGAGAAGGGCGGCGAGGCGGTGGAGGAGCCGCCGCTGGAGGTGAAGATCGAGCTTCCGGTGGACGCCCATGTGCCGCACGACTACGCGCCGGGCGAGCGGCTGCGGTTGCAGGCGTACCGGGCGATCGCCGAGGCGGGCTCGGAGGAGGATATCGCGGCGGTCCGGGAGGAGCTGACCGACCGCTACGGCCCGCTGCCGGAGCCGGTGGAGAACCTGCTGCTGGTGGCGGGGCTGCGGATGCTGGCCCGTTCCTTCGGCGTCGCGGACATCACGTTGCAGGGGTCGAACATCCGGTTCGCCCCGGTGGAGTTGCGGGAGTCGCAGGAGCTGCGGCTGAAGCGGCTGTATCCGCGGTCGGTGGTCAAGGCGGCGTCGCGACAGGTGTTGGTGCCGCGGCCGACGACGGCGCGGATCGGTGGGAAGCCGGTGGTGGGGCGTGAACTCCTGGCGTGGGTCGGGGAGTTCCTGACCGGGGTGCTGAGCTGAGCCCGCCGGCCTGAGTGGGAGCGTTCCCGTAGGCGGTGACCTGGGGAGACCGGCCCGGGGTGCCGGGCCGGTCGGACCGTAGGATCGCTGTCATGGAACAGCGAGTACTGGGCAGGACGGGCCGTGAGGTGTCCGTCGTCGGGCTGGGCACGTGGCAGTTGGGCGCCGACTGGGGGCAGGTGCGCGAGGAGGACGCCCTGGCGGTGCTGGACGCGGCCGTGGAGAGCGGTGTGACGTTCTTCGACACCGCGGACGTGTACGGGGACGGCCGCAGCGAGCGGTTGATCGGCCGGTTCCTGCGGGAGCGCGGGGACGCCGGGGTGTTCGTGGCGACGAAGATGGGTCGCCGGGTGGACCAGGTGCCGGAGAACTACACCCTGGACAACTTCCGGGCGTGGACGGACCGGTCCCGCGCCAACCTGGGCGTGGACACCCTGGACCTGGTGCAGTTGCACTGCCCGCCGACGCCGGTGTACTCCTCGGACGAGGTGTTCGACGCCCTGGACACCCTGGTGGCGGAGGAGCGGATCGCGGCGTACGCGGTGAGCGTGGAGACCTGCGCGGAGGCGTTGACGGCGATCGCGCGGCCGGGTGTGGCGAGCGTGCAGATCATCCTGAACCCGTTCCGGCTCAAGCCGCTCCAGGAGGTGCTTCCGGCGGCGGCCGAGGCGGGGGTGGGCATCATCGCCCGGGTGCCGCTGGCCTCGGGTCTGCTGACGGGCCGGTACACGCGCGAGACGGTGTTCTCCCCGGACGACCACCGGTCGTTCAACCGGCACGGTGAGGCGTTCGACCAGGGCGAGACGTTCTCGGGCGTGGACTACGAGACGGGCCTTCAGGCGGCGGCGGAGTTCGTGGAGCTGGTCCCGGAGGGCGCCACCCCGGCGCAGACGGCGCTGCGGTGGGTCGTCCAGCAGCCGGGCGTGACCTCGGTGATCCCGGGGGCCCGCAACCCGGAGCAGGCGCGGGCGAACGCCGCGGCGGCGGCGCTGCCGCCGCTGTCGAAGGAGACGCTGGCCGCGATCGAGGACCTGTACGACCGGCGGATTCGGGCACAGGTGCACCACCGCTGGTGACGGCCCCGCCGTCTTCGTTCCCGTTCGCACTCTTTCCTCCCCGTGCCCTTGATGCACCTGTTGACCCCGTGTGGGGGAATGGCCCCCTGGGGGCTCGGGTAGCCGGAAGGACTCGTGATCCAACGGCACGAGGAGGCGACGGATGGGCCGGACGAACGTGTTCGTCATCGGAATGGACGAGGAGAACCTGCGGACCCTGAACGAGGTGCCGCACGCGGAGGAGTACCGGTTCCACCCGCTGCTGAGCGTCGAGGAACTCCAGCACGGCGAGATCGCCGTGGCGGACCTGCTGGAGAAGGCCGAGAAGGAGTTGGACGCCTTCGACGGCACCGTCGACGCCATCGTCGGCTACTGGGACTTCCCGGTCAGCACCCTGGTGCCGATCCTGGCCGAGCGGTACGGGACGCGCGCCACCAGCCTGGAGTCGGTGGTCAAGTGCGAGCACAAGTACTGGAGCCGGCTGGAACAGCGGAAGGTGATCGAGGAGCATCCCCGTTTCGCGCTGGTGGACCTGGAGGGCGATCCGGAGCCGCCCGAGGGCATGCGGTTCCCGATGTGGCTCAAGCCGGTCAAGTCCTACTCGTCGGAGCTGGCCTTCGGGGTGGCGGACGAGGAGGAGTTCCGACGGGCCGTGGCCGAGATACGCCGGGGCGTCGCCCGCATCGGCAGGCCGTTCGAGTTCGTGCTGGACCGGCTCGACCTCCCGCCGGAGATCGCCGAGGCGGGCGGGCAGGCGTGTCTGGCCGAGGAGTCCCTGTCCGGGGTGCAGGCCGCCGTCGAGGGCTATGTGTACGACGGCGAGGTGACCGTCTACGGGGTGCTGGACTCGATCAACTATCCCGACACCCCCTGCTTCATGCGCCACCAGTACCCCTCGGCGCTGCCCGAGCCGGTGGTGCTGCGGCTGAAGGACGTCTCGAAGCGGGTGATCGAGCAGGTCGGCCTGGACTGGGCGACGTTCAGCATCGAGTACTTCTACGACGCCGCCAACGACGAGATCGGCCTGCTGGAGATCAACCCGCGGCACTCGCAGTCGCACGCCGAGCTGTTCGAGTTCGTCGACGGTGTCCCCAACCACCACTGCATGCTCAGCCTGGCGCTGGGCCGCGATCCGCGACTGCCGTACCGGAAGGGCCCCTACGAGGTGGCCGCCAAGTGGTACCACCGGCAGTTCGCCGACGGTGTGGTGCGGCGGGCGCCGACGCGCGAGGAGGTCGAGCGCGTGGAGCGCGAGATCCCCGGGGTGCGGGTGGTGGTGAAGGCGAAGGAGGGGCAGCGGCTGTCGGAGATGCCGGGCCAGGACAGCTACAGCTACGAGTTGACGCACGTCTTCGTCGGCGCCGACAGCGAGGAGGAGATGCGCGAGAAGTACGACCGGTGTCTGGCGATGCTGCCGTACGAGTTCGGGGAGGAGTAGGTTCGCCCGTGCGCTGTGTGACCAACCTGCCGTACGAGACGAAGGTGGAGGAGCACGTCCGGATCCCGGTCTCCGACGGTGTCCGGCTGTCGGCCCGGATCTGGCGCCCGGTCTCCTCCGACACCGAGCCGGTGCCCGCGGTGCTGGAGTACATCCCGTACCGCAAGCGGGACCTGACCTCCGTGCGCGACTCGATCCACCACCCCTACGTCGCGGGCCACGGGTACGCCTGTGTGCGGGTCGACATCCGCGGCACCGGCGAGTCGGAGGGGGTGCTGCGCGACGAGTACCTGGAGGTGGAGCAGACCGACGCCGAGGACGTGCTGGCCTGGCTGGCCGAGCAGCCGTGGTGCGACGGGAACACGGGGATGATGGGCATCTCCTGGGGCGCCTTCGCCGCGCTCCAGGTGGCCGCCCGCCGTCCGCCGAGCCTGAGGGCGATCGTCATCTCGTCCTTCACCGACGACCGTTACGCGGACGACATGCACTTCATGGGCGGCTGTCTGCTGTCGGACAACCTGGCCGAGGCGGGCACGATGTTCGCCTACGCCACCTGCCCGCCGGACCCGGCGCTGGTGGGGGAGGCGTGGCGGGAGATGTGGTACGAGCGGCTGGAGAACACCCGGCCGTGGGCGTTGGAGTGGCTGAGCCACCAGCGGCGCGACGACCACTGGCGGCACGCGTCGATCTGCGAGGACTACTCGGCGGTGCGGGTGCCGGTGCTGGCCTCCAGCGGCTGGGCGGACGGCTACTCCAACGCCGTCACGCGCCTGCTGGAGCACCTGGACGTGCCCCGCAGGGGGTTGATCGGCCCGTGGTCGCACAAGTACCCGCACCTGGGGCAGCCGGGTCCGGCGATCGGCTACCTCCAGGAGGTGGTGCGCTGGTGGGACCACTGGTTGAAGGGCGTCGACAACGGGGTGACGGACGGTCCGATGCTCCACGCCTGGATGCAGGAGAGCGTCCCGCCGTCCACGTCCTACGAGGAGCGTCCCGGCCGTTGGGTGGGGGAGCCCTCCTGGCCGTCCCCGAACGTCGAGCCGGTGGCGCACCCGTTGGGCCGGCACCGGCTCGCCGCGCCGGGCGAGGCGGTGGAGGAGACGGAACTGACGGTGCGGTCGCCGCTGTCGGTCGGCCAGTTCGCCGGCAAGTGGGCCTCGTACAACGCGCCGCCGGACCTGCCGTACGACCAGCGCGAGGAGGACGGCGGTTCGCTGGTCTTCGACAGCGAGCCGCTGTCGGAGCGGGTGGAGATCCTGGGCGCGCCGAGCGTGGAACTGGAGCTGTCGGTGAGCGAGCCGGTGGCGATGGTGGCCGCCCGCCTGTCGGACGTGGCGCCGGACGGCCGGGCCACTCGCGTCACCTACGGGCTGCTCAACCTCACCCGCGCGGACGGGGACGAGCCCGTTCCGTTGGAGCCGGGCCGCCGGTACCGGGTGAGGGTGCAGCTCAACGGCGTGGCGCAGGCCTTCCCGCCCGGCCACCGCATCCGGCTGTCGCTGTCGACGTCGTACTGGCCGCTGGCCTGGCCGCCGCCACGTCCGGTGCTGCTGACCGTCCACACCGCCGGCTGTGCGCTGACGCTGCCGGTGCGTCCGAACGGCGCGCCCGACGGGGTCGAGGGGCGGCCGTTTCAGGAACCCGAGGGCACCGAGCCGATCCCCACCACCCGGGTGACCCCGTCCGAACAGCGCTGGGAGGTCTCCCGTGACCTGGTCGACTACAGGTCGACGCTGGAGATCGTCAAGGACGGCGGCACGATCCGCTTTGAGGACATCGGCCTGGAGGCGCACCGCCGCGCCTGGGAGCGCTATGGCTCGGTGGCCGACGACTTCACCTCCGCGCGGGGCGAGTCGGAGTGGACGATGGAGTTCTCCCGCGGCGACTGGAGGGTGCGCACGGTGACCCGTCAGGTGTTGCGCTGCACCGAGGAGGAGTTCCTGCTGCACGCGACGCTCGACGGGTACGAGGGGGAGGACCGGGTGTTCTCCCGCACCTGGAACCGGAGCCTGCCCCGCGACCACCTCTGATCCGCCGGCGGCGGGACCGCTCCGCTCGGTGGACGGTGGACGGTGGGGCGGACGGGCCTTGCTCCGGCCCGTCCGCCCCACCGTCCGGCCCGGCTCCGGGGTGGGTCTCTAGAGGGTCAGACCCCACTGGGCGGCCTCGGAGGTGAAGTCCAGCGGGTCGACCTCGACGTCGAGGTTCTTCGCGTCGGCCGGGGCGTCGAAGGCGTACTCGGCGGTGGCCTTCTTGCCGGGCAGCAGGTTGCCGTCGAAGCCCTCGCCGACCGTGTCGTCGAAGATCTGCTCGGCTTCCACGCCGTCCTCGCCGGCGCGGGCGGTGAGCGTGATCAGGGTGGTGTTCACCTTCTCGGCGCCGGAGTTCTCCAGGGTGACGGTGAGCTTGTAGGCCTTGTTGCCCTCGGTGTGGCCTATCGAGAACTCGCCGGGGGTGTAGGGGGTGGCCTCGGAGACGGTGATCCGCAGGCCGCTGTCGTAGTTCGCGGTGTCGCCCGCGGCGAGCTGACCGTCCGCCTGCCCCGTCGACTCCTTCTTCTGCTTCCCCTTGGCGTCCTCGCCGGCCTCCTTGGCGTCGGATGCCGGGGCCTTGGTGACGGTGGGCTCCTCCAGGCCGCAGGCGGTGAGGCCGCCCAGGGCGAGGACGGCGCCGGCCGCGGCGGCGATCAGGCGCTTGCGGGCGGTGAGGGACTGCTGAGCGGGCATGGACGGGCACCTTCCGGGCTGAGTCGAACCTGTGAACCGGTGCGTCGACTACAGCAGAAGCTGTGAATAAAGTCAACGCACGCTATGTTGGTTGCCTTGTTGAAGCGATGACTTGATGAAAGTGTTGGCCACGACGGTGTTTGAGGGCGCGGTGCGGGGCGGGAGGTGCGGTATGGGAGGCGGCCGGATGCCGGACGACACGACGGAGGTGACCGCGACCGGGATCGCCCGGATCGCCGGGGTGGGGCGCGCGACCGTCGGCGACTGGCGGCGTCGCCACCCGAACTTTCCCAAGCCCGTGGGCGGCACGGACACCGGCCCCACCTTCTCCCTCGCCGAGGTCGAGGAGTGGCTGCGCGCCCGGGGCAAGCTCGCCCGCGTCCCCCCGCGCGAGGAGGCGTGGCAGCGGATCGAGAGCGACCCCGACGGCGTGCGGGCCGCCCTCGTCCGCGCCGGCGAGGCGCTGCTGCGGCACCCGGAGAACCCCGTTCCGGGGCCCCTCGGCGAACTCGCCGACGAACTGGGCCCGTTCGGGGCGTACTCCTTCCTCCTCGGCCGCCACCTCGACACCCACCCCCGGCCCTCCCGCGCCACCCCGCCCGAGACCGCCGCGCTGATGGCCGCCGTCGCGGGCCCCGCCGCCCGCGTGCTCGACCCCGCCTGCGGAACCGGCGGGCTGCTCGCCGCGGCCGAGGGACCCGACGGCAGGGCCCGGCCACGTGAGGCCCACGGGTGGGAGAGGGACCCGGCCCTCGCCCGGCTCGCCGCCCTCGGTCTCGCCCTCCGCGGGAACGTCGCCGTCCACGTGCGCGCCGGGAACGCCCTGCGCGACGTCGACGCCGCGCACGACGTCACCGGCGTCGACGTCGTGCTGTGCCACCCGCCGTTCGGCGAACGCGACTGGGGGCGCGACGAGTTGGCGTACGACCCCCGCTGGGAGTACGGACTGCCCGCGCGCACCGAGTCCGAACTGGCCTGGGTGCAGCACGCCCTGTCCCGGTTGCGGCCCGGTGGCACCGCCGTCCTGCTGATGCCGCCCGCCGCCGCCTCCCGGCGCACCGGCCGCCGCGTGCGCGCCGCCCTGCTGCGCCGGGGCGCGCTGCGGGCCGTCATCGCGCTCCCCGCGGGCGCCGCGTCCCCACACGGCCTGTCGCCGCACCTGTGGGTGCTGCGCAGACCGGACGGCGGCCGGCCGACGCCGGGCGGGCCCGAGCCCCGGCTCCTGGTCGTCGACGCGAGCACCCGGCACCAGGCGGACCGGACGGCGGACGGCCGGCGGAAACCGCTCCGGGACGAGCTGCGGCGGACCGTGCTGGACGCCTGGCGGACCTTCGACCGCGACGGCACGGTCCCCGGGGAGCCCGGCGTCAGCGCCGCCCCGGCCGTGGTCGACCTGCTCGACGAGGACGTGGACCTCGCCCCCGCCCGGTGCCTGCCGCCCGCCGGCCGGGTCGACGCCGAAGCCCTCACCCGGACGCGCGCCGACCTCGACCGCGCCCTGCGCCGCGCCCTCCACCTCGTCCCGGTCCCCGTCACGCCCGCGCCGCCCCAGGGGGCCTCGCTCCAGGGGCCCCTCCCGGACGGGGCCGGGCAGGGCGGGGCGCGCCGGGCCGGCGTCACCGTCGGCGAACTCGCCCGCGGCGGCGCCCTCCGCCTGTGCCCCGGCGGCAACGGCGCCGAACCGGCCGTGACCCGGCCCGGCGACGTGGTGCTCCCCGCCCTCGGACCCGGCGCCGCCCACGTGGTGGAGCCCGATGCGGCGGGGGAGACGCTCGACCGCCGGCACTGGCTGCTGCGCCCGGACCCGGAAGTGCTCGACCCGTGGTTCGTGGCCGGTTTCCTGCGCGGCGCCGCCATCCCCCGCCGGACCGCCGGCCGCGCCTCCACCACCTCCCGCCCGGACGTGCGGCGGCTGCGGCTGCCCCGGCTGCCGCTGGAGGAACAACGGCGACACGGGCGGCGTTTCAGGGAGTTGGCCGCCTTCGAGACGGCCCTGCGGCGGGCGGCGGAACTGGGCGAGGAGTTGGTGAGGGACACCCGCGACGCGATCGTCGACGGCACCGTGGACCCGGACTGAGCCGGACCGACCCGGACCGAGCGGGCACGGGCAGGCATCGGATCGGTATCGGCGCACCACGACGGGGCCCGCGCCGTCGGCGGCGATGTATACCCTCACATCGAGAGATGTCGGAAAGGGAGTCCGCGCGCTGATGTACGGCCAGAGAGCCACTCCGCCCCCCGCCCCGTCCCGCCCCGGACCGGGGGTCGGAGGCATGGTGATGCGGCTGTTCTTCGCCTCGTTCCCCCTGTGGTCGCTCGGGCTGCTGACCTGGGTGCCCTCCCTGCGCTTCGCGATCATCCGCCGGCGCCGGCTGGACTGGGCCGTCTTCGGCCTCGCCGTCGCCCTGACCGTGATCTACGTGGTGCTGCTGTTCGTCTTCGGCGACGAGAAGAGCACCGGATCGGGCTTCGCCGGGATGTACATCCTCGCGCTGATCGGCGGCTCCGTGGTGCACGCCGTGCTCGGCGACCGCTTCCTCCGCGATCCCGCGTCGTACCGGACGGCCGCCCCCACCCCGCATCCCGCGCCGTACCCCGCCCCCACTCCGCATCCCGCGCCGTATTCCGGTTCCGCGCCGTACCCCGCCCCGCCCGTCGGCCCCCACGCCGCCGGTATCGCGAACGCGCCCACGGTGTACGGGTACCCGCGGCCCGCCGCGCCCCCGCCCGTCGCGCCCGTACCGCCCCCCGCCCCGCAGTCGCCGCGGATGCGTCAGGTCGCCTCCGAACTGGACGAGCTGGACGCGCTGCTGCGCGGCCGGGACGGACGGGAGAGCCGGTGAACGGACGGCTGATCGCGGACCGGTACCGACTGACCGAGCTCCTGGGCAGCGGCGCCATGGGCCAGGTGTGGGGCGGCCACGACCTCGGACTCGGCGAGCGCCGCATCGCGGTGAAGCTGATGCACTCCGGCCGGATGGCCTCGCTGTCGGGCAGCACCGGCCCCGAGGAACTGCGGGAGCGGTTCGAGCGGGAGTGCCGCGTCACCGCGCAGCTCGACCACCCCGGGCTGGTCGCCGTCCACGACGCCGGCCGGGACGGCGACGAGCTGTACCTGGTGATGCAGCGCCTGGAGGGCAGCGACCTGAGCGACCACCTCGCCGAGCAGGAGCCCTACCCCTGGCGGTGGGCCGTGGCCGTCGTGGCCCAGATGTGCTCGGCGCTGGTGGCCGTGCACGCCGTCCACATCGTCCACCGCGACCTCAAGCCCGGCAACGTCATCGTGCGGCCCGACGGCCGCGTGGTCATCCTCGACCTGGGCATCGCGGCCGTGAAGACGGGCGGCGACACCACCCGGCTGACCCGCACCGGAGCCCTCGTGGGCACCCCCGTCTACATGGCTCCCGAACAGGCCGTGGGCGGAACCCCCGTCGGCCCCCGCGCCGACCTGTACGCGCTGGGCGTGCTGCTGTACGAACTCCTCACCGGCCGGGTCCCCTTCGAGGCGCCGGAGGCGGCCGGGCTGCTGTACAAGAAGCTCCACCACAAGCCCGTTCCCGTGCGGGAGATGCGCCCGGAGGTCCCCGAGTCGCTGGACGCCCTGGTGTGGCGGCTGCTGGACCAGGACCCGAACGCCCGCCCCGCCGACGCCCACGAGGTCTACGCGGCCCTCGCCCCGCTGCTGCCCCGGCCGGGGGAGGGCGGTCCGATCCTGCCGCTGGACCCGACGCGCCCGTTCCGCGAACCCATGGCCCCCTGGCCGCCGCACCGGCCCGCCACGCCCCCGGCGCACGCGCCCACGGTGATCGTGCCGTCGCCCGTCCCGGCACCCACCGCCGCGCCCTCGCCCGCGTACGGCACCCCCGTGCCGCCGCCCGTCCCCGGTTTCGGGCCGCCGCCGCGGGGCGTCGACCTGACCGCCGTGCTGGAGGAGGTCCGGTCCCTGCTGGCCACCGGCCACTACACGCGCGTCGCCGACCTGTTGGGCGACGCCCTCCCGGCCGCGGTCGCCGAGCACGGCGCGGACTCCGCCGTCGTCCGCTCCCTGCGCAAGCAGTACGCGGCGGTGCTGCTGGACACCGGCCAGTACGCCCGCGCGCTGCCCGAGATCACCCGGCTCGCCCGGGAGTACACCGTCGAACGCGGCCCCCACGACCCGGTGGTGATCCAACTCCGCCAGGACGAGGCGCTCTGCCTGTCCCGGCTCGGCCGCTAGATGAATGAGTCCGATGTCTGTCCTGGTCGCGACCATGGCGAAGGGCGCCCGTTGGTCAGTGTGTGAAGACAAACCTGGACGCCCTTCTGGCAGCA
>NZ_JODL01000015.1 GCF_000718985.1 Streptomyces megasporus | reverse complement strand
AGAAGACGGCATACGAGATGTAGAGAGGTCTCGTGGGCTCGGAGATGTGTATAAGAGACAGGGCGGGAGGTGGGTCGGGGCCCGGCGAGCGGTTAAGGTCACCCCCATGACGAAGTGGGAATACGCGAAAGTTACACCACACACCATGGCATGAGCAATACGGCCACTGACCTGCGGAAACGTGACGCTCGGGGCGTCAGCGCTACCGGGCCGAACCCCTCGCCCCTCGGGCCGGGGGCTTAGTCGCCCTTGGGCCCGTCGGTAACGAACGAACCTTGCCCCAGCACCGTTCGCAACCGCCCCTCGCTGCGAGGCTGCACCACGGCCTTTTGCGCGGTCGATTGGCTCACCTCGAACTCAGCCGCGATAGCCACCGTTCCGGGGAACCGCTCACCCGGCTTGTACTTCCCAGCGTCGATACGGCGGCGTAGTTCGTCGGCCACCTGTGGCCACACCGGCACGGAACGATCAAGGTTCATGGGATCAGCGTGCGCGGTTCCGCGAGTTTCGGCTATCGCGGTACTGCGCTAGTGCGGTAGTGCGGTTACGCGGTAGTTTGGTCACGCAACGAAAGTGCCCCGCGACACGGGCTAGGTGTCCGGGGCTGTGGCCGATCGCTATAGGGAGCGACCGACATGCGAACGATAACCCGCGCTCTCCTCGGATGGCTGTTCCCGCCGACTGGACAGCGCAGAGCCGAGGAACCGCCGGCCGAGCCGACCGATCCTGTCCGCCGAACGCTGATCACGACCAACCGCGCCGTACCGGTGGAGATCATCGACGGCGACACTTCCCCGCTGGTTCGGCCGTACGTGATAGCGCACGAACAGTTCGCGCCGGAAACCCTCGGTCAAGACTCGGGAACCATCTACGTTCATGGGGGCGCGTCGTGACAGGAACCATCCGAGCGACGTTCTGTCAGCACGACGAATACCAGCCGGCCACGGTCGAAGTGGCATTCATCCCCGGCAACTCTGGCCCCGGTGTCTCGGTAGTGGCGTGCACCGAGTGCGCAGCGAGGAAGCTTCGCCAGGACGCGAATGCCGTTCGCCGGCAGCCGACCGAGGGGGACCGGTGAAGACAGCGCCAAAGTACGTCAGCGCCGAATGCCGGTTCCGTTACTGCGACGAGTGCTCCGAGGGGAAGCCGCCGGCACGGCCGGTAGAGGGGTTGGTGTACCTGATCTGCACGTGCCGTTGTCATGGAATGGCAGCGATTCGTGAAGCCAACATGAGAGCAGCGCGCAAACAACAGCGATAGAACCGCGAGAGGAACCCTCGGTGGTGCAGCCGGCCGCCGGGGGTTTCCTTATGCGCTGGAATCTGACGCAGCGTCAAAAACGCAAATAACCCCCGACAGTCGCCCTCGCTGTGAGAGTGACTATCGGGGGTTATCGAATGTTTGTGCGATATTACCGAGGAGCGTTCCTAGGTGCTTACGCGGGTTCCTCGGCCAACGGGGGTGTCCACTCCTCGTAAGGGATCTTTGCCCATTTCGAGCTATTGCACGGCTGACAGGAAATAGCGATGTTCTCTAGCCGGTTACTGCCACCACGAGACAGCGGAACTATGTGGTCCCGGTGCCAATCCTCGCCCGGATCGCTGCCGCACCAGAAACAGCCGTAAGCGTCGCACTCCTCGGCGCGGCGTGCGATATCGGAGTCTGTCCAACCGTCGTTATCAGCGCCGTGCAGACGTGCCCGGCGGCGGCGTTCTTTGGCGCGTTCCTTATCGGGATTCTCGGCGCGGTACCGGACCATATACGCGCGCCTCTCCTCGGTGTGCTCGGCGTACCACCGGGCGACGTAAGCGCGGCGCTTCTCGGCGTACTCCTTGTGATACCAGGCGGCATATGCACGCTGACGTTCGGTGTTCTCGGCGTACCACTGTGCATTAGCGGCGCGGTGACACTCGCGACATCGGGATTCTCGCCCGTCTGGTTTTCCGCTGTTCTTATTGAACTGCGACAGAGCCTTGACGGCATAACAGTGAGAACAGCTTTTCGCCGGTACGCCCCTGCTCCGCAGCGCCCGGTTATAGCGTCCTCGCGCCTTACGGTCGGCCAGCGGGTGAGGCTTGCGCGCTGTGAATCGCGCCCATTCCGGCGCGTGCTCTCTGGTGATGATCACGTGTGTTCCTCTCCTCGCACCTAGGAACGTTCCTAGGTGCCCTATCGCCTACGGCCGTAATTCCTCGGGTGTCCCTGACGCACTCTCGGCCTACGCGGGAACTCCTCGGCCGAAACCTCGGCAGGCTGGACAACCGGCAGCGAGCGAGGAAACCGGTAAGCAACCATCCCGGCCGGGGCCGGCGCATCCGAGGGAATCCAGCCGTTTGGCGTCCACACAACTCGCTGCGGTTCGGCGCTCATCCTCGCCGCCCGTAAGCCTCGAACAATTCGCACAGCACAGGGCCGGTCCGAGGATCGAAAAGACCAAGAGCACGGATTCCCGCGAACAGCACAGCGTCAGTGTTCGCGTCCCTGCCCATAGCTACGCCACCCTCGGTAAACGCTGTGAACGACCGATGCCATTTTCGGCAGCGCGAGCTGCAATACAAACGCCGACCTTTCCCGCTGCTCCGAGAATCACCTAGCCGACCGCAACCGGGCCGTATGCACTTACGCTGTTCACCATTCATCGGAACTCTCACAGTCGTCACAGCGGGGGTTGCGGTAATCAGGATGCCCTAGATCAATTGCGAACATGCGCACGCTGCGGAGTCGGCCACACTCGCGGCAACGCCTACGCGCGCCGTAGTCGATATCGACTCGAATCAGCTTGCTGTCATCGCGCATTGGCGGACTCCTCGACCATGGCCAGATACCGGCGGCCGGTGCGTTCACTGACGCCGAAATGGTCAGCGATCATCTGTCCGGTCACGCGCTGCCCACTGGCGGACAGTGCGGCAATGGCCGTACGGATTACCTCGGGGCTAGGTGGAGTGACCGGCGAACGCTGACCGGACGGGCGGTCATCCTCGGCGCTCTGTCCGGCCATGTCCGGGCCCGTGTCCGCGACGCTCTCAAACGGCCTCTCAGCGTCCTTACGCGGCTCTGTCGGCCGGTCAGTAGGCCGGTCATCCTCGCGGCCCTCAGACAGCCTCTCAGCGCCGTTACGGCCCACAGCGGCAAGGTGCATTAGGTGACCGGCCACAAGAGGCGGAACGGCCGATACAGCGGCAACCATGACCGGCCCGACCGACAGATAACCGGACATGATCAGATGCGCGGTCACCTGCGCAGTCAACGCGAGCAACAGCGCCATTCCCGCCCCGATCCTCGCTGACCGGCTGTCCGGACAGGTGGCCGAAATGACCGCAGCAACAGCGGCGTACGCCGAAACCACAAGCGGCATGAGAACGGCCACGCTCGGCGACCAACCGGCCATGACCGCTAGCTGATATTCGCCCGGTGCGGACATGGCCAGCGCAGCGAGTAGGACAACCGGCCGGCCGCCCGTAGCCGCAATGCGTGCGTATAGGGGAAGTCTCATCGTGTGTTTCCTTTCGAAGAAAACGGGGGGCCGCTCAACGCTGTTGAAAGGAAGAAAGACAGCGGAGCGGCACCCCCTAACCGGGCGACGGCCAAACCGCCCGGTGGCTTATGGATCACACCTAAACGTCAAGGTGTGGTGCGACGAACAGCGCAACGGCCAGACCAGCGGAGCGCGGGCAGGTGCAACACCGACGATTCAAGCGGCGGAATACCAAACCCAATACCGCGTGCGGAATACAGCGCCGAGCGTTCAAGGTCGCGGACGGTGAATTCAAGGGAGCGGAACCATCCGTCAATCGCATGATCCCGGTTCACCTCGGCCAGCATGACCGCGTGTGCTGCGTCGTAGAAATACGGCGCGGACAGTTCCTTATCCGTAAGCCAGTCGGCGGCGTCCGTACTGTAAATGCGCGCTGCCTCGGGGTGCTCGCTGAGTACGTCACGCACAACAGCGGGAGCGGGAGCGCTAAGCGTTAGCAGGTGTTCCACACGGACCGGCAAAGGGACGGCTGAGGAATAACGGCGGCGGCTCATCCTCGGGTCCCCCATCGGGCCAGCGCAGCCTTACGCGCTGCATCGCTCCGCGCCTTAGCCGCTGCGGCCTCGGTCATATCCACGATCTCGGCGTGAGTCTCGCGCGGGAGGTTAAGCGACTTGAGCAACGCCATAAACGTCTTACGGTGCTTATCGGCCTGTTCTAGCGCGGGGTTAATCTGCGGGCCGTAGCGTCCCTGAACAATCGCACCGTGTTGGGCGATAGCCGATTCCATCAGGGCTAGCTCATCGAGAATGCGGGCGGCCTCATCAACGATGCGGGCGTGATCCGGGTCAAGGTCGAACGCCTCCGTAATCTCGTCACGGAATGCAGCCGACCGGCTGGTTTCAGGCATGGCACCTCCTTACGGTGCGTGTTGGTTTGCTGGAGCTGGGAGCGCTGCGGGCACGCATTCCGGTGACTGCTATACGGTCCCGGTCCGGAAGAGGGCCGTTTGGGGGTGGGCCCCCACCCTTCCAGTCACATTCGGTGACATTCAGCGAGGCTACGCAGCGTGAATTCAGCGAGGAATGTGCACGCGTTCAATGCGTGCATTCATAACCAGGAAGAATGAAAGCGGGGCCGGTGGTCCTATACCGACCCCGCCAAAACAACCGGGCTACATCAGGTAGTTACGCCGGTCGGCCGTCGCCTTTCGTTCCTCGGCCAACTCCTCGGCTGCCTCGGCAATCTCGCCTAGCGGCATCGTGAAGAAATCACCAGAGAACAGCGGGTGATCCTCGTTGAACTGCTTTTGCAGCATATTTAGCGAGGTAGACACATCGGCGTTTCCCCACCCCGTGCCGCGAAGCGGTAGATGGTAACGAGCTTCCTCGGGAATAGCGTCTAGGTGGTTCACCGTGAGGTTAACTAGAGTGCCGTATCGCCGGCGCGTCGCGTTGATGTGGCCAGCGGCAGCCTTGAAAGCCTCGGCTGCCTTTTCCCGCTGCGCCTTGAACTCGGTAATAACGGCCTCCCGGTACTCGTTGAGAAACGCCGTATCGTTTAGCAGCGAGTCGTAAGACTTTCGCGCCCGACGTAGCTCGGTCACAGTCTCACTCAGAACCAGCGAGCATCCCTCTAGGGCAGCGTCAGCCTCGAATGCCTTAGCAGCCGTGGACGGGGCCTTAGTGCCCTTTCGCAGCGCCTCGGCGTGTGCCTTAGCGGCATTCTTCCGGATGGCCTCGGCTTCGCTTTCCAGCTCATGCCAGCGCGCCTCTAGGTCGTCGCAAAAGTCGCTTAGCTCCCGCACCTTCTTCCAACGCTCAGCGGCTACGGCCGGCGCTAGGTCACAGTGCCACGGATCAATACCGAGTAGCTGCGCCTCATCCGTCCAAATCTTCTCGGGCGGCGTGGCCCGGTTGACCTTCTCGGCTAGCTCATTAACCTTCGCCTTAGTCCGGTCGGCAGACTCCAGCGCAATACGAACATTGCTGGGAGCTAGTTCTAGCTTCATTTCGGGTGTTCTCCTCGGTTAGAAACGGCTCTTGATACGGGCGGCGATCTTTTCACCCTCGACGCGATCTAGGTAAGCGTCTCGACGCTTTTCCCATTCCGCGCGCTCATCCATTCGTACATAAAAATCGTCAGCGTCGGGGCCGGGAACGAATGGCTCTGGATCATCAGCGCGGAAACGACTTATCGCGTCTTCCCGCTCTCGCCACTCACTCGACCACTCGGCAGCGTTTCGGTTTGCCTCGGCCTCTCGCTGTGCAGCCTCACGCTCTCGCGCCTTTTCCTCGTAATGGTCGAAGTGACCGAGGGTGGGGCGGCTGCTCTGTGCCCGCTTACGGGACCAGCGCTCGGCGTAATCGCGGTTGTGGGTAGAGCTACCACCGGAACTACTAAGCTCAGCCCAATTCCATGAGCCCATACGGTGTTCCTCTCGGGATACGAAAAATGCCCCCTTACCGGCCGGGTCTCTGCACAGACCACACAGCGGGTAAGGGGGCAAGCGGTGAGCGCCACGCCGTAAACGTCAGTACGCGCGTGAGTTATCCTCACCGAAGACTAAGGGGGGTGCGGGTGCAGCCGCGAGGGGATCACCTAGGAACGTTCCTATGTGGGCGGGCAGCCGGCCAGACAAGGAGAGAAAATCTGACCGGCCGGGCAACGCCGAGAGAACGTCCGAAGGGTGACCCCGTAACAGAACCTTTGGAATCGGCCCTACCCGTGAGAGAGTGAGTTTGTTAAGGGAAAGCGCCGTTTAGGGGCGGAATTCCGCACGGGGCCGAGGGATGGTTATACAGCCGTTACGGTGCACCGGCACCACAGCGAGGAAGGCCGCGAAAGCGAGAGGGGCGGTAACAGATTTCTTGTTACCTGACCCTTCCTCCTATACACGTATGGGGAGAAGGTACAGGTAACAACTTTTCTATGACCGCCCCACCGCTAAAGCGCGCTTTCCCGCTGTCAGCGCTGCGTTTGGTCGAGAATTCCGGGGCCGAGCGGCTCAGGCTTCACGATGTGTGCGGGCGGGTCAGACAGCAGGTAGATACCTCGGTACATCCAACCCTTGCCCTTTCGCTGAACCTCGGTGACCCCGTTCGTCTTTAGGTGGTTCTTAACGGAGCTGGGCTTAAACTTGCCCGACGTTTCGCCGTTGTCCTGGCACCATTCTTTTAGCGCCCGGTTGAAATCGGACCGCTTAACTTCGCTGTCGTCGTCGTAGTCGAATACCTCACCGATGAGAGGCTTTAGCGGGTCCACCTCTTCCTTGTGGTGCTCGGTCGCAGCAACGACACTCAGCGGGTCGCGCAAGCCTTCGGCGTAGTAGCGGACTGCGCCACGGACAACCCATGCGGCTACACCCTCACGCTCCGGCCCCTGGATCGTTGGTTCTAGGTCCGGGTCTCGCCGGTCAGCGAAGCTCTGTCCGAACAGAACGGCCTTAGTGCGGGCCCATAGCGCAGCACCACCCGAACCGAATTCCGGCAGATAGTTGGTAGCGAGCACGATGGTAAAGGTGGGCTCGAAAGAGAACACCTTTCCGTGAAGGTGTCGGGTGTTGATTCGGTCCCCACCGGAAAGGTTCTTGAGTAGCGCCGTATTCATCGGCACACCCTGGTTACCTTCCTGCGCCACGACTAGCCGCTTACCGCGCAGCGCTGCGATTTGCTCAGTGTGGACAGCCTGACCGCGCACGTTCTCAAAGATGGTGAACGGAACCTCATGCACGATATCGTGACCGAACACCTTTTGCATGGTGCGAATGGTGGTGCCCTTGCCGTTCCGGCCGTGCTCTCCGTACCAAACGCCTAGCGCGTGCTCGCGTACCTCGCCGGTAATCGCCATTCCTAGAAAGGTCTGGTAGTACCGCTGTAGCTCGGGGTCGCCGGGGAAGATTTCCTCTACGAATCGCAGCCAGCGGGGGCACTCGGCATCGGGCACGTAATCGACTAGCGCGCACTGCGTCAGCATGTCGGCGGGATCGTGCGGCTTTAGTTCGCCGGTTCGGAGGTCCACGGTGCCATTGCGGAACGTCAGCAAGTGGCGGTGTGTGTCGAGATCATCGACCGTGGCTCGGAGCTGCGGCAGGACGGACATTTCCGCGACGATTGCGCGCCGCTGGAAGTTAACGAGCATCTTGTTAGCTGCGGCGGCAGCCCAATTCATGTCAGCGGGATTGTCGGCCCCGTGGCGCATGAGGATTCGGGCGGCATCGGTAATCGCCTGCATGGCCGCGCCGTCGTCGCCGGTTGCTTCCCAGATTCGGCCATTCCAGCGGTACCAACCAACGTGCTGCACGTGGCGTAGCTCGTGGCCGCACTGGTCGGCAACGAACCGCGCAAAGTTCACGTGCCGAACCTCGGGGTCAATGCTTAGTAGTTCACGCTGTCGGGCCCAGTAGGCGTTATCGAAGTTCACTTGTCGTTCTCCAGGAATGCGAGTGCGGCGGCGGCGTTGCGGGCGGTGCGGTTACGGCGTGGCTTGCTTTCGGGTGCGTCGGGGGTGCGGTACGGGTCGGGGAAAATCAGTTGGTCGCTAGACAGCGCACCGGGCCCGTAGTCGTTGAGGAGTTCTATTCGTTCCTCAACCCATACGATCAGCGCGTCTACTCGGGCGCGCTGCTTTTCTGCTTCGGTCATTCTCGTGTGTCCTCTCGGCGTGGCACCTAGGAACGTTCCTAGGTGGGGGTGTTTCCTCAGCGAGTAGCGCCGTACGTCTTGCGCTGGTAGTAGGCACGGCTACGGCATGAGCGGCTGCAATACTTCGGTCGCTGTCCCGTTCCGCAGTAGGGCGGGAGCGGCTTACCGCAGTTGCACTTAGTGCGCATTAGCTCTCCTCCTTGGATGCATCCAAAATCGGACCAAAGAAAAGACACCCCCTCAGCGAGCGGGTGTCTTGCTGTCCCTCAGAGAGCGAGCGAGTTAAGCGGCCTCGGCGCGCTGTCTCTTGCTCTCGGAGTGCAGAGAGTGAGTTTGTTAAGAACAGCAGGTCAGGGGCCGAATGCCCGCAACTGACATCACATAGAGTAGTCGTTTGACTACAGAACTCCTGTGCGGCCCTCAGAGCGTTTCACGCGGCTGACCCGGTAGTCGGCGGCACCGAGGGGCGTAGAGCGCCGTAGACGGCCGTCTAGCGCTTCCTAGGCGGTATTCCTCGGCTAGCCGGCGAACGGCGCTCACAGCGGCCCCTGTGGCTTCCTGGCGGTAAGGCGTAGCCGCGTCTCCACCCTCGGCACAGCACTGCCCGTTGAAAACGGTTGTAGGGCTGTCTGCGGGCACACGAAAGGGCCCGGCGGTACCCAAGTACCAACCGGGCCCCTGTAGGGCGTCAGACGACCGCCTAGGCAGCGTCCTCCTGCCCGCGCTGGTTCGGCTTGGCCCATGTGATCGTGACGCGCGGTTCCACAACCGGCGCAGCCTTGTTTCCTCGGCTCTTTTCGTCGTCCCGTGCCTTACGGATCTCCACGCGCTCACAGAACAACTTGACCAGCGCGCGCCGGTCGTTCAGCGATGCACGGTCCCACCACGTACCGGGGCCGATCGGGTCGCCGTTCCAGTCGTCGTCATGACTGAGCCATTCCGAGATAGGCAGCGTGGGAACGTCAGCTTCCCCAAGTTCAGCCATGAGGGCATCACATGCGGCTAGACGTTCCTGCTGTGCCTGTACGTCCTTGCGCCACCGTGCCCGGCCGATCTCATCGCCCCGGTACAGGTCGGCATCGTCGTAGAGCTGTTCCAACGCCCGCGCAGCGTCGGCCCGTTCCTGTACCACCGTGCGCCGTTCCTGGGCTCTCTCTGGGCTCTCGTTGGCCTCTCCGAACCGCTGTGCGGCGGCAGCGAGGATGTCCGCTGTCTCGGGGTCGTCCTCGGCCGTAGAGATCAGAGCGAAGATGCGACGTGCGACAAGATCATCGACACCGGCCCGGCTGATGTATGAGCCACCGTCATGCTCACCCGGTTTGGGCTTGACCCCCTTGGGGCGAGAGCAGAAGTACGAACCGCCCACCGGCCGCGCAGCGTTGTTGGCACTCATCGGCCGTCCGCACTCGCAGTAGAGAACTTCCATGCTGGTAAGTAGGGCTGTGGTCCGGTTCTCGAACTTGCGCTTCGGGCGACTGTCTAGCCACTCCTGCAACTCGAACCAGTCGCCCGGTTCGATGATCGGTTCCCACGCCTGAATCGGGGCCCCGTTCTCGTCTCGCCGGATGCGGTGCCCGACTACCCGCTTCTTTTCAGGGTTCGTCTTCTGCTTCTCGTAAATCGGGTCGGTTGCGAACCCTGCAAGGTGCGGATGCCGGAGCATGGCGGCAAGGGTCTTGATGTGCCACGCGCCCCCGGCCGTCTTCTTCCCTCGCGCGGTTCCCTGCGTCGGCACACCCTCGGCGTTGAACTGTCGCACGATGCTTCCGAGGGAACCGGGCACCTCCTTACCGGTGGGCTTCTCAGTGATCGCGCGGTGCTTGTATTTGCGGATGATCCACCACACCCGCTGAATGATCTTCGCTTGCTCCGGGTCGGTGTCGAGTAGCTGAATGGCAATCGGCTTGCCGTCGGCGTTGTATCGGGTCACCTGACGCAGCCTCCGGCCGAACGGTGCCTTACCGCCGACGTACCCGCCGAGGGCCCGCGCTTGCTTCACAGCGTCACGGACGGCCGTGCTCTTGTTCTGGCTCTCCTGGTGCGCGCCGTCCAGACGGAAGATGAGGTGGATCAAGTCCAAGGTGTCTTTCGGCCGGAAAACACCCTCGGTCGTGCTGATGATCGTTACGCCGAGGCTGTGAAGTTCGTTCACGATCCCGAGAGCATCGGTCGGTTCCAGTCGAGACAGACGGCTGACGTTGTAGACGATGATCACGTTGATACGGCCCATACGGCACTCACGGATCAGCCGCTCAAATTCGGGGCGCTCTACGCCGCTGAACGCGCTTATGCCTACGTCCTCGAAGTGGCCGCACCATTTGGCCTCTCTGCCGTCGCGGGCCACCTCAGCGGCGAACGTCTCGAACCGCGCATAGTTGGCGCTGCGCTGCGCTGCCGGGCTGGCCTCGCTGCCGTTCTCTCGGCCGTAGCTCTGTCGTCCGTATGCTGCAACGTGCAAGTTCATGCCGGTTACCACCTGCGGAGTGATCATGGCGACATCATGCCACCGTAAATGGGAATACGCGACCGTGCCGCTGCTCGTGCACGCGACCAAGCAGATCCTGGACACCTGGGGCGAGGACGGCTGGGAACTCGTCCAGGTCGTGCCGGGCCCGAACCCCGAACAGCTCGTGGCGTACCTCAAGCGGGAGAAGCAGTGAGCGGAGCCGTCGAGGCACGTCTGGACGAGTTGGGGCTGACCCTGCCGGAGGTGGCGGCCCCGCTGGCCGCGTACGTGCCGGCGGTGCTCACCGGCTCCTACGCGCAGACCTCCGGGCAGCTTCCGCTGGTCGACGGCAAGCTGCCGGTGACCGGCAAGGTCGGCGCCGAGGTGACGCCCGAGGAGGCCAGGAGGCTGGCCGAGGTCTGCGCGCTGAACGCCCTGGCGGCGGTGAAGTCCGTCGTCGGCGACCTGGATCGGATCACCCGGATCGTCAAGGTCACCGGCTTCGTCGCCTCCGCTCCGGACTTCACCGGCCAGCCCGGTGTGATCAACGGTGCCAGCGAGCTGTTCGGCGAGGTCCTCGGCGACAAGGGCGTGCACTCCCGCAGCGCGGTGGGCGTCGCGGTGCTGCCGCTCGACGCGCCGGTCGAGCTCGAGGTCCTGGTCGAGCTGGCGGACTGAGCGGACGGACGGGCCGGGTGCGGCGTCGGGACCGTGACCTCGGGCCGTGATGTTCGGGGGTGTTCGCGGGGATGTTCGAGAGCACCCCTCGAACATCCCCGCTCGCGGTCGTACGATCCGGCCATGCCGTCAACGCCGTCGCCTTCCGCGCCTCCGTCGTCACAACCGCCTCACCCAGAACAGCCGTCACAGCAGTCACAGCCGTCCCCGGCCGGGGACGGCCAGTGGTACCCGCCCGAGTGGCCCGACCGCATCCGGGCCCTGACCGAAGGGCGGCTCACCCCCGTGGAGCCGCGCCGGGCGGCGACCGTGATGCTGCTGCGGGACACCGACGACGGTGGCCCGGTCGTCCACATGCTGCGCCGTCGCGCCTCCATGGCCTTCGCCGGGGGCGCCTACGCCTATCCGGGCGGCGGCGTCGACCCGCGTGACGAGAGCGACCGGCACGCCCTGGCCTGGGCCGGCCCGTCGCGCGAGGAGTGGGCGCGCCGGCTCGGGGTGGCCGAGAAGGTCGCGCAGGCGGTGGTGTGCGCGGCCGTGCGCGAGACCTTCGAAGAAGCGGGCGTCCTGTTGGCGGGCCCGGACCCGGAGACGGTCGTCGCCGACACCACGGGCGAGGACTGGGAGGCGGACCGGGCGGCGCTCGTCGCGCGCGAGCTGTCCTTCGCCGACTTCCTCGCCCGCCGCGAGCTGGTGCTCCGCAGCGACCTGCTGGGCGCCTGGGCGCGTTGGATCACCCCGGAGTTCGAGGCGCGCCGCTACGACACCTGGTTCTTCGTCGCCGCCCTGCCCGAGGGGCAGCGCACCCGCAACGCCTCCACCGAGGCCGACCGCACGGTGTGGATCCGTCCGGCGGACGCGGCCGCCGGCTACGACCGGGGCGAGTTGACGATGATGCCGCCGACCATCGCCACCCTGCGGCAGATCCGGCCGTACCCCGACGCCGCCGCGGTGCTCGCCGCCGCCGGGGAGCGGGACCTGACGCCGGTGCTGGCCAGGGCCAGACTGGAGGAGGACGGCGCCGGCGGGTCGCGGGTGGTGCTGAGCTGGCCGGGCCACGAGGAGTTCACCAAACACGTGCCCACAGGACGGACGTCCGCGGGCGGAGGCGGGGGAGAGACGGCATGACGGACGCGGCGGCACTCCCCGGACAGCCGCGCGGCGGCGTGATCGACGGCACGGGCACCACCCGCGCGGTGTGCGTGCTCGCCCCGAACCCCTCGCCGATGACGCTGGACGGCACCAACACCTGGATCGTCGCCGAGCCGGACTCGTCCCTGGCGGTGGTCATCGACCCCGGACCGCTGGACGAGGGGCACCTGCGCAAGGTGATCGCCACCGTGGAGCGGACGGGCAGGAGGGTGGCGCTGACGCTTCTGACCCACGGCCACGCGGACCACGCCGAGGGCGCCGCCCGCTTCGCCGAGCTGACGGGGACGGCCGTCCGCGCGCTCGATCCGGCGCTGCGGCTGGGCGACGAGGGCCTGACGGCCGGGGACGTGATCACCACCGGCGGCCTGGAACTGCGGGTGGTGCCGACCCCGGGGCACACCGCGGACTCGCTCAGCTTCCACCTGCCCGCCGACGCCGCGGTGCTCACCGGCGACACGATCCTGGGGCGCGGCACGACGATGGTGGCCCACCCCGACGGCCGGCTGGGCGACTACCTGGACTCGCTGCGGCGGCTGCGCTCACTGACCGTGGACGACGGCGTGCACACGGTGCTGCCGGGCCACGGGCCGGTGCTGGACGACGCGCAGGGGGCCGTCGAGTACTACCTGGCGCACCGCGCCAAGCGGCTCGCGCAGGTGGAGACGGCCGTCGAGAACGGTCACCGCACGGCCTCGGAGGTGGTGGCGCACGTCTACGCGGACGTGGACCGCACGCTCTGGCCCGCCGCCGAGCTGTCGGTGCGGGCGCAGTTGGAGTACCTGGAGGAGCACGGCCTGGTGTGACGCCGGCGCGGTGTGGGACGGCGCGGGCCGTGCTCCGGTACCGGCCGCGGCGGGGGACGCGGCCGCCGGGGAAGGGGACTCAGCGGGAGCGCTTGGCCAGGCGCTCCACGTCCAGCAGGATGACCGCGCGGGCCTCCAGCCGGAGCCAGCCGCGGCTGGCGAAGTCGGCGAGCGCCTTGTTGACCGTCTCGCGGGAGGCGCCGACGAGCTGGGCCAGCTCCTCCTGGGTGAGGTCGTGCACCACGTGGATGCCCTCCTCCGACTGCACGCCGAACCGGCGCGACAGGTCCAGCAGCGCCTTGGCGACGCGGCCGGGGACGTCGGAGAAGACCAGGTCGGACATCGAGTCGTTGGTGCGGCGCAGGCGTCGGGCGACGGCGCGCAGCAGCGCGGTGGCGACCTCGGGGCGGGCGTTGAGCCAGGGCTGGAGGTCGCCGTGGCCCAGGCCGAGCAGCTTGACCTCGGTCAGCGCCGTGGCCGTGGCGGTGCGCGGGCCCGGGTCGAACAGGGACAGCTCGCCGATCAGCTCGCCGGGGCCGAGGACGGCCAGCATGTTCTCGCGGCCGTCGGGGGAGGCCCGGTGGAGCTTGACCTTGCCCTCGATCACCACGTAGAGCCGGTCGCCGGGCTCGCCCTCGTGGAAGAGGGCCTCGCCCCGGGCGAGGGTCACCTCCGTCATGGAGGCACGCAGCTCGGCAGCCTGCTCGTCGTCAAGCGCAGCGAAAAGCGGGGCGCGCCGCAGAACGTCGTCCACGAGTTCTCTCCTTGTCGACCTGCCCACGGGACTGTCGCCCCCATGATGCCGGACGGTAAAACAGTGCGATCAATCACAAGTTTGACGTACCCGGGGCCGGGCGGAGGCGTCAGGGGGCCGATTGGGCCCCCGAATCGGCGGTGAGCGGGGCGGATGTCGTTGCTCCCCCGTACGCTGGCCGGGTGGCCAACACCCCGGTGAGACCGGATGGAAAGGGGGCGTACGGGTGACGGTGTCCCGTGGCTCTTCCCGTGATTCCGCTCTGGGCGAACAGAAGCCCGCCAAACGAGTCGCGGCGGCGAGAGCGACGAGAGCGGCGAGCGGAGGCAAGCCGGAGTCCCGGCTCGCCATGGTGCGCCGTGCCCGGCGCATCAACCGCGAGCTGGCCGAGGTGTACTACTACGCCCACCCCGAGCTGGACTTCGAGAACCCGTTCCAGCTCCTGGTGGCCACCGTGCTCTCCGCCCAGACCACCGACCTGCGGGTCAACCAGACCACCCCCGCCCTCTTCGCCGCCTATCCCACCCCCGAGGAGATGGCCGCGGCCGATCCCGAGCGGCTGGAGGAACTGATCCGCCCCACCGGGTTCTTCCGCAACAAGGCCAAGTCGCTGCTCGGGCTCTCCGCGGCCCTGCGCGACCGTTTCGACGGAGAGGTGCCCGACAGCCTGGAGGCCCTGGTCTCCCTGCCCGGCGTCGGACGCAAGACGGCCCACGTGGTGTTGGGCAACGCATTCGGCAGGCCCGGCATCACCGTGGACACGCACTTCGGGCGGCTGGTGCGCCGCTGGAAGCTGACCGAACAGACGGACCCGGAGAAGGTCGAGGCCGAGATCGCCGAGATCATCCCCAAGAGCGAGTGGACGATGTTCTCGCACCGGGTG
Source organism: Streptomyces megasporus (assembly GCF_000718985.1). GTDB lineage: Bacteria > Actinomycetota > Actinomycetes > Streptomycetales > Streptomycetaceae > Streptomyces > Streptomyces megasporus. The sequence goes on along the minus strand of NZ_JODL01000015.1, from coordinate 112,258 downwards.
ATCTTCCACGGCCGCCGCATCTGCCACTCCCGCAAGCCCGCGTGCGGGGCCTGTCCGATCGCCTGGTTGTGCCCCTCTTACGGGGAGGGCGAGACGGACCCGGAGAAGGCGAGGAAACTGCTGAAGTACGAGATGGGCGGCCTGCCCGGCCAACGACTCAAGCCACCGGCGGACTACCCGGGGCAGCCCGCGCCGCCGCTGGGCGCGGGGTGAGGCTCATGAGTCACGTCCACCACGTACACGAGGCGCCCGGCCGCTCTGTCACCGGATCCGCCACCGGGTCTGTCACCGGATCCGCCACCGGGCCCGTCACCGTCACCGACCAGGGGCTGCCCGACTGGCTCCGCCCGGTCGCCGAGGCCGCCGCGACGGTGCGGGCACGGCAGCTCAGCCGCTTCCTGCCGCCCAAGGAGGGCGGGCGGCAGTCGGCCGTCCTGGTGCTCTTCGGGGACGGAAACCGCCGGGAGGACGGCACGGAGGGCGGTGAGCCCCGGCCCGAGCTGCTGCTGACCGAACGGGCGTCCAGCCTGCGCTCCCACGCCGGACAGCCCTGCTTCCCCGGTGGCTCCCTCGACCCGGAGGACGGGGACCCGGAGGGCGAGGGGCCGCTGCGGGCCGCGCTGCGGGAGGCGGAGGAGGAGACCGGGCTCGACCCGTCCGGGGTGCAGATCTTCGCCCGGCTGCCGCGCGTCTACATCCCGGTGAGCGACTTCGTCGTCACGCCCGTGCTGGGGTGGTGGAAGGAGCCGAGTCCGGTGGCGCCGGTGGACCCGGCCGAAACGGCCCGGGTGTTCACCGTGCCGGTGGCCGACCTCACCGATCCGGCGAACCGCGCCACCGTGGTGCACCCCAGTGGCTACCGAGGCCCGTGCTTCTTCGCGCGCGGAGCCCTGGTGTGGGGCTTCACGGCCGGGATCATCGACAGGGTGCTGCACTTCTCCGGTTGGGAAAGACCGTGGGACACCGAGAGGCACGTCCCCCTCGACCGGCACGCATGAGACGGTGAGCGACGTGAACGTGCTGGACGTACTGCTGCTGCTCGCCGCCGTGTGGTTCGCGATCATCGGCTACCGCCAGGGTTTCGTGGTGGGCGTGCTGTCGGTGGCCGGGTTCCTCGGCGGTGGACTCGTCGCGGTCCACCTGCTGCCGATCATCTGGAACGAGGTGACCGACGGGGCGTCGCCCGGCACGCTGGGCGCGGTCGCGGCGGTGGTCGTGGTGATCGTGTGCGCCTCGGTGGGCCAGGCCTTCACCACCCACCTGGGCAACCGGCTCCGCGGCCACATCACCTGGTCCCCCGCGCGGGCCCTGGACGCGACCGGCGGCGCGCTGGTGAACGTCCTGGCCATGCTGCTCGTCGCCTGGCTGATCGGTTCGGCGCTGGCCCGCACCACCCTGCCCACCCTCGCCCGCGAGGTGCGCGACTCCACGGTGCTCCAGGGCGTCTCCGGAGTGCTGCCGGACGACGCCGACACCTGGTTCGCGGACTTCACCTCCGTCCTCGCGCAGAACGGGTTCCCGCAGGTCTTCTCGCCGTTCGCCAACGAACCCATCACCTCCGTGGACCCCCCGGACCCGGCGCTCGTCGACAGTCCGGCCGTGGTCCGCGCCAAGCGGTCCATCGTCAAGGTGACGGGGACGGCGCCCAGTTGCGGCAAGTCCCTGGAGGGCACGGGTTTCGTCTTCGACGAGGGGCGCGTGATGACCAACGCGCACGTCGTCGGCGGCGTCGACGAGCCGGCCGTGCAGGTGGGCGGCGAGGGCCGGCTCCACAACGCCACGGTCGTCCTCTACGACTGGGAGCGCGACATCGCCGTACTCGACGTGCCGTCACTCGACGCGCCGGCGCTGCGGTTCGCGCGGGACGACGCGGAGACCGGTGACGACGCGATCGTCGCGGGCTTCCCCGAGAACGGCGGGTTCGACGTCCGCTCCGCGCGGGTACGCGGACGCATCCAGGCCACCGGCCCGGACATCTACCAGCGCGGCACGGTGCGACGCGACGTCTACTCCCTGCACACCACCGTCCGGCAGGGCAACTCCGGCGGCCCGCTGCTCACCCCCGACGGAAGGGTGTACGGCGTCATCTTCGCCAAGTCCCTGAAGGACGACAGCACCGGGTACGCCCTCACCAACGACGAGGTGCTCCCGGACATCCGGCAGGGGCGCGCGGCCCAGGGTCCGGTGGACAGCCAGGGCTGCGCGATGTGAGGCGAAGACGACGCCGGGGCGGACGCCGGGATGGCGGGGCGGTGGCCGTCAGCCGCGGGTATGCCGCAGCCGCGCGCCGACCCAGCGGGCGCGCCGGCGCAGGATGTGGGGAATGCCGAGTCGGGGATCGCGGGGATCACGATGATCCAGCGGGGAATGCGGGGACGAGCCCCGCGCGCTGCTCTGTTCCCTGATGTCGCGTGACACGTCACGGTAGTCGTGCGTCCAGCTCATACCCCGGACTCTGCCCGGGCCTCAAGGTCGGTAATCGCCCAATGGTCCGTCAATTGGCCTATGCGCGCGACACGTGCCCATATCATCGGTCCGGTTCGGGGTCCTTGAGCCAGTCGATCAGTTCCGTGGTGAACGCCTTCGGGTCCTCCTCGTGCGGGAAGTGGCCGAGCCCGTCGAAGAGACGCCAGCGGTAGGGGGCCTCCACGTACTCGCCCGAGCCCGCCGCGCTGCGGGTGCGCATCACCGGGTCGAGGGAACCGTGCAGATGGAGGGTGGGGACGCGGACCGGGCGCTTCATGCGCCGGTTGAACTGGAAGCCGTCCAACCGCGCCAGCGACCGGACCAACCAGCGGTACGGCTCGATCGAGCAGTGCGCGGTGGACGGAACGCACATCGCCTGCCGGTAGACCTCGACGGCCTCCTCCTCCGGCAGCCGCGGCCCGGACCACTCCCGCAGCAACCGACCGACCAGCGCCCCGTCGTCCGCCACCAGCCGGCGCTCGGGGAGGAAGGGGCTCTGGAAACCCCAGACGTGCGCGCCGGCCGCCGTCTGCCGGGGATCGCCCAGCATCGCCGCGCGCCAGCGGCGCGGGTGCGGCATCGAGGCCACGGCCAGCCGACGGATCAGCTTCGGACGCATCACCGCCGCCGTCCACGCCAGGTAGCCGCCCAGGTCGTGCCCGACCAGCGCCGCGTCCGGTTCGCCCAGCGAACGGATCACACCGGTGACGTCGAGCGCGAGGTTCGCCGGGTCGTACCCCCGGGGGGTGCGGTCGCTGCCGCCCACCCCCCGCAGATCCATCGCGACCGCGCGGTAACCCGCCTCGGCCAGGGCGGGGAGCTGGTGCCGCCAGGTCCACCAGAACTGTGGGAAACCGTGCAGCAGCAGCACCAGCGGGCCCTCGCCCATCTCGGCGATGTGGAAACGAGCGCCGTTGGCCGCGACGTCCCGGTGCGTCCAGGGGCCGTCCATCCGGACGACGGACGAGGGGGATGACGAGGAGGGGTCGGGGGGTGTGGTGCCGGTCATTCCTGTCGTGCCCGTCTTGTCGCTCATGCGGAAGAGCGTGACATGCGCTCGATGGCCTCGGGTGCCGTCCTCCCCTTCGGGACGGCCCGCGGGTGCGGCTTGACGTTCGACAGCAGGGCCGCCGACTCCTTGGCCGAGGCGATCGAGCGCCGCGGCGGCTTGACCTTGGACAGCTTGGCCTTGGCCAGCAACAGGAGGATGGCCGCGAGCACCAGGTACACGCCGCCCACGATGGTGAAGGACCAGGCGAGCCCGATCCCCAGGTTGTGGATGCCGTACGCGGCGGCGAAGCTGAACACGGGCAGCGAGAAGAGCAGCAGCACCCCCGCCGCGACGGCGGCGCCGCTGCCGATCGCGCCGCGCTTGACGTCCTGCCGCAGTTCGGCCTTGGCCAGCGCGATCTCCTCGTGGACCAGCGCGGACAGCTCGGTCGTGGCCGCGGCGACCAACTGGCCGACGCTGCGGCCGTCTTCGGCTGCGCTCATCGCGTGCTTCCTCCCGTCGTGGGCTATCGAATGGGTCAGATCATGCCGGACCGCGGTCCCCGGCGTCGCGGCGGCGAGCCGTCGGAGCCCGGTCGAGGCGTATCTCACCCCTGATCTCACCCCCTACCTTGCCCTGTTCTCGCTCCTTCCGGTCCCACCCCGCCCGACGACGGACGCGGGGCGTGCCGGCCACCGTGTCGACGGCGGCCGGACGCCCCGCGTCCGTCGTGTGCCGGCTGTGCTCGTGTGCCGGCGCGGCCTCGCTCAGTCGTCGCCGCCGGTGGAGCCCGGCAGCTTGGCCTGGATGAGGTCCATCACCGTGGAGTCGGTGAGGGTGGTGACGTCGCCCAGCGCCCGGTTCTCGGCGACGTCGCGCAGCAGGCGCCGCATGATCTTGCCGGAGCGGGTCTTGGGCAGCTCGTCCACGGGCAGGATGCGCTTGGGCTTGGCGATCGGGCCGAGGTGCTTGGCGACGTGGGCGCGGAGCTCCTCGACCAGGCCCTCGTCCTCGGCGGCGTTGCCGCGCAGGATCACGAAGGCGCAGATGGCCTGGGTGGTCTGCGGGTCGGCGGCGCCGACGACCGCGGCCTCGGCGACCTTCGGGTGGGAGACGAGCGCGGACTCGACCTCGGTGGTGGAGATGTTGTGGCCGGAGACCAGCATCACGTCGTCCACCCGGCCCAGCAGCCAGATGTCGCCGTCGTCGTCCCTCTTGGCGCCGTCGCCCGCGAAGTAGCGGTTCGGGAAGCGCGACCAGTAGGTGTCCAGGTACCGCTGGTCGTCACCCCAGACCGTCCGCAGCATCGACGGCCACGGCTCGGTCACGACGAGGTAGCCGCCCGAGCCGTTGGGGACCTCGTTGCCCTCGTCGTCCAGGACGGTCGCGGAGATGCCGGGCAGCGGCACCTGCGCCGAACCGGGCTTGGCCTCGGTGACGCCCGGCAGCGGGCTGACCATGATGGCGCCGGTCTCGGTCTGCCACCAGGTGTCCACCACCGGGGTGCGGTCGCCGCCGATGTGGTGGCGGTACCAGACCCATGCCTCGGGGTTGATCGGCTCGCCGACCGAGCCCAGCACGCGCAGCGAGGACAGGTCGAACTTCGCCGGGATGTCGTCGCCCCACTTCATGCAGGTGCGGATGGCCGTCGGGGCGGTGTAGAGGATCGTGACCTTGTACTTCTCGACGATCTCCCACCAGCGGCCCTTGTGCGGGGTGTCGGGGGTGCCCTCGTACATCACCTGGGTGGCGCCGTTGGCCAGCGGGCCGTAGACGATGTACGAGTGGCCGGTGACCCAGCCGACGTCGGCGGTGCACCAGTAGACGTCCGTCTCCGGCTTGAGGTCGAAGACGGCGTGGTGGGTGTAGGACACCTGGGTGAGGTAGCCGCCGGAGGTGTGGAGGATGCCCTTGGGCTTACCCGTCGTGCCGGAGGTGTAGAGGATGAACAGCGGGTGCTCGGCCTCGAACGCCTGAGGGGTGTGCTCCTCGGACTGGCGGTCCACCAGCTCGTGCCACCACACGTCCCGGCCCTCGGTCCAGGCGACCTCCTCGCCCGTGCGGCGGACGACGAGGACGGTGCGCACGTTCTCGGTGCCCGGCTGGGTCAGGGCCTCGTCCACGGCGGGCTTGAGCGCGCTGGGCTTGCCGCGCCGGTAGCCGCCGTCGGAGGTGATGACGACCCGGGCGTCGGCGTCCTGGATGCGGGAGGCCAGCGCGTCGGCGGAGAATCCGCCGAAGACCAGCGAGTGCGGGGCGCCGATACGGGCGCAGGCCAGCATCGCCACGACCGTCTCGGGGATCATCGGCATGTAGATCGCGACCCGGTCGCCCGCCTGGACGCCCAGCTCGATGAGGGCGTTGGCGGCCTTGGAGACCTCGCGTCGCAGCTCGGCGTAGGTGATGGAGCGGGTGTCGCCGGGCTCGCCCTCGAAGTGGATGGCGACCCGGTCGCCGAGGCCCGCCTCGACGTGGCGGTCGACGCAGTTGTAGGCCACGTTGAGCCGGCCGTCCTTGAACCACTTGGCGAACGGCGGGTTGGACCAGTCCAGCGTCTCGGTCGGTTCGGTCTCCCAGCTCAGTCGACGGGCCTGCTCGGCCCAGAAGCCCAGCCGGTCCGCTTTCGCCCGTTCGTACGCCTCCGCGGTGACGTTGGCGTTCGCTGCCAGCTCGGCGGGCGGCGCGAACCTCCGTTCCTCCTTGAGCAGGTTGGCCAGGCTTTCGTTGCTCACGACATCTCCCTTTCCCAGGGTGTCTGCTGTGTCCCAGGTCTTAGCTCATCAGCCCATGTGCCTGCTGACAAGACTTGTCTGCCAGGTGGTGTAGACCTTTTGCGCCCAGGGGTTCATGTGCGTCGGCGAGCGGGCGACGAGCGGTCGAACGGCACGTTCCGCCCCCTCCGGACCACGCCGTCCGCTCGCCCGATCCGTCGTTCAGACCACCACCACATCGGGACGCACGGGAGTGAACACCGGCCCTTCCGCACCGTCGCCGCCGGCCGTGTCGTTCAGGACGTACGCCTGTGCCTCGCCCACGTGGAAGTACATCCCGTGCAGCTCCAGCGAGCCCTCGGCCAGGCGTCGGGCCACACACGGATGGGCCCGCAGGTGCTCCAGTTGCTGCACCACGTTGGTCAGGCACAGCGCCTCCGACTCGTCGGCCTCGCGCGGGGCCGGGCCCCGGTCCGCGATGCGCGGGCCCGAATCGCGCCGCGCGGCCGGCCGCTCCAGGCTGGGGCGGCCGTGGCGCAGCCAGCGGTGCAGGGGAGTGGCGGCGGCGTTCGGCCCGGAACGGCGCAGCGCCTGCATGGCCCCGCAGCCGGAGTGCCCGCAGACGGTGATCGACCTCACGCGCAGCACCTCCACGGCGTATTCGATCGCCGCCGCCACCGAGTCGTCGTTCACCTCCGAGCCCGGAGGCGGCACCAGATTGCCGACGTTGCGCACGGTGAAGAGGTCTCCCGGCCCGCTGGAGGTGATCATGCTGGTGACCAGCCGTGAGTCGGCGCAGGTGATGAAGAGGTGGGAGGGCCGTTGTCCCTCCCGCGCCAACCGGGCCAGTTCCTCGCGGACCAGTGGCGCGGTGGCGCGCTGGAAGTTGCGCACCCCGCCGAGGAGCAGGCCCCGCTCGGAGCCCCGCTCGGAGCCCGGGTCGGAGCCCCGTTCGGAGCCGGTCCGGGGCCTGGTGCACTGGTGATCGCGCCACGGGAGCCACGGCGTGCAGCCGTGCGGGGACGAGGGCTCCCGCACGCAGGGCGCGGAACGGCCGGTGATCTCCACGCTGCCGCCGCGCGCCGTGTGGGAGGTCCGCCAGTCCCGCAAGGTCTCGTACGCGGCGTGGTCCATGAAGGAGTCGCCCAACTCGACCGCCACCCGGCTTCCCTCGGGCACCCGGCCCAGGACCCGGCTCAGCCGCGGCACCGCGAGGAACGTCAGCCGGCCGCGCACCCGTACCCGGTGGACTCCACTCTCCTCGTCGATCTCGCAGTCGATCCGGGCGCGGGCCAGGCGGTGCAGGGCGACGGCGGCGGCGACCGCGACGCCGATCCCCACCCCCTCGAGCACGCCGAGCAGGACGACGCCCGCCGTCGTGGCCGCGTACACCGGCGCCTCGCGATGGCGGGTGACGCTGCGGATGTGGACGATCTTGACCATCTGCACGCCGACCACCATCACCAGGGCGGCGAGGACGGCCAGCGGGATCAGCTCCAGCGCGCCGACCAGCAGCCCGGTGGCGAGCAGCACCCACACCCCGTGGAGGACGGTCGAGTCGCGGCTGACCGCGCCGGCCTGGATGTTCGCCGCGGTGCGCACCGCCACTCCGGTGATCGGCAACCCGCCCAGGGCTCCGGAGACCATGTTGGCCAGGCCCTGGCCACGCAGCTCCCTGTCCAGATCGGCACGTGGAATCCGCACCGTCGACAGGTGCTCCGGGAGGGTGCGGGCGACGGCCAGTTTGTCGGAGGCCATGGCGGACAGCAGCGACTCCACGCTGGCGACCAGGGTGACGGTCAGCACGGCGGCGAGCAGCCCCAGGACCGGCCCGTTGGGCAGGGAGGGGAGGGCGTGGCCGTGCCAGGACGGCAGGTCCACGCGGGGCAGCCGCAGGCCGACGAGGGCCGCCACCGCGGTCGCCGCCGCCACCGCGGCCAGCGCGGGAGGGAACACCCCGCGGACCCGTTCGCCCGCCCGGCCGGGCAACCGAGGCCACAGCAGGACGACGGCCACCGTGAGGACGCCCACCGACAGGGCGTCGGGACGGGGGTCGGCCAGTTGTCCGGGCATGGCCAGCACGTTGGCGACGGCGGAGCTCTCCGGGCTTCCGCCGAGCACGATGTGCAGTTGGGCGAGGGCGATCGTCACGCCGATGCCCGCGACCATGCCGTGCACGATCGCGGGGCTGATCATCAGCGCGGAACGGGCCGCCCGCAGCGCGGACAGGCCGAGCTGGGCGAGACCGGCGAGCACCGTGATGGCGCACGTGGTGCGCCAGCCGTACCGCTGGATCAGTTCGGCGACGACCACCGTCAGGCCCGCGGCCGGCCCGCTGACCTGGAGGGGAGCGCCACCGAAGCGTCCGGCGACGATGCCGCCGACGGCCGCCGCGACCAGGCCCGCCTGGAGGGGCGCGCCGGTGGCCAGGGCGATGCCCAGGGAGAGGGGCACGGCGATGAGGAAGACGGCCATGGAGGCCGAGAGATCGGCGGACAGGGCGCCCTTGGGGCGGCCCCTGAGCCAAGGCGAGCGGGTGGGGAGGTCGGACCGGCCGGTACGACCGGTGGGGTCGGAGTCAGGGGAGCGGGAAGGGGCGCAGGCGGACATATCCGTCTCCGTCACAGAGATCCATCACGTTCCGTGTGTGAGTAATCACTCAAAGTTTTGGTAAACGAACCGTAATGTCACGTAAAGGATCTTGGAAGGAGGTCCGGGCAAATGGGCTCATTGTTCATGCCTGAGGGTGAATAAATCATGGGAACCGCTTGTCGCACTTGCGCCTCTCACAGTGCGTGTGAGGTTGGTCGCAGGCCGAACGCGTCGGCCGTACGAGCACAGAAGCGGTGAGGTGGAACTCATGGGAATCACAGGGAGGTTGACCAGAAGCGTCGCGGGGGTGGCCGCGCTGGTCGTGCTGGCAGCCGGTTGTTCGAGCGCCTCGACCACGCCGGGGAACGGCAAAGGGAACGGCAAAGGGAGCGGCAAGGGGGACAAGGCGAACAAGGACGGGCGGGAAGAGAACCGAGCGGGCACGATAGAACTGATAGGCGACGGTTCCACCGCCTACATAGGCGCCCAACCCAACCAACCCGAGTTCGAGGAGCTCCGGCCCGGTCGGAAGCCCCCCCAGTTCGTCATCTTCTCCTGGGACGGCGCCGGCGAGGACGGCAAGAAGCTCTTCTCCCACTTCCGCGAGGTGGGCAAGGAACACGACGCCCACATGACGTACTTCCTCAGCGGCATCTACGTCCTCCCCGAGTCCAAGGCCGACCGCTACGCCCCGCCCGGCCGCTCGCCCGGAGCCTCCGACATCGGCTACCTCAAGGACGAGAACGTCAAGGCCACGCTGGAGCAACTGCGTGGCGCCTGGCTCGACGGCAGCGAGATAGGCACCCACTTCAACGGCCACTTCTGCGGGCCCGGCGGCGTCGGCACCTGGACGACCGAGCAGTGGAAGAGCGAGATCGAACAGGCCAAGTGGTTCGTCAAGAACTGGAAGACCACCACCGGCTGGAAGGACGAGGAGCCGCTCCCCTTCGACTACGACAAGGAGCTGGTCGGCGGCCGGACCCCCTGCCTGGAAGGCCGTGACAACCTGCTGCCGGCCGCCAGGGAGATGGGCTTCCGCTACGACTCCTCCGGCAGCGGCACCCAGGTCTGGCCCGACAAGGAGGGTGGACTGTGGGACCTCCCGCTCCAGCAGGTCCCGATGCCCGGACGCTCCTTCGAGACGCTCGCGATGGACTACAACTTCCTCGCGAACCAGTCGGGGACCGTCAACGGCGACCCATCACAGCGCGAGGCGTGGGGACGTCAGATGCGCGACGGTCTGCTGCAGGGCTTCGAGCGGGCCTACGAAGGCAACCGGGCTCCGATGATCGTCGGGAACCACTTCGAGGACTGGAACGGCGGCGTCTACATGAAGGCCGTCGAGGACGTCATCAAGGAGATCTGCCCGAAGAAGGACGTCCACTGCGTCTCCTTCCGGCAGCTCGTGGACTGGCTCGACCGGCAGGACCCCGCCCTCCTGGAGGAGCTGCGGACCCTGGACGTGGGGCAGGCCCCCGAGGGCGGCTGGGGGAACTTCCCGGCCGGACCTGCTGAACCTGCTGAGCCTGCTGAACCTGCCGGGCCGGCCGAGAAGCGGACCGCTCCGCCGTCCGTCTCACCCGACCCCGCCGCGTGACCGTCCGCGTGACCGTCCCGTCCGTCACCGCGCCGGGCCGGAGCCGGACGGGCTCCGGCCCGGCGCGGTGGGGCGGATCAGGCGGGCCGGGTCAGGCGGGCTGGGGCGTCGGGGCCCGCTCCTCGCCCAGCACGAAGGAGGGGTCGACCTGGGCGGCCAGATCGACCCCCGTCCTCGCGTTGCCCCAGCTCTCGGCGTTCTTCAGGTGGAAGTGCACCATCTGCCGGGTGTACCGCTCCGGGTCGCGCGACTCGTACGAGGCGTCCGCCGCCTCGTACATCGCGTGCAGCGCCTCGCGGACCCCGTCCTCCAGCTCCGAGAAGGGCCGGGGACGGCCCCGCTCCATCGCGCGGACCCAGTCGGAGTCCCCCACGGTCACCAGCAGGTCGTCGCCCGTCTCGGCGCGCAGGAAGTCCAGGTCGTCCCGGCCGCGCACCTTGTTGCCGATCACGCGCAGGGAGACGCCCCAGTCGCGGGCGTACTCCTTGTACTGCCGGTAGACCGCCACGCCCTTGCGGGTCGGCTCGGCCACCAGGAACGTCGTGTCGAAGCGCGTGAACATCCCGGAGGCGAAGGAGTCGGAACCCGCCGTCATGTCGACGACCACGAACTCCCCCCGCCCGTCGACCAGGTGGTTCAGGTACAGCTCCACGGCGCCGACCTTGGAGTGGTAGCAGGCCACGCCCAGATCGGCCTCGGTGAAGGGGCCGGTGACCATCAGCCGCACCTCGCCGCCGTCGAGCCGGACGCGGCGGGCGCAGGCGTCGTGGACGGGGTTGTCCTCGGTGATCCGCAGCAGCCGGGAGCCCTCGCCCGGCGGGGTCGTCTTGATCATCGTCTCGGTGGAGGCGATCCGCGGGTTGGTGCCGCGCAGGTACTCCTTGATCAGCGGCAGGTGGGCGCCCATCGCGGGCAGGGCGGCGGCCTCCGCCTCGCCCAGCCCCAACGCGACCCCCAGGTGCTGGTTGATGTCGGCGTCCACGGCGACGACGGGGGCACGGTGGGCGGCGAGGTGACGGACGAACAGCGAGGACAGCGTCGTCTTGCCGCTGCCGCCCTTTCCAACGAAAGCGATTTTCATAACCGGGAGCGTAGTCGGACATCCCAGGGTGAGACGGAACCACGTGAAGAAGACCACTCGAACGTGGGGCATGGCCGTCGTTCGGGGATGCGTAGGGTCTAGGCATGCCTACGACTGCTGATCCCCTCGCCGCGCTGGGCGCGCTGCCCGGCGTCGCCGACTCCGTCGAATCGGTGCGCGGAGCCGTGGACCGGGTGTACGGACACCGGGTGATGCGGCGCCGCAGCAGCGAGGTCACCGCGGAGGCGACGCTGCGCGGGGCCAGGGCCTCCGCCGCGCTCGGCGGGGCCGACTGGCCGCTGGAGGAGGTGCGCCGCCGCAGTGACTTCGGGGCGGACGCCGAGGCGCGCACGGTCGGCGCGGCGCTCCGGGTGACGGCCGAGGTCGGGCAACTGCTGGACGTGTGGCGGCAGTCGCCGCTGCGGGTGCTGGCCCGGCTCCACCTGGTGGCGGCGGGCGGTGACGTGCGGAACGCGAACTCGGTGCGCTCCGGGGACGAGCCGGTGGGCCGGCCGCGGCTGCCGGGCGAGCCGGTCACCGAACCGCTGCTCGACGGGTTCCCGCTGCTGGATGCCACCGAGGTCTCGGCGCGGTTGGACGGTCTCGCCCAACTCGTCGTGGCGGGCACGTCCGCGCCGGCGCTGGTGTCCGCGGCGGTGGTGCACGGCGAACTGATGGCCCTGCGCCCCTTCGGCATGCACAACGGCCTGGTCGCCCGGGCGGCGGAGCGGATCGTCCTGATCGGCGGCGGTCTGGACCCGAAGTCCATCTGCCCGGCGGAGGTCGGCCACGCCGAGCAGGGTGGCGAGGCCTACGTCCGCGCGCTGGAGGGGTACGTCTCGGGGACGCCGGAGGGCATGGCCGAGTGGATCGCCCACTGTGGCCGGGCGGTGGAGTTGGGGGCGCGCGAGAGCACGGCCGTCTGCGAGGCCCTTCAGCGGGGAGCGGCCTGACGACCCTCCGGGCGCTCGGCGAGGCGCCCGGTCTCGTGCGGCGGCCTCGGGTGACGGCCCCGCCCCGGAACGGAGATGCGGCGGCACCGACGCGAAGTCGGTGCCGCCGCTGGCATGTCCACCGGGGTACCAGGCGTGCACGGTATCTGCCGGAACATCAGGGGGGACTTCGCCCGACCCCGATGCGGCTGGCCCGATCGCGGGTCTGCTGCGCGTGGGTTCCCGGTTTCCATGTGTCAGGTCCGTGGGGCCTTTGTCTGTACCGGACTTCCTCTCGGATGTGTTTCGGTTCAGGTCTCGCGGGCCTTCTGATTCCTTTGTACTCCACCGGGCGACGAAGCGGAACATCTCCCGACGGAATTCACTTCTGACTTCAAACGCCTCTATACGGCGTCGAATCGGGCGCGTCGTCGGCTCGCGTACCACACCAGGCCGGCGGTGGCCGCCGCCGCGCCGACCGCCACCGCGGCGGCGAGGGCGGGCCGTTGGGGCATGGAGAACGCGGGCAGTCGCTGCTTGAGGCGGACCGGACGCTGGAAGGTGAGGATCGGCCACTCCCGGGCCATCGCCTCCCGGCGGAGCGCCCGGTCGGGGTTGACGGCGTGCGGGTGGCCGACCGCCTCCAGCATCGGTATGTCGGTGATCGAGTCGCTGTAGGCGTAGCAGCGGGAGAGGTCGTACCCCTCGGACTCCGCCAGCTCGCGCACCGCCTCGGCCTTGGTCGGGCCGTACGCGTAGTACTCCACCTCGCCCGTGTAGCGGCCGTCCTCGACGACCATGCGGGTCGCCACGACGCGGTCCGCGCCGATCAGCTCGCCGATCGGCTCGACCACCTCGGAGCCGGAGGTGCTCACGATCACGACGTCGCGCCCGGCGAGGTGGTGTTCCTCGATGAGGGACGCGGCCTCGTCGTAGATGATCGGGTCGATGAGTTCGTGGATCGTCTCGGCGACGATCTCCTTGACCTGTTGGACGTTCCAGCCGCGGCACAGCGCGGACAGGTAGGCGCGCATCCGTTCCGTCTGGTCGTGATCGGCGCCGCCCACGAGGTACACGAACTGGGTGTAGGCGGTGCGCAGAGCGTCGCGTCGATTGATCAGACCGCCCTGGTAGAAGGACTTGCCGAAGGTGAGCGTGCTCGACTTCGCAATGACCGTCTTGTCCAGGTCGAAGAAGGCGGCGGTGCGCGGCAGCGAGTGGTTTTCCACGAGGGTGAGCATATGCGCCCACCATTCGGCGTAAGGTGGGGCGCGTGGGTTTGCCTGAGAAGGCTCTCGGGTACACCATGGAAGTCACGGATCGTTCGCGACCGTGCTACCCCGGTCCGGCTCCTCCCCCCCCCGAGTCGGCCGTGGGGACGACCCCCGCTCTCCCCCCCGGCGGGGGTCGTCGCATGTCCGGGGGCTTTCGCGTCGTTCGACGCCTTTCCCGCGCCCTGCTCGACCTTCCGAGGTTCGAGCGTTCGCACCCTTGTGGACCGTTACTCTCGGTATTCGTCAGGCTGCTCACCGGAGGCCACTCGTTTGGGTGAGCGAGTTATTCACAACTGCCGAGTTGTCCACGTATTTAGACCAAGATCATCTCGTTTTTCCGATCCCCCGCACGGTGATTGAGCACGGCGTTCGCGGATGTGCCGCGAACCGGGAGGTGCGAATCCGGAAGGGGATCGTGATGGTGACCGGAAGTGTTCTGATCGTCACCGAGGACGAGAAACTGCTGGACGATCTGCTCCGGCTCTGCGCGGCGGCGGGAGCCGAGGCGGAGGTGGCGCACGGGGGTCCGCCGGGGCCTGGCGCGTGGGAGAGCGCTCCGCTGGTGCTGGTCGGGGACGACCGGGCCGGTCCACTGGCCCGCTCGGCGCGTGCCCCCGCGCGTCGGGCCGGCGTGCTGCTGGTCGGCAGGGACGTGGACGACCCCGGCATCTGGCGGCGCGGCATGGGGATCGGAGCGGAGCACGTGGTGCTCCTGCCGGACGGGGAGTCCTGGCTCGCCGGGCGGATCGCCGACGCGGCCGAGGGCGTCGGACGGCAGGCGCTGACCGTGGGGGTGATGGGCGGTCGGGGCGGTGCCGGGGCGTCCACCCTGGCGTGTGCGCTGGCCGTCGCGGCGGCGCGGGCCGGGCACCGCACGGTGCTCGTCGACGGCGATCCGCTCGGCGGCGGGCTGGACATCCTGCTCGGCGGGGAGCGGACGGAGGGCCTGCGCTGGCCCGCGTTCGCCGAGTCGCGCGGCCGGGTCGGCGGTGTGGCCCTGGAGGAGTCCCTGCCGAGGCTGCACGGGCTGCGCGTGCTCAGTTGGGACCGCGGGGGCAGCGTGGTCGTCCCGCCCGAGGCGGTGCGCGCGGTCCTGGGCGCGGCCAGACGCCGTGGCGGGGTGGTCGTGGTGGATCTGCCGAGGCGGCTGGACGAGGCGGTCGCCGAGGCGCTGGCGCAGCTCGACCTGGGCCTGTTGGTCGTCCCCGCCGAACTGCGGGCGGTCGCGGCGGCGCAGCGGGTGGCCTCCCGGGCGGGCATGGTGCTGCGGGATCTGCGGGTGGTGGTGCGCAGACCCTCCGGGGGCGGTCTGGGCGGTGCGGAGATCGCCGGGCTGCTGGGGATGCGGCTCGCCGGTGAGGTTCCCACCGAGGAAGGACTCTCGGCGGCGGTGGACGGGGGTCGGCCGCCCGGCGCGGACGCGCGGGGCCCACTGGCCCGGTTCTGCTCGGAGTTCTGGGCGCGTGCGCTCCCCGAGAGCGGTGGGGCGCCGTCCTCCGGCGGACTGGGGAGCGTGGCCGTATGAGCGCGCGCACGGATGTCCGCGCGGGTACGGGCACGGAAGGCCCGGCCGTCGGAGCCGGAGCCCCGCGGACGCTGGTGGACGCGGTGCGGCTGCGGCTGGCGGAGACCGGCGCCGAACCCACGCCCGCCAGGGTCGCGGCGGCGCTGCGCGCCCAGGGACGGCTGCTCGGGGACAGCGCTGTGCTGGGCGTGGTGGAGGCCCTGCGTTCGGAGATGGTCGGCGCGGGCCCGCTCGAACCGCTGCTGGTCGAGCCGGACGTGACGGACGTGCTGGTGACGGCTCCGGACGAGGTCTGGGTGGACCGGGGGAACGGGGTGGAGCGCACCGAGGTCCGCTTCCCGGACGCGGCGGCGGTCCGCAGGCTGGCCCAGCGGCTGGCGACCTCGGCGGGACGGAGGTTGGACGACGCCCGTCCCTGGGTGGACGCCCGGCTCCCGGACGGCACCCGGCTGCACGCGGTGCTGCCGCCGGTGGCGGTCGGCTGCACGTGCCTGTCCCTGCGGGTGGTGCGACCGCGCGCCTTCGCCCTGTCGGAGCTGGTGGCGGCCGGAACGGTGCCGCCCGGCGGTGACGGGCTGCTGCGGGCGGTTCTGGAGGCCCGGCTGTCGTTCCTGGTCAGCGGCGGGACGGGCTCGGGAAAGACCACTCTGCTGTCGACGTTGCTGGGATTGGTCGGGTCGCGGGAGCGGATCGTCCTGGCGGAGGACTCCGCGGAGCTGCGCCCCGATCATCCGCACGTGGTCCGGTTGGAGACCAGACCGGCCAACCAGGAGGGCGCGGGACGGGTTTCCCTGCGGGACCTGGTGCGGCAGGCGCTGCGGATGCGGCCGGACAGGCTCGTGGTCGGCGAGGTGCGCGGCGCGGAGGTCACGGATCTGCTGGCGGCGCTGAACACCGGCCACGAGGGCGGCTGTGGAACGGTGCACGCCAACGCGGCGGCCGACGTGCCCGCCCGGTTGGAGGCGCTGGGCACCACGGCCGGGCTCGACCGGGCCGCGCTGCACAGCCAACTCGCGGCGGCGCTGTCGGTGGTGATCCACCTGGCGCGAGACCGCCGCGGACGGCGCCGGATCGCCGAGGTCCACGTACTGGAGCAGGACCGCCACGGTCTGGTGACGACGGTGCCGGCCGTGGTGTGGGGTTCGGAGGGCTTCCTCCGAGAGCGGGGCTGGCCGCGCTTGGAGCGGCTGTGCGCGCGAGGCGGGGGTGGTGCGCCGTGACGGCGGTGGGGACGTCGCTGGGGGCATCACTGGGGACGCAGCCCGAGGCGGTGTACGCGGGGTCGGTGTGCGCGGCGATGGTGTGCGCCGGCGTGCTGAGCCGGTTGTCGGGCGGCTCCCGGGAGGGGGCGCGCCGGGCACGGTTGCTGTGCGCGGACGGCGCCGAACCGGTCTTTCGGTGGGGTGGCCCCGGACGATCGGTGGCGGAGGCCGTCGCCCGGGTCGGGCGGCGGCTCGGGGCCCGGCTGGGCCGCGAGGGATGGTGCCTGGCGGCCGGTGCGGTGTTGGCGCTGTCGGGGGAGTCGGTGCTGCCGCTGTTGGCCGGTGCGGTGGCCGTCCCCCTGCTCGGGCGCCGGTTGCGGCGACGGGAGCGGAGGCGAGCACGGGAGGCGCGGGAGGAGGCCGTCATCGACCTGTGCACGGCGGTCGCCGGCGAGCTGCGGGCGGGCCGTACACCGGAGAGGGCCCTGCCGGCCGTCGGCATGCCCGACTTCGGGGACGCCGGGGCGGCGGTGCAGGCGGCGGCCCGATTCGGTGGGGACGTGCCCGGCGCGCTGCGCAGGGCGGCCCGGCAGGAGGGGGCGGACGGGCTGATCGGGATGGCCGCCTGCTGGCAGGTGGCGGTGGACGGAGGCGCGGGACTCGCCGACGGCCTGGACCGGGTGGCCGGGGCGCTGCGTTCGGAACGCGATCAACGGGAGGAGTTGCGCGCCCAGTTGGCGGGGCCGCGGTCCACCGCGCTGGTACTGGCGCTGCTGCCCGCCTTCGGGCTGCTGCTGGGCGGTGCCATGGGGGCGCAGCCCCTGCGAGTGCTGCTGCACAGCCCGGCCGGGTGGGCCTGTCTGACGGCGGCGGGACTGCTGGAGTGGGCCGGGCTGGCCTGGGTCTCCCGCATCGTCCGGACGGCGGAGGAGGGGGACCGGCGGTGAGCGGCGCGTTCGTCCACAGGCTGTGGGCAACTTTTGAGGCTCTGCCCGCGTCGGCCGCCGCACGCCTGGCGGGCGCGGTGCCCTCGGGGAGGAGGGCTCGGCGGCGCCTGGAGGTGCTGCGAGGGCCTGGGGGCGTCTCCCGGACACCCTCCCGGACGTCCGGGGCGTGGCGACGGTTGCCGGTGCGGGACGCGGCGGTGGCGTTCGGGGCCGTGGCGTTGGGGGTCGTCATGGTCGGCGGCCCGTTGGGTTGCCTGCTCGGGGCGGTCGCCGCGTACGGCCTTCGACGCCTCGCGCGCACCCGCGCCGCGCAGGCGGGCGAATCGAAAGGAGCATATCCGAGCAAGTTTCTCGAAACGGGCGATCGCGGCGTCGAGTCGCGCCTGACCGGACAACTGCCGATCGTCGCGGAACTGCTCGCCGCCTGTCTGGCGGCCGGGTCGAGTCCGCGCGAGGCGGCGGGCGCGGTGGGCGGCTCGATCGGCGGGCCGCTCGGCGAACGGCTGGTGCGGGCCTCGGCCGAGTTGAGGCTCGGCGGCGACCCGGCCGCCGTCTGGGGACGGCTGGGTGAGGTGCCGGGAGCGGCGGGGCTGGCGCGCTGCCTGGAACGGGCGGGGACGACCGGAGTGCCGGCGGTGGAACCGGTCGGGCGGCTGGCGGCCGAGTACCGGGCCCGCCGCGCGAGGGCGGCCACGGAGCGGGCCCGGCGGGCGGCGGTACTGGTCACGGGGCCGTTGGGACTGTGTTTCCTCCCCGCCTTCCTGTTGGCGGGGGTGGTTCCGGTGGTCATCGGCCTGGCGGAAGCGCTGCTGTGAGCCGGGTGGCCCGCGCGGCGGGACACCGGAACGGCGGTGGGACGACGGCGACGGCGACGCAACAGCAACGACAGCAACGGCGACGGAGAAGCACGTGGAAAGCGAGGAGAGGACCATGTGGGCACGGACGAGGGACGGGATCGATCGGGTCGTGCGCAGGGCACGGAGCCAGGACGCGCAGGCCGGTATGAGCACCGCGGAGTACGCGGTGGGCACGGTCGCGGCGGCGGGGTTCGCGGCGGTGCTCTACAAGATCGTGACCAGCGGCCCGGTGAGCACGGCGATGCGGGGACTGATCGAGCGGGCGCTCGATGCGGGCTTCTGACGGGGACGGAGCGGATGCGCGGGAACGGGGCCATGTCACGGCCGAGACGGCCGTGGTGGTGCCGTCCCTGGTGGCCCTGCTCGGAATGCTGCTGTGGGGGGTGACGGCGATGGTCGCGCAGGTCCGGTGTGTGGACGCGGCGGGAGCCGGGGCGCGAGCGGCGGCCCGGGACGAACCGCCGGAGAGGATCCGACAGGCGGTACGGGCGGTCGCGCCGCACGGAGCGCGGGTGGAGATGTCCAGGGAGGGCGAGTTGGTGCGGGTGAGGGTGACGGCCCGAGCCGCCGGACCGGGGCCGCTGGGCGTGGGCCTGGAGGCGGAGGCGGTGGCCCATGCCGAACCGGGGTGATCGGGAGCGGGGCTCGGCCACGGTGTGGGCGGTCCTGTGCGGCGTCGCGCTGTGCGCGGTGGCGGTGGGCGCGCTGGGTCTGGGGCAGGCCGTCACCGCGCGGCACCGCGCGGGAGCGGCGGCGGACACGGCGGCGCTCGCGGCGGCCGACCGGGCCGTCCTGGGCGCGGAGGCGGCGTGCGCCGCCGCCCGGGAGGTGGCCGCCGCACAGCGGGCGCGGGTGATGCGCTGCGAGGTGCGGGGTCTCGTCGCCGACCTCACGGTGCGGGTGCGGGCGGGTCCGTACGGGACCGAGGTGCGGGCCCGGGCGGGGCCTGCCGCAGCAGTTCGGTGAGGAGCCGGACGGCGCCGCGCTTGTGCAGGGGATCGTTGCCGTTGCCGCACTTGGGCGACTGGATGCACGACGGGCAGCCGCTGTCGCACTCGCACGAGGCGATGGCCTGGCGGGTCGCGGTCAGCCAGTCGCGGGCGGTGTGGAAGGCGCGCTCGGCGAAGCCGGCGCCACCGGGGTGGCCGTCGTAGACGAAGACGGTCGGCAGAAGGGTGTCGGGATGGAGGGGGACGGAGACGCCGCCGATGTCCCAGCGGTCGCAGGTGGCGAACAGGGGCAGCATGCCGATGGAGGCGTGCTCGGCGGCGTGCAGGGCTCCGGGCAGGATCTCCGGACCCACGCGGGCGGCGTCGAGCTGCTCCTCGGTGACCGTCCACCACACCGCGCGGGTGCGCAGGGTGCGCGGTGGCAGGTCGAGTTTGGCCTCGCCGAGCACCTCGCCGGTGACGAGCCTGCGGCGCAGGTAGGAGACGACCTGGTTGGTGACCTCGACCGAGCCGAAGCACAGTCGCGCCGCGCCCCACGGGACCTCGGCGTCGGTCTCCAGCACGGAGATCGAGGTGGTGTCCCGCGCCATCGTCGTCCAGGGCGGGGCGGCCTCCTCGACCAGGGCGACCGAGTCGTCCAGGTCGAGACGCCGGACCACGTAGGTGCGGCCCTGGTGGAGGTGGACCGCGCCGTCGTGGACGGTGGTGTGGGCGGCAGCGGCGTCGACCGTGCCCAGCAGCCGACCGGTGTCGGCCTCCACCACCTGGACGGGCCTGCCGCCCCGGCCGCGGATGTCGGTGAGGTCGGTGGCTCGCTCGCGGCGGGTCCAGTACCAGCCCGTTCCCCGGCGGCGCAGCAGCCCGCGCCGCTCCAGCAGCGGCATCAGCTCGGGAACGGTCGGACCGAACAGCGCGAAGTCGGCCTCGGTGAGGGGGATCTCCGCCGCGGCGGCGCACAGATGGGGGGTGAGGACATAGGGGTTGTCCGGGTCCAGGACGGTGGACTCCACGGGGCGGCGGAAGATCGCGTCGGGGTGGTGGACGAGATAGGTGTCCAGGGGGTCGTCCCGGGCGACGAGGACGGCCAGGGCGCCCTGCCCCGCCCGCCCGGCGCGTCCGGCCTGCTGCCACAGCGAGGCCCGGGTGCCGGGATACCCGGCGAGCAGGACGGCGTCCAGGCCGGAGACGTCGATGCCCAGTTCGAGGGCGGTGGTGGCGGCCAGACCGAGGAGGTCGCCGGAGTGCAGGGCCCGCTCCAGGGCGCGCCGCTCCTCGGGCAGGTAGCCGCCGCGGTAGGCGGCGACCCGTCCGGCCAGGGCACGGTCCACCTCGGCCAGCCGCTCCCGGGCGATCACCGAGATCAACTCGGCGCCGCGTCGGGAGCGGACGAAGGCGACGGTCCGCACTCCCCGTACGGCCAGGTCGGTGAGGAGGTCGGCGGTCTCGGCGGTGGCCGTGCGCCGCACGGGGGCGCCGCGCTCGCCGCGCATCTCCGTCAGCGGCGGCTCCCACAGGGCGAAGACCACCTCGCCGCGCGGTGAGGCGTCCTCGGTGATCTCGGCGACGGGCAGACCGGTGAGCCGCGTCGCCGCCTCGCCCGGTTCCGCCGCGGTGGCGGAGGCCAGGAGGAAGACCGGGGCGCTGCCGTGGCGGGCGCACACGCGTCGCAGCCGGCGCAGCACCTGGGCGACGTGGGAGCCGAACACGCCGCGGTAGGTGTGGCACTCGTCGACGACCACGTAGCGCAGGGCGCGCAGGAAGGAGGACCAGCGAGGGTGGGCGGGGAGCATCCCGTGGTGGAGCATGTCGGGGTTGGTGAGCACGAGATTGGCGTACCGGCGCACCCACTCGCGCTCCTCGACCGGGGTGTCGCCGTCGTACACGGCCGCGCGGACCGCGTGGCCCAACGGCGCGGCCACCTCGCCCACGGCCCGCCGCTGGTCGGCGGCGAGTGCCTTGGTCGGGGCGAGGTACAGGGCGGTGGCACCGCGTCCGTTCGGGGCCTCGGAGCCGTCCAGCAGGGCGCTGAGCACCGGGGCCAGGTAGGCCAGGGACTTGCCGGACGCCGTGCCGGTGGCGATGACCACCGACTCGCCGCGCAGGGCGTGCTCGGCGGTGCGGGCCTGGTGCTCCCATGGACGCTCGATACCGGCCGCTCGGATCGCGTCGATCACTTCTTGCCGAATCCGACCAGGCCAGTCCGCATGACGACCGTTCCGTGGGGGCAAGTGCTCCGTATGGGTGATGCGCATGGCCCGGTCCGCCCCGGCGGTGAGGCTTTGGAGGACCGCTCGGGGAGACAGGGGCGAGGGGCGTGCGTCTGCCGACGTCGCATGGTGGTCGTTGGCCATCGGCATCGAGTGTGTCACCGGCGCGACGGACAATGCCCGCAAGGCGTCGTGCAGGCCCCTGGGTAAGTGATTGAATGCTTCTGCGGCTGCCGATCCGTCCCCTACCTTCGGTGGGGAGGCCCCAGCCCTGCCTTCGGTGGGGAGGCCCCAGCCCCACCCCGGGCGGGGATACTCTCCGCCACCGGTGGGGAGGCCCCCTTCCCGCTCTTGGCGGGGAATCCCAGGGGGCGGACCGCTCGATAGCAAGGTGCTGGAGGATCCGTGGGCCTGTCCCTGTCGACCCGTACCGTCGGCGATCGCACGATCGTCTCGGTGGGTGGCGAGATCGATGTATACACCGCGCCCAAGTTGCGTGAGCAACTGGTCGAGCTGGTGAACGACGGCAGCTACCACTTGGTCGTGGACATGGAGGGCGTTGACTTCCTCGACTCCACCGGCCTGGGTGTGCTCGTCGGCGGGCTCAAGCGGGTGCGTGCCCACGAGGGCTCGCTGCGCCTGGTCTGCAACCAGGAGCGCATTCTCAAGATCTTCCGTATCACGGGCCTGACCAAGGTGTTCCCCATTCACACCTCGGTCGACGAGGCCGTGGCCGCCACCGACTGAGCCGGTCGGGAAGCCGAGCCGGAACAAGCCCGCACAAGGCGGTTGTCAAGGGTGCCGGGCCGTGCACACGTGCGCGGTCCGGCACCCTTGGCGCCACGGACACGCGGGGCGTCAGGTGCCCGCACGTACTTACCGAGGGGGATGGCATGGCCACCGTCGAACTGCGTTTCAGCCCGCTGCCCGAGCACGTCAGAACAGCGCGTCTGGTGGCGGCGGCCGTGGCGCGTCGGGCGGGTGTCGACGAGGCCGTGCTCGACGAGGTGAGACTCGCGGTGGGTGAGGCGTGCAGCAGGGCGGTCGGCCTCCACATCGGGCACGGCCTCGAAACGCCCGTCCGGTTGGCGCTGATCGAGGACGAGAAGGCGTTCCGCATCGAGGTCGGCGACGACGTCCCGCAGGCCGTGCGCGGGCCGGCCCACGGCTCTCCCGGCGGGGAGGGCGCGGAGAACGATGACGAGGGCGACATGGGACTCGCGGTGATCAGCGGGTTGGTGGACGACCTCGAGGTGACCGCCGACGCCCACGGTGGCCTCATCGCGATGAGCTGGCCCACCGCCCCGGAACCCATCGAACCCTGACACCCGATCCCGGATCCGGCCGGTGTCCGTCCGGCCGGTGTCCAACTGTCCGGTGTCCATCTGTCCGGTATCCGGCGAGAACATTCCCCCGCGGCGCGGAAGACGAGTATCCGCCTCCGTTCGGGGGAATTGTTTTTTCTGCCCGTCCGTCCCCGCCATTCGATCCCTGCGGGTGCGGACCAATAGCGAATACCGCACTCTGGTTGTGACGCGGAACGCCTCCCGCGATCCGTCCCCGTCCTTTGCGGCAGGACGCCCCAGCACGCTCGCGTGCGCCCATGTGCCAAACGTCAAGGAGGACGAATGGCGCGGCAGAACATCTCCCCGCAGGATCGGCTGCATCTGGCAGAAGCCGCGCTGACCAGCGGCAACCGTGGTCTTGTGCTGGTCGTCGCATGCGTCGCGGCAGCGGCCCTCGTCGTCGCCGTGGTGCTGGTGCGCCAGGTGCTCGCGGCAGGCGAGGGCACCGACAACATGAAGAAGATCGCCGCCGCCGTGCAGGAGGGCGCCAACGCCTATCTCGCACGGCAGTTGCGCACGCTCGGCGTATTCGCCGTCGTGGTCTTCTTCCTGTTGATGCTGCTTCCGGCGGACGGCGTCGGCCAGCGAATCGGCCGTTCGGTGTTCTTCCTGATCGGTGCCGGATTCTCCGCGGCGACCGGCTATATCGGGATGTGGCTCGCGGTGCGCAGCAACGTACGGGTCGCCGCCGCGGCGCGGGAGGCGACGCCCGGCGAGGGGGAGCCCGAGAAGGACCTGACCGAGGTGTCCCACCGGGCGATGAAGCTCGCCTTCCGCACGGGCGGGGTCGTCGGCATGTTCACCGTTGGCCTCGGTCTGCTGGGCGCCGCCGTCGTGGTGCTCGTCTACGCGGCCGACGCCCCCAAGGTGCTGGAGGGCTTCGGCCTGGGCGCCGCCCTGATCGCGATGTTCATGCGGGTCGGCGGCGGCATCTTCACCAAGGCCGCCGACGTGGGAGCCGATCTCGTCGGCAAGGTCGAACAGGGCATCCCCGAGGACGATCCGCGCAACGCCGCCACCATCGCGGACAACGTCGGCGACAACGTGGGCGACTGCGCGGGCATGGCCGCCGACCTCTTCGAGTCCTACGCCGTCACCCTGGTGGCCGCGCTCATCCTGGGCACGGCGGCCTTCGGCGACTCCGGTCTGGTCTTCCCTCTGCTGGTCCCGGCGATCGGCGTCGTCACCGCCGTGATCGGCGTCTTCGCGGTCGCGCCGCGCCGCGCCGACCGCAGCGGCATGAGCGCCATCAACCGCGGCTTCTTCGTCTCCGCGGTGATCTCCCTGCTCCTCGTCGCCGCCACGGCGTTCGCCTACCTGCCGTCCAGCTACGCCGAACTCGACGGCGTCACCGACACGGCCATCACCGCGAACGACGGCGATCCACGGGTCCTGGCACTGGTCGCGGTGGCCATCGGCATCGTGCTCGCCGCGCTGATCCAGCAGCTCACCGGCTACTTCACCGAGACCGACCGCAAGCCCGTCCGCGACATCGGCAAGACGTCGCTGACCGGCCCCGCCACCGTGATCCTCTCCGGCGTCTCCATCGGCCTGGAGTCCGCGGTCTACACGGCCCTGCTGATCGGCCTCGGCGTCTACGGCGCCTTCCTGCTGGGCGGCGCCTCCGTGATGCTGGCGCTGTTCGCCGTCGCCCTGGCGGGCACCGGTCTGCTCACCACCGTCGGCGTCATCGTCGCCATGGACACCTTCGGACCGGTCTCCGACAACGCCCAGGGCATCGCCGAGATGTCCGGCGACGTCGAGGGGGCGGGCGCCCAGGTGCTCACCGACCTCGACGCCGTGGGCAACACCACCAAGGCCATCACCAAGGGCATCGCCATCGCCACCGCGGTGCTGGCCGCCTCCGCCCTCTTCGGCTCCTACCGCGGCGCGATCGCGGAAGCCGTGGAGGAGGTGAACGCCAAGGCCGGGGAGCTGGGCCTGAGCCTGGACATCTCGCAGCCGAACAACCTGGTGGGCCTCATCCTGGGCGCCTCCGTCGTCTTCCTCTTCTCCGGACTGGCGATCAACGCGGTCTCCCGGTCGGCGGGCTCGGTGGTCTTCGAGGTGCGGCGCCAGTTCCGCGAGCGGCCCGGAATCATGGACTACACGGAGAAGCCCGAGTACGGCCGCGTGGTGGACATCTGCACCAAGGACGCGCTGCGCGAACTGACCACCCCCGGCCTGTTGGCCGTGATGGCGCCCATCGCCGTCGGCTTCGCCCTCGGCGTGGGAGCGCTCGGCTCCTTCCTCGCCGGCGCGATCGGCACGGGCACGCTGATGGCGGTCTTCCTCGCCAACTCCGGCGGGGCCTGGGACAACGCGAAGAAGCTCGTCGAGGACGGCCGGTACGGCGGCAAGGGCAGCGACGCGCATGCCGCCACCGTCATCGGCGACACGGTCGGCGATCCGTTCAAGGACACCGCCGGTCCCGCGATCAACCCGCTGTTGAAGGTGATGAACCTGGTGGCGCTGCTGATCGCGCCCGCGGTGGTGCGGTTCGGCCACGGGGACGACGCCAACGTCGGGATGCGAATCCTCATCGCGGCGGTGGCCCTCGTCGTCATCGTCGGAGCGGTCCACGCCTCCAAACGGCGCGGCATCGCGGTCGGGGACGAGAGCGGTGAGCGCGGGAGCGGTGCGGGTGGCGGTGCGGGGGACGGGGAGGAAGGAGGCGGAAGGGCCGGTGGGAAGGCCGGTCGCTCCTCCGGCACCTCCCGTGGCGAGTCGGGCCCGTCGGAATCCGGGGCCACGGTGACGACCCCATAGGCACCCCACGGCTCTCCGCTCCGTGTCCGTGCGCCCCGGCCGAAAGTCGGGGCGCACGGACACGGAGCGGAGAGCTGTCGGGGGAGCCGTGGATGTGTGAGATGCGCTTGCCTCAGACAGTCATATAACCACTCATATGCCCTCACAAGGTGTGCCGTGCTTACCGGCCATTGGTCCGTCTGCGTGTATGTTCCGGCCCGGACAGCCACGAAGGGACCGATCCGGAGTGAACAAGAAGCTTGCGACCATCCTGGCCGGCAGCGCGGCGCTCGTCCTCACCCTGAGCGGGTGCGGGGACGAGCGAGACGAGAAGGCCGCGCAGTGGGTCAAGACGTACTGCGGAGCGCTGCGCACCCAGAACGCGACGATCGACGACGCCAACAAGGCCCTGGCCCGCATCTCCGAGGGCGAGAAGTCGCCGGAGGAGATAAAGGAGACCGACGTGAAGGCGTTCCAGGACCTCTCCGTCGCGTTCAAGGCCCTGTCCGACGCCCTGCGGAAGGCGGGCGCTCCGCCGGTCGAGGACGGCGCCAAGCTCCAGAAGAACGCCACCGGAGCGCTCGACAGACTGTCCACCTCGTACTCCGACCTGAAGCAGCAGGCCGAGCAGTTGAACACCGAGGACCAGGCGGAGTTCGCCGACGGCCTGCAGGACATCACCGACGACATGAAGGAGGTCCCCAAGCAGTTCGAGGCCGTCGAGAAGGCGCTGGGCGAGCTCAGGGAGGGGGACCTCAAGTCGGCCATGACCGAGGAGGAGGGCTGCCGGAAGGTGTCGTCGTCGCCGTCCGCGTCCGCCTCGGCGGCCTGAGCGGAGGCGGACGGCGCACGCCGGGTGCCGTCACGGGACAATGGGGGCGTGAGTACGGACCGTCTCCCCACCCCCGGCCCTGCCCTTCCCCGGCTGCGCGATGCCTTCCTCGCCGCCGGCTTCACCCCCGACGGACTGCTGGAGTTGCTCGGCGCCTCCGCCTACGCCGCCCTGGCCCGCAGCGAAACGGTGCCCGCGCTGCGCGCCACGCGCGGTGACGGACCGCTCGAGACGCTGGTACGGCTGTTCCTGCTCCAGCGGCCCGTGCCGTACGAGCGGGCCCGTGCCGCGCTCCCGGTCGAGGACGCGCTCGCCGACGGCTGGCTGTACGGCGCCGACGCCGGACCGGACGGCGGCACGGTACGGGCGACGGTGGACGTACGGCCCTACGGTGGCCCTACGGGGCAGAACTGGTGGATCGTCTCCGACCTCGGCTGCGCGGTCGGCGGCGCCGGCGGAATCCGTACCGCCATGGACACGGGCACGGCCGCGGCGGCGGGCGCGGCCGACCGCTCGCGGCTCGTCCTCGGGGTCGGCGGCGCCTCGACGACCCTGGCGGGCATCACGGTGCGGAACCCCGTGGCCCGCGCCCTGGACCTCGGCAGCGGCTCGGGCGTCCAGGCTCTGCACATCGCCCAGCACGCCGGCCACGTCACCGCCACCGACCTCAATCCCCGCGCCCTGCGCTTCACCCGCCTCACCCTGGCCCTCTCCGAGGCGCCCGAGCCGGACCTGCGCGAGGGGTCCCTCTTCGCCCCGGTCGAGGGCGAGGAGCCCTACGACCTGATCGTCTCCAACCCGCCCTTCGTCATCTCCCCTCGCGCCGCCGACGGGACCCGCCTCACCTACCGGGACGGCGGCATGGGCGGCGACGACCTGTGCCGCACCCTCGTCGAGAGGGCCGCCGACCACCTCGCCGACGGCGGTTACTGCCAGCTCCTGGCCAACTGGGAGCACGCCGACGGCCGGGACTGGCGCGAGCGGTTGGCCTCCTGGGTGCCGCGCGGCTGCGACGCCTGGATCGTGCAGCGGGAGGTGCAGGACGTCGCGCAGTACGCCGAGCTGTGGCTGCGCGACGGCGGCGACCACCTGGGCGACCCGGCGGTGTACGCCGCGAAGTACGACGCCTGGCTGGACGAGTTCGAGGCGCGCGGGACCACGGGCGTCGGCTTCGGCTGGATCACCCTGCGCAAGTCGGGCGCCGAACGGCCGTCGATCACCGTCGAGGAGTGGCCCCACCCCGTCGAGCAGCCGCTCGGCGAGACGGTGCGCGCCCACTTCGAGCGCCGTGACCTCCTGCGGACCATGGACGACGCGGCCCTGCTCACCACCCGTTTCCGACTCGCGGAGGAAGTGGCGCAGGAACAGATCGGCAAGCCCGGCGCGGACGACCCGGAGTACGTGGTGCTGCGTCAGAACCGCGGCATGCGCCGGGCGACGAGGGTGGACACGGTCGGCGCGGGCTTCGCGGGCGTGTGCGACGGGTCGCTCCCGGCGGGCCGCATCATCGACGCCATCGCCCAACTCCTCGGCGAGGACCCGGTGGAGCTGCGCGACCGCACCCCGGAGTCGATCCGGCTGCTGGTCGAACAGGGCTTCCTGATTCCCCTGCGGGACACGTGACGGCGGGACGACACGGGTGACGGGCCCGGCGGGCGGGGTCGTCCGCCGGTTCTCCGGCGGCGTTCACTCCGCGTTCGCCCACAGGTCCCTCGGGGGTGCGACCGTGCCCCGCATGGAGAGTGGACCCGCTGTCTTCGCCGGGGCGGCCTTCACGCTGTTCGGCGTCGGACTGCTGTTGTGGACCTCGGTGCGCGTGCGGCTGCGCGAGCCCGTGGCGGAGGGGGCGAACCCGGCCATGGCGGCCGTGCTCACCTCCCTGTTCGGCGTGGGGTTCCTGATCGTCGGGGTCTGGGCGTTCACACGCCCCTGACGCCTTCCGTCTCCCCCTTCTCTTTCACGTCCGACGCCCGGCGTCCGCTCGCCGGGGAGGCGCCCGGTGGACGGAAGCGACGGCCCGCGTCCTTCCGGGACGCGGGCCGTCGCTCTGTCGTGGGACGGCGCGCCGGGCGGGGCGGCCGTCGGCCGACGGGTCAGGGACGCAGGACGCGCCCCTGGCTGTCGGTGCGGTCGTTGCTGGTGAGGAAGAGGATGCCGTCGATCAGCGACCAGATGCCGCAGCCACCGCAGGTGAGGAGCTGAGCGATCGCCATGCCGGTGTGGCCGGTGTAGAAGCGACCGATGCCCAGGCCACCCACGAAGATCTGCAGCAGACCGGCGGTCATCTTGGACTTCTCTGAGTACGGCTGCCCGTTGGGCGCGGTGCCGTTGAACGCCATGGGTGGCTCCTTCGTGCTTCGTCGGTTACAGCCGCGGCTCCTCGGCGTACACCCGTGTGCCGCAGCACAGTCCCCGACATGTGGGGAGCCCCGAAGGTTGCCTCCGTCCCCGAGACGTGATCGAACAGTTATCCGAAAGGATTCGGACAGGTTTGGGTGGACGCGGAACGGACTCGGGCGGGATTCGGCGGGAGGAGAGGGAAAGAAATCAGCCGACCAGATTCCGTGCGATCGTCCACGCCACGGCCAGCCCCAGCACCACCGCCGTCCCCACCTTCCCCGGTGTCGGCCGGTAGCGGCGACCGCGCAGCCCCGCCACGAGCCACCGCCCGCCGAGGTACGCCGCCGCCGGAACCCCCAGCGTCAGCAGCAGGGCGTTGTCGTGGAAGGCGGCGACGACGTCCCCGTGCATCAGGTCGTACGCCATGCGCGTACCGCCGCACGCCGGGCAGAGCAGCCCGGTCACCAGGTTGAACGGGCAGCGCGGCAGCAACTGCCCGGGCTCGTGCGGATTGGTTCCCCACAGGTAGACGGCCCCGGCGAGCCCGGCCGCGAGCGTCGCCAGCGGCGGCGCGGCGGGGTGGGACCACAGGGAGCGGAACCGGGCGAGGCCCTCGGTCATCGCGGATCAGCTCCGCAGCACACGGCCCTGGGCGTCCGTGGCGCCGTCCTGGGTGAGCAGCATGATCCCGTCGATCAGCGACCAGATGCCACAGCCGCCACAGGTGAACAGTTGGCCGAGGGCCAGTCCGGTGTGGCCGGTGTAGAAGCGCCCCACGCCGAAGCCGCCCAGGAAGAGGGAGAGCACGCCCGCGACGACCTTGGACTTGTCGGAGTAGGGACGGCCGTAGGCGTCGTACCCGTACGGGGCGTTCGGGTCCCCGGTGTAGGCGCCCGGGGCTGCGGGCTGGCCGGGGTGACCGGGCTGCTGGGGATATCCGTACGCGGGCTGGCCGGGCTGCTGGGGGTATCCGTACGCGGGCTGACCCGGCTGGCCGGGCTGCTGCGCGTAGGGGTTGTCCTGCGGCTGCTGTGGCTGGCCGTACGGGTTCTGCTGGTAGGGGTCGGACATCGGAATTCCCCCGAGAGGTGCGTGGCTGGGACAGACAGATGCCCACATCTTGCCAGTCCCCACCGGGCGGCAGGAATGGTGGTTGTCGGGTTACCGTTCGAGTGGCGTTGTGGACTTTTCCCGTTTGACACGGGGGCGGGAGGTACCGTCACACTCCGCAGCGAGGGCGCGAACAGAACACCGTCCGACCGCACAGCCGACCACGGACCGGAACCAGGAAGCCACGGAACCGGAGAGAAGAGCGAGAAGAAGTTGTCCCCGACCAGCAAGACCACACACGGCGGGCGCCGACTCGTGATCGTCGAGTCGCCGGCCAAGGCCAAGACGATCAAGGGCTACCTCGGTCCTGGCTACGTGGTCGAGGCCAGCGTCGGGCACATCCGCGACCTGCCGAACGGGGCCGCCGAGGTCCCGGCCAAGTACAAGGGCGAGCCGTGGGCCCGGCTCGGCGTCAACGTCGACCACGATTTCGAGCCGCTGTACGTCGTCAACAGCGACAAGAAGGACCAGGTCAAGAAGCTCAAGCAGCTCCTGGCGGAGTCCGACGAGCTCTACCTGGCCACCGATGAGGACCGGGAGGGCGAGGCCATCGCCTGGCACCTGCAGGAGGTGCTCAAGCCCAAGGTCCCGGTCCGCCGGATGGTCTTCAACGAGATCACCAAGGACGCCATCCGCGCGGCCGTCTCCAACACCCGCGAGCTGAACCAGCGCCTGGTGGACGCCCAGGAGACCCGCCGCATCCTCGACCGGCTCTACGGCTACGAGGTCTCGCCGGTGCTGTGGAAGAAGGTGATGCCGCGGCTCTCGGCGGGCCGTGTGCAGTCCGTCGCCACCCGGCTGGTCGTCGAGCGCGAACGCGAGCGCATCGCGTTCCGGCCCGCCGAGTACTGGGACCTGACCGGCACCTTCGCCGCCGGCCGGGGAGCCGGCGGCGCCGCCGACCCGTCCTCCTTCGCCGCCCGGCTGACCGCGGTGGACGGTCGCCGCGTCGCGCAGGGCCGCGACTTCGGCCCCGACGGTCGGCTCAAGGACGGCGGCAAAGGACAGGTCCTCCACCTGGACGAGGTCGCCGCCCGCGCGCTGGCCGCCGCCCTGGAGGACACCGACTTCGCCGTCCGCTCGGTGGAGTCCAAGCCGTACCGCCGATCGCCCTACGCCCCGTTCCGTACGACCACCCTCCAGCAGGAGGCGAGCCGCAAGCTCGGCTTCAGCGCGAAGGTGACCATGCAGGTGGCCCAGAAGCTGTACGAGAACGGCTTCATCACCTACATGCGGACCGACTCCACCACCCTCTCCGACACGGCGGTCGCCGCCGCCCGGGCCCAGGTCGCCCAGCTCTACGGCGCCGACTACCTGCCCGACCGCCCCCGCACCTACGCGAGCAAGGTCAAGAACGCGCAGGAGGCGCACGAGGCGATCCGTCCCTCCGGAGACCGCTTCCGCACCCCCGCCGAGACGGGACTGACCGGCGACCAGTTCAAGCTGTACGAGCTGATCTGGAAGCGGACGGTGGCCTCCCAGATGAAGGACGCCACCGGCAAGTCCGTCACCGTGAAGGTCGGGGGCCGCAGCGCGGACGGCCGGGACGTGGAGTTCAGCGCCTCCGGCAAGATCATCGACTTCCACGGCTTCCTCAAGGCGTACGTCGAGTCCGTCGACGACCCCGGCGCCGACCTCGACGACCGCGAGCGCCGGCTGCCGCAGGTCGCCGAGGGCGACCCGCTGACGGCCACCGAGCTGTCGGTGGACGGCCACGCCACCAAGCCCCCGGCCCGTTACACCGAGGCCACGCTGGTCAAAGAGCTGGAGGAGCGCGAGATCGGGCGCCCCTCGACGTACGCGTCGATCATCAGCACCATCCTCGACCGCGGCTACGTCTTCAAGAAGGGCACCGCGCTCGTCCCCTCCTTCCTCTCCTTCGCCGTCGTCGGCCTGCTGGAGAAGCACTTCGGCCGGCTGGTCGACTACGACTTCACCGCGAAGATGGAGGACGACCTCGACCGCATCGCCGCCGGTGAGGCCGAGGCCGTGCCGTGGCTGCGCCGCTTCTACTTCGGCACCGACGAGCCGGGCGCCGGCGACGCCGCCGCGGCCGACGCCGGGAACGGCGACGGCGACCACCTCGGCGGTCTGAAGGACCTGGTCTCCGACCTCGGCGCGATCGACGCCCGCGGCGTCTCCTCCTTCCCTGTCGGCGACGGCGTCGTGCTGCGCGTCGGTCGCTACGGTCCGTACGTCGAGGAGGTGGGCCCCGACGGGGAGTCCGGCCGCCGCGCCGACGTGCCCGCCGACCTGCCGCCGGACGAGCTGACGGTGGAGTACGCCAAGGAGCTGCTGGCCAAGCCCAGCGGCGAGGTCGAACTGGGCACCGACCCGGAGACCGGCCGCACCATCGTCGCCAAGGCGGGCCGCTACGGCCCGTACGTCACCGAGGTGCTGCCCGAGGGCACGCCGAAGACGGGGAAGAACGCGGTCAAGCCGCGCACGGCCTCCCTGTTCAAGTCGATGTCCCTGGACACCGTCACCCTCGACGACGCCCTGCGGCTGCTCTCCCTGCCGCGCGTGGTCGGCACCGACCCCGAGAGCGGGCAGGAGATCACCGCGCAGAACGGCCGCTACGGCCCCTACCTGAAGAAGGGCACCGACTCGCGGTCGCTGCAGAGCGAGGACCAGATCTTCACGATCACCCTCGACGAGGCGCTGGCCGTCTACGCCCAGCCCAAGCAGCGCGGTCGGGCCGCCGCCAAGCCGCCGCTGAAGGAGCTGGGCACCGACCCGGTCAGCGGACGCCCGGTGGTGGTGAAGGACGGACGGTTCGGTCCGTACGTCACCGACGGGGAGACCAACGCGACGCTGCGCCGCGACGACGACGTGGAGACGATCACGCCGGAGCGCGGATACGAACTCCTCGCGGAGAAGCGCGCCAAGGGCCCGGCGAAGAAGACGGCCAAGAAGACGGCCGCGAAGAAGACCACCGCGAAGAAGGCCACCACCAAGAAGGCGGCGGCCAAGACCACGGCCAAGAAGACCGCGGCGAAGGCCACGACGAGGAAGGCGGCGGCCGAGAAGACCGAGGAGTGAACCGAGGGGTGAGCCGTCGGGAGGACGGCACGCCGGGAGGCGAACGCGGCGGATCGTTCCACACGGACCGGGCGACATCGCTCGCGTGTTCGGAGTGGTCCGTCGCTCCGGTGTTTCCGCCCGCTAGGCTGGCGGAATGACGCGTGCAGAGCAGCCACCGGTCGTGCCCCCCACCTCCGACGCCCTGGCCGCGGACTCCCGCGAGCGCGCCGTACGGGCCCTGCTGAGGCATGCCCCCCTGCGGCGGTTGTGGGGCGGGCAACTCGCCGCCGGCGTCGGCGACGCACTCGCCCTGCTCGTCCTGATCCTCCTCGCGCTCCAGGCGGCCATCGTGGTGCCCGCCATGGGAGGCGACCCCGTCCTGGGCGGCGGCTACCGCGGGGTGGCCCTCTCCGTCGCCGCCGTCCTCGGCGTCCGACTGCTGGCCACACTGCTGTTCGGCGCCGTCCTGCTGGGCCCGCTCTCCTCGCTCACCGCCGACTCCTCCGGCGCGCTCGACCGCCGCTGGACCATGATCGGCGCGGACGGCGTGCGGCTGGCGCTGATGGTCGTCGCGCCGCTGTGGATCGACTGGACCCCGGACCAGGCGTTCGCGTTCCTGCTGGTCACCGTCTTCCTCCTCGGCGTCGCCGAGCGCTTCCGGGCCGTGGCCAAGGACAGCACCGCCCCCACCCTCCTGCCCGCGCCGCCGCCCGAGGGCGCCGCCGTGCGCCCCCTGCCGGACCACCACGACGCGCTGCGCCGCCTGTGGCTGCGGACGGGCTTCGTCGCCGTCCCGCTGGCCGCCGCGACGCTGGTCGCGGTCACGCTGGTGAGCAACCTGCTGGGCGCGGGCGTCGCGTGGTTCACCACCCACCAGGCGGCTCTGGCGTCGTACGCCTCCGCGGGCCTGTTCGCCGCGGCGATCTGCCTGCAGTACTTCCTGCGCCTCCCCGGTGGCGCCACCCCGCGTCCCCGCTCCCCGCTGGAGGGCCTGCGCCGGCCCCGGATCGGCACGGTCGAGAAGGGCGACAAGGGCGCGCGCAAGGCGGTGGACAAGGGCCGCACCGGCGCCGCGCCGCTGCTCGTCCTCACCTGCGGCTGCGTCGCCGCCGCCATCGCCGCCGCCGCGGCGCTCGCCGCGCTGCACGCCGCCGACCTCGGTGGCGGGCCGGTCCTCTTCGGCCTGTTCGTCCTCGCGCTGACCGGCGGCACCGGCGTCGGCATCCGGCGGGCATCGCGCGTCCTGCCCGCCCTGTCCCGGCGTCGGATGCTCGCCCTGGCCACGGCGCTGACCGGCCTGGCGCTGCTCGCGGCCGGGCTGACCCCCGACACCACGACCGTCCTGCTGCTGCTCCTGCTCGCGGGCCTGGCCGCCGGGGTCGCCGCGAACACCGGCCACACCCTGCTGGACGAGGAGACCGAGGAGTCCCGCCGCGCCCGGACGACCGACCACCTGAACGCGGTCGTCCGGGTCGGCATCGCGCTCGCCGCCATCGTCGCGCCCGTGCTGGCCGCCCTCATCGGGCCGCACCGGGTCGTCAACGGCGACTTCGTCTTCGACCACGGCGGCGCCGCCTTCACGCTGATGCTCGTCGGCGCGCTGCTGCTGCCGGTGGCCGCCCTGGTCCTGGTCCGCCTCGACGACCGGCAGGGCGTGCCGCTGCGGCGCGACCTGCGCGACGCGCTCGGCGGCGGCGCCGAACCGCGCCCCGCCCCTGCGCCGAACGGTTTCTTCATCGCCCTGGAGGGCGGGGACGGCGCCGGCAAGTCCACGCAGGTGGAGGCGCTGGCCGAGTGGATCCGCGCCAAGGGACACGAGGTCGTGGTCACCCGCGAGCCGGGCGCCACCCCGATCGGCAAGCGCCTGCGCTCGATCCTGCTCGACGTCTCCTCGGCCGGACTGTCGCACCGCGCCGAGGCCCTGCTCTACGCCGCCGACCGCGCCGAGCACGTCGAGTCGGTGGTGCGGCCCGCCCTGGAGCGCGGCGCGGTCGTCATCTCCGACCGCTACGTCGACTCCTCCGTCGCCTACCAGGGCGCCGGACGCGACCTGTCGCCCACGGAGGTCGCCCGCATCTCCCGCTGGGCCACCGAGGGACTCGTCCCGCACCTGACCGTGCTGCTGGACATCTCGCCCGAGACCGCCCGCGAGCGGTTCACCGAGGCACCCGACCGGCTGGAGTCGGAGTCCACCGAGTTCCACCAGCGGGTCCGCGCCGGCTTCCTCGCCCTGGCCGCCGCCGACCCCACCCGCTACCTGGTGGTGGACGCCGGTCTGGAACCCGAGGCGATCACCACCGTCGTGCGCCACCGGCTCGACCGGATGCTGCCGCTCTCCGAGGCCGAGATCGCCGCCCGCGAGGAGGCCCGCAAGCGCGCCGAGGAGGAGGCCCGTCGCCGCGCGGAGGAAGAGGCCGCCCGCAAGGCCGAGGAGGAGCGCCTGGAACGCGAGCGCCAGGAGCGACTGGCCCGCCTCCGCGCCGAGGAGGAGGAGCGCCGCCGACGCGAGGAAGAGGAGGCCCGTCGGCGCGAGGAACTGCGTCAGGCCGAGGAGGCTCGTCTCCGTGCCGAGGAGGCCCGCCGCCTGGCGGCGGAGGAGCGCGCCCGGCGGGAGGCCGAGGAGCGTGCCCGGCGCGAGGAGGAGGAACGCAGGCGCCGTCTCGCCGAGGAGGAGGCCCGGCTGCGGGCCGAGGCCGAGGAGCGTCGCCTGGAGAAGCAGCGCAGGGCCGAGGAGGCGCTGCTCCGTGCCGAGGAGGCCCGCCGGGCCGCCGAGGAGGAGCAGCGGCGCAGGCTCTCGCTCCGCAAGGACGACCGCCCCGGCGACCGGCCCGACACCCGGCCCGACGACCGACCGGAGCAGCGGCACTCGCTCCGCAAGGACGAGACGCCCGCCGACCCCGACGCCGAGGAGACGGCCGTCCTGCCGCAGATCCCGCAGCCGGACGCGGAGGACACGATCACGCTGCCGCAGGCCCAGCCGCCCGTCCCGCCGTCCGGCCCGGACGCCGAGGAGACGGCCGTCCTGCCGCAGGTCCGGCCCGACGCTCCCGCCCAGGGCGACCCCCGGACGCCGTGGCCGTACCACCCGGCGGAGCCCGGCGCCGGCGGGAACGTGCCGGAGGGGGAGGAGCGCACGCGGGAACTGCCGCAGGTCGACGAGCGGGGCCGCCCCCGACGCCGCCCCGAGTGGGCGGAGGAGACGCCGATGGACGACCTGCCCACCCTCGCCGACGAACTGCTCGGCCCCCGCCAGGAATGGGTCGGGGACGAGAACTCCGACGAGGACGAGGGACACCGCCGGGGCGGTCGGGGCTGAGCGCCGGATCCCGCGCCGCGGCCGGTGGCTGCCGGCGGTTGTCGTTGGCTGTCCGCGGTTGTCGGTGTCGTACGGAACAATGAACGACGCCGACGCGACACGGGAAGGAGGGCGGTGGAGCCATGGCCGTATGGGACGACCTGGTCGGGCAGGACAGGGTCGTGGAGCAGCTCGTCGCCGCCGCCCGTGACGCGGACGCCTACGTCACGGCCGCCGCGTCCGGCGTCGAACCCGAGCTGTCCGGCTCGGCGATGACCCACGCCTGGCTGTTCACCGGCCCGCCCGGTTCCGGCCTGTCGACCGCCGCCCGTGCCTTCGCCGCCGCCCTGCAGTGCGTCAGCCCCGACCGCGCGCTGGGCGGCGCGCCCGGCTGCGGCTTCTGCGACGGCTGCCACACCGCCCTGATCGGCACGCACGCCGACGTCGAGATCGTCCGCACCGACCGGCTCAGCCTCGGCGCCGACGTCACCCGTGAACTGGTGCGCCGCACCCAACTCTCCCCGTCCGGGGGGCGCTGGCAGGTGGTGGTCCTGGAAGAGGCCGGCCGGCTGACGGAGAGCGCGGCGAACGTCCTCCTCAAGACCGTCGAGGAGCCCGCGCCCCGCACGGTGTGGCTGCTGTGCGCGCCCTCCGTCGAGGACGTCCTGCCGACGATCCGCTCCCGCTGCCGTCACCTGGTCCTGCGCACCCCGCCGGTGGACGCCGTCGCCGACATGCTGATCCGGCGCGACGGCATCGAACCGGACGTGGCCGCCACCGCCGCCCGCGCCACCCAGGGCCACATCGACCGGGCCCGCCGGCTGGCCACCGACGAGCGGGCCCGCGCCCGCCGGGCCGCCGTCCTGCGCATCCCCACCCGCATCGAACAGATCGGGGACGCCCTGCGGGCCGCGCAGGAACTGATCGACGCGGCGAACGAGGACGCCAAGGAATCCGTCGAGGAGGTCGACGCCAAGGAGACGGAGGAGATGCGCGCCGCGCTCGGCGCCTCCGAGGGCGGCCGACTGCCACGCGGCACGGCCGGCGTGATGAAAGAACTGGAGGACCGCCAGAAGAGTCGAGCCACCCGCGCCAAGCGCGACTCCCTCGACCTCGCCCTGGTGGACCTCACGGCCTTTTACCGCGATGTGCTGGCCCGGCAGTTCGGCTCGCCGGTCGCCATCGCCAACGAGGACGTCCGGGACGCGGTGGAGCGGATCGCCACCACCACCCGTCCGGAACAGACGCTGCGCCGCGTGGAGGCCGTGTTGGAGTGCCGTCGCGCCATCGAGCGGAACGTGGCGCCGCTGCTCGCCGTGGAGGCGATGACGGTGGCGCTCCGCGCGGGCTGACGCGGCCGGCGGCGCCACTGACGCGCGGGCCTCTCCCTTCGCGTGACTGACGCGCGGGCTTCCCCTTCCGGCGGCGGCTCACGCCCGTTCGGCCCTGGCCCGTATACGCTCCGGGGCATGGACACCAGGCGTCTGCTCCGTACCGGTGGCGTCGCGCTCGCGGCGACCGCGCTGTTGCTGTCGGGATGCTCCGATTCCGGCGCTCCCGACCCCGAGCGCAGCCCCAGCGCCGCCGAGCCGTCCCCGCGGCTCTCGGACGACCGCGCGGCCCGGAACGCCACGTTGCTGGAGGCGCTGCCGGAGGAGATCCCGGCGAACCTCAAGCCGTACTACGAGCAGAAGCTGACCTGGAAGGACTGCGGTGTCCCCGGCTTCCAGTGCGGCAAGCTCAGAGTGCCGCTGGACTACGACAGTCCGAACCGGGATGAGGACCTCCACCTGGCGGTCACCCGGAAGAAGGCATCCGGGCCGGGCAAGCGCCTGGGTTCCCTGCACGTCAACCCCGGCGGTCCCGGCGGCTCCGCCGTCGACTACGTCCAGCTCGCGGCGGGCATCGGCTACCCGGCCCCGGTGCGTGCCCGGTACGACATCGTCGGCATGGACCCGCGCGGCGTGGCGCGCAGCGAGCCCATCGAGTGCCTGAGCGACAAGGAGATGGACGCCTACACCCTGACCGACGTCACCCCGGACGACCAAGGCGAGATCGAGAAGCTGACCGCCGCCTACGAGAAGTTCGCCAAGGGGTGCGAGAAGCAGGCGGGCAAGCTGCTCGGCCACGTCTCGACCGTGGAGGCCGCCCGCGACATGGACGTCCTGCGGGAGGTGCTCGGCGACGACAGGCTCACCTACGTCGGCGCCTCGTACGGCACCTACCTCGGCGCCACCTACGCCGGGCTCTTCCCGTCCCGCGTCGGCCGGCTCGTCCTGGACGGCGCGATGGACCCCTCGCTCTCCTCCGAGCAGCTCAACCGCGACCAGACGGCGGGCTTTGACACCGCCTTCACCGCCTTCGCCGAGGACTGCGTGAAGCAGCGGGACTGCCCACTGGGCACCAAGAGCGTCAAGGACGCCGAGCGGCGGCTGGGCGCCTTCCTGGAGCGCCTGGACGCCCGGCCGTTGGAGACGGGCGAGTCGCGCAGGCTGACCGAGTCGCTGGGCACCGTCGGCGTGCTGAACGCCATGTACACGGAGTACTACTGGCCGAAGCTGCGCACGGCGCTCGCCTCCGCCATGAAGGACGGCGACGGCGCGGAGCTGCTCTCGCTGGCCGACGACTACTACGAGCGGGACGCGGACGGCTCCTACGGCAACATCATGTACGCCAACGCGTCCGTGAACTGCATCGACCTCCCCGCCCCCTTCGAGAGCCCGGCCGAGGCGAAGAGGGCCGTCGCGGAGTTCCGGAAGCACTCCCCGGTCTTCGGCCGCAACTTCGCCTGGTCCGCCCTGAACTGCACCTACTGGCAGCACGAGCCCACCGGCGAGCCCCGCCGCATCGAGGCGAAGGGCGCGGCGCCCATCCTGGTCGTCGGCACCACCCGCGACCCGGCCACCCCCTACAAGTGGGCCGAGGGACTGGCCGGCCAGCTCTCCTCGGCGACCCTCCTGACGTACGACGGCGACGGCCACACGGCATACGTGCGCGGCAGCGACTGCGTCGACTCGGCGATCAACGACTACCTGATCCGCGGCACGGTGCCGAAGGACGGGACGAAGTGCTCCTGACCCGGGCCCGGACCCGAATCCGGTACGGAGCACTCCCGCACACTGTGTAGACTTAACCGCGCTGCGGCCCCGCCGCACGCACTGCCGCCTTAGCTCAGTCGGCCAGAGCGACGCACTCGTAATGCGTAGGTCGAGGGTTCGATTCCCTCAGGCGGCTCACCCTGGAAGGGCCCAGGTCACCCCGGTGACCTGGGCCCTTCTCCGTTACCCGATCCTGTGGCGACGGAGCCGGGCGTGGGCCTGCGTGGTCGTGCTGGTCTCGGTCCTGGTCTCGGTCTGCGGCCAGAGAGCGTCACCCATGCGCCGTACGGCCTCCTGTGTGAGCGGGGTCGTGGCGTGCACGGTTGGAGGACCGGAACCCTGCCACCCGCCGTCAGGTCTGGAGGGCCGGCGGCCGGACGGATGCCGGCAAAGGAACGGCAAGTTGTCGAATCCTGTGGCTCCGGCAGCGGAAATCGCTTCTACTTGTCCTGGCGGCCTGCGGGACGTCGCCGCCGTCAGTCGCCAACCCTCACCGGAGCGCGGGTGTCGGCGATCGGAACGGCCACTGGACCGGCACGACTCCGTCGGGCTGTCCCAGCGCGGCCGCAAGGCATCCGAGGGGGGATGGGCGTGCGAGCAGGGGTATGTGCCGCCGCTGAATGCAGTGGGCCGACGTTTCCCGGCTACGACTACTGCTACCACTGTCACCGGGCCAACCAGCATGCGCGGGAACTCGCGATCGCACAGGCAGAGCGGGAGAAGCGCCGAGAGTTGGCCAAACAGCAGCGCAAGGAGCGGAAGGCCGCGGAGCGCACGGACCAGTCGGCACGCACCACGTCCCAACGGAGCGGCCCCAGGCGGCGGAGCGCGCCCGTGGAGAAGAAACCTGGGACGAGCCGACCTCGCGCGGCGAAGCACCCGCGGAAGACGCCGTCGAAGTTCTGGATCTGTGGACACTGTGGCGTTGTCATGGACAACGCCAAGGCGCGTTGCGTCTCCTGCGGGAGATGGGCCGTACCCTCGGCCGCGTCCACGCGTCAAGGCGATCGCGGAAGGACCCCGCAGGGACAGGGCCCTGTGAAGGAAAGCTCCCGGCGTGTGGCCAAGCCGAGGTCGCCGGTCGGGACCAGACCGCTCCAGAGCACACCGAAACCCGCGATCGTCAAGGCACCGCCGACGCCGAGAGTCCGAGCTCTCAAGCCGCCGCCGGCGAAGCTGCCCGAGCGCTCTCCCGGTTGGTGGGAGACGAACGACAGGTGGTGACGTCGGAACCAGCCCCGGGACGGCTCCACGGGAGGTCGTGACAGACCTCCACCGGCTCTGGTCTCGTGTCCGACCTCGGTCGGAGGGTCCGACAGGGCTTTGTG
Organism: Streptomyces megasporus; assembly: GCF_000718985.1. Lineage (GTDB taxonomy): Bacteria > Actinomycetota > Actinomycetes > Streptomycetales > Streptomycetaceae > Streptomyces > Streptomyces megasporus. The sequence continues at coordinate 71,805 of NZ_JODL01000015.1, read as the reverse complement.
GTGATGCCGGTGCGGCGCGAGCCGGTGGGGTCAGCCCTTGACGACGCCGAGCGGCACCAGACGGACGACCACGTGGGCGAGGCCGGCGCCCTCGGTGGCGGCGGCGACCGCGTCGACGTCCTTGTACGCCTCGGGCGTCTCCTCGGCGAGACCGCGCCAGGAGGAGGGGCGGACGGCGATGCCCCTGGACTCCAGGGCGTCGCGGAGGGCCTCCCCGCGGACCTCGCGCAGGGCCTGGTGACGGCTCCACACCCGCCCCGCGCCGTGGCAGGCGGAGTGGAACGCGTCGTTCCCCTTCTCGCCGACCAACACGTACGAGGCGGTGCCCATGGTGCCGGGGACCAGGACCGGCTGCCCGGCCTCGGAGATCTCCTCCGGCAGGTCGGGGTCGCCGGGCGGCAGGGCCAGGGTGGCGCCCTTGCGGTGGACGCAGAGCCGGCGCGACGCGCCGTCCACCCGGTGGGTCTCGATCTTCGCCATGTTGTGGGAGACGTCGTAGACCAGGTCCACCCCCACGCCCGCCGTCGTGGCGAACGCGCGGCGTACGGCCTCGGTGAGCAACTGCCGGTTGGCGCGGGCGTAGTTGGCGGCGGCGGCCATCGCGCCCAGGTAGGCCCGCCCTTCGGGGGAGTCGACCGGGGCGCAGGCCAGTTGCCGGTCCGGGAGGGAGATGCCGTACCGGCCCAGCGAGCGGTCCATGGTGCGGACGTGGTCGGTGCACACCTGGTGGCCCAGGCCCCGCGAGCCGCAGTGGATCATCACGCACACCCCGCCGGGGCGGAGGCCGAAGGCGGACGCGGCCTTCTCGTCGTACACCCGGTCCACGGCCTGCACCTCCAGGAAGTGGTTGCCCGAGCCCAGGCTGCCCACCTGTTGGAGTCCACGCTCCACGGCCCGCGCCCCCACCTGGGACGGGTCGGCCTCCTCCAGCGCCCCCTCGTCCTCGCAGAAGGTCAGGTCGCGCGGTACGCCGTGGCCGTGTTCGACGGCGTATCCGGCACCGCCCACCAGCAGTTTCTCCATCTCCGCGCGTCCGGAGAGCCGCCACAGGCCACCGCGTCCCATGCCGCGCGGGATGGTGTCGCCGAGGACGTCCATCAGTGCCCGCAGGTGGGGTTCGAGTCCGTCGCGGTCGATGTCGGCGGCGAGCAGCCGGACGCCGCAGGAGATGTCGAAGCCCACCCCGCCGGGCGAGACCACGCCGCCTGTGTCGATGTCCGTCGCGGCCACCCCGCCGATGGGGAAGCCGTACCCCCAGTGCACGTCGGGCATGGCGTAGGACGCGCGGACGACGCCGGGCAGGGTCGCCACGTTCGCCACCTGCTCCAGCGCCTCGCCGCTCGCCGCCTGTGGCAGCAGCTCGGACGTCGCGAACACGACACCGGGCACGCGCATCGGGCCCCGCGGCTCGATGCGGAACCGGAACGGGGTCTCCTCCACCAGGGAGATGTCCACGGCTTCCCTCCGGGTGTTCCGCGGGTGGTTCCGTTCAGCCGGCCGGCACCGGGACCCGCTCGTGCAGGGCGCGGACGTCCTGCGGCAGTTGGTCGAGCGCCCTGTCGAGCTGGCCGGGCGAGACGTGCTCGCGCACGACGGCGGTGACCGCCGGGACGATCCGGGGAACGTCCTCGACGGCGACCTTCGCCTCCTGCGCGAAGCGGTTCACGTACGTCTCGCGGTCGTACTTGACCGGGACGCTGCTGGGCACCCAGCCGTCGTAGTAGACGCCGCGCAGCAACTCGGGCAACTGGGCCGCGAAATGTGCCGCGACGTCGACGGTGAGCCGGTCGCGGAAGGTGTGCAGCCAGGCGCGCAGGGCCCGGCGGGCGAGGTGGCGATCCTCGGTTCCCAGAGCCTTCGTCACCGCCTTCAACCAGATGTTCGCCGTGTGGATGACGTGCTCGAACTCGGCCGTGTGCGTGGCGGACATGGGTCTTTCCCCTCGTGCGCGGGGTCGTGGGACGTGGAGCGGCCGGCGCGCCCGAAGCGCGTCCCGTGTGGCTGTGCTGCCCTCTTTTGGATGTGATGCGGGTGGAACGCGGAGAAACAAAGGCTTTGTCCCGCTCCGCTGTCCAGGGTATTGCGGACGGGGGCGGCCGGCAGCCGGAGCCGTCCTTCCGTCCTCGGACGCCCCTCGGGCACCTCTCGGACGTTCCTCAGACGTCGAGCGTCACGGAGCACGTCCAGCCGTCCGGGCCGTCGGCGAGGCGCAGTCCGTGGAGCGTGACCGCCTTCGGCGCCGCCCCCGTCACCGGGAGCGTGTCGGCGTCGGCCATGTGGAGTTCGGTCCGCAGTCCGCCGGGGACGGGTTCCAGCTCGACGCCGACCGGGACCTCGCCGTCGGCGTCGAGCCGGTACACGACCTCGTCCAGCAGGGCCACCAGCAGGTCCTCGTCGGCGTCCGCCCGCACCTCGACGTCTCGCCGGCGGACGGCGACCGCGTCCGTCAGGTCCAGGAAGGACTCGCAGGCGCCGCGCACCGCATGCGCCAGGCACTCCTCACGGGTCGGGGCCCACGCCTCCACCCGTACGTCGGCGGTGTGCGGGACGCCGCGGTGTCCGCCGCGCGGCGCCGCGCGCTCCGGTCGCGTCATGGTCCGGTTCCTCTCGTGCCGCGGCCCGTGCCTCCATCGTCGCCCCGCCGAACCGTTTCCGCCGCGCGGCGGGCGTCGCCCGGTACGAGATCACGACGATCGATCCGGGCCGCGTCCATCCGGCCCTGGCGGACGTCCTGGGGGTGGACGCGAGCCGGGTGCGGGGGTGACGGTCGTCGCGCGCGGGGAAGCGGAAGCCGTTCCTCCGGGACGCTCAGGAAGATCCCGGAGCGGGTCGGCGCGTGGATTTCTGTCGAATTTCTGTCGAACATGTTTCGGCCATATGGCCGGGGGTAACGCATTCACAGCCAATGGGAGCGCTCCCAGGTGAAAGCCGCACACCCTCGAACAGTAAGGTGGAACCCCCCATGAATTGTCATGATCATGCCTTAGCGCCCCGGTGGGTGCTCCGTGCCCTCGCCGTGTTGGCCGCCGTCGTGGTCGGGCTGGTGCCCTGGACCGACACCGCGTCCGCCCACGGGTCCGTCATCGACCCCGCCTCCCGCAACTACGGCTGCTGGCAGCGCTGGGGGAGCGACTTCCAGAACCCGACCATGCGGCAGCAGGACCCCATGTGCTGGCAGGCGTGGCAGGACGACACCAACGCCATGTGGAACTGGAACGGCCTGTACCGGGAGAACGTCGGAGGCAACCACCGGGCGTTCATCCCGGACGGACAACTGTGCAGCGCGGGCCACACCGAGAACGGTCGCTACAAGTCGATGGACGTCCCCGGCCCGTGGCGGAAGACGAACGTCGGCACCGACTTCACCGTGCACCTGCACGACCAGGCCCGGCACGGAGCGGACTACCTCCGGATCTACGTCACCAAGCAGGGCTTCGACCCCACCACCCAGCGGTTGGGCTGGGGCGACCTGGAGTTGATCGAGGAGACCGGCCGCTACGCCCCGACCTCGGACATCCGGGTCGGCGTCAGCGCTCCCGGTCGCAGGGGACACCACGTCGTGTACACGATCTGGAAGGCCTCGCACGCGGACCAGGTGTACTACATCTGCAGTGACGTGAACTTCTCCTGAACCACCGGACCCGGCGGCCCGCGTCAGTGGCCGCCGGGCTTGCGGTAGACCAGCAGGTACCTCCAGAAGAGAAGCCTGCGCAGGGTCGATCCGGGCAGCAGGGCGGCGGCCTCCCGCCGGATCTCCGTCAGCGGTGTTCCGGGACGCCTCACCGGCGCCCGGACGGAGGCGAGGCCGTCGCGGACGTCGTCGCGGGCGCCTCGGGCGTCGCCGCGGCCGGGGCGGAGCCGCTCCCGAGCGCCGACCGCGAGCCTGGCCGCCGCGTTGACGGGGACGGCGGCCAGGCTCCAGGCCCGGTCGGTCTTCGAGACCTCCGGGTAGCAGCCCAGGACGACCAGGACGCCGCCGGGGGCCAGCGCGTCACGGAGCCCGGCGACCGTGTCGAACGGCACGTGGTGGAGGCTCGCCAGGCAGGAGACGTAGTCGTAGTGCTCCCGAGGCAGGTCGGTCCGGGTGACGTCCGCCTGCCGGAAGCGCGGTGTGGGCCGGCCGGTCCCCGGGGGCGGCGACAGGGAGCGGGCGGCCTCGATCACCTCCGCCGAGGCGTCGATCGCGTCGACCTCGACACCCCGTTCCGCGAGACGGAGGGCGAAGCGCCCGGTGCCGCAGCCGACGTCCAGGGCGGTGCGGCAGTCGGAGGGCAGCAGGCGCAGCAGCAACCGGTGGTAGTGGTCGTTGTGGTCGAACGGCATGAGGTCGAGTGTGCCGTCGGGTGCGCCAGGGAAGTGGCACATTTCTTTTACGAGTAAAACATAGGTTAATGTTTTACGAGTGAAGTATCCCGAGGCAGTCCTGGAAACACCGACCGAGAAGACCGGGAGAGAAACCCCGCTCACCGGGCGCATACGCCCCTTGCCCGTCCGCGGCATCGCGCGGATCGGCAAGGGCAGCGACATCTGGCACAAGCCGGCGTTCAGCGCGGCCACCGCCCTGGTGATCCCGCAACTGGTGCTGCTCGTCATCGGCCGCCTCGACCTGGCCCTCTACACCTCCGCCGGCTCGATGTGCGCGCTGTACGCCCACAGCCTCCCGTACGCCGCCAGGGCGCGGACGCTGGTCTGGGTGATCGTCGGCATGCTCGCGGGCTTCGGCGTGGCGCTGACCACCGCTTCCCTGACCGACTCGGGACCGGTGCTGGTGCTGGGCGCCGCGCTGGTCGCCGCCGCGCACAAGATGCTCTGCGACGCGACCCGCATCGGACCGCCCGGCAACCTGATCTTCACCTTCATCGCCGCCAGTGGCTTCTTCCTCCCTCAGCGGCTGTCGGACGTCCCCTTCCACATGGCCCTGGCGCTGGCGGGCGCCGCGGTGGCGTGGCTGGTCTGCATGGCGCCGGGTCTGGTGCGACCCCACGGACCGGAGCGCATCGCCACCGCGCGGGCCCGAGGGGCGGCCGCCGCCGCGGTCAACGCGGCGTGGCACACGCTCTTCCTGGTCAGCGGGGGCTCCACGGCCTCGGCCGTCTCCCGCGCCGGCCTCGAACGTCTCCTGGTGCGCGCCGAGGCGGCGCCGGCGCGCGGCTCGACGGGGCCGGCGGCCGAGGCGGAGGCCGGACGCCTGGCCGTCTGGGCCCACGACCTGCGCACGAACCGGCCGCTGCCCCGGGTGGCGCTCACCGCCGAGCAGAGCGACGAACTGGCCGGCATCGCCGTCGAACGGGCCGCCCACCGGCCGCGGGGCGTGCGGGCCGTGCTGCGCCGGCTGCGTCCCGGCTCCCCGCTGCTGCCGATCGGGCTGCGCGTGACCATCGGATGTTCCCTGGCGGGGTGGGCGTCGCTGGGCTTGGGCGTCGGCCACCCGTACTGGGCGGTGGTGATGGCGGCGTCCGTCTTCCAGGCGAACACCGTCCTGTCCTGGCAGCGCGCCGCACAGCGCGTCCTCGGCAGTTTCCCCGGGGTGCTGGTCTTCGCCCTGGTGCTGCCGCTGGCCCGCACCGGGGACCTCGCCCTGATCCTGCTGATCTTCCTGGCGCAGATCGGGGCCGAGGCCCTCATCCCCCGGAACTACTGGATCGGCACCATCTGCGTCACGACCCTGGCGCTGCTGCTGACCGAGTTCGGGGAGAAGGCCCCGGCCGGCGAGCTGATCGGCGACCGGCTGATCGACAGCCTGCTGGGCGCGGTCCTGGGCGTGCTGGTCTGCCTGGTGGTGGCCAATCGCCCCACCGGCGGACGGGTCGAGAGGGCCCTGCGGCAGGTGGAGCGGCTGCGCGCGGAGGCCCTCCGTCCGGTCGCCGCCGCCCCCGAGGCGCGGCGGGAGGCGGAGCGGGTCGTGGGACGGCTCACCGCCGCCCTGGTGGAGTTGCGCGACGCGGCGGAGACCGCCTCCGGCGAGTGGTGGCTGCGCGCCCTGCCCCAGGAGCGGGTCGCGACCGCCGAGCGGGAGGGCCACCGGGCGCTCGCCGACCTCCGGCGCCGACTGGACGCCCCTCGCGTGCCGGAGCCGACCGACCGGCAGAATTGACCGCGGACCCGGACGGGAGGAGCACCACGTGGCGGCGGAGGACGGCAGGGACGCCGGGAGCGCCAGGGACATCGTCGCGCGCGTCCTGTCGCAGTGGCAGCAGGTCCGCCCCGAACTCGACACGGCCCCCATGGCGGTGATCGGCCGGCTCAACCGCTGCGTCGCCCTGCTCCAGCAGGCGGAGGAGGCGCCGCTGGTCCGGGAGGGGCTGGCGCGTCCGGAGTTCGACATCCTCACCACGCTGCGGCGGGAGGACCGGGCGATGACCCCCGGACAGATCGCCCGCGAGACGTTCGCCTCGGGCGCGGCGGTCACCAAGCGGCTGCGTCTGCTGGAGGAACGGGGGCTCGTGGGGCGCCGCACCAGCGCCCGTGACCGCCGCGTCTCCGAGGTCTCGCTGTCCGACGAGGGACGCGAGCTCATCGATCGACTGCTGCCCGACCAGCTCGCGTACGAGTCCGAGCTGCTGTCCGGCCTCACCGACGGGCAGCGGGCCGAGCTCTCCGCGATCCTGGCGGAGCTCCTGGTGCTGCTGGAGGGGCGGCTCGGCGGGCTGCGGAGCTGAGACGCCCCGCCCCCGTCTTGTCCGCCCCGCGCGCCCGGCCTCCGGCTCGTCGGGCCGGTCCGCGAGGCGGTGGGCCCGGCGCGGGGGAACCGAGGGCGGCTCGGGAGGGGTCCCGCTCTGTGTACCCCGACACCCGACCACGATTGTCACCATGACCCTCCCTGACACCTTCAGCGACGAACTGCTCAAGCAGGCCCGCCCCAACCTCGCCTGGACCATCGAACAGATCGACCTGTTCGACCGGCTCGTGCCGCGCGGCCCGACCCGGTTCGACTTGGAGGTCCCCATGGTGGGACGGTCCGGCGTGGCCCTGTCCGGGCAGCTCGTGGCCAGCCACGCCGCCGACGGCACCTGGCTGTGGGCCTGGGCCAACAACGGCATAGCCGACACCCCGGGGACGGCGGCGGCCCTGGAACTGCGCGCGATCGGCGAACGGCAGGGGATACCCGAGCTCACCACCCCCCTGCTCGACCTCAGCGGATTCCCCGACGCCCGGTCGGCCGCCGACCACCTGCTGCTGATCTGCGTGGGACTGCTCGACGGGCGCGGCGCCGCGGTGACGGCCGTCAACGAGCGGGGCTGGGCCTTCCTCGTCGTCGACGACCCCACCGTGCCGCGGGCCGAGCCGCGCCCCGAGCGGCTGGCCCACGCGCTGCGGTACGGCTCCGCGCTGTTGCCCGGCGCGGGGCCGAAGGCGGTGCAGGGCTGGTTCGCCCGGCACGACGTCGAGCCCGAGTACGGTCCGGGCACCGTGGCGGGCACGCTGCCCGACGGCGACCGGGTCACGGTGTGGCTGGGCGACGGCGGCGCGGTCGTGAACGTGGAGGTCAGCGGGCCGGACGGGGGCGTCCCGCTGTCCGCTTCGGCTCCCGAGCAGCGGTTGATCGACCCCCGGCCCGACCCGCGGTCCCTCCACCGGCTGTTCCCGGCGGAGCTGCTGCCGGTCGTGACGCGCGAGATCGCCTTCTCGCTGCGCGACACGCGGGGGATGGTCGAGTACGCCGGCGAGTACCTGGCCTTCGACGGCCGGGCGCCGTGGTGGGACGCGGAGGCGGGCCTGCTGATGTTCCCCGGCGGCGCCCTGGCGTGCCGCCCGTTGGGCCGGTACAGCCCGGAGGAGCTCTGGTTCGAGTGGGCTCCGGGCACCGAGGACGTCCGCGAGGCGCTGCGTCGGGCGGCCGGACTGCCGGACGGCGTGGACCTGCCGGAGCTGGCCGACCGGCTGGACCTGCGCCCGTACGCGGCTCCCGAGTCCGTCGCCGTGGCCCTCGCCCGGACCGGCGCTCGCGTCTCGGGGCGGGTCTTCACCTCGGTCGGCGACCGGTTCCTGGCCGTCGAGGACCCGCGGCTGCCCGCCCCGGCCGTCAACCCCGAGGTGGCCGCCGAGGAGGTCCGGGCGGGCGCGAGCTGGCTGAGGGGCCTCACCCCGCCGGAGGACCGTCCCCGGGTGATGCGCGAGGCGGCCGTCGCCTACTTCGAGCGGGCGGGCATGCAGGTGTGGCACCACGGCGAGCCGGACTTCCTCAGCGGCGTGACGGGCCTGTACGAGGTGCGGGTGTTCTTCGCCCCGGACGGCACCGTCACGGACACCTCGTGGGGGATGGCGGCGGCGCCGCGACCGTGACCGCGCGCCGGCCCTCGGTCGGGTCCGGCCGAGGGTCGGCGTCGGAAGCGTCGGAAGCGCCGGAAGAGCCAGGAGCGGTCAGGAGCGGCCGGGGACGCGCAGGACGAGAACGGCGATGTCGTCGTGGCCGTCGCTGGTGTGGTTGTCGGCCAGGACCCGGCACAACTCGTCGGGCGGCAGATTGGCGTGGGCGGCGGCGATCAGGGCGAGTTCGTCCATGCACGCGTCGATGGGGCGGCCGGGGTGCTCGACCAGCCCGTCGGTGAAGAGGACCACGGTGGCCTGCTCCGGCAGGGGACGGGTGTGGTCGGGCCGGGGCTGCGCGGGATCGATGCCGAGGGGGAGGCCGGGGTCGGCGTGCAGGTACTCTGCCCGGCGGTCGGGGTGGATCAGCAGGGGCGGCAGGTGCCCGGCGCTGCTCCAGCGCAGCGTCCAGCCGTCGTCCCCCGGCTCGATGCGGACCAGGCAGACGGTGGCCACGGGGTTCTCGGTGATCGCGTGCAGAGTGCGGTCGAGTTGGGTGAGGACCAGGCTGGGCGGGGTGCGCCGGTCGTAGAGGAGCGCGCGGAGCATGTTGCGGGTCTGGGCCATGGTGGCCGCAGCCCGCAGATCGTGTCCGACGACGTCTCCGATGACGGCCGCGCAGGCGTCGTCGGGCAGCAGGATGACGTCGTACCAGTCGCCGCCGAGCTGTTCGGGGGCGGCGGCGGGCCGGTAGACGGCGGCGCCGGTGAACGGACGCAGGTCGGGCAGTCGGGGCAGCAGCATGCGCTGGAAGTTCTCGGCCCCGGAGCGCACCTGCTCGAACAGCCGGGCGTTCTCGATGGCCACCCCCGCGGCGCCGGCCAGGGCGACGACGATGTTCTCGTCCGTGACGTCGAAGGGGCGGCCGTCGCGCTTGTCCGACAGGTACAGGTCCCCGTAGATCTCGCCCCGCACGCTGATCGCGACGCCGAGCAGGGTGCGCATCGGCGGGTGGCCGGGCGGGAAGCCGACGGAGTGCGGGTGGGAGGAGATGTTCTCCACCCGGATGGGCTCGGGGTTGTGGATCAGGTGCCCGAGCAGGCCGTGGCCGCGGGGGAGTTCGACGCCCGCCAGGGCGGCCTCCTCGTCCTCGCTGAGTCCCACGGGGATGAACCGCGCCAGTTCCCTCTTCTCCTCGTCCAGGACGCCCAGGGCCCCGTAACGGGCGTCGACCAGTTCCATCGCGGCGGTGACGATGCGGCGCAGCACCACGGGCAGTTCCAGCTCCCGGCTGATGGACATGACGGCGCTCAACAGGCTCTGCAACCGCTCCTGGGCGCGCGTCAGGTCCCGGAGCTGCTCGCCGATCCGCTCCATCTCGGCGTCGGGGCGGGGGCCGAGGCGGGCGTCGGGCAGGTGCCAGTCCTGCCTCGGTGGTTCCTGGCTCTGGCCCATGAGGTCTCCTCGTCCCTGCCTGCCGGGCGTCCTGCGGCGCGGTGCGCCGGAGGGTCGAGTGGACCGGTTCCTCGCTCGGGGGCGCTTATACCCGTCCGCTGTTCCCGGAGTCGGGAGGAGGGCGGGGAGGAGCCGGGATGAGGCCGGGGAAGGGCGGGGGTGCGGACCGGTCGCGCCCGGCGTGGGCTGGGTAGGATGCGGCCGTAAAGGTTACCGGCCGGTAGGTTCTCGTCCGCGGTGAGCGGACGGTCCCGTCCTCTGCCCGAAGGAGCTGCCCATGCCCACGCTGGAGCGCCAGGACGACGTCTTCGTCCTCGACCTCGGAGACAACGAGAACCGCTTCCACCCGGACTGGATCGCCTCGGTCGACGCCGCGCTGGACGAGGTGGAGAAGGCGGAGGGCGCACGCGCGCTGGTCACGACGGCGACCGGCAAGTTCTACTCCAACGGTCTCGACCTCGACTGGCTCTTCGCCCACGCCGACCAGGCCCAGAGCTACGCCGCGAGCGTCCACGAGCTGCTGGCCCGGACGCTGACCCTGCCCGTGATCACCGTGGCCGCCCTCCAGGGCCACACCTTCGCGGCCGGCGCGATGTTCTCCCTGGCCCACGACTTCCGCGTGATGCGCGAGGACCGCGGCTTCTGGTGTCTGCCCGAGGCCGACATCCACATCCCCTTCACGCCGGGCATGTCCGCCCTCATCCAGGCCCGTCTGACCCCGCAGACGGCCCACGAGGCGATGACCAGCGCCCGCCGCTACGGCGGTGGGGACGCCCTCGCCGCCGGCATCGTCGACCGCGCGGTGCCCGAGGACGCCGTCCGGGAGACCGCCCTGGAGATCGCCCGCTCCCTGACGGGCAAGGCGAGCACCACCCTCGGCACGATCAAGAGCCGGATGTACGGGCCGGCCGTCGAGGCGCTGCGCGACAAGGACATCCCGCTCTCCTTCGGCGGCTGAGCCGCCGCGGTCCGTCGGTCGCCGAGGGTCCGTCAGGGCCCCTCGGCGCCGCGTGCGCCGCGCGCCGCCCCTCGGCGGCTCAGTGGGCGCCCTCCAGGTTGAGCACCACGACACCCGCGACCACCAGGGCCACGCCGAGGACCTTCACCGCGGTGAGCGGCTCGTTCAGGAACAGGGCGCCGATCAGGACGATCAGGGTCGTGCCCAGACCGGACCACATGGCGTATCCGACACCGACGTTCATGCCCCGGGCGATCGCCGTGGCCAGGGCCAGGAAGGCCGCCCCGTAGGAGGCCAGGCACGCCACCGTCGGCCACAGGCGTGTGAAGCCCTCGGTGGCCTTGAGCAGGCTGGTGCCCACCACCTCCGCCACGATCGCCAGGACCAGGAACACGTACGGCATGGGACCGTCCTCGCTCGGATGTGTACGTATGTACCAGTGCGGAGCGTACAGGGGGTTTCTCCCCCGGGCATCGGGCCGTTTCCGCGACGGGCGCCGGGTGAGGAGGCCGAGCAGGGCGGACGGACCGGCCGCGGCGCCTCGCGGAGAGGGGACGGTGATTGCCGGAATCCGGCAGGGAGGAGCGAACCCGGTTTGCCCATCACGTCCGTGGTGCTCCCGCCCACGGTCGGGGAGGCTGTGGCGGGGGATTCGAAGCGACGCCCGGACGGCACGGCTTCGCGGCGGACGAGGAGGGGCGAGTGGTGACGACGGTGCGGACGGGCCACGGGGCGGGCGGATCGCCGCCGCCCCCGCCGAGCGGGGACCGACCCGCCCGACGAGCCCCGATCGGAGAGCGGATCGTGGGTGTGGTGCTGGTCGCCCTCTCCCTGCTCCCGGCGTCGGCCTGCCACTTCGCCTTCACCACCGGGCTGCCGTCCTACACCGAGCGGTACCGGGACTACGCGGCGGCCGAGCCGTGCCCCGCCCACTCGACGGCGGAGAAGTGGGAGGACTGCCTGCGCACGGTCCCCCTCACCGTCGAGAGCACGGAGGTCGAGAAGCAGAAGAGGGGCGGTTACACGGCGTTCCTGCACGGCGCGCCCCTCGGGGACGAGGAAGTGGGGTTCGGCGATCCGGGGCCGCTGCTCGAACGGCTCCGGCCGGGGGACCGGGTCACGGCCACCGTCTGGCGCGGCGACGTCGTGGTGATCGGCAAGGACGGCGTTCGGCAGAGCTCCTCCGACGAGCCGCGCGACGACGCCCAGATGGTGGCCGCCGTCAGCACGCTCGCGGGACTCCTGTCGGCCCTGGCGCTGGGGTTCGGCGCGGTGGCGGTGGCCCGCGGCCACCGGCCCGGCAGGTGGCGCTCGTTCGGCAAACCGCTGCTCGGCACCGTGGTGATCACCTGCTTCGCCGTGGGGTTCCTCGCCCTGGGGTTCGGCCTCCCGTGGTGGGTCGTGCCCATCGTCGCGGTGTCGGTCGTGGCGTACGCGGCCTGGCTGTTCCACCGGCGCCGGACCCGGCGGGAGCAGCCGGCGCGGTGACGGCGCCGGCCGTCCGAGGGCCCGTCAGGCACCCGGCGACGGGGGCGACGGGGGCGGTGCGGTGAGGACGTCCTCCCGCCGGGCGAGCCGGAACCCGAGGTCGTCGATGCGCAGGGTCGGGTGGCTCTTGCGGCGGCACGACGCACGGCACCCGCGGGGATGGTCCTGCCAACCTCCGCCCCGGAACACCCGATACGGGCCGTAGACCTCGGGGTCGTAGACGTCCCAGCACCACTCCCACACGTTGCCGATCATGTCGTGGAGGCCCCACGCGTTCGGCGCCCTGGTGCCGACGTCGTGCACCTCGCCGCCGGAGTTCCCCCGGTACCAGGCGATCTCGTCCAACTCCCCGTACCGGACGCCGGAATCACCGGCCCTGCACGCGTACTCCCACTCCGCCTCGGACGGGAGGCGGTAGCCGTCCGCCTCCCGATCGCACAGCACGTCCCGTCCGTCGGGATCGTCGCCGATCGTGTAGCAGGGCCGAAGGCCCGCCGCCCGGGAGAGCAGGTCGCAGAACCGGACGGCGTCCAGCCAGGAGACCTCGGTCACCGGCGTCCGAGGCCCGGCCGGACTCGGGGGAGCCTCGCCCCGGACGGCGCGGTACAGCTCGCGGGTCACGGGATGGGCGGCCAGACGGAAGGCCCCGACCTCGACCTCCCACTCCGTCCTCGTCCCCTCGTCCCGCAGGACGATCCTCCCGGCCGGAATCCCGACCATGGCCACGGCGATCTCTCGGCTCGGCGCCGACTCGGGGCTCACCACCGGTCCGCTCCCCCTCACGGTCCATGTATGCCGGCGGGGCACGGACGCGTCCGCCGGTGGACGCGACCCTACGCGTCGGGGGAGCGGACGGCGCGGTGTTCGGGCGCGGGGTCGTCCACGCCGCGGACGTCGGGAGCGGACGGCGGACGCGTGGGCGCCTGGACCGTCAGCCCGCGCAGGGCGCGGTACGCGGTGCGGATGAACGTGGCGCGCAGGGTGGGGGAGCCGTTGGAGAGGGCCGCCAGGGCGGTGCGGGCGGTGGGCGAGAAGCCGACGAACGAGGTGAAGCCGCGCGTGCCGCCCGAGTGGAACAGCAGGTGGTGGGTGCCGCCGTCGTCCGCGGGGAGCGCGCGCCGCTTCCACACCAGGCACACCAGGTCGCCGCCGGGCTCGGCGACGCGCGGCCGGGTGACCTCGTACAGCGCGGTGCGCAGCGCGGCGTCGACGGTCGGGGGCGGGGAGAGCAGGGCCGTCAGGTAGCGCTCCGTGTCGCGGGCGCTGGAACGCAGCGCGCCCGCGCCGGGCAGGCCCGGGATGAGCCAGGGCGGCCGGGGGCGTCCGCGCAGGTGGCCGGTGGCCTGGGGGAGCGTGGGGTCGCAGGTGGTGTCCGTCAGCCCCAGCGGCTCCAGGACGCGATCGGCGAGCGCCTCGGCGTAGTCCGTCCCGGCGGCGTCGGCCAGCAGCCGACCCAGCAGGCCGACCCCGAAGTTGGAGTAGCGCACCCGCGTGCCGGGCGGGCGGCGCACCCGGGTCCGGGGGAGGGCGCGCAGCAGCCGGCCGGGGGTGAAGGTCTCGTACGGGTTGGTGTACCAGCGGGGCAGGGCCGCGAGCATCAGGCCCGGCGGCAGCCTGGGCAGTCCCGAGGTGTGGGTGGCCAGGTGGGTGAGGGTGATCCGGTCGCCGTGTCCCTCGGGCAGGAGGGGGCCGGGAAGGTGGGCGCCGATGGGGGCGTCGAGGCGGACCTCGCCCCGCTCCGCCATCACGGCCAGCAGCAGGGCGGTGAAGGTCTTGGTCACCGAGCCGAGTTCGAAACGGGTGTCGGGGGCCGCGCCCTCGCACAGCGTCGCCGATTCGTCGGCCCGCAGCGCCACGGTCGCCACCGCCGGGCCAGGCGCGGCGGTGGCGACCGTCTCCAGGATGCCGTGGAGTTCGGACGCCGCCGACTCGGAGCCGGGCTCGGGCCCGACGCCGGAACCGGCGGCGGTGGGGGCGGTCACCGGCCGGTGGCGCGGGAGAGCGCCAGGGTGCCCGCGACGGCGGCGACGACGGTGGGGTGGTGGTGGTCCCGGAAACGCTGGGCGGGGTCCTCGTCGACCTCCTTGCCGTCCCTGGGGACCAGCCCGTCCTCGTGCTGGGCGGCGGCCAGCGCGTCCCACGCGGCCGGGTCGAGGTACGGCTCCCCCAGGCAGGCGCCGACGATCAGCAGCTCGGCGAAGAGGTCCCACTCCTCCACCTCCCGCCACACGTCCAGCCACACCGGCAGCCACAGGTGGAGGTACTCCTCGACGCGCGGCGGCAGGTCGTGGGGCCGGGCGCCCCAGTCGGTGATGTGGAAGACGGTGTGGGTCACGGAGTAGGCCGTCATCCAGTCGATGACCCAGGGCTCGGGGGTGTTCCCCAGCCAGGTGGCGTCGGTGAGCCGCTTCCAGTCGATGTCGCGGTCGATGCCCATCAGACGCGCGGCGTTGGCGATGGCCAGCCGGCGGTTGGGCACCTGCTCGACGGCGTACACCGTGACCAGTCCGGCCAGGTGTTCCAGCAGCGCGTCCAGGCGCGCGTGCCGGTAGCCGGCGCGGACGAAGTGCGTGTACAGCTCCAGCGGGTCGGTCATCATCATGTACCGGAGCTGGCGCTCGTAGAGCATGTCGCCGCCGCGCAGTTCCCACCAGGCGAAGTCGAGCAGCTCACGGGCCGTCTTCGCCTCCCGGTCGGAGGCCGGGCCCTCGCGGAGCACCAGGGAGGCGGCCAGGGCGGTCTCGCCCAGGGGCTTGTAGATGCTGTCGGGGTGGGCGAGTTCGGCCGTGGTGCCGGGGGGCAGGGTGCCCAGTTCGCAGTGGCGGCGCAGCCAGCCGAGGGCGCGGCCGGCGACCAGGCGCGCCGACTCCCGCACCGGGGCCGGGGCCGGGGCGCTCATGGGGGACGTGGTCATGGTGTCGGGCCTCCCGGCCTCTCCGTCCGGTCCGCCCGTTCCAGCATGCGGCGGGCGATCGCGGTGTCCAGGGCGGTGCGCGCCCCGCCCACGCCGTGCAGTTCGATGTGTCGCACCATGGCCGCCACGTCGAGGTCCGGCCGCGTCCCGCGGAGCCGCGCGCAGGCGAGCCAGCGGGCCAGACAGGCCGCGATCGGGTAGTCGCGGCGGAGCATCGCGCGGGTCGCGCCCCGTGCCAGGGCGCGGCACCGCCGGTCCGCCGCCTCGTGGACGGGGCCGTCGATCCCCGGCAGGGCGAGGGGGGAGAGTCGCGCCATGCGCAGGGACCAGGCCCGCCAGGGGGAGTCCGCCTGCTCGTCGTCGTCCCCGTCGCCGTCCCCGTCGCCGTCCGTGAGGCTCCGCGGTTCGGGTGCGCCCAGGAGGTCGTCGCCGCCGTACCGGACCAGGAGCCGCGAGGTGGTCCAGTCGCGCCACACCGCCTCGGGCGTGGCGTCCGGCGCGGGAGGGAAGATCCGGAAGGACTCGGTCACCACCCGGACGTCGGCGGGGCCGAAGGAGCCCGTGCCGAGCAGGACGGGAGCGAAGACGTCGGGCCCCAACACCCGTACGGCCGCCAGGGCCGCCTTGGGGTCGGGCGCGCCGTCCACGTGGTGTGCCACCACCACCGTGTCCTCGGCGCCCCGCAGGGCGCCGAGGACACGGTCGGCCAGACTCTCCACCGCCGCGGTGTACGCCGCGCGCGGCGAGACGTCCGGATTCGGCATCAGTGACCTACCTCTCTGGATCGGTCTGTCATGGTGTGCCGTTCTGTCGTGTTCTGTCGCGTTCCGCCGTATCCCGTCGCATTCCGCCGTGAAGCGGCGGGCCGTCACTTCTCCTTGGGCTCCTTGGGGGAGAGGAGGAGCGCGAGCAGCAGGACGCCGATCGCCTCGGGGGCCCACACCGGCGCGTCGCTGATCGGGGCCTCACGGACGGTCATCAGGTCGGCGACCGTGTCCCGCTCGGTCGGGTCGGCGGGGACGAGCGTGGTTCCGGTCGTTGCGTAAGTGAGCATCTGGTCCTCCTGAACGTGCTGCTCGGTACGTTGGCACCGCCCGTACGAGCGGCTCCGCGATCGACGCTACGGAAGCGGGTGCGGGCACGCACGTGATCAATTGTTCGCGTTTGCGCACTCCGGGATCCTGTGCTCGGGCGGCGAAGGGGCGGAAAAGGCCGGAGGAAAGCCGGAGAGGAAGGGGCGGGCGACTCTCCGCGCCCGCGTCGGGGGCCGGAAAATTCATGCCTGAATTCACCCGTGTGTACCAATGGCGCAACCCTTTTGCCGCGCCCTCCCGGTGGTCGGGAACGGCGGGTGCGGAGGGCGTCGAACGGCGAGTGGTCCGCCGCCCGGCGCGGCCGGTCGGAGCGACGGGGAGCACCCGCGGAGGGCCTGTGGATTCCCGGCGGGCTCCCTGTGGGGACTCCTGGGGGCGGACGTCCGGCGAACGTCCCGAGCCGCCCGCCGACGACGTGATCGCCACCCGCCCCGTCGGTGCCCGCCCGGTGCCGCCCGGTGTCGCGTCCGCACCGGGCGAATCCCGGTTACCCGGACGGCTCACGACGACAGGACAGCGGTGCCGAGCGGTCCCAGGCTGTCTTGTAGGAGGTACGCCCGGACGGGACGCGGACGCCTGGCCGGCCGTGCGGCCGGTGCCGTGCTCGCGCTCGCTGGAGGTGCCGGATGCCGCAGGTGCAGGTGCATGTGTCCATACCGCTGCCGGTCGAGGAGGTGTTCTCCTTCCTCGCCGACGGACGCAACCTGGCCGTCTGGCACTCGGGTGTGGTGTCGGTCCGCCCGGACGGCGACGACCCCTCCGGATGCGTGTACCGGTACCTCTTCCCCGGCCGTCGGCGCGAGTGCCGACTGGTCCGCACGGTGTACCGGCCGCCGATGCGGGTGGGGTTCGTCGGCCGGCGGATGTGGACGCCGTTGGGCACGCAGGTGCCGCGGTTCGACTTCCGGCTGTGGCCCCTGGGCGACGCCTGCCGCGTGGAGGTGGGGGTGACCTCCCACCTCTCCGGGGCGATGGTGCTGCTGTGGCCGGTGGTGGCCTGTGGTTGGCGGCGTGATCTGCCGGTCGACGCGCAGCGGCTGTACGAGGTGCTGTGCGGTGACGGGAGACCCCAGGAGGCCGAAGAAGCCGAGGGAGCCGGGGAGGCGGCCGTGGTCGCGGCGAGGGGAACGGCGAACGCCGGCCCGAGTGCCGTCTCCGACCCGGCCGAGCCGTCCCGGCCGCCGTCCGCCCACCACGCCCGGCTCCCCGCCCTGCACGGCTGACCGGCCGTACGGCCGACCTTCCGGTGCCCCACCCCGCTCGGGTGGGGCACCGGGCGTGTCGCCGCCGGTTCCGCCCGGTGGAGGAGCCGGGGCGTCGCGCGGGGGAGATGACCCGAACGGCTCACGAGCGCAGGACACCCGCACCGAACGGACCCAGCCTGGCTGTGTAGGAGGAAGGACCGGACGGGACGTCGGTGCCTGGTCGATCGAGTGGCCGGTGCTGCGCTCGCAGGAGGTGCCGGATGCCGCAGGTGCGGGTGTACGTGTCCATACCCAGGCCGGTCGAGGAGGTGTTCTCCTTCCTCGCCGACGGGTGCAATCTGGCCGCCTGGCACTCGGGGGTGATGTCGGTCCGCCCGGACGGGGCGGAGGAGTCGTACCGCTACCGGTTTCCGGGCCGTCGGCGTGAGTGCCGGTTGAGTCGGACGGTGTGCGAGCCGCCGACGCGGGTGGGGTTCGTCGGCCAGCGGATGTGGACGCCGTTGGGCACGCAGGTGCCGCGGTTCGACTTCCGGCTGTGGCCGTGGGAGGGGGGTTCCCGGGTGGAGGTGGGGGTGACCTCCCGCCTCTCCGGGGCGATGGTGCTGCTGTGGCCGGTGGTGGCCTGTGGCTGGCGGCGTGATCTGCCGGTCGACGCGCAGCAGTTGTACGAGGTGCTGTGCGGTGTCGAGAGGCCCGAGGAGGCCGAGGAGGCGGCCGTGGTCGCGGTGCGGGAGACGGCGGGCGGCGGTCCGAGCGCCGGTGCCGCGCCGGACGCCTCCGCCGGCGTCTCCGGCGCGGGGACACCGGCGGGCGCGGTCCGCGGGGCCGGCGGCCTCGGCCCCGACATCAGCACCGATCCGGGCTTCGGCCCGGCGGAGCCGTGCTGGAGGGATCCGGTTCGGTCACGGACGCCGTGGCCGGCGGCACGCCGCTTCCGGCTCCCCGTCCCGCGCGGCTGACCCGGGCGTGCGGCGCCCCGCCCCGTCGGTGTCCCGGGGCGGGGCGTTCCCCCTCACGCTCCCTCGGATCAGTCCATGCCCAGGCCGCGGCGGCCGGTCTCGTTGAGCCGGTCGGGTCCGAAGCGGTCGTCCCAGGTGCTCTCGTAGTGCTCCTCGGGGAAGTCGCTCGGGCTGCGGCCGGTGAGGAAGGCCTCCCGGACGCTCTCGGCGTACCGCTCGTTGCGCGGGCACCAGGGCGCGGCGGGGATGTACATGACGTTGCCCCAGCCCTTCTGGTCCGTCACCGGCGCGACGCTGTGGATCATGTCGCAGTGCCACCAGACCGAGTCGCCGGCCTTGATGTCGGGCAGCCCGGTGAGGGCGCGCAACAGCGGGGCGTGCCACTGCTCGCTCACCGGGAAGACCCGGTTGACGGTGACGCCGCACATGTCGTCCTCGGGCACGTCCGGCAGGAGCGGGCGCAGCATCAGGTAGGCCATCGCCTCGGGGATCGGCACGGTGTGCAGCACGCCTTGGTCGTGGTCCATGTCGGACAGGGCGGTCCAGCCCTGGAAGGTGCGGAACGCCGAGCACATGGTGGTGCCGGGGTACTGGGGTCCGGCGGTGCGGTGGGAGGCGTCCCAGGGGTCGTACTCCTCGACGGTGCCGTCGAAGAGGTGGTGGAAGGCCCGTTGGTACTCGCCGGTCATCCACAGGTCGAGGGTGCCGGGGTCGCAGTGGGTGCCCAGGCCGGCCGAGTCGGTCCCCGGCGGGCGGCGGCGGATCCGGTCGGGGTAGACGGCGTTGCGCTCCGGGTCGAACCAGCGCACCCCGTCGGACTCGTGCTTCCACAGGCGGTTGAGGAAGACCTGGACGTCGGCCATCCGGTCGCTCTGACGGGCCTCCATCTGGGCGGGGGACCAGTAGATCGGGTAGATCTCGGGCTTGGATCCGACGCTGCCGAAGAAGTCGTCGCCGGGCCCGGAGTAGTTCTCGAAGAACTTGTTCCGCTCGACGTAGTCGACGATGTCGGCGTCCCAGGCCAGGGCCTGCTCGCGGTCGAAGTGGCCGCGGACGACCAGGCAGCCGCGGCGGCGGAGCTTGTCGAGCTGCTCGGCGGTCACGGTGCCGTTCGCGATGTCGGCGTAGTCGATGATCGGCCAGACGCTCTCGCCGCGCTCCCGGTCGGCCTCGATCTCGGCGACCCGGGCCTCGATCCGTTCCTCGACGGCGGCGAACACCTCCGCCACGGTGCGGCCGGAGGCCTCGATGCGGGCGCGGAGGGCGGGCTTGATCCGTCGGATGGCCTCGGCCAGGTCGTCGGGGGTGGTCTCCCAGTGGGGGAGGGCCGGGAGGTGCTGTTGTTCGGTGGCGGTCGTCACTGCGAGCTCCTTTGGTCAGGAGTCCTAACTATGGGCTCAACGTAACCTTCCCCGCATCTTTGGGCAACACTCCTGACTAAACTGCTCGCATGCCCGTCGCCAAGCCGTCGCTGGAGCTGCTGCGCTCGATCACCGACGAGAACGTGCTGCGCGCGCTCATGGAGCGGCGGCGACTGACCCGCGCGGAGATCGCCGCGGTGACGGGGATCTCCAAACCGACGATCTCCGACAGTGTGCGGCGGCTGAGCGAGGCCGGCCTGCTGGCGGACACCGGGGAGCGCACCACCGGTCGGGGACGGTCGGGCTCCTACTACTCCCTCGCGGAGGACAGCGGCGCCGCCCTGGTGGCGAGCATCACCCCCTTCGGGGTGACGGCCGAGGCGGTGGACGCCTTCGGCCGGGTCGTCGCACGGACCGAGGCCGCGCTGGACCGGGCGCCCGGCCCGGACCGGGCCGCCGAGGCGCTCGCCCGGGTGGCGGGGGAGCTGCGGTCGCGCGTCCGGGGCGGGCTGCGGACCGCGGTGGTCAGCGCGGCGGACCCGGTCGACCGCACGACGGGACGGCTCGTCCACCTCCCGGACGCCCCGTTCCTGGTCGGGGACCTGGACCCGGCCGCGGTCCTGGCGCCCCTGGTCCACGGGCCGGTGCTGGTGGACAACGACGTCAACTGGGCCGCGCGCGCCGAGCGCGGCGCCGGCTGCGCCCGAGGCGTCGACGACTTCGTCTACGTCCACCTCGGCGAGGGCCTGGGCTGCGCGGTGGTGAGCGACGCCGAGGTCCGCCGGGGACACCACGGCCTGGCCGGCGAGATCGCCCACCTGTACACGGCGGGACCGGACGGCACGGCGATGCCGTTCACCCGCGTCTTCGCCGAACTCGGGCTCCGCCGGGAGGGCTCGACCGCCGTCGACGTGGCGGCGCTGCGCGCTGCGGCCTTCGGGGCCGGCGAGGAGGCGGCCCGTACGCGCGCGGCGCTGGCCCGCGCCGTGTGCGGGGTCGTCGCCGCGGCCGTCGCCCTGACCGACCCGCGCCTGGTGGTGGTCGGAGGGCCGTGGGGCGTGGAACCGGAGATGACCGAGGCGATCGGCGAGGAGCTCGCGAGGACCCCGCGCGGTGTGCCGGTCGTCGCGGCGCGGGTCGAGGCGCCCGAACTGGTCGGCGCCCGCGACCGGGCCGTGGAGGAGCTGAGGAACCTCATCGTCGCCGCGCTGCGCCCGGCCGACTGACCCGGCCCCGACCCGACCCGTGCGGGCCGGCCCCGAAACCGTGCCGGACGCCCGGACGATTGCCTAGGGTGAGGGCGGGGGACCGAATCGAACGGGGGACGCATGCCGTTCACGCTCAGCCATGCCGCCGCCGCGTTGCCGGGCATCCGCGCGGACGCCACCGGGCGCGGACGCCTGGTGGCGTCCGCACTGGTCGCCGGCACGCTCGCCCCGGACATGACGTACTACGCCGCCAGCGTGGCCCCCGCCGCCATGCGGTGGGGCGACCTCACCCACTCGCCGATCGGCGTGCTCGCCGTGGACGTGGCGATCGCGGCGGCGCTGGTCGGCGCGTGGCTGCTGCTGCGGGAGCCGCTGTTGGCGCTGCTGCCCGAGGGCCGGCGGGGGAAGGCGTGCGCGCTCGTCCGGGGACGGACCTGGCGCGGACGTCCGCCCGTCGAGACGCTGCTGTGGGGGTGCCTCTCGGCGGCGCTGGGCGCGGCCACCCACGTGTTCTGGGACTCCTTCACTCACATGGACCGCTGGGGCGTGCGGTGGATCACGGTGCTGGACGAGCGGGTGCTGGGCGTCCCGCTGTACCACCAGCTCCAGTACGGCGGGTCCGCCGTCGCCCTGGTGGTGATCGCCGCCTTCCTGGTCAGGGTGTGGCGCCGGCTGCCCGAGACGGCGGACCCTCCGGGGAGCCACGCGCCGCCCCGGTTCTCCCGACGCGGACGGCTCGGCGCGGTGGCGCTGTTGGGCGGCGCGGCCGTCGCCGGGGCCGTGCACCGCTGCGTGCGCCGGGCCGCGACGACGCCGGACGCGATCCCGTGGGACGGCTACGTTCCCACCGCGATGTTCGGGGCGGGCGCGGGTCTCGCGGCGGCGCTGGCGGTGTACGCGGCGGTGGCCCACACGGTCGCGGCGCGGGCCCGCCGGCGCGGGCGGGAACCCGTCGGCGGGTCCACCGGCGGGTCCACCGACGAGACGGTCCGCGAGCCCGTCGCCGAGCCCGTCGAGCCCGCCGAGTTCGCACAGTCCGTCGGCGAGCCCGTCAGCGGGCGAGCGGATCGCGGTGCAGCGACTTGACCCGTCCCTCCAGCATCGCGCCCAGGCCCTCCACCGCGCAGACGGCCGGTTGTTCGGCCACGTGCACCGGCATGCCGGTGGCCTGACGGAGCATCGAGTCCAGCCCCGGCAGCAGAGCGCTGCCGCCCACCAGCATGATCCCGCGGTCCGCGAGGTCGGCGACCAGGTCGGGCTGGCACTGGCGCAGCACACCGCGGATGGCGTCCACCATCGCCGTCAACGGGGGCCGGATGGCGGCGCGCACACTCTCGGTGTCCACGTTCACCGTGCGGAACAGCCCGGTGGACACGTCCCGGCCGTACACCTCGGCCTCGGCCTGGTCGGACGGGGCGACGGACATCGCCAGGTGCAGGGGGTGGACGGCCTGGTGGGGGAGGAGCAACTCGTGCTGGTTGCGCAGGTGCTGGATCACGGCCCGGTCGATGATCTCGCCGCCCACCGGCACCGTCTCGGCGGCGACGATCGACCCCAGGGAGAGCACCGCGACGTGGGAGGAGGCCGCGCCGCACATCACGATCATCGTGGCCTCGGGCTCCTCCACGGGGAGTCCGGAACCGACGGCCGCCGCGATCAGGCTGTCCACCAGCTCCACCCGCCGCGCGCCCATCCCGGCGAGGGTCTCGACGGCGGCGCGGCGGACCAGCGGCTCGGCGTCGTGCGGGATGCACACGGCGGCGCGCAGCATCGGCTTGCGCCGCCAGGCCCGACGGATCCGGTCGCCGACCAGGGCGCGCAGCATCCGCCGGGCCATGTCGATGTCCACCACGGTTCCGTTGGACACCGGGCGGACGACCCGGATGTGCTCGGGGGTGCGGCCGACCATCCGCTCGGCGGGGGCGCCGACCGCGATCAGGGCGCCGGAGCGGGTGTTGACGGCGACGGCCGACGGCGCGTCCACGATGACGCCGAACCGTTTGAGGTAGACCCGGGTCCTGGCCGCGCCGAGGTCGACGGCTACGGAACAGCGGCGCAGTTGCTCAAGACTGACGGTCACAGCGGCATCTCCCCGTGGTGGCTCGATACGGACCGCCCACCCGGCGGCCCCGTCCTCATGGTGAGGGCCCTGCGGTGATCCCGCGCGTCGAACTGATCCGGACGGGCGAGGGCCGCCGGAGGGACCGCCCGCATCGAGTACCGGGCACCGCCGGGGAGGTGATGCCGGGTCAGGCGACGGGCGTTCCGACGGGCGCGTCGGCCTCCCCGGCGCCCCGGTCGAACTGGGTGCGGTACAGCTCCCCGTACCGTCCGTCCGCCGCCAGGAGCTCGTCGTGGGTGCCGCGCTCGACGATCCGGCCGTCCTCCACCACCAGGATCTGGTCGGCGGCCCGGACGGTGGAGAGACGGTGGGCGATCACCACGGAGGTGCGGCCCTCCAACGCCTCGGCCAGCGCCTCCTGGACGGCGGCCTCGGAGGTGGAGTCCAGGTGGGCGGTGGCCTCGTCGAGGATCACCACCCTCGGCCGGGCGAGCAGCAGCCGGGCGATGGTCAGCCGCTGGCGCTCGCCGCCGGAGAGGCGGTAGCCGCGCTCGCCGACGACCGTGTCCAGCCCGTCGGGCAGGGAGGCGACCAGCCCGTCCAGCCGGGCGCGGCGCAGCGCGTCCCACAGCTCGTCCTCGCCCGCCTCGGGCCGGGCGTACAGCAGGTTGGCGCGGATCGAGTCGTGGAAGAGGTGACCGTCCTGCGTGACCATGCCCAGTGTGGAGCGCAGGGAGGCGAAGGACAGCTCCCGCACGTCGACGCCGCCGATCCGCACCGTGCCGGCGTCGGCGTCGTACAGCCGCGGCACCAACTGGGCGATGGTGGACTTGCCCGCGCCGGAGGAGCCGACCAGGGCCACCATCCGCCCCGGCTCGGCGCGGAAGGACACCCCGTGCAGCACCTGTTCGCCGCCGCGGGAGTCGAGGACGGCGACCTCCTCCAGGGAGGCCAGGGAGACCTTCTCGGCGGACGGGTAGGCGAAGTCCACGCGGTCGAACTCCACCGAGACCGGTCCGTCGGGCACCTCGCGGGCGTCCTCGCGCTCCTCGATCAGGGGTTTCAGGTCCAACACCTCGAAGACGCGCTGGAAGCTGACGAGCGCGCCCATCACCTCCACCCGCGCCCCGGCCAGGGCGGTCAGCGGGGCGTAGAGCCGGGTGAGCAGCAGGGCCAGGGCCACCACCGAGCCGGCGTCCAGGCTCCCGCGCAGGGCGAGCAGGCCGCCCAGCCCGTAGACCAGGGCCAGCGCCAGGGCGGAGACCAGGGTGAGCGAGGTGAAGAAGACGTGCTGGAGCATGGCGGTGCGCACCCCGATGTCGCGGACGCGCCGGGCCCGCACGGCGAACTCCTCCGACTCCTTCCCGGGCCGTCCGAACAGCTTGACCAGGGTGGCGCCGGGGGCGGAGAACCGCTCGGTCATCTGGTTGCCCATCGTGGCGTTGTGGTCCGCGGCCTCCCGCGAGAGCCGGGCCAGCCGGCGTCCCAGGCGCCGCGCGGGCAGCAGGAAGACCGGCAGCAGCACCAGGGCGAACAGGGTGATCTGCCAGGACAGCCGCACCATGACCACCAGCGTCAGCAGCAGTGTGACGGTGTTGGCGACCACGTTGGACAGGGTGCTGCTGAAGGCCCGCTGGGCGCCGATGACGTCGTTGTTGAGCCGGCTGACCAGCGCGCCGGTGCGGGTGCGGGTGAAGAAGGCGATCGGCATGCGCTGGACGTGGTCGAAGACGGCCGTCCGCAGGTCGAGGATCACCCCCTCGCCGATCCGCGCCGACAGTCCGCGGGCGAGCAGCCCGACGGCGGCCTCGGCCACCGCGATGACCGCGATCAGCACCGCCAGCCGAACGACCGTGCCCGCCGCCGCGTCCCGCGCGGCGGCGTCCGCCGTGCCGCCGGAGATCGCGTCGACCACGCGGCCGGCGAGCACCGGGGTGGCCACGGCCAGCAGCGCCGAGACGGTGCTGAGCAGCAGGAAGAGCGCCAGACGTCGCCGGTGTGGACGGGCGAAGCCCAGGACGCGGCGCAGGGTGGCCCGGGAGAGGGCCGGTTGTTCCCGTGGGGCGTGGCGGGCCTGGCTGAGCGCCATCCACGCGGTGGTCTCCATGCTCATCGCGAGCACCTCCGGATTTCCGTCTCGGTGTTCCGGACGGTAGGGAATCAAGTCTGCTTGAGGTCAAGGACGACCCGCGGGGCGCCGGGCGGCCGGGCACGCGGGGGAGGGTTCCGCTCCGGGCGTCCGACGGGGGATCATTCGGGGGACCACCGATATCGACGCGGACTGTGAGCGGCCCGAGGCCGCCCGACCGACGGCACCGGCCTCCTCATCTCCGCGCCCACCCGAGGGCTTTCCAGGGGGAACAGATGACTGCCATCGGCGTATCCGAGGACCGGCTCCGCGAGGACCGGCTCTTCGCCGCGCTCGCCAACGCCACCCGGCGCGAGGTGCTGCGGCTGCTCCGTGTGGAGGGGCCACAGCCCGTGCAACGGCTGGCCGACCACTTCGACATGCGGCGCCCGAGCCTGTCGGAACACCTGAAGGTGCTCCGGGAGGCCGGGCTGGTCAGCGAACGCCGCATGGGACGGGAACGGCACTACCGACTGGAGGCCGGCCCGCTCAGCGAGGTGCGGGACTGGCTGACCCCGTACGAGCGGTTCTGGCGGGGGACGCTGGGGGATCTGCGTGATCTCCTCGACCGGGATCTCGATCGGGACCCCGACGAGTCCAGGGCGTGACACGGCGCGGGCGGCGGGACGGACACCGCGGGCGTCGCCATGGGCGCGCCCGCCACTCGTCCCGCCGTCCGTCCTGCCGTCCGTCCCACCACCCGCCCCGCCACCCGTTCGCACTGCCGACCGGAGTCGGCCGGTGGCGAAGCCTCCGGTTGGGGGCGGCTTCCGGACCCGGTGTCATGACACTGTGACAGCCTGTCGTGCACGTGCATCGGCACGTGCATCGGCACGTGAACGGCGTTATGATCCCGGGTGATCGACCGTTTCAGCACCCCGACCACACCGTCCGGGAGAGTCCGATGCCCCACGTGTACAACGGCATGGCAGCCAGGGACCTCCACGGGGTCGTCTGGCAGAAGAGCAGACACAGCAACTCCCAGGGGGCCTGCGTGGAATTCGCCAAGCTCCCGGGCGGCGACGTGGCCGTGCGGAACTCGCGCCACCCGGAGGGCCCCGCGCTGGTCTACACGCCCGCCGAGATCGAGGCGATGTTGCTCGGCGTCAAGGACGGCGAGTTCGACCACCTCGTACAGGACTGACGCCTGTACCGCGGTCGGGGTTCAGTCGGAACAGCGCCCAGACGATTTTTCCCGGCGAGGAGCCGTCCACCGGCTGCCAGCCCCAGCCGTCGCTGAAGGACTCGACGAGGAAGAGCCCGCGTCCGGACTCGGCCGCGCGGTCGAGCAGCTCCTCCATCGCGTCGGCGTCCAAGGGATCGGCCGGCCCGTCGTCGACCAGGGCCGTGAAATCGGGTGTCTTGACGACGGGGGCGTCCTTGCCGGGGTCGCGCACGGCGCACACCAGGCGGCCGGACCAGTGCATCAGGTGCAGCCGTACCGGCGGTTCCGCCCCGCGGGGCGCGGTGCCGGACAGGCCGTGGCGCAGGGCGTTGGTCACCAGTTCCGAGACCACGAGGGCCACGGTGTCGAAATGGTCCGTCAGTCCCCAGCGGACCAGCACGCTCCGGGTGAACTCACGGGCCGTGCGCACCGCTTCGCGGCGGGCCGGCAGGGCGCAGGAGGCGGAGCCGGAGAGCGCGTCGGGGCCGAGCGGCGGGAGGGCGTGCCATAACCGGTCGAGCACGGGCGGTCCTTCGGTCCCCATGGCGAGGCGCTCCTGGCGTTGCGGCGGTCTTGGCCCTGGCGGACCCCGTCAGCGGTCTTCTCGTCTCTCGTCCCGCTCGTTGCGCAGCATCGATGGATCGTGTCCATGCCCAAGTGCCCTGACACCGCGTGCACTTGCGCATTCCCATGGTTCCCAATGCCCACAGCAGATGCAAGGGCAGATGCACGTGCACGCGAGACTTTCGATTGTGTGTAACCGCGCGGGCACGCAACGGAGCGCATTGGTGGCAGACTGCCCCTGTGCCAGGGGTGGAGAGTTGATCACAACAGGAGCATGTCCGGTGAAAAACGGAGTGAACGGGGCCAACGGTTCAAGTGGTTCGATGGTGCGCCGTATCCTGCTCGGCTCCCAGTTGCGGCGGCTCCGGGAGGCTCGCGGGGTCACCCGCGAGGAAGCCGGGTACTCGATCCGCGCCTCCGAGTCGAAGATCAGCCGCATGGAGCTGGGGCGGGTCGGCTTCAAGGCGCGGGACGTCGAGGACCTGCTCACGCTGTACGGCGTCACCAGCGAGGCCGAGCGCGAACCGCTCCTGAACCTCGCCCGGGAGTCCAGTGTCGCCGGCTGGTGGCACAGCTACAGCGACGTACTGCCGAACTGGTTCCAGACCTACGTCGGGCTGGAGGGCGCGGCCTCCCACATCGGCGTCTACGAAGTCCAGTTCGTCTCGGGCCTGTTGCAGACGGAGGACTACGCCCGGTCGGTCGTCACCAGCGGCCACCGGACGGGGCTGTCCCAGGAGGAGGTCGACCGCCGCGTCGCCCTGCGCCTGGAGCGGCAGAAGCTGCTGCTGTCCGAGCAGGCGCCGCGGTTCCGCTGCGTGCTCGACGAGGCGGCGCTGCGCCGCCCGTACGGCGGCGGGAAGGTGATGGACGAGCAGTTGCGGCACCTGGCGGAGCTCTCCGAACTGCCTCACGTCCGGCTCCAGGTGATGCCGTTCGACACCGGCGGGCACCCCGCCGAGAGCGGGGCGTTCACCCTGCTGCGCTTCCCGGAGTCGGAGATCTCGGACATCGTCTACCTGGAGCACCTCACCGGCGCCCTCTACGTGGACAAGCCGGACGAGGTCGCCCAGTACGAGAGCGTGCTCGACCGCCTTCTGGAGAACAGCCTCTCCCCACAGGAGACCAGGGACCTCCTCGACCGCATCCGCCGGTCCCTCTAGACCGGTCCCTCTGGGTCGGTCCCTCGGACCGGGCGGCGTGACGCGCCGCCGGGCCCCTCGCCCCCGTCCCTCCCGTCCCACACCCCCCACTCCTCCACGCGCCCCGCTCCCCTGCCGGCGGGAACGGCCTGCCCGAGAGGTGTGAACGGGAGGCGTGCGCAAGAGGCGTGAAGTCGTCTCGTCGCGCCGCCGCTTGAGGACCGAAGCCGTCCGCAAGGCTCCCTACCTTCTCTTCTTGTCGGCGGGATCGAGCGGCGGTCCCGTCACCCGACGTTCGAGGAGACGACATGCCCGTTCCTGTTGCCGCCGAGGCCCCCGGCGACGAGCGCGGAGCCCTGCTCGCCTATCTGGAGGCCCAGCGCGGCGGTATCCGCCGCGCCCTCCACGGCCTCACCGAGGAGCAGGCGCGCGGCAAGCCCAGCGCGAGCGAGCTCTCGTTGGCCGGGCTGCTCAAGCACGTCGCGGTGGGGGAGCGCGACTGGCTGCGGACGATGCGCGGCGCGTTCGGCGAGGCCGGCGAGTCCTTCGACCTCCCGGAGCGGATGAAGGTGTGGGAGGAGAGCTTCGTCCCCGGCGAGGACGAGACGGTCGAGTCCCTGCTGGCCTTCTACGAGCGGACGGCCCGCGAGACCGAGGAGGCGGTGCGGGCCCTGCCCTCGCTCGACGTCACCTTCACCAACCCCAAGGTCCCCTGGGACGAGGGCGGCGAGCGGTCCTGGCGATGGGCCCTGCTCCACCTGATCGAGGAGGCCGCCCGGCACGCCGGCCACGCGGACGTCATCCGCGAGTCGATCGACGGCAAGGGCGCCTTCGACCTGGTCTTCGAGACGGGCGCGCTGCCCGAGCCGGACTGGTCCTCGATCCGGTGACGGGTCCGATGACGGTCCGACGGCGGTTCCGATGACGCACCGGGTTCCTCGGCGACGGACATGACGTCCGGCTCCTCCGGTCTTCCTCGCCCGTCTACGCTGGGCGGCGACGGGCGAGGAAGGCCGGAGAAGACCGGAGGAGCCGGGAGGTGGGGCGGTGTCGGCGATCCGGTTGCTGGTGCTGGGCGCGGTCCGCCAGCACGGACGCGCGCACGGGTACCAGGTCCGCAACGACCTGGAGTTCTGGGGCGCGCACGAGTGGTCCAACGCCAAGCCGGGCTCGATCTACCACGCGCTCAAGCAGATGGCCGGACAGGGGCTGCTGCTCGCGCACGACACCGCGCCGAGCACGGCCGGAGGCCCGCCGCGCACCGAGTACGAGCTGACGGACGCGGGCGAGGAGGAGTACTTCAGGCTGCTGCGCTGGGCGCTCACCGCCCACGAGGAGAAAGCGGACGTGCTCACGGCCGGGGTCGGTTTCATCGTGGACCTGCCGCGTCGGGAGGCGATCGAGCTGCTCAGGAGGCGCGTGGAGGCGTTGGAGGAGTGGAGCGAGGAGGTCGCCCGCGACTGGGTGCCCCCGGGCGCCCCCGAGGAGTGGGGCCACATCGGCGAGATCATGGGGCTGTGGGTGCACTCCGCCCGGAGCGGAGCGGAGTGGACCCGCGGCCTGATCGAACGCCTGGAGAACGGCGCGTACGTGATGGCCGGCGAGGGGGAGAGGACGACCGAGGTCCTGCCCGAGGGAGTCGAGAACCCGTTCGCCGAGCGGACCCGTCCTTGATCGGGTCTTCGCTCGGGTCCTTGATCGGGACCTGATTCGACACCGCCGACGAATGTCGGGACACTGCAACGCATCTCACACGGAACGTTTCCCTCCGCGTCCCCCGCGCGGGCGGCACGGCCCCTATCCTCACTGACGGGAACGGACATTTCTCGCTATGCGGTGGGAAATGTCCTCTCTGTGACGGGGACGAACGGCTGGAGGCGTGAGGAGCGGACGAGTTTGGCGGAGACCACCACGAGCAACGCGGTGACCGAGGCGGGTCACGCCGAGGAACGCGAGCAGCCCACGGACGAGAACCGGGCCCGGAGCGCCTTCCTGCCGCCCTCCGGCGTACCGCTGCCGTCCCAGCAGACCGAGGAGGAGCACCCCACCTCCGAGTTCGCCGTCCCGGAAGGGCTGCGGAAGATCCCGGCGCCCCCCGAGGAGGAGCACTCCACCTCCGAGTTCGCCGTCCCCGAGGGCGTGCGGACGGCCCTGCCCCCCGAGCCCGGCTCGGCCTTCACTCCGCCCGACGGCATCCGGACGATCAACGACCTGGTGCGTCCGGGCGCGCCCTGGCAGGACCGGATGCGCAGCATGGTCCGGATGCCGCTGGGCGAGCGGCCCGTGCCCGAACGCCCCCGGCGCACCGACGAGGAGGACGTCGACGCCGGGCCGTCCGCGCCCCGCGTCCTCGACCTGACGCTGCGCATCGGCGAGCTGCTGCTCGCGGGCGGCGAGGGAGCCGAGGACGTCGAGGCGGCGATGTTCGGGGTGGCGCACGCCTACGGGCTGGACCGTTGCGAGCCGACGGTCACCTTCACCCTGCTGTCGATGACCTACCAGCCGTCGCTGGTGGACGACCCCATCACGCTGAGCCGGACGGTACGCCGCCGCGGCACCGACTACACCCGGCTGGCGGCGGTCTTCCGCCTGGTGGACGACATCACCGACGGCGAGGTCACGCTGGAGGAGGCGTACGGCCGCCTCGCCGAGATCCGCCGCAACCGCCACCCGTACTCCAAGGGCGCGCTCACCGTCGCCAGCGGTCTGCTGGCGGGCGCGGCGTCCACCCTGGTCGGCGGCGGTTGGCTGGTGTTCCTCCTCGCGGCGATCGGCGCGATGCTCGGCGACCGGCTCGCCTGGGTCTTCTCCAAGCGCGAGATGCCGGAGTTCTACCAGTTCGTGGCGGCGGCGATGCCACCCGCGACGATGGGCGTGCTGGTCGCGCTGTTCGCCCCGGACCTGGGGCTGGAGATCAGAGCGTCCGCGGTCGTCACCGGCGGCCTGTTCCCGCTGATCCCCGGTAGAGCCCTGGTGGCGGCCGTCCAGGACGGGCTGACCGGTTTCTACATCACCGCCTCCGCCCGTCTGTTGGAGGTCGTCTACCTGGTCGTCGGCATCGTCTGCGGTGTGCTGCTCGTGCTCTACATCGGCTCCGAGCTGGGCGCCAACTTCAACCCCGACGGGCTGGACCACCGCACCCGGCCGTCCCTCCAACTGCTGGCGGCGATGCTGCTGGCGCTGACCTTCTGCCTGCTGCTCCAGCAGGAACGCTCGACGGTGCTGCTCGCCACGCTCAACGGCGGCGTCGCCTGGCTGGTGTACGGCGCGATGGCCGACGTCGGCGGCATCGACCCGGTCGCGGCCACCGCGACGGCGGCCGGCCTGGTGGGCCTCTTCGGACAGTTGATGTCGCGCTACCAGTTCATCTCGGCGCTGCCGTACATCACGGCGGCGATCGGCCCGCTGCTGCCCGGTAGCGCCATCTACTTCGGGCTGATCGGCGTCGCCCAGGGGGACATGGACCAGGGCCTGGCGAACCTGACGAGGGCCGCCGCCCTGGCCCTGGCGATCGCGATCGGGGTCAACCTGGGCAACGAACTGGCCCGGCTGTTCATCAAGGCCCCGGGCCGGGAGACCCCGCTGCCGGGCCGCCGCGCGGCCAAGCGCACCCGCGGCTTCTGATCCCCGCCCGAGGAGGTCCCGCCCGAGCCCGCACCCGGGCCCCAAGACGCCCGTGCCCCGGGCCGCGCACGCGCGGCCCGGGGCACGGGCGTGGAGGCGTCGGGCCGCGGACGCGCGGCCCGACGCGGCGGCTCAGTGGTGGCCGCCCGCATCCGCCAGACGCTTGATCGAGGCCTCGACCTCGGCCTCGGCCTCGGCGCGGCCGACCCAGTTGGCGCCCTCGACCGACTTGCCGGGCTCCAGGTCCTTGTAGACCTCGAAGAAGTGCTGGATCTCCAGCCGGTCGAACTCGCTCACGTGGTGGATGTCGCGCAGGTGCTCCACACGCGGGTCGGACGCGGGCACGCACAGCAGCTTGTCGTCGCCGCCCGCCTCGTCCGTCATGCGGAACATGCCGATCGCGCGGCACTTGATGATGCACCCCGGGAAGGTGGGCTCCTCCAGCAGCACCAGGGCGTCCAGAGGGTCTCCGTCCTCACCCAGGGTGTTGTCGACGAAGCCGTAGTCGGCCGGGTACACGGTCGAGGTGAACAGGTGACGGTCGAGCCGGATGCGACCGGTCTTGTGGTCCACCTCGTACTTGTTCCGCGACCCCTTCGGGATCTCGATGACGACGTCGAACTCCAAGGGAGACTCCTCCGTGTGTTCAGTCCTCGCCGGGGTCCGGGGGTCCTCCCCCGGAGAACGGCGGTGTGGTGGTTAAGTGTCTCTCACGCAGGCGTGTGGGCGCGAAAGGGGCTGGTCCGAGGTGCGGGACACGTGGCAGGTGGCAATCGGCTCCGCCGCCGTCGGCCTCGCGGTCGCAGTGTCGGCGGTGACCGTCACGGGACCCTGGGACTCGGGTCAGCGTACGGCGGAGCGGGTCCGCGCCGCCGCGTGGGACCACCGAGCCGGCGCGGACCACCCCGGCGGCGCCCGGGGCGGGCCCGCTCCCGCGCCCGGCGCGCCCGAGGTGCTGACCGCCCTCGGCACGGCGCCGGACGGCTCCGACCGGGACGGCGCCGCACAGGGCGACCCCGGCCGGAACGGTGCCGCCCCGGGCGCCGGAGGCGCCCCCCTGCCCACCCGCACCGCGCTCGCCGACGCGCTGGAGCCGCTGCTGGAGAGGGACGCGCTGGGCACGCTCCGCACCGCCTCGGTGACGGACGTGGCGACCGGGCGGCAGCTCTACGGGGCCAAGGCCGACAGAGCGGTCGTCCCGGCGTCCACCATCAAGATCGCCACATCGGTCGCCGCGCTCTCGGCCCTCGGGGACGACCACCGGATTCCCACCCGTGTGCTCTGGGACGAGGACGGGAAGCGGGCCGTGCTGGTCGGCGGCGGCGACCCGACGCTGACCCGCGCGGGGCTGGCACGGCTGGCCGACGCCACTGCCCGGGAACTGGCGGAACGCGGCGCGGAGAGGATCGACCTGGCCTACGACGTCTCGCTCTACACCGGACCCGTCCGCCACCCGATCGGCGTGAACGACAACATCGCGCCGGTCGTCGCGCTGATGGTGGAGGCGGGCCGCCTCGACGACAGCACCCGCGGCCCCGCCCCACGCTCGGCCGACCCGGCCGGCGACGCCGCCGAGGCGTTCGCCGACCGGCTGCGCGACCGCGGCATCGACGTCTCCGGCGCCCCGCGCGCCGCCAAGGCGCCGAAGGGCGCCGAGGAGCTGGCCGTCCACCGCTCGGCACCGCTGTCGAAGCTGGTCGAGCGGGCGCTGACGCACAGCGACAACGACATCGCCGAGGCGCTCGCCCGGCAGACCGCGGCGGCGCGCGGCGAGCGCGTGAGCTTCGCCGGCGCCGCCCACGCCGTACGCGACCAGCTCGAGGAGTACGAGGGGCTGTCCCTGAAGGGGGCGCGCTTCGCGGACGGCAGCGGACTCGACCGGGCCGACCGGGCCTCCGCCGAGCTGCTGACCGAACTGCTGACGCTCGCCGCCGACCCCGACCACCCCGAGCTGCGGTCCGTCCTGAGCGGTCTGCCCGTGGCTCGCTTCAACGGCACGCTCGGCGGACGCTTCGACGACACCGCCACCCGCGCCGGAGCGGGCCTCGTCCGCGCCAAGACCGGCACGCTGACCGGGATCAACACCCTGGCGGGCACGGTCGTGAGCGCCGACGGCAGGCTCCTGGCCTTCGCCTTCATGGCCTCCGGCACCACCGACCGCCAGGGGGCCCACGAGGCCCTGGACCGGCTCGCCTCGGCCGTGGCCAACTGCGGCTGCCGCTGATCGCGGCCACTTCCGGCTCACGAGGCGGCCCACGGGGCTTTACGGACCCGCGCCGGCGGGCACCCGTTTCTCGGACACCCGGTCCGTCCGGCGGTCTCCTCCCGTTCGGCGGCATCGGCACGTACGGTGAAGTCATGACGAGCCTCGGTGGTGTGGAGATGGTCGACTGGAAGCTCGCGGCGGCGACCGCGACCCGGCTCGTGAAGCCGGGGCCCGAAGTGAGCCGGGACGAGGCGCGCGCGGCCGTCGCCGAGCTGCGCCGCCACGCGACCGCGTCCGAGGGGCACGTGCGCTCCTTCACCGGGATGGAGCCGGCCGACGGTTCCGGGGACACCCCCGTGCTCGTCGTGGACCGACCCGGATGGATCAGGGCCAACGTGGCGGGCTTCCGCGAACTGCTGTCGCCCCTGCTGGCCAAGATGCAGGAGCGGCGTGCCGCCGGTCCGGGCGGCGCGGTGCTCGGCGTGGTCGGGGGCAAGGTGACCGGCGTCGAGGTCGGGATGCTGCTGTCGTTCATGGCCTCGCGCGTCCTGGGCCAGTACGAGACCTTCGCCCCGGCCGGCCCGGACCTGCCGGGCACCGCGGGCGAGGGCGGCGGCCGACTGCTGCTGGTCGCGCCGAACGTCGTGCACGTGGAGCGCGAGCTGGACGTCGATCCGCACGACTTCCGGCTGTGGGTGTGCCTCCACGAGGAGACCCACCGCACCCAGTTCTCCGCCGTGCCCTGGCTGCGCGACCACATCGAGGGGGAGATCCACTCCTTCCTGGGGGAGACCGACGTGGACCCCTCCACGCTGCTGGAGCGGTTGCGCGAGGCCGTCCAGTCGCTGGCCGGCGGCAGGCCGTGGTCCGACGGGTCCGACGGGTCCGACGGCGAAGGGGAGGACGGGCGGAGCCTCGTCGAGCTGGTGCAGACGCCCGCCCAGCGCGAGATCCTCGGCCGCCTCACCGCCGTGATGTCGCTGCTGGAGGGGCACGCGGACTACGTGATGGACGGGGTGGGCCCCCAGGTGGTGCCCACCGTCGCCGAGATCCGGGAGAAGTTCCAGAAGCGCCGCGCCGCCGGGGCCGGCCGCCTCGACCAGGCGCTGCGCAAACTGCTGGGGCTCGACGCCAAGCTGCGCCAGTACCGCGACGGCGAGCGGTTCGTCCGCGCGGTCGTGGACGAGGTCGGCATGGAGGGCTTCAACAGGGTGTGGACGTCGCCCAACACGCTGCCCACCAAGGCGGAGATCGCCAAACCGGCGGAATGGATCGCGAGGGTGCACCGGAAAACGGACTGAGAAGCCCCGAATGCCCACACAATCACTCTTCCGAGGGACCGTGAGCGACGGGTATGCGTGCGATGCTCAGGGACACAGCTCTCCTCTGTCACCATTGGCGCACTCAGCGTAGTCACCGGTGCTTGTCACCCCCTCTCGAGGAAGTGAACGGACATGGGTCCCCACCCCGCGGTAGCAGCGATACGTCTGGCGGTCCGCCGCACGCTCCAGGACGTCCTCCGTGACGCCGACGCCTCCGGGCGCGGCCCCTTCGGAAACGATCGCCCCCCACTCGTGCTCGTCGCCTGTTCCGGCGGCGCCGACTCGATGGCGCTCGCCTCCGCCCTCGCCTTCGAAGCCCCCCGCCTCGGTCTGCGGGCCGGGGGCGTCACCGTGGACCACGGTCTGCAGCCCGGCTCCGACGACCGGGCCCGCGAGGTCGTCTCCCGTCTCGAAGCCCTCTCCCTCGCGCCGGCCGAGGCCGTCTCCGTGACCGTCGGCCGCGCCGGCGGGCCGGAGGCCGCCGCCCGCACCGCCCGCTACGTCGCCCTGGACGAGGCCGCCGAGCGCCACGGCGCCGCCGCGATCCTCCTGGGCCACACCCGTGACGACCAGGCCGAGACGGTGCTGCTCGGTCTCGCCCGCGGCTCCGGCACCCGCTCCCTGTCCGGGATGGCCGCCGTCTCCGGTTCGCCGACCGGGCGCGCGGGCGCCGAGCACCGCTACCGGCGGCCGTTCCTGGCCGTGGACCGCCAGACCACCCGCAAGGCGTGCATGGTCCAGTCGCTGCCCGTCTGGGACGACCCGCACAACGCCGATCCGGCCTTCACCCGCTCCCGGGTCCGCCACGACGCCCTGCCCGCCCTGGAGAAGGCGCTCGGCAAGGGCGTGGTCGAGGCCCTGGCCCGCACCGCCCAACTCTCGCGCGACGACGCCGACGCGCTCGACGCCTGGGCGGCCGACGCCGAGCGGACGGTCCGCACGCAGCCCCCCGGCGCCGACGGTGTCGCGGGTGTCGCGAACGTCACAGAGGAATCCGGGATCGCGCTCGACGTCGCCGGACTCCACGCCCTGCCGCCCGCCGTCCGCCGTCGGGTGCTGCGCCGGGTGACGGTCGCGGCGGGCGCCCCGGCGGGTTCGTTGTTCGCCCGCCACATCGAGGAGATCGACCGCCTGATCACCGACTGGCACGGGCAGCGGGCCATCAACCTGCCCGGCCGAGTGTCCGCCCGGAGGCAGGGTGGCACACTGGTCATCCGGCAAGTGTGAACCACGACCGAGAGCAGCAGGGTGGACGAAAAGGACATGGGCACCGACCTCAAGTCGGTGCTCGTCACCAAGGAAGAGATCGACGCGAAGCTGGCCGAGCTGGCGGCGAGGATCGACGAGGAGTACGCCGGTCGGGAACTGCTCCTGGTCGGGGTCCTCAAGGGCGCGGTGATGGTCATGGCCGACCTCGCCCGGGCCCTGTCCACACCCGTCACCATGGACTGGATGGCGGTGTCCTCGTACGGCGCGGGCACCCAGTCCTCCGGGGTGGTCCGCATCCTCAAGGACCTGGACACCGACATCCAGGGGAAGCACGTCCTGATCGTCGAGGACATCATCGACTCCGGCCTGACGCTGTCCTGGCTGCTGTCGAACCTCGGGTCCCGCGGCCCCGCCTCCCTGAACGTGTGCACCCTGCTGCGCAAGCCGGACGCGGCGAAGGTGGACATCGACGTCAAGTGGGTCGGCTTCGACATCCCCAACGAGTTCGTCGTCGGCTACGGGCTGGACTACGCGGAGAAGTACCGCAACCTGCCGTTCGTGGGGACGCTCGCGCCGCACGTCTACGGCGGCTGACCGGGATCGACGGATTCGGGCGGCCTTCCGGGAACGTCGAGGGAAAAACGGGCGTTGGAAGGAACGGGGCGGGAATGCTCGCCGTCCCGGCGTCGTCGTACAACCGAGTGCTTCGGAGGACGATGCTGGGGTACCGTCCGAAGGTCGGTCTGTTGAGGCAGTCTGTTCGTAGGCCGAGCAAAGCCGAGTAATACACCGTACGCACGGCGACCCTTTTGGGGGCGCGGTGCCTCACTGTGGCAGGAGGGACGGGGCGCGCGCGCCCCGTGTGGATGGACGTGAAGCGCTACTTCCGTGGTCCCGTCATGTGGATCGTGCTGGCTGCCCTCGCCGTGGTCGTGTTGATGAACGTCGTCGGCTCGTCCGGCGGTTACAAGACGGTGGACACCGGCCAGGTCGTGCAGGCGATCAACCAGAACAAGGTGCAGTCCGCCGAGCTGACGACCGGCGACGAGCAGACCATCAAGGTCGAGCTCAAGGGCGACGCCAAGATCGAGGGCAGCGACAAGGTCAAGGCGAGCTACATCGACGAACAGGGCGTCGATCTGGCCAAGCAGTTGCAGTCCAAGTACCAGGACGGGCAGATCAAGGACGGCTACACCGTCTCCCCGCAGAAGCAGAACCCGTTCCTCGGGATGCTGCTCTCCCTGCTGCCGTTCGTGCTGATCGTGATCGTCTTCCTGTTCCTGATGAACCAGATGCAGGGCGGCGGCTCCCGGGTGATGAACTTCGGGAAGTCGAAGGCGAAGCTGATCACCAAGGACACCCCCAAGACGACCTTCTCCGACGTGGCCGGCTCGGACGAGGCGGTCGAGGAGCTCCAGGAGATCAAGGAGTTCCTCCAGGAGCCCGCCAAGTTCCAGGCCGTCGGCGCGAAGATCCCCAAGGGCGTGCTGCTGTACGGCCCGCCCGGCACCGGCAAGACGCTGCTGGCGCGTGCCGTCGCGGGCGAGGCCGGGGTGCCGTTCTACTCGATCTCCGGCTCCGACTTCGTGGAGATGTTCGTCGGTGTCGGTGCCTCCCGCGTCCGTGACCTGTTCGAGCAGGCCAAGGCGAACGCCCCGGCGATCGTCTTCGTCGACGAGATCGACGCCGTCGGACGCCACCGCGGCGCCGGCATGGGCGGCGGCCACGACGAGCGCGAGCAGACGCTGAACCAGTTGCTGGTCGAGATGGACGGCTTCGACGTCAAGGGCGGGGTCATCCTGATCGCCGCCACCAACCGGCCGGACATCCTCGACCCGGCGCTGCTGCGTCCGGGCCGCTTCGACCGGCAGATCGCGGTGGACCGCCCCGACATGCAGGGCCGTCTGGAGATCCTCAAGGTCCACGCCAAGGGCAAGCCGATGGAGCCCGACGTGGACCTGTCCGCGGTGGCCCGCCGCACCCCCGGCTTCACCGGCGCCGACCTCTCCAACGTCCTCAACGAGGCCGCGCTGCTCACCGCGCGCAGCGACAAGAAGCTGATCGACAACAAGTTCCTGGACGAGGCGATCGACCGCGTCGTGGCCGGGCCGCAGAAGCGGACCCGGATCATGAGCGACAAGGAGAAGAAGATCACCGCGTACCACGAGGGCGGGCACGCCCTGGTGGCGGCGGCCCTGCCGAACTCCGACCCCGTCCACAAGATCACGATCCTGTCGCGCGGCAGGGCGCTCGGCTACACGATGGTGCTGCCGGACGAGGACAAGTACTCCACGACGCGCAACGAGATGCTCGACCAGCTCGCGTACATGCTGGGTGGGCGCGCGGCCGAGGAACTGGTCTTCCACGACCCGACGACGGGCGCCGCCAACGACATCGAGAAGGCGACCGCCACGGCCCGCGCCATGGTCACGCAGTACGGCATGACCGAGCGGCTGGGCGCGATCAAATTCGGCTCCGACCACTCCGAGCCCTTCCTGGGCAAGGAGATGGGCCACCAGCGCGACTACTCCGAGGAGGTCGCCGGGCTGGTGGACGAGGAGGTCAAGAAGCTGATCGAGGCCGCGCACAACGAGGCGTGGGAGATCCTCGTCGAGAACCGGGACGTGCTGGACAACCTGGTGCTGGCCCTCCTGGAGAAGGAGACCCTCGGCAAGGAGGAGATCGCCGAGATCTTCCGCCCGATCGTCAAGCGTCCTCCGCGTCCGGCCTGGACGGGCTCCTCGCGCCGGATGCCCTCGACCCGCCCGCCGGTCTCCACTCCCAAGGAGCTGGCCCTGACCAACGGCTCGCAGCCCGGCCTGGAGAAGGGCAAGGAGATCGGCCCGACCGAGAAGGTGATCTCCAAGGAGGTCGACCTGTCGGACGACCCCCGCACGGAGAGCTGAGCCGGGCTCCCGCCGGCGAGGAACGGCCCGCGGGTAGCCCAGGCCACACCGGCCCTTCGGAATGACCGCCGCGCCCCTCCGGTTTACTACCGGAGGGGCGCGTCTCCTTGCCGCGCACGCTCGAGAAACGAGGGACACATGATCGACCCGGTGACGCTGGACGGCGAAGGCCCCGTCGGAGAGTTCGACGAGAAGCGTGCCGAGAACGCCATACGAGAACTGCTCATAGCGGTCGGCGAGGACCCCGACCGCGAGGGGCTCCGTGACACCCCGGCGCGGGTGGCGCGGGCGTACCGGGAGATCTTCGCCGGGTTGCGGCAGCGACCGGAGGACGTCCTGACCACCACCTTCGACATCGGCCACGACGAGATGGTGCTGGTGAAGGACATCGAGGTGCTCTCCTCCTGCGAGCACCACCTGCTGCCCTTCCACGGCGTGGCGCACGTCGGCTACATCCCCTCCGAGACCGGGAAGATCACCGGGCTGTCGAAGCTCGCCCGACTGGTGGAGGTCTTCGCCCGCCGCCCCCAGGTCCAGGAGCGGCTGACCACCCAGATCGCCGACTCGCTGATGAGGATCCTCGAACCGCGCGGCGTGATCGTCGTGATCGAGTGCGAGCACATGTGCATGACGGTCCGCGGCGTCCGCAAGCCCGGCGCCAAGACCCTCACCTCCGCCGTCCGCGGCCAGCTCCGCGACTCCACCACCCGTGCCGAGGCGATGAGCCTCATCATGGCCCGCTGACGGGCCCGACGGTCGGCCACCCGGTCGGGCGCGGCGGGCCGCACCCACCGGGCGATGTCCGGGAGGCGCGGGGCGAGCGCCTACGCTGGACCACATGAACAGCTTGCGTGCCCTTCGCGGAGAGGTCACCGGACTCCCCTCGTGGGACCGGTGTGCCGTCATGGGCGTGGTGAACGTCACGCCGGACTCCTTCTCCGACGGAGGGCACTGGTTCGACACCGAGGCCGCGATCAAGCACGGTCTGGAACTGGTCGCCGAGGGCGCCGACCTGATCGACGTGGGCGGCGAGTCCACCCGCCCCGGCGCGACCCGCGTGGACGAGGCCGAGGAGCTGCGCCGAGTGATCCCGGTCGTCCGGGGCCTGGCCTCCGAGGGCGTCGTCGTCAGCGTGGACACCATGCGGGCCTCCGTCGCCGAACGGTCGGTGGCGGCCGGCGCCCGTCTGGTCAACGACGTCAGCGGCGGACGCGCGGACGAGCGCATGGTGCCGGTGGTGGCCGAGATCGGGGCGCCCTTCGTGGTGATGCACTGGCGCGGCCAGAGCGTCGACATGAACGACCGCGCCGTCTACACCGACACCGTCACCGAGGTGATCGACGAGCTGCGCGCCACCATGGACCGCGCGGTGGCGGGCGGCATCGCGCCGGAGAGGATCGTCGTCGACCCCGGGCTGGGCTTCGCCAAGCAGGCCCCGCACGACCTGGCACTGGTGGACGCCACGACCCGGCTGGCCCGGGAGCTGGGGCGGCCGGTGCTGGTGGCGGCCTCCCGGAAGCGTTTCCTGGGCCGCGTGCTGGCCGACGAGAGCGGCACCGTACCGCCCGCTCGGGAGAGGGACGCGGCCACGGCCGCGGTCTCGGCGATCGCGGCGCGCGAGGGCGCCTGGGCGGTGCGGGTACACGAGGTGCGCGCGAGCGCGGACGCGGTCCGGGTGGCGCGGGCACTGGAGGACACGAACCCCGCGGAAGGAAGCCGGTGACAGGAGAGGCCCGCACGGACGTCGAGGCCGTCGAGGCGGCGAACACCGCGCTGTACGAGGCCGTGGAGCGCGGCGACCTCGACGCCTTGGCCGAGCAGTGGCTGCACGAGGACGTCAGCGTCGTCCACCCCGGCTGGCCGGTGCTCACCGGGCGCGAGGAGGTGCTGCGCTCCTACGCGCTGATCATGGCGAACACCGAGTACGTCCAGTTCTTCCTCACCGACGTCGAGATCTCCGTGCTGGGCGACACCGCGGTGGTGACCTGCACCGAGAACATCCTCAGCGGCGGACCCGCCGAGGAGGACGGCTCGGCCGGGCCGCTGATCGGCGGACTGGTGGTCGCCACGAACGTCTTCCGCAGGACGGAGGACGGCCGGTGGAGGATCTGGGCGCACCACGGCTCCCCGATCCTCGTCGAGGAGGACGACGAGGACGAGGGCGTCGTGGACGACTTCGACGTCGACGGCCCCGACGGCATCGACGGAGAAGGCGGCACCCTCCTCTGAGACCCCCAAGGGGTGGTCTGAGAGAGTGACCCCTGCGGCGGCCGGTCCCGTGCGCCCCTTCGGTTCGCCCGTCCCTCGGGGAAGGGGAATGGGCGCGCGGTCGTGCGCGCTGTGAAGGGGACGCGGGTGCGTCGGGCGGTGTGTCCGGAAGTACCGCGCGTCCTGGTGTGTCGACGACCGCTGTCCGAACGACGGGAGTGAACGCGCGTGGATCGTGTCGCACTGCACGGGCTCAGGGTCCGCGGGCATCACGGGGTGTTCGAGCGGGAACGCGAGCAGGGACAGACCTTTGTCGTGGACCTGGTGCTGGGCCTGGACACCCGACCCGCGGCGGCCGACGACGACCTCGGCAAGACCGTCCACTACGGCATCGTGGCGGAAGAGGTCGCCGCGGTCGTCGCGGGCGAGCCGGTCGACCTGATCGAGACCCTCGCCCAGCGGATCGCCGACCAGTGCCTGACACACGAGGTGGTGCGGGAGGTGGAGGTGGTCGTGCACAAGCCGGAGGCCCCGATCACCGTCCCGTTCGACGATGTGACCATCACCATCAAGCGGAGCCGCGAATGACGCCGAACAGCGACCCGACCGTCCAGCCGGTGCCGGCCTCCGTGGTGCACCAGGTCGACGCCGCCGATGTGACCCTGCACAACCCCAAGCGCGCCGTCGTCTCCATCGGGAGCAACCTGGGCAACCGCACGGAGACCCTCCAGGGCGCCATCGACGCGCTGGAGGAGACCCCGGGAGTCCGGATCAAGGCGGTCTCGCCGGTGTACGAGACCGAACCGTGGGGGGTGGAGCCGGGCAGCCAGCCCTCGTACCTCAACGCGGTCGTCCTGCTGAAGACCACGCTGCCGCCCGGTTCGCTGCTGGAGCGTGCCCACGCCATCGAGGAGGCCTTCGCGCGCACGCGCGACGAACGCTGGGCGCCTCGGACGCTCGACGTGGACATCGTGGCCTACCAGGACGTCGTCTCCGACGATCCCGCGCTGACACTGCCCCACCCACGCGCCCACGAGCGCGCCTTCGTCCTCGCGCCGTGGCACGATGTGGACCCGGACGCCGAGGTTCCGGGGCACGGCCCGGTGGCGGACCTGCTCGACGCCGCCGGCAGGGAGGGCGTGGTGCTCCGGGAGGACCTGGAACTGCGACTGCCCGAGTGACCCCGGGCGACCGCCGCGGCGCCCCGTGGACGCCGCGGCCCGTGTCCGAACGGCCCCGTCGGCGTAGAGCGCCGGCGGGCCCGGGCGGGCTCGGAGGGACCCGGGGCGGTCCGGAAGACGCCGGACGAGCCCCGGACGGACACGGCCGGTACGGCCCGAACAACCGCCCGGACATCTGCCCGAACATCGCTGTCCGAACGACACCGTCGACCACGGCGGTGCCCGAGTGACGTGGGGAGCCCCGTGAGGGAACTACGCATCAGGACGCTGGCCGGCCTCTTCGCTCTCGCGGTGGTGCTGTCCTGGGCGGGAGCCCGGATGTGGGACGCGCTGGGCACGCTGCCCGCCGTGCCCGTCGCGGCGCCGGTCGTGCTCGCGTTGATCGCCGCCGTCCTGGCCGCCACCGCCCTGTCGATCCGTTCCCGGCTGCGCGCCCAGCGCGAGCGGCGACCCGGCGCCAAGGGCGTGGAACCGATCATGGCGGCCCGTGCCGTCGTCTTCGGCCAGGCCAGCGCGT
Source organism: Streptomyces megasporus (assembly GCF_000718985.1). GTDB lineage: Bacteria > Actinomycetota > Actinomycetes > Streptomycetales > Streptomycetaceae > Streptomyces > Streptomyces megasporus. The sequence goes on along the minus strand of NZ_JODL01000015.1, from coordinate 28,682 downwards.
TGGTGGCCGCCCTGGCCGCGGGCGCGTACGGCGGCACCGGCCTCTACCTGCTCTTCAACGCCATGGACGTGGCGGCCCGCCGCGACCAGGCGGTCTACGCCGGCCTGTCGGTGCTGGCGGGCGCCGCGGTCGTCGCGGCGGCCATCTTCCTCCAGCGGGTGTGCAGGCTTCCCGAGGACGACGACACCCCGCCGACCGCCGCGGCGGCCTGACCCCGGACCGCCCCGGGCACCCCCTGTCGATCGGGGCGCGTCCACCGCTATCGTCACCGCATGGAGGAGATCCTGGACCCGCCGGACCTGAAGGCCGACGTCCACCCCAGCCGCCGTTTCCAGGAACGCCTGTTGAGGGACCCCGAGGACCGCGAGGCGTGGCGGGGTCTGCGCGCGTCGTACGACGAGATGGCCGAGGGCTGGCGGGAGTGGACGGACGACCAGCGCGGGTACGACCTCCCGGTGCGCGAGGGGCTCCTTCGCGCCCGCCGCGCCGAGTGGGCCGTGGAGATCTGCTGCGGCACCGGGGAGGCGACGGCCGCGATCGCGGAGGCCGTGCCGAGGGTGGTCGCCTGCGACCTGAGCCTGCCGATGCTGCGGCGCCGCGTGGACGTGCCCGGGGTGTGCTGGGCGGTCGCCGACGTGCGGGCGCTCCCTGTGGGGACGGCCCGGGTCCCCTTGGTGGTGTCGCTCAACGGGGTGTTCCACCCCGCCGAGATCGTCCGGGTGCTCAGGCCCCGAGGGCAGCTCCTGTGGTGCACCTCGTTCCGCTCGGGGACGCCGCTGTACGTGCCGCCGGAACGGATGCACCGGCTGCTGGGCGAGGGGTGGACGGCCGAGAGCGGCCACGCGGGGCACGGGGAGTGGACGCTGTTCACCGCTCCGGGGGCATGAGGGGGCCGGCCGTCGGCCGGATCGGATGGAGGGGGGATCCGTGCAGGTGGTGCTCATCGCGCCGTTCCTCATGCGGTTCCGGCTGTGCGCGAACACCTTCGGGGGCGAGGTCGGCAGGGCGCTGAGGGAGGCGGTCACCGAGGCCGTGCCGGGGTTCTCGCCCCAGCCCGAGGGACCGGACTCGCCACTGCTGTTCGACTACCACATGTCCACCGGCGGCTCGCGGCTCAGCGGCAAGAAGACCGTCGGAACGGTCGAGCTGGAGGACACCGGATCGCTGTGGTGCCGCTTCGAGCCGAGCGGCCACTGCTACGTCGTGCGGACGGTGGAGGTACCCGACAGGGAGGCCGTCCACCGTCGCGAGCGCGCCTTGGTGGAGCGGATCAATCCGCACGTCGCGCGGTGGACGGACGCCATCTCGGAGCGGATGCTCGCCACCGGGCTGGTCGATCCGGCGGACGAGGCGGCGATGGACCCCGGACGGCTGCTGTGGTGGCACCGGGTGCTGATGGACCCGCCGGAGGGACAGGAACCGGGCGCGACCCGGGTCTACGGCGTGGAGCGGAAGATCCACGACAACGCCCGCCTGCGTTTCGGGGACGGGTTCACCACCCTGGTCGGGCTGCCGCCGCACCGGGTCGGCGAGGTGCTGGAGGGCGTGATGGCGGCCACCGGCGAGTGGATCGCGGTGGACGAGGCCAACCGGCTGGTGTCGGCCCGGATGCTCCGGCTCAACGACGCCCGCTGGGACCGGGTGGCGGACGTGGACCGGCAGTTCGCCGCCTCGCTCAAGCTCAGCAAGGATCTGGCCCTGCGCGACATGGTGCGACTGGAGGAGAGCCGCTACACCGTCAACGCCGGCGCGGTGGTGATGGACGCGGCGATGGAGCGCTGGGCGATGGAGCGCGAGCGCGGGGTGCTGGAGGTCCAACTCCAGTCGCTGCGCGACATCCTGGACTTCCACCGCACGATGACCCAGTACCGACGCGACGAGCGCCGCAACCGACTGCTCTTCGTCTTCACGGCCATCGCGCTCTTCCAGTCGGTCCTGGTCTGGTACGACTTCGCCCACGAGGGGAACAACACCCTCGGACCGGCGCTGCGACTGGTCGTGGTCAGCGTGATCGCCACGCTCACCGTGGTCGTCGTGGTGTCGTCCCTGGTGTCCCGGCGCGGGGAGTGAACCGCCGACCACCGCCCCGGGCGCCCGTCGACGGCTCCGCGACGTTTTGTGGCCTCCCGATAACGAATGGGAACGGACGCTGCCTCAGGAGGCGCCGGTCACGGTAAATTCCAGACCATGCCCCGAGGACGCCACCGCCAAGCACCTCCCCTGCACCGGCTGCTCGCACCGTCCGCCGTGGCGGTCGTGGCACTTCTCTGCGCCGTCGGGGCCTGGCTGGTCGGTGAGACGGACGATCCGGCGGTGCTGCTGCTGCGCGTCCTCACCGCCGTGGCCGCGCTGTCCGCCACGGCCGGGGCCGTGCTGCTGCGCCAGTGGGACCGGGAGGCGGGCCGACGGGTCGGCGAGGTGAGGGCGGCCAAGGCCACGGCCGAGTGGCGGGCCGAGGAGCGCCAGTCGGAGCTGGAGAACGAACTGGAGGAGTCGATCGAGCTCCGCGGGAAGGCGGAGGCCGAACTCCGGAGCAAACAGGGGGAACTGGAGAGGCTGCGCACCGAGCACGCCGCGCTGCTGCGCCGGTACGCCACCGCCGAGACCGAGCGGGCCAGCGCCCTGGAGGGTCGGCGGCTGCTGGCCCTGGAGACCGCGGGCCCGGCCAAGGAACTCACCACCGGGGCGGCCGACCACCGGCGGGCCTCGGGTGCGCCCACACCGCTCACCTACCTCCAGGCGGACGAGGCCCTCAGGCGGCTGCGGACGAACGCCGCACGTCAGCGCGAGCGGGAGGCGTGGGAGCGGCGGGAGGCCGAGCGCGCGGCCGCCGAGGAGCGCGAGCGGGCCGCCGCGTCCCGAGTCCCGGCGCGGGGCCTGCCGCGGGACGGCGTCGAGCCGTACCGGCAGGGCGCCGGGGAGACGGGGGGCGGGGCCACGGCTCCCAAGCGCGGCGGCTTCGACTTCTTCGGCACCCAGGGCCCCCAGCGGCGCCGCAGGGCGCCCGGCGGGCCGCGCGGCTCCGCCGAGTCCCCGTCCGACCAGGACGAGGACGGGCACCGGGCCGGACCCACACCCGAGCCTGCACCCGAGCCTGCACCCGAGCCCACACCCGCACCCGAGCCCGTGGCCGTGCCCCGCGCCCCGCGTGCCGTCGCGGGCAAGGTCATCGACCTGGGCGAACCCGACGCCGCGGACTCGGACGGCCGGGCCGGCGCCGAGGACGTCGACGCCCCCACCGGCCGGCGCCGGCGCCGGACCCGCGCCTGACGCCCGATCCGGACGCACGCCCCGACCCCCGAGCCCCTTACGTCAGCCAGCGCTCCGGACGCGCCTCCCGGCGGCCGGTGCGGGAGCGCTCGGCCTGGGCCGCGACCACCACACGGGCCTCGGCCGCGTCGCGCAGCCGCGCCGCCACCGTCCCGTTCGCGCCGTGGTCGACATGGACGTTCGCCAGGCCGTGGAACCTCTCCCAGGGCCCCTGGGAGAGGCGGACGCTCTGCACCTTCGCGTGCGGCACCAGCGTCAGCCTGCGGCACACCAGACCGCGGCGGCTCGCGAAGACCGTCTCCGTCACCCCATGGCCGTACCCCCGCCACCACAGCGGGACCACCCAGCGCGCCCGGCGCGGCACCGGGGTCAGGGCCGCGACCGCCTCGTCCGGGTCCACGCCGGGGAGCACCCGCCCCAACACGCCGCGGGCCACCTCCCGCTCGGCGACCGGCAGCAGCACGCCGCCCTCGTTGCCCCCGGCCGCCACGTCCAGCTCCACCCGCACCCAGCCGCGCCGCCGCCACAGCCACGGCTCGACGATCCGCACCGCCTGGACGCGGCCCGGGGGGACGGTGGCGTGGGCGCGGTCCAGCAGGCCGTGGTCGAGCCGCAACCCGTCCGGGGACTCGGCCACCGCCCAGTCGAACTCCGTCAGGAAGCGACCCAGACCGCTCTGCCAGACACCGCCGAGCAGCGGCACCGCGACCGCCAGGGCGGGCCAGGGACTGCCGGACGCCCACCAGACCAGCGCGGGGAAGACGGCCGCCGCGATCAGCGCGCTCCAGGTGGTGCCGAGCAGCAGCAGCGAGACCAGCAGCATCCGCGTGTCGACCCGGACCAGCTCGTGGGCGGGGGCCTCGCCCACCTCCGGGGCGGCCTCGGGCGCCATCCCCGCCGCCCGCGCCAGCAGCTCGGCGCGGAGCGCGACCGCCTCCCGCTCGGCGAGGAACGCCAGCTCGTCCTTCTTGTCGGTGCCGACCACGTCCAGTTTGAGCTTGGCGACCCCCACGATCCGGGCCAACAGGGGCCGGCTCACGTCGATCGCCTGGAGACGGTCCAGCCGGATGTGCGCCACCCGCCGGAACAGCAGGCCGGTGCGGATGCGCAACTCGGTGTCGGTCACCAGGTAGCTCGTCATCCACCACGACAGGAAGCCGTACGCGGCCGCCACCGGCAGCAGCACCGCCACCCCCGCCAGCAGCCAGGTGACCGAGAGGTTCTCCACGCCCTGCCTGGCCCGTTCCGGGTCCTGCGCGGCGAAGGCGAACAGCGCGGCCAGGGGTGCCCACGCCCGTCGCCACGGGGTGACCGGGTGCAGCCGTTTGCCCTCCGGGCGCTTGGGAAGCGCCATCACAGCCCCGCCGACCGGGCCTCGCCCAACTCGGTGAGCCGGTGCCGCAGCCGCTCGGCCTCCTCGGGCGCGAGGCCGGGGATGTGCGCGTCCGTCGTCGCGGCGGCGGTGTGCAGTTGCACACGGGCCAGCCCGAAGTGCCGCTCCAGCGGCCCGGAGGTGACCTCGACCAACTGCATCCGGCCGTAGGGCACGACGGTCAGCCCGCGCCAGATCACCCCGCGGGCGATCAGCAGGTCGTCGTCGCGCTCGGCGTACCGCCAGGACGCCCAGTTGCGGGCGATGGCCCGCAGGCCCCAGACCAGCGCCGCCAGGGGCACCGCGGCGAGCGCCGCCCAGGCGGGACCGGCCGTCGCCCCCAGGACCAGGCCCAGTGCCACGGTGAGCGGGCCGAGCGTGGCGGCCAACAGCGTCCTGCGCATCCGCAGCAGCCCCCGCTCCACACCGCGCCACCGCTCGCCCGTGGCGGTGACCGTCCCGGGGCTCTGCGCCCCCGTCTCTCCCCCTGCCGGCTGACTCATACGGCAAGCGTATGCGGTGATGGTGACGGTGCGTATCCGTCGTGGGGAGGAGACCGCGGTGCCGCCGGCGGAGTCGCCGGAGCTGTCAGACTGGTGACCATGACCGATCCCGGTACGAGCACCGAGCCCGGTACGAGCACCGAGCCCACCGAGACAGTCGTCGGCGTCGGCGGCGCGGCGGAGAGCACCGACATGGTGCTCAACATCGGCCCGCAGCATCCCTCCACCCACGGGGTGCTGCGGCTCCGACTCGTGCTGGACGGCGAGCGGATCACCACCGCCGAGCCGGTGATCGGCTACATGCACCGCGGCGCGGAGAAGCTGTTCGAGGCGCGCGACTACCGGCAGATCATCGTCCTCGCCAACCGTCACGACTGGCTGTCGGCGTTCTCCAACGAGCTCGGCGTCGTCATGGCCGTCGAGCGGATGCTGGGCATGGAGGTCCCCGAGCGCGCCGTGTGGGCGCGCACGCTGCTGGCGGAGCTGAACCGGGTCCTCAACCACCTGATGTTCCTCGGCTCCTACCCGCTGGAGCTGGGCGCCATCACGCCCATGTTCCACGCCTTCACCGAGCGCGAGGAGCTCCAGCACGTGATGGAGGAGGTCTCCGGCGGACGCATCCACTACATGTTCAACCGCGTCGGCGGCCTCAAGGAGGACCTCCCGGCCGGCTGGCTCGGACGAGCGCGCCACGCGGTGGCGGCGGTCCGCGCCAAGATGGACACCTACGACCGGCTCGTCCTGGGCAACGAGATCTTCCGGGGCCGCACCCGCGGCGTCGGCGTCCTCGCCCCGGCCACCGTCCACGCCTACGGCGTCAGCGGGCCGATCGCCCGCGCCTCCGGCGTGGACTTCGACCTGCGCCGCGACGAGCCGTACCTGGCGTACGGGGAGTTGGCCGACGTCCTGAAGGTCGTCACGCGCGCCGAGGGCGACTGCCTGGCCCGCTTCGAGGTGCTGCTGGAGCAGACCCACAACTCCCTCGACCTGGCCGACGCCTGCCTGGACCGCCTCGCCGAGCTGCCCCCCGGGCCGGTCAACCAGCGGCTGCCCAAGGTGCTCAAGGCCCCCGAGGGAGCCACCTACGCCTGGACGGAGAACCCGCTCGGCCTCAACGGCTACTACCTGGTCTCCAAGGGGGAGAAGACCCCCTACCGGCTCAAGCTCCGCTCGGCCTCGTACAACAACGTCCAGGTGCTGACCGAGCTGCTGCCCGGCACGCTGGTCGCCGACATGGTGGCGATCCTCGGCTCGATGTTCTTCGTCGTCGGCGACATCGACAAGTGACGGGCGGAACGGCGGACGGGCCGGCGGACGGGGCGGGCCGGCGGGGGCCGCGGCGCTGGCGCCGGGCCGCCGAGGAGGCGCTCTACGGGCCGGAAGGGTTCTTCGTGCGACAGGCGCCCGCCGCGCACTTCCGCACCTCCGTGCACGTCTCCCCGCTGTTCGCGGAGGCGGTGGCCGAGCTGCTGCTGCGCGTGGACGCGGTGCTCGGACGCCCCGACGAACTGGCGCTGATCGACTACGGCGCCGGCCGCGGCGAGCTGCTGAGCGGCGTCCTGGCCGCGCTGCCGGACGCGGTCGCCGCCCGGGTCCGTCCCCACGCCGTGGAGATCGCCCGCCGCCCGGCCGGCCTCGACCCGGCGATCGGCTGGTCCGACACCCCGCCACGCGGCGTGGCGGGGCTGCTGTTCGCCAACGAGTGGCTGGACAACGTGCCCGTGGACGTCGCCGAGACCGACGGTGACGGCGTCCCCCGCTACGTCCTGGTGGACGACGACGGAACCGAGCACCCGGGCGAGCCGGTGACCGGCGCGGACGCCGACTGGCTCGCCCGCTGGTGGCCGCTGCCGCCCGAACCCGGCCTGCGCGCCGAGATCGGCCGTCCCCGCGACACCGCCTGGGCGGACGCCGTGGCCTGCCTGGACCGCGGCCTGGCCGTCGCCGTGGACTACGCCCACACCCGTGCCGCCCGGCCGCCGTTCGGCACCCTCACCGGCTACCGTGACGGCCGCGAGGTGCGGCCCGTCCCCGACGGGGAACGCGACCTGACCTCCCACGTCGCCCTCGACGCGTGCGCGGCGGCGGCGTCCGGGGACGGGCGGCCGGGCGTGCCGGCCGGCGTGTTGGTCTCCCAGCGCGAGGCGCTGCGCGCCCTGGGCGTCGGCGGCGCCCGGCCGCCCCTCTCCCTCGCCGCCGAGGACCCGGTGGCCTACCTGCGGCGGCTCGGCGACGCGGGGGAGGCGGCCGAGCTGACCGACCCCGGCGGCCTGGGCTCCTTCACCTGGCTGCTCCAACCCCGCCGGGCGCCGCTGCCTCCACCCTGGGGAGTAGGCGGGACGGCCGGGGATCGCCCATCCGGTTGACTCCCCCACGTATCGCCCCTGCCTACGCTGGGCACCGTGCATCGCCTGTACGAGTTCATACGCAGACACCCCACCCTGGTCGACGGGCTGTGGGCCCTCGTCCTGCTCGGGATGTCCGCCATGTGGCTCGCCGCGCTGGTGTCGCACCCCCCGTCCGCCGAGAGCCTGGACCAGGGCGGGGTGCAGCAGGCGGCCTCCGTGCCGATCATCCTCGCCCTGTGCACGGTGGTGGCCCTGCGGCGCCGGGCGCCGGAGAAGATGCTGCTGCTGGCCACCGGCGCGGGGGTGGCCGAGGTGGTGACGGGCGCCTTCCCGGTGCCCGCCAACTTCGCCCTGCTGGTGATCGTCTTCACCAACGCCTCCCGCAACGTCCGCTGGGCCTCCCGCTTCGCCCTGGCGGGCGCCCTGATCGCGCCCACCGTCAACACCCTGCGCTGGCCCAACGAGGGACAGAGCATCGCCGGGGCGGTGCTGGGCACGGTCTTCATGACCGTCACCTTCGTCCTCGCCTGGGTGCTGGGCGACTCGCTGCGCACCCGGCGCGCGTACTACGCGCAACTGGAGGAGCGCGCCGCCCGGCTGGAGCGGGAGCGCGAGGCGCAGGCCAAGGTCGCGGTGGCCGCCGAGCGCGCCCGCATCGCGCGCGAACTCCACGACGTCGTCGCGCACAACGTCTCGGTGATGGTCGTCCAGGCCGACGGCGCCGCCTACGTCCTCGACACCGCGCCCGAGCAGGCCCGACAGGCGCTGGGGACCATCTCCGACACCGGCCGCCAGGCGCTGTCGGAGATGCGGCGGCTGCTGGGCGTGCTGCGCACCGGAGAACAGGCCGAGGCCGGGGAGTACGTGCCGCAGCCCGGCGTCGAGCAGCTCGCCGACCTCGTCGAGCAGGTGCGCGGCGCGGGGCTGTCGGTGGACTTCCGGATCGAGGGCACCCCGCGCCCCCTGCCCAGCAGCGTCGAGTTGACCGCGTACCGCATCGTGCAGGAGGCGCTGACGAACACCCGCAAGCACGGCGGCCCCGACGTCGGCGCGACCGTGCGACTGACCTACGGCCCCGACGATCTGACCCTGCTCGCCGAGGACGACGGCCGCGGCGCCCAGCGCGAGCTGTACGAGGTCGGCGGGCTGGACGGACTGGGCCAGGGGCTGATCGGGATGCGCGAGCGCGTCGGCATGGTCGGCGGCAGTCTGGACGCGGGTCCCCGGCCGGGCGGCGGCTTCCGGATCAGCGCGGTCCTGCCGCTGAAGAACACCGACTGACGGACCACCGACCGAGGCCCGCCGCCGAATCACCGCCGAACCACCGCCGAACCACCGTCCAACCGGCACGAGAGGAACCCATGACCGTCCGCGTGATGCTCGTCGACGACCAGGCGCTGCTGCGCACCGGCTTTCGGATGGTGCTGGACGCCCAGCCCGACATGGAGGTCGTCGCCGAGGCCGGGGACGGTGCCGAGGCCCTGGAGAAGCTGCGCGCCACCGCCGTGGACGTGGTGCTGATGGACGTGCGGATGCCCCGCCTCGACGGGGTCGAGGCCACTCGCCGCATCTGCGAGCGGGGCGAGGGCGGTCCCGGCAGCCCCAGGGTGCTGATCCTGACCACCTTCGACCTCGACGAGTACGCCTTCTCCGCGCTGCGGGCCGGGGCGAGCGGCTTCCTGCTCAAGGACGTGCCGCCGAACGAACTGCTGGCCGCGATCCGCGCCGTCCACAGCGGGGACGCGGTGGTGGCCCCCTCCACCACCCGCCGACTCCTGGACCGCTTCGCCGCCCTGCTGCCCGCCGCGACCGAGCAGCCGCGGACCAGGGAGCTGGAGAGGCTGACGGACCGCGAGCACGAGGTGCTGCTGCTGGTCGCCCAAGGGCTCTCCAACGGGGAGATCGCCGAGCGGCTGGTGCTCTCGGAGGCCACCGTCAAGACGCACGTGGGACGCATCCTCACCAAGCTGGAGCTGCGCGACCGCGTCCAGGCGGTGGTGCTGGCGTACGAGACCGGACTGGTGCGCGCCGGCGGGGGCGCGTGACGGAACGCGGACCGCCCCGGCGGTCAGCCCCGTGCCCGAGGCCCCGTGAGCGCCGGGACGCGGGCGAGGAACGCCGACAGCGCCTCGCGGACGTCCTCGGGACTCCACAGCAGCCCGGGGGCGGCGACCGTCACCTCGGTCATGGCCAGTCCGGGCGGCCCCGACGCCTCCCACACGCGGAAGAGCACCGTCTCGTCCTCCTCCGCCTGCCGCACGCCCGCGTCCGTCAACTCCTCGGGGTCGTGGGGCAGCCACACCTGGAACTGGTGGGTGTGCGGCTCCCTCGGATGGATGCGGAACCACGGCACCCCGGCGTCCTCCAGCCCCTGCCGCAGGGCGTTCGCGACCACCTTCGCGTGGTCGACGTACTCCGGCAGCCTCGGCAGTTCCCGCTCCAGCCCCACCAGGGCGGACAGCGCGGCGGGCCACTGCTGGAAGACCTGCCCGCCGTAGCGGTGCCGCCAGGCGCGGGCCTCGTCGATCAGGGTGGACGAACCGGCCAGGGCCGCGCCCGAGAGGCCGCCGAGGGACTTGTAGTAGGAGACGTACACGCTGTCGGCCAGGCCGGCGATCTCCGGGAGCGTCCGCCCGAAGTGCGGCACGCACTCCCACAGCCGGGCCCCGTCGAGGTGCACCACCGCCTCCCGCTCCCGCGCCGCGCCGACCGTCTCCACCAGCTCGTCCCAGGTCGGCAGCACGAACCCCGCGTCGCGCAGGGGGAGTTCGAGCATCAGGGTGCCGAAGGGCTCGGGCAGCTCCCACACCTCCTCGGCGGTGGGCGGCCTCGGCTCGGCGGTGGGGTGGACAGGGCGCAGGCCGGCGAGCAGCGTCAGCGCGTGGCGCTCGTGACGCTCGGGGTGGGACAGCGGGTGGAGGGCGACGGTGGTGTTGCCGGTGCGGTCCGCCCAGCAGCGCAGGGCCACCTGCTGGGCCATGGTGCCGGTGGGGAAGAACGCGGCGGCCTCGGTGCCCAGCAGGGCGGCGGTGCGCTCCTCCAGGTCGGCGACGATCCCGTCGCCGTAGACGTCGGGGCTCTCCGCCAGGTCGTGGACCTCGGCGCCCTCCTTCGCCAGCCGGGCCAGCCGTCCGGCGATCGTCCCGGACGCCGGGGGATCGGCCAGCAGGCGCCGGGCGGCGTTCCAGGCCGCGAGCCTGCGGGCCCGCCGCTCGTCCGGGGAGTCGGTGCCCGCGGGGGGCCGCGCGCCGCCTTGTGTGCCTTCTCGTGTGCCGTCGTCGTCCGCGGTCATGCGTCCGATCATTCCCGACCGGGGCGGTCGCCGCCGCCCGTTTCCGACGTCCGGCGGCGCCCACCGCGGAACCGCCCGCCGTCCGGCCGCCGTCCCACCGTGCGGACCGGGATCCCGCGGTGTCCGCGTAGCATGGCAACAATCGTCCGGTACCGATGCCCCGACCTCCCGCCCGGGGAACCCCACGGACTGGAACGGAAGGTCCGCCCACGTGAACGAACATCCCTCCGGTGCCGCCGGGGACCGTCCCGCGCGCCTGAAGGTCGGCGTCGTCGGCGCGGGACGCGTCGGCCCCGCCCTCGCCGCCGCGCTGAGGCTCGCAGGGCACCGCCCGGTGGCCGCGTCCGGGGTCTCCGACGCCTCCCGCCGCCGGGCCGAGGCCCTGCTGCCGGGAGTGCCGCTGGTGGAGCCCGCCGAGGTGCTGGCCCGCGCCGACCTCGTGCTGCTCACCGTCCCCGACGACGCCCTGCCCGGCCTGGTCGCCGGCCTGGCCGCCACCGGCGCCGTACGGCCCGGCCAACTCCTGGCGCACGCCTCCGGCCGCTACGGGATCGCCGTCCTGGACCCGGCGACACGGGCCGGCGCCCTGCCGCTGGCGCTCCACCCGGTGATGACGTTCACCGGCACCCCCGTGGACGTGGACCGGCTGGCGGGCTGCTCGTTCGGGGTCACCGCGCCCGAGGAGCTGCGGCTGGCCGCCGAGGCGCTGGTCATCGAGATGGGCGGGGAGCCGGAGTGGATCGCCGAGGAGGCCCGCCCGCTCTACCACGCGGCCCTGGCCATCGGCGCCAACCATCTGGTCACCCTGGTCGCCCAGGCGATGGAGCTGCTGCGCACGGCCGGGGTCGCCGCGCCGGACCGGATGCTCGGCCCGCTGCTCGGCGCGGCCCTGGACAACGCCCTGCGCTCCGGCGACGCCGCGCTGACCGGCCCGGTCGCCCGAGGCGACGCCGGCACGGTCGCCGCCCACGTCGCCGAGCTGCGCCGCCACGCGCCGCAGGCGGTGACGGGCTATCTGGCCATGGCCCGCACCACCGCGGACCGCGCCCTGGCGAACGGCCTGCTCAAGCCGGAGCTGGCCGAGGACCTGCTGGAGGTCCTCTCGGACGGGAGCACCCCGTGACCGACCTCGCCGGCCCGACCACCGAGCCCTCGACCACCCAAACCCCGACCACCCAAACCCCGACCAGCCAGACCTCGACCACCGAGACCGAGAGCGGCCCGGCCGCCGACCGAAGGAGCCGAACCGTGCCCGTGCCCGTGCTGCGCACCGCCGCCGAGCTGCGCGCCCTGCCGCGCCGCGGCCGGCGGGCGGTGGTGATGACCATGGGCGCCCTGCACGAGGGCCACGCCGGCCTGGTCCGGACCGCCCGCGAACAGGTCGGCACCGAGGGCCAGGTGGTGGTCACCGTCTTCGTCAACCCGCTGCAGTTCGGCGCGGGCGAGGACCTGGACCGCTACCCGCGCACCCTGGACGCCGACCTGGCGCTGGCCGCCGAGGCGGGTGCCGACGTCGTCTACGCGCCGGTGGTGGAGGAGGTCTACCCCGGCGGCGAGCCCGAGGTGACGGTGGCCGCGGGGCCGATGGGCGAGCGGCTGGAGGGCGCGTCCCGCCCCGGCCACTTCGACGGGGTGCTCACCGTCGTCGCCAAGTTCCTCCACCTCACCGCGCCCGACCTGGCCCTCTTCGGCGAGAAGGACGCGCAGCAGCTCGCCGTGATCACGCGCATGGTCCGCGACCTGAACTTCCCCGTGGAGATCGTGGGCGTGCCCACCGTGCGCGAGGCCGACGGGCTGGCCCTCTCCAGCCGCAACCGCTACCTGTCGCCGCGGGAGCGCACCACGGCCCTGGCCCTCTCCCGCGCCCTGTTCGCCGGGCGCGACGCGGCCATGCGCGGGGACGGGCCGGCCGACCCGGAGGAGGTCCGCGCGGCGGCCCGCGCCGTCCTGGCGGAGGGCGAGAAGGCGGACCCGCCGCTGACCGTCGACTACCTGGCCCTGGTGGACCCGTCCGACTTCACCGAGGTCCCCGCGGAGCCCGGCGTCCACCGGGGCGAGGCCGTCCTCGCCGTGGCGGCCCGGGTGGGCGCCACACGGCTGATCGACAACGTGCGCCTGCGCCTGGACGGGACGGAGGAGGCCCGGTGAGCGCGGGCGTGCACGGCACGGCCGGCGGGGTGCCGGCCCTGCGCCTGGCGGGCCCGCGCCCCGGCTGGGTGATCAAGGCGGACGTGGTGGTGGTCGGCTCCGGCGTGGCCGGGCTGACGGTCGCCCTGCGCTGCGCCGCCGCCGGCCGGCGGACGGTGATCGTCACCAAGGCCCGGCTGGACGACGGCTCCACGCGCTGGGCGCAGGGCGGGATCGCCGCCGCGCTGGGCGAGGGCGACACCCCCGAGCAGCACCTCGTCGACACCCTGGTCGCGGGTGCCGACCTGTGCGACGAGACCGCCGTGCGGACGCTGGTCACCGAGGGCCCCGGAGCGGTGCGGCGGCTGATCGAGGTCGGCGCGCGGTTCGACACCTCCCCGGAGACGGGGGAGATCGAGCTGACCCGCGAGGGCGGCCACCACCGCCGCCGCATCGCCCACGCGGGCGGTGACGCGACCGGCGCGGAGGTCAGCCGGGCGCTGGTGGCGGCCGTCCGGGACGCCGGCATCGAGACGGTGGAGAACGCGCTCGTCCTGGACCTGCTCAAGGACGCCGACGGGCACGCCGCGGGCGTCTCCCTCCACGTGATGGGGGAGGGACGGCACGACGGCGTGGGCGCGGTGCACGCCCCGGCGGTGGTGTTGGCCACCGGCGGCATGGGGCAGGTGTTCTCCGCGACCACCAACCCGGCCGTCTCCACCGGCGACGGCGTCGCGCTGGCGCTGCGGGCCGGCGCGGAGGTCTCCGACCTGGAGTTCGTCCAGTTCCACCCGACCGTGCTCTACCTGGGCGCCGGCAGCGAGGGCCAGCAGCCGCTGGTCTCGGAGGCCGTGCGCGGCGAGGGCGCGTACCTGGTCGACGCCGACGGGGAGCGGTTCATGGTCGGCCGGCACGAGTTGGCCGAGCTGGCGCCGCGCGACATCGTCGCCAAGGGCATCATGCGGCGGATGCGGGAGCGGGGCGCGGACCACATGTACCTGGACGCGCGGCACTTCGGGGCACGGAAGTGGGAGGAACGTTTTCCCACCATCCTCGCCGCCTGCCGCTCCCACGGCATCGACCCGGTCACCGAACCGATCCCGGTCGCGCCCGCCGCGCACTACGCGTCCGGCGGCGTCCGCACCGACCTGACAGGCCGTACCACCGTGCCGGGCCTGTACGCCTGCGGCGAGGTCGCCTGCACCGGTGTGCACGGCGCGAACCGGTTGGCCTCCAACTCCCTGCTGGAGGGCCTGGTCTTCGCCGAGCGGATCGCCGAGCGGATCGCCCGCGCCCCGGCGCGCGTCCCCGTCCCCGTCGTCCCCGACGCCGAGCGGATCGTTCCGCCGCTGCCGCCCGAGACCCGGTACGCGATCCAGCGGATCATGACCGCCGGCGCCGGGGTGCTGCGGTCCGCCGAGAGCCTGGAGCGGGCCGCGCGGGAGCTGGAGGAGCTGGCCGTCGACGCCTCCGGCGCCCCCCGCGTCCCCGACGCCCCCGCCGCGTCGGGCAAGCCCGCCGAACCCGGCGTCGAGAGCTGGGAGACGGCCAACCTCCACCTCGTCGCCCGCGTCCTGGTCGCCGCCGCCCTGCGCCGCACGGAGACCCGTGGCTGCCACTGGCGCGAGGACCACCCCGACCGCGACGACGTGTCCTGGCGCCGACATCTGGTCGTCGCCCTGCGCCCCACGGCCGAGGGCTCTACGCTCGTCGTCCGTACGACCGACTCGACCGCCTTCCCGCCGGTCGCCCCCGAGGAGACACCGTGACCAGCCCCACGCCCAACGAACTTCCGCTGCTCCAGATCGGCTTCGGCCGCCCAGGCGAGGCGGTGAGCGGCACCGCGGGAGGGTGCGGGGACGGTTGCGGCTGCGGCGGCGGCGCGGAGGACGACTTCGACCTCGACCCGCTGGAGTGCGGACTGGACCCGGACCTGGCCGCCCTGCTGGCGGACGCGGGACTTGACCCGGTGCAGGTCGAGGACGTCGCCCACATGGCGATCGAGGAGGACCTCGACCACGGCGTGGACGTCACCACCGTCGCGACCATCCCCGAGGACGCCGTCGCCGTGGGCGACTTCACCGCCCGTCAGGCGGGCACCGTCGCAGGGCTGCGGATCGCCGAGGCGGTCCTGTCGGTGGTCTGCACCGAGGAGTTCGAGGTCGAGCGGCACGTCGAGGACGGCGACCGCGTGACCGCGGGCCAGAAGCTGCTGTCGGTCCGCACCCGCACCCGCGACCTGCTCACCGCCGAGCGCAGCGCCCTCAACCTGCTGTGCCGGCTGTCGGGCATCGCCACCGCCACCCGGGCCTGGGCCGACGCTCTCCAGGGCACGGACGCGAAGGTCCGCGACACCCGCAAGACGACTCCGGGCCTGCGCGCCCTGGAGAAGTACGCGGTGCGCTGCGGCGGCGGCGTCAACCACCGGATGTCGCTGTCGGACGCCGCGCTGATCAAGGACAACCACGTGATCGCGGCCGGCGGGGTGGCCGAGGCGTTCCGCAGGGTCCGCGAGGAGTTCCCCGGCGTGCCGATCGAGGTGGAGGTGGACCGGCTCGACCAGATCGAGCCCGTCCTCGCCGAGGGCGCCGACCTGATCCTGCTGGACAACTTCACCCCCGAGGAGACCGCCGAGGCGGTGCGGCTGGTCGCGGGCCGGGCCCGGCTGGAGTCCTCCGGCCGTCTCACCCTCGACAACGCCCGCGCCTACGCGGCCACCGGCGTGGACTACCTGGCGGTGGGCGGCCTCACCCACTCCTCCCCGATCCTCGACATCGGCCTGGACCTGCGTGACGAGACGCGCGACGGGGCGGGGAACGGGGCAGAGGACGGGGCGCGGGGGGAGGACGCCTGATGCTGCTCACGATCGACGTCGGCAACACCCAGACCGTCCTCGGCCTGTTCGACGGCGACGAGATCGTCGAGCACTGGCGGATCTCCACCGACCCCCGCCGCACCGCCGACGAGTGGGCCGTCCTGCTCCAGGGCCTGATGGGCATGCACCCGTTGCTCGGCGAGGAGTTGGGGGACGGCGTCGACGGCATCTCCATCTGTTCCACCGTCCCCTCCGTCCTCCACGAACTGCGCGAGGTGACGCGCCGGCACTACGGCGACATCCCGTCCGTACTGGTCGAACCGGGCGTCAAGACCGGGGTGCCCATCCTGATGGACAACCCCAAGGAGGTCGGCGCGGACCGGATCATCAACGCGGTGGCGGCGGTCGAGCTGTACGGCGGCCCGAGCATCGTCGTGGACTTCGGCACGGCCACCACCTTCGACGCCATCTCCGCCCGCGGCGAGTACACCGGCGGCGTGATCGCCCCGGGCATCGAGATCTCCGTCGACGCCCTCGGTGTGCGCGGGGCGCAGCTCCGCAAGATCGAACTGGCCCGCCCGCGCAGCGTCATCGGCAAGAACACCGTCGAGGCGATGCAGGCCGGCATCCTCTACGGCTTCGCCGGTCAGGTGGACGGTGTGGCGGAGCGGATGGCCCGCGAGCTGGCCGACGACCCGAACGACGTGACCGTCATCGCCACCGGCGGCCTGGCCCCCATGGTGCTGGGCGAGGCGTCGGCCATCGACGAGCACGAGCCGTGGCTGACCCTGATCGGTCTGCGGCTGGTCTACGAGCGGAACATGGCGCGCGGCTGAGCGGAGGCCGTCGTGGCCCCGGCGCGGGTGGCCCAGGGGCGCCGAGGGAACTCGTGGGGGCTCGTGGGGGACCGTGGGAAGACACGGCCGGACGGTGGAACGATTACTCCGCTACGTACCGTACTGTCCGTATATGCCCACCCCCCATGGCCCCCGAGGAGGCATGGCCTTCAGCGCCGACGAGCTGTGCGTGCTCAGGCGCGCTCTCGCCGTCGCGCTCCAGTCGGTCCTCGCTCCGTCCCCGCCGTCCCTGCCGACGCCGCTGCCCGTCAAGAGACGCCGGGCGAGAGAGGCGCGGGAGTACCGGTGGCTGGCCGAGGCGGTGGACGAGGCCCGGCGGGAGGTCGAGCGGCTGAGAGCGTTCCTGGCGGCCGACCTCGCGCGCTACCGCGCCGCGCTGCCGGGCACCGAGTCCGGGTACCTGGCGAGGCTGGAGGAGGCCCTCGCGGCGGGCTGCCCGCCGTGCGGGGAGGACGTGGCGGCCCTGCGGGCGCTGTGCGCCCGGCCCGCCCGCCGGGCGGAGGCGCGGCGCCGTGCCGAACTGTTGCGGCGCTGCGAGGAGTGGGCCGACCCCGTGGAGGCGTACGGCTCCCGCGACCGGGTGCCCACCCCGGCCGACGTCTTCCCGCCCCGCCACCGTTCCACGCCGCCGTCCCGTCGGGCCCTCCCGGTCTGACCCCGCCTCCTTCTCTCCCGCGTCCCCCCCTTCTCGCGCGGCCCGCCCTCCCGGATCGGAGGGCGGGCCGCGCGACAAGAGGGAGAAGGGCGCCGGTTACGCTGGGAGACCCGGCAAGGAGGAGGCTGACCGGCATGGAGTACATCGCCGCACTCACCCCGTCCGTGGTGATGGCCGTGGCCTTCACCGCGGTCATCGTGACGATCGTCAAGAACCAGGGTGGTGCCAACAAGGCCAAGGAGGACGCCGTGGTGGACGCGCTCGCGGCGCAGGCCGAGGCCCGGCGCTCGTCGCACGCGGACGGCGAGGGACGGGCCTAGAGACGGCCGCGGACGATCGCGGCGGCCACGAAACCGGCCGCGGACCGGGCGGAGAGACCCGAGAGCGGCGGAAGGGCGTGGGGCACGAGAGGGGAACCTCTCGCGCCCCACGCCCTTCCGTGCGTCCGGGGCGAGGATGTCCGAGCGGACGAAATAAAACGGCCAATGCGGTGCATATGCGACTATTGTTCTTGGTGTGCCTCGGCCACTGGGAGAGTTGGAAGACGCGGTGATGACGCGGGTATGGCGGTGGAACCGACCCGTCACCGTGCGAGAAGTCCTCGAAGACCTTCGGCGGGAACGGCCGATCGCCTACACCACCGTCATGACGGTAATGGACAACCTCCGGGAGAAGGGCTGGGTGCGGCGCGAGCGAGAAGGCCGGGCCTATCGATATGAGGCGGTCTCCACGCGCGCCGCCTACTCCGCCGCCCTCATGAACGAGGCGTGGGCCACGAGCGACAACCCGGCCGCGGCGCTTGTGGCCTTCTTCGGCATGATGTCGCCGGAACAGGAGGAAGCCTTGCGGGACGCCCTGCGCGTCGTGCAACCCGCCGGAGTCCATCTCGACGCCCCCGAGGAGAGCGATGGGGCTTCGGGGCGATAGCGTCCGAACATGCCAGAAGGTCTAAGCCCGGTAAGCGAGGTCACCGTCCGCAGGGCGAGAACCAGTGATGTGCGCGCCATCCGTCGCCTCATCGACGTCTACGCACGCGATCGCATCCTGCTCGACAAAGCGACGGTGACGCTTTACGAGGACATCCAGGAGTTCTGGGTGGCGGAACGCGACCACGACGCCAAGGTGGTGGCCTGCGGCGCGCTCCACGTGATGTGGGAGGACCTGGCGGAAGTCCGCACGCTGGCGGTGGATCCCGCGATCAAGGGCGCCGGAGTGGGACACCTGGTGCTGGAGAAGCTTCTGCAGACCGCGCGTTGGCTCGGTGTGAGGCGTATTTTCTGCCTCACCTTCGAAGTGGACTTCTTCGCCCGTCACGGCTTCACCGAGATCGGCGAGACTCCGGTGGACGGGGATGTCTACAGCGAGCTGCTCCGTTCCTATGACGAGGGTGTAGCGGAGTTCCTGGGGCTCGAACGAGTGAAACCCAACGCCTTGGGTAACACGCGGATGCTGCTGCACCTATGAGTCCCGGCTGCCGTGAACCCTATGTCCGAAAGATCCCTCCAATCCGGCCGCTCTACCAGGAGGGAGTTCGCGGAGGGTTTGTGTTTTCCCGGGAAAAGCGGTTTGCTTTCTTCGTCAGTATCAGTAATCGGTTTTCGAGGACTGACCGCACACGACGAATGGGAGTAACCGGTGGCGCAGAAGGTACAGGTCCTTCTTGTCGACGACATCGACGGCGGTGAGGCGGACGAGACCGTGACGTTCGCTCTCGACGGCAAGACCTACGAGATCGATCTCACCACCGCCAACGCGGACAAGCTCCGCGGCCTGCTCGAGCCCTACGTCAAGAACGGTCGTCGCACCGGTGGCCGTTCGGCTCGCGGCAAGGCGGCCCGCCCGTCCTCCGGCGCCACCCAGGACACCGCGAAGATTCGCGCCTGGGCGAAGGCGAACGGCTACGAGGTCAACGACCGGGGCCGTGTTCCCGCCAACATCCGCGAGGCCTACGAGAAGGCGAACGGCTGAGTCGCGTGGGCGAGCCGCGCGCGGTGACACTCCGTCGCCGCCGCGCTCACCAGGCCGACGACGTCCGCGTCACAGCCCCGCCCGGGAGGCCGCAGCCACACGGCGGCCTCCCGAGGGTCGTACGCGGTCAGGGCGGCCAGATCCAGCTCGATCCCGCGCCACTCCAGCCACTCCAGTAGGCCCGGCACCTCCTCCGCGCAGCCCGGAGGGAGGAGGAACCTCATCCGCCGCGTGGCGGGGTCCCAGGCCACCGCACCCGCGCGGAGGCCGCGTCGCCGCAGCAGCGCCCGTCCGGCGGTCTCCGGGACGTCCAGCGCGTCCGGCAGCGCGTCCGGAGGAGCCGAGCCGTTCCAGGGGGCGGTGCGGCCCGGGAGGCGCACGGGAATTCGGCGACGGGAGGGGCGGAAGAGGCACGGTCCCGACCGGAACAAACCGGACGCCGCGCGTGTTGGACGAATCATGTAGGGAGAAACTGCCGAGCCCCGTGCCGGTTACGTCCCGTCGTACCCCACTACTCCGAGTGCCGCGGAAGCGGTGTGGAGTGGGTGTGGCGCATCGCGCAAGAGTGTTCGCCCTTAGCGGATGCACCCGCCCTGCCCCGCATGGACTGTCAGTGTCCCGGGGTAAGAAGTCCGTGAAGAAATCCCAAGTGGAACGGGGGTGCGGCACCGACGATGGAGCGGTGGACGGACGTGTGGGCCTGATGGGCGTTCGCCGTCGGCGTAGTGGATGCAGGCGGATATGTCTGGCCTGCGGGAACATCGTCTCGCACCATCGGGTTGGAACTGTTGTCGGCTGTTCGGGACGAGGGCGGGAGGCAACAGCACTCCTTCCCCCCGGCGCGGGGGCGATCCGGACGGGTGTCGGCAGTTGGAATGAGCGGTCCCCGCTTGCGGGACTAAGCTGCGGAAGGACAGGGAGGGGAACGCCCCCTTACTGCCTGACCGCTCTGAGGAGCGATTAACGATGTTCGAGAGGTTCACCGACCGCGCGCGGCGGGTTGTCGTCCTGGCTCAGGAAGAAGCCCGGATGCTCAACCACAACTACATCGGCACCGAGCACATCCTCCTGGGCCTGATCCACGAGGGTGAGGGTGTCGCCGCTAAGGCCCTGGAGAGCCTCGGGATTTCGCTCGAGGCGGTCCGCCAGCAGGTGGAGGAGATCATCGGCCAGGGGCAGCAGGCCCCGTCCGGCCACATCCCCTTCACCCCCCGTGCCAAGAAGGTCCTGGAGCTGTCTCTGCGCGAGGCTCTCCAGCTCGGCCACAACTACATCGGTACGGAGCACATCCTGCTCGGCCTGATCCGCGAGGGCGAGGGCGTCGCCGCCCAGGTCCTCGTGAAGCTCGGCGCCGACCTGAACCGGGTGCGGCAGCAGGTCATCCAGTTGCTGTCCGGCTACTCCGGAGGCAAGGAGGCCGCCACCGCCGGCGGTCCCGCCGAGGGCACTCCCTCGACCTCCCTGGTGCTGGACCAGTTCGGCCGCAACCTGACCCAGGCCGCTCGCGAATCCAAGCTCGACCCGGTCATCGGGCGCGAGAAGGAGATCGAGCGGGTCATGCAGGTGCTGTCCCGCCGTACCAAGAACAACCCCGTGCTCATCGGCGAGCCCGGCGTCGGCAAGACGGCGGTCGTCGAGGGCCTGGCCCAGGCCATCGTCAAGGGCGAGGTGCCCGAGACCCTCAAGGACAAGCACCTCTACACCCTGGACCTGGGCGCCCTGGTCGCGGGCTCCCGCTACCGCGGTGACTTCGAGGAGCGCCTGAAGAAGGTCCTCAAGGAGATCCGCACCCGCGGCGACATCATCCTGTTCATCGACGAGCTCCACACCCTGGTGGGCGCGGGCGCCGCCGAGGGCGCGATCGACGCCGCCAGCATCCTCAAGCCGATGCTGGCCCGCGGTGAACTCCAGACCATCGGCGCGACGACGCTGGACGAGTACCGCAAGCACCTGGAGAAGGACGCGGCCCTGGAGCGCCGCTTCCAGCCCATCCAGGTCGCCGAGCCGTCGCTGCCGCACACCATCGAGATCCTCAAGGGCCTGCGGGACCGCTACGAGGCACACCACCGCGTGTCCATCACGGACGCCGCCCTGGTGGCCGCCGCGACCCTGGCCGACCGCTACATCTCGGACCGCTTCCTGCCGGACAAGGCGATCGACCTGATCGACGAGGCCGGCTCCAGGATGCGCATCCGCCGGATGACCGCACCGCCGGACCTGCGCGAGTTCGACGAGAAGATCGCCGGCGTCCGCCGGGACAAGGAGTCCGCGATCGACGCGCAGGACTTCGAGAAGGCCGCTTCCCTCCGTGACACCGAGAAGCAGCTCCTGGCCGCCAAGGCCAAGCGGGAGAAGGAGTGGAAGGCCGGCGACATGGACGTCGTCGCCGAGGTGGACGAGGAGCTGATCGCCGAGGTCCTGGCCACGGCCACGGGCATCCCGGTGTTCAAGCTCACCGAGGAGGAGTCCTCGCGCCTGCTCCGCATGGAGGACGAGCTGCACAAGCGCGTCATCGGGCAGGAGGACGCCATCAAGGCGCTGTCCCAGGCCATCCGCCGTACGCGGGCCGGTCTGAAGGACCCCAAGCGTCCCGGTGGCTCGTTCATCTTCGCCGGCCCGTCCGGCGTCGGCAAGACCGAGCTGTCCAAGACGCTGGCCGAGTTCCTCTTCGGTGACGAGGACGCGCTGATCTCCCTCGACATGTCGGAGTTCAGCGAGAAGCACACCGTCTCGCGGCTGTTCGGCTCGCCTCCCGGCTACGTCGGGTACGAGGAGGGCGGTCAGCTCACGGAGAAGGTGCGCCGCAAGCCGTTCTCGGTCGTCCTGTTCGACGAGGTCGAGAAGGCCCACCCGGACATCTTCAACTCGCTGCTGCAGATCCTGGAGGACGGTCGCCTGACCGACTCCCAGGGCCGGGTCGTGGACTTCAAGAACACCGTCATCATCATGACGACCAACCTCGGCACCCGGGACATCTCCAAGGGCTTCAACCTGGGCTTCGCCGCCCAGGGCGACGTCAAGACCGGCTACGAGCGGATGAAGGCGAAGGTCAACGAGGAGCTCAAGCAGCACTTCCGGCCCGAGTTCCTCAACCGTGTGGACGACACCGTGGTCTTCCACCAGCTCTCCGAGACCGACATCATCCAGATCGTCGACCTCATGGTCGCCAAGGTGGACGAGCGGCTGAAGGACCGCGACATGGGCATCGAGCTCAGCGCGGAGGCCAAGAAGCTGCTCGCCAAGAAGGGCTACGACCCCGTCCTGGGCGCCCGGCCGCTGCGTCGGACGATCCAGCGGGAGATCGAGGACATCCTGTCGGAGAAGATCCTCTTCGGCGAGCTGCGCCCCGGTCACATCGTGGTCGTCGACACCGAGGGCGAGGGCGAGGAGAAGAAGTTCACCTTCCGCGGCGAGGAGAAGTCGGCCCTGCCGGACGCCCCTCCGGTGGAGTCGGCGGCGGGCGGCGGCCCCAACCTCTCCAAGGACGTGTGATCCACTGATCCGCGCTCGCCGACAGGCGAGAGCCGAGCCACACGACGCGGCCCGGGACCTTTCGAAGGTCCCGGGCCGCGGGCGTGTCCGTGGGTTCGGCTCGGTCAGGGAGCGATGCGTACCTCGACGCCCGAGGGGACTTTCTCGATTTCCGCATCGACTCCCGCGGGAACCACCAGGACACGCAACCGCGAAAAGGCGGACAGCCACGAGAAGTCCCGACGGAACCTCCACACCTCCAACCAGAGGTGTGTCACTCGGTCGACCTCGAAGTGCTCGACCAATTCGGCGGGATCGAAGTACTCCCCCCGGAACTGGATGTGGGAACGGCCGCCCAAAGCGCGTAGAATCCGGAGATCGTCGGTGTCGCGGACGGTGAAGTACAGACCGTCCTTGTCGAGATGGGCGAGGATCTCCTCGGCATAGGTCTCGCGGTCGAAACGGTGCCAGGACCAGGCGAGTTGGCGGCGCACGTCGAGCGAGGGGTGATCCCGGTACCGGGCGAGCAGCGGGATCGCCGCGTCGGTGCCCACCCGGGTGGCGGTGACGACGACCGCCTCCGCGATCTCGTCCGGCAGTCCCTCGGGGCCGGGCAGCAGTTCCAGGACGAGCGGCCCGCCCAGTTCCGCCAGGCGGCGGGCGGAGAGGTGATCCACGGGCGGCAGCAGTTCGCCGGCGGCGGAGCGCACCCGGTCCCGTACGGCCGGGTCCAGTTCGGTGGCGTGCTCCAGGCAGGCCAGGGCCAACAGGAGGCTGCGAGCCCGCTGGGAGGGCGTCCTGGACTCGTGGTGCCCCTCGTCGACCAGGCCGTTCAGGATGCGGGCGCGCTCGTCCGGGCGGGCGTGGGCGACCGCCATCCGGACCACGTCCTCCAGCTCCGTCCGGTCCGCGTTGTCCACCAGCCAGGGGAAGTCCCGGGCCTCCACCAGCGCCTTGGCGGCCAGGTAGTCCTGGAAGGTGCGGTGGACGAAGTCGATCTGCCCGGCGACGGGCTCGCGCAGCAGACCGCTGCGCTCCAGCAGGTGGCGCAGCACCTCCTCCGGCCCGGCCTCGATGTGCGCCATCGACGGCAGCGCGTCGGCCAGGACGGCCAAGGCGTCCGCGCGGTCCATCTGGGCGCGGCCGTTGCGCACCATCCAGTACGCCGGCTTCTGCAACAGGGTGGTCTGCGACTCCTTCGCCAGTCGCAGGCCACCCTCGTGGTGCATGCCGCGCTCGGTGTCGCGGCGCTCCAGCAGCATCGACAGCGCCGCCTCGTACAGGTCCCTGCGCCCCCGCGGCAGGAAGCCCCGGCGTTCGCGGTGCAGGGCGCACAGCAGGCCGCACATCAGCGGGCTGGTGGCCAACCGGCCCAGATCGGGCCTGGTGCGCAGGGCGGCCAGCAGGGAACGGGCCGTCTCCGGCTCCGCATCGGCGGCGGCGTGCCAGCGCTCCACGAACACCGCCACGTCGCCCCGGTCCATCGGCGTCAGGGCCAACTCGTCGAAGCCCTGCGAGGCCAGCCACGCGTCACGCACCGCCGGGGGGCGGGAGGTGACCAGCCAGAGGTTGTCCGGGTAGGCGCCGATCAGGTCGTCCAGCCAACGGCGGGTCTCCTCGCGCTCCCGCTCGGGGATCTCGTCCACACCGTCGACCAGCAGCAGCGCCCGGCCGTCCGAGAGCACCCGATCGGCCCAACCCGGCGGCTGCGCCCCGGCGACCGGGCAGCGCACCGCCTCCAGGAAGCGGTCGGGGGTGGGGAGCCCGGCGGAGGCGAACGCCCGCAGGGGCAGGACGAACGGGACGCGGCCGGAGAGCTCCGGACGCGACACGCCCTCCCCGGCCGGTGGCCGGGCCGCCGTCACCGCCAGCCACTGCACCAGCGTCGTCTTGCCCGATCCGGCGACGCCGCGCAGCAGCACGCGGGTGCGGTCGGCGAAGATCCGGTCGGTGCGGACGGGGCGGGAGCCCTCCTCGTGGC
The DNA here is from genome assembly GCF_000718985.1 of Streptomyces megasporus. Classification (GTDB taxonomy): domain Bacteria; phylum Actinomycetota; class Actinomycetes; order Streptomycetales; family Streptomycetaceae; genus Streptomyces; species Streptomyces megasporus. Next base: position 4,023 of record NZ_JODL01000015.1, on the reverse strand, counting down.
TCGCCTCCAGCGACAGGAACGCCGTGTCGAGCCGCCACTCGCGGGATTCGGCCGGATCGAGGCCGTAGATGGTCAGCCGGCCGTGCCGGTGGGCGATGTGGTCGGCGTACCGGCGCTCGAACTCCGCGTCCTCGGCGGACCGGGCGGCCAGGGCGCGCGCCCGCTCGGCGCCGACCGTCAGCCGCGCCTCCAACGCGGCCTGCCGTCGGGTCTGCTCGACCAGGGCGCGGGCGATGAACGTGGAGCGCTGGGTGAAGAAGTGCAGGATCTGCCCGCAGGCGGCCTCCAACAGCGCGTCGTGGAGCACGGCCGCGCCCTCGGCCAGGTCCCGGGTCGGGTCGTCGGCCGCCTCCCGCAGTCGCCGGGCCAGCTCGCGTCCGCCCAGCGCGACCGCCTGGACGTCGCTCATGTCGAGGTCGCCCAAGGCGTACAGGGTGCGGGCCAGGGCGTGGACGACGGCCCGCTCCTCGTGCGCGGGCAGGCGCTCGGCGGAGGGGAGCGGCTCGACGGCCCGGTCCAGCAGTTCGGCCGCGAGCCGGTGCAGGTCCTTCTCGCCCAGGGTGCGTCGCTCGCCGCGGAAGGAGAGTCGGCCGCTCAGCCGCACGGGGCGGTCGACCAGCCCCGCCCCCGGCCCCTCCCGCACGAACAGCTTCCCGACCAGCGGAGCGATGACGCCCGCCGCCAGCCGGGCCCCGATGGCCGTGGCGTCCATGAGTCCCCCTGCCTCCTCGGTCCGTCGCCGGGAAGATCGTAGGGCCCACGGGGCCGTCCCCAGGCGTGGAGCGGGAAAGACGTGGAGCGGGAAAGACGTTCGGTGTCACACCCCCGTGTGACCATCGGGGCACGGCCGTTCCGGGAAGGCGAGGCCGCGCTGATGCCCGGGTGCTGCCTACGGTGAAATCCGACGTTCACGACCGTGGGAGGACACCGTGATCAAGGGCCTGTCGATAGCCACCGTCTGGTCCACCGACCAGGAGCGGGACGTGAGGTTCTTCACCGAGAAGCTCGGTTTCGAGGTGCGTGGCGACGTCTCCACGGGGGAGGTGCGCCGGGTCACCGTCGGTGCCAGGGATCAGCCGGACGTCGAGCTGACGCTGATGCGGACGGACGGCTCCGGGCTCGACTCCGAGTCGGCCGAGGCGCTGACCAGGCTGGTGAACAAGGGGGTCCTGGGCGTGGGCGTGCTGCGGACGGACGATTGTCGCGCCGCCTATGAGGAGCTGAGGGCGCGGGGCGTGGAGTTCCTCCAGGAGCCGAGGGAGCGGCCGTACGGCACCGAGGCGGTCTTCAGGGACGAGTCCGGCAACCGGTACTCGCTGGTCGAACGCCACGGGGGCGGGCCGGACCCGAGCAAGGAGTGGTCGGAGGTCTGCGACTGACACCACCGGACGGCCCGCTGCCGGTCACCCCACCGGACGGCCCGCCGGCTGCTCCGCCGGTGTCACCCCACCGGACGGCCCGCCGGTCCCGCCGGTCGGGTGGACGCCGCCCGCCCCTACACGGGGGCGGCGTCCGGAGGCTTCGGGGGGAGCCACAGGACGGCCACCGCGCCGGTCGGCTCGGCGTTGCGCAGGGTGAGACGGGCGCCGAGCACCCGGGCCTGACCGACCGCGATCGTCAGGCCCAACCCGTGCCCGCGGCCCGACCGGTCCGTGCTGCCCGTGCGGAACCGACTGGGGCCCTCGGCCAGCAGCTCCGCCGGGAAGCCGGGGCCGTGGTCGCGCACCCGCAGTCTGCGCCCGTCGACCGTCACCTCGACGGGGGCACGACCGTGCCGTGCGGCGTTGGCCAGGAGATTGCCGAGTATGCGTTCCAGGCGGCGCGGATCGGTGGTCACCACGGCGTCCCGCTCGATGCTCAGCCGGGCCTCGGGGGCCAGCGCGCGCACCCGGCGCGCGACGAACTCGCCCAGCGCCACCTCCTGGAGTTCGGCGCGTTCGGCGGCGCCGTCCAGCCGGGCGACCTCCAGCACGTCCTCGACCAGGGTGCGCAGCGCCTGGGCCCGGTCGCGGACCAGTTCGGTGGGGCGGCCGGGCGGCAACAGCTCGGCGGCCGTGAGCAGCCCGGTGACCGGGGTGCGCAGTTCGTGCGCGATGTCGGCCGTGACCCGGCGTTCGGCCTCCAACCGCCGCTGGAGGGCGTCGGCCATCCGGTCGACGGCGTGCGCCAGCTCGTCCGTCTCGTCCCGCAGCCGGCCGTCGATCGCGTCCCGCACACGGACCCGGGTGTCCCCCTCGGCGGCCCGGCGCAACCGGCGGGAGAGCTGCCCGCCGAGCAGTACGCCCAGCGCGGTGCCGCCCAGCACCACCGCCACCGAGCCCAGCACCAGGGCCCGGTCGAGGTCGGCGAGGACGGCGTAACGGTCGGTGAAGCGGGTGCGCAGGGAGAGCACCCGCCCGTCGGGCAGCGGTGCGGCGGCCCAGACGTCCAGTGCCCGGCCCGAGTCCTCCGCCACGTACGTGGCGCGCTCGCCCCCGGCGACGGCCTCCCGCAGCGGGTCCGGCAGCGCGGGGTCGTCGATCTCGGCGCCGAAGGGGAGACGGCCGAGCGACTCGTAGATCCGCAGCGCGGCCACCAGACGCTCGTCCTGCATGTCGCGGCTGTTGTCGAGCATCGAGGCGTGGGTGGCGTTGTGGACGACCAGGCTGAGCACCAGCGCCACCAGCGCGCCCACGGCGGCGACGGCCGCGCTGAACTTCCACCGCAGACCGGTGCGCGGGACCCACCGCCGCGCACGCGGGCCCGGACGCGGAACCACCGGGCGATCAGCCCCTCAGTTTGTAGCCGAAGCCGCGGACGGTCTCGATCCGCTGCTGTCCGATCTTGCCGCGCAACCGCTGCACGTGGACGTCCACGACGCGGGTGTCGCCGCCCCAGCCGTAGTCCCACACCCGCTCCAGCAGCCGGTCGCGGCTGAGCACCGTGCCCGGAGCGGTGGAGAACTCCAGCAGCAGCCGCATCTCCGTCGGCGTCAGCGGTACCGGCTCGCCGGCCCGCCGCACCTCCATCCCCTCGGTGTCGATCTCCAGATCGCCGAACCGCAGCGGCCCGGCGCCCTCCTCTTCCTCGTCGTCGGCGTCGTCGGCGTTCCCGGCCCGCACGAAGCGGCGCAGCACCGCGCGGAGGCGGGCGACCAGCACCGCGCTGTCGAAGGGCTTGGTCACGTAGTCGTCGGCCCCGGCCTCCAGACCGAGCACCACGTCGATGGGGTCCGCCCGCGCCGACAGCATGATCACCGGGACCAGCGACTCGTCACGGATGCGGCGGCACAGGCTCACCCCGTCCAGCCCCGGCACCATCACGTCCAGCAACGCGATGTCGGGCCGCCGCGCGCGGAACGCCTCCAGCCCCTCCAACCCGTCCGCGGCGGCGGTCACCGTGAAACCGTCGCGCTCCAGGGTGAGCTGGGTGGCCTCCCGGATGACGTCGTCGTCCTCCACGAAAAGCACGTGTGTGTCGCCCATCGACCGCTCAGCCTCCTTCGTCCCGGGCGGACCCGCCGAGCCCGCCCGGCTCCTCCGATGCGCGCTCCACCGCGGTGAACCGGTCGTTCCGCCACACGTGGGTGACCACGTACCGGGCCGACGGGCAACACGCGGGGTCGCCGTCCGCGTAGACCTGCTGGACCAGCCGCAGCCGGCCGGCGGCCACCTCGACGTGCACGGGCGGCTCCTCGGCCGCGAACACACCGACGTACTGCCCGTTGGTGCTCTGCCGGTAGACGTAGGCGCCGATGCCCATGCCGCCGTCGCAGTCCGAGACGTTGACCAGCACGTCCGGCGCGTGACCACCGGTCAGCCGCCCGTACGCCACGTCCACCGGCCACACCTCGGCCGAGCACGGCCGCAGGGCCTTCTTGACGCTCTCCCCGACCGAGGGGTCGGCACGCAGCAGCGAGAGGACGTCCAACTCGCCCTCGGTGCCCGGCGGGTAGACGGGCTGGGCCCGGCTGGGCAGCGGCGAGGAGCGCGGCACGTCGGGGGGCGGGGCGGGCGCCGGTGGGGTGGGGGAGGAGGGCGGGGG
>NZ_JODL01000014.1 GCF_000718985.1 Streptomyces megasporus | reverse complement strand
CTGGCCACCGCCATCTGGCACAACTGGACCACCGGCGCCCCGGTCAAGCGATCCCTGATCGCCTATGACCACTGAAGACATCGGACTCATTCATCTAGCATGATCGCTCGCTTGGTGTACACGTCAAGAGCAAGGGGTGAAGGAAGAGTGAGAGCTTCCAAGGTGGTCTCGGTGGTGGCCATGAGCCTGGGTGCGGTGGGATTGATGGTTTCGCCCGCCTCCGCCAGCGGGTCCATAGGCGCGCTGGGCGGTGGCGCCAAGGTCACCTTCACGTCCTACGGTGAGACGTTCGAGGTGTGCGACACCGCGGCGGACGGTCACTCGGCAGTCGGAAGGCTCACCTACTACGACGACACCACCAGCTACTGGAACCCGAACGGCGCGGGTACGTGCAAGACCTGGAACCTCTCCTTCCCCGAAGGCTCCAGGATCGCCTACGGGGCCTGCCGCGGCGAGTACGGCAGCAAGTCCATCGACGCGACCTCCTGCCAGTGGGTGTACAACGACAAGGCGTGAGACGACCTCGCCGCCTTGGGACCTCGCTCCGCCTGACACTCTGAACCAGTACTCGCCGGCCGCTCCTGCGCGCTGTTTCCGGAACGGCGGATCTCGGCAAGGGGCTGGAGGCGGGAAAGCGCTGACGTGGGGTGAAATCGAATTCGAGGGCCCGACCGGTGGGAACCGGTCGGGCCCTCGGGCTCTCGTCGTGCGTGCGGGCGGGCGCCCGGCGGATCAGTCGTCGTCGCCGCGTCCGCCGTTCATGCCCTCGATGAAGCCGCCGGGTCCGCCCGGCCTGCCGTCGCCCCCACCGCCGCCGAAGGCGATCACGGTGATCGAGTCGCCCTTCTTGAGCTGGGAACCGGGCCCGGGGTCGGTGCCCACGACCGTGGCGTTCTCGTCGTCGGAGCCCTGGACGTTGACCTGGAGGCCCAGGTCCTCAAGGGCCTTGCGGGCTTCCTTGAGCTTCTGGTTCCGAACGTCCGGGACGGTGACCGGCTGCTCCGCGGGCGCCTTGGCCACGGTCAGGGTGATCGTGGTGCCGGGAGCCGCCTTGGTGCCGGGGGGGAGGCTCTGTTCGAGCACGGTGTCCGGCTGCTGGGAGCCGTCCTCTCGCTCGTCCCTCACCACGACGAATCCCAGGGTCTTCAGATCGGACTCGGCCTCCGCGAAGTTCCTCCCGACGGCGTTCGGGACGGTCAGCCGCGTGTCCTCCTGGGCCACGGTCAGGGTGACGGTGCTGCCGGGCTTGGCCTCGCTGCCGCCCGCCGGGTCCTGCGAGAGCACCGTGCCGGCGGGCTTGTCGGAGATCTCCGCCTTCCGCTCGACCTCGAAATTCTCCTTCCGCAGCGTCTTCTCGGCCTCGTCGACGTTCTCACCGGTGACGTCCGGGACCTCGACCGCGCTGGGCCCCTTGGACATGATCAGCTTGATCGTGGTGTCCTCGGGAACCTGTGTGCCCGCCGCCGGATCGGTCTTGCAGACGGTGTCCTTCTCCTGCTCGCAGAACTCGCTCGGCCCCTTGGCGACCTTGAGTCTGACGTTCTCCGCCTTCTCCCGGGCCTCCTCGAAACTCTGCCCGGCGAGGTCGGGCACCCTGGGGTCGTTCCCGGAGGAGCTGAAGATCACCTTGCCGATGAAGACCGCGCCCACCAGCACCAGGATGCCGCCGAGCACCAGCAGGATCGTGGAGAGGTTCCTCTTCCCGCTCTGCCGACGCCGGTCGGGCCGGTCGTCGTAGCCGTATCCGCCGTCGTCGTCGCGCATCGGCGGCAGCATGGACGTCTGCCCGGCCGGCGGGGCCGCGGTGCGCAGGGCGGCGGTCGGCTGGTCCTCGGGAGGGTAGCCGCCGGCCGCGTAGGAGGCCGCCCCCATCGCCGCCGCGGCGCCGACCGGCTGGCCGTCGAGGGCCGCCTCGATGTCGGCGCGCATCTCGTCGGCGGACTGGTAGCGGTAGTCCGGGTCCTTCATCAGCGCCTTGAGGACGATGGCGTCCATCTCGGGCGTGATCTCGGGGTCGAAGGTGCTCGGCGGCTGCGGCTCCTCCCGCACGTGCTGGTAGGCGACCGCGACGGGGGAGTCGCCCACGAAGGGCGGCCGGACCGTCAGCAGCTCGTACAGCAGGCAACCCGTGGAGTACAGGTCGGAGCGGGCGTCCACCGTCTCGCCTTTGGCCTGCTCCGGGGAGAGGTACTGGGCGGTGCCGATGACGGCCGCGGTCTGGGTCATGGTCATGCCGGCATCGCCCATGGCGCGGGCGATGCCGAAGTCCATCACCTTGACCTGCCCGGTGCGCGTCAGCATGACGTTCGCCGGCTTGATGTCGCGGTGGACGATGCCGTTGCGGTGGGAGTACTCCAGGGCCTGGAGGATGCCGACGCACATCTCCAGCGAGCGTTCGGGCAGCAGCTTGCGTCCGGAGTGCAGCAGCTCGCGGAGAGTGGAGCCGTCGACGTACTCCATGACGATGTAGGGGATGGAGATCCCGTCGACGTAGTCCTCGCCGGTGTCGTAGACGGCGACGATGGCCGGGTGGTTGAGCGAGGCGGCCGACTGGGCCTCACGGCGGAAGCGGGCCTGGAACGTGGGGTCGCGAGCGAGGTCCACCCGGAGTGTCTTCACCGCGACGGTGCGGCCCAGACGGGTGTCGTGGGCGAGGTAGACCTCGGCCATACCGCCTCGGCCGAGCACCGAGCCCAGCTCGTACCGGCCGCCGAGGCGACGCGGCTCTTCCATAGTCTCCAGCCCTCTCCGTTCGTCCTGACCGTCTCCCTGTGCGGTCCGGCGGTGCTGCTCGGCATACCGTACCCGGACCGGGTGAGGGGCCGGGAACGTGGCTGCTGACGCGACCGCTGCCCTCGGGTCACCTCTTGCCGTCGAGCGCGGCCTCCATCATCGCCTTCGCGACCGGGGCGGCCAGCTTGCTGCCCGCGATGTCGTCGCGGAGGACGTTGGCACTCTCGATCACCACCGCGACGGCGATGGGCGGGGACCCGTCGTCGGTCTTGGCGTAGGAGATGAACCAGGCGTACGGGTTCTTGCTGTTGTTCTCGCCGTGCTGGGCGGTACCGGTCTTGCCGCCGACTGTGACGCCGTCGATCTGGGCGGTGGTTCCGGTGCCCTTCTCGACGACCGCCTCCATCATCTGCTGGAGCTTCTGGGCGTTCTCCGGCGAGACCGCCCGGCCGATCTCCTTGGGGGTGTGCTCCTCGACGACGTTGAGGTTCGGCGCGACGAGCTGGTCGACCATGTACGGCTCCATCAGCTTGCCGTCGTTGGCGACGGCGGCCGCGACCATGGCCATCTGGAGCGGGGTGGCGCGGTTGGACGCCTGGCCGATGCCCGCCATGGCGTTCTGCGGCCGGTTGTCCTCCGGGTAGACGGACTCCACCGCGCGGACCGGGACGAAGTGCTCCTTGTTGAACCCGAACTTCTCGGAGTACTCGATCATCTTCTCGTTGCCGATCTCGTGACTGATCTTGGCGAAGACGGTGTTGCAGGACCACTGCATGGCCACCCGCAGGGAGGCGTCCTCGCAGGGGTGGTTGCCGTCGTTGCCCAGATCGGTGACGGTGTCGGGGAGGCGGTACGGGTCCGGGGTGTCGGTCTTCTCGTCGATGTCGTACATGCCGCTCTCCAGCGCCGCGGCGGCGGTGACGACCTTGAACGTCGAGCCCGGCGGGTAGGTCTGGCGCAGCGCCCGGTTGAGCATCGGCTCGTCGGGGTTGTTCTTCTTCTGGAGGGAGTTCCAGGCCTCCCCGTCCTTGTCCGACATTCCGGCGAAGGACGACGGGTCGTACGAGGGAGTGCTGACCAGGCCGAGGATGGCGCCGGTCTCGGCGTTCAGCGCGACGGCCGCGCCCTTCTTGTCGCCCATGGTCTCGTAGGCGGCCTTCTGGACCTCGGCGTCCAGCGTCGTGATGACGTTGCCGCCCTTCTGGTCCTTGCCGGTGAGCATGTCGATGGTGCGGTTGAAGAACAGCCGGTCGTCGTCGCCGGTGAGGATGCCGTCGTAGATCTTCTCCAACTGCGAGGCGTCGAACGCCTGGGATGCGTAGCCGGTCACCGGCGCCCACATCTTGCCGTTCTTGTACGTCCGCTTGAACTTGAAGTCGATGCTCTTGGTCTCGGTCGAGCCGGTGATGGGCTTGCCGTTGGACAGGAGGATGTTGCCGCGCGGCTGCTGGTAGCGCTCGATGGCGACACGCCGGTTCTTCGGGTGGTTCTGCAACTCGTCGGCCTGGACGAACTGGATCCAGTTGCTGCGGATCATCAGGGCGACCATGAGCAGACCGCAGAAGATGGCGACACGGCGCAGGGGCTTGTTCACGATCGGACCACCTGGGTCATCTCGGCATCGGGGGAGGGTGCGGGTGCGGGCGCGGGACGTCGCGCGGTGTCGCTGATCTTCAGCAGGATCGCGACGAGCGCCCAGTTGGCGATGACGGACGAGCCGCCCTGAGCCAGGAAGGGCATGGTCATACCGGTCAGCGGGATGAGGGCCATCACACCGCCGGCCACGACGAAGACCTGGATGGCGAACGCCGAGGAGAGGCCGACGGCGAGCAGCTTGCCGAACGGGTCGCGGGCGGCCAGGGCGGTGCGGATGCCCCGCTCGATCAGCAGGCCGTACAGCAGTACGAACGCCATCACCCCGGTCAGGCCCAACTCCTCGCCCACGGTGGCGAAGATGTAGTCGCTCTTGACGGCGAACTGGATCAGGTCGGAGTGGCCCTGGCCGAGCCCGGTGCCGAGGATGCCGCCGGCCCCGAAGGCCCACAGGGCCTGTGCGGGCTGGTTCGGGTTGCCGGTCTCGCGGACGACGTGGAAGGGGTCCAGCCAGTCCTGGACGCGGCCTTGGACGTGGGGCTCGAAGCTGGCCACGGCCACCGCGCCGACGACGGCGAGGGTGAGGCCGAAGAGGATCCAGCTCGTCCGCTCGGTGGCCACGTACAGCATCACGACGAAGAGGCCGAAGAACAGGAGCGAGGTGCCCAGGTCGGTCTCGAAGATCAGGATGAGCAGACTCAGCGCCCAGATCATCAGGATCGGGCCGAGGTCGCGGCCACGCGGCAGGTACAGACCCAGGAAGCGACGGCTGGCCAGGGCGAGGGCGTCTCTCTTGACCATCAGGTAGCCGGCGAAGAACACCGCGATGATGATCTTGGCGAACTCGCCGGGCTGGATGGACATGCCGCCGATGGTGATCCAGATCTTGGCGCCGTAGACCGCCGGGAAGAACATCGGCAGGATCAGCAGGATCAGCGCCACGACCATGGAGATGTAGGTGTAGCGCTGCAGGACGCGGTGGTCCTTGAGGAAGACCAGCACCGCGAGGAAGAGGGCTATGCCCAGCGCGGACCACATCAGTTGGTTGGGGGCCGCGGCGCCCTCGTTGAGCAGTTTCAGCCGCCTGGACTGGTCGAGTCTCCAGATGAAGACCAGGCCGAGCCCGTTGAGGAGCGTGGCGATGGGCAGCATCAGCGGGTCGGCGTACGGCGCGAACTTCCGCACCACCAGGTGGGCGATGCCGGCGAGCAGCCCCAGGCCGAGGCCGTAGGCGAGCATGCCGGCGGGCAGTTCGCCGTTGATGGCCAGGCCCACGTTGGCGTAGGCGAACACCGGGATGAGCACGGCGAAGCCGAGCATCGCCAGCTCTGTGTTGCGGCGGCTGGGCAGCCCTCCCGAGGAGATCGTCGTGTGGCTGCCGGTGACGTGACTGGTGCTCATGGAGTGCGGCCCCCTATGGCGTGGTGCACTGCTTGGCGAGCTTCTGCTGTTCCTCCGGAAGGGTGGGGCCGGGGGTCGGAGCGGTGGAGCTCTGGCTGTCGCTGGTCTTGATGGCCGAGGCGGTGGACGCGACGGCGGACGGGGCGGTGGACGGACCTGTGGGCGCGGTGGGGGTCGGCGTCCGCTCACCGGCCTCCTCGCCCGCTCCGGCGGAGCCCTGGGAGGCGTCCTTCTCGGCCTCGGCGCGTTCCCGGTCCTGCTGCTCGGCGACGAATCTGCAGATCTCGGCCTGTTCCCTCAGCTTCTCCAGTCGGGCCTCGGCCTGGGCGAGGCTGCTCATGGAAATGCCCTCCTCGATCTGGTTGCGCTGGTAGACCGGGAGGTACTTGAGTTCGACCGCGGAGCGCCGCTCGACCTCGCTCAGCGAGAACCAGCCGAGCTTCTGGTTGAGGCCGCGGTAGATCGCGACGCGGTCGTCCTCGGCGCCGACGTAGTACTGCGTCTGGACCCAGCGCCAGCCGCCGTACAGACCGCCGCCGAGGACGCCCAGGACGAGCGCGATCAGCAGGATTCGCTTGAACCACTTCCAGCCCTTGCGGGGCTTGGCGAGGTCGCCCTCGGCGTACGCGCCGAAGGACCCGCCGGCCGGCCCTCCGACCGGGCCGCCGCTGCCGGGCGGCCCGAAGCTCCCCTGGGGGGCGTCGGGCGGCTGCTGCTGGGGCACGCCGCGGCCGAGTTCGGCGGCGCGGGCGGCCGGGGTCTGGAGGGTGCCGGGGTCGCCGAGCTGGTGCTGGTTCTCGGCGACGGCGCCCACGACGACCGGGGTGTCGTTGAGCTTCCCGGCGAGGGTGTCGTTGTCGTCGACGTCGAGGACGTCCGCGACGATGCAGGTGATGTTGTCCGGTCCGCCGCCGCGCAGGGCGAGCTGGATCAGCTCCTGCACGGTCTCGTGCGGCCCCTGGTAGCCGGCGAGGGTCTCCTCCATCGTCTGGTGGCTGACGACGCCGGACAGACCGTCGGAGCACAGCAGGTAGCGGTCCCCGGGGCGCACCTCGCGGATGGACAGGTCGGGCTCGACGCGGTCGCCGCTGCCCAGCGCGCGCATCAGCAGGGAGCGCTGCGGGTGGGTGGTGGCCTCCTCCTCGGTGATCCGACCCTCGTCCACCAGACGCTGGACCCAGGTGTGGTCCTGGGTGATCTGGGTGAGCCGGCCGTCGCGCAGCAGGTAGGCGCGGGAGTCGCCGACGTGGACCAGGCCGAGTCGCCGGCCGGTCCACAGCAGGGCGGTGAGCGTGGTGCCCATGCCCTCCAGTTGAGGGTCCTCCTCGACCATGATCCGTAGCTGCTCGTTGGCGCGCTGCACGGCGGTGCCGAGCGAGGTGAGGAGGTCGGAACCGGGGATGTCGTCGTCGAGCTGGACGAGGATGGAGATCACCTCGGAGCTGGCGACCTCACCGGCGGCCTGGCCGCCCATGCCGTCGGCGATCGCGAGCAGCCGGGGACCGGCGTAGCCGGAGTCCTCGTTGCCCTCGCGGATCATGCCTTTGTGCGATCCGGCGGCGAAGCGCAGTGACAGACTCATGCGCACCTCGCCCGTCGGCTCCGGGTACATCCGCACGGTGCCCACCCTCCGGTCGTCATGGTCGTTCACTACTTCCGCAGCTCGATGACCGTCTTGCCGATGCGGATCGGCGCGCCGGGCGGGATCGGCGTCGGTGTGGTGAGCCGGGTCCGGTCGAGATACGTGCCGTTGGTGGAGCCCAGGTCCTCGACGATCCACTGACCGTCACGGTCCGGGTAGATCCTGGCATGGCGGCTGGAGGCGTAGTCGTCGTCCAGCACGATCGTCGAGTCGTGGGCCCGACCGAGGGTGATGGTCTGCCCCTGCAGGGCCACGGTGGTGCCGGTGAGCGAGCCCTCGGTCACCACGAGCTTGGTCGGGGCGCCGCGCCGCCGACCGCCGCCGCGACCGGCGGCGGGCTGCGGAGCCTGGCGCGGTTGGGGCGGACGTCGGCTCTCGTCGCGACGGGTGGCGCGCTGGGTCACGCGGGTGCCGAAGAGGTCGCTCCTGATGACCTGCACGGTCACGATGACGAACAGCCACAGCACGGCGAGAAAGCCCAACCGCATGACCGTCAGGGTCAGCTCTGACATTGCCCCCGCTTCACCCTTCGGCTTGCCGGTAAATGATCGTGGTGCTGCCCACGACGATGCGTGAGCCGTCGCGGAGCGTAGCGCGCGTGGTGTGCTGCCCGTCCACCACGATGCCGTTGGTGGAGCCCAGGTCCTGGATCGTGGTGGGGTTCCCGGCCCGGATCTCGCAGTGACGCCGGGAGACCCCGGGGTCGTCGATGCGCACGTCGGTCTCGGTGGAACGGCCCAACACCATGGTGGGGCGGGAGATCTGGTGGCGGGTGCCGTTGATCTCGATCCAGCGGCGGGTCTGGGTGGGCGGCAGCGGACCGGCCCCGCCGGGCGCGCCGGGCGGTGGACCGGCCGGCATGGGCGGCATGCCGGCGGGGCGCTGCGGCGGGTAGCCGTAGCCGCCGTGCGCCGGAGCGCCGCCGTGCGGGGGCTGGGGCTGGGAGGTGCTGGCGGCGAGCGTGCGACTGCGGACCCGGTACAGGCCGGTGTCGAGGTCCTCCGCCTTCTCCAGGTGGACCTTGACCGACCCCATGAAGGTGTACCGCTGCTGCTTGGCGTACTCGCGCACCATGCCGGCCAGCTCCTCGCCGAGCTGTCCGGAGTAGGGGCTGAGGCGCTCGTAGTCCGGGGTGCTGAGCTCGACGATGAAGTCGTTGGGGACGACGGTCCGTTCGCGGTTCCAGATGGTGGCGTTGTTGTCGCACTCGCGCTGGAGGGCACCCGCGATCTCGACGGGCTGCACCTCGGACTTGAACACCTTGGCGAAGGTGCCGTTGACGAGACCCTCGAGACGCTGCTCGAAGCGCTTCAGAACTCCCACGGTGCACCTCCTTCCCCGATGCCCTCGGCTCTAGTGCGCTGGGCGCACACGACGCGTTGCCTCCGATACTGCTTACTGATCGTATCCACGCGCGAGGAAAACGGCTGGTTCCCCACCGGGGCTCGGCGCGCGGGTGTCAACCCTCACACGGATCGTAGAGGGGGCACGGGACCAGTGTCCCAAACCGTGGGCGGTCGATACGGGTGTGAGACCACCCCGGGGAGCGTGCTAATGTTCTGGGTGTCGCCAGGGGATCCCGGCGAACCGGACGAAAGCGGTCCGGGGAGTATGGGAGAATCGAAGCGGCAGCACCCATGCGCGGGTGGCGGAATAGGCAGACGCGCTGGATTCAGGTTCCAGTGCCCGAAAGGGCGTGGGGGTTCAACTCCCCCCTCGCGCACAGAGAGAACGCGGAGCGGCTCTCTTGCAGTGATCAAGGTCACTGTGAGAGAGCCGCTCCGTCGTTTGCCGACCCCTCCACGGGGGACTGACGGTGGCGGGGGCGGCCGAGTACCTTCTTGACGTTCTCGGTCCGCACGTTCTCGGCGCCGGTCGCTCCGACCGTCGCCGGCCGTGGGGGAAGCACGCAGGGTGTAGGGGGTGGGGTCGTGGCGGAGAGGCTGCCGCACGTGCCGGGGTTCGCGGACCGGCGGAACCGGGAGTCGCCGAGGCAGGCGGGCAAGGAGCTGAGGGAGCGGGTGCCCCGCGCCGCGCACGCGGGGTTCTCCGAGGCGCCGGGACGGCCGGACGCGGTGAGCGCCGTGGAGGAGTCCAACCGCGGCAGGATCGAGGAACTGGTCCCGATCCGGGTCGGGCGGATGGTCGCCTCTCCCTTCGCCTTCCTGCGCGGCGCGGCCGGCCTGATGGCGTACGACTTGGCGCACGGCACTCCCGTCACCGGGGTGGGCGCGCAGATCTGCGGGGACGCGCACGCCGCGAACTTCGGGCTCTACGGCGACGCCCGCGGCGGGTTGACCATCGACCTCAACGACTTCGACGAGACCGTGCGCGGCCCCTGGGAGTGGGATCTCAAGCGGCTGGCCGCCTCCCTGGTGCTGGCCGGACGCGCGGCGGGGGTGGGCGAGGACGCCTGCCGGCGGGCGGCCTACGACGCGGCCGGGGCGTACCGGCGCACGATGCGGCTGCTGGCGAGGATGTCGGCGGCCGACGCCTGGAACGCCGTCGCCGACGAGGAACTGGTCTCGCACACCGACGCCCATGATCTGCTGGGCACCCTGGAGCGCGTGGCCGACAAGGCCCGACGCAACACCAGCGCACGCTTCGCCGCCAAGTCCACCCGGGAGACGGAGGGCGGTGGCCGTGTCTTCGTGGACGCCCCGCCCGTCCTGCGGAGGGCGTCCGACGAGGAGGCGGCGGCCGTGGCCGCCTCGCTCCGGGAGTACCTGGGGACGCTGCCGGAGGATCGGCTGCCGCTGCTGGCCCGGTACGCGATCCACGATGTGGCGTTCCGGGTCGTCGGCACCGGCAGTGTGGGCACCCGCTCGTACGTCGTGCTGCTCCTGGACCACCTGGGCAAGCCGCTGGTGCTCCAGGTGAAGGAGGCGCGTCCCTCGGTGCTGCGGCCGTACACGGCACTGGTGGGCCTCCCCGAGCCGGAGCCGGAGCACGAGGGACGCCGGGTGGTGTCGGGACAGCAGCGGATGCAGGTGGTCTCCGACACGTTGCTGGGCTGGACCACCGTCGAGGGGCGTCCCTACCAGGTGCGGCAGTTCCGCAACCGCAAGGGCAGCGTGGACCCGGCGGCGCTCTCCGCCGGCGAGATCGACGACTACGGGCGGATGACGGGAGCCCTGTTGGCCCGTGCCCACTCCCACAGCGCCGATCCGCGTGTCCTGGCCGGGTACTGCGGCAAGTCGGACGAGCTGGACGAGGCGGTGGCCGCCTTCGCCGTGGCCTACGCGGACCGTACCGAGAAGGACCACGCGGAGCTGGAGGCCGCCGTGCGGGCCGGGCGGCTGCCAGCCGAGCGGGGCGTGTGACGGCGGGGACGTGCGACGGCGGGCGGTGCGGTGTCGGGGGCGTGACGGTACGGGGGCCCGGACCCGTAGGCTGGCCGGGTGACGCCGCGGCTCCCTCCTTGGTGCTCTCGGAGCGGGCGCGGCGGAAAGCCCCGGCCGGGGCGCCGTGAACCGCCATCGCGAGGAAGCCAGTGAATCCGGAAGCCCGACAGGAAGCCCGGCAGGCCGAGCGACAGGCCGTCGAACGTCTCGAACGCGCCGTCCGCGCGGCCGAGCACGCGCTGATCGAGTACGAGATCGCAGTGGAGACCTTCCGGGTGGAGGTGGACAACTTCTCCCGGTTGCACGAGCAGCGCCTCGGGCCGCTGTACGGCCGGATCGAGGAGCTGGACGTCCTGATCGCGGAGGCCGTGGCCGCTCGCACCGGCGACCCGGAGGACGTGCGCCGGGCGCGGTCGGCGCGGGCCGGTTTCCTGCCGATGCCGGCGGTGGAGGAGCTCTACCAGGGCTGGATGGACGCGGGCGGGCTGCCGTCGGAGGCCGTGGCGATGCTCACCGGGCAGCGGGTGAGACCGCCGGAGCGGGTGCGGCCCAGCGAGCGGGTCCGGCGCCTGTACCGCGAGCTGGTCCGTGCGGCGCACCCGGACCTGGCGCAGGAGGACGCGGAGCGGGAGCGGCGCGAGGAGTTCATGACCCGGGTCAACAAGGCGTACGCCGACGGGGACGAGGAACTGCTCGTGGCGCTGACCGAGGAGTGGGCCGCGGGACCGCCCGACCCCGCGGAGAGGGAGGCGCTCCGCGCCGAGGAGCTGTACGCGCGGCTGGAGTGGCTGGCGCGGCGCAAGGAGATGCTGTCCCAGGTCGCCGCGGACCTGGAGGCGAGTGCGGTCGGGTCCATGCTCAAGCTGGCCCACGACGATCCGGACGGCCTGCTGGAGGAGATCGCCCAGGGGCTGCGGGCGAAGATCGCCGAGCGGGAGGCGAGACTGGCCGAGCTGGTCGCCCCGATGGGAGGGACGGACTGGGCGGGGCGAACGGCGCAGCCGGGACAGGTGGAACAGCCGGGGCAGGTGTAACAGGCGGAACGGACGAGTTCCGGCGGGGCCGGCCAGGTTCGGTCCGGGATCGGTCGTGCTCGGCCCGGGATCGGTCGTGCGGCCGGAGTGTTGTGAGTGTGCGAGACGGCACCGGAGGCCGGTGCCGGAGAGAGGGGCGTGACCCTGTGCAGTACGGCCGATTTCCGGAGGTGGACGCCGCGGCGGTGCCGTCCGACGGTCTCCTGCTGGACGTCCGGGAGAACGACGAGTGGGCGGCCGGGCACGCCGAGGGAGCCCTCCACGTCCCGATGAGCGAGTTCGTGGAGCGGCTGGGCGAGGTGACCGAGAAGGCGGCGGATCGGAAGGTGTACGTGGTCTGCCGGGTCGGCGGCCGGTCGGCTCAGGTCACGCAGTACCTGCTGGGGCAGGGCGTCGACGCGGTGAACGTCGACGGCGGCATGGTGGCCTGGGAGGCCGCCGGACGGCCGCTGGTGAACGACGGGCAGGGACCGGCCCACGTGCTGTGAGAAGCGCTCACGGAGTTCCGTGGGGCCCGCCGCGCACACCGTGCGCGGCGGGCCCCACGGTGTGCGGGGGCGTGTCAGGCGTCGAAGTCCACCTCGACCGTCCCGGTGGCCGGACGCGACTGGCAGGCCAGGACGTACCCGGCCGACACCTCCTCCGGCTCCAGTGCGAAGTTGCGGTCCATCCGCACCTCGCCGGAGACCAGTTTCACGCGGCAGGTGCCGCAGACCCCGCCCTTGCAGGCGTACGGGGCGTCGGAGCGGTTGCGCAACACCGTCTCCAGCAGCGTCTCGCCGTCCCCGACGGGCCAGACGCCCACCCGGCCGCCGAGCGTCGCGGTGAGCTTCGCGCCGGGGGGCGCGGACCGGACGGGCGCCCGCTCCCCGGTGTCCGCGGAGGAGTCGTCCACGTGGAAGATCTCCTGGTGGATCGCCGAGGCGGGCACCCCGAGAGCGGTCAGTGCCTTCTCCGCCCCGTCGACCAGCCCGTGCGGCCCGCACAGGAACCAGCCGTCGACCTCCGCCACCGGCAGCAGGGCGGGGAGCAGGGAGGTGAGGCGCTCGGTGTCGAGCCGCCCGGTGGGCAGGCCCGCCTGCCGTTCCTCACGGGAGAGGGTGTGCACCAGGTGGAAGCGCTCCGGGTGGCGGTCCTTCAGCTCGGCGACCTCCTCCAGGAACATCGCCGACGCGGCGGTGCGGTCGCTGCGGATCAGACAGAACCGGGCGTCCGGCTCCTCCGCGAGGAGGGTGGAGGCGATGGACAGCACCGGTGTGATGCCGCTGCCGCCGACGATCGCCGCGAAGCGACCCGGCCGCGGGCGGAGCGTGAAGCGGCCCATCGGCGGCATCACCTCGACGGTGTCGCCGACGGACAGTTCCTTGAGGGCGTAGGTGGAGAAGGCGCCGCCCTCCACCAGTCGGATGCCGACCTTCACCACCGGCTCGCCGGGGGGCGGCACGGCCGGGGCGCAGATCGAGTACGTGCGGCGCACCTCCACGCCGTCCACCTCGCGGCGGAGGGTGACGTGTTGGCCGGGGACGTGACGGAAGGCGTCGCGCGACTCGGGCGGCAGCGCGAACGTCACGGCCACCGAGTCGTCCGTGAGCCGCTCGACCTCGCGGACGCGGAGCGGATGGAATCTCATGTCAGCTCCTTGAAGTGGTCGAACGGCTCCTGGCAGGACGCGCAGCGGCGCAGGGCCTTGCAGGCGGTGGAGGAGAAGCGGCTGAGCAGGGCGGTGTCGGTCGAGCCGCAGTGAGGGCAGCGGATGGCCAGATCCACCGCGACGGGGCCGCCGTCCCCGGAGCCGGCCGTGCCGGTGCGGGGCGGCGCGATTCCGAACTCCGCCAGTTTGCGGCGGCCCTCGGCGCTGATCGCGTCCGTCGTCCAGGGCGGGGAGAGGACGGTGCGGACCGTCACCTCCGCCACACCGTGCTCGCGCAGCGCCCGCTCGACGTCCGTCGCCATCGCCTCGACGGCCGGGCAGCCGGTGTAGGTGGGGGTCAGCTCGACCTCCACCCGGCCCGGCCCGACGATGTGGAGGCCGCGCAGTATGCCCAGGTCGGACAGAGTCAGCACCGGCAGTTCCGGGTCGGGGACGGAGCCGGCGATCCGGAGCAGCTCCTCCTCCGGGCCGGTCGGCTCGGTCGTCGAGGTGCGGGCGGTCACCACGACGCCCCCGGGTGGCTGCGGTGCAGGTGCTGCATCTCGGCGAGCATCCGGCCGAACGGCTCGGTGTGGATGCCCTGCCGCCCGGCACCGGCGGCCCAGGAGGTGCCCTGCGGCCCCTCGGGGAGGGAGAGACCGGCGCGCTCCACCACGTCGGTGATACGCCGTGTCCACTCCTCGCGCAGCTCCTCCCAGTCGACCTCCAGGCCCTCCACCGGCTGGAACAGCTCGCCGGTGTAGCGCCACAGCGCCGCCAGCGCCGTCCGCATCCGCTCGTGGGAGAGCTCGGTGCCGTCGCCCAGCCGCAGTGTCCACTGCTCGGCGTGGTCGCGGTGGTAGGCGACCTCCTTGACCGCCTTCGCGGCCAGTTCGGCCAGTGCGCCCTCGCCCGTGGCCAGCCGTCCGTACAGCAGCTCCTGCCAGGTGGAGAAGTAGAGCTGACGGGCGATGGTGTGCGCGAAGTCGCCGTTGGGCCGCTCCACCAATTGGACGTTGGTGAACTCCCGCTCCTCACGGAGGTAGGCCAGTTCGTCCTCGTCGCCCACCATCGACAGCAGGGCGCGGGCCTGACCCAGCAGATCCAGCGCGATGTTGGCGAGGGCGACCTCCTCCTCCAGGACGGGGGCGTGCCCGGCCCACTCCCCCAGACGCTGGGAGAGGATCAGGGCGTCGTCGCCGAGGGCCAGCGCGGCCGTGCGGGGAACGCTCACAGGTGCCGCACCCCTTCCGGGACCTCGTAGAAGGTGGGGTGGCGGTAGGGCTTGTCGGCGGCCGGCTCGAAGAACGGGTCCTTCTCGTCCGGCGAGGAGGCGGTGATCGCGGCCGAGGGCACCACCCAGATCGAGACGCCCTCCGACCGCCGCGTGTACAAGTCCCGCGCGTTGCGCAGGGCCATCTCGGCGTCGGGCGCGTGGAGGCTCCCGGCGTGGGTGTGGGAGAGCCCGCGCCTGCTGCGCACGAAGACCTCCCACAGGGGCCATTCGCTGGTGGTCATGCCGCCGTCCTTCCGTTCCGGCCCTGCTCCCGGTGCTTGTGGGCGTAGGCCGCCGCGGCCTCCCGCACCCAGGCGCCCTCCTCGTGGGCGCGGCGCCGCTGCTCCAGCCGCTGCTCGTTGCAGGGGCCGTTGCCGCGCAGCACCTCGTTGAACTCGTCCCAGTCGATCGGCCCGTGGTCGTAGTGGCCGCGCTCCTCGTTCCAGCGCAGCTCGGGGTCGGGCAGGGTCAGCCCGAGGGACTCGGCCTGGGGGACGCAGATGTCCACGAACCGCTGGCGCAGCTCGTCGTTGGAGTGCCGCTTGATCTTCCAGGCCATGGACCGGGCGGAGTGCTTCGACGCGTCGTCGGGCGGCCCGAACATCATCAGCGACGGCCACCACCAGCGGTTGACGGCGTCCTGCGCCATCGCGTGCTGGGCGGGAGTGCCCCGGCTCAGCGCGAGCAGCAGCTCGTACCCCTGGCGCTGGTGGAAGGACTCCTCCTTGCAGACACGGACCATGGCTCGCGCGTACGGCCCGTAGGAGCAGCGGCACAGCGGCACCTGGTTGGTGATCGCCGCACCGTCCACCAGCCAGCCGATCGCGCCGACGTCGGCCCAGGTCAGGGTGGGGTAGTTGAAGATGGAGGAGTACTTCTGGCGTCCTGAGTGCAGCTTGTCCAGCAGTTCGTCGCGGCTGACGCCCAAGGTCTCCGCCGCGCTGTAGAGGTACAGCCCGTGCCCGGCCTCGTCCTGCACCTTGGCCATCAGGATCGCCTTGCGGCGCAGCGAGGGCGCCCGCGTGATCCAGTTGGCCTCCGGCTGCATGCCGATGATCTCGGAATGGGCGTGCTGGGCCATCTGGCGGATCAGCGTCGCGCGATAGGCGTCGGGCATCCAGTCGCGCGGCTCGATCCGCTCGTCCGCGGCGATGGCCGCGTCGAACGCCTTCTCGTACGCCTCGGGACCGCCGCCCTGGTCCGTCTCCGGCAGCAGCGTCGTCATCCAACAGCTCCCTTGCTCCAGGCGAGGAACCAACCGACCGATCGTTCGGTTCAATGGTCGTCGGCGAGGCGCCAAGGTGTCAAGGCTGTGGATAACCTCTTAAGGTCGCCGAGGGGCGTCCGGGAAACGGGCGCGGCCGGCGCGACACGGGGGTGCGGGGGCACCGAACACCGGACGTGGCACACCGACGTGGACACATCGGGTCGGGAACGGGTCGGGAACGGGTCGGGAACGGGTCGGCATCGGATCGGGCATCGAATCGGGGAGGGCATGGAGCCACAAGCGCAGACGCAACGGGAGGGGGCGCCACCGGCGGGCGTGATGGCGCTCCCACCCGCGGCCCGGATCACCGTCGCGATCGCCCTGGGGGTCGTCGCCGTGCTCGTCGCGGTCCACCTGGCGGCGATCTTCCTCCACGTCGCCCCCACGAACACCGTCAGCAAGCGGTACGGGGAGGCGGTGGAGAAGTACGTCTACCCGGAGTTCGAGCAGAACTGGAAGCTGTTCGCGCCCAACCCGCTCCAGCAGAACATCGCCGTCCACGCCCGCGCCGAGGTGCTCAAGCCGGACGGCACCACCGAGCGGACCGGCTGGGTGGACCTGTCGGCCATGGACGCCGAGGACATCCGCGGCAACCCCGTCCCCAGCCACACCGACCAGAACGAACTCCGCCGCGCCTGGGACTTCTTCACCGGCTCGCACGACGCGGAGAACCGACCGACGGGTCTGCGCGGCGAGCTCTCGGAGGAGTACCTGCGGCGGATCGTGATGCTGAGGTTCGGGCCCGAGCTCAACGGCGGCCAGGTCCGACGCATCCAGGTGCGGTCGGCGACCACGCCGGTCGCACCGCCGCCGTGGAGCGGCGAGAACATCGACACCGAGACCACGTACCGGACGCTGCCCTGGTGGGCGGTCGACCGCTCGGACGTTCCGGAGGGCACGTGACGCAGTCCGAAAACGGCGGGCCCGGCTCGCCCTCCCCGGCCGTCCCCGAGCCGCGGGCAGCCCGGGACGCCCCTGAGGACGCCCCTGAGAACGACACGGAGAACGGCCGGGAGAACAGCGGGGGGAGTGCCGTGGCGGACGCCGTGGGACAGGAGGCCCGACGGGACGGCTCGCGCCGGGACCCGGACCCGGACTCGGTCCGCTCCCTGGCGCGTCGGTTCGCCGCGCGGGCCGACCGCGCGGTCGTCGACGGCATCACCAAGGTCACCGACCGCGCCCTGGGCCCGTACCAGACCGCGATCGTCCGGATCGGGTTCTCCTTCACCTGGCTGGCCTTCCTGCTGTTCGAGTGGCCGAACCGGCACGAGCTGTACGGCCCGGACGGCCCGTGGAGCTGGGAGCTGGGCAGGAGGCTGATCGAGAGCAACCACGCCTTCACGGTGCTGCTCTGGTCCGACAGCACCGTCTGGTTCGAGGTCGTCTACGCCCTCGCGGTGCTCTCCAGCGCCGCCCTGCTGGTCGGCTGGCGGACTCGGACGGCGTCGGTCCTCTTCATGATCGGCGTGCTGTCGCTCCAGAACCGCAGCGTCTTCATGGGCGACGGCGGCGACAACGTCATCCATCTGATGGCGATCTACCTGGTGCTCACCCGCTGTGGCCGGGTCTGGTCCCTCGACGCCCGTCGGGCCCGGCAGCGGGCGGACGGCGCGGGCGCCGATCCGGTGGGCGTCGCGCTGTGGGCGCTGCTGGGCGCCGCCCTGGCGGTGGCCACCGTGCGCGGCGAGGTCGGCTGGTTCGGCGACGACGGTCCGGTGCCCTTCGTCGGCTGGGCGACCGTCCTGTGGACCCTGTGGGCGGTCCACGGCCTGTGGTGGGCCGTGCGTTCCGTTCCGCCCGCCGGCGTGGGGACGGACGGCGGCACGGGCGGTGACACGGGCGGGGCGGACCGCGACACGGGGACCGGCGGGGGAACGGACCGGAAGGCCGACGTCCGCCGCCTGATGGACGTCCTCGGCAACGTGGTGCACAACGCCGCCCTGCTGGTGATCATGGTCGAGGTCTGCCTGATCTACGCGACCGCCGGCTGGTACAAGATCCAGGGCTCGCGCTGGCAGGACGGCACCGCCGTCTACTACCCCCTGCACCTGGACTACTTCACCCCCTGGCCCGCCCTCTCCGAACTGTTGGGCGGCAGCGGGCTGATGATCATGGTGCTGAGCTACGGCACGGTGATCGTCCAGGTCGCCTTCCCCTTCACCCTCTTCAACCGCCGGGTGAAGAACGTGCTGCTCGCCGTGATGATGCTGGAGCACGCCTCCATCGCCGTCGTCCTCGGGCTGCCGTTCTTCTCGCTCGCCATGATCGCGGCCGACGCCGTCTTCCTGCCCACGGTCTTCCTGGTGTGGCTGGGCGGCCGGACGTCGCGGTGGGCCGGACGGCTCCGCCCGCGCCCACGGGAGACGGCGGACGAGGGGAAGCCGGAGGAGCCGGACGGCGCGCCCGACTCCGCGCGTACTCTCGTGGGGTGAACGGCAGCGAGACCAGGAATCCGGGAGCGGACGGCGAGCCGGTGCAGTACGACGAGGAGTACGGGCCGTCGGTGGGGGTCGGCCCCCATCCCGAGCCGTGGCCGGCGGACGAGCGGTACGACCCCGAACTGCTGGCCCACGGCGATCGCCGCAACGTCGTCGACCGCTACCGCTACTGGAAGCGCGAGGCGATCGTCGCCGACCTCGACACCCGACGGCACGACTTCCACGTCGCGGTGGAGAACTGGACCCACGACTTCAACATCGGCAGCGTCGTCCGCACGGCCAACGCCTTCCTCGCCGGGAAGGTCCACATCGTCGGCAAGCGCCGCTGGAACCGGCGCGGCGCGATGGTCACCGACCGGTACCAGCACATCGTCCACCACCCGGACGTGGCGGCCCTCGCCGACTGGGCGCGCGCCGAGGAACTGCCGATCATCGGCATCGACAACCTCCCCGGCGCCGTCCCGCTGGAGACCACCGAGCTGCCGCGCCGCTGTGTGCTGCTGTTCGGCCAGGAGGGGCCGGGGCTGACCGACGAGGCGTGGAAACACGCCGAACTGGTCTGTTCCATCGCCCAGTTCGGCTCCACCCGCTCCATCAACGCGGGCGCGGCGGCGGCCATCGCCATGCACACCTGGATCCGCGCCCACGCCGAGATCGGCTGACCCCTTCCGGGCACTCGTTCCGGGCACTCGTTCCGAGCGCTCACGGGAGCGGTGTCCGCGCGGCGGGGGGCGCGCACCGCACCCGCCGCGCGGACATCCGGCGCGGACGCCTCGGGGCGGCCTACCGGACCGGGCGGCGCACCTCCACCATGCGGAAGCGGCTCGCCACGAAGGCGCCGTCGCACAGCGCCGCGTTGGCCGCCGGGTTGCCGCCGGAGCCGTGGAAGTCGGAGAACGCAGCGGTCTGGTTGACGTACACCCCGCCGGTGAGGTTCAGCGAGAGCTGGGCGCACTCCTCCAGACAGGCCTCCTCGATCAGCCGCTCGGCCTCCGGCGAGGTGGTGTACGCGCCCACCGTCATCGCGCCCTTGTCGCGGACGGTGCGGCGGAGCAGGGCCACGGCGTCGGCGGTGGACTCCACGGCGACCGCGAAGGACACCGGGCCGAAGCACTCCGAAGAGCAGACCGACTCCGCCTCGGGGTCGGCGCCGTCCAGCTTGACGATCACCGGGGTGCGGACCGTGGCATCGGGGAACTCCGGATGCGCCACCGCGCGGGACGCCAGGGCCACCTCGCCCAACCCGGCCGCGCCCTCCAGCCGCTCCAGCACCCCCGGGTTGACGATCGCGCCCAGCAGGGCCACCGCCCGCTGGTCGTCGCCCAGCAGCTTCTCCACCGCGCCCGCCAGGTCGGAGACCACCTCGTCGTAGGACTTGTGGCCCGCGTCGGTGTCGATGCCCCCGCGGGGGATCAGCAGGTTCTGCGGGGTGGTGCACATCTGGCCGCTGTAGAGGGAGAGGGAGAAGGCCAGGTTGCCCAGCATGCCGCGGTAGTCGTCGGTGGAGTCCACGATCACCGTGTTGACCCCGGCCTTCTCGGTGAAGACCTGGGCCTGGCGGGCGTTGGCCTCCAGCCAGTCGCCGAAGGCCGTGGAGCCGGTGTAGTCGACGATCCGCACCTCGGGACGGACGGCCAGCTCCTTCGCGATGCCCTCGCCGTCCCGCTCGGCGGCCAACGCCACCAGGTTCGGGTCGAAACCCGCCTCGGCGAGCGTCTCGCGGGCGACCCGCACCGTCATGGCGAGCGGGAGGACCGCGCGCGGGTGCGGCTTCACCAGCACCGGGTTGCCCGTGGCCAGGGAGGCGAACAGCCCCGGATAGCCGTTCCAGGTGGGGAAGGTGTTGCAGCCGATCAGCAGCGAGACGCCCCGCGGCACCGGCGTGAAGTGCTTGGTCAGACGCAGTGGGTCCCGCTTGCCCTGCGGCTTCGTCCACTCCGCCGACGCCGGGACGCGCGTCTGCTCGGCGTAGGCGTACGCCACCGCCTCCAGGCCCCTGTCCTGCGCGTGCGGCCCGCCCGCCTGCATCGCCATCAGGTACGCCTGTCCGCTGGTGTGCATCACCGCGTGGGCGAACTCGTGGGTCCGCGCGTTGATCCGGGCCAGGATCTCCAGGCACACCGCCGCCCGCGTCTCGGGGCCCGCGTCCCGCCAGGCGGGCATCGCGGCGCGCATCGCGGGCAGCAGCACGTCGACGTCGACGTGGGGGTACTCGGTGCCCAGCTTCGGGCCGTACGGCGAGACCTCGCCGGCCACCCAGCCGTCCGTGCCCGGCTGGTCCAGCTCGAAGCGGGTGCCGAGCAGGGCGTCGAACGCGGCCTTCCCCTCGGCGGCGCCCGGCGTGCCGTGCTCCTCGCCGTAGGCCTTGGGGTGCTCCGGGTACGGCGACCAGTAATCCCTGACGCGGATCGCCTCCAGCGCCCTCTCCAACGTGGGACGGTGCTTCTCCACCAGTTGCGCCGGAACCGCCGGCGGGGCCTGGGTGGGTGCGGTGGCCATCGGACCAACTCCTCGTCGAGCGGGTGTGCGGGCCGCGCACGCGGGCGGTGCGCGGCCGGACGGACACCGTAGATACTGCTACCGAACGATCGGTCGGGCAAGAGGGGTCGGGAACCTGTGGATACCATCGGAGCCATGCCAGCCAAGCCGCCCAAGCGCGACACCTACACGCCCGAATCGCTCCTCGCGGTGGCGGTGGAGGTCTTCAACGAACGCGGTTACGACGGCACCTCCATGGAGCACCTGTCCCGTGCGGCGGGCATCTCCAAGTCCTCCATCTACCACCACGTGCGCAGCAAGGAGGAGCTGCTGCGCCGGGCGATATCCCGTGCGCTCGACGGCCTCTTCGCCGTACTGGAGGAACCGGAGGCCCGCGAGGGGCGGGCGATCGAACGGCTGGAACACGTCACCCGTCGTACCGTCGGGGTGCTGACGGCCGAACTGCCCCACGTCACGCTGCTGCTGCGGGTGCGCGGCAACACCCGCACCGAACGCTGGGCGATGGAGCGCCGCCGCGAGTTCGACCACCGGGTGGCCGAACTGCTGAAGGCCGCCGTCGCCGAGGGCGACCTCCGCGCCGACCTCGACGCCCGACTGACGACCAGGCTGCTCTTCGGCATGATCAACTCGATCGTGGAGTGGTACCGACCCCTGTCCGGGGAGGCCTCGGACGGCGAGCGGATCGCCGACACGGTCGTGCGGCTCGCCTTCGAGGGGCTGCGAAAGCAGTAGGAACGACACGGAGAGCGACGGGGGAAGGCCCGGAAGCGGACCGGTTCACGCCTCCGGTTCGAGGTCGGTCTCTTCGAAGACCAGGAGCGTACGGGTGCTCAGCACCTCCGGGATCGCCTGGATGCGGGTGAGCACCAGCTCCCGCAGCGCCCGGTTGTCGGCGGTGTGCACCAGCAGCAGGACGTCGAAGTCCCCGCTGACCAGCGCGATGTGCGCGGCTCCGGGAAGCGCCTTGAGCTTCTCGCGCACCGTGCGCCAGGAGTTCTGCACGATCTTCAGCGTGATGTACGCCGAGGCCCCCTGCCCGGCCCGCTCGTGGTCCACCCGGGCCGTGAAGCCGCGTATCACCCCGTCCTCGACGAGGCGGTTGATCCGGGCGTAGGCGTTCGCCCGCGACACGTGCACCCGCTCGGCCACCGAGCGTATCGACGCTCTGCCGTCCAGTTGCAGCATCCGCAGGATGGCCCGGTCGACCGGATCGAGCGGACGAGCCGCCGGCCGGTGGTCACTCTCCGGTGCCACGGAAGCCATCTGTTCTTCCGACATGGCCTGCCGCCTCCCCTCGATGGACGTCCTGCCGACATCACACGCTGTGCAGAACCGTTTGTCCACAGGGCCTCCCCACCCGTAGCCAAAATGCGCCGGTGACCGAACAATCGGTAGGGGAGCCGGTCACTCTGCGTGGCTCCGCGTTCGCGATGCCCCCATCAGGAGGTACCGAGATGACGGTCCTGGAACAGCCAGGCGCCTACCGCCCCGCGCCGCCCCCCGCCTGGCGGCCGCGCACAGATCCCGCGCCGCTGCTGCCGGACCGGGAGCCCTACCGGCTGCTGGGTACCGGCGCCGAGCTGGACCCGACACTGCTGAGGACGCTCCACGGCCACCTGGTGAGGGGCCGCCGCTACAACCGGCAGGCCACCGCGCTCACCAAGCAGGGCCGGCTCGCCGTCTACCCCTCCTCCACCGGGCAGGAGGCGTGCGAGGTGGCCGCCGCACTGGTCCTGGAGGAGCGGGACTGGCTCTTCCCCAGCTACCGCGACACCCTCGCCGCCGTGGCCCGCGGCATGGACCCGGTCGAGGCGCTCGGCCTGCTCCGCGGCGACTGGCACACCGGCTACGACCCCTACGAGCACCGTGTCGCCCCGCTCTCCACCCCGCTGGCCACCCACCTCCCGCACGCCGTCGGGCTCGCCCACGCCGCCCGTCTCAAGGGCGACGACGTGGTGGCCCTGGCCATGGTCGGCGACGGCGGGACGAGCGAGGGCGACTTCCACGAGGCCCTGAACTTTGCCGCCGTCTGGCGGACGCCGACCGTCTTCCTCGTCCAGAACAACGGCTTCGCGATCTCCGTCCCCCTCGCCAAGCAGACCGCCGCGCCCTCCCTGGCCCACAAGGCCGTCGGCTACGGCATCCCCGGCCGGTTGGTGGACGGCAACGACGTCGCCGCCGTCCACCAGGTGCTCTCCGAGGCCGTCGAGC
The DNA here is from genome assembly GCF_000718985.1 of Streptomyces megasporus. Taxonomy (GTDB): domain Bacteria; phylum Actinomycetota; class Actinomycetes; order Streptomycetales; family Streptomycetaceae; genus Streptomyces; species Streptomyces megasporus. The sequence continues at coordinate 112,336 of NZ_JODL01000014.1, read as the reverse complement.
GTGCCCGGCGAGGGGAGGGGCCCACCCTCGTGGAGGCGATCACCTACCGGTTGGACGCCCACACCAACGCCGACGACGCCACCCGCTACCGCGACGACGCCGAGGTCGAGACCTGGCGCGAACACGACCCCGTGGAACTGCTGGAGCGCGAGATGACCGCCCGCGGCCTGCTCGACGAGGCGACCAGGGAGCGGGCGCACGAGGAGGCGGAGGAGATGGCCGCGCGGCTGCGGGCGCGGATGAACGAGGACCCGGTGCTCGACCCGATGGACCTCTTCGACCACGTCTACGCGGAGAAGACCACGCAACTGAGGGAACAGGCCGAGCGGCTGCGCGCCGAACTGGCGGCCGAGGGAGCCGAGGAGAACGGCGAGGGGGACGAGCGATGACGACCGCCACCACCGGGACGGGACAGGACGCCCGGAAGACCGAGACCGCCCGCAAGCCCGCCACCATGGCCCAGGCCCTCAACCGCGCGATGCGCGACGCCATGGCCGAGGACCCGACCGTGCACGTGCTCGGCGAGGACGTCGGCGCGCTCGGCGGCGTCTTCCGGATCACCGACGGCCTGACGAAGGAGTTCGGCGAGGACCGCTGCACGGACACCCCGCTGGCCGAGGCCGGCATCCTCGGCACGGCCGTCGGCATGGCGATGTACGGGCTGCGGCCCGTGGTGGAGATGCAGTTCGACGCCTTCGCCTACCCGGCGTTCGAGCAGCTCCTCAGCCACGTCGCCAAGATGCGCAACCGCACGCGGGGGAGGATGCCGCTGCCGATCACCGTCCGCGTGCCCTACGGCGGCGGGATCGGCGGTGTGGAGCACCACAGCGACTCCTCCGAGGCCTACTACATGGCCACCCCCGGCCTCCATGTGGTGACCCCGGCGACGGTGGCCGACGCCTACGGGCTGCTGCGGGCCGCCATCGCCTCCGACGACCCGGTGGTCTTCCTGGAGCCCAAGCGGCTGTACTGGTCGAGGGCCGACTGGTCGCCCGAGGCCCCGGAGCCGGTCGCGCCCATCGGCCGTGCCGAGGTCCGCCGCGCGGGGACGTCCGCGACGCTGGTCACCTACGGGCCGTCGGTGCCCGTCTGTCTGGAGGCGGCCGACGCCGCCCGCGAGGAGGGCTGGGACCTGGAGGTCGTCGACCTGCGCTCCCTGGTCCCCTTCGACGACGAGACGGTCTGCGCGTCGGTGCGCCGCACCGGGCGGGCCGTGGTCGTCCACGAGGCGAGCGGGTTCGGCGGCCCCGGCGGCGAGATCGCCGCCCGGATCACCGAGCGCTGCTTCCACCACCTGGAGGCTCCGGTGCTGCGCGTGGCCGGGTTCGACATCCCCTACCCGCCGCCCATGCTGGAGCGTCACCACCTGCCCGGCGTGGACCGGGTGCTGGACGCCGTCGCCCGACTCCAGTGGGAGTCGGAGTGGACGGAGCGCCCCGAGGCGTTCGAGGGAGGCACCCGCTGATGCCCGAGGTCCGCGAGTTCGCCCTCCCCGACCTGGGCGAGGGACTCACCGAGGCCGAGATCGTCCGCTGGCTGGTCTCCGTCGGCGACGTGGTCGAGGTGGACCAGCCGGTCGTGGAGGTCGAGACGGCCAAGGCCATGGTCGAGGTGCCCTGCCCGTACGGCGGTGTGGTCACCGCGCGGTTCGGCGAGGAGGGCGCCGAGATCCCCGTCGGCTCGCCCCTGATCACGGTGGCGATCGGCGCCTCCGGCGAGGACCGCGGGGGCTCCCGCGTCGAGGAGCCGGCCGGGGCGGAGTCGGAAGGGTCGGGGAACGTGCTGGTGGGGTACGGCACGGGCGCCCCCGTGGCCCGCCGGCGCAGGGTCCGTCCGACGTCTCCCGCCCACGCGGTCGCCGCCGCGCCCGCCGCCGCACCCGTCGCGCCCACGCCCGCCGACACCCGGCCGCCGGCCGGCCCCGTCCCCGTGATCTCGCCGCTGGTGCGGCGGCTCGCGCGGGAGAACGGGATCGACCTGCGCGGGATCACCGGCACCGGGCCGCAGGGGTTGATCCTGCGGGCGGACGTCGAGCGGGCCCTGGCCCGTACGGCCGCGCCCACGGCGCCCGCCGCGCCCGCTCCCACGGCGCCCGTCCCGACCGTCGCCGGCCCCGCCTCCGCCGCGGTGGGCGAGCGCGTCCCGCTGCGCGGCCTGCGCGGCGCGGTCGCGGAGAAGCTCTCCACCTCCCGGCGCGAGATCCCCGACGCCACCTGCTGGGTGGACGCCGACGCCACCGAGTTGCTCGCCGCCCGGCGGGCGATGAACGCAGCGGGAGGGCCGAAGATCTCCCTGCTGGCGTTCCTCGCCCGGATCTGCACCGCCGCCCTCGCCCGCTTCCCCGAGTTGAACGCCACCGTGGACACGGCCGCGCGCGAGATCGTCCGGCTGCCCGGCGTACACCTGGGGTTCGCCGCCCAGACCGAGCGCGGGCTCGTGGTCCCCGTCGTCCGCGACGCCCACGAGCGCGACGCGACCGGCCTCACCGAGGAGATCGCCCGACTCACCGAGTCCGCCCGCGCGGGGACGCTGAAACCCGCCGAACTGACCGGCGGCACCTTCACCCTGAACAACTACGGGGTGTTCGGGGTGGACGGCTCGACGCCGATCATCAACCACCCCGAGGCGGCGATGCTCGGGGTCGGACGCATCACCCCCAAGCCGTGGGTGCACGAGGGCGAGCTGGCCGTGCGCCACGTCGTCCAGCTCTCGCTCACCTTCGACCACCGGGTGTGCGACGGCGGCACGGCGGGTGGCTTCCTGCGGTACGTGGCCGACTGCGTCGAGCACCCGGCCGTGCTGCTGCGCACCCTGTGAGCGCCATACTCGGGGAATGACCCACGCCTACGACGCCGTCGTCGTGGCGGGCGGCAGCGCCCGCCGGCTCGGCGGAGCGGACAAACCGGCCCTCACCGTCGGGGGCCGGTCCCTGCTCGACCGGGTACTGGACGCCTGCGCGGACGCGGCGCGGACCGTGGTCGTCGGTCCGCGCCGGCCGACGTCCCGCCCGGTGGACTGGGTGCGCGAACAGCCGCCCGGCGGCGGGCCGTTGGCCGCGCTCGACGCCGGGCTGCGCCGCACCGACCACGAGACGGTGCTGGTGCTCTCCGCGGACCTGCCGTTCCTGACGTCCGCGACCGTGCGGACCCTGCTGGACGGTGCGACCGGTGCGACCGGCACGACCGGCTTGGACGGAGACAGTGAGGGGGACGGCGACGGGAACGGCGAGAGGGACGGCGCGATCGTCGACGACGGCCGCGACCAGCCCCTCCTGGGCGCCTACCGCGCCGAGTCCCTCCGCCGCGAACTGGCCCTGATCGCCGCCGAGCACGGAAGCCTCGCGCACCTCCCCCTGCGGCTGCTCACCGCCGAGCTGTCGCTGCGCCGCGTCGCCCCGGTCGCCCCCCACGAGGCCCTGGACTGCGACACCTGGGAGGACCTCGCGGCGGCCCGCTCGCGGATCAGGGAGCATGGGCGTGTGCTGAACGAATGGATGACCGCCGTCAAGGCCGAACTCGGCATCGACCTCGACGTCGACACCGCCCTCCTCCTGGACCTAGCCCGGGACGCCGCGCACGGCGTGACACGTCCCGCCGCCCCGCTGACGACCTTCCTCGTCGGGTACGCGGCGGCCCGCGCGGGCGGCAGCGCCGAGGACGTCGCCGCCGCCGCCCGGAAGGCCGCCGAACTCGCCCGTCGCTGGGCCGAGGAGGAGAAGCCGGGGCCGGACCCGGAAGGGCGGTAGAGCCGGATGAGTGGTGACGAGCTGGCCGACGCCCTCGCCCTGGCCAACGCCCACCGGGACGGCCGCTCCCCCCGTGCCGGCGCCCGTCGTGACGGCCGCCGGCACGCCACGGCGGCGGACGGGGCGCCGAAGGCGGAGGACGTACGGCACCTGGACTGGCCGCGGGCCCGTGCCGTCGCCGCCCGCGCCGGGGCCCGACGGCGTGCCGAGTCCGTCACCCTGCCCCTGGGCAGCGCCCTCGACCACCGTCTCGCCGAGGCCCTCACCGCGCTCACCGACCTGCCGGCGTTCGACACCTCGGCCATGGACGGCTGGGCCGTCTCCGGACCGGGGCCCTGGGCGCTGGACGGTTGGGAGCCGGACGGTTGGGAGCCGGGCGGAGCGGAGGCCGCCCGCGGCGTCCTGGCCGGGGACGACGCCCCGCCCCCGCTGCCGGACGGCCACGCCGTCGGCATCGCCACCGGCGCCCGAATCCCGCCGGGCGCCACCGCGGTGCTGCGCTCCGAGTACGGCGAGGTGCGCGACCGTCGACTGCACGCCCCCCGGGCGCCCCAGCACGGCGCCGACATCCGCCCGCGCGGCCAGGAATGCCGGCAGGGCGACCACCTGCTGCCCGCCGGCACGCGGGTCACCCCGGCCGTGCTCGGCCTCGCCGCCGCGGCGGGTTGGGACGAGCTGTCCGTCCTGCGCCGCCCCCGCGCCGAGGTGCTGGTCCTGGGCGACGAGCTGCTGACGTCCGGCCGCCCCGAGGGCGGTCGTGTCCGTGACGCGCTCGGCCCGATGATCGGCCCCTGGCTGGCGGCCCTGGGCGTCCAGCCGCTCGCCACCCGCCGGCTGGGCGACGACGCCGAGGCGCTGTACGAGGCGCTGGCCGGCACCACCGCCGACCTCGTCGTGACCACCGGGGGCACGGCCTTCGGCCCCGTCGACCACGTCCACCCCGCCCTCCGTCGGCTGGGCGCGACGCTGCTGGTGGACGGCGTGGCCGTGCGGCCGGGCCATCCGATGCTGCTGGCGCGGCTGCCCGCCGGGGCGCACCTCGTCGGGCTGCCGGGCAACCCCCTGGCGGCCGTGTCGGGGCTGCTCACCCTGGCCGAGCCGCTGCTGCGGGCCGTCCCCGGCACGGGACGGTCCACCGAACCGTCCCGTACCGGACCGGTCGACGGCGCGCCGCCCACCGCCCCGCTCCTGGACGAGGTGCACGGCCACCCCCGTGACACGCGTCTGGTCCCCGTCGTGCAGGATGGCCGAGGTGTACGGTCACTGCGTTTCACCGGTCCCGCGATGTTGCGGGGCATCGCCGCGGCCACCGCGCTCGCGGTGGTCCCGCCCGGCGGTGTCGCACCGGGCACCGGCGTGCACCTCCTGAGGCTCCCGTGGGCGTGACGGCATGAACGGCTTGAACGGCTTGAAGCGAGTCCCGCTGGACGAGCTGCAACACCACGTGCAGCTCCCCGAGCCGGTCGCCGGACCGCTGCGCCAGGTGGCGAAGCGGGTGGTGGCCGCGGCGCTCGTCCTGCTCGTGACGGTGTTCCTGGTCTACCTGGACCGCGAGGAGTACGGGGACAACGCCGACGGCGAGGTCTCCCTCCTGGACTGCTTCTACTACGCCACCGTCACCCTCTCCACCACCGGGTACGGTGACATCACCCCGGTCAGCGACAGCGCCCGTCTGATCAACATCCTGGTCGTCACGCCGCTGCGCGTCCTGTTCCTGATCATCCTCATCGGCACCACCCTGGAGGTGCTGGCGGAACGGACCCGTGAGCAGTGGCGCCTGGCCCGTTGGAGGTCCGCCTTGCGTGATCACACCGTCATCGTCGGCTTCGGCACGAAGGGCCGGTCCGCCGCCGAGACGCTGATCTCGACGGGGATCCCCCAGAGCCAGATAGTCGTCGTCGACCCGAGCCGGAAGGTCGTCGAGGCGGCGGGCGCCGCCGGGTTCACGGGCGTCGTCGGGGACGCGACCCGCAGCGACGTGTTGCTGCGGGCGGAGGTGCAGCGCGCGGGGCAGGTGGTCATCGCCACCCAGCGCGACGACACGGCGGTGCTGGTGACGCTCACCGCCCGCCAGCTCAACCGCAATCTGCGGATCGTCGCCGCGGTGCGCGAGGAGGAGAACGCGCCGCTGCTCCGCCAGTCCGGCGCGGACTCCGTGATCACCAGCGCCAGCGCCGCCGGCCGTCTGCTGGGCATGTCCATGCTTAGCCCGAGCGCGGGCGCGGTGATGGAGGACCTGATCCACCAGGGCACGGGCCTGAACCTCACCGAGCGCCCGGTCACCAAGGCCGAGGCCGGCCGGTCCCCGCGCGAGTGCAAGGACCTGGTCGTCTCCGTGGTGCGCGGCCACCGGGTGCTGGGCTTCGACGACCCGGAGGCGGCCACGCTGGAACTCACCGACCGTCTCGTCGTCATCCGACGGGCCTCGCCCTCGCAGGCCGTCGTCCTTCCCACCGACCCGCGGAGGTAGCGTCACCCCATGCACGCGATCACCATCACCGAACCCGGCGGCCCCGAGGTCCTCGCCTGGACGGAGGTCGACGATCCCGAGCCCGGCGAGGGCGAGGTGCTGATCGAGGTGGCGGCGAGCGCCGTCAACCGCGCCGACCTTCTCCAGCGGCAGGGCTTCTACGACCCGCCGCCCGGCACCTCCCCCCACCCCGGTCTGGAGTGCGCGGGACGGATCGCGGCGCTCGGCCCCGGAGTCGAGGGCCCGCGGGTCGGCGACCAGGTGTGCGCGCTGCTGGCCGGCGGCGGGTACGCCGAGAAGGTCGCCGTGCCGGCCGGCCAGTTGCTGCCGCTGCCCGAGGGCCCCGACGGTCCCCTCGACCCGGCCGTGGCGGCGGCGCTCCCCGAGGTCGCCTGCACGGTCTGGTCGAACGTCTTCATGATCGCCGGGTTGAAGGAGGGCGAGACGCTGCTGGTGCACGGCGGCGCCAGTGGCATCGGCACCATGGCGATCCAGCTCGCCAAGGCCGTCGGCGCCCGGGTGGCGGTCACCGCGGGCAGCCCCGAGAAGCTGCGGCGCTGCGCGGAGCTGGGCGCGGACATCCTGATCGACTACCGCGAGCAGGACTTCGTCGAGGAGGTCCGGGAGGCCACGGCCGGGCACGGCGCGGACGTCGTCCTGGACATCATCGGCGCCAAGTACCTGGAGCGGAACGTGAAGGTGCTCGCCACCGGCGGGCGCATCGCGATCATCGGCCTCCAGGGCGGACGCACGGGAGAACTCCCCCTGGGGGCGCTGCTCGCCAAGCGGGGCACCATCACGGCCACCACCCTGCGCTCCCGTCCGGTGTCGGAGAAGGCGGAGATCGTCGCGGCGGTGCGGGAACACGTCTGGCCGCTGATCGCCTCCGGGCACGTCCGGCCCGTCATCGACCGGACACTGCCGATGAGTCATGCCTCCCAGGCACACCGGGTACTCGAACAGAGCGATCACGTGGGCAAGGTCGTTCTCACCGTCCCATGACTGTTCGGTGATTGTTCGGTGATCGTTGGCGTCTCGTTGAGCCGTCCGAGATGCCGCTCTCACGCGATCGTGTGACGCTTGTTACACCACTGGATGCTTGGTACGGGAGGGGGCGTAGCGGTGAGAGAAACCGTGATCACCCTGCTGGCCTGCGCGATGGTGCTCCTTCCGGCACCCGTCGCCCTGGCCGTCCAGCACACGGCGGCCATGGCGGCCGTTCCCGGCAGCGGTCCCGGCGCCGTGGAGCCGAGAACGGAGCACAACAGGTCGACCCCCACGCCCTCTCCCACCGACGACGACGGCGACCGGCCGGACGACCGGCCGTCGTTCCCCTCGTGGCCGTCCACGCCGCCGCGGTCACCGGAGGACCCCGAGCCCACGCCGACTCCCACGCCCACCCCCACCCCGACGCACACGTCCGGTGAGCCCTCCGGCGAACCGTCCGGCACACCGTCGGAGGAGGAGACCGACCGGGACGCCGGGGGCGGGTCGCGGCAGCCCGAGACGCCCGCGGGACGTCCGGGCGCGGAGCGGACCCCGTCGGCGTGGACGGAACAGATCAGCGACCGGGGCTCCGGCACCGTGGACGACTACGACTACGGCGACGACGAGCCCGTCCGGGACGACGAGCGGGGCGTCGAGAATCGGGCGGCGACCACCGGCCGGCAACTGCTGCCCGTGCTGCCGCTCGGCGCCGGACTGACCTTCCTCGGTCTGGGACTGGCGTCCTTCGCCCTGCGCCTGCGTCGCTGAACTCCCGTGGGCGGTCCCGGCCCGGGGCCGCCCACGGGTGCGAGGACGGGGGATCGGCGTGGGATGCAGAATGGGGGTATGACACAGCCGATGAACGAACGGTCGCACGAGGGCCAGCAGGTCCTGGTCGTCGGCCCGGACGGAATGGCCCTCGGCCGCGCCGCCCACACGGGCGGGGACGGCGACGCCGACGAGGAGTCGCGCGAGATCCCCGTGACGGAGATGGTCGAGCAGCCCGCGAAGGTCATGCGGATCGGCAGCATGATCAAGCAGCTCCTGGAGGAGGTCAAGTCCGCTCCCCTGGACGAGGCGAGCCGGGCCCGGCTCAAGGAGATCCACGCCAGCTCCGTCAAGGAGTTGGAGGACGGACTGGCGCCCGAGCTGATCGAGGAACTGGAGCGGATCTCGCTGCCGTTCACCGACGACGCCGTCCCCTCGGAGGCCGAGCTGCGCATCGCGCAGGCCCAGCTCGTGGGCTGGCTGGAGGGGCTGTTCCACGGCATCCAGACGGCGCTGTTCGCCCAGCAGATGGCGGCGCGCGCCCAGCTCGAGCAGATGCGCCGGGCGCTCCCCTCGGGCGTGATGCCCGACGACAAGGACGCCGAGGGCCGCGGCCACACCCGCTCGGGCCCCTACCTCTGACTGCCGTTACCTCTGATTGCCGTTGCCTCCGACCGCCGTCGACCACCTCTGACACCGACGCCCCCCTCCGACGTCCGCTCCCCGCGTCCTCGGACGTCGGAGCGGCACAAGCGCATCGACGCCACAGGGCCCGGCACGCGATCCGCGTGCCGGGCCCTGTGCGTGGGCCGCGCCCCAAGGAGCCGTCAGGACGGGTTGCCCGTGGAGACGGTCAGGGTGATCTTGTCCTTCTCGGGGTCGAAGGCCTCGTACGGCTGCGGGGACTGTTCGAGGACGGTGTTCTTGCCGTACAGGTTCTCGTCCTCGTACTCGACGTCGTCCAGGTACCAGCCCGCCTCGCGGATGCAGGTCTTCACCGAGGTCAGGTTCTTGTAGGTGAGGTCGGGCATGCTCGTCTTGCCCTTCTCGAAGATGCTCTCCGAGGCCTCCGTGCACTTGCCGGCGTCGATGGTCTTCGTCTTGTCCTCGCCCTTGAAGCCACCGTCGTCGGCGTCGTCGTCGGTGTCGCCGTTGCCGTCGTCGCCGGTGTTCTGCCCGTTGGTGCCGCCACCGTCGTTCCCACCGCTGTCGCCGCCGGTGGTGCCCGCGGGCAGCTCCGTCGTCTGGACGGGGCCGGGGGAGTCGTTCGTCCGAGGCTCCCCCTTGCCGTCCCCGCCGTTGAGCGTTATCGCGATGATCACGGCCGAGACGGCGACGATCACGGCGACGGCCGAGCCGACGAGCACCCCGGTGCTCTTCCGGCCGCCGGCGGGCGAGGGGTGCGGCGCGTTGTACGGCGGCGGGGTGGGAGCGCCGCCCTGGGGCCCGTACGGACCGGGCGCCGAGTAGGCCGGGGTGGGCGGCGGCGTGGACGGCCCGTAGGTGCCGTGGGCGGCGGCCGGGTAGGGCTGGTAGGGCTGCTGCACGCCGCCGTGCGGGGGCGGGGTGCCGGTGGTGTCCACCGGCGGGAAGACGGACTGGGCGACCGCCGCGCCGCTCTGCACCGGGCCGCCGCCGACGATCGTCGGGGTGGTGCCCGAGGACGCCACCGCGCCGCGGACGCGCTCGCACTCCTGGCGCATCGCCTCGGCGGTCGGGAACCGCTCGTTGGGGTTCTTCCGCAGCGCCCTGGCTATCAGCGCGTCCACCGCCGGCGGCAGCGCCCGGTTGATCGAGGAGGGGACGGGCGGCTCCTCCTGGACGTGCGCGTACGCGATGGCCAGCGGCGAGTCGGCGTCGAAGGGGAGCCGCCCGGTGAGCAGCTCGAAGAGCATGACGCCCACCGAGTACAGGTCGGAGCGGGCGTCCACGCCGCGCCCCAGGGCCTGCTCGGGGGAGAGGTACTGCGGGGTGCCGACGACCATGCCGGTCTGGGTCATCGAGGTGACGCCGGACTGCATGGCGCGGGCGATGCCGAAGTCCATCACCTTGACCACGCCGCGCCGGTTCAGCATCACGTTGCCCGGCTTGATGTCCCGGTGCACCAGGCCCATCTCGTGGCTGACCTCGAGCGCGGCGAGCACGTCGGCGGCGATCTTCAGCGCCTTGTCGCTCGGCATCGCGCCGAGCCGCGCCACGTCCTGGTCGAGCACCGAGCGCAGCGGCTCGCCCTCGACGTACTCCATGACGATGTACGGCACCAGCGCGCCGTCGATCTCGTCCTCGCCGGAGTCGAAGACCGAGACGATGTTGGTGTGCGTGAGCTTGGCCACCGATTGGGCCTCGCGCCGGAAGCGCTCGCGGAAGGACGCCTCGCGGCCCAGCTCGGTGTGGAGGGTCTTCACCGCGACCTGTCGGTCGAGCACGGAGTCGTAGGCGAGGTGCACCGAGGCCATGCCGCCCTGGCCGAGCAGGTCCCGGAGCTGGTAGCGCCCACCGCCGACAGTGCGGCCCTGGTAACCACCGGCCTGTGCGCCGTCGTAGCTCATCTGCCTGCTTCCCCCTCGGCGCCGCAGGGCTGCCGTTGTGGCCCGCGCGTGTACGGTTGCTCTCTGCTGGTGCTCTGGTGTGCTCTTGTGTCGTCCGTGGGTGCCCCGGAATCGTCGACGGGGGCACCCGACCATCGGCAAGTCTGCCCCAGCGGTCGGACACGTCAAGCTGCTTGCCCGTTCCGTGACACGATGCGCGCATACGCGTCACGCCGCGTTTCCCGGTGCGTCCGACATCGTAACTTGCCAGTTCGCGGCCCGACCGGGTTGGATGGTCGGTCACTGCCCACCGCTCTCCGCACCATCCACCGCGCCGCTCTCTTCGCTCCGACCGAGGGGCACGGCCCCCGGACCCTGTTAGCGTGCACTGAGGAGCAGAGCGTACGGATCCGCACTCACGCGGACCTGATCTACGGCGAGGATTGATGGCACAGACACAAGCCGCCGGAGGGCCTTCGGAGCCCGACGAGACCGCTGGCGGAGTGTCCGGATCGCCCGATTCGTCAGAGTTCTGGCCCAATGGCGGCATGGTGGGCGACGGACGGTACCGCATCACCCGCCGCCTCGGCCGCGGTGGCATGGCGGAGGTCTTCGCCGCCGAGGACGTGCGCCTGGGCCGGACGGTGGCCGTCAAGCTGATGCGCTCCGACCTCGCCGAGGATCCGGTGGCCAAGGCGCGCTTCACCCGCGAGGCGCAGTCCGTCGCCGGACTCAACCACCACGCGGTGGTGGCCGTCTACGACTCCGGCGAGGACATGGTCGACGGCAACGCGGTGCCGTACATCGTGATGGAGCTGGTCGAGGGCCGCACCATCCGCGACCTGCTGGTGAACGCCGACGCCCCGCCGCCCGAGCAGGCGCTGATCATCGTCTCCGGGGTGCTGGAGGCGCTCGCCTACAGCCACCAGCACGGCATCGTGCACCGCGACATCAAGCCCGCCAACGTCATCATCACCGACAACGGCGCCGTGAAGGTGATGGACTTCGGCATCGCCCGCGCCCTGCACGGCGCGTCCACCACCATGACCCAGACCGGCATGGTCATGGGCACCCCGCAGTACCTCTCCCCCGAGCAGGCGCTGGGCAAGACGGTGGACGCCCGCTCCGACCTCTACGCGACGGGCTGCCTGCTCTACGAACTCCTCGCGCTGCGCCCGCCGTTCGTCGGCGAGACGCCGCTCTCGGTGGTCTACCAGCACGTCCAGGACGAGCCGGTGCCGCCGTCGGAGGTCTCCGACGCGGTGCCGCCGGAGCTGGACGGCCTGGTGATGCGCGCCCTGGCCAAAGACCCGGACGACCGCTTCCAGACCGCCGAGGAGATGCGCGGCCTGGTGCAGTACGCGCTGCGCATGCTCCAGGAGCAGGGCGGACACACCGGCGGCCTGTGGAACACCGGCATGGTGGTCTCCACCGGCGCCACGCCCGCCATGGGCACCCCCGCCGCGTACGGGCAGGGCGGTGACGCCTACGCCGGCGCCACGGACGCCACCCGGGTCGGCCCGCCGCTGCTGATGGGCAACCCCACCGGCGGCGGCCCGTACGACAACGGCGGCGCCTACGACGGGAACGGCGGCTACGACGGCGGGCGCGGCGGCGGCAGTGGCCTGAAGTACGCGCTGATCGCCTTCTTCGCCGTCCTCGCCGTCGGCGCGGGCATCTTCTTCGCCATCGAGGGCAGCGGGGACGACAAGGAGCCGAAGACCCCGAGCAAGACCTCCAGCGCGCCCACGGACGAGGAGACCTCCCCGGAGCCGACCGAGGAGGAGCCGACCGAGGAGCCCCTGCCGAACGACCCCGGTACCGGAGGCTCGGGCGGCTGGTCGGACACCGGCGGGCCCACCGACATCCCCAGCGACCTCCAGCCCACCGAGACGCCCTCGCCGACCGACCAGCCCACCGAACCCATCGGCGGCGGCCAGAACGGCGGCCAGAACGGCGGCACCGGGGAGCAGGACGGTGGCGCCGACATCGGCGGCAACCCGGGCGGGGAGCAGGGCGGCGCCGACGTCGGCGGCAACCAGGGCGGCAACCCGGGCGGCAACCCGCCGGGCGGAGCCGACGCGGGCGGCGCCGGGGAACCGCAGATCGGCGGGAACGACGGGAACCCGACCGGCGGCTGATCCGGGGAAGGGCCCCAATATCACGCCCCGGCCCCCCTTGCACACCGTGACGGGTGTGTCGCCGCAGGTGACCTACGATGCGGCTCGTGCAGTCTCGTGATCTTCCCGGCACCACCCTCACCACGCTGGTGCGCCGCTACGGCGCCGGGGAGCCGCTCTCCTGCGAGCCGGTGGCCCAGGGACTGTTGAACCGGGGCTACCGGCTGACGACCACCCGCGGCCGGTTCTTCCTCAAGCACCACCTCGACGACGACCCCGAGGCCCCGGACCGCATCGAGCACCAGCACCGCGTCACCGCGCGCCTCGGCGACCTCGGCCTCCCGGTCGTCCCGCCCGTCCAGGACGCCTCCGGCCGGACGGTCGCCGTCGTCGGGGGCGGCTGCTACGCCCTCCACCCCTGGGTGGACGGCCGGCACCGCGACGGCGGCGAGCTCTCCCCGGCCCAGTCCCGCCGGCTGGGCACGCTGCTCGGCCGGGTGCACGTCGGACTGGACCGGGTCGTACCCGCGCCCCGAGCCGAACGCACCGCCCACACCAGCGCCGACCCCGAGGACACCTTCGCCCTCATCGACACGCTGCTCGCCCGGGTCCGGACCCGTCGCCGGCGCGACTGCTTCGACGAACTGGCCGAACACCGGCTGCGCGAGCGCCGCGCGTTGCTGCGCCGCCACGCCCACCGCCGTCCGCCGGCCGGCGCGGAGCCGGTCGCCGGGTGGGTGCACGGCGACTTCCACCCCCTGAACCTGCTCTACCGGAACCGGGAGCCCTGCGAGCCCGTCGCGATCGTGGACTGGGACCGGCTGGCCGTCCAGCCGCGCGCGGAGGAGGCCGTCCGGGCCGCCGCCATCTTCTTCCTGCGGCCGGGGGGCTCCCTGGACCTGGCCAAGATCCGCGCCTACGCCCGCGCCTACCGCGCCGCCGCCGGGGTCGGCGCGGACGAGATGGCCGCGGCCGTACACCGGGTGTGGTGGGAACGGCTCAACGACTTCTGGATGCTGCGCTGGCGGTACCAGCTCCGGGACCGCCGGACCGACCCGCAGTTCCCGGCGACCGCCGCGCTGGTGGTGTGGTGGACCGACCGCTACCCGGCGGTCCGGGACGCCTTCTGCACATGACGGTCGGTGACGTCTCCGCCGGCGGCCGGCCCGCCGCGCCCGTCGCCCGCGGTCGGGTCCCTCACCGGGCCCACCATGTCGAACCGCCACCAACCGGGCGTCACTCTCGCGCGACTCTTCCCGTGTCCCTCCCTCCGGGATACCGTGCCCCTGTCCCGGCGCTCGCGAGCCTGTGACCAGTGGTGTTCCGAGACTTTCGCGATTTACTTGGAAATCCAAGGAAAATTGCAGGTCAGGGGCCCTTCGCACACATGCGGAGGTACTGGGTAACGTGCTGACTGCGGGCCGTCGAACGGACACCTGTCACCGCTCGGTTCCGTCCGCGCCGCACCCAACCCCGTGGGGCCGTACGGAATCGGGCGAGCCTCTCCCCACCACCGGTGGGGAAACCCCAGGCTCCCCGGCGACCCCGGGGGCCGGACAGACGGAGGAGCACACGTGACCGTGGAGAGCACTGCCGCGCGCAGCAAGCCGCGCCGCAGCAGCGGAAAGCGCACCACGACGAGCGGCACCAGGAAACGCTCGCAGGCCGCCGCGCGTCCCGAGCTCGTACAACTGCTGACGCCGGAGGGCGAGCGGGTCGAGCACCCGGACTACTCGGTGGACCTCACCCCGGACGAGCTGCGCGGCCTGTACCGCGACATGGTCCTCACCCGCCGCTTCGACGCCGAGGCCACGGCGCTCCAGCGTCAGGGCGAACTGGGCCTGTGGGCCTCGCTGCTGGGCCAGGAGGCGGCCCAGATCGGCTCCGGGCGGGCGCTGCGGGACGACGACTACGTCTTCCCCACCTACCGCGAGCACGGTGTGGCCTGGTGCCGCGGGGTGGACCCGACCAACCTGCTGGGGATGTTCCGCGGCGTGAACAACGGCGGCTGGGACCCCTACAGCAACAACTTCCACCTCTACACCATCGTGATCGGCTCCCAGGCGCTGCACGCCACCGGTTACGCGATGGGCGTCGCCAAGGACGGCGCGGACAGCGCGGTGGTCGCCTACTTCGGCGACGGCGCGTCCAGCCAGGGCGACGTCGCCGAGGCGTTCACCTTCTCCGCGGTCTACAACGCCCCGGTCGTGTTCTTCTGTCAGAACAACCAGTGGGCGATCTCCGAGCCCACCGAGCGCCAGTCGAGGGTGCCGATCTACCAGCGCGCCGCCGGCTTCGGCTTCCCCGGCGTCCGCGTGGACGGCAACGACGTGCTGGCCGTGCTGGCCGTCACCCGGGCCGCGCTGGAGCACGCCCGCTCCGGCCAGGGCCCGATGCTGGTCGAGGCGTTCACCTACCGGATGGGCGCCCACACCACCTCCGACGACCCCACCCGCTACCGCAAGGACGCCGAGCGCGAGGCGTGGGAGGCCAAGGACCCCATCCTGCGGATGCGCACCTACCTGGAGAAGGAGGGCCTGATCGACGCCGACTGGCTCTCCGGGCTCGACGAGGAGAGCGACGCGCTGGCACAGCGGGTCCGCGAGGCCATCCGGACCATGCCGGACCCGGACACCATGGCCATCTTCGAGAACGTCTACGCCGACGGGCACGCGCTGGTGGACGAGGAGCGCGCCCGGTTCGCCGAGTACCTGGCGTCCTTCGCCGACGAGGAGGGCCGCTGAGATGGCCGCGACCACGACCGCCAAGACCCTGCCCATGGCCAAGGCTCTCAACGAGTCGCTGCGCAAGGCCCTGGAGACCGACCCCAAGGTCCTGATCATGGGAGAGGACGTCGGCAAGCTCGGCGGCGTCTTCCGCATCACCGACGGACTGCAGAAGGACTTCGGCGAGGGGCGGGTCATCGACACCCCGCTGGCCGAGTCCGGCATCATCGGCACCGCGATCGGCCTGGCCCTGCGGGGCTACCGGCCGGTGGCGGAGATCCAGTTCGACGGGTTCGTCTTCCCCGCCTACGACCAGATCGTCACCCAGCTCGCCAAGATGCACGCCCGTGCGCTGGGTAAGGTCAAGCTGCCGGTCGTCATCCGCATCCCCTACGGCGGCGGCATCGGCGCGGTGGAGCACCACAGCGAGTCGCCCGAGGCCCTGTTCGCGCACGTGGCCGGCCTCAAGTGCGTCTCGCCGTCCAACCCCTCGGACGCCTACTGGATGCTCCAGCAGGCGATCGCCTCCGACGACCCGGTGATCTTCTTCGAGCCCAAGCGCCGCTACTGGGACAAGGGCGAGGTCGACACCGAGGCCATCCCCGGCCCGCTGCACAAGGCCGCCGTCGTCCGCGAGGGCACCGACCTGACCCTGGTCGCCTACGGACCGATGGTGAAGACCTGCCTGGAGGCGGCAGCCGCCGCCGAGGAGGAGGGGAAGTCGCTGGAGGTCGTGGACCTGCGGTCGATCTCCCCCCTCGACTTCGACACCGTCCAGACCTCGGTGGAGAAGACGGGCCGGCTGGTGGTGGTGCACGAGGCGCCGGTGTTCTTCGGCTCGGGCGCGGAACTGGCCGCCCGCGTCACCGAGCGGTGCTTCTACCACCTGGAGGCGCCGGTGCTGCGCGTCGGCGGCTTCCACGCCCCGTACCCCCCGGCCAGGCTGGAGGAGGAGTACCTGCCCAACCTGGACCGGGTGCTCGAAGCGGTCGACCGCGCGCTGGCGTACTGAGAACAGGGCTGAGGAGAGTCGTGACGATGACTGATACGGCTACCGCCGGGGCCGCGGCCCAGCGCGTCCGCGAGTTCAAGATGCCGGACGTGGGCGAGGGGCTGACCGAGGCCGAGATCCTCAAGTGGTACGTCAAGCCCGGGGACTCGGTGACCGACGGGCAGGTGGTGTGCGAGGTCGAGACGGCCAAGGCCGCCGTCGAGCTGCCCATCCCGTTCACCGGCGTGGTCCACGAGCTGCGCTTCGACGAGGGCACCACGGTGGACGTCGGCACGCCGATCATCACGGTGGACACCGACCCCGCCGCCGGGCCCGTCGGCCCGGACCGGGGCGCGCCCGCGGCGCCCGCCGCCGAACCCGCTCCCGCGCCGCCCGCCGGGGACGAGGCGGAGGGCGGCGCCGAGGAGGGCAAGCGCCAACCGGTGCTGGTGGGCTACGGAGTGGCCACCGGGTCGACGAAGCGGCGTCCGCGCAAGCAGGCCGCCGCGCAGGCGCAGGCCGCGCAGTCCGCCGTCCAGGCGGAGCTGAACGGCACCTCCACACCCGTCGTGGAGGCGCCCGCGGTACCGGTCGCCGACGAGCCGTCCGCGAAGCGTCCACTGGCCAAGCCGCCGGTGCGCAAGCTCGCCAAGGACCTGGGCATCGACCTGGCCACGGTCGTCCCCACCGGCGAGGGCGGGATCATCACCCGCGAGGACGTGCGCGCCGCCGCGGCGGCGGCGTCCGCGCCCGCCGCCGAGCCGACCCCGACCCCGGCCCCGCGGGCCGAGGCCCCGGCGCCGGCTCCGGTCTCCTCGACCGGGGAGCGCGAGCGGCGGGTGCCGATCAAGGGTGTGCGCAAGGCGACGGCCCAGGCGATGGTCACCAGCGCCTTCACCGCGCCGCACGTCACGGAGTTCGTCACCGTCGACGTCACCCGCACCATGAAGCTGGTCCGGGAGCTCAAGGAGGACCCGGAGCTGGCGGGCCTGCGGGTCAACCCGCTGCTGCTGGTGGCCAAGGCGTTCCTGACGGCGATCCGCCGCAACCCGGAGATCAACGCCGCCTGGGACGAGGAGAACCAGGAGATCGTCCACAAGGAGTACGTGAACCTGGGCATCGCCGCGGCCACTCCGCGCGGTCTGATCGTGCCGAACATCAAGGACGCGCACGCCAAGACCCTGCCGGAGCTGGCCCGGGCCCTGGGCGAGCTGGTGGCCACCGCCAAGGAGGGCAGAACGTCCCCGGCCGACATGGCCGGTGGCACGGTCACCATCACCAACGTCGGCGTCTTCGGCGTCGACACCGGCACCCCGATACTCAACCCCGGGGAGTCGGCGATCCTCGCCTTCGGCCAGGTCAAGCTCCAGCCGTGGGTCCACAAGGGCAAGGTCAAGCCGCGTCAGGTCACCACCCTGGCGCTCTCCTTCGACCACCGGCTGGTCGACGGCGAGCTGGGCTCCAAGGTGCTGGCCGACACCGCGGCCGTCCTGGAGAACCCCAGGCGCCTGATCACCTGGAACTGACCCGTCCGGAGACGGTTCGCGGGGCCCGGCGCACGACACCGTGCGCCGGGCCCTCCCGCGTTCGGTACGGGATCAGCCCAGGGGGTGCCGGACCCAGACGTTCGGCTCGACGTACACCGCGTGGTCCTGTTCGGGGAAGCAGCGCACCGGGGCCAGGGCGCCCGGCACCTCGACCGGACCGGGGGCGTCGAAGGGCAGCCCCGTCCAGGCCCGCCACTCGGCGAGCGAGCCGCCGACAGTCATCGAGGCCGGCGCGACGCGCTCCACGGTGCCTCCCACGCGGACGTGGGTGCGCAGCCACGGATCGTGGGGGAGCCCGTCGGCACGGGTGCGGAAGGCGTACTCGGCCATGGGGGTGTGGGGCTCCAGGTGTTTGGCGGTGGGACGGACGGGCGCCACCAGCGTGGTGAACCCCCGGGCCCGCGCGTTGTCGCGCAGGGCGGCCAGCAGCCTCGTCGACAGTCCGCGCCCCAGGTGGTCGGCGGAGACGGTCACCTCGATCGCGCTCACGGTGTCCGGGGAGCGGCCCCCCGCCAGGTCGGCGAAGGCCCACAGCAGCACCCGGTCCCAGCCCCGGTCCGGCAGGGTGCCCCGGCCGTCGACATCCAGGGCGAAGGGGACGCCGAAGGCGCGGGCCACCAACCGTCCCGAGGCGTCCGTGGCGACCAGCACGTATTCGGGGAAGGACGTCACGATCCGCAGGTAGCACGAGGAGCCGACCGGATCCTCCAGCACGAACGCGGGCCAGGTGTCCGGCATCCGCCACAACTCGTCCCGGAGTTCGGGGCGTTCGGCCAGCGTGGTGATCGTCAGGTCCATCCGGCGAGGCTATGCGCGGGACGCTCCCGCGCCCAAGCGCTTTTCCGACGTCCGTTCGGCACCCGTTCGGCACCCGCGCCGCCTCGGCGTCCTCCCCGCGCGCTTTCCGGATGGCGGAACGGCCGAGAGGACGCATACCTGTTGTATCTATGATGCGCGCATGTCCTCCGTACCGCCCACAGCCGCCGTCAAGCCACCGCCCGCTGCCGAGCGCGTCTACGCGCACGTCAAGCAGGCCGTCCTGGAACGCCACTACGAGGGGGGCTCCCTCCTCACCGAGGGCGAGCTGGCCGGTGCGGTCGGGGTCTCCCGCACCCCCGTGCGGGAGGCGCTGCTGCGGCTGGAGGCCGAGGGGCTGATCAGGCTCTACCCGAAGAAGGGCGCGCTCGTCCTGCCCGTCTCCGTGCAGGAGATCGGCGACGTCGTCGAGACCCGGCTGCTGGTCGAGGAGCACGCCGTCCGCAAGGTCCTCCCCGCCCCGAGCGACCTGCTCGACCGGCTCGCCGAACTCCTGGAGCGGCAGCGACGGCAGGCCGAGACCGGCGACCTGGCCGCGATGGCCGTCACCGACCGCTGCTTCCACGCCACCATCGTCGAGGCGGCCGGGAACCAGATCCTGGCCCGCCTCTACGACCAGCTCCGCGACCGCCAACTGCGCATGGGCGTCGCCGTGATGCACTCCCACCCCGACCGGATCGCCAAGAACATCACCGAGCACACCGAGATCCACCGGGCCCTGTGCACCGGTGACGCCGAGGCGGTCGCCGCGGCGGTGCGCGGCCACGTGGGTTCCGTACGGCACCTGCTGCGCGGTGAGGTCCGGTGAGCCGGGAGAGGAACGGAGAGGGCGGGAAGGACGAGAGGCGGGCCACCGCCGCCCCGCGCGGCACCGCCGAGACCCTGCTGGGCGGCCCCAGAGCCGTCTTCGTCTGGGGCATCGGGGTCGCCGTCTACTTCACCGCCGTCACCTACCGCACCAGCCTGGGCGTCGCGGGCATCGACGCGGCCGAGCGCTTCGACATCAACGCCTCCGCGCTGTCGACCTTCTCGATCCTCCAGCTCCTGGTCTATGCCGGGATGCAGATACCCGTCGGCCTGTTGGTGGACCGGTGGGGCACCAAGAAGGTCCTCACCCTGGGCATCGTGCTCTTCACCGTCGGCCAGTTCGCCTTCGCGCTCTCCGGGTCGTACGCCGTGGCGCTCGTCGCCCGCGCCCTGCTCGGCTGCGGTGACGCGATGACGTTCATCAGCGTGCTGCGGTTGGGCTCGCGCTGGTTCCCGCCCCGCTACGGTCCGCTGGTGGCGCAGGGGGCGGCGCTGTTCGGAATGGCGGGCAACCTGGTCACCACCCTGGTCCTGGCCCGGATTCTGGCCTCCTTCGGCTGGACGCCCACCTTCGCGGGCAGCGCCCTGCTCGGCGTCGTGGTGCTGGTGTTGGTCCTGCTCTTCCTCAAGGACCAGCCCGAGGGCCCGGAGCCGGCCCCCGAACCCACCCACCACTCCGGCGGGTACGTGCGCCGCCAGATCGCCGCCGCCTGGCGGGAGCCGGGCACCCGACTGGGCATGTGGGTGCACTTCACCACCCAGTTCCCGGGCATGGTCTTCCTG
Source organism: Streptomyces megasporus (assembly GCF_000718985.1). Classification (GTDB taxonomy): domain Bacteria; phylum Actinomycetota; class Actinomycetes; order Streptomycetales; family Streptomycetaceae; genus Streptomyces; species Streptomyces megasporus. Next base: position 92,048 of record NZ_JODL01000014.1, on the reverse strand, counting down.
CTGCTGTGGGGGCTGCCGTTCCTGGTCGAGGCGCAGGGCCGCACCAGGGCCGAGGCCGGCACCCTGCTGACCGCGGTGGTCCTGTCCAACATGGTGATCGGCCTGGTCTACGGCCAGGTCATCGCCCGGCAGCACCGGGCGCGGGCGCCGCTGGCGCTGGGCACGGTGCTGGCCACCGCCGCCGTCTGGGCGATGGTGCTCCTCTGGCCGGGGCACGCGCCGATGTGGGCGCTGGTGGTGCTGTGCCTGGTGCTCGGGGCCTGTGGGCCGGGCTCGATGATCGGCTTCGACTTCGCCCGTCCCGCCAACCCGCCCGAGCGGCAGGGCACGGCGTCGGGGATCGTCAACATCGGCGGCTTCACCGCCTCCATGACCACACTGCTGGCCGTGGGCGTGCTCCTCGACGCGACCGGCGACGACTACCGGATCGCGTTCGCGTCCGTCTTCGTCCTCCAGGCGGTGGGCACCGTCCAGATCCTCCGGCTGCGTGGCAAGGCGCACCGCCGCGAGCGTGAACGGGTGGTGGCCAGCCGCGTCGAGGCGGTGCACGTGCCGGTCTGACGCCCGCGCCTCCCGCCCGGGGCGGCGCCTTCGGGGACGCCCTGCGGGGGGGCGTCCTCCGGCGGTCAGGGCGTGACGGCGAAGTGGGCGAGGATCGCGTCCGCGAGCTTCTGGTCGCCCTCGATCTTCAGGCGCTCGCTCACTGCCGAGGGGCGCACCCGACCGCAGGCCAGCCGCATGTACGTCTCCCAGTCCGTCGCCAGGGTGACGGCCGGGCCCAGCGAGACGCTGCCGTCCACCGTGCCCCGTCCCTCGGCGTCGACCCGGACGGTCCGCATGAACTCCAGCGGCCCGTTCACGTCGACGACGACCGCGGAGTTCGGCGGCGCCCCGGCGTCCTTGGCGACCACCTTGGGCAGCGACTCCAGCAGCACGTCCCGGGCGACGACCGCGCCGGGGGAGTCCAGGTTGCCGGGCTTGCCCAGGGCCCGCCGCAGGTCCTGCTCGTGCACCCACACGTCGAACGCCCGTATCCGCAGCGCCTGCTCCAGGGTCGTCTCGCGGCCGAGCGGGTCCACCACCCTCGCCGACGGGTCGCGCTTCTCGTTCCGCAGTTGGCGCGACCGGCGGATGATCGTGTACTCCAGCTCGCTCGTCATCTCCGGCGCGGTGTGGCAGCGCCGGACGTCCACCTGGACCTCCAGACGACGGCTGAGCTCGTCCGTCACATGGAACAGGTCGCGCGGCAGCGTGTGGATCGGCCGGGGGTCGCCGAGCATCTCGCACTCGGATCCGATGATGTGGGAGACGACGTCGCGGACCGACCACCCCGGGCAGTCGGTCGCTCGGTTCCACTCGCCTTCGACCAGGGGGGAGACCAGCTCGGAAATCGCCTCGATGGAGTGGGCCCAGGCGTCGGCATAGGGCTGAAGGCTTGGGTGGTCGATCAACGGGACCCCTCGGATACGTGCCGGATGTGTGCCGGATGCGTGTGGATGATGTGGGTTCGCGGTTTGGGTGCTCTCAAGTTACGCTGCGCGCGGGCAGCCTGACAGGCCTTTCCAGTGACGATCGTAGGCTGCTTTCGAGCAGCGTTTGACCCCCTTGAGTCCTTGGACGGTGGTACCGTGCGCGCCTCCCTCATTCAGATCGGTGTGGACCAGGACGAAACGGTCGAAGCGCGCCGTGCGCGCGCGGCGGCTCTCGTCAGGGAGCAGTCCGCGGCGGACCTCGTCGTCCTGCCGGAGCTGTGGACGGTCGGCGCCTTCGCCTTCGACTCCTTCACGCCCGAGGCCGAGCCGGTGCGGGGTCCGGGCGCGAGGACGGCCGAGGCGATGTCCGAGGCGGCGCGCGAGGCGGGCGTCTGGCTGCACGCCGGGTCCGTGGTCGAGCGCGCCGAGGGGCCCGACGGGGAGACGGTCCACTACAACACCGCGCTGGTCTTCTCCCCCGACGGCGGGTTGGCCGCCACCTACCGCAAGATCCACCGCTTCGGCTTCGACCGGGGCGAGGCCACCCTGATGGCCGCCGGCGCCGAACCGGTCACCGTCCCTCTGCCCGACACCACGCTGGGTCTGGCGACCTGCTACGACCTGCGCTTCCCCGAGCTGTTCCGCGCCCTGACGGGGGCCGGCGCGCAGGTGCTGGTGGTCCCGGCGGGCTGGCCCGCCCGCCGCGCCGCCCACTGGTCCCTGCTGGCCCGCGCCCGGGCTGTGGAGAACCAGTGCTACGTCCTGGCCTGCGGCACCGCGGGCGCCCACGCGGGCGTCCCCCAGGCGGGCCGGAGCGTGATCGTCGATCCCTGGGGCGAGACGCTGGCCGAGGCGGCGGGCTCCGAGGAGGAGGTCGTCACCGCCGACCTGGACCCGGCGTACGTCGCCAAGGTCCGCGCGGACTTCCCCGTCCTGCGCGACCGCGTACTGCCCTGAGCACCCGCCGACCGCTCGGGCCGGCCACCGGCCCGAGCGGTACCGACGGCGTCTGAGTAGCCGTACTCATGCGGCCCATCCGGCCCCGCGCCACGCTGTGGGCATGACCACACCACCGGTGCAGCGGCCCATGACGGCCGCGTTCTTCGTGCAGGCCGTCCTCTCCTTCGGGCTCTCCCTGGTCGCCGTGGCGCTCGGTGTCGCCTACATGCCCATGGGGCCCTGGGAGCGCGGCTTCCTGGCGCTCGGCGTCCTCTTCCTCGTCTCCTCCACCTTCACCCTGGCCAAGTGCGTCCGGGACCGGCAGGAACTGCAGGAGGTGACCAGCCGGGTGGACAAGGCGCGGCTGGACAAGCTGATCACCGAGCACGACCCGTTCGACACCAAGAACCTCTGACGTCCGGCTCCGGCGCACACGCCGGGGCCGAGACCCGCCGGGACCACGCGGGGGAGGGCCGTCACCGACGCGCCGTACGCGGTGATCTGCTGCGCCTGCCCGGACCGTACGGGGAGTGCGCCGAGGCGCTGGTGCCCGGCCACCGACCGCCCGGACGCTCGGGAGCACGGCAACCACGGTGCCGCGCCGGCGCGTCATGCGGGACGTGCTCGGCCGACCGATCCGGGCCGGAAGGGGACGACCGTGGGACCGAACCAGGACGCCGGGAACGGAACCGCCCGGACGCGGGGACGGCTGCCCGCCGCGCTCGCCGTGGCGTCGGCCGCCGTGCCGGCGCTCCACTCCCTCGTCCCCGACGCCGGGGTCAACCTCGGAAGCCTGCTGGAGACCTTCCTGCCGTGGACGGGCCTGGCCGTCCTCGCGCTCCCGGCGGCCGTGGCGGCACGGCGCCGCTCGGTGCTCGGCACGGCGGCCCTGCTGCTGCCCGCGACGGTCTGGCTCGTCCTCTGCCACGACGCCCTGACGCCCCGGACGCCGGGAGCGGCCGACCTCACGGTCGTCCAGCACAACGTCAACGACGTGAACCCGGACCACGACGACACCGCGCGGGCCCTGGCCGAGGCCGGGGCCGACCTGATCGCGCTGGAGGAGGTCACCCGTGCCGTCCGGCCGGTCTACGAGACGGCGCTGGCACCGGACCACCCCCACCACGCGGTCGTCGGAACCGTCGGCCTGTGGTCCAGACACCCCCTGACGGACGTCCGACCGCTGGACATCCGGCCCGAGGGCATCGAGGGAGACTGGAGGCGGGGCCTGCGCGCCACCGTCCGAACCCCGCACGGGGACGTCGCCGTCCACGTCGCCCACCTGCCCTCGGTCCGCGTCCGGTCGAGCGGCTTCGACACCGCGTGGCGGGACGAGAGCGCCATCCTGCTGGGCAGGGCCCTGGCGGCGGAGGAACAGCCCCGGGTGCTCCTGCTGGGCGACTTCAACGCCACCCTGGACGACCGCGGACTCGCCCCCGTGCTGTCCCGACTGGACTCGACGGGGAAGGAGGCCACGGACGGCTTCGCCTTCAGTTGGCCCACCTCCTTCCCCGTCGCCCGGATCGACCACGTCATGGCCCGCGGGGCGACCGTCACCCACCTGCGCACCCTCCCCGCCACGGGCAGCGACCACCTGCCGGTGGAGGCCCGTGTCGTGCTCTCCACCCCCAAGGGGTGAGGCACCGGCGGGCGGGGGAGGCGCAGCGGCGTGCCACCATGGAGGGCATGACCAAGCGAGCGCGCGTTCGAGCCCCTGAACTGCGGGGACGCACCTGGATCAACACCGGCGGCAAGGAGTTGACGCTCGCGGATCTCCGAGGTCGCATTGTGATCTTGGACTTTTGGACCTTCTGCTGCATCAACTGCCTGCACGTCCTGGACGAGCTGCGCGAGCTGGAGGAGCGGCACCGCGACACCGTGGTGGTCATCGGCGTCCACTCGCCGAAGTTCGTCCACGAGGCCGATCACCAGGCCGTCGTCGACGCCGTCGAGCGCTACGAGGTGCACCACCCCGTCCTGGACGACCCGGAGCTGGCGACGTGGAAGCAGTACGCGGTGCGCGCCTGGCCCACGCTCGTCGTCATCGACCCCGAGGGGTACGTCGTCGCCCAGCACGCGGGCGAGGGGCACGCCCACGCCATCGAGAAGCTGGTGGAGGAGCTGGAGGCCGAGCACGGCGCCAAGGGCACCCTGCGGCGCGGCGACGGACCCTACGTGCCGCCGGAGCCCGTTCCGACCGCCCTGCGCTTCCCCGGCAAGGCGCTCGTCCTGCCGTCGGGCAACCTGCTGGTCAGCGACACCACCCGGCACCGGCTCGTGGAGCTGGAGCCGGACGGGGAGACGGTGGTGCGGCACGTCGGCGCCGGCGAGCGGGGCCTGGTGGACGGGCCGGCGGAGGAGGCGCGGTTCAGCGAGCCCCAGGGGCTGGCGCTGCTGCCCGACCGGTCGGTGGTGGTCGCCGACACCGTCAACCACGCGCTGCGCCGCTACGACCCCGCCACCGGCGAGGTCTCCACGCTCGCCGGGACCGGCCGCCAGTGGTGGCAGGGCTCGGCGACCTCGGGCCCGGCGCGCGAGGTGGACCTCTCCTCGCCGTGGGACGTGGCCTGGTGGGCGGACCGGCTGTGGATCGCCATGGCCGGCATCCACCAACTGTGGACGTACGACCCGGACGCGGAGACCGTGGCCGTGGCGGCGGGTACCACCAACGAGGGCCTGGTCGACGGTCCGGCCGACCAGGCGTGGTTCGCGCAGCCGTCCGGGCTCGCGGCCGACGGCGACCGGCTGTGGGTGGCCGACTCCGAGACCTCCGCCCTGCGCCGGATCGAGCGCGCCGACGACGGGGACGGCGACGGGGACGGGGACGGGTTCGTCGTCCGCACCGCCGTCGGCACCGGACTGTTCGACTTCGGGCACCGGGACGGCGCGGCCGACCAGGCGCTGTTCCAGCACCCGCTGGGCGTCACCGTCCTGCCCGACCGGTCGGTGGCGGTGTGCGACACCTACAACCACGCGCTGCGCCGCTACGACCCCGCCACCGGTGAGGTCTCCACGCTCGCCACGGATCTGCGCGAGCCGTCCGGGGCCGTCCTGGTCGACGGGGACATCGTGGTCGTGGAGTCCGCCCGCCACCGGCTGACCCGGCTGCGGCTCCCCGAGGAGGCGGTGCGGGTCGAGTCGGTGGCCCACCGCACACAGCGCGAGGCGACCGAGGTGGCGCCGGGGAGGCTGAGGCTGGACGTGGTCTTCCAGGCCCCGCCCGGCCAGAAGCTCGACGAGCGCCACGGCCCCTCGACTCGGCTGCTGGTCGGTTCCACCCCGCCGGAGCTGCTGGCGGACGGCGCGGGCCAGGGGACGGATCTGGCACGGGAGTTGACGCTCGCCGACGGTGTCACCGAGGGCGTGCTGCACGTCTCGGCGATGGCCGCTTCCTGCGACGACGCGCCGGACGTCGAGTACCCGGCCTGCCACGTCCACCAGCAGGACTGGGGTGTCCCGGTGCGCGTCACCCCGGGCGGGGTCTCCCGGCTGCCGCTGGTCCTGGCGGGGATGGACGACGAGGAGGCGTAGCGCCGTTCACGCGCGTGCGGCCCGGCCGTGGGAACGGCCGGGCCGCACGCGCGTGTTCGACATCCCGCCCTCCGCAAGGCGTTGACGGCGCGTCAGGCGCGTCAGGCGCGTCAGGCGCCTCAGGCGCGCCACTGGTGGCGGTGGTTCTCCTCGATGACCGGGGCCGCCGGGCTCGGCGGCTGCACGCGGCGGCGCTTGAAGATGCTGACGTACGAGGCCAGTCCGATGAAGCCGACCGCCATCAGGATCAGGCCGACCAGGTCGAGGTTGATCCCGGAGATGTCCCAGTTCACCGCGAAGGCCAGGATCGCGCCCACCGCGATCAGCACGATGGTCAGTGCCATGCCCATGAATAACCGCCTCCGTCCGGCTGGTTGCGGGCTCGTCCAACCAGCCGGATACCCCGAGACGGCACGGACATTCGGGACGTCCGGCGCGTGACGGGCCGGACGCCCCGTCAGGAGGCCCCTGCCGAGGGGATTTTCCGGTGTCCGTGCGGTGCCCCCTCGTGCGGTGTCCCGTGCGGTTCCTCAGCCGCGGAGGAAGGACACCAGGGTGTTCGCCAGCAGGTGGGGGTCGTCGGCGCCGCACAGCTCCCGCGCCGAGTGCATCGACAGGACCGCCACGCCGATGTCCACGGTGGTGATGCCGTGCCGCGCGGCGGTGATCGGGCCGATCGTCGTCCCGCAGGGGATGGCGTTGTTGGAGACGAACGACTGCCAGGGCACCTCGGCCCGCTCGCAGGCCGCCGCGAAGACGGCGCGTCCGGTGCCGTCGGTGGCGTAGCGCTGGTTGACGTTCACCTTGAGGATCGGGCCGCCGTTGGGCAGCGGCTGGTGGCCCGGCTCGTGGCGCTCGGTGTAGTTGGGGTGGACGGCGTGGCCGGTGTCCGAGGAGAGGCAGATCGTCCCGGCGTACGCCCGCGCGCGGTCCTCGAAGGTGCCGCCGCGGGCGAGGACGGACCGTTCCAGCACGGTGCCCAGCAGCGGGCTCTCGGCGCCGGTGTCGGACTGGCTGCCGTTCTCCTCGTGGTCGAAGGCGGCCAGCACCGGGACGTACGGCAGCTCGCCGCCGTTCTCCCGGTCCCACTGGGCGACGGCGGTCAGCGCGGCCGTGGCGGCGTGGACGGAGAGCAGGTTGTCCAGGCGCGGAGCGGCGAGCAGTTCGCGGTCGCGGCCGAGGTAGGCGGGCGGTTCGACGCTGTGGACCATCAGGTCCCAGCCGGCGATGTCCGAGGCGCGCAGTCCGGCCTCGTCGGCGAGGAAGTCGATCAGGTCGCCCTCGCGCGGTTCGCCCAGGCCCCACACGGGGGTCATGTGGCGCTGCCGGTCCAGCTTCAGCCCGTCGTTGACCTGCCGGTCCAGGTGGATGGCGAGCTGGGGCACGCGCAGCAGCGGGCGGTCGACGTTCACCAGGCGGGTGGAGCCGTCGCGCAGCGTCAGCCGTCCGGCCAGGCCCAGGTCGCGGTCGAGCCAGGTGTTGAGCAGGGCGCCGCCGTAGATCTCGACGGCGACCTGCCGCCAGCCGGCCGCGCCGGTGTCGGGGACGGGCTTGACGCGCAGGTTGGGGGAGTCGGTGTGGGCGCCGACGATCCGGAAGGGGGTGGCGGCGTCGGCGTGTTCCGGGACGTACCAGGCGATGATCGCGCCGCCGCGCAGCACGTACTTCCCGCCGCTGTCGCCGTCCCAGGCGTCGGTCTCGGCCACCTGGCGGAATCCCGCCTTCTCCAGCCGTTCGGCGGTGCTCGCCACCGCGTGGTACGGAGTGGGCGAGGCGGTGAGGAAGGACACCAGGTCGTCGGTGTGTCCGCGATCGAAACGACTGGGATTGCTCATGTGTCCCAGCATACGAACGACCGTGAAGGCGAGGGGCCCCGTTCCCCCCTGACCTGGGAACGGGGCCCTCGCGGCGGTGCCGCCCGCCGCCGACGGCGGCGGGCGGCACCCCGGGCGTCGTCATGGGACGCCCGGCGGACGGTCGTCAGAACGCCTCTTCGGGCAGCTCCATCACCGACAGGTCGGTGGCCTCGGCGATCTGCCGCTGGACGGCCAGGCCCGGCAGGACGTTGGCCGCGAAGAACTTCGCCGCCGCGATCTTGCCCGCGTAGAAGGACTTGTCCTTCGCGGAGGCGTTCGGGAGCTTGTCGGCGGCGACGGCCGCGCCCTTGAGGAGCAGGTAGCCGACGACGACGTCACCGGCGGCCATCAGCAGACGGGTGGTGTTCAGGCCGACCTTGTAGATGGACTTCACGTCCTTCTCGGTGGCGGCCAGGTCGGTCAGCATGGTGCCGACGATGGCCTCCAGGTCCCCGGCGGCCTTGGCGAGCCGGTCGCGGGCCTCGGCCAGCTCCTCGCCGCCGGCGGCCTCGGCCAGGAACTTCTTGATCTCCTCGGACATCGCGGTCAGGGCCTGGCCCTGGTCGCGGACGATCTTCCGGAAGAAGAAGTCCTGGCCCTGGATGGCGGTGGTGCCCTCGTAGAGGGTGTCGATCTTGGAGTCCCGGATGTACTGCTCGATCGGGTACTCCTGCAGGTAGCCGGAGCCGCCCAGGGTCTGCAGGGACTGCGCGAGCTGCTCGTAGGACTTCTCCGAGCCGTAGCCCTTGACGATCGGCAGCAGCAGGTCGTTCAGGCGCTTGGCGGCGGAGGCGTCCTCGCCGGCGGCCTCCTTGGCCAGGACCTCGTCCTGGACGGCGGCGGTGTAGAGCACCAGGGAGCGCATGCCCTCGGCGTACGCCTTCTGCGTCATCAGCGAGCGGCGCACGTCGGGGTGGTGGGTGATGGTGACGCGCGGGGCGGTCTTGTCCGTGAACTGGGCCAGGTCGGCGCCCTGGACGCGCTCCTTGGCGTACTCCAGCGCGTTGAGGTAGCCGGTGGACAGGGTGGCGATGGCCTTCGTGCCGACCATCATCCGCGCGAACTCGATGATCTTGAACATCTGGCGGATGCCGTCGTGCTTCTCGCCCATCAGCCAGCCCTTGGCCGGGTGGTTGGCGCCGAAGGTCATCTCGCAGGTGTTGGAGACGCGCAGGCCCATCTTGTGCTCGACGTTGGTGGCGTAGACGCCGTTGCGCTCGCCGAGCTCACCGGTCTCCCAGTCGAAGTCGTACTTCGGGACGATGAACAGGGACAGGCCCTTGGTGCCGGGGCCGTGGCCCTCGGGGCGGGCGAGGACGAAGTGGATGATGTTCTCGGACATGTCGTGCTCGCCCGAGGTGATGAAGCGCTTGACGCCCTCGATGTGCCAACTGCCGTCCTCCTGCTTGACGGCCTTGGCACGGCCCGCGCCCACGTCGGAGCCCGCGTCGGGCTCGGTGAGGACCATGGTGGAGCCCCACTGCTTGTCCGCCATGAGCTTGGCTATCTTCTTCTGCTCCTCGGTGCCCTCCTCGTGGAGGACGCCCGCGAAGGCGGGGCCGGACGCGTACATCCACACGGCCGGGTTGGAGCCGAGGATCGTCTCGGCGAAGGCCCACAGCAGGGAGCGCGGGACGGTGGTGCCGCCGATCTCCTCCGGGATGCCCAGTCGCCACCACTCGGCGTCCATGTACGCCTGGTAGCTCTTCTTGAAGGAGGCCGGGACCGGCGCGGTGTTGGTCTCCGGGTCGAACACCGGCGGGTTGCGGTCGGCGTCCTCGAAGGAGGCGGCCAGCTCGTTCTCGGCCAGACGTGCGATCTCGGACAGGACGCTCTTGGCGGTCTCGACGTCCATCTCCGCGAACGGGCCGGTGCCGTACACCGTGTCGCGGCCGAGGACCTCGAAGAGGTTGAACTCGATGTCGCGGAGATTCGACTTGTAGTGCCCCATGGCGACGGCTCCGTAGTGGATAGGGAGGAGGGTCCTCGCATACGCGTACCAACTGAGTTGCTGTCATCATGCTACCCGTCGGTAATAAGAATCAACCCCGATCCGCCCGACTGTGACCGAACTCCTCCCGGGCGGCCCGTCCGGCTCCGGGCGGCGCCGTCCCGGCCCGGCCGGAAGCGGTTCCCGCCGTGCTCCGGGCGGCCCGGGAGTCGATACCCTTACGCCCATGTACGGCTACGACCAGACCGGAAACGCGGGCCGGCACGCCGGTCACGCCGGCGGCCACCCCGGGCACGCCGGACACCCCGGGCACGGCGCGCACGCCGGACAGCAGCACTACGCCTCCCAGCAGCCGCCGCCCGCCTACGGTCAGCAGCCGCCGCCGCACTACCCGGAGCCGTCGCCGCCGTCCCTCGCCGAGGCCGTCCGGGCCTTCACCACGGGCGCGATGTCCGCCGAGGACTTCCAGGCGGTCTTCGCCACGTCGAAGGTGTACTGCCCGCGCGGCGACACCCCCGGATTCCTGGCCCTGCACAACACCCAGCAGCCGGTGATCCCGATGTTCACCACGCTCAAGGAGCTGCGCGCGTACGCGGGCAAGGAGTCGAAGTACTTCGTGATCACCGGCGCGGAGGTGCTCGACCTGCTGCCCTCGGGCTACGGCTTCGTGCTGGACATGGAGGGTGAGCACCGGATCGTCTTCGACGCCAAGGCGGTGGAGGAGATGGTCGACTTCGCGATGCGCCGGATGTACGGCGACTGATCCGCCGATCCGCCGATCCGCGCCCGGCCGTGCGTGCCCGGCCGTGTGACGGACCCGGCCTGGTGGAATGTTGAACGTTGAACTACTATGGACTTCCAGCATCTGCCGAGGAGGTCCCCATGCCCGCGATCACGGTCGAGAACCCGCTCGTACTGCCCCGTGTCACCGCTTCCGTGGACGCCCGGTCGCGGCGCGTCCTCCAGGTGGCCACGGCCCCCTCCGGCTTCGAGGGGGAGGGTTTCCCCGTGCGCCGCGCGTTCGCCGGCATCGACTACAGACGCCTGGACCCGTTCATCATGATGGACCAGATGGGCGAGGTGGATTACGAGGCCGGCGAGCCGAAGGGGACGCCCTGGCATCCCCACCGCGGCTTCGAGACCGTGACGTACATCATCGACGGCGCCTTCATCCACCGGGACTCGCACGGCGGCGGCGGCGCCATCACCGACGGCGACACCCAGTGGATGACCGCGGGCTCCGGCCTCCTGCACATCGAGACCCCGCCCGAGGAGCTGGTCATGTCCGGCGGCCTCTTCCACGGGTTGCAGCTATGGGTCAACCTGCCCGCCAAGCACAAGATGTCCGACCCCCGCTACCAGGACATCCGCGGCGGCAGCGTCAAGCTGCTGACGTCGGGCGACGGCGGCGCGCTCCTGCGCGTCATCGCGGGGGAGCTGGAGGGGCACGAGGGCCCGGGCGTCACGCACACCCCGATCACGATGATCCACGCCTCGGTGAGCCCCGGAGCCGAGGTCACGCTGCCCTGGCGGTCGGACTTCAACGCCCTCGCGTACGGCCTGGCGGGCCAGGGCTTCGCCGGCGGGGAGAAGCGGCCCTTCGGCATGGGGCAGGCGGTCGTCTTCGGCGACGGCGACGCGCTCACCATCCGCGCCGACGAGCACCAGGACTCCCGCAGCGCGAACTTCGAGGTGGTCCTGCTCGGTGGCCTGCCGATCCGCGAGCCGATGGCCCACTACGGCCCGTTCGTGATGAACAGCCACGCCGAACTGGTCCAGGCGTTCGAGGACTTCAAGGCGGGACGGCTGGGAGTGATCCCGGCCGACGCCTTCTGACGCGCGCCGAGCCGTCGGACCCGTCGGACCGCGGTGCGGAACCGAAGCGCCCGGCCCGTGCCCCACGCCCCACGCCGTTGACGATCACGGCGCGGGGCGTGCTTTCTTTCGGTGAGCGGTGAGTGGTGAGCGGTGAGCGGTGCCGGAGCCGCCGAGCCGTGTCGGGTGGGGTCAGACCTCCACGGGCGCCGGCGCGCCCTCGCGGATCTCGAACCAGATGCTCTTGCCCTCGCCCCTGGGCTCCACCCCCCACGCGTTCGCCACCATCTCCATCAGCAGCAGACCGCGACCGCGGGAGGCCAGCTCGCCGGGGTTGCGACGGTGGGGCAGCTCGTCGCTGCGGTCGGCGACCTCCACGCGCAACCGGCGCGCACCGCGCTCGCCGATCAGCTCGGCCACCACGGTGGCGTCCCCGTCGGTGTGCACCAGGGCGTTGGTCAGCAGCTCCGACAGCAGCAGGACGGCGCCTTCCACCTGGTCCTCGACCATCCAGTCGTACAGCAGTTCGCGCAGTTGGTGACGGGTGTCGGCGACCCGGGCCGGCTCGTCCTGCCCCACGGGGACGACGATGCGGCGGCTGGGTGCGCGCCAGCGGGTCGGGGCGGCCTCGCCGTCGCGGCCCAGCAGCAGGAGCGCGATGTCGTCCTCGCGTCCGCCGGGGCGCCCGGCCGCGCCCATGCCGGTGCCGGTCATGTGGCGCTTCGGCGGTCCGTGCATGGTGCGGATCAGCGCGTCGGCGAGCGTCTCCAGCGAGACCTCCGCGTGGGACGCCAGGGCCTTGCGCAACCGCTCCCAGCCGGTCTCGTAGTCCAGGCCACCCGCCTCCACCAGGCCGTCGGTGCACATCAGCAGCGTCTGACCCCGCTCCAGCACCAGGCGGGTGATCGGGTAGTCGGCCCCGGCCTCGATGCCCAGCGGCGGGCCGGGCGGCACCGAGGGGGTCAGCACCGTGCCGTCGGTCAGACGGACGACGGGGGCGGGGTGGCCCGCCCGTGCGATGTCGAGCGTGCCCGTGGTCGGGTCGACCTCCACGTACAGGCAGGTGGCGAAGCGGTGGTCGTCGTGCGCGTCCTTCGCGCCTTTCTCGGGGGCGTCCTCGGGGGTGTCCTCGGGCCGGTGGGCGTCGTCGGCCTCCAGGTCGTGGAGGAAGCGGCCGGCCCGGGAGAGGACCGCGTCGGGCCGGTGGCCCTCCGAGGCGTACGCGCGCAGCGCGATCCGCAGTTGCGTCATGATCCCCGCCGCCCGTACGTCGTGCCCCTGTACGTCGCCGATGACCAGCGCCGTGCGGCCGGACGGCAGCGAGATCACGTCGTACCAGTCGCCGCCCACCTGGAGTCCGCCGCCGGCCGGCATGTACCGGCTGGCCAGAGCCATGCCCGGGACGGTCGGCCGGCGGTCGCTGCGCAGGGTGCGCTGGAGGTTGTCGGCCAGCTCCCGCTTGGACTCCTGGACGTAGACCCGGGACAGCGCGTGCGCGAGCAGCCGCGCCACCGTCGTCAGGACGTACCGCTCGTCCGGGGTGAAGGCGACCGGGTCCCGGAACGAGACCAGCCAGGAGCCGATCGTCCGCCCTCCCACCAGCAGCGGAAGGTACGCCCAGGCGCGGTTGCCGTACGTCTCGACGAAGGACCAGGTCGCGGGGAACCGGCGGCGGTACTCGTCGGGGGAGGACAGGTACACGGCCCGGCCCGTGCGGACCACCGCGGCGCCCGGGTACTCGCTCTCCAGCGGGATGTCCTGGAAGAGCCGCTCCGCCCCGGAGTGCGGGCCGTAGGCGCCGATGGGGACCAGCCGATCGCCCTTCACGCCGAAGACGATCAGATCGGAGGGCGAGAAGCCGGGCATCGTCAGCTCTCCGGCGATCCGCAGCACCTCCGTCGTGGTCTGGGCCGCGGCCAGCGCCCGTCCCGCGTCCATCAGGAACGTCTCGCGCGACCGCCGCAGCTCGTCCCCGACCGGTGGACCCAGCGTTTCGGGGGACCGGACGGTGGGGGTCGTCTCGGAGGGCGGCCGCGGAGGGGCGGCGGAGAGGGGGCCGGTCCCCTCGTCGTTCAGCGGGCCCTCGAAATCCTCCCCCGAGCCGGCTCGGCTGGGTCGGGGGGTCTCGGCGATCAGGCCGTACAGCACCAGCCCCCGCAGGTCCGTCTCCGGGTCCACGGACTGGTCGGCGGGGGCCATCCGGATGCGCACGTACCGCGCCACGGAGCCGTCCGCCGCCACCACCCGCATCAGGATCTGGGCGACGGTGCCCTCGGTGGCGACCAGCGCGGCGATGTTGTGCAGTTCGGCGTAGTCGACGGGGTGGAAGCGGTTGCGCAGGTCGTCCTCACGGAGCGTGGTGGGCTCGGGGGGCAGCTCCAGCAACCGGGCGGCGGTGGCGTCCAGGGTGCTCAGCCCCGTCTCGTTGTCCCACCGCCACAAACCGGTCCGGGTTGCCGCCAGCATGTCCTCGATGCGCACTTTTCTACTTTATGTGCATAACGCGGGGGGCACCCGGTGAGGAGAGGCCGGACGGTAGTCTGAGCCGTGCGTGTCCGCGCACCGCGGCTCGCGAGCCACCTCGTCCGAGCGACCGGACGAGCGCGGCGCACGGCCGGCCGAGACCCCGGCGGCCGTCCGACACGACGGTCCGTGAACCCGACCCGACAACCCGACCCGACAACCTGACGACTTGGACGAATGATGCATCGGTACCGGTCCCACACCTGCGGCGAGCTCCGTACGGCCGACATCGGCAAGGATGTCCGCCTCTCCGGCTGGCTGCACAATCGGCGGAACCTGGGCGGCATCCTCTTCATCGATCTGCGGGACCACTACGGCATCGTCCAGCTCGTCGTCCGCCCGGAGACCGCGCCGTACGAGGCCCTGAGCTCGATCTCCAAGGAGTCCGTCGTCCGCGTGGACGGCCGGGTCGTCGCCCGCGGCGCGGAGAACGTCAACCCCGAGCTGCCCACCGGCGAGATCGAGGTCGAGGTGGCCGAGGTCGAGGTGCTGGGCGGCGCCGACCCGCTGCCCTTCACGGTCAACACCGAGGACGGCGTCAACGAGGAGCGGCGCCTGGAGTACCGCTTCCTCGACCTGCGCAAGGAGCGCATGCACCGCAACATCATGCTGCGCTCGGCGGTCATCGCCGCCATCCGGCAGAAGATGACCGCGCTCGGCTTCAACGAGCTGGCCACCCCGATCCTGTCGGCCACCTCCCCCGAGGGCGCCCGCGACTTCCTGGTGCCCTCCCGGCTCCACCCGGGCAAGTTCTACGCGCTGCCGCAGGCCCCGCAGCAGTTCAAGCAGTTGCTGATGATCGCGGGCTTCGACCGCTACTTCCAGATCGCCCCCTGCTTCCGCGACGAGGACGCCCGCGCCGACCGCTCGCCGGGCGAGTTCTACCAGCTCGACGTCGAGATGAGCTTCGTCGAGCAGGAGGACGTCTTCGGCGTCATCGAGAAGGTGATGACCGAGCTGTTCGAGGAGTTCGGCGGTGGTCGCCACGTCACCTCGCCGTTCCCGCGCATCCCGTTCCGCGAGGCGATGCTGAAGTACGGCTCCGACAAGCCGGACCTGCGCGTCCCGCTGGAGCTGGTCGACGTCTCGGAGATCTTCGCCGGGTCGGACTTCAAGGCGTTCGCCGGCAAGCACGTCCGCGCCCTGGCCGTGCCCGACACCGCCGACCAGCCGCGCAAGTTCTTCGACCAGATGGGCGAGTTCGCCGTCGAGCTCGGCGCCAAGGGCCTGGCCTGGGTGCGCGTCGGCGACGAGGCGAAGCTGACCGGCCCGATCGCCAAGTTCCTCACCGAGGAGAACGTCTCCGCGCTGCTGGAGCGGCTGGACGCCAAGCCGGGCACGGCGATCTTCTTCGGCGCGGGCGAGTTCGACGAGGTCTCCAAGATCATGGGCGCGGTCCGCGTCGAGGCCGGGCGCCGCACCGGCCACTTCGAGGAGAACGTCTTCCGGTTCTGCTGGATCGTCGACTTCCCGATGTTCGAGCGGAACGAGGAGACCGGCGCCATCGAGTTCTCCCACAACCCGTTCTCCATGCCGCAGGGCGGCCTGGAGGCGCTTCGGACCAAGGACCCGCTGGACGTCCTGGCCTGGCAGTACGACATCGTCTGCAACGGCGTCGAACTGTCCTCGGGCGCGATCCGGAACCACGAGCCGGAGGTCATGTACAAGGCGTTCGAGATCGCCGGGTACAGCCGCGAGGAGGTCGAGCACGAGTTCGGCGGCATGCTCCGCGCCTTCCACTACGGCGCTCCGCCGCACGGCGGCATCGCCCCGGGCGTGGACCGCATCGTGATGCTGCTGGCCGACGAGCCCAACATCCGCGAGACCATCGCCTTCCCGCTCAACGGAAACGCCCAGGACCTGCTGATGGGCGCCCCGAGCGAGGTCGACGAGGCCCGCCTGAAGGAGCTCCACCTCTCGCTGCGCAAGCCGCCGCAGGCGAAGTAGTCGCGGCAGCCGTCACGGACGTGGCCGCGGGGGCGGGGACCGGTCGTCGGTCCCCGCCCCCGCGCGCGTCCCGCCGCCCGCACAGGAAGCCGCTCACAGGAAGCGGCGGATCGGCACGACGGAGAGCTCCCGGAGCCGCTGCCGGACCGGACGTCTTTGCCACCGGCGGCCCTCGACGCGGACGCTCCTGGCCAGGTCCTCCTCGAAGTGCCCGTCCAGCGTCGCGGTGAAGTCCTCGTCCAGGACGGCGAGCATGACCTCCTCGTCGTGGTCCAGCGAGCGCCGGTTGAGGTTGGTGGACCCCACCAGCGCGGCGACCCCGTCGACCGTCACGATCTTGGCGTGCATCATCGTCGGCTGGTACTCCCAGACCCGCACTCCGCACGCGGTGAGCTCCTCGTAGTACCGCTGCCCGGCCAGCCGGCACACCCGCTGGTCGGTGTACCGGCCCGGCAGCAGGAGGTCCACCGCCACCCCGCGCCGCGCGGTGGCGCACAGCAACTCCACGAAGTACGGGTCGGGCGCGAAGTACGCGGTGGCCAGCCGCACCCGCTCCCGTGCGCTCTCCAGCACCACCCGCAGCAACGTCTGCATGTCCTGCCAGCCGAAGGCGGCCGAGCCGCGCACCACCTGCACCACCGCGTCGCCCCGCGGCTCGTGCTCGACGAAGCGGTCCCGCTCGTCGAACAGGACGGGGGCGCACTCGGCCCAGTTCTGCGCGAAGGCGGCGGCGATGCCGTCCACGGCCGGGCCGCGCACCCGGACGTGGGTGTCGCGCCACTCGCTCGCGTCGCGGGCGTCGCCGCACCACTCCTCGGCTATCCCCACCCCGCCGGTGTAGGCGACCTCCTCGTCCACGACGAGCACCTTGCGGTGGCAGCGGTGGTTCTGCTTCAACGGCGAGAGCCACAGCGGCCTGCGGAACCAGACCACCTGCACTCCGGCCCGGTCCATCAGCTCCAGCAGGTCCTCCTCGATCGGCCGGCACCCGAAGCCGTCCAGCAGCAGCCGCACCCGGACGCCCGCGCGGGCGCGGTCGGCCAGCGCCTCGGCGAACTCGCGGGCGATCGCGCCGCGCCAGTACACGAACGTCATCATGTCGACGGTGTGCTCGGCGGACCGGATGCTCTCCAGCATCGCCGGGAAGATCTCGTCGCCGTTGCGCAGCGGCACCAGGGAGTTGCCCTCGGTCGCCGCGATCCCGATCAGTCGCTCCAGCCGCCGGCGCAGCCGGCGCTTGCGTTCCTCGGGGTCTCTCTCCGCCGGGTCCCGGTCCTGTTCCCGGGCTTGGTCGTGGGCGGTGTCCATGGCGTGCTCTCCGAGAGGTCCCGAGGGAATCGAAAGTCCTGTCGGTTTCCGTATGCCCCGTCCCGGCCGCCGCACCGACCGGGGCCGTCCGTCGGGGGCGTCCCCACCGGGACCGGGCCGGTCGTCGCCGCTCCGCCCGCCGTCCATGCCACCCTGGCAGTGGGCGCCGCCTGCCGACGAGGCGCGCCCTCACCGGGAGGTGCACACCCATGGGAACGTCCCTGGAGTTCGCCCTGGGGCCCGCCGTGGTGGTCGTCACCGGGGTGATGGCCTCGGGAAAGTCCACCGTCGCCCAGGAACTGGCCGAACACCTGCCACGCACGGTGCACGTACGGGGCGACATGTTCCGCCGGATGATCGTCTCCGGCCGTGAGGAACTGCTGCCCCGACCCGACGAGACCCCCGAGGCCGTCGCCCAGTTCCACCTGCGCCACCGTCTCTCCGCCATGGTGGCCGACGCCTACGCGGAGGCCGGCTGGACCGCCGTGGTGCAGGACGTCATCCTCGGCAAGAGCCTGGCCGAGTACGCCTCGACGGTCCGGACGCGCCCGCTGTACGTGGTGGTGCTCGCCCCCCGCCCCGAGACGGTGGTGGAACGGGAGGAGCGGCGGGAGAAGACGGGGTACGGCCTGTGGACGGTGGAGGAGCTCGACCGTTTCCTGCGCGAGGAGACCCCGCGCGTCGGTCTGTGGCTGGACACCTCCGAGCAGACGCCCGAGGAGACGGTGGCGGCGATCCTCGCCGACCTCGACACCGCCCGCGTCCCCGACTGACCCGACGTCCCCGACGTCCCCGCCGTCCCCGCCGCTCCGACCCCCGAGAACGCGCACGGGCCCGCCCCGGACCCTCGCGTGGAGGGGCCGGGACGGGCCCCGTGGCCGCCACGCCGCTCCCCGTCCCCACGGGCGCGGCGTGGCCGGGGCCGTCGCCGCCCGCTCAACGTCGGCGGCCCCGAGCGGTGACGTCCCGTCAGGCGCGGCTCGCCGCCGGCTCCGGGGCCGGGTCGGCCGACTCGCGCCGGAGGCTCTCGCCTTCGACGTCGACGTTGGGCAGGGCCTTGTCCAACCACCGCGGCAGCCACCAGGCGGACGTGCCGAGCAGGGCGAGGACGGCCGGGACGATGGCCATGCGGACCACGAAGGCGTCGAAGAGGACGGCGACGGCCAGGCCGAAGCCGATCATCTTGATCATCGACTCGGAGGAGCCGATGAACCCGGCGAAGACGCTGACCATGATCAGCGCCGCGGCGGTGACCACGCGCGCGCCCAGCTTGAAGCCGGTCTCGACGGCCTGGTGGGGCGTCTCGCCGTGGACGTGGGCCTCGCGCATCCGGGTGACCAGGAAGACCTCGTAGTCCATCGCCAGGCCGAAGACCAGGCCGACCATGAGGATCGGCATGATGCTCATGATCGGGCCGGTCTGCTCCACGCCGAAGACGTCGGCCAGCCAACCCCACTGGAAGACCGCCACGACCGAACCCAGCGCCGCCAGGACCGACAGCAGGAAGCCGAGCGCCGCCTTGAGCGGGACGAGCACCGACCGGAAGACCACCATCAGCAGCAGGAAGGCCAGGCCGACCACGAGGGCCAGGTAGGGGGCGAGGGCGTCGTCGAGCTTCTGCGAGACGTCGATGCCCATGGCGGTCTGCCCGGTGACCAGGACGTCCGCGTCCGTCTCGGCGGCGATCCCGCGGGCCTCGCCGCGGATGGCGCGGACCAGCCCCTCGGTCTCGGCGCTGCTCGGCGCGGACTTCGGGACGACGGTGAGCATCGCGGTGTCCCCGGCCTCGTTGAACGTGGCGGGGGTGACGGCGGCGACGTTGTCCAGGCCCTGGACGGCGGCGGCGGTCCGCTCGGCCGCGCCCTTCGGGTCGTCGCTGTCCTCGGCGTCCACGACCACCACCAGCGGGCCGTTGGACCCCGGACCGAAGCCCTCCGAGATCATGTCGTAGGCCCTGCGCTGGGTGGTGTCGGTGGGCTTGGAGCCGTCGTCGGGCAGGTTGAGTCGAAGGTCGGAGACGGGGACGGCGGCCAGGCCCAGGCCGACGACCGCGGTCAGCAGCACCACGATCGGGCGGCGCAGCACGAACCGCGCCCAGCGGGTGCCCGCGCCGGGCTTCTCCTCGGCCACGGCCGCCTTCTCGCCGTTCCGGTCGCGCTGCTTGCGGGGGAGGATCCGCTCCCCGGCGAAGCCCAGCAGCGCGGGGATCAGGGTCAGGGCGACGAGGACGGCCATGACGACGGCGCCGGCGGCGGCCAGGCCCATCTTGGTCAGGATCGGGATGTCGACCACCGACAGTCCGACCAGCGCGATGATCACGGTGAGTCCGGCGAAGACCACGGCGGAGCCCGCGGTGCCCACCGCGTGGCCGACGGCCTCCTGGCGTTCGCGGCCCTCGGCGAGTTCGGCGCGGTAGCGGGAGACGATGAACAGCGCGTAGTCGATGCCGACGGCCAGCCCGATCATCGTGGCCAGGATCGGCGTGGTGCTGTCCAGGTCCAGGACTCCGGTGAGGGCGGTGATGGCGGAGGCGGTGATGCCGACGCCGACGAGCGCGGTGATCAGCGGCATGCCGGCGGCGACCAGCGAACCGAAGGTGACGAGCAGGACCACGGCCGCGACGGCCACGCCGATCACCTCGGCGGTGCCGGTCTTCGGCATCGTCACGAGCGCGTCGCCGCCGATCTCCACGGTCAGCCCGGCCTCCCGGCCGCCCTCCGCGGCGCTCTCCAGGGCGTCGCGGGAGGCGTCGGTCAGCTCGAAGGAGTTCACCTCGTAGGTGACCTGGGCGTAGGCGGTGGTGCCGTCCCGGCTGACGGCCCGGGCTCGGTAGGGGTCGACGGCCTGCTGGACCTGCGAGCCCTTGGCCAGGTCGGCGACGACCGCGTCGACGGCGGCCTTGTTCTCGCCGTCGGTGATCTTCTCGCCGTCGGGGGCCTTGAAGACCACACGGGCGGAGGCACCATCGGGACTGCTGCCGGGGAAACGTTCCTCCAGTAGCTCGAACGCCTTCTGCGCTTCGGTGCCGGGGATGGAGATGCTGGAGGATGCGGTCGAGGAGGTGGACGCGGCGGCGCCGCCGGCGACCGCCAGCACCACCACCCACAACAGGGCGACCAGACCGCGCCGCCGGAAGGCGAAGCGGCCGATCCGGTACAGGAACGTGGCCATGAGATGAGGACTCCTGGATCGGAGGACGAGGGTCGAGGGGCCGGAAGGCCGGCGAAGACCGGGCAGGGGCGCGGAGGTCCCGAGGGGCCGGGCGTCCCCGTGGAAGGGGCCGGTCAGGAGATGCCGAGCGCGGGGAACACCACGGCTCGCAGGTAGCGCTCCATGTACGCGGCGTCCGCGTCCCGGTTCTCGATCAGCTTGCGGGTGCCCAACGCCCCGATGAGCAGGTGCGGCAGGAACTCCCGCACCGGGTTGTCCGGGGCCAGCTCGCCGCGCTCGACGGCTCGGCCCAGCACGGTCTCCAGTCCTTCCAGACCGGGCCGGATGTGCAGCTCGTACAGCGCCTGCCACAGCTCCGGGTCCTTCGAGACGGCGTGCGCCAGGCCGTTCAGCAGCGCGGTGTCCTCGGTGGCGTGGGCGAGGATGTCGTTCACCATCCGCCGCAGGTCACCGGCGAGGGACCCGGTGTCGACGTCGGCCGGGGACGTCTTCGCCAATTGCCGCAGGGCGGTGGCGACCAGCTTCGGCTTGCTCTCCCACTGCCGGTACAGCGTCGCTTTGCTGGACTTGGTGCGCGCCGCGATCGCGTCCATCGTCAGCGCCTCGTACCCCTGCTCGCGCACCAGGTCGACCACGGCCGTGAACAGTTCCCGCTCCCGCTCCGGTGTCAGCCGGGTGCGGCGGTTCGGTGCTGTGGTCGACTGCTCGGACATTCCGGCCCCTGTGAGAACGAAACGGTTTCGTACACACGGGAGAGTAGAGGCGGCTCAAGCGAAACGCAAAAGTATCGATACGGAAGAGTTCCGCCGAGCGTCCGCCCCGCCCCTTACTCCCCGTACTCCCGGAAGACGGCGTCCAGGACGCGCCGCGCCTCCGCCTCCTGCGGCGAACCGGTGTCGATGTGCTCCGCGAGCATGATCAGGGCCTTCCACAGCGCCCAGCCCCGCCCCCGGGCCCAGGTGGCGGGATCGACGCCCAGCGTCTCCCGGAACGCCTCCCGGCTCTCGCCCGACAGGAACGTCCACGCGATCGTCGTGTCACAGGCCGGATCGCCGACGCCCGAGCAGCCGAAGTCGATGACGGCGGACAGCCGTCCGTCCTCGACCAGCAGGTTCCCCACGGAGACGTCACCGTGGAACCACACCGGCGACTCGTTGCGGCCGGCGGCCAGGGCCGCCTCCCAGATCTCCGTGGCCAGGGCGCCCGGGACGCGGTCGCCCAACGCCTCGACCGCGCGGCGGGTCTCGGCGTCGTAGGTCGCCACCGGCGCGCCCCGGTGGCAACTGTGCGGTCCGGGCTCGGGACCGCCCGTCGGATCGCACCGCCGCAGGGCGGCCAGGAAATCGGCGAGCGTCACGGCGAACTCCGTCGGGTCGTCGACGCGCCCGACGGCCACGGTCTCCCCCTCGATCCACCGGTAGACGGACCACTGGTAGGGGTAGCCGAAGGCGGGCTCCCCCTGGGCCAGCGGAGTGGGGACGGGCAGCGGCAGCCGCGGCGCGAGCACCGGCAGCCAGCGCTGCTCCTTGGCCACCTGACCGGCGTACCAGTCGCCGCTGGGCAGCCGCACGGTCATCTCGTCGCCGAGGTGGAAGGTCCGGTTGTCCCAGCCGCCGAACTCCACCGGACGGACGGGCAGATCGGCCCACCGGGGGAACTGCGTGGCGACCAGTCGCCGCACCAGCGCCACGTCCGTCGGCGGGAGGACGCGCCCCGCCACCGGCGTCTCGATCGGTGCGTGCCCGTCGGCCGGGGACGGCCCGCTCGCGCGCGGAGCGCCCCCGGGATCGACGGACGTGTCCACTTTCTCGTGTGGTTCGCTCACTCCTCAACCGTCCCGGAGACCGGGGCGAGATCGCCACGGGTTTTCCACCGGGGACGAAAACCCCGGCCCCCGCTCAGGACCCGGCGTCCCCGGTGACGCTCCACCGGCCGACCTCGCGGTAGGCGGAGTCGGTGACGGTCGAGCCGTCGCCGGGTTTCAGGTCGTAGTGGTGGAGATTGCCGGCCCAGTACCGCAGGATTCGGCCCAACTCGCGGGCGGCGTCCTCGCCGGACGCCATGCCGTCCATGTCGACTTCGAGAAGGAACTTCACTCCAGAGCCTCCGCTCAACAGGCGTGGTCGATGGGCTCGCCGGCCGGCGGATTCCATTGTTTCACTGACCTTCCCTGTGAAGGTCTTCAAGACAGAGACCCCTTTTACCAAGGACCGTCACCCCCGAAGTCTCAAACACCGTCGAGCCTCGGGGGGGCCACCTCGACGAGCCCGGCCGGCGCCGTCTCCTCCGCTCGGCGCGGGTCGGGGCCGGGCGAGTTCGGCGAAGGCCCGGTGGAAGGCGGCCCTGGTCGGCGAGTCGGAGCGCCGGTCGAGGACGGCGAAGACGACGTGCGCGAAGCGACCGGCGAACCGGCCGCCGTCCGCCAGATGGGCGCGGAACACGTCGGCGACGACCGCCGGATCGTTCCGGAACACGCCGCACCCCCACGCGCCCAGCACGAGCGCCCGGTAGCCGTGCGCCGCGGCCACCTCCAGGACCCGCTCGGCGCGGGCGAACAGCGCCCCCGGCACACGGTCGACCTCCTCGGGGGTGCGGCGTGCGATGACGCCGGCGTTGGGCGCGGGCGAGGCGAGGAACCCCACCCGGTACGGCTCGTCGAGCAGCGTCCCGCGGTCGTCGCGGAACACCGGCACACCGGGCGAGTGGATGACCCGGTCGCTGTAGAAGGCGTCGGCCTCCGCCCGGTGGTGCGCGTAGTACTCGGGAGCGCGCAACAGACAGGTGTAGAGCGCGGAAGCCCGGCACAGCGCCTCTTCCTGCGCCTGCGCGCCGTTGAGGTAGCCGCCGCCGGGGTTGCGCGCGGAGGCGAAGTCGAGGACGGCGACCGGCCCCGGACCGGCGCCGACGAGCCTGCGGGCGGCCTCCAGACTGCTCTCCCCGGTCACCTCGAAGACCGTCGCCGCCTCCCCGCACGCGACGTCCGGCACCGGGACCGGCTCGGGCCCGAACATCCCGGTCCGCTCCGCCGCTTCGGCGACGGCCGCCGCGATGGACACCTCCCGCCCACCGGGCGCCGTGTACCGGCCCCGCTCGACGATCTCCTCGGTCTGTTTCGCGATGTCGCGCAACCGGGCGCTCACGGTCGCTCCTCCCTGTGACACATGCGGGGGATCGTCGGCGACCGGCGACTTTGCGCGCAACGGGTTTCCCCCGGCCGGCCCCACCCCCGGAGGGCGACACGTCCGACGTCAGGAGGCGGACCACCCGCGCCGGCACAGCACCAGGCGGTAGCCGTCCGGGTCCTCGACGGTGACGCCCCACTCGTTCCAGTACGGGTTCGGGGACGCCACGCGCCGGCCGCCGTGCCCGACGAGACGGGCCGGCAACTCCCCGGGCACCGGCTCGTCGAGGTAGACCACCAGCAGGTCCTCCTCGGTGGGGCGCGGCTCGACCGGGTGCTTCGGGTCGTGGACGAGCTCCAGGTGCCAGGAGGCGCCCGGCCACCCCAGCATCAGCAGGTCGTGCGTGCCGGGCCGCCCGTCGCTCTCGGCCCGGTACAGCACGCTCAGCCCCAGCCCGCCCTGCCAGAAGCGTTCCGCCGCCGCGAGGTCGCGGGACGGGCGGGCGATGCGGACGTGACTGCGGCCGTCGGCGGGCATGGGCCTCCCCTTCGTGGTGGTGTCGCCCGGCAGCGTAGGGAGCCGGCGAACCCCGGCACATCGGCCGGACGCCCGCCCGCCCCTCCGCCGCCGGCCCTACGACCGGGGCCCGGCCGTAAGGGGCGTCACCGGCCGGACGACGGAGCCGGGAGCGTGGCGAGCTCCCCCAGGAGCCGGGCCGCCGGTGCCGGGTCGACCAGCCACTTCAGGTGGCTGCCCGCAAGGGTGCGGACGTCGTACGGGTTGTCCGGCGTCAGCTCGTCGCCCTCGCGGATCAGCCGGTCCTGCAGGGCGAGCGGCATGCTCGCGTCGTCGGTCAGGCGGATGTAGGTCTTCGGGACGCGGCCCCAGGTCGCGGCCTGCGCCCGGTCGGCGGAGGAGCCGACGTCCAGGTTCTCGTCGGGCTGGAAGGTGTTCAGGAAGGTCAGGAACTCCTCGTCGGTGCCGTCGGCGAGGAAGAGCGCCTTGAGCGCCGCGAGAGCGTCCGGGTCCGCGGTGCGGAAGTTGACGCGGAGCAGGCCCAGTTCGGCCGGGTTCCCGACCATCGCCAGGCCCAGGGAGGCGGTGTCGACCGTGGCCATCTCCGGCTCGGCGTGGTAGTCGCCCACGTCGAGGGCGACCGGGCACCAGGCCGCGACGTAGACGATGCGGTCGATCAGGTCCGGCCGCGCGTTGGCGGCGGCGGTGGCCGTGATGCCGCCGCGGCTGTGGGCGACGAGGATCACCGGGCCGTTCCGCTTGGCCCGTTCCAGGATTCCGATCAGGTGCGCGGCGTTGTCGGCGAGGGTGACGCCCTTGATCGAGCCGGGCGCGGTGGCGAGCCCCGCGAGGTCCTGCGGCGCCTGGTAGGCGCGGGTGTAGGTCGCCCCGAAGCCGTGGCCGGGCAGGTCGACGGCGACCGAGCGGTGCCCGAGGAGGCCGAGTTCGGCCTGGAGCGGCGCCATGGAGAAGGAGTTCGCGAAGGCCCCGTGGACCAGGACGAAGGTCGGTTGCATCTCTCTGCTCGCTTTCCGGCCTCCGCGGTGCCGGCGGCGGGCGCGGCGGCCCGGTGCCGCGAGCGCCACGCGGTCGAGTGCGGCCTTGGGGCGGTGTGTGGACGGTTGTTCGACCGACGGCTCACGCTACTCGGTGAAGATCGTCCGCACTACCGGTATGAATCCCTCCGTTTGTGTGCGAGGGAGCTTGTGCGCGAGGGGCGCGGCCGGGCCCCGCACGGCCGCGCCCCGGCCCGTCCGGGTCATGTGCCGACGAAGCCCAGCAGCACCCGGTTGACCTCTTCGGCGTGCGTCCACAGCAGGCCGTGCGGGGCGCCCTCGATCTCGACGTACTCCGCCTCCGGGAACGCCTCGTGGAAGGGACGCCCGGTGGCGTCGATCGGGAGGATGCCGTCCTTCGTGCCGTGCAGGATCAGCGCCGGCTTGCCGGCGGCGCGGACGGCGGCCACGTCCTCGCGGAAGTCCTCGATCCAGGAGGCCACCACCGCGTGGGCGGCGATCGGGGCCGAGGCGGTGGCGGTGTTCCAGTTCGCGGTGACGACCTCCTGACCGATCCTGCTGCCGAGGTTCTCGTCCAGGTTGTAGAAGTCCTTGTAGAACTGGGTGAACCAGGCGTAGCGGTCCTTCCGGGCGGCCTCGGCGATGCCGGCGAACACCGAGCGCGGCACGCCGGTGGGGTTGTCGTCGGTCGCCACCAAGAACGGTTGCAGCGAGGCCAGGAACGCCAGCTTGGCGATCCGCTCGTGGCCGTGGTTCCTCACGTAACGGGCGAGTTCGCCGGTGCCCATGGAGAAGCCGACGAGGACGACGTCGCGGAGGTCCAGCGTCTCCAGGAGGGTGTTCAGGTCGGCGGCGAAGGTGTCGTAGTCGTAGCCGCCGCCGACCTTGCTCGACCGGCCGAAGCCGCGGCGGTCGTAGGTGATGACGCGGTACCCGGCGGCGAGCAGCTCGCGGGTCTGCCGCTCCCAGCTGTTCCCGTCCAGCGGATAGCCGTGGACGAGGACGACGGGCCGGCCGGACCCGTGGTCCTCGTAGTACAGGTCGATGGCGGTGCTGTTCTCGGTGCCGACGGTGACGTAACCCATGGGAACACTCCCTGTGCCGCGGAGAACGGTCGTTCTCCGGCTGTGCCGACTGCGGTGGAGAACGTCGGTTCCCCGTGCAAGGGGGTTCCCGCGACGGGCGGGAAGACGGCGCGCGAACGGGTCGTGTCCGCCGCCGATCGGCTGTTTCACGCCGGAGGAGTCCGGACCGTCGGGTGCGGGGCCGTCGGCGGCCGGCCGCCGACGGCCCCGCGGGTCCTCAGGACTCCTTCGGCTGGGTGAAGCGGACGTGGTTGCCGAAGGGGTCGCGGAGACCGCAGTCGATGCCGTACGGGCGCTCGGTGGGCTCCTGGGTGAACTCCACCCCCCGCTCCAGCAGCGTCTCGTACGTCTTGCGGCAGTCGTCCGTGGCGAGGATGAGCACGCCCATCGCGCCCTTGGTCACCAGCTCGCGGACCTGCTGAGCCGTCTCCTCGGACATCCCCGGAGGGCCGGGCTTCTCCAGCAGGATCTGGCGCTCCGGCCGGCCGGGGACGCAGACGGTCAGCCAGCGCATGAAGCCCAGGTCGACGTCGGAGGCGACCTCCAGACCGAGCTTGCCGACGTAGAAGTCGAGGGCCTCGTCCTGGTCGAGAACGTATATCGCGGAGTGCGTGATGGCGTTGAACATGTCCCTCACGCTACTGAGTCGGCCGGACGGAAACTTATCCGAAACTGCTCGATCGGCGGCCGGTGCGGGGGCCGGAGTGGGGAGCGCGGACGGTCAGGAGCTCGGCCGCGTCCACGCCATCGTGAAGCACGTCGGCACGCCCATGGCCGTCGCGCTCTTGCGGTACTCCCTCGGCGACCGGCCGACGATGTCGCGGAACGTGCGGCTGAAGGTTCCCGGACTGCCGAAGCCGACCTCGAAGCAGATGTCCGTCACGCTGCGGTCGGTCTCCCGCAGCAGGAACATCGCCCGCTCGACGCGGCGACGCTGGAGGTAGCGGTGCGGCGTCTCGCCGAAGGTGGCACGGAAGGTGCGCGTGAAGTGCGCCTCCGACACATGGGCGATCCGGGCCAGGGCCGGGACGTCCAGCGGTTGCGCGTAGTCGCGGTCCATCGCGTCCCGTGCTCGGAGCATGCGGCGATTGGTGTCTTCCGTGGCGCGGCTCACGGTGCCATCCCACCACGGTTCCCGCCGCGCGTCACTGGCCCGCCGGTCGGGCGCGAGCGAGGGCCCCCGGCGGCCCACACGACCCCCGCCAGTACGGCGGTGCAGGCCGCCGAGGCCGCCGCCGTCGTCCGAACCCCCTGCGGTACGTCGTCCACCTCTCTGCGCTCGCCGTCTTCCATGACGCACACGGTGCGCAGGGTGAGGAAGTGGACGTCGTAGTCCACGGCCCCCTTCAACCGGGCCCTGCACGGGTGGTCGTAGGGGAACGGGGCCGAGTCCGCCCCGCCGTCCTGCGCCACGGCCACGGTCGACAGCAGCGTCATGGCCCCCAGCGAGTAGGAGGCCGTGACCGTGGCCGCGCAGGCGTGGACGGCCACGACGACCAGACGGCGCCACCCGGACCAGTGCCGGTGCCGGCGCCCCGGTAAGGCGACTCCGAGGCACTGGAGCAGGAAGAACACGACCAGCGCGGCGGCGGCGAGGAACACCACCGGTATGAGGAGGAACACGGCTTCCCTTTCCGTCGGGTCCCGTCGGGTCCCGTCGGGCTCGGCGACTCGCGACCGTCCGACCCGTCCTCCCTGGTTTCGCATCGGATGGTTCACGGTGCCGTACCGCCCGGCGACGACCCGTCACACGAGTCACACGAGATCGTGTGACGGCCGGCCCCGGGCGGCCGTGTTCAGGAAGATCCAGGTGTCGGCGGTCGGGCCGGCGGGGGAGGGGGAGGGAGCCGGGCGGGTTTCCTCGCGCCAGTCGGAGCCCACGGCCGCCGTGGCGATGCCGCGCCAGAACCGAGCGGCGCCCGCGTTGACCTCCTGGAAGGCGATGGCCCAGGCGCCGGGCCGGGAGTGCAGCAGGTGGAGGGCGGCCCGCCGGCCGACGCCGCGCCGGCGCAGCGCCCGGACGACGAAGAACGCGGAGATCGACGTCGCGCCCTCGGGCATCGGACGGGTCAGGACGAAACCGGCGGGCGCCGCGCCGTACCGGATCAGCAGGGCCTCCCGCTCCGGCTCGTCGAAGAACAGGGGCAGGTGGCGGAACGCGAACCTCCCGTCCGCCGCCGGGAGGTGGCCGAGGAACTCCGACAGGTCGTGACGGTAAAGCTGTGCCAACTGCTCGACAACGGGCCGCAGTTCGGCGGTCGCGGGGCGGAGGGTGATCGGCGTGGAGTCCATGGGCGGGCCCATCCGGGGATTCTCGCACGGTGCGCCGTCCGGACCCGCCGGACGGGGAGTGCCGTCCGGCGCGGCGCTCACGGGTCCAGCAACATCGGCAGGACGCTGCGGAGTTCGCGTCCCCAGTACGGCGGGCTGTGGGTGCCCCGGTAGAAGTGCGTGGTGATGTGCACCCCGACCTCCTGGAGACGGCGGGCCACCATGCGGGACTCGTCGCCCATGACGGCCTCGGTCAGCGAGATCACCTCGTCCGGGTAGAGCGGGGCCAGGTCCGCCAGGCCGGGGATGTCGGGGTCCGGCTCGGTGCCCGGCGGGTCGAGGGCGCCCGGGGTGCCGTCCCCGGCGGCGATGTGGACCCGCGTGCCGCGGAGCCGTTCGGCCAGGTGGTACGGATCGTTCCGCTCCCAGATGTGGCGCTGCCGGACCGGGTCGCCCCAGATCTTCCGCCACGGCACCCCGAGGTACTCCGCGCCGCCGCTGACGGCCTCGGGGTACCGGAGGGGGTGGAGGAAGCCACCGAAACTGGCGGCGACCTCGAACATCCCGGGACGG
Organism: Streptomyces megasporus; assembly: GCF_000718985.1. Classification (GTDB taxonomy): domain Bacteria; phylum Actinomycetota; class Actinomycetes; order Streptomycetales; family Streptomycetaceae; genus Streptomyces; species Streptomyces megasporus. The sequence continues at coordinate 62,952 of NZ_JODL01000014.1, read as the reverse complement.
CGCGCCGCGTACTTGACGGCCCCGTACCCGCCCTGCGACTGTCCGGCGATCGACCGCTGCCGTCCGGCCCCGTAGTCGCGCTCCAGGATGGGGACCACCTCGTCGAGGTGGAAGGTCTCCACGGCCGGGGCGCCGCCCTCGCCGTCGTTCCACCAGTCGCTGTAGAAGCCGTAGAACGGCATCTGGGGGACGACGACGAGCGTCTCGCGCAGCTCGGGCCACTCCTCGATACGGTGGTCGTCGTTGTAGACGCGGTGGTCCCCGCTGCCGTCGGGCAACAGGTAGAGCGTCGGCCAGCGGTCGCCGGGGCGCCGCGCGTCCCAGCCGTCCGGGGTGAGCAGCCGTACCTTTCCGGTGCCCGCGAGGGCCGGGGACCGGATGGTCAGATCGAGCAGCCGGGGCCCGATCCGCTCCTCGCCGACCACGCGGGCCGGACGGTCGGAGCGCGCCGCCAGGGGTTCCCCGGACGCCGAGGTGGATGTCGAGGTGGTCGTCGGGGCGGTCCTGTCGGGGAGCACGGCCGCGGGAAGCAGTCCGAGCGCCGGTACGAGAGCGACCGTCACCAGGACGGTGAGGCCGCGACGGGTGCGTGTGCGTACGGTCATGTCCCCAGAGTGACCGGACGGGGACGCACCGGCATCCGGCATGTCACGGAGATCGCCCCGGAGGCCGACCCGGACGGCCCTCCGGGCGGAACTCCACCCAGGAGCCGTCCGGCCGCCGGGCGTCCCCCACCACCCAGCGGCCGTCGACCAGCTCCAGGGGCCCCAAAGACGTGCTCATGCCACTCATGGGCTCACGGGAACACGCGTCCAGCGAGCCGAGCCACCGTTTCCGCCTCCGCCGTACGGACGGTCATTCGGCGAAGTGGTCGAACTCCCCCGCCTTGATGCCCAGGAGGAACGCCTCCAGCTTGGCGGGCGTGGTGACGACGATCTCGTCGGGCTTGCCGCTCTCACGCATGAGGACGCGGTCGCCGTCGCGGGCGATCTCGATGCAGTTGGCGCCTTCGCCGCAGGACGCTTTGTGCCACTCGATGGGTGCGGACATGTGGGAGCCTCGCTCTCCTCTGGTCAGCGTGTGAGGTGGTCGAACTCGCCCGCCTTGACGCCGAGGATCAACGCCCGAAGCGCGGCGGGGGTGACGGTGAGGTTCCGTTCGGGCCGCTCGCTCTCCCGGAGCCGGATCTCTCCGGGGTGGGAGCGGACCTCTATGCAGTTGTTTCCACCCTCCCCGCCGCAAAATGACGACTTCTGCCATACGTCGTTCACCATGCCTCCGCTTTTCAGAGCCACTGGATTATTTCCTTGATGAAGTCCCGTGACTTCCTGATGCCCAAGGCGCGTTTCTCCATCCTGGAAAGCATGCTGCGGTAGGACCGGAGTTGGGTCTCCGCGTCCAGGAACACGGGCCCCAGCGTCGAGTCCAAGTGCACGGTGTCGAGTTGAGGTACAGGACCACCGGCATACAGCACGGCTTGACCCGAACCAGCGAAGCCATCGGTGTCGAACGGGATCACACGTACGGTGAATCGTGGATGATCAGAAAGCGTGAGAAGGTGGTCGAGTTGCGAACGAAGCACCTCCCTGCCGCCGAACCGCATGCGTAGCGCCGCCTCGTGTACGAGGGCCGTGTACTCGAAGGGTTCTTCCCGGTCCAGAATTTTTGCTCGCTGAATTCGGTGCTCGACTCTGGCCTCCTTCTGCTCCTTGGATAGCCGATGAGGAGAGCCGAACTCGAAAACCGCGTCCGCATATTCTTCTGTCTGAGCGATGCCTGGGATGTGTGCGATCTGGTACGTGTGTAGGTAGGAGGACTGGTGCTCCAGTTCCGCGACGTCCAGGAACCCCGGGGACAGGACGCCTCGATACTTCTCCCACCAACCCCTGGTTCGTTCCGTCGCCATGGCGACGAGCGCTTCGACGTACGCCTGGTCTTCACACCCGTATGCGCTGGCGAGGAAGCGCACCCGCTCCGCGCTGACGCCGAAGCGGGCCGTCTCGACCTGGCTGATCTTCGTGTGGTCGAGGCCGAGGAGTGCGGCGGCCTCACGCGCGTTGTACCCGGCCGCCTCCCTCATCTTTCGCAACTCCGCGCCAAGTCGCCGCTGCCGAGCGGTCGTCACTGTCCTCGGTGGCATGGCCCACAGTCTGCCCCTTGCGGGTGACACGGTCCACAAGGATCCACATGGATCCCAGTGAATCGGTAGTCATGTTTATCCCGAGTGCCCTATCGTCCTCGGTAGCGCAGCGTGAACGCCAGTGAACCCGCAGTGCAGTTGACCTCCCCTGCCCGTGTGTCGGTGCGGGGGTGGGCGACCGAGCCACGGTGGTGTGCGCGCGTGCTCGGCAAGCAGAACGCGTTGGGAGACGCAGATGACCGTGACCACGTCGGCCAGGCCCACGACCGTCTACCGGCTGATCGCCCCCGCCATACCGACCACCCCCAGAGTGGCCCGTGAGGCGGTCGCGGCGTGGCTGTGGGCCGCCGGGCACCACGGTCTGCTGGACGCCGCCCGGACGCTGGTCAGCGACGTGGTGACGAACGTGGTCGTCCACACCGACGTGCCCCGCCTGTCGGTGGAGGCCACCGTCACGCGCCTGGGCACGATCGTCTCCGTCTGGGACGGGGACCAACGGGGCGTCCCCTGCCCGCGCCGCGCGGACGCCCTGGACACCTGTGGACGCGGGCTCCACCTGGTGGAAGCGCTCGGCCACGCGTGGGGCGTGACGTGGACCGGGGGCGTGGAACCCGCCGGCAAGCGCGTCTGGTTCGAGCTGCGCGCGCCCTCGGAAGGGACGTGAGCCACGTGGACTTCACCGCCGTGTGCCTGGGCACGCTGATCCTGACCGTCAGCGCGGCCCTGACCGGATTCGCGATCGCCTCCGCCCGCTCTCCCCGCGCCGGCGTGTGGTTGCGAGGCCACCGTCGTGGAGGAGCGCACCTGCCGCGAGTGGCTACCGGCCGGCCACCGGGCCCGTAACCCCCGGCGCGCCCTGCGCTGGACGAGCGCCCGGGCACGACGCCTGGCCGACCGCATCGACCCGCCCCCGTACGCGGGGTGGGCGGCCCCCGGCACGGTCCACCCGTGTACCGGCGGCCCACCGGACGCCGCCGGCGCCCTGCGCCACCGGCACCTCGACACCGCCGCCCACCACGCCGCCCTGCGGACCCTGGCCGACGGCGGTCTCCACGTCCTCACCGTCCCCGACGGCGACGGCCTCCGCTACCGGATATCCGTCCGTCCTCTCCGCTGACCGCACCGGGGCGGGAGCGGCCGGGCCGGCTACCCCTCGAAGCGGCCGGCCCTGCGCCGCGCGTACACCTCGATCTCGATCTTCATACGGGGGTCGGCGAGGCCGCACACGAGCATCGTGGCGGCCGGCCGGATCTCGCCGAAGGCGCGGCGCAGGACGGGCCAGCAGGGCTCGAAGTCCGCCCGGTCCGGCAGCAGGTACCGCACCCGCACCACATCGGCGAAGGCGCATCCCGCCTCGGCCAGGGCGTCCTCGATGTTGCGCAGGCACTGCTCGGCCTGCTCCACCACGTCGTCGGAGATCGTCATGGTGGCGTAGTCGAACCCGGTCGTCCCGGACACGTGCACCCAGTCGCCGTCGACCACGGCGCGGGCATAGCCGATCCGCTCCTCGAACGTCGAGCCGCTGAGGATCGCGCGTCGCTCCGTCATGCGCCGAACGCTACCGGCCGCCAACCGCTTCCCGCCGCCTTTTCCGAAAGCCTGGACGAGTGTCAGAAGAGGCCGTTCTGCTTGGCCCAGGCGACGAAGCCTCCGCGAGGACACGGATAACGGATGCCCGTGTCCAGCAGAGCATCGACGAAGACGGTCGCGGCGTACTCGGTGACCCGGCCTTCCTTGACCGACTCGGCGATGACCCGCAGCGAGCCCCACACCTCGAGTCCGGCGTCACGCGCTGCGCGCCGGGCATCCCGGTCATCGATCACGGGCAGCGCACCGTGGACCTCGGCCCAGGCCAGGACGGTCGCTTCTCCCTGGTTCGACTCCTGCCCGGAGACCCGCTCCATCCACGTGACGAGAGCGGTGATCTCTTTCAGGCCGTCGACGTGCACCGTCTCCAGCCAACCCAGTCCGGCCACGGGCAGGCGGTGGTGGCTGATCTCGTCGATGACGGCAGCCGTGGTGACGTGTCGCCGCGGTACTCCACGCCACTGGGCCGCGATGTCCGCCAAGAGATCGATCTTGTCGGCCTTGATGGCGTGGAGGAGCGGCGAGGTGTCCCAGACGAGTACCTGTCCGTGCGGTGCGTCCGCCCCGGAACTCCCTGTCACGGCAGGCCATCCTCCTGCTCCCGGCTGGGAAACTCGTCTTCGGTGATCGCGCCGTAGAGCAGTTCGACGGCACGTGATGCCGTGATCGCGCCATCGCTCCACGCGGACAGGGCCGCGCGGCGCCACTGCGTTCCCGTTGTCCCCATCGCCAGGTCGGGCTCCGGCTCGTTGCCGCACAGCACCAGGAAGTCGCCCTTGGTCGGGGTGTCCGCCTTGAGACGACGGGCGGCCGTGCTGTCGACGAGGTCCAGCCGGCGTGCGCGGGCCACGACAGCGGACCACGAGACGCGGTACGAGGCCGCGACCCTGATCAGCGTCGCCCGGGGTGCCTCGCCGACGCTCGACCCCTCGTCCCAGGCACGGCGGAGATCCGCCTCCGGCAACAGGAATTCCCCGGCGAACAGGTTGATGCACTGCTCGCGTTCGTCCCGACTCGCCGCGACCCCCGCGTCACTGTGGTACTCGTCCTGCAAGAGGTGGTGCCCCAGCTCGTGGGCGGCCGTCCAGCGGAGCCGTCCCGGAGGAAAGCGGCCGCTGATGACGGCCACGCCGTATCCGCGCAGCAGCAGGGAGGCGCCCTCGGCGGCCTCGTCCACCACGGTCAGGTACAGCCCCAACCGCTCCAGCACGTCGGCGAGAGGGCCGAGCGGCCCGGAGGGGACTTCGGCGACCGATCGAGCGGCGCGTGCCAGACGGAGGGGGTCCACTCTTCCGGCCCCCCGCGCGACGCGTGGGTCCGGCTCCGGCGGAACGAGGAAACCGTGATCGACCAGCCACTCGGCGTTGCGCGCGTGTTCCTCCAGGCGGGCGTCCAGCCGGTAGCGCTCACGCGACGAGGTGTCGGCGTTGGGTTCCAGCGCGGTACGTCGGGACACCAGGGCGGCCGGTGGCCGGGACACCAGATGGGCGGGCGGCACGTCCAGTGCCTTCGCGAGCCGGAACAGTTCCAGAGCCGTGATGCGGCGGTCCCCGGCCTCCATGCGCACCACCGCGGTGCGGTCCACACCCAGGTGTTCGGCCAGCTCGCCCTGGCTCAGCCCTGCGGCCTCACGAGCCTCGGCGACTCGCTCGCCCACCTCGTTCCAGCTCTGCGCGGTCTCCATGTGTGCGATTTTCGCACACCACATGGCGTGCACGCCGCCTTGTGCACACGCAAGGCGGCGTGCGGGGACGGGGGCGCGTGAGACAGAGCGCGGCCCCCGGCCGTCCCCTCGGGTGGGGCGGGCGGGGGCCGTGTTGGTTCGGCGTGGAGCGCGCAGGGTGCGCGTCACTCGCTCTTGGGTTCCTCCAGGCGGGGGAAGAGCACCGCGCCCTTCGTCACCGTGGAGCCCGCCGGGAGCTGACCCCAGCGGCCGGCGTCCTGCACGTGCTGGTCGGCGAGGGCGCCCAGCGAGGCCTCCGCGCCGAGGGAGTCCCACAGCAGCCCGGAGGTGCGCGGCATCACCGCGTTGAGCAGCACCGCGCAGGCGCGCAGCGACTCGGCGGCGGTGTAGAGGATCGTCGCCAGCCGGGCGCGGGCCTCGTCGGAGGAGTCCTTGGCGACCTTCCACGGCTCCTGCTCGGTGAGGTAGCCGTTGACCTGCTTGACGAAGTCGAAGATCGCCGCGATGCCGCCGGCGAAGTCCAGCTCGTCGCCGATGCGCCGGTCGGCCTCGGCGACGGCCTTGGCCAGGCCGTCCTTGATCGCCTGCTCGGCCTCGCCGTCCGCCGTGGCCTCGGGCAGCGAACCGCCGAAGTACTTGCCGACCATGGCCGCCACGCGCGAGGCGAGGTTGCCGTAGTCGTTGGCCAGCTCGCTGGTGTAGCGGTGGGAGAAGTCCTCCCAGGAGAACGAGCCGTCCTGGCCGAACTGGATGGCGCGCAGGAAGTACCAGCGGTAGGCGTCGACACCGAAGTGCGAGGTGAGGTCCTGCGGCTTGATGCCGGTCAGGTTGGACTTGCTCATCTTCTCGCCGCCGACCATCAGCCAGCCGTGGGCGGCCACCCTGCCCGGCACCGGCAGGCCCTGCGCCATCAGCATCGCGGGCCAGATCACCGCGTGGAAGCGGAGGATGTCCTTGCCCACCAGGTGGACGTCGGCGGGGAAGGTCTCCTCGAACTTCTTCTGGTCGGAGCCGTAGCCGACGGCGGTGGCGTAGTTCAGCAGGGCGTCGACCCACACGTAGATGACGTGCTTGTCGTCCCAGGGGATCTTCACGCCCCAGTCGAAGGTGGAGCGGGAGATCGAGAGGTCCTCCAGGCCCTGGCGGACGATGTTCACGACCTCGTTCCGCGCCGACTCGGGCTGGATGAACTCCGGGTGCTTCTCGTAGTGCTCCAGGAGCTTCGGCCCGTACTCGGAGAGCTTGAAGAAGTAGTTCTCCTCCTTCAGGCTCTCCACCGGCTTCTTGTGCACCGGGCAGAGCTTCTCGCCCGCGTACTCGCCCTCGCCGTCCAGCAGGTCACCGGGGCTCTTGTACTCCTCGCAGCCCACGCAGTACGGGCCCTCGTACTCGCCCTTGTAGATCTCGCCCTTGTCGTAGAGGTCCTGGACGAACTCCTGGACGCGGACGGTGTGCCGCTCCTGCGTGGTGCGGATGAAGTCGTCGTTGGCGATCTCCAGGTGCTCCCAGAGGGGCTTCCACGCCTCCTCCACGAGCTTGTCGCACCACTCCTGCGGGGAGACCCCGTTCGCTTCGGCGGTGCGCATGATCTTCTGACCGTGCTCGTCCGTGCCGGTGAGGAACCACACCTTCTCGCCGCGCTGGCGGTGCCAGCGCGTGAGCACGTCGCCTGCGACGGTCGTGTAGGCGTGGCCCAGGTGCGGAGCGTCGTTGACGTAGTAGATGGGGGTCGTGACGTAGAACGCCTTCGCCCCCTGCTGCTCTGTTCCAGTGGCCGCCATGGGGAAATCCTAACGTTCCGCCGCCCCCGCCCCGCTCCGTGTTCTCCCTCCCACGCCGGGTGCCGACGGCACGAGCGGTCGCGACGGAAGGTGTTCCTCCGGTGTCGGAGCGCGATGCTTTCGATGCCCGGAACCGTCCTCACGATCGCGGTTCACTGCCCGTTCACCATGCGGTCGCTCCTCGTCGCATTGCCGCCCATACCGTCCTGACCTGCACGGACACGAAATTCCGGAGGGGACCCATGCGCAAGCTGCTGCCGCTGATCGGTTCGCACCCCGGCGGGAGATCCGCCCTGACCTGCCGCTACCGCTGCGGTGACGCCTGCTTCCACGAGGTGCCCAACACCAGCGGCAACGAGTACGTCGGCGACGTGATCGCCGGTGCCCTCTCCCGGCGGTCGGTGCTGCGCGCCGGTGCCGTGGTCGGCGTGGCCGCGACGGCCGGGGTGGCCGGACTCGGCCAGACGCCGAACGCCACGGCGGCGCCCGCCGCCGTGCCGGCGGAGAAGGGCTGGGAGAAGGGCAAGCACGGCAAGGCCGCCCGCGGTCTGCGCTTCGCGCCCGTCGCGCCCAACACGGCCGACAAGGTCACCGTCCCCGCCGGCTACTCCCAGAACGTCGTCATCCGCTGGGGCGACCCCATCCTGCGCGGCGCCTCCGCCTTCGACCCGAAGAAGCAGAGCGCCACGGCGCAGGCCGGGCAGTTCGGCTACAACAACGACTTCCTCGTCCTGATGCCGCTGAAGGGCGAGCGCGGTCGGCAGGTGCTCTTCGCCAACCACGAGTACACCGACGAGATCCTGATGTTCCCCGGGTACGACCCGGAGAACCCCACCCGTGAGCAGGTCGAGATCGCCTGGGCCGCGCACGGGCTCTCCGTCGTCGTGGTCGAGGAGGACCGCCGCACCGGCAGGCTGACGGCCGTCCCCCGTCACCGCCTCAACCGCCGCTTCACCGCCACCACCGAGTTCCGCCTCACCGGCCCGGCCGCCGGCGGCGACCTGCTCAAGACCTCCGCCGACCCCACCGGCACCACGGTGCTCGGCACCCTCAACAACTGCGCGGGCGGCTCCACCCCCTGGAGCACGGCCCTGTCCGCCGAGGAGAACTTCAACCAGTACTTCGCCAACGCCGCCTCCGTCGCGGACGCCGACACCAAGACGAGGCTGGCCCGCTACGGCATGACCGGCGGCGCCTCGGAGCGCAAGTGGGAGCGGTTCGACGACCGCTTCGACCTCGCCAAGGAGCCCAACGAGGCCAACCGCTTCGGCTGGATCGTCGAGGTCGACCCGTACGATCCCGACTCCGTCCCGCGCAAGCGCACCGCGCTCGGCCGCTTCAAGCACGAGGCCGCCCAGCCCCGACTGACCGCCGACGGCCGTCCGGTGGTCTACATGGGCGACGACGAGCGCTTCGACTACCTGTACAAGTTCGTCTCCGCCAAGCGGATGATGAAGGGCAACAGCCGCGCCGCCCGCGAGCACAACCTCACGCTGCTGGACGAGGGCACCCTCTACGTCGCCAAGCTGACCGGCGACAGCCCCGCCGAGCTGATCGACGGCAGCGGCAAGCTCCCGAACGACGGGGAGTTCGACGGCTCCGGCGTGTGGATTCCGCTGGCCACCGGCGACACCTCGCACGTCCCCGGCATGACGGCCGAGGAGGTGTACGTCTTCACCCGGATCGCCGCCGACAAGGTGGGCGCCACCAAGATGGACCGTCCCGAGGACGTCGAGCCCAGCCCGCGCACCGGCCGCGTCTATGTCGCACTGACCAACAACACCCAGCGCGGCGCGGCCGGCAAGCCCGGCGCGGACGAGGCCAACCCGCGCGACAACAACAAGCACGGCCACGTGCTGGAGTTGGCGGAGCACTGGGACGACCCGGCCGCCGACGGCTTCGCCTGGCGCGTGTTCCTGGTCTGCGGCGACCCGGAGGACCCGGCCACCTACTTCGGCGGCTTCCCCAAGGAGCAGGTCAGTCCCATATCCTGCCCCGACAACCTCACCTTCGACTCCTTCGGCAACCTGTGGATCTCCACCGACGGCAACGCGCTGGGCTCGCACGACGGCCTCTTCGGCGTCGCCACCGCGGGTGAACGCCGCGGTGAGGTGCGGCAGTTCCTGACGGTGCCCAGGGGCGCCGAGACCTGCGGCCCGATCGTCCAGGACCGGCGCGTCCTCGTCGCCGTCCAGCACCCGGGCGAGGTGGACGGCGCCAGCTACGAGAAGCCGGCCTCCACCTGGCCCGACGGGCCGGGCAAGGTCGTCCGCCCGTCGGTCGTCGCCGTCTGGCGTGCGGACGGCCGCGACATCGGCGTCTGACCCGGACCCTTCCTCACCGCATACGCGTCGCCGCCCGCCCCCGACCGGGGGCGGGCGGCGACATGTGTGCGGCGGGGAAGGGGACGGCCGTGCGGTTTCTCGGCCGGTTGCCCCGATCCGTCAACTCGCCCGTGAGGGAAGGCCGGTGGCGGCCTCCTCGACAGGACCCTCGCGTGCATGCGTTCGAACGGGGAAGAAGGAACCACAGGAACCGACACGAAAAGGTGAAGTCATGGAGATAACCGGCATCATCACGGCGATCGTCGTCGGCATCGTGATCGGCGTGCTGGGACGGCTGGTCCTGCCGGGGCGGCAGCGCGTCGGCGTCCTGTGGACGATCGCGGTCGGTATCGTCGCGGCCCTGATCGGTACGTTCATCGCCGAGGGGCTCGGGGTGGCGAACACCAACGGTGTCGACTGGATCCAGGTGCTGATCCAAGTCGCCCTGGCCGCGCTCGGTATCGCCGCGCTGGACCGCACCAAGGTGCGCGCCTGACGGCTCACCGGCTCCGTACGACCTTGGCTTCCGGAGAGGGAGTCACCGGCCCGGCGGGGCGGCGTCGACCGCCGCCCCGCCGGGCCTTCGGCCGTTTCCGGAACGGGTGAGTCCGTCCCGAAAGCGGCCGGGGAGACCGGGGGCGGTGCTTCCCGGTCTCCTCCGGCTCCGACCGCGACGGTCCGACCCGGGTCCGTCCGATCCCACCGGGCCGGACCGGCTCCCTCGCGGTGGAGCCGGCGCCGAGGGCGCCTCGGCTCGTGTGGTGGTCGCGTCGGAAGGACGCCGCGTGCTCCGGCACCCTTCACCGAGTCGCCTCTCCCGCGATCCGACCACGGCCGAACGCCGTTCACCGTGCATATCTGTCGGTGAGCGGAAAAGTTACGAACCGATCTGCGGCCCGGCCCCCCATCGGAGCCCTCGTCGGGCCGGCACGCCCGCGGAGCGGAGTGAGGGACGGGCCCCGACGAGCGGCGGGCGGCGGTCGATGGGCGGCGGTCGGCGGTGGGAGGGCCGTCACGCGCCGCCCGTGCCGCCCGGCGGGTCGACCTCGCCCAACCTGCGCCTCAGCGAAGCCCGTTCGGGCTCGTTGCCGGCCAGGTCGAGCGCCCGCCGCCAGGCCGCGGCGGCCTCGAAGGGGCGGCCGAGCCGGTGCAGCAGGTCGCCCCGGGCGGCCTGGTAGGGGTGGTGGCCGCGCAGCCGGGGCTCGTCGGCCAGCCCGTCGAGCAGTGCCAGACCCGCCTTGGGGCCGTCGCGCATCGCCACCGCCACGGCCCGGTTCACCGCGACGACCGGGGACGGGACGAGGGCGAGCAGCACGTCGTAGAGCGCCACCACCTGCGGCCAGTCGGTGTCCGCCGGGCCCGCGGCCTCGTCGTGGAGGGCGGCGATCGCGGCCTGCACCCCGTACGGGCCGGGCGGGCCGCCGGTCAGCGCGGCGAGCACCAGGCCGCGTCCCTCCTCGATCATCGCGCGGTCCCAGCGGTTCCGGTCCTGGTCCGCGAGCAGGACGATCCCGCCGTCCGGGCCGGTCCGGGCGTCGCGCCGCGCGTGGACCAGCAGCATCAGCGCGAGCAGACCGGCGACCTCCCGCTCGGCGGGCAGCAGCCGGCGCAGGACCCGCGTCAGCCGGACGGCCTCCTCGGCCAGGTCGAGCCGCTGCAACGTCGGCCCCGAACCGGCCGCGTACCCCTCGGTGAAGATCGAGTACAGGACCTGGAGCACCCCCGGCAGACGCTCGGGCAACTCGTCGGTGCCGGGCACCCGGAACGGGATGCGGGCCTCGCGGATCTTCCGTTTCGCCCGCACGATCCGCTGGGCCACCGTCGCGGTCGGGACGAGGAAGGCCCGCGCCACTTCCGGCGTCGTCAGACCGGCCAGGCAGCGCAGGATCAGCGCCGTGCGGTCCTCGGCCGCGAGGGCCGGGTGGGAGCAGGTGAAGAACAACTGCAGCCGCTCGTCCGGCAGATCGCCGACCGCGTCCGCGGGCGGGGCGGGCGCGGCCCGGTCCGCCTCCACCTGGAGGACGGCGAGCCGGGCGGCGTACGCCCGGTCCCGCCGCAGCCGGTCGACGGCCCGGCGCCGGGCCACCGTCAGCAGCCACGCACCGGGCCGGTTCGGGACGCCCTCGACCGGCCAGTGCGTCAGCGCCGCCTCGACCGCCTCGGACGCCACCTCCTCGGCCAGGTCGAGATCGCCGAAGCGGCGGACGAGGGCGGCGAGCAGCCGCCCGCGCTCCTCGCGGAACACCGCCCCGACGGACGCCGCCACGGACGGCACCTCGCCCGGCTCCACGCCCGGCCCTCTGCCCGGCCCCACGCCCGTCAGGCCCCGAACTCGGCGACCGGACGCACCACGACCGCCCCGCCGCCGCGCGCACCGGGACAGCGCGCGGCCCAGTCGAGCGCGGCGTCCAGGTCCGGCACGTCGATGACCAGGAAGCCGCCGAGCACCTCGCGGGTCTCGGCGAACGGCCCGTCCGTGACGATCCGGTCGCCCGCCGGGCCGACCCGGACGGTGGTGGCGGTGACCAGATCCGCCAGCGACTCGCCGGAGACGTGGATTCCCGCGTCCCGCACCGCCTTGTCGTACGCCATCCAGTCCTGGACGTCGCATCCTTCGGCACCGCCGTCGGCGTCGGTCGCACCGGCGTGGATCAGCAGCATGTACTTCACGGTCCGTCTCCTTGATGGGCTGTCGCGTCCCGTACGGCGGGTCGCCGTACACCATGACGACGAACGGGAGGCGGCCTCATCGACACGGACGCCGAGGAATTTCCCGGAGGCGGCCACCAGTCCGGCGGACGGGGTGGTCCACGTGGTCAACCGCCGACCGGAGGCCACTGCTCCCACTGCGTTTCGACGTGGCGGGCGAAACGGTCGAACAGGCCGTCGTCCCGTGAGCGCCGTGGGTGGAGCATCGGCGAGTCGTGCCCGACCGGATCGGAAACCGCTCCACCTCCGATGGGCGGCTTGGCGTGCTGCTTCCGGAGGTGGGTGGAGTGGCCGATCGTCAGGCGCCGGTGTGGCCGACGTGCTCGGTGAGGAGGGCATGGCGCGCCTCGCGCTTCGGCGATGGAGTATGTGGCGGGTATGCGTTCAGGACGCGGACGCCTGAGACTTCCGCGTCCTGAACAACGTCCTCACAGCCGCTCGAACCCCCGCATCCGCTCCCAGTCCGTGACCGCGCGTTCGAAGGCCGCCAGCTCCGTGCGGGCCGCGCGGGCGTAGTGGGCGACGACCTCCTCACCGAGGAGTTTGGCCGCGACGTCGCTGTTCTCCCAGCGGCGCAGGGCCTCGCCGAGGGTGGCGGGCAGGCGGGGGACGGCGGGGTCGGCGAGGGCGTTGCCGGTGTGGGGCGGCGGGAGGGGGAGACGGTTGTCGATGCCGTACAGGCCCGCGGCCACCATGGCGGCGACGGCCAGGTACGGGTTGGCGTCCCCGCCCGGCACCCGGTGTTCGATGCGCAGCGACGGCCCCGAGCCGACCACCCGTATCGGGCAGGTGCGGTTGTCGGGCCCCCAGGCGATGCCCGTCGGGGCGAACGCGCCGGGCTGGAGGCGCTTGTAGGAGTTGACGTTGGGCGCCATCAGCAGGAGCAGGTCGGGCAGGCAGGCGAGCTGCCCGGCGACGAAGTGGCGCATCGTCTCCGACATGCCCCCGTCCGCGCCCTCGTCGGCGAGGACGGGGGCGCCGTCCTCGTCGCGCAGCGAGAGGTGGACGTGGCAGGAGTTGCCCTCGCCCCCGTCGAACTTCGGCATGAAGGTGAGCGCCGTGCCCTCGGCGGCGGCGATCCGCTTGGCGCCGTCCTTGAAGAAGACGTGGTGGTCGCAGGTGGCCATCGCCTCCGTGTAGCGGAAGACGATCTCGTACTGGCCCGGGTGGCACTCCGCGCGGGCCGTCTCCAACTCCAGCCCGGCGCGGACCATCTCGCGGCGGATGCGGCGGACGACCGGCTCGATGTCCTCCAGCCCCTGGAGGGAGTAGTCGACGTTGTAGCGGGTGGCGGGCCGCAGGTCGGCGTAGCGGCGCTCCCACGCCTCGCGGTAGGAGGCGGTGAAGACGAGGAACTCCAGCTCGGTCCCGGCGTACGCGACGAGGCCGCGTTCGGCGAGGCGGTCGAGCTGGGTGCGGAGTATGTGGCGGGGGGCGACCTCCACCGGCGCCCCACCGGGCCAGACGGCGTCGGCGAGGACGAGCGCGGTGCCGTCGTCCCAGGGCAGCCGGGTGCGGAGGGTGGACGGGTCGGGGCGCAGGACGAAATCGCCGAAACCGCTGTTCCAGGCGTCGATGGCGTAGCCGGGGCCGGTGTCCATCTCCACGTCGGTGGACAGCAGGTAGAGGCAGGCGCCGAAACCGTCGTGGACCGCCCGCTCCAGGAAGTGGGGGACGGACAGCCGGCTGCCCATCAGCCGGCCCTGGAGGTCGGGGACGGCGACGAGGACCTCCTCGACACGGCCCGCCTCGGCCTCGGCACGCAATTGCTGGTAGTCGTCGATCACGTCGGCTCCTCGCGTTCATCGGTGGGGGGTGCGCCGGGAGGGGGATCGGCCAGGGGGTTGGGGACGGTGCCGTGGACGACGTCGAAGCCCTCGTCGCGTTCGGCGCGGTCGTGGAAGGCGCCGCCCAGGAGCTGCTCGCGGTTGAGCGCCACCCGGTCGAAGACGGGGGCGAGCAGGCCGAATTCCTCGAAGCGGTCCTTGAGTTCGGGGAAGCGGGCGCGGTGGCGGTCCACCTCGGCGCGCACCAGCGCCCAGAACTCCCCCTCGGGGACGCCCAGATGCTCCTCGACGAGGGGCGCGAAGAAGCGGAAGTGGCCCGCGAAGACGGCGCTCAGCAGCGAGTGCGCCAGCTCGCGCGCCGGCCAGCGGAGCAGGACGGCGTCGGCGCGCTCCGACAGCCCGGCGTACTCGGGACGGTCGCCGGGAAGCAGGTTGACGTCCTCGGCGAAGTCCTTGAGGGCGATCCCGATCGGAACCTCGGCGGCGTCGTGGAGGACGACGGTGTTCTCGCCGTGCGGGCAGAACGCGACGCCGTGGCGGTGGAGGCAGTGCAGCAGGCCGGGCAGCAGGGCCGCGAGGAAGCGGGCCAGCCAGTCGCGCGGGGCCAGGGCGGAACGTTCCACCAGCTCGGCGACGAGCGCCCTCCCGTCCGAGCCGACCTTCAGCAGGGCGGCCATGGTGCGGGCCTTCTCGCCGTCGCGCAGCAGCGCGCTCACCGGTTCGCGCCACACCGCGCCCAGCAGCTCGTGGTAGCGGTACGGGGCGTCCGTCACCGACGCGTACAGCGGGTGGCGCACGGCCACGGACGCCACCTCGCCCAGCGGGTGGAAGCGCAGCTCGTCCCTCAGGTACGGGTCGGCGTCGCGGAGCGCGTGGAGCCAGGCGCTGACGTCGGGCGCGGCCCCGGTCGGCTCGGTGGACAGCCCGCGCCACACCAGGGTGTTGCGGATCAGGAGGGGGACCTTGACGTCGCGGCGCCCGGGGTGGTCGAGGTTGGCGAGGGTGCGGATCGACTGGAGGGGCCGGTAGCGGTCCGGGCCCTCGCCGAGCGGGACGATCCGGCCGTCGGCGAGGTAGGGCGCGAAGAGGGGTTCGACGGCCTCGTCCCAGTGGAAGGGGTGCACCGGCAGCCAGACGAACTCCCCTGCTTCGTAAGGGCCTTCGGCGCAGGCGTCGGCCAGGGCGGCGGTGAAGCGCCCACGGGTGGCGGCGTCCAACTCCTCGGCGAGCAGGGTCTCCTCGTCCAGACCGGGAACGCCCGCGTAGGAGGCCAGGGAGGTGTGCACCGCAGCCCAGCGCAGCCGCACCTCGCCGGCGGCCTCGGGAGCGTAGGCGGCGGCGTCGGAGGCGGAGAAGCCCAGCCGGCCCTTGTTGAGCAGCATGCAGGGATGGCCGTCCTGGTGGGCCTCCAGGGCCACGTGGTCCAGGTCGGCGAGGTCGGCGGCGGGCAGGTCGCGGGCGATGGTCTCGGCCTGGGCGCGGCGGGTGGCGGTCAGCTCGCGCAGCACCTCGGCGGTGGTGGGACCGTCCCAGCCGAGCGCCGGGCGGACGTCGAGCAGCAGCCGCTCGGGACCGGCCTCCTCGCCGTCGCCGGGCTCCGGGTGGCGGCGGAGGGTGCCGGGGACGAGGCGCCAGGAGCCGAAGGCGCCGCGGTCGGCGCGGAACGTCCACCGGACGCCGTCCCCCGGCTCCAACCGCCAGGTGCCGGGTTCGGGACCGGGCACGGGGGTGAGCAGCTCCTCGTACGCGAACTCCTCGACGGCCTTGACCAGCAGTCTCCGGCCCGCCTCCGCCCAGGCGGCACGGGGTATTCCGGGGAGGGAGGGGGTCATCGCGCGGCCTCCCCGGTCCGCGGCCCGGGCTCGGGCGCCCCGAAGGTCGTCCAGGCCACGCGGTCGGGGACCTTCACCACCGTCCGTCCGGCGGCGGAGTTGAGGATCGTCGCCGCCCGCCACGCGCCCAGGGTCAGGTCGGGCGTCCCCACGCCGTGGGTGTGCAGCTCGGCGTTCTGGACGTACAGCGTGCCGGTGACGGTCGCGTCGAGGGCGACGCGGTAGGAGCCGTCGACGCGGTAGCGGCCCTTGTCGTCCCGGTCGACGAGCTTCTCCAGGGACTCCAGGAAGGCCGGGCGCACGGCCGCGTAGCCGGTGGCGGCCACCACCGCCGAGGTGCGCACCTCGAACTCCGTGCCCTGCTCGGCGTGGCGGCAGGTGAGGACGTAGCCGTCGCCGTCCTCCCGCGCGGCGGTGACCTCCACGCCGGGGTGGAGGTCGGCGCGGGGCCGTCCGCCGCCGATGGTCCGCTCGTACAGCTCGTCGTGGATGTCGGCGAGCGTCTCCTCGCTGACCCCCTTGTAGAGCTGCCACTGGGCGCGCACCAGTCGCTCGCGGGTGGCCTCGGGCAGACCGCGGAAGTAGCGGACGTAGTCGGGCGTGAAGTGCTCCAGCCCGATCTTGGAGTACTCCATGGGCGCGAACGCCGGGGTGCGCGCCAGCCAGCGCACGTACGGGCCGCCGCGCCCTTGGCCGTCCTGGTGCCGCAGCAGGTCGAGCACCACCTCGGCGCCGGACTGGCCCGCGCCGATCACCGTGACGTCGTCCCGCTCGGCCAGGGCGGCGCGGTGGGCGCGGTAGTCGGCGCTGTGCAGGACGCGCCCGGCGTGCGCGGGCGTGAGCAGGGGGCGCAGCGGCTCGGGCACGCTCGGGGACGTGCCGACGCCCAGGACGACCCGACGGGCCAGGACGCGCGCCCGGCGTCCGTCCGCCGAGCGGTGCGCGAGCGCGAACGCCCCGGCCGCCGCGTCCCACTCCACGGCGGTGACCTCGGCGTCGAAACGGCAGGACGGCAGGCGCTCGGCGACCCAGCGGCAGTAGTGGTCGTACTCGCGGCGCGGGATGTGGAACCGCTCGGAGAAGAAGAACGGGAACAGCCGCTCGTGCTCGCGCAGGTAGTTCAGGTACGACCAGCGGCTGGTGGGGTCGACCATCGTCACCAGGTCGGCCAGGAACGGCACTTGGAGGACGGTGCCCTCCAGCAGCAGGCCCGGGTGCCAGGAGAAGGCGGGCCGGCGGTCCAGGAAGAGGGCGTTCAGCTCCGGCACGCCGTCGCAGAGCGCGGCCAGGGAGAGGTTGAACGGGCCGATGCCGACGCCGACGAGGTCGTACACGCCGTCGTGCTCGCTGTCGTGCTCGCCGTCGTGCACACCGTCGTGCACCGGGGTGGGGTGGTCGGTCACCGCTGCGCCTCCGCGAGGGGGTTGGGAAGGTCGATGTAGACGGACTGGGTGTGGACGTCGCCGACCAGCTCGTCGAGCCCGTCCACGCAGGTGAGGAAGTTGCCCTTGCAGCGCAGGACCGGCGCGTCCAGCAGCAGGTCGAGCAGGCCCTTGGCGCCGGGCTCGGTCGCCCGCATCCGCTCCAGCGCGTCGCGCGCCACGCGCAGCAGCTCCTCCTCGTCGGCCAAGCCCAGCGAACCGAGGGCGCCGATCAGACCCAGGAGGTTGTTGACGCCCAGGTAGTAGGCGACGCGCTCGTCGACGAACGCGTCGTCGAAGACCAGCTCCACTCCCTCGGCCACCCCCGGCAACAGCCGGTCCAGCCCGGCGGCGTGGGAGGCGGCCACGTAGTAGCCCTGACTGTCGCGGCACCAGCCGGCGACGGGCAGCCCGGCGCGATCGAGGGCCACCAGGGTGTTCTGGTGGTGCGGCTCCAGGGCGATGCCGTACCGGGCCCGGAGGCGGATCAGCGGGACGACCAGCACGTCGAGGTAGCGGGCCAGCCAGCGCGCGGACGCCTCGGCGGGGGAGACGCCCAGAACGCGGGCGGCGCGCTCCACGGCCTCGCACAGCGGGGCCCGGTAAGGCGGCGGGGAGCCGTCGCCCGGCCCGGTGCGCTCGGCCACCAGCCCGGCCACGCACAGCGCGTCGCCCGCCCCGCCCCGGAAGGGGTTGTCGCGGATCGCCGTCTCCAGGCCCGTCTCCGCGCCCGTCGCCGTGTCCGCACCCGTGCCGGTCTCCGCACCCGTCCCCGCGCCCGGCCCGTCCGCGCCCACCGACACCCAGGCGAAGTCCCGCAGGACGCCGAACCCCGGGTGCTCGGCGCGCAGCCAGGCGGCCGGACCGGGACGCCCGGGCGCGGAGGCCGCCAACAGCCGGGCGGCCCGCACCCCCAGCCGCAGCTCGCCGCGGCGGTTGTCGCGGCGGGAGTTGGTGATCCGCATGCCGAGCGACAACTTGAACATGACCTCCGCGTCCGGGCGGTGCACGGTCCGCACCGAGGACGTCGGATGCCAGACGGGACCGGCCTGCCCCACCGGACGCAGCAGCCCCGCGTCCACCAGGGCGGCGACCTCCGGGCGGGCGGTCGCCTCGCGCGCCTGCCAGGGGTGGGCGGGCACCGGGACCGTCCCGTCGGGCACCTCCACGCCCACGGCCTGGGCGCGCAGCAGGTCGGCCACCGGACGACCGTCCGCGCTCTCGCCGACGACCACGTCCGGGTGCGCGGCGAACCAGTACAGCGGGAAGGAGCCGCGCGTCTCCGGCGAGTACGCCGCCAGTTCGGTCTCGGACGCCCCCTCGCGGCTCTTGGGCGCGGGGTGGAAGGGATGGCCCAGCAGCAGCGCCTGCTCGGCGTCCAGGAACGGCGTCGGACCCCTGGTACCGGGCGGCTCCGCACGGCGTCGGGCCAGGTGGACGGCGGTGCGGCGAGCGGAGTCCAGCACCCGGCCCACCGCGTCCGTGCCCAGGTGGGGCGGTCTGCCGCGGCCGAGCGTGCCCTCCCGCACCAGCGCCGCCGCCACCAGCGCCACATCGGCCGGGAGGCCGCCGCCCCGCTCGGAGGCGACGACGAGCGCCGGCCCGAACCGGTGCCACCCCGTCGCCGATCGGTACCGCACCGGCACCCGCAGCGTCGGCCCGCCGAGGGGCAGGACGACGTGCAGCGACCGGCCCGCCTCCGGGACCTCCGTGCCGGTCTCGCGGACGTACGCGCGCAGCAGCCGCTCCGTCGCGGCGGCGTCGGCGGCGCGCAGGACGTCGGGGTGGTCCAGCGGGTCCGGGCCGCCGGCGCCCGGCGTCACGGGGCCGCCTCCTCCGCCCGGCCCGCCGCGGCGACCGCGTCCAGCAGCCGCGTCACGTCGGCCGGGGTCGCGTACGGGTTGAGCAGGGTGAGCTTGAGACGGACCCGGCCCGGCCCCTCGCCCGGCACCTCGGTGCGGCCGACGACCGCGCGCCCCTCGCGCAGCAGCCTGCGCCGCAGGGAGGCGTTGATCCGGTCCGTCCGCTCGGCGTCCTCGGAGCCCGTCGTCGGCAGGTAGCGGAAGAGGAGGGCCGACAGGACGGGGTCGCAGTGCAGCTCCAGCCGGGGATGGGCCCGCACCGCCGCGGCCCCGGCCAGCGCCAGCCCGTGGCAGGCGTCCACCAGGCGCCCCAGACCCTCGCGGCCCAGCGCGCGCAGGGTGACGGCCATGGAGAACGCGTCCGCGCGCCGGGTGGTGCGCGGTGACAGGCCCAGCAGACTGGGATAGCCGGCCTCCTCGTCGTCGCGCGGGTTGAGGTACACCGCGCGCCGGGCCAGGGAGGCGTACGTCTCCGCGCGTCGCACCAGGAACACGCCCGCCGCGATGGGCTGCCAGCCCAGCTTGTGCCAGTCCAGGGAGACGGAGTCGGCCAGCGCGATGCCGTCCAGCAGCGGGGCGAGCCGGTCCGACAGCAGCGCGCCGCCGCCGTAGGCCGCGTCCACGTGCAGCCAGGCACCCGCCTCGGCGGCGGCCTCCGCGCAGGCGCGCAGCGGATCGATCGCCCCGGTGTCGGTGGTGCCGGCGGTGGCGACGACGGCGACCGGCGACTCGCCGTCGTCCGAACACCGCTTGAGGGCCTCGGCCAGGGCGCTCGGGTCCATCCGCAGCGCGTGATCGACGGCGACGGGCACCACCGCGTCCTCGCCCAGGCCCAGCAGGGCGGCGGACCGCTGGACGGAGAAGTGCGCGGCGGCGGAGGTGAACACGCGCGGACGCGGCCCGCCCCGCGGCACGCCGTCCACCTCCACCCGCCGTCCGGACGCGCGCCCCAGCACCTGGTCGCGGGCGAGCATCAGGCCCATCAGGTTGGATTCGGTGCCGCCGGAGGTCAGCACCCCGGTGGCCTCCTCGTCATAGCCCACCAGCTCGGCCAGTTCGGCCAGGAGCAGCGTTTCCAGAGTGGTGGCGGCCGGGGCCTGGTCCCAGGAGTCCTGGGAGGGGTTGAGCGCGGAGACCGCCAGGTCGGCCGCGGCGGCGACGGCCAGCGGCGGGCAGTGGAGGTGCGCGGCGCAGGACGGGTCGGCCGGGTCCGCGCTGCCGTAGGCCAGCAGCGCGGTCAGCCGGGACAGCGCCTCCTCGCCGCGGGCCGCCGCGAACTCCTCGGCGACGTGCGCGGCCAGCGCGTCGGGCGCGCCGGCGGGGACGGGACCGGCGCGCCGCCCGGCGCCCTCGGCGAGGGCGGTCAGCACGGTGCGCAGCAGCGGTTCCAGGGCGGCGGGCCCGGCTGTGCCGCCGGACAGGGCGGGTGCGTCGGGTGCGGCGGTTGTGTCGGGGGGCGCTTCGGCGTCGCCGCGTGCCGCAGGGAGGCGGGCGGCCCGACGGAGCTCCGATGCGTGGACGTGGCTCGTCATGCCGGCCGCCCGGTGTTCCGTCGGCCGGCGCCCGGTCGGGACGCGCCTCGGCGGGCCGTCACCACGGAGATCGCGTCGGCCAGCCGGTCCAGCACGGCCTCGGCTTCCGCGTCGGTGATCACCAACGGCGGCAGCAGCCGCACCGTCGCGTCGTGCCGTCCGCCCAACTCCACGATCAGGCCCCTCTCCAGGCACGCCGCCCGTACCCGGTCCGCCGTGTCGGGCGCGGGGGGACGGGCGCCGCAGGCGTCGGGCACGCCCTCCGGGTCGACCAACTCCACGCCGATCATCAGGCCCCGCCCCCGTACGTCGCCGATCGCGGACGACTCGGCGCGGAGCGCGTCCAACCGGGCCGTCATCCGCGCGCCGACCTCGGCCGCCCGCCCCGCCAGACCCTCGCGCGCCACGTACCGCAGGGTGGCCGCGCCCGCCGCCATGGCCAGGGTGTTGCCGCGGAACGTCCCGGCGTGCGCGCCGGGCGACCAGTCGTCGTAGTCCTCCCGGTAGACGACCACCGCCAGCGGCAGGCTGCCGCCGATCGCCTTCGACAGCACCATCGCGTCCGGCACGATCCCGCTGTGCTCGACCGCCCAGAACGCGCCCGTGCGTCCCACACCGGTCTGCACCTCGTCCACGATCAGCGGAATCCCCCGCTCGGCGGTGATCCGCCGCATCGCGCGCAGCCACCCGTCCGGGGCGGGCACCACACCGCCCTCGCCCTGCACCGCCTCCAGGACCATCGCGGCGGGCGACACCACACCCCCGTTCGGATCGTCCAACAACCGCTCCGCGTAGGCCGCCGACAGCTCCGCCCCGCGCTCCCCGCCCACCCCGAACGGGCAGCGGTAGGAGTACGGGTACGGCAGCCGCGTCACATCGGCGGCGAGCCCCGGCACCGGCCGTTTGACGGCGACCCCGCCGGAGACGGCCAACGCGCCCGCCGTCATCCCGTGGTAGGCGCCGGTGAAGGCCAGCAGGCCCTGCCGTCCGGTGGCGGTCTGCATCAGCTTCAGCGCCGCCTCCACCGCGTCGGTGCCGGCGGGCCCGCAGAAGTGGATCCGGGCGCGGTCGGCGAACGCGGGCGGCAGCGTGGCGAACAGCGCTTCGGTGAACTCGTCCTTCTGTGGCGTCGCCAGGTCCAGGACGTGCAGGGGCGCGCCGCTGTCCACCGTGCGCCGCACGGCCTCGGTCACCACGGGATGGTTGTGGCCCAGGGCGAGGGTGCCGGCCCCGGCGAGGCAGTCGAGGTAGCGGCGCCCGTCGGTGCCCTCCACCGTCATGCCGTACGCGCGGACCGGGACGATGGGGAAGGAGCGGGCGTAGGTACGGGCCGAGGACTCCCGCGCCCGCTGGCGCCGCAGGATGGCGTCGGCCGTGGTGCCGGCCGTGGCGGCGGGCGGTGTGGGTGACGTGGTGGACACGGTCATGTGGTGGCGCTCCGTCAGGAGTGGCGGCGGTACGGCCCGGTGGCCGCGCCGGGGTGGTCAGAGCAGGTGGCGTTCCGCGACGGGGTGGCCGAGGAAGCTGTGCATCGCGAACTCCCATCCGTAGGAACCCGCATAGGGGAAAACGACCAGATCGCCCGCACGGACGCGGTCCACCCGGACATCGCGCAACAGAGTGTCCTCGGGCGTGCACAATTCACCGACGACCGTCACGCGCGTGTCGGTCGCCTCGGGGCGCGGCAGACCCTCGGGCCATCCCTCGACGGGCAGGACGGCGATGTTGTGCACCAAGTCCCAGGAGGTGGGGAGTTGGAAGTGGTTGATGCCGCCGCGCAGCACCACGAAGACGGTGCCGTAGCCGTGTTTGACGTCGGTCACCTCGGCCGCGTACCAACCGCAGTCGGCGACCAGGAAACGTCCCGGTTCCAGGATCACCCGCACCCCGGACGGCGGCTCCACCCGCCTCACCGACTCGCCGAAGCGGGCGACGTCGAACGGCTTCTCGCCGGCGAGTTCCTCGAACGCCACGCCTATGCCGCCGCCGATGTCGACGTGACGCAGTTCGACACCGTGCTCACGGGCGGCCCGCACGCTCCACTCCACGCACCAGCGCAGGTAGGCGGCCTGGGAGTCGGCGTCGAGGTTGTTGGACGCGGCGTGGATGTGGAAACCGGTCACGTCCAGCCCCGGAAGCCGCAGCGCCTCGCGCAGCACCTCGGGGACGTCGGGCTCGGGGATGCCGAACTGCGAGGGCACCCCGCCCATGCGCAGCGAACCGGTGACGGGGATGTCGGCGGGGTTGACGCGCAGCGCCACCCGGGCGGTGACGCCCTCGGTGACGGCGATCCGACTGATGCGGTGGAGCTCCAGCAGGCTCTCGGCGTTGATCGCCTCGACTCCGGCCCGTACCAGGGCGGTCAGCACGGGCACGGACTTCGCGGGCCCGGCCGCGACGACGGGGACGGGGGAGGCCGGGGAGCTCGGGAGGCCGGCGTCTCCCTTCTCCCGGAGGGCCGCCAGGGCCAGCTCCAGCTCGGCCCGCGACGCGACCTCGAAGCCGTCCACGTGCGGCGTCAACGCCTTGATCACGCCGGGGAAGGAGTTGGCCTTCACCGCGTAGTGGACGGCCGCCCACTCCGGTAACGCCTCGCGCAGCGCGCGTGCGCGTCCCGCGGCCACCTCGCCGTCGTACAGGTAGGCGGACACGGGCTCCTCCCCCTCCGCCAGCTCCCCGAGCCTGCGACGGAGCGGCCCGGGAAGGACCCGGGCGGGGTAGGCGGAGCGCGGGGCGGCGGACGGCGGGAGAACGATGGACACGGGCTTCCACCTCGGGCGGGGGTCGATTGTCCAGGCACACGTCACAGCCGGCCGCCCACCGGGCCGCCGTCTGGTTAGGGGAACCTAACCTAGAGTTTTCCCGGAACCTTTCCAAGACCGCCTCCCCGGCCGGCGGCGCGGTGGGCCTCCTGCCGTCGGAGGTCTCGCGGACACCACCACAGAGAGGCACCGCCATATGAGCGCCAGGGTGACATGGGTGTTTCTGCCCGGGCTGCCGGTGTCGTCATCCGGTGAGGTGGTCGGAACGGTCGCGGTGGGGGTTCAGCGCTCCCGAGGGCACTACGGTCACCACCTCGGGACAGGGGGAGGTCCGAGGTGTCTTCGTTTCCGGGGGCCGCCCATGGCGGACCCGCCTCTCTCCTGCGCGTGACGGGCACCAAGGTGTCGATGTTGTCCTGATTCGGCCCGTCGGCGTGTCACGTCACAACACGGGTGTGAGCACGGGCGTGTCCGGCAACCCGCCGTTCTCCTCGCACCTCAGTTCTTTGGCGAGAGCAAGGGCAGCCGAATGCAGGATCTTCAGGTTCGCCTTCTTCTCTTCCTCTTTCTCGATCACCGGGGCCTGTGAGTTGACGAACTCCGCTCTGATCAGGCTTGGGGCCAAAGTCGAGTTTTTCATCCTCGGGCTTGAGCAGTTGAAGTATATTACGGCCTCGTCTGCGGACGACAGTGAAATCCTTCCCATGTCGTAGATACCGAAGTCCGGATCGTGTTCCTCGCTTTCGAGGTCTCTCCTGTTCTCGATGTTGAAGGTTATCGATGCGTCCAGGTCAGACCGATTCTTCCCCTCGTGGATCGAGCAGAAGGTGTGTCTGTCCCAGACGGATCCGTCTGTTCCGTGACGCGAGACGAATTCCTTTGAAATGTCGTCCGAGACCTCTTTGATTCCCGGCTCCCGAAGCTCTTTGAATTTGTTTTCCCCGGTCAGGAGTTCCAGGGATCGCGCGGCGTCTCGGGAGAGCGTTCCGTCGCACACCTCCGAGGCGCCAAGTAATCCATGCTCCTCCTCCTTCCCTGAGCATGACGTTAGTGTCGTGAGTATGGCCGATGCGCAAAGGAGTGCCATGGGAAGCTTTCTCCGGAACATGCGAACTTTCCTACTCTCCGGTCTGTGACGTGTCCCCGTACCCGGCTTTGTCGTTGCCCCCTGAGGTTCTCCCGAGACCCGCGGACTCTCTCAAATCCTGTGCGACATCACTGTTCGGGTCTATTCCGTTCCTTTGGGTGAAGTTCTCCACCATGTGGATCATGTTGAGTTTCCCTGCCTTCTTGATTTCCTCTCTCTGATCCGTTGTGCTCTCTTCGCCCTCCTTGATTTCCGACTTCGACCAGTTCTCGATCATCTTGCCGATTCCTTCGTTCACGGCGCCAGTGGCGGTGTCAGTGGCCAAGGGGATCAGTACCGACGAGGCTGTTGCTCCGGCGGCGGCTCCGGCGGGCCCTGCCACCAGGAATCCCACGCCCGCGCCCACGACCGTCGACGTGCCGAATTCAATCCACTGTGCACGTTCTTCCATTGCTTCGTTGTACTCTTCGTTCCTCTTTCCGGTCTCGGCTTCCGTCTGGGCTGCCCGGGATTCATCGAGAAAGCCGTTCACTTCGTTTCCGATTTGCAGAACCGAGCGAGCGGGTCCGGTCTCCACTTTTCCGTTCGGGTTTACCTGGGATTCGAGCATGCTTGTCATGTGGGCGTTCTCCGCCAGGTACACGGAGGCGTATGCTTCGGGATGCTGCCCCAGGGTGCTCAGGAACTTCGTCACGTTGTCGTACCCGAAGACGGCATGCAGTTCCGGATTTTCTTCCGGAGCGTAGACATTCCCGGACACGTTGTCGCGCATGGCCCAGTTGATGTCGTCGATGTACCCGGCGCCCATGGCGCCGAGGCTGTCGGCCAGCGGTTCCATCTCCTTGACCAGCTCGGCGTTGGCGCCGATTTTCCGGACGACCTGCTCCATGATGGCCACCGAGGTGGCGTCCCGGTGGAGTCTCGGGTTCGGATCATCGTGAGCGTGGCCGAGTGTCGCGGCTTCAAGGGCATGGCCGAGGGCGTCCGGCATGAACTCCTTGTGCTTCTTCGCGTTGTCGGAGCCGTGGTGAGTGGCGTCGGGGAAGGATTCGTAACCCTCGCTGATGAAGTAGTCGAGATAGTTGGTGATGGGGTTCCCGTCCTTTCCCTTGCCAAGGTCCGGAGGGCCGACCTTCTCCGTGCCGTCCTCGTCGTAGGTCTTCGGGTCGGCGGAGAAGAACTCCTTCGCCGCCTCGGGGCTGTGGCCCAGGGCTTCCAGCATGCTGATGACCGGGTCGTAACCGGCACCGTTTCCGCCGGAAGGGTTGTAGGTGTTCTCATTCGGGGAAATGGCCCCCTTGGAGTCGGCGAACATGAACGGGTCCTTCTTCTGGAGTTGGACCACGTGTTCGGCGATCGGCACGAGAAACCTGGGATCGTAGTTCCCGTGCCGCATGATTCCACCGAGCAGTTGGTACCCGTACGGCCCGGACGAGTCGTACTTGTGCAGCGGGACGCGTTCGGTGCCCAATTTACGGAAGGCCTCGCCCCATTTCTCGGACAGGTGCGGATTTTTGTCCGGGTCGGTGGCCGTGGCGAGAGTCAGGCCGAGATTCCTCTGTAGTGCCTGGACGTCCTTCAAACGCTGTTTGTCGAGCCTCGTTCCGTCGTATACGTCCAGGGACATCTGCCCGAAGAAGGCGAGTGATTTCTCGGGACCCAGCTTCTCGTAGAAGGTCTTGGCGAACACCGCCGACGTGCGGTTGTCCGCCATCAGTTCGTTGAGCTGTTGAAGTTGGGTGTGAGTGAGGTCGGCACCCTTCGCCGCGAGGTCGGCGGCCCGCCGGGCTTCCTCGGCGTCCAGGCTCGTGTACTTCGGCGCGCTGAGGTTGTGTTTGTCGCCGGTGATGTTGGCTCGTAAGGCGTTCGCGGTCGCCTGGTCGGCGTCGTCGCATGCGTCGAGTACCGCCTCGATGCGTTTCTCCATCGCGGCGACGGCGTTCTGCTCCTTGTTCAGGGTGTCCCAGTAGTGCTGGTCCTGCCGAGAGACGGTGGTGTCGTCGGCGATCGAGCGCTTCACCGACACCTTGCCGTCGGTGCCGACCGTCAGGCCCTGGTCCGGGGCGTCCCTGTCGACGATCTTCTTCAGCTTGTCCTGGGCGTCCTCGAAGGCTTCGTAGCCCTCCCGCAGGATCTTCTTGATGCCCTGGGCCGCCTTGGCGGCGTCTTCGAACTCTTTCGCGGTCTGCTCGACAAACGATTTGGTGACGGAGGCGTTGACACCTTCCCAGTCCGCTTTCTTGCTGTTCGCGAGCATTGTCGTGCGGGCGTCCTCGGCGAGAGTCTCCAGTTTGGTGACCGTTGCCGTCCAGTCGTCGACCGCTGCCTTCAGCCTGCCCAGGTTCGCGTGGTAGACGTCGGAGAACTTCAGCATGCCGGGCCGCCCTACTCGAAGAACTCGCTGATCCTGGAGACCGAAAGGCCCGTGAAGGACTGAGAGATGTCGGCCTCGTCCTTGCCGTGCTGCGCGATGCTGTAGTCCAAGTGGTCGGAGATGTGCGCGCAGGCGTCCAACAGCGTCTTCACCTGACTCTCCCAGGTGTCGTGCAGGGTCTTCAGCGCCGGTCCGGTCCGGAAGTTGTCGCTCTTCAGTGCTGTCGCGGCCGCTTCGGTGCTCTTCAGGGCGTGTTTGCCGTCCTTGCCGAGCCGGTCGCGTAACTCGAAGGCGTTGTTCCCGACGAGCCCGAGATCATCGGCCCGTACGCTCAGGCCCGATGTGCCGCCTCCGCCCCCGTCGAGCCGGTTCAGCCGCATCCTCGTCTGACGCGCGGCGACATCGGTCTGGATCTGCCGCCACTCCTCGTCGAACGACATGGTCCCCCTCCAGTCGGCCTGCCGGCTCCGCGCGGGAGCGCTCTCATCGCGCAGGCATCCTACTCGTCCGTCCATCGCACACCGTCGTCATTCGGACACTCACCGTGTCGTCGGTGGGCCGCGTCGCTCGGGTGGCTCGTCCTCCTGGAAGCGACGCGGCGTGGCGCCGCTTCTTGGGTGTCGCGGCCCGCGCGGCGGTATCTCCGCGGGCGTGAGCGGGGTGCTCCGAGAGCTCTTCACGCGCACCGGTCTCGATCTCCGTAAGCGGTGAATGCCTCAGTCACCTCTCGCCTGAACGTCGCACACCGTCATCATTCGGACGCCCACCGCTCGAGTGGGCCGAGCGCGGCGGAACGGTGTTCCGTATGACGACCTCCCCGCTGGGAACTCGCGGTCGAGGCGTGTCACCCTGGAAGTCCGCAACGTCGACGATGACGCCGAGCACCCCGTGGGTGCTCGGCGTCATGCGTTTGTACGCGTCCTGTCTGGGATCACGGGATGGCGGAGCCATGGAGCCGCACCTTCAAGGAGAACGCGTGATCGAGAAGCTCTACGACCGGATACTGCACCGCAACCCCGGTGAGAGGGAGTTCCACCAAGCCGTGTGGGAGGTCCTGGAGTCGCTGGGGCCGGTCTTCGCCCGACGCCCCGAGCTGCTGGACGAGTCCCTCGTCGAGCGGTTGTGCGAGCCGGAACGGCAGATCATCTTCCGTGTCCCCTGGAGCGACGACTCGGGGCGGACACACGTCAACCGCGGCTTTCGGGTGGAGTTCAACAGCGCCCTCGGACCGTACAAGGGCGGGCTGCGCTTCCACCCGTCCGTCAACCTGGGGATCATCAAATTCCTCGGCTTCGAGCAGACGTTCAAGAACGCCCTGACCGGCATGCCGATCGGCGGCGGCAAGGGAGGCAGCGACTTCGACCCCAAGGGGAGGTCGGACGCCGAGATCATGCGCTTCTGCCAGTCCTTCATGACCGAGCTGTATCGCCATCTGGGCGAGTACACCGACATCCCGGCCGGTGACATCGGGGTGGGCTCGCGTGAGATCGGTTACCTCTTCGGTCAGTACCGCCGGATCACCAACCGCTGGGAGGCCGGCGTCCTGACCGGCAAAGGCGTCCTGTGGGGCGGTTCGCAGGCGCGCGCCGAGGCCACCGGTTACGGCCTGGTCGTCTTCACCGCGGAGATGCTCAAGACGCGCGGTGAGGACCTGGACGGCAAGCGCGTGGTGGTCTCGGGCTCCGGCAACGTTGCCATCTACGCCATGGAGAAGGCACGGCAGCTCGGCGCCACTCCGATCGCCTGCTCCGACTCCAGTGGTTACGTGGTGGAGGAGAAGGGCATCGACCTGGACCTGCTCAAGCAGGTCAAGCTGACCGAGCGGGCACGGCTGTCGGAGTACGCCGAGCGGAGCGGGGCGCGTTTCGTCTCCGGCGGCCGGGTCTGGGAGGTGCCGTGCGAGGTGGCCCTGCCGTGCGCCACCCAGAACGAGCTGGACGAGGACGACGCGGTGCGCCTGGTCCGCAACGGAGTGCAGGCGGTCGGCGAGGGCGCGAACATGCCCACCACGCCGAGCGGCATCAAGGTGCTGCGCGACGCGGACGTGCTGTTCGGCCCGGGCAAGGCCGCCAACGCGGGTGGTGTGGCCACCAGCGCGCTGGAGATGCAGCAGAACGCCTCGCGCGACTCCTGGAGCTTCGAGCACACCGAGGCCCGGCTGACCGAGATCATGCAGCACATCCACGGGCTCTGCCACACCACGGCCGAGCGCTACGGCCGCCCCGGCGACTATGTGGCGGGTGCCAACATCGCGGGTTTCGAGCTCGTGGAGGAGGCCATGGTGGCGCAGGGCCTGATCTGACGGCCCGGCTCGACCTTCGGCCCGATCTCCGGCCCGCCCCCCGGCGGGGAACGTCCCGCCCAGCCGACGGCCCGCCCCGGGATTCCGCGCCCCGGGGCGGGCCGTCGTCCGTGTCGCTCTCGCCCGATTCGCCCCCGGCAAGCGCCCAACGGGGTTAAGCTTGGTTCCGCACACATCGAGTGTGCACTGAGTCAAACAGCGAAAAGCGGTTGTTCGTCGGTGCCCGACGTGATCGCGTACCAGGGGGGCACATGCACGAGATGGTCAAGGGCGCCAACGTCGACCTGGCGAGCCTGAGCGAGGACATCGACTCCGTGGTCCTGGGGCTGAGCTGGACCAGCGCCACGGGGGACGGGGACGCGGACGTCTCCGTCCTGCTGCTGGACGTCGACGGCAAGGTGCGCGGCGACGCGGACTTCTTCTTCTACAACAACCCGGTCGCCGCGGACGGCAGCGTGCAGCTCCTGGGCAAGACGCCGACCGCCGACGGCAGCGAGGACCGGATCAGCCTCGACCTGGCCGCGATGCCGCCCGACGTCGAGTGCGTCGTCGTCGGGGCCAGCCGCTACGGCGGCGCTCGATTCGGCGAACTGGACGGCCTCCGGGTGACGCTCGCCGACCGCGCCGGCGAGGTCCTGCTCGGCTTCTCCATCGACGACGCCGGCGTGGAGAGCGCGTTCATCTTCGGCGAGATCTACCGGCGGGGCGGGAGCTGGCGGTTCCGGGCCGTCGGACAGGGCTACGAGACCGGACTGGCGGGCCTGGCGACCGACTTCGGCATCGACGTCGAGGACGACGCCGAGGAGGAGTCCGCGACGCCGGTCCTGGACCAGACGCCGGAACCGCGTCCCGACGCGACGCCGGAACCCGAGAGGACCGTCGAGCCGCTGCCCGCCGTCCCCCGCCAGCCGGACCGCAGGGCATCGGCGGCGGAGCCGGCCCCCACGGCGGAGCCGGCCCTCGCGGCGGCGGAGAAGGCCCCGGCCCGGCGTCCCCGCACCGCCCGCAAGAAGGTCACGCTGCCCAAGGTCGCCAAGAAGTCCCTGGCCGAGAACGACTCCTGGCGGCAGGCCCGTCTCTTCCCCGTCTCCTCCCTGAGAAGCGACCGGGAGCGGGAGACGCGGGCGACCTCCATCCTGTTGTCGGTGATGGCCCAGGTGCCGGAGTTCGGCCGCCGTCTCACCGCCGCCTTCGGCGCTCCGGCGGGGCGGATGGAGACGTTCACGGAGGTCTCCCTGCCGCACGGGGACTCCCCGAGGCGTCCGGACGGCGTGATCCGCGTCGAGCGCGCGGGCAGGCTCTGGACGGCCCTGGTGGAGACGAAGACCAACGGCAACCCGCTCAAGGCCGAACAGGTCCAGGCGTACATGGACATCGCCGCCCGGCGCGGCTACGAGGCCGTGATCACCCTCTCCAACGACGTGGCCCTGGAGGGCAGCCCCCTCGTCGACGTCAGGATCGACCGGCGTCGCAAGCACAAGGTGGCCCTGCGGCACCTGTCCTGGGCCGAGGTGGCGCACCAGGCCCAGATGCTGATCCGCCACGAGGGCGTCGGCAACGCCGCCCAGGCGTGGCTCCTCCAGGAACTCCTGCACTACCTCCAGCACGAGAACTCCGGCTGCCACGGCTTCCAGAACATGGGACCGGCCTGGGTGCCCGTGCGCAACGCCATCGACGAGGAGACCCTCTGCCAGGGCGACCAGCGGGCCCTGGAGGTCGTCGAGAACTGGGAACGGCTCATCCGCCAGGTCTGCTTGCGGCTCGGCGGCGAACTCGGCCGGAAAGTCCTGCCCGTCCAGCGCGTCCGGCGCGGCGCCGACCCGCAGTCCCGCCGCGTGGCCCTCGCCGACGGGCTCTGCCGGGACGGTCGTCTCGGCGCGGAACTGCGCATCGAGGGGACGCCCGGCATCCTCGCCGTCACCGCGGACCTGCGCACCGGCAAGCTGCGCACGTCCGTGGAGATCACCGCGCCCGAGCAGGGCTACCCCCTCACCTGGGTCAAGCGTCTGGTCCGGCAGTTGGCCGAGGCCCCGGCCGACCTGCACGTCGAGACCCTCGTCGAGGGCGAGGGCGGCGGACCGCGCGGCACCCTGGAGCGGCTGCGTCCCGAACCGGGCGACCTCCTCCCGAAGGACGGCGCCCGGATCACCGGTTTCCGACTCTCCCTCTTCAAGGGCATGGGCAGCACCCGCGGCAACGCCGAGACGGGGTTCATCCGCAGCGTCGACGACGCCGTGCACCGGTTCCACGCCGGTGTCGTCACGCACCTGGAGCGGCGCCCGTCCCGGCGGCCGTCGGGGAGTGAACTGCCCACCGGGTGACCCGGGGCCGCGCGGGCGGTCCCGGACGTCGTCGCCGGGGTCGTCGGGGGCGTCGGGGACGCCGGTCCGTCCGCGGGCCGGCACGCCGTCACGACCGCCCGAGCGGACCCGGAGGGCCGGCCCTCCGCGAAGCGGAAGGAAGAGCAGGCGAATTGACGGAACGTCATACCGGCTGAGGGGGCGAGTGACGGTCAGGCGCGCGTGTCTGAACGATTGAAGGTCGGAAATGACACAGAATGTGCGGAAAGTGCTCCATGATGACCATGGTTGTCCCGTTGCCGAGGAGCGTGTCATGCATGTCCGCGAAGGGCTCCCCGACCAGCCCACCCGCGTCGGTCGCATCGACTGGCCGAAGGAAGGCGACAACGGTACGCACCTCCGCCTGATGAGCGGACACGTCGTCGTCTTCGACCGGCAGCCCTGGCGAATCCTGGAGATCAACGAGTACCGCGACCACCCCTGGCCCCTCTCCTACGAACAGGCCTGGCGCGAACACGTCGAGCTGTGGCGGCACTCGGAGCACCTGCGTCGGGCGAACGGCCAGGTGAACGTGCAGCCCCCCGACCGGGCCGAGTTCTACAAGCGGCCCGTGGTCCTGGTGCTCCGCAACGAGAACTTCCCCCGGTCCGCGCCCAAGTACTGGTGTGCGCCCATCGGCCACGGCTGGCGGGTCCTCCCCGAGCACTACGCGGTCTGCCGCACCTGTGGCGAACTGCCGCCGTGCAGCAACGGGGAGTACCGCGGGGAGATCGGCCCCCGCGCGGCGCAGAGCGAGGGCAGCGCCCTGTGCGTCCCGGCCGGCTGCTGCATCGGCTGCGCGGAGCCCATCAAGCCGCGCATGCGGACGGTGCGCTTCCCCGGGCCCAACCTCTGGTACCCCGATCTCGGTGAGGGCAGCGCGATCTTCCATGCCCGGGCCGCCTGCGCCGACCAGGTCGAGTGCTACCGCCTCCAGTGGAAGGCCGAGCACGTCGCCTCGCCACAGTCCACCGCCCCGCTCTGGTCACCGGGCACCGCCGGACCCGCCGGGCTCGCCGGCGCCACGGACAACGTGCTGCTGCCGCAGACAAGGCTCTCGCCGGACGTGGCGAAGCCCGTCAAGGGCTGGGGGAGCGCGGACGCGGGAGGCACAAGGGCGCCCGACACCGTCCCCGTCCCCTCGACACCCGCGCCCGGAAACGCGAACGCGCCCGGAAACGCGAACGTGAGCGGGAACGGAGGCGCGAGCGGGAACGGGGGCGAGTCGCAGGCCGCGCCCGTGGCCCCGGCCGTCCCGACGGAACCCGCATCCCCCGCGCCCCCGGCGCCCGCCACACCCCCCGCGCCCGCCACGGGACCCGTGCTCTCCGCCCCGGTGCCCCCCAAGCCGCCCCGGCCCGCCCCCACGGCTCCGCCCGCCGAGGACATCGACGCCGTACGTCGCCTCACCGAGGACCTCAACACCTCCCTGGCCGCCGACCGTCCCGCCTTCCACGACGCGGAGCAGGCCGCCCGGGTGATCGAGGAACTCACCGCCGCGGTCCGCAACATCGCCCTCTGCCTCAACGGCACGGGCGTCCGCACCCGCCCCTGACACCGGACCGGGCCCGGCCCGGCCATCCCATCGCGTCTCGTCCCGGCGGACCGCGTGTGCCCCATCTGCCGCACATGCGGTCATACGATCGGTCCGGCCTGCCGGGTGTGTCACCAGGAAACCGTGACATTCGCTGATAGAACGGCACATAACGTAGCGAACCACGGGTGGCTGGAGGCCAGGTGAAGGCCGTGACGGGCTGGTCGGCGACCCCCGGCCGCACGACGTCCGGTTTCGACGCCGGACGGACGGCCGTGGGGTCCGCCCCACCGAGGGGGGCGGACCGCCGGCTGTGGGCCGTGTGCGCGGCCTTCGTCCTGACGGCCGCCCTCCTGGTGCCGCTCACCCTGCCCCTCGGCTGGGACGAGCGCGTCTACACCAGCCGCTTCGGCCCGCACGGCCCCGCCACCCCCTTCAGCGCCCCGCGCACCCGGGGCGTGCCCCTGCTGGAACTCCCGATCGCCTCCTGGAACGGCTCGGAGCTCCTGCTGAGGATCTGGCTGCTGCTCCTGGCGGGCGTCGCCCTGTACCTGGGCTTCCGACCCTGGCTGCGGGCCCTGCCCCGGCCCTCGGCCGGGTGGGTGGCGGCGGCGCTGTACGGCAGCGGATGGATCGCCCTGTTCTACGCCAACTCCGCGATGCCCAACCACTACACGGCGATGGGCGCGGTCGCGGCGGTGGGCTGCTTCGTCCGGCGGCGCCCGTGCCACGCGGGAATCGTCGCGGGCCTGGCCGTGGTCACGCTGATGCGGCCCAACGACGGCGCGTTCGTCGCCGCCCCGCTCTTCCTCGCCGCCCTCCTGGTGCCGGCCTGGCGCGGCCCGGGCCGGCTGCTGTCCGTGGCGGGGGGCGTCGCGGTGGGCGCGCTGCCGTGGGTCGTCGAGGCACACCTGCGGTTCGGCGGGGTGGGACGGAGGCTCGCCGAGGCGAGCGACGCCCAGGGCGGCACGCGCCCCGTCCTCTCCCTGGCCGCCAACCTCACCTCGTTGGACGGTCCGCTGCTGTGCCGCCCCTGCGCCGGTGACGGGGTGTGGTGGGCCGCGGTGGAGTGGTGGCCGCTGCTCGTCCTGTTCACCGCGCTGGGAATGTGGGCCACGCGCCGCGCGGGGAGCCCTGTGGCGCCCCTGTGGCTCGCCGTGGCCGTGGCCGCCTCGGCCACGGCGCAGTACTTCTTCCTCGTCGCCTACGCGGCCCCGCGCTTCCTGCTGCCCGGCTACGCCCTGCTCGCCGTGCCCGCCGCCCTCGGTCTGCTCGCCGCCGCGGACCGGGCCCGCCGCTCGCACGCGACGGCCGCCGCCCTCGCCTTGGTCCTGGCCTTCCACCTGGCCGTCCAGCTCGGTCTGGCGCACACGCACGGCGACATCCAACAGCGGGCGCGCGAGGACTGGCGGCGCGTCACCACGGTGCTGCGCGAGCACGGCGTGCGCCCGCCGTGCGCGCTCGGCGGGAGCGGATCGGCGATCCCCGTCGCCCACCTGGCGGGCTGCACCACGGCGGAGGCCGACGCCCGGACGCGGGCCGACGCCCTGGTGCTGCGCGGCGGCGAGGCACCGCGCTGGGCCCGCGACTGGCCGCGGTACCCCGTGCCGGACACCTACCGTCCCCCCTGGTCCGTCGCCGTCCGCCCCTGACGGCCCCGCGTCACCCGGAGCGCTCCACCAACTCCGCCACGGCCTCGGGCGTCCAGCGCCCCTCGGCGCCCGGCCGACCGGCCAGGAACCGGGCCGCCCGTTCGGCGTTCCAGCCGTGGGACGCCACCAGCCCGGACGCCAGGTGCCGCAGGTAGGGGGCCGACGGCGGGCGCTTGGCCACCTCGTCGCTCCGCCACGGGGCCGTGAAGGTCAGCACCGGCCGGCCGTCGAGCAGACCGGGGCAGACCAGCGTCTCGTACCGGCCCGGCCCCAGCCGCGCGCGTCCGCGCGTCAACGCCTCGGCGAGATCCAGGTCGACGCCGGGCTCCCGGTACATCTCCTGGGCCGCGATGTCGGAGAACTGCGAGGCGGTGAGCAGATGGGCGTGCGCGGGTGTCTCGCCGCCGGCGTCGGGGTCGTAGAAGGCCCGGCCGCCCCGCCACACCGGCGACTCGGTCGCGAAGTACAGCAGCCCGGGCAGCACGAGGGGCAGCGACCGCTCGGGCGGCCGGCGGTCCCGGCAGCCCGGATACGTTCGCGCGCCGCCGGGCGGCCTGCCGCCGGCGAGGTAGAAGGTGAGCCGCTCGCGGTGCATGTTCGAGCCGTACGCCGCGTACCAGACGCGGTGGACGTCCGCCGGACGCGCGCCGAGGGGTTCCGGTCGACGGGGAACGGTCATGCCTCCACTCTGCGCGGTCGCCGCACCGGGCGGCGAGGGGCCTCCGAACGGGTGACCGGCCGGGTCCCGCGGAGAAATATCCCTTTTCGGAATCTATGCTGCCGCCTGCCCGCCGGTGCGCCACCGGACGGGGAAAGCCGACCGACGGCGGACGCCGAGCAACCGCCGAGCAACCGCCGAGCAGCCGCCGACAGACGGTGACAGGCGAGGACAGACGAGGACGGGGAGAAGCACGTGCGACCACCGGACCCGTCCCAGGAGACCTCGGGAGACGGCGGGGAGTGGTCCCGGTACGTCCTGAGCCGCTCGTCGCTGCTGGCGCTGCTGCGTCCGACTGCCATCACGGCGGGGCTCCTCCTGGGGTACTACCTCCTGCCCCTGGACAGGGAGTTCACCGATGTCACGGTCGCCGTCCTCACCGTGGGGTTGGTCGCCGTCCTGGCGCTGTTCGTCTGGCAGATCCGGGCGATCGGACGGTCCCCCCGACCCCTGCTGCGGGCCGTCGAGACGCTGGTGAGCGTCCTGCTGCTGTTCCTGCTGGTCTTCGCGTCGGCCTACCGGATGCTGGAGAGGGCCGAGCCGGGCAGCTTCACCGAGCCCCTCACCCGTACCGACGCGCTGTACTTCACGCTCACCACGTTCACCACCGTCGGGTACGGCGACATCACGGCCCGTTCCCAACCGGCCCGTGTGATGACGATGGTCCAGATGGCGGGCGGACTGCTCGTCGTGGGCGTCGCGGCCCGGCTCGTGGTCGACACGGTCAGGTCCGCGCTGCGCCGACAGACGCCCCCGGACCGCGACGGACGTGGCGGGGACGCCTGACGGGAGGGGTCGTCACCACATCAGGGCGGCGTCCAGGTCGTCCTGCCAGTACGTGACCCACGCGTTGGAGCTGATCACGGTGTCCTCCGGCAGGGCGAGCCGCACCGGCCGGGTGTCCACCGACCCGCCGTCCCGGTCGGAGAAGAGGACGCCGAGTTCGGTGACGCCGACGACATCCGTGTCCACGGCGGCCATGGTCATGATCCCCGCGTGGACGGACTCGCCGGGCGCCATCGAGACGACCGCCTGCGGGCGGCTGTCCTCCAGGGCCGGTACCGGGGCGTGGGCCTCGTCGAAACGCAGGTACGGGTGACCGTAAGCGTTGCAGACGGTGTCCCCGGTGTTGGTGGCGGTCAGGAGCAGGCGGTTGATCGGCCGGGAGACGCGCTTGACGGTGAGTTCGGTGTTGGACGCGTCGCACCTCTCGGTCACGGGACCGTCCTCGCCCTTCCGGTCGTCCGAGGGCTTGTGATCGACCGGGCGGGCGGGCCGCTCGTCGTGGGCGCCGCCTCCGCCCGAGCCCGCCCGGTCCGGGGAGGCGGACGGGCTCACGGCGGGAGCCCTGCCCTCCGTCTCCACGCCGGTTCCGGACTGGCACGCGGCCAGGGAGAGGGAGGCGGCGACGAGCGCGGCGGAGACGGCGAATCGGGGCATGCGTCGAGAGCGGAACATGGGCGTCCTCGTTTCGAGTGAATGCTTCGGGTTTCGAGTGGGTGGTGCGAGCGGTTGTTCCGGGTGGGCGCTTCGAACGAGCGGGAGAGCGCCGGACATCGGTTCCACGGCGAGCGCCGCGGCATGCCCACCACCGTGGCCGTCCCGCCCCGGCTGGGACAACGCCGACCGGGGCATCCGGGACGCCGGGATGTCCCACCCCTCTCCGACCTGCGGAAACGCCATCCCACCCGGAACGCCCCACGGCCGCGCCGAGGGCGGACACAGCGGGACGGGCGGTGGCCGACGATGACCGTCGGCCGGAACGGGCGTGCTTGGATGAACACGGCACGCGTCGGGGTCGGACGGAGGGGAAGCGGTGGAGGAGGCTGACGAGACGGCCGAGTTCGCGGCGTTGCTGCGGGAGGTGAAGGACCGTTCGGGGCTGAGTTACGGGACGCTCTCCAGACGCCTGCACATCGGCACGTCGACGCTGCACCGGTACTGCAAGGGCGAGGCGGTGCCCATGGAGTACGCGCCCGTGGAGCGGTTCGCACGGGCCTGCAAGGCGACGCCGGAGGAGCTGGCGGAACTCCACCGACGGTGGCGGCTGGCGGACGAGCGGCGGGGGCGGAGGGCCAAACCCTCGGCCCGCACGGCACCGGAGTCCCCGGGACGGACAGCAAAGCCGGCGTCCGAGCCCGGACCCACTCCGGAACCGATCCCGGAACCCACTCCGGAGCCCACCCCCGCTCCCGAGCCGCCGGCCGTTCCCGCCCCGAGCGCCGACGACCGTTCCCGCCGCCGGTTCCCCCGTGGCCGGCGCCGTACCGCGCTGCTCGCCGGTGTCTCCATCGCGCTCGTCGCCGGCGCCGCCGCCCTCGCCGTACAGCCGCTGACCGGTGGGGACGAGGTGGCGGCGGAGCGACCCGCCGCCACCGCGACCGGAGACGGCCGGAACGGCGGGGGCACGCCGGAGCGGACGGACGGCCCGGCGTCCCCGTCGGCCTCCCGCACCGGCGGCGCGAGCCCGGCCCCTTCCCCGGGCGGAGACGGCGGCGAGGACGGTCCGGCGCGGAGCGGGCGGGAGACGGAACCGTCCGACGGCACCGCGCGCGGCGGCGTCCCGCTGACCGTCTCCGTCCGCCCGTACGCCTGGGAGGGCCCGTGCAGCCAGTACTACCTCGTCGACGCACCGCCCTCCAGGGTCCCCCCGCCGC
The DNA here is from genome assembly GCF_000718985.1 of Streptomyces megasporus. Taxonomy (GTDB): domain Bacteria; phylum Actinomycetota; class Actinomycetes; order Streptomycetales; family Streptomycetaceae; genus Streptomyces; species Streptomyces megasporus. The sequence continues at coordinate 24,868 of NZ_JODL01000014.1, read as the reverse complement.
CCTTCGCCCCGGACGCCCCCGGCTGGGTGGCGGCCACCCAAGCGGTCTCCTCCGGCAGCCAGTACGTGGAGTTGACCGTCCAGGGCACGGGTGACGACACGGTCGTCCTCAAGGACCTCCACGTCCGCGTGGCCGACCGGAGGGCCCCCCTCGCGTGGAACAACTACGCGACGGGCGTCGGCTGCGGCGGCGGTGTCTCCACCCGGCACTTCACCGTGGACTTGGACGAGGGCCGCCCGGACGCCGAACCCGGCGCCGACCAACGGGACTTCCCCTACAAGGTGAGCGAGAGCGACCCGGAGGTCCTCTACGTCACCGCGAGCACCGACGCCCACGACGTCGACTGGTACCTGGAGTTGGAGTGGTCCAGCGGCGACCGCCGCGGGACGCTCCGCGTCGACGACCGGGGCAGGCCGTTCCGCACCAGCGGCGCCGAGGGGCGCCCCACGTACATGTACCCGCTGGGGGCGGACGGCTGGACGGAGGAGCCGGACGAGGGCTGAGCCGGGCGACCCTCCGCCACCGAGCCGGGCACGGCGTCCGCGTCCTCCGCCGGGATTTGGGGAGTGAGTCGGAGGGCCGGAGAACCGCCGTGGGAGACGCCGTGAGAGACGGTGGCGGCCCGCCCACCGGCGTTCGCCGGACCCGCCCGGTGCGGACGTGCCAGGCTTGGGCGCATGACGGAACACGGCGGTGAACCGGTCGGCCTGGGCGACGCCCTCCAGGCGCTGGCCCTGACCAACTACGGGCACTTCACGTCGATGCGTGTCGAACGGGGCCGGGTGCGGGGGCTGTCCCTGCACCTGGACCGGCTGGTGCGCGACTGCCGGGCGGTGTTCGACACCCGCCTCGACCCCGAACGCGTCCGGGAGCACATCCGCCGCACCGTGCCCCGCGAGGGCTCCTGCGTGGCGCGGGTGACCGTCTTCGACCCGGCGCTCAGCCCGGCCCGCATCGAACCGGACGCCCGCCCCCACGTCCTGGTGACGACGTCCCCCGCCGTGGACGGGCCGTCGACGCCGCTGCGGGTCCGCACCGTCACCCACACCCGGGACATGCCCGAGGTGAAGAACACCGGCCTGTTCGGCTCCCTGCGCCACCGCCGCGAGGCCCGCCGCGCCGGCTTCGACGACGTGCTCTTCGTCGACGGGCGGGGACGTGTCCGCGAGGGCGGCACCTGGAACATCGGCTTCATCGAGGGCGATCGGGTGGTCTGGCCCGAGGCGGACTGCCTGGAGGGAGTCACCATGCGGCTGCTCCAGCGGCTCCACGACGACTCGACCACGGCCCCGGTGACCCTCGCCGACGCGGCCCGGTTCGACGCGGCCTTCGCCACCAACGCCGTCGTGGGCGTCCGCCCCGTCGCGGCCCTGGACGACCTCGTCCTTCCGGACTCCCATCCGCTGATCGACGAACTCCGCGACCGGTACACGGCCCTGCCCGGCGACCCGATCTGACGACCGGCGGCGGGCCGGGAGGACGCGACCCGACGGCAGGAGCGACGGCGGGCCCGACGACAGGAGCCCGGCCCCGCGAGGGGGCCGGGCTCCTGTCACGATCGGCCGTCACGACCGGTGGCGGGCGAAGGTCACTTCGCCTGGGCCTCCTTGGTGGCCTGCTCGATGCGCTCGCCGATGGTGGCGTCGACGTTCTTCCAGTACTCAAAGGCACGGGAGAGAACCGGCTCCTGCACCGGGGCGAGGGCACCGGCGACGGTCTCGACGAAGCGGTCGCGCTGGGCGTCGTCGAAGACCTCGCGGACCAGCGTGCCGGGCTGCGTGAAGTCGTCGTCCTCGGCGTGCAGCGCGTAGGCGCTGCGCACCATCTCGCCGTCGGCCTCCCAGCCGTCCTCGACCGGGCCGGTCTCGTCGGCGTACGGGCGACCGAAGGAGTTCGGGGCGTACACCGGGGTCTTGCCGGTGTGCTCGAACGTCATGTTGCCGTCGAAGGTGTAGGAGTTGACCTTCACCTTCGGGCGGTTGACCGGCAACTGGAAGTAGTTGGTGCCGATCCGGGCGCGCTGGGCGTCCGCGTAGGCGAAGACGCGGCCGAGCAGCATCTTGTCGGGGGAGACGCCGATGCCCGGGACGAGGTTCGACGGCGCGAAGGCCGCCTGCTCGATCTCGGCGAAGAAGTTCTCCGGGTTCCGGTTCAGCGTCATCTTGCCGACCTTGATCAGCGGGTAGTCCGCGTGCGGCCACACCTTGGTCAGGTCGAACGGGTTGAAGCGGTAGTCCTTGGCGTCCGCGTACGGCATGACCTGGACGTGGAGGGTCCAGCTCGGGAACTCGTCGCGCTCGATCGCGTCGAACAGGTCGCGGCGGTGGTACTCCGCGTCCGTGCCCGCGAGGCGCTCGGCCTCCTCGTTCGACAGGAACTCGAGGCCCTGGTCGGAGATGAAGTGGTACTTGACCCAGAACTTCTCGCCCTCGGCGTTGATCCACATGTAGGTGTGGGAGCCGTAGCCGTTCATGTGGCGCCAGGTCGCGGGAAGACCGCGCTCACCCATGAGGTAGGTCACCTGGTGGGCGGACTCGGGGTTCGACGTCCAGAAGTCCCACTGCATGGTGTTGTCGCGCAGACCGGTGTGCGGCATGCGCTTCTGGGACCGGATGAAGTTCGGGAACTTCATGGGGTCGCGCACGAAGAAGACCGGCGTGTTGTTGCCGACGATGTCGTAGTTGCCCTCGGAGGTGTAGAACTTCAGGGCGAAACCGCGGACGTCGCGCCAGGTGTCGGGCGAACCCTGCTCGCCGGCCACGGTGGAGAACCGGGCGAGCATCTCGGTCGTGGCGCCCTGCTGGAAGACGGCCGCCTTGGTGTAGCGGGAGACGTCCTCGGTGGTCTCGAAGACACCGAAGGCGCCGCCGCCCTTGGCGTGCGGGTTGCGCTCCGGCACGCGCTCGCGGTTGAAGTGCGCGAGGGTCTCGACCAGGTGCACGTCGTGCAGCAGCAGCGGGCCGTTGCTGCCGAGGCTGAGCGAGTTGCGGTTGCTGACGGCCGGCGCGCCGTTCTCCAGCGTCGCCGGGGTGTCGATCGAGTCGGTCAAGGCGGTCTCTCCTTCAAAGCGAGCGGGGCCGAGGCCCTGGGGTCTCACGGCTGCGGACACAGACGAACGCGGTGAGGCGTCTGTGGCGCAGTGCGGGTCGACGGCGTCCCCGCGGTCACGGCGGACCAGGTCCGATGGGTGTGCGGTGCCGTGATCCGTGAACTTCATCCTACAATAGACTTTGTCTAAGTCAGTTGCCGCTCCAAAGTCATACTCCATCGGAGCGGGTTTCATCGAGAGTTGGGTCGGCTTGCCATGAGTGACCTTCTGGAACGTCTGCGTGAACGTGGCTGGCGAATGACCGCGCAACGACGTGTCGTGGCCGAGGTCCTCGCAGGTGAGCACGTTCATCTGACCGCCGACGAAGTCCACGCGCGCGCCGTCGCGAGGCTCCCGGAGATCTCTCGGGCCACGGTCTACAACACGCTCGGCGAGCTGGTCGCACTCGGAGAAGTGACCGAGGTCACATCGGTCAAGCGCGCCAAGACGTACGACCCGAACGCGCACCGGCCCCACCACCACCTGGTCTGCGACCACTGCGGCGCGATCCGGGACGTGCACCCGACGGGCGACCCGATCTCCGACCTCCCCGCCTCCGAGCGCTACGGCTTCACCCTCCGCGACGCGGAGATCACCTACCGGGGCGCCTGTCCCGGCTGCTCGCCCCACTGACCCGCGGGCTCCGGACGGGCCGGTCCGAGCGGGCGGAGCGGGCCGAGGACGCCGACGGAGAGCGTCCACAGCGGGAGCGGGAACGCCGCGACCCGTTCCATGCCTCCCATGCCGAGTCCCAGGCAGTGGTTGGGAGAGGAAGAGTCCGAAAGCGGTGAGCGCCACGGCTCCCGACAAGGCGGTCACCCGGCGCGTGAAGCGCGGAGCACCGACCGCCAGGCCGAATCCGACGCCGGCGCCCGCCGGCAGGAGACGGACCACGGTCGCCTCCGCCGAGATCCGGCGGCGTGAGAGCCCGTGCACGCCCCGGCGCCCTGCTGAAGGGTCGGCCGTCATCGTGCGGACGAGTCGAGGGGGGAGGGGCGTGCGGGGCAAGCGCCGGACACCGGTGGGTGTTCCGACCGTCACGGCACCGGCGCTCACGCTGGGAACGGCTTCGGGCGGCGCCCGGCAGACCCGCGCGGCACCGGCGGACGCTCCGGCCACGGCGCGCCGGCGTCACCGGTCAGTCGGCGGTGGGGCGCCAGCCGGCGGCCTGGGCGGCGGTGGAACGGGAACCCCACCACCAGAAGAGGACGGCGAGGATCTGGGCGAGGACCAGAAGCGAGGCCAGGAAGGACCAGGTGAGGACGGCGCCCTTCGCGGTCATCGGGGCGGCGAGCCACAGGGAGACCAGGACGCCGACGGCGCCGGCCGCGGCCAGCGGCACCAGGATCGCCCACACCGCGCCGGCGTAGAAGACGCCGCGGTGGCCGACCAGCACGCTGAGGGGCGCGAGGGCGCGGCCGAAGCGGAGGAAGTCGCCCAGATTGTTCGCTGCCGCGGCGAAAGCGAGCAGCCCCACTCCGATGACACCGAGGAACAGTGTCCACGCGGCGGGATCGCGGAGCTCGGCCGCCCCGAACAGCCACTCCCCGGCGACCACCATGACCTGGGGAGCCGGCAGGTTCCGGAAGGCGGCCTCCTTCACCTCGCCGACCGGCAGGTCGCCGCCGCCGTCACGGACGATCAGAAGCCGTTCGGCCTCCCGGGCCAGGCGCTCCGGCGGGTCGGCACGGTGCAGAGTCACGTCCGCCGCACCGCCACCGAACCAGGCGGTCAGTTCCTGGAGGCGCGGGTCGGCCGGATCAGCGGTACTCGTGCCGCACGGGGCGTTCAGTGCCCGCAAGGCGGCGCAGTCGCCGTAGAGGGCGATCGAACGGTTGTCGGAGGATTCGACCTCCAAGGCGAGCCCCTGGGCGCCCTCGGGCAGATCCCGCAGAAACGCCCTGTTCTGCCGCTGGTCGGCAGCCGAGCTCACGGTCAGCATGGAATCGCCGATCCGCTCGTGCGTGGCCTTGGCGGCGATCATCGCGTCGTTGAGCAGACTCGTGTTCAGCTGGATCTGAGTGACCAGACCGATGGCGACGACCACACTGGCCACCAGCCGGGCGGTGACCCCCGGCTGGGCGACTGCCCGGCGGCCGGCGATCAGTGCCCCCGGCCGGCCGTGCCGGTTGCCCAGCCGGACCAGCAGGCGCCCAAGCGCCGAGACACCGGCGGCGATCAGTGCGGGCAGGGTGGCCAGGGTACCCACCACACCGCACACGTAGACGAGGAACCACAGCGAGCCGCCGCCCGTCAGCAGGTCCGGACCGCGTGTGGCGACGAGCAGGAACACTGGGCACGACCAGGCCATTCGGCGGGAGGTGAAGCGATTCCGGGCCCGGGGGCGGGTGCCATGCCCCGCTCGACCGGTACGGTGCAGCAACGTCACCGCGGCCGGCACGGCGAGCGCCGCGGCGAGGACCGCCGCGAAGAGGGCGGGAGCCCAACGGCGCAGGTCGGTGGCGGGCAGGACGAAGTCCACGACGGGCACGGTGAGGTTGGACGGCAGAGCCAGGCTCACGACGACAGCCGCCGCACTCGCGCCGAGTGCCACCGGAAGGGCCGCCTCGCCGACGTTGACCACGACCCGAGCGCGTGTTCCCGCGCCCAGGGCGCGCAGCAGCGCGACCCGGCGGTCCCGTCCCGCCGCACCCGAACGGGCGGCGACGACCACGAGGACGGCCGCGGGGAACAGCAGCATCCCCACCACCAGGAAGGTGAAGGCGGACAGCGGCGGGAGAGACTCCCGGTCGCCGAAGACGGACCGCTCGTCCGCGCCGAACCCCGCCGCCGTGGTCATGTTGCCGGGGTCGAGGAGACCGGACGCGGGACGTACGTACGCCAACCGTTCCCCCGGTACCTCGAGCCCTGCTTCGGAGATGGATCCGACCGGCTTCCCGTACCTGTCGAGGGAGTCTTCCCGGACGAGGTCCGCGCGCAGCGCCTTGGACAACACCGCCTCGCCGGGCGCGGGCCACCGCTCCACCCCCGGTGGCGGGGCGACACCGCCACCCCGTGGGTCGACGAAGACGATCGACCGCTGGGCGCCGCCCACGTCGTCGTAGGCGACCTGTACGAGCAGTGGCGCCCGGTCCGGGTCCGCCACGCCGACGTACTGCGGCGCGCGGGCGGAGCCGCGCAGTTCGCGACCGTCGTAGACGGCGAAACCGGCGACCAGCACGGCGGCGGCGAGAGCCAGGGCGAACGTCGCGCACAGCAGGGACGTGAAGCGCAGGCCGTGCCCCTCCGAACCCCTTCCCGCCGCACGGCCTATCGCGAACAGGCGCACATAGGTGGCGAGCATGTTCATCGGATCGCTCCCCCAGCCGTGCTTCCGGTGCCGGGGAGCGCGGTGCCCGCGTCGTTCAAGCGTCCCCGACTCAGGTGCAGGTGCCGGTCGGAACGCCCTGCGATGGCGGGATCGTGGGTGACGACCACGAGGCCGCAGCCCCACTGCCGCGGCACCGAGAAGAGCATCCGCGCCACCTCGTCCCGTGTGCTGCCGTCCAGCGCCCCGGTCGGTTCGTCGGCCAGGACCAGGGAAGGCCGATTGATCAGTGCACGTGCCACCGCGGTGCGTTGCCGCTCGCCGCCGGACAGTTCCGCCGTCGGGGTGCCGCCCAGCGGGACGCCCAGCGTGGTCAGCAACTCCTCGGCGTCCGCGTACGCCGTGCGGCGAGGGACCCCGGACAGCAGCGCCGCGAGGGCGGTGTTCTCCAACGGGGTCAGTTCAGGCAGGAGTTCGCCGAACTGGAAAACCATGCCCATGTGGTCCCGTCGGTGCCGGTTCAGCGCGCGCTCGCGTAACCGCGTGATGTCGACGCCGGCGACCACGATTCGCCCGCCCTGCGGTCTCACCAGGCCCAGCAGGCACATCAGCAGAGTGCTCTTCCCACTGCCGCTCGGACCGGTGATCGCGACGGACTCACCGGCCCCGACGGAGAGGTCCAGCCCGTCGAGCAGTAAGCGTCCCGCGATCTCGTAGCGTACGTCCGATACCGACAGCACGATCCGGTCGGTTTCCATCGCCTTTCCCATCTCCCCGTACGAACGTCACCAGGCCGGGCGACGTTCGTACGGGCTCGGTCGGCGGGGCGGGCCGTCGGCCCGCCCCGCTGCGGAACCCCCGTGAAGGGCTCCCCGTGCTTACGGGTTGGAGACCTTCCCCGAACACCTGTCGGGCTGGAAGTCCAGCGAAACGCAGGCCTTCTGGTCGAGGATCTTGCTGCCGGTGCCGCTCGTGGCGTGTGTTCCGGAACCGCTCTTGTTGTGGAGCGCACGCTCGGTCGAGGGGCTGGCCTGACGATGGTAAAGGCCGTACACCGAGTCGCTGTCGCCCTTGGTGTCGTAGACCCGGATGTACTTGTAGCCCTCCGCCTTCTTGGTGCTGGCCCTGGCTCCGTCGGTCTCCGCGGAGAGGGCGAACGCCGGAGAACTGCCGGCCAGCATGGCCACGCATGGCCACGCCGAGGACACTCGGGACGATACGGCGCTTCCTTGTGCTGCTCAGCTGTCTCTTCCCGATCTGTCAGGGCGCGGACCGCCGTGCGGCGGTTGCCGTTGCACGGCGCTGACGGCGTCCTGTGTCACGCCTCCGCGTCCGCCCATTTGGCCTGGGCCGTGCGTGCCGCCGCCGGGGGTGCGCTCGCCCTCTGTCCGGACTTGACCGTTCCCGTGGTGGACGCCTACCTCAAGCCCGCGCGCCGACGGGAGCAGAGGACCTCGGCCCGGAGGCTCCTCGCCGAACTGTCCCCGCGTGAACGGGAGGTGCTTCTCCATGTGGCCGAGGGGCGGTCCGACGCGCAGATCGCGACTGAGCTTTCGCTCAGTCGGTACACGGTCAAGGACCACCTGCGGAATATTCGCGGCAAGCTGGGCGGAGACAGCCGCCTGAGTATCGCCCGGCTCGCGTGGCAGGCCGGCTTCGGGGGCGACTCCGTGGCGGGAGGCCCGGAGACGGCGAGCGCGTAGCACGCCACCTCTCCCCGGAGCGCCACGTCTCCTGCGGGCAACAAAGCAAGGCCCAGGTCGCCGACCCGGGCCTTCGTCGTGGAGCGGGTGACGGGAATCGAACCCGCGCTCTGAGCTTGGGAAGCTCATGTTCTACCATTAAACTACACCCGCGAGGAGCGAACGATCATCGTTGCTCATCGAGCCACACTGTACCGCATCTCGGACCCCCGGCGCACAGCCGTGGGGTCTTTTTGCTGTGTGCGCCGGGGGTTGGCGGTGTGGTCGGGGGAAGCGGGGGAAGGGAGTTGAGGCGTACGGTGGGTGGAGTGCCGGGTGATGGAGCAGTCCGCTTGATCCCCTAATGTGGCTTTCGTCGTCCACGTACATGGGAAGAGGCAAGCGATGGAATCCACCGTCGTTCGGTGTGCCGAAGGGCACGTGTTCAGCACCTCGACGTTCCCGATGCAGAATCTCGGCTCCAGCCGGATCGGTCCCGGCCGGTTGCTGCGGTGTCCGCGGTGCGCGCGGCTGCGGCAGGCCGTTCCGGTGGCCCGCGCCGTCAAGCGCTGAGCCGGCCGCCGGGGAACGCCGAGGCGCCGGCACGCGACGGTAGCGCGGCGGGATGAGCCGAGGCGGGATGAGCCGAGGTGGGACCACGGGCCCGGTGCGGAGGCGTCGGGTCCGTGGTCTGTACGCTCGGGACGTGCTTCTCTCAGACAAGGACATCCGGGCAGAGATCGACGCCGGACGGGTGAGGATCGATCCGTACGACCCGGCGATGGTGCAGCCCTCCAGCATCGACGTACGGCTGGACCGCTTCTTCCGGGTGTTCGAGAACCACCGCTACCCCCACATCGACCCGGCCGTCGAGCAGCCCGACCTGACGCGGGTGGTGGAGCCGGAGGGGGACGAGCCGTTCATCCTGCATCCGGGCGAGTTCGTGCTCGCCTCCACGTACGAGGTCGTCACGCTCCCCGACGACATCGCCTCCCGGCTCGAGGGCAAGAGCTCGCTGGGACGGCTGGGCCTGCTGACGCACTCCACCGCCGGGTTCATCGACCCCGGCTTCTCCGGGCACGTGACGCTGGAGCTGTCGAACGTGGCGACGCTGCCCATGAAGCTCTGGCCCGGAATGAAGATCGGGCAGTTGTGCATGTTCCGGCTCACCTCGCCCGCCGAGCACCCGTACGGTTCCGCCCGGTACGGCTCCCGTTACCAGGGACAGCGCGGGCCGACGCCCTCGCGGTCCTACCTGAACTTCCACCGCACGCAGATCTGAGGAGAGATCGAGGCGCATGAGCCAGGAGCGGGAGAACCTGACGTACGAGCTCTTCGGACGGGCGATCCGGGAGCTGGCGCAGGAGATCGCGGACGACGGGTACGAGCCGGACATGATCCTGTCCATCGCGCGCGGTGGGCTGTTCGTCGCCGGAGGGCTCGGATACGCCCTCGACGTGAAGAACCTGCACGTCATGAACGTGGAGTTCTACACCGGTGTGGGCGAGACGCTGGAGATGCCCGTCATGCTCCCGCCGGTTCCCAACCTCGTCGACCTGCGCGAGAAGAGGATCCTCGTCGCCGACGACGTCGCCGACACCGGCAAGACGCTCAAGCTGGTGCACGACTTCTGCTCCGAGCACGTGGCCGAGGTGCGGTCCGCGGTGGTCTACGAGAAGCCGCAGTCGCTGGTGAAGTGCGAGTACGTGTGGAAGCGCACCGACCGTTGGATCAACTTCCCGTGGTCCGTCCAGCCGCCCGTGGTGCGGCGGGACGGACAGGTCCTGGACTCCTGAGCGGAGAGGAAACGTGACGAGGGCCCCGGCCCGGAAACGGCCGGGGCCCTCGTCGTCGACAGGGGCGTCGACAGGGACGTCGACAGGGTGGAGGGGCGGGTCAGGCCGCGGTGGCCACGTTGTCCTTCACCCGCATCCGCTCGCCGAGGAAGCCGCCGAGCGCGGTGAGCAGGGCCAGGGCGGCCAACAGCAGGGAGACCGGCCAGGACGCGCCGCCGCTGGTGTCCAGCAGCGCGGTGGCGACGAAGGGCAGGAAGCCGGTGAGGGCGCCCGCCAGGTTGTACGCCAGGGCCACGCCGCTGTAGCGGAGGTGCGCCGGGAACAGCTCGGTGAGCAGGGCGCCGGAGACGGCGTACGCCACGGAGAGCACGGCGATGCCGAGCGCCACCGCGAACACGACCAGCAGCGGACTCTTGGTGTCGATCAGCCAGAAGAGCGGGAAGGCGAGCAGCGCGGTGGCGGCACCGCCCCAGAGGGTGACCCGGCCGGGGCCGATCCGCTCCGCCACCCGGCCCATGTACAGGATCACCGCGATCTGGAAGACGGCCGCGACAAGGGTGGCGTTGACCATCAGGCTCCGCGACAGCCCCAGGGTGTCGGCGCCGTAGCTGATCACGAAGGTGGTCATGATGTAGAAGCCGCCGACGCCCAGCAGGGCCGAGGTGATGGCGACCAACAGCCGGCGCCAGGCGGTCCGGAAGACGTCCACCGCCGGGATCTTGGCGCGCTCGTCCTGCTTGAGCAGCTCCTCGAAGAGCGGCGACTCCTCCACCTTGCGGCGGATGTAGACGGCGACGAGCAGCAGCGGGAAGGCGGCCAGGAACGGCAGGCGCCAGCCCCAGGAGTCGAAGGAGTCCTTGGGCAGCAGCAGCACCAGGGAGAAGGCGCCGGAGGAGAGCAGGGTGCCGACCGGGGAGCCGACCTGGGGCAGGGCGGCGTACCGTCCGCGCTTCGCCGGTGGCGCGTGCTCCACGGCCAGGGTGACGGCGCCGCCCCACTCGCCGCCGACCGCGATGCCCTGCAGCAGGCGCAACAGGACCAGCAGCAGCGGCGCGGCGATGCCGATGGCGGCGTAGCCGGGCAGCAGACCGATGAGGCCGGTGGCGACGCCGATCAACACCACGGTGATGAGCAGGGCGGGCCGGCGGCCGATGCGGTCTCCCAGCCAGCCGAAGATCACGGCGCCGACGGGACGGGCCACGAAGCCGACGCCGAAGGTGGCGAAGGCGGCGAGGGTGGCGGCCGTGGGATTCAGGGAGGTGAAGTACAGCCGGTTGAAGACGATGGCGGCGGCGGTGCCGAAGAGGTAGTAGTCGTACCACTCCAGGGCCGTACCGACGAAGGACGCGAAGGCGACGCGGCCCGCTTCCTTCTCGGTGACCACCACCTTCTCGGTGCCGTTCGGGCCGCCCGAGGCGGTGCCCGCGGCGTGTTCCAGCTTGCTCATGTCCTGTAGTGCTCCTTGCGTGCGGCCGTCAGACGCCGGCCTGGGGGAGGGGGCCGGTCACGGACGCGACGGTCCCGAGTGAGTCGGCGCCGTGCACGCACTCGCCCGCCACGAAGGTGGCGAGTACGTCGATGGCGCCGATTCGGCCGCTGTCGATCTCCACGGGGTCGTCGGACAGCAGGACGAGGTCGGCCAGCTTGCCGGGGGTGAGGCTGCCCCGCCGGTCCTCGTCGTGGCCGGCCCATGCGGCGTCGATGGTGTAGGCGCGCAGGGCCTGTTCGGCGGTGACCCGTTCGTCCGGGCCGAGTACCGCGCCGTCCCGGCTGAGCCGTTCGACCATGGACTGCATGCCCAGCAGCGGGGCGCCCGGGGCGACCGGGCGGTCCGAGCTGCCGGGGACGCGCAGGCCGTGGTCGAGGAAGGACTTGTGGCGGTACATCCAGGGGGTCCGCTCGGGGCCGAGGGCCTCGGCCATGGTGTCGCCCACCGCGTACAGGAAATGGGCCTGCGGCACGGGCGTCACCTCCAGTTCGGCGTAGCGCTTCAACTGGTCGGGGCGGACGACGCCGGAGTGCTCGATGCGGTGGCGCACTCCGGGGCGCGGTGCGGTGCGCCGGGCCTCGTCGAAGGCGTCGAGGGCGAGGTCGACGGCGGCGTCGCCGATGGCGTGGGCGGCGATCCGCCAGCCGGCGCGGTGGGCGGCGACCACGAGCCGGCGCATCTCGTCGGGGTCGTTCTGGTAGACGCCGGTGGAGTGGTCGTGCCCGCAGAAGGGTTCGGTGACGGTGGCGGTGCGGCCGATGAGCGAGCCGTCCAGCCAGATCTTCATCGGGCCGATCCGCAGCCGGTCGTCGCCGAAGCCGGAGCGCAGGCCGAGGTCGATGCCGGTGGTGATGCCGTCGTCGTGGTGCGCGTCGAGCGGGTGGAGGTTGTCGGCGGCGACCATCAGCTCGACGCGGGTGCGCAGGGTGCCCCGTTCGCGGGCGAGCTGGTACGCGGCGGCCTCCACGGGACTGCGGCCGATCAGGCCGCGTCCGATGCCGGCCTCGGTGACCTGGGTGAGGCCCTCGGAGGCGTAGACGGCGCTCGCCCGGCCGATGGCGTCGGCGAGCTCGGCCACCGGGTAGGGCATGACGAGCCCGGTCACCAGGGACTGGGCGCGCTCCTGGAGGAGTCCGGTGGGGACGCCGGAGGCGTCGCGGACGACGACTCCGCCCTCGGGGTCGGCGGTGGCGCCGTCCAGGACGCCCGCGAGCCGCAGCACTTCGCCGCTGACGGCGCACATGTGGCCCGAGCGGTGCTTGAGCCACACGGGCCTGCCGCCGCCGGCGCGGTCGAGCGCCTCGCGGTGCGGGTGGCCGCCCATGACGGTGTCGTCGTAGCCGGAGCCCACGACCCAGGCGTCGGCGGGGAGGGCGGCGGCGCGGCGGGCGACGGCGTCGTACACCTGCTCCAGGGTGCCGGCGTCGGACAGGTCGAGTTCGTCCAGGGACTGGCCGAACCAGGCCATGTGGTTGTGGGCGTCGCCGAAGCCGGGGACGACGACCGCGCCGCGGCAGTCCACGGTGGTGCGGGCGGGCAGGTCCGCGACCGTGGCGTCGAGGCCGACGATCCGGCCGTGGAGGACGCCGAGGGCGTGGGCGCGGGGGTGGTCGTCGTCGACCGTGCGGATGCGGGCGTTGACGAGTTTCAGATCGAGCATGTCGGGTCTTTTCGGGCGGGCCGCGGGCGTCAGGCGAGGTTCTGGAGCCGGGTCAGCGGCAGTTCGGCGGCGTGGTGGATGTCGACGGGGCGGCCGTCGATGTGGACCGCGTCGGGTGTGGTGGGTACCCGCACGTCCGGCACGGCGGTGTTGGCGACCATGTCGGCCCTGGTCAGGCCGCGGCTGTCGCGCAGGGCGGTGTAGCGCACCCCGCGGGGCAGCGCGTCGACCGCGGCGCGGTCCTCCAGGCACGCGGAGGAGACGAAGACGGTGGACAGCCGGCGCGGTGCCCCGCCCAGGCCGCCGAAGTAGGGCTTCATCACGCGCGGTTGGGTGAGCCGGGTGGAGCCGGAGCCGGAGCCGGTCAGGCCCCAGGCGACGAATCCGGACTTCAGCACCAGTTCGGGCTGGGCGCCGAAGGTCGCCGGCCGCCACAGGACGACATCGGCGATGGAGCCGGGGCGCAGGGAGCCCACCTCGTGGGCCATGCCGTGGGCGATGGCGGGGTTGAGCGTGACCTTGGCGAGGTAGCGCAGCACCCGCTCGTTGTTGACGAAGTCCGGTCCCGTCTCGCCCGCCAGGTGGGCCTGGACGTGGGCGAGCTGCCAGGTGCGGCGGGCGGTCTCGGCGATCCGTCCCATGCCCATGGAGTCGGAGTTGACGATGCTGATCGCGCCCAGGTCGTGGAGGGCGTTCTCGGCGGCGATGGCGTGCTCGCGCACCCGGCTCGCGGCGATGGACACGTCGCTGGGCACGCCGTGGTGGCCGCGGTGGACGGTCATCGTCATCGGCAGCAGCTCGGCGACGGTGGCCGGGGTGAGCGGCAGGGTCGGGGTGGTGGAGGAGGTCAGGACGTGCGGCTGGGAGACGATCTCCAGCAGGTCCGGGTGCCCGCCGCCGCCCTCGACGTGGTAGGCGTGCACCGTCCGGCCGCGGGTGGCGTCGAGGGTGTCGGAGAGGTAGCCGGACTCGTTGAGGGTGTCGGTGTGGAGCGCGACCGGCAGGTCGGTCTGCTCGGCGACGCCCAGGCAGGTGTCGACGATCCTCGGGGTGGCGCCCCAGTCCTCGTGGATCTTGAAGCCGCCGGCCCCGGCGAGGACGGCGCGCTCCAGCAGCTCCCGAGAGGAGGAGGAGCCGCGGGCCAGGAACGCCACGTTGATCGGGGCGTCGCGCCAGCCCTCGATGAGGCTGTGGAGGTTGTACGCGGGGTTGGCGCCCACGTCCCACACGCCGCCGATGCCCATGCCGACCAGGGAGGTGACGCCGGCGGCCAGCGCGGCGGGCACCACCTCGGCGCTGGAGAGGTGGACGTGGGAGTCGACGATGCCGGGGGTGGCGATGAGTCCCTCCCCGGTGATCATCGCGGTGTGGGAGTCGACGACCAGTTCGACGCCGTCGGTGTTCTCGGGGTTGCCGGCCCGGCCGACGCCGACGATCCGGCCGTCCTTGACGCCGATGTTGGTCTTGCGGACGCCCAGCAGCGGGTCCATGACGACGACGCCGAGGATCACCATGTCCAGGGCGCTGTCGCGCGGGGCGCGGCCGGTGACCAGCAGTCCGTCGCGGGTGGTCTTGCCGCAGCCGCCGAGCAGTTCCTCGCCGGGTTCGGTGTCGTCGCCCTCGACGCGCACCCACAGGTCGGTGTCGGCGAGCCGGATCAGGTCGCCGGTGGTGGGGCCGTAGACGGAGGCATAGGCGCTCCGGGACATTCGGCTCATGACTGCCTGCCTCCTCGTGCCACCAGGGTGACGGAGCGGGTGCGGCCGGGCGGGAACTCGACCGAGGTGCCGGCCGGGACGTCCAGCCGGTGACCGCGGGCGGCCTCGCGGTCGAACTCCAGGGCGGTGTTGACCTCCTCCAGGGGGAAGTGGGAGGAGACCCAGACCGTCCGCGGGCCGCGGTTGGTGACGGTCAGGGTGCGGCGCGGCCGGCCGGGGGCCAGCTCGGTCTCCTCCTCGGCGCCGCCGGCGACCAGGAAGCCGCCGGGTCCGGTGGGGTCGGCCGGGCCGAACGGCTCGGAGACGTGGACCAGGGTGGAGCCGTGCGGGAAGAGGGCCTCGACCTGGATGCTCGGGACGGTCTCGGGCACGCCGGGGAGCAGCCGGTCGCGGGGGACGACGTGCTTGGCCCGCTCGACGACCTCCTCCAGGGGAGTGCCGTCCCAGGCCAGCTCCAGGATCTCGTCACACACCAGGGCGATGGCCTCGGTCGCGCCGAGCCGCGCGCCGCGGGCAAGTCGTTTGCGGGCCAGTTCGGCGGCCGAGAACAGCAGGAGTCTCTCCTGCTCGCGTGGAGTGAGGTGCATGGGCGATCTCCCCTTCGGACATGCGCGGCCGACCGCCGCGCCTGGGGGTATGTCCAACAGGCTGCCTGGTGAGAAGGGGTTGAACAATGGCGGAACGCTCCGTGATGCGTACCGGATAATGGGCATATGCACAATCCGCCGTTCTCCGCTGTCCCGGCGGACCCTCTCGCCACCGCCGTTCCGGTGCCGGTCCCGACCGCTGTCTCGGCCGCCGTCCCGGCCTCGGCGACTTCTCCGGCGCCCGACGCGAGCGCCGTCCCCGAGCGGCTGCACCGGCTCGCCCACGACTGCCTGGACCACGTGGAGGAACTGGTCGAGCGCTATGTGGCGGAGGTCTCCGGCCTCGACGGCTACCGCTCCACCGTCGACGCCGCGGACCTGCGCGACACCGCCCGCGACTGCTTCGAACTCCTGCTCAGGCTGATCGGCGGGCTGCCGCTGCGCGAGGGTCTCCGCGAGGTCTCCGACCGGTTGGGGCGTCGCCGCGTCCACCAGGGCGTGCCGTTGGAGCGGCTGATGCAGGCCGTGCGAATGGACTTCCGGATGCTGTGGACGGTCTTCCTGGAGAGGCTCCCGCCCGAGGAGTGGTCGGAGCTGACGCGCGAGGCGGTGCGGGTGTGGGAGGCCGTGGAGTCCCACACCGTGCGGGTCCAGGCCGGGTATCTGGACGAGGCGGCCGTGCTGGCCCGGGAGCGGGAGAGGGAACGGGCCGCGCTGATGGGGCGGCTGCTGTCGTCCGACGGCCGTGACCAGCAGCTCGTCGCCCGGGTGGCGACGCTGCTGCGGGTGAGCGCGCAGGACGACTTCGCGGTGGCCATCGCGCCCCCCGCCTCCCAGGACGCGATGCGGCGGGCCGCCGCGACCCGGCTGGGCGGCCAGGTCTTCCACCTCCAGCAGCACCAGGGAATGCTGGTGCTCGTCGTCCGGCTCCCGCGCGGCGACCGCGCCCTGCCGGCGGCCTGGTTGGCCGGCGTGCCGTGTGCGGTGGGTCCGGTGGCGCACGGTCTGGCCCACGTGCCCGGCGTCGTCCGCGCCGCGGAGGCGATCGCCGTCGGCCTGGGCCCGGAGGCCGACGGGCCGGTGGCGCTGACCGACGCGTGGATGCCGGTGGCCGCGACCGGGCTGGGCCCGATCGCGGGGATGCTGGCCGACTCGGTGCTCTCCGAGCTGGACCGTCTGCCGCCGCACGAGCGGGAGCGGCTGCTGGAGACGGTGACCGCGTACTGCGACTCCGGGTCGGTCGCCGAGACCGCGAGCGCCCTCTACTGCCACCGCAACACGGTCCTCAACCGGCTGCGCCGGTTCACCGAGCTCACCGGCTTCGATCCGACGCGGCCCGAGGAGGCGGCCACCGTCCTGTTCGCCCTGTGCTGCCGGGCCTCCGGCTGACGCGCGGACGGAGGACGGAGGACGGAGGAGGCCGATGGGCCGCGCCGGAAAAGCGGTGCGGGGCCGCCCGGACGCCGGGCGGCCCCGCACGGGCCTCGTCGGGGTGCCGGGCCTGCCGCCCGGTCGTCGCCCCGGTTACCCCGATTACAGGGTGCCGAGCTTGATCAGCGCCAGCAGCGCGATCAGTTGGATCGAGGAGGCGCCCAGCGCCTTGGGCCAGGGCAGTTCGTGCGAACGGCCGACCATCAGCGTGAACAGCGCGCCCGCCGCCAGCCAGGTGATCCAGCCGACGACCTGGACCAGCGTGGCGGCGCCGCCGAGGAACATCGCCAGGATCAGCCGCGGGGTGTCCGTGATCGACATGATCAGCATCGACAGGCCGACCGTCGGCGCCCACAGGCCGTTGCCGCCGAGCTGACGGGCCAGGGTGTGGGTCACCACGCCCATCAGCAGACTGGAGATCACCAGGGCCAGGCCGGTGATCAGCACGAACGGGACCGCCGTGGAGAGGGTGGAGTTGATCGCGTCCTCGCGGGCCTGCTCGAAGCCGAAGACGGCGAACAGGCCGTAGAGGAAGGTGACGACCAGCGCCGGGCCCCACACCGTGTGGTCGCGCATCTGCCAGAAGGTGGCGCCGGGACGCAGCACGATCCCGCTCAGCAACTGCTTCCAGTGCAGCCGGGGAGCGGGCGGCGGCGCCGGGTGGCCCGCCCCATGGCCCGCGCCGTCGGTGTAGCCGTCGCCCGGGTGGGGGGCGTGGCCGTGGTCGGGCGCCTCGCCGACGCTGAACACCTGGGTGTGTCCGGGGTTGTCGGAGTACGGGTCGTGCCCGGGGCCGAAGTACTCCGGCTCGCCGTACCCTCCGCCGCCCTGGGGCCACTGGGGCTGCCCGTGGGCGGGCTGCCCGTACGGCGGCTGCTGAACCCGGCCGTACGGTGGCTGCCCGTGAGTCGGCTGCCCGTACGGCCCCGGGGCCTGCCGCGGGGGGTGCTGACCGTGCTGCTGCGCGTTCCGGGGGTCCCGGCCCCGTCCCATCCTGAATCCAGCCACGCCATCGAACGTACCGTGTCCCGACGGCCGGGGCGCCGGGCCCCGGCGGGATGTCCGGCATTGCCGCCGAGCTGTGACATCCCGCCGGGTCCGGAAGCCTCCGAAAGCCTCCGAAAGCCTCCGGAAGCCGCCGGGGATCGACCGTCAGGGGAGGAGGGCGGAACCGAACCAGGCCTGCCCGGACAGCCCGGCGTTCGCCGCGGTCAGCGCGAAGACGCCGCTGGTGGACACCCCGGAGGAGGTGCCCCGGAACACCTGGAGGTAGCCCTGGCTGGAGTCCTCGCCGGGGATGCCGACGCTCAACTCCGCACGGCCGTCGCCGGTGAGGTCGGCGAGCCGGACGGACCGGCCGAAGTAGTCGTACGCCTCGGCACCGCCCGGCACCCCGGCGGTGTCCTGGTGGAGCGAGACGGCGCGGTCGGTCGACAGCCCGTCCGCGGAGCCGTACAGCACCGTCACCATGCCCGCCCCGGACTTCCCGGAGAGGTCCTCCAGGATCGCGCCGACCGCCACGTCGGCGCGGCCGTCGCCGTCGACGTCGCCCACGGCGACGGAGGAGCCGAACGAGTCGGCCGGTTCGGAGACGCCGGGCACGCCCGGGGTGTCCTGATCGACGATCAGGGGCCGCTGCGTCGGGTCGGGTCCGTCGGGGCCGCCGTACCAGACGCTGATCTGGCCGCCGAGCCGCCCGGTCCCGCCGTCGCGGGGGTCGTTGGAGGCGCCGAGGACGAGGTCGCCGTAGCCGTCGCCGTCCACGTCGCCGATGGAGCCCACCTCGCCGTCGGCGCCGGGCAGTTCGGTGCGGACGAGCCTGCCGTCCACGAACCGGTCCACGTACACGGTGCCGTTGGGGTCGCCGTCCAGGGGGCCGGGCAGCATGACGCGGTCGGCGCGGCCGTCCCCGTCGAGGTCGCCGGAGATCACGTTGCGGGTGGTGCCCAGACGGTTGTCCAGGTACCGGCGGGCGGGCTCGCCGCTCCGCGCGAAGGGACCCGTGTAGTGGTAGGGGCCGTCGTTGCCGGCGACGGTCAGGTCCAGGGCGCCGTCCTCGGTGAAGTCGCCGACGGCCAGGTTCTGCCCGAAGGCGGATCCCTCCCGCCACGCGGGCTGCGGCAGGGCGGTCCCCGCGCCGAGGCCGTTCGCCGATCCCCAGACGACGGTGACCGAGCCGACGCCCTCGCGGGTGCCGATGGCCTCCGAGTCCGATCCGACGACGAGGTCGGTGTGGCCGTCCCCGTCCAGGTCGCCGGTGGCCATGGCAGTGCCGAACCGGTCGCCGGCCTCGGCCACGCCGGGGATGCCGGGCGAGTTCTGGTGGATGACGGTCCGGCGGGCGGCGGAGAGGCCGCTCGCGGAGCCGTACAGCACGACGACGGCTCCCGCCTGCTGGACGCCGCCCACCGTGGCGTCGGGGGCGCCGACCACCAGGTCCCGGTGGCCGTCGCCGTTCAGGTCGTCGTGGAGACCGGCGGGGGTGGCGGACGCGGTGGAGGCGGCGGGCAGCGGAGCGACGAGCAGGGCGGTGGAGGCGAGCAGCGCGGCGGTGAGCCGGACGCGGGCGCGGGGACGCATGGGATTCCTTCCTCGGACCATGGTCGGGGCGGGGGCGGGGGCGGGGGAGGGCCGGTCAGCCCGCGAGTACGGCACCGAACCGTCCCTTCGCCGTGGACGACAGTCCGGCGGAGCCCGCGGCGAAGCCCACGGACCCGGTGGTGGTGACGCCGCTCGCCGAGCCGGGCAGGACGGTCACCGCGCCGACGCCGTCGTTCTCGCCGGGGGAGCCGATGGTCAGGTCCGCGCGGCCGTCCCTGGTGGTGTCGGTCGCCAGGAGGGAGCCGCCGAAGAGGTCGCCGCTCTCCGCGGCGCCGGGCACACCGGTGGTGCCCTGGTCGAGCATCCGCGATCCGGTGGTGGTGACGCCGCTCGCCGAGCCGGGCAGGACGGTCACCGCCCCGGTGTCGACGGCGTCCCCCAGGTCCTCGCCGGGAGCGCCGACGACGAGGTCGAGGTGACGGTCCCCGTTGACGTCGCCGAGGGTCACGGCGCCGCCGAACCGGTCGCCGGCCTCGGAGCCGCCCGGCACGTTCGGGCTGTCCTGGGTGAGGGTGAGGAGCGGTGCCCGGCTGCCCCCGGGAACCACCATCACCCGGCCGCCTCCGGTGTCCGGGTCCCCGATGACCACGTCCTGCTGTCCGTCCCGGTCCAGGTCGCCGACGGCGATCGACGTGCCGGCGGGGAGTTCGCCCTCGACGTCCAGCCCGGTGTTGTGGGGGGTGCCGCGCAGCAGCCAGGTGCCGGGTGCGTCGCCGCGCCCGTCGGTGCCGCCCCGGCCCCGTCCGGTGACGATCAGGTCGGCGCGCACGGCGTCCGGCACCACGGTCATCGAGGTGACGCCGTGGTGCTCGCTGCAGTCCACCCCGGTGCCTCCGGCGTAGGACGGGATGGTGCGGTCGCCGTCGCCGTGGATGATGTGGATCATGCAGCCGTCGGAGCCGAGGGCGAGGTCCGGGTCGCCGTCGCCGGTGAAGTCGGCGACGGCGAAGGAGCGTCCGAAGGCGTCGTGGTCGCGGGGCGCGGGGTCGGGGACGGTCCGCGAGCCGGTCAGGCCGTTCCTCGATCCCCAGACGACGGTGAGCGACCCGCCTCCGACGTCCCCGTACACCTCCTCGCCGGGGGCGCCGACGAAGATGTCCGCGAGGCCGTCGCGGTCGTAGTCGGCGACGGCGACCGCGGCGCCGAACCGGTCGCCGGCCTCGGCCGCGCCGGGGATGCCGGGCGAGTTCTGGTGGATCACGGTCCGGCTGCCGGCCTTGATGCCCGACGCCGATCCGTAGTGCACCACCACGGCGCCGGCGGCCCGGTGTCCGTCGACGGTGGCGTCGGGGGCGGCGATGACGACGTCGGCGTAACCGTCGCCGTTGACGTCGCCCCGGACGCCGGCGGCGGCGGCCGAACCGGCGGTGGCGACCATGAGACCGCCGGTGAGGGCGGCCACGACGACGGTCGCCAGGGACGTGCGGAAACGTCTGTGCACTCGGGACTCTCCTGCCGAGGGGGGAAGAGGGGCCGCCCGACGGCCGTGGCCGGCGGACGCCGAACGCACGGATGTCACCGGGGGTTGGCTCCCGGTTCACACAGGGGCGGCGCTCGTACAGACCTCCGACAGGGCGCGGGGGTTGTACGGACCGGAGCACTTCTCCGTGCGAGCGCTCCGCGCGCGAACGTCCCGCCCCCGCGCCACCCCCGCGCCGCCCCCCGAGCCCGCCCGCCGCACAGGACGGCGAAGACGGCGACGGCCGGTTCCGCGTGGTGCGGAACCGGCCGTCGGCGGGGACGGGGTGGTCGTCCGGTGGGACCTACGTGCCTACGTGGCGGGCTCGGGCTCGGGGGCCGACGCGGTGTCCTCCGTGCCGCCCGGGTCGGCGGGGGTCTTGACCGAGTCCAGCAGGAGCTGGGCCACGTCCACGACCTGCAGGTCCTCCTTGGCCGTGCCCTCGTTCTTCTTGCCGTTGACCGAGTCGCTCAGCATCACCAGGCAGAACGGGCAGGCGGTGGAGACGATGTCGGGGTTGAGCGACAGCGCCTCGTCCACGCGCTCGACGTTGATGCGCTTGCCGATCCGCTCCTCCATCCACATCCGCGCGCCGCCGGCGCCACAGCAGAAGCCGCGCTCCTTGTGGCGGTGCATCTCCTCGTTCCGCAGGCCCGGCACCTTGGCGATGATCTCGCGCGGCGGCGTGTAGACCTGGTTGTGGCGGCCCAGGTAGCAGGGGTCGTGGTAGGTGATCAGACCCTCGACCGGGGTGACGGGGATCAGCTTGCCGGTGTCGATCAGGTGCTGGAGCAGTTGGGTGTGGTGGATGACCTCGTAGTGCCCGCCGAGCTGCGGGTACTCGTTGGCGATCGTGTTGAAGCAGTGCGGGCAGGTCGCGACGATCTTCTTCTTGGACGTCGGCAGCTTCGTCGACTCGTCCTCGTCGTCCTCGCCGAACGCCATGTTCAGGGCCGCGACGTTCTCGGCTCCGAGCTGCTGGAAGAGGAACTCGTTGCCCAGCCGGCGGGCGGAGTCACCGGTGCACTTCTCGTCGCCGCCCATGATCGCGAACTTGACGCCCGCGATGTGCAGCAGCTCGGCGAAGGCCTTGGTGGTCTTCTTGGCGCGGTCCTCCAGGGCGCCCGCGCAGCCGACCCAGTACAGGTACTCGACCTCGGACAGGTCCTCGATGTCCTTGCCGACGACCGGGACGGGGAAGTCGACCTCCTTGGTCCACTCCAGCCGCTGCTTCTTGGCCAGACCCCAGGGGTTGCCCTTCTTCTCCAGGTTCTTGAGCATCGTCCCGGCCTCGGACGGGAAGGCGCTCTCGATCATCACCTGGTAGCGGCGCATGTCGACGATGTGGTCGACGTGCTCGATGTCCACCGGGCACTGCTCGACGCAGGCGCCGCAGGTGGTGCAGGACCACAGCACGTCCGGGTCGATGACGCCGTTCTCCTCCAGCGTCCCGATCAGCGGACGCTCGGCCTCGGCCAGCGCCGCGGCGGGCACGTCCTTCAACTGCTCCTCGCTCGCCTTCTCCTCGCCCTCGGCGTTCTTGCCGCCGCCCGCGAGCAGGTAGGGGGCCTTGGCGTGCGCGTGGTCGCGCAGCGACATGATCAGCAGCTTCGGGGAGAGCGGCTTGCCGGTGTTCCAGGCGGGGCACTGCGACTGGCAGCGACCGCACTCGGTGCAGGTGGAGAAGTCCAGCAGGCCCTTCCAGGAGAAGTGCTCGACCTGGGAGACGCCGAAGGTGGTCTCCTCGCCCTCCTCCTCGTCGAAGACGTTCTCGAAGTCGATCGGCTTTCCGCCGCTCGTCATGGGCTGCAGCGCGCCCAGCGCCGTGGAGCCGTCGGCGTCGCGCTTGAACCAGATGTTGGGGAAGGCCAGGAAGCGGTGCCAGGCCACGCCCATGTCGGTGTTGAGGCCGACCACGGTCATCCAGATCAGCGAGACGCTGATCTTGATCATCGCGGTGAAGTAGATCAGGTTCTGCAGCGTGCCGATCTCCAGCCCGTCGAAGGCCGTCACCAGCGGGTAGGAGACGAAGTACGCCGCCTGGTAGCCGTCGACGTGGTGGATCGCGCCCTCCAGGCCGCGCAGCACCAGGATCGCCAGGCCGATGGTGAGGATGACGGCCTCGACGAAGTACGCCTGCCAGGCCGTCGAACCGGCGAAGCGGGACTTGCGGCCGGGCCGGGTGGGCAGGTTGAGCAGCCGGATCGCGATCAGCACCAGGATGCCGACCACCGTCATCAGGCCGATGAACTCGATGTACATCTCGAACGGCAGGAAGCCGCCGAGGACGGGGAGGGTGAAGTCGGCCTGGAAGAGCTGCCCGTACGCCTGGGCCAGGGTCGGGGGGAGGGTCAGGAAGCCGATCGCGACGAACCAGTGGGCGACGCCGACGACCCCCCACCGGTTCATCCGGGTGTGGCCGAGGAACTCCTTGACCAGGGTGATCGTTCGCTGCTTCGGCTGGTCGGTGCGCGAACCCGCGGGTACCGACTGGCCGAGTTTGACGAACCGGTAGATCTGCGCGATGGCGCGGGCAAAGAGCGCAACGCCGACCGCGGTGATGACCAGCGAGACGACGATCGCGGCGAGTTGCATGACGGCTCCTCGAACCTGCGGGGGCGGTGCCTGCTGCTGCAAGCTTACTAAGCGGTAACTTATCCGATCTGTTCGAGAGTACCCACTAACACAAGGCGTCTGTAGACGCCCGGACGGTGATCTGCGTCGCTGAGGCGCACCTTGGGGTGCGACGCCCGGGGACGCCGACCGGCGGTGCCGTCGGAGGCGGTCGTGTGTCCGGGTGGGGCCATCCTATAGAGCCCCCTCCGCTGAATTACGGGGAAATGCAGTAGAAAGGGATGAGTCGAAGACTCGCGGCCGGCCGCGGTCGGAGCGGTGAACCCGGTGGGGAACTCGGGCCCTCCGGTGCGCGTATCACTCCCGGGTCGAGGTGGTGAGGCCTCGGGGCAGTAATGTGAGCCGAACAACCGGAAAAGAGTTGAGTCGGCATGACTCAGCTCTCTTGACGATGCCCTCCCGGTGCTGCACTCTTGAGTCAGATCTACTCAAGGCATGAGCTGGAGGAACTCGACATGGCACGTGCGGTCGGCATCGACCTGGGTACGACGAACTCCGTCGTCAGTGTTCTGGAGGGCGGTGAGCCCACTGTCATCGCCAACGCCGAGGGCGCCAGGACCACGCCGTCCGTCGTGGCCTTCGCGAAGAACGGTGAGGTCCTGGTCGGTGAGGTGGCCAAGCGCCAGGCCGTCACCAACGTCGACAGGACGATCCGGTCGGTCAAGCGTCACATGGGCACCGACTGGAAGATCAACCTGGACGGCAAGGACTTCAACCCCCAGCAGATCAGCGCCTTCGTCCTGCAGAAGCTGAAGCGGGACGCCGAGGCCTACCTGGGCGAGAAGGTCACCGACGCGGTGATCACCGTCCCGGCGTACTTCAACGACCACGAGCGCCAGGCGACGAAGGAGGCCGGTGAGATCGCCGGTCTGAACGTGCTGCGCATCGTCAACGAGCCGACCGCCGCCGCCCTCGCCTACGGGCTGGAGAAGGAAGACCAGATGATCCTGGTCTTCGACCTCGGCGGTGGCACCTTCGACGTGTCCCTGCTGGAGATCGGCGACGGCGTCGTCGAGGTGAAGGCCACCAACGGTGACAACAACCTCGGCGGTGACGACTGGGACCAGCGGGTCGTCGACTACCTGGTCAAGCAGTTCCAGAACGCCCACGGCGTGGACCTGGCCAAGGACAAGATGGCCCTCCAGCGGCTGCGCGAGGCCGCGGAGAAGGCGAAGATCGAGCTGTCCAGCTCGACCGAGACGACCATCAACCTGCCCTACATCACCGCCTCGGCCGAGGGCCCGCTGCACCTGGACGAGAAGCTCACCCGCGCCCAGTTCCAGCAGCTCACCCAGGACCTGCTGGAGCGCTGCAAGATCCCGTTCAACAACGTGATCAAGGACGCGGGCGTCTCGGTCTCGGAGATCGATCACGTGGTGCTGGTCGGCGGCTCCACCCGGATGCCGGCCGTCTCCGAACTGGTCAAGGAACTGACCGGCGGCAAGGAGGCCAACA
>NZ_JODL01000013.1 GCF_000718985.1 Streptomyces megasporus | reverse complement strand
CAGGCCGGAGATCTCCCCCGCGGCCTGCTTGGCGTACAGGCCCTTGACGTCCCGTTCGGAGCAGACCTCGACCGGCGTGGCCACGTGCACCTCCAGGAACTCCGTGCCGCTGTCTCGGTGCCAGGAGCGCACCAGGTCACGGGAGTCGGCGTACGGCGCGATGACCGGCACCAGGACCGTGACACCGTTGCGGGCGAGGACGTGAGCGACCCGGCCGATGCGTTCGACGTTGGTGTGACGGTCGGCGCGGGAGTAGCCGAGGCCGGCCGAGAACGTCCGGCGCAGTTCGTCGCCGTCGAGGACCTCCACGCGCCGACCGCGCGAGCGCAGCAGTTCGGCTGCGGCGTACGCGAGGGTGGTCTTGCCCGCGCTGGGCAGGCCGGTCAGCCAGAGGGTCGAACCGGGGTAGCAGGTGCAGTGGACGACGGGGGTCGCGAGGTTGTGCCCGGGGGCGGCCGTCGGGGCGGTCACATCAAGCTCCATTCTCGGACCGCGGCGGCCAGCAGGCGCCGCGCCCGCCGGAACTCGTCCGCGTGCAGGTGTTCGTCGGAGGTGTGGTCGAGACTCGCGTCACCGGGGCCGTAGGCGACCATGGGGACGCCGTGCCAGGTGGTGGCAAGCGTGTTCATGTCACTGCTGCCCTTCTTCATCAGGTACCGGGGCTTCACTCCCTCGGTCCCGAAGGCCCGTTGGAATGCCTTGACGAGCGAACCGGTGCGTCCGGTGATCACTCCGGGAGTGGCCCGCAGGACGTCGAACCGGACCGGCTCGACGGCAAGAGACCGCAGCGCGGCCACGGTCTCGTCCACGTCCAGACCCGGCGGTACGCGGACGTCGACCACGGCCTCGCCGACCTGGACGTCCCCCCGGTTGAGCGCCCGCACGCCGAGGACGGCGGTCAGCGCGTCCCGATGCAGTCGAGCCACCGCGTCCGGAACCCCCGAGAGCACCTCGACCATCCGGTCGCCCGCGGTGCGGACACCTTCGCCGGCCGTGTGCCCGGTGGGCTCCCGTACGCTGAAACGGACCTTGACCAGGCCGTAGTAACCGAGGGTGAGGGCCTCTGCGCCGCTGGGCTCGCCCACGATCACCGCGTCGGCCGGATAGGCATCGCGCACATGGAAGGCACCGGCGCCGGTGATCTCCTCCTCCACCGCACCGACCACCCGCACCTCGACCCCCTCGGGCGGGTCGAACGCGGCCAGCGTCTGCAGGTACGTGACCAGACTCCCCTTGGCGTCGACCGAGCCGCGCCCGGAGAGCACCTCGCCGTCCCAGCGGACCGGCCAGCGGTGCGGAACGGTGTCCAGGTGACCGAGCATCAGCAGCCGCCGAGGGCCTGCCCCCTTGGTGGCGACCAGGTTGCCGGCGGCGTCGATCTCGGCCTTGACGCCGTTCTCCTCGCACCAGTCGGCGAGGAATTCGGCGATCTCGCGCTCGTCACGGGAGACGGAGGACAGCTCCACCGTGCGGGAGAGCAGGTCGAGGTCGGGGACGGGGGCGGGGGCCCGCCAGAACCAGGTGGCGCTCGCCGTGGACAGTGTGTGCGGACCGGTGATCGCCGTGTCCGAGGTGCCCTTCAGGCCGATCTCGGCCGCCCTGACCTTCTGACGCATCCGGCCCTTGGCGTAGCGCCGGCCCTCGCCCTCGGTGAGGTGGCGCAGGCCGCTGGCGGGGTCGGCCGGGTCGGTGAGCAGTCCGGCGGTGCCTGTGACCAGCCGCAGATGGTCGGCGTCCAGGGCCAAGGCGGTTTCGGCGGCGAGCACGTCGGCGTCCACGTTCAGTGCCGTACCGCCTTCGGCGTCGGCGACCGGCGGCGAGAGGCAGACGACGTTGAAGGTGGAGAGCAGACCGGTGAGCCGGAGGACGTCCACGGAGCTGATGGTGCCCGCACGGTGGTCGCGGATCAGCCGGGTCCTTCCCTCCTCCCGCACCCGGAGCGGGCCGTTGACGGTGGCCTTGACGAGCGCGCCGGTGCGGGCGACCGCCGCGAAGACGGACAGTCCGCGCCGCGTCAGCTCCTCCTCCACCAAGGGCAGGGTGACCTCCTCGTACGCGGCGACGATGTGCGGCATCTCCTGCGGCGGGCAGTAGCGGACCTCGTCACCTTTTTGGGAGACCAGGGTGCGGATCTCGCGGCCGGTACGCCGGTAGTGCTCGGCGATACCGGCCGCTCCCCCGGCGATGACGAGCAGCCGCGCGCCGCGCCGGCTGAGTTCGAGCAGTTCGTCGAAGATCCGACTGTGGAGCAGAGTGGCGCTGCCCAGCTTGACCACGTAGAGCGCGGCCTCGCGTGAGCCGGCGACTTCCCCCAGGGTTGTCATGTACAGAACTCCTTCGGCTGGTGGCGGCGGGCGGATCGTGTGATGGCGGCGCGCAGGCGGAGCGACCGCGGGAGGACGGACCGGCGACGAGGCGGCGACCGGCGCGTGGGCGAGCCACGGGTACACAGACGGATGTCAGCCGACGCCGCGGGTGTTGCCACCGTCCGCGACCAGCACGCTGCCGGTGACGAAGGCGGCCTGTTCACTGGCGAGGAAGGCCACCAGGGCACCCAGGTCCTCGGCCCGGCCGATCCGGCCCAGCGGGATCCCGGCAGCCACCTCGGCGAGGCGCTCCTCGACCTCCTCCCCGTACTGCACGTCGAGGATCGGCGTGCGGTGGAAGCCGGGTGCCAGCACGTTCACGGTCACTCCGGCCGAGCCGAAGGCGTGGACGAGGCCCTTGGCGAAACCGAGGACACCGAGCCGGGCCACCGAGGACAGTCCGCTGCCCGGATGGGGCTGCCTCACCGACTCAGAGGTGATCATGACGATCCGGCCCCAGCCGGCCTCCCTCAGGTAGGGGGCGGCGGCCAGCGACAGCGACACGTGGGGCAGCAGGTTGCCGTTCACCGCCTCCCGGTACTCGGCGACGTCGAAGTCCTCCACGGGGCCGAAGGGCACCCCGCCGGAGTTGGTGACCACCACGTGCAGTCCACCGAACTCCTCGGCGGTGTGCCGCACCCAGGCGGCGGCGGCAACCTCGTCACGGAGGTCCACCACGGTGCTCAGCACGCGACCCGTACCGCAGGCGTCGACCTCCTGGTGGGCGCGGGCCAGCCGCTCGCGATCCCGGCCGCAGAGAGACACGTCGGCGCCCTCCGAGGCCAGCACACGGGACACGGCGAGGCCGATTCCGCTGCTGGAGGCCGCGACCAGGGCGGCCCGTCCGGCAAGACCCAGGTTCACGACGCCTCACCTCGCGCGGGCGGCCCGGAGGTCCGCGACACCGGCCGGCCGGTCGGCCGCGAGGTACGGACGGAGTCCGCCGCCCGGGAGGGGCGGGTGAAGACCAGCGGGTAGCCGTAGCGGGCCAGCAGAGGTGCGGCAGCCGCCGTGGCAGCGGCGATGTCCGTGCCGGTCAGTGCGGTGCGCCAGCGCTCGTCGGGGCGAATCTCGGTGACGCCTCGGCGCAGCCGGTCCGGGTTTCCGGTGACGGTGTGGTTGGCGCCGAGCCGGATCCGGCCGGACGCGTCCACCGGAGAGTCGTCGTCGAGGCCCGCGAAGCGCAGGACCCGGGTCGTCACCTCCCGCGGGCTGCGCGCCAAGTCCTCGTGGCGGATTCTCAGATAGCGTGTGCCCGCCGTCCGGCCGACCAGTTCGGAGGCGAGGTTGAAGGTGGTCCAGTACCCGCTGCTGCGGGCCGGGGACATGGGGTCGATGTAGTCCTTGGCGCCGCGGTAGGACAGAGCGGTGGCCCGCGGATCCCGCACGATGTGCAGCACCCGTACGTCCACGTCGGTGCGGCCGAGGAGGGCGGCCGCCTCCGCCGGGTACTTCGAGCCGTCCACGATCAGACGGTCACCGCCGTGGGCGGCCACCTGCCGGTAGACGGCTGCCGAGTGGTCGAGAAGTTCGGTCACACCGGGGGCGGTGGGTCGCTCACCCCGGGCCTCGGCGAGCCGCGCCGGGGTGTGCCGAGTGCGCAGCAGTGCCTGTTGGAGGGTGGTCATCCGGTGCGCGACGGCCTCGGTGGCCCCCTCGGGCAGCGCCGCGAGAACGGCTGCCCAGAGCGGGCACCCCGCGACCGGCAGTCCGCAGCCGCAACTGGAGTTGGTGCCGGCGCCCAGGACGCCGTTGCGCCAGAGGTAGTACTGCTCTCCGACGTGGCGGACGCCGTGGATCTCGTTGAGGACATTGCCCAGCAGGGTGCTGCCGCTGCGCATCCATCCGGTGATGTACAGGACGCGTGGGGAGGGGCCTGTCATGGTGGTCGTGGTCCCTTCTTGGTACTGCCGTCGCGGTCCATGACGGCTCGGTTCCGGGCTGTTCCGCGGGGTGCTCCCAGGACTGTTCCGTGAGTCGGTCCCGGATCGGCCGGGCCGGCCGCGCGTCAGTCGCGCGTCAGCAGCAGGAAGTGTTGAGGCAGGTGGACGGCGAGGCCGATCCGGCTGCTCGCCTCGATGGCGTCGGAACCGTCCGGGCCCGCGCCGCGGCGCAGCGCCAGCGAGGCCACGCCCGGGACGAGCAGGGTGACGGCGGCCCGGAAGTCGCCGAGCAGAACCTGGCCGCGCGGGATCATGCGGGTGCGCGAGACGGTGATGCCGGCCGCGCCCAACTGCCCGAGCACGCCGGCCCGCACCAGCTCCCAGTACGTGAAGGGGTGTACGACGATTCCGTCGCAGGAACCGCCCGTCTCCTCGACCTCGGCGGCGGCCTCGGTGACGGAGGCGTGGACGTCCTCGCCGAGCCGGCCGCGGCGGATCTCCGGAAGGTTCAGCAGGCCGCTGACCGCTCTGTCCGCGCTGCCGTGCAGCAGCGTCTCGTTCTCCACCACGGACAGGCGGACCAGCACGCGATAGTCGATGAAGGAGGCGAGCAGCGCCGGCTGGTCGAGGAGGCCGGCGGGCAGCGGCACGCGCACGGTCAGGTCGGTGAGTTCGGCCTGCTCCAGTCGGGGGACGAAAGCGCCCTCGGGGGTGGCCCGGTAAGAGGTTCCGGCGGCGGCCGGCGGGGCGGCCGGCGGCTCGTGCACGAAGGTCACCGGTGCGTCGGTGACCGACGCGGTCTTCAGCAGATGGCGGACGGCGTAGCGCGGCCGGGTCGCGAACAGTGGGAAGACAGCGGGGAGATGGGCGCGGAATGGCACCACGTGGTCCTGGTCCGGGCCGGTGGCGCGCACCGACCAGGCGAACTCCTCGCCGGGGCTGCGGGTGGCCAGGGTCGGGTCGGTCAACTGTATCCGGACTCCCTGCTGCACTGCGGAATCGGCGGTGGCTGCCGGCATGATGCTCTCCCCCAGGTTTCGGTGAAATGTTCTTCGAGGCATTCACATTAGACACTCGGGGAATATCGAGGGGAGAGAACCGATGACTTGTGTTTATGGTTCGAATAAAACGAGGTGATCCTCCCTTCTTGAGCGCTTCACACCGCCCCCATGAAGATGTCACATCCGGTCCGTGACCACATCCATGGCACGGCGAAACCGCCGCCCCTAGCCTTGACCGAAGACTTCGCAGAAAGTCCATCGACGCTACGGGGGGGAAATGCATTACGACCTGCAGATCAACAGGCTGAGGACTCTGGTGGCCGTGGTCGAACTCGGCGGCTTCCGGAGGGCGGCGGAGTCCCTGCACATCACCCAGCCCGCGGTCAGCCAGCAGATACGCCAACTGAGCGGCCTCATCAGAAGCCCGGTGTTCGCCTCCACCAGACGCACCCTGCGGCTCAGCCCCCGGGGGGAGGAGCTCCTGAGGTACGCCCGCCGCATGGTGGCGCTCAACGACGAGGCGGTCGGCCGCTTCATCCCGCAGGCCGGCCACATCATGCTCTCGATCGGCGTGGTGAGCCAGCTCGCGGAGGTGCTGCCCGAGTTTCTCCGGCTGCTCAACCGGGGCATGCCCCAGGCCCAGTTGGGCGTCAGGACCGGGACGAGTGAGGAGCTGGCGGCACAGTTGACCAGCGGCCAGCTCGACGCGGCGCTGCTGCTCCAGGCCGATCCGCTCGGACCGGGCACGGACAGCAGGGAACTGGGCAGGATGCGCATGGCCTGGTTCGGGCGGCCGGCCCACGGAGAGCGGGACGCCCTGCCGCTGGCACTCTTCCCCGAGCCCTGCACGCTGCGCGGGCAGGTCGGCGAAGTCCTCGACGCCTCGGGCATCGCGTGGCGGGTCGCGTACGAGAGCAGCGAACTGATCGGGCTGCGGTCGGCCGCCAAGGCGGGGCTCGGTATGACCTGCCTGGTCGCCAACGGGGACGAGCTGTGGGGGCTGACCCCATCGGTGCGTCCCGGGCTTCCGGAACCGCCCGAGCCGCTGCCGGTGACGATGGCGCTGGCCCCCGGGGCCGTACCGGAAGCCTTCGCCGGCATCGCGGAGAAGGCGTTCCGCCAGGCCCTCCAGGGCTACCCGCTCAGCTCGTCCGACGCCGGGGCCAAGACCGGGACCGAGGCCAAGGTCGGGACCGGGGCGACGGCCAAGGCGGAGACCAGCGCCAAGGCCCGGGCCGACGCCAAGGCGGAGGCCGGGGAGGCGAGCGGGGATCCGGCCGGCGCGCCCACCTCCCACACCCCCGTCCTCGCGGCTGCCGCCGCCTGACGGACCCACGTTCGCCGGCGTTCCCCGCGCCCCCGCCGCTCGTGCCCCATAAGCATCCGTCGCGGTTCCGATGCAGATCGTTCATTCGAGCCGGCCGAAATTCAGGAAATACCGAACTACAGTAATTCCCGATTCACCAACCAGCCACAAGAATCGAGGAGTCGTCATGCAGGAAACCTTGATCGCCCCCGAGTGCCCCGAGTGCGACGCCGCGGTGCCCCTGGGAACGGATGCCCGGGTCAGCGAAATAGTCGAGTGCCCGGAATGCCGCCTGGAACTCGAAATCGAGTCCGTTCAGCCGCCGCGTCTTCTCCTCGCCCCCGAGGTCGAGGAGGACTGGGGCGAGTAGCACAGGGCCGTCCACCACGACGAGAAGGAGATTCCCCTGATGAGCTCTGCGGCAGCGCGAATCGGTGTCCTCGCCTCCCGGGTCCGGTTCGAGGAGAAGAACATCCTGACCGCGCTGGAGAGGCGCGGCGTCGCATGCGAACAGATCGACCCTCGCGCTCTGTCCGTCCAGGCCGGTACGTCCTGGAACGGCCCGCAGACCGTGCTCAACCGCGAAGTGGGCCACTACCGTGCCCTGTACGCGGCTTCGGCGCTGGAATCGGCGGGCGTGACGGTGCTCAACAGCGCTGCCGCCACGGCCGTCTGCGGGGACAAGTGGCAGACCTCGGCGGCCCTGGTCGCCCGGGGTCTGCCCACTCCCGAGACTATTCTCGCCCTGACCCCGGACGCGGCCCTCGAGGCTCTGGAGGACCTGGGCTATCCCGCGGTGATCAAGCCCCTGGTCGGGTCCTGGGGCCGTCTGGTGACCCGAGTCACCGACCGCGCGATGGGCGAGGCCGTCCTGGAACACCTCGCCGCCCTGCCCTCCCCGCAGTCGCACATCGTCTACGTCCAGCGCGAGATCGCCAAGGCGGACCGGGACATCCGGGTCCTCGTGGTGGGCGGCCGGGCGGTCGGGGCGACGTATCGCAGGAGCGAGGACTGGCGCACCAACGTGGCCCGCGGCGCGATCAGCGAACGCTGCCCGCTCGAGGCGGACCTCACCACCCTCGCGGTGGCGGCGGCGGACACCGTCGGCGCGTGTGTCGCGGGGGTGGACCTCCTGGAGGAGCCGGACGGCCGGCTCACCGTCCTGGAGGTCAACGACCGGGTCGAGTTCCGGGGCCTGCAGTCGACATACGGAACCCACCTCGATGTGGCGGAGACCATCGCCGCACTCATGTCAGAGAAGGCAGAGGCAGAGTCATGATCCGCGCAGCAGTGCTGGGAGCGGCCGGCTACATCGGCGGAGAGCTGCTGCGGCTGCTCATCAACCACCCCCAGGTCGACGTGGTCGCCGCCACCTCACGCACCCTCCAGGGTCGCCAGATCGACGGAGTCCATCCCAATCTGCGCCATCGCACCAAGCTGACGTTCTCCTCCGAGGAGCGACTCCCCCGCTGCGAGGTGCTGTTCCTGGCGACCCCGCACCGCGAGACCATGCGTCGGATGCCGGAGTTCCTGACGAAGTCGGGCGTCGTCATCGACCTGTCCGGTGACTTCCGGCTGCACGACACCGAGGTGTACGAGGAGTACTACGGCACCCCGCACGAGGCCCCCGACCTCATCCCCACCTTCACACAGGGGCTCCCGGAGCACCACCGCGCCGCGCTGCGCACCGCGGACCGGATCTCCGTGCCCGGCTGCATGGCCACCGCCGGCATCCTCTCCCTGAGCCCGCTGGCCGCGGCCGGGCTCATCACGGGCGACGTGACGGTGGACGCGAGGACCGGTTCCAGCGGCTCCGGCGCGAAGGCGGGCGCGGAGAACCTGCACGCCGAACGCAGCGGCGCCCTCAGGGTGTTCGCTCCGACCAAGCACCGGCACGAGGCGGAGATCGCCCAGGCCACCGGGCACACCGTGCGGATGTCGGCGACCGGTGTCGAGGCGGTGCGCGGCGTCCAACTGCTGAGCCGGGCGACCCTCGCCGACGGGGTCGACGAGCGCGCCATCCGGTCCGCCTACCGGACCCGCTACGCCGACGAGCCGTTCGTACGGATCGTCGCCGCCCGACGCGGCCTGCACCGCTTTCCCGACGCCAAGATCCTCTCCGGCTCCAACTTCTGCGACATCGGTTTCGCCCTGGACCGGGGCGCCTCCACCGTCACCGTGATCGCCGCGCTGGACAACCTCGTCAAGGGCGGCGCGGGCAACGCGGTGCAGTGCATGAACGTGCGCTTCGGCGAGCCCGAGGAGCGCGGTCTCGAGTTCACCGGACTGCACCCCAACTGACCGTCCCGCCCACACGACCGCACCCCCGCGTCGACCGCCTCGCGCACAGGCGCCCCCACACACGGGCGCCGCACGGACACACGTCTCCCGGTGGACGCCTCACGCACCAGTCGCCTCACGTATCAGCCGAAAGGACCCAGGCATGAGCAGCCCGCCTCTGCTGCGGGGCGCACCCGCCCGCACCGACACCACCGGACTCGACGCGCACGGCCCCGACACCGCGGAGCCGACCGGGATCGCCGGCCGGATCAGAGAGCACATCGTGTCCATGTGCGCCGGCCCCGAGGGCGGTCACCTGGGTGGATCGATGTCGCTCGTCGAGATCCTGTCCGTCCTCTACTTCCGGGTGATGCGACACGACCCCCGCTTCCCCGGTCTGCCCGAACGCGACGTGCTGCTGCTCAGCAAGGGTCACGGCGGCATCGCCCTGTTCGCGACGCTCTGCGAGGCCGGCTACTTCCCGGCCGCCGCGCTCGACGAGTACGCCCGGCCCGGCAGCCACTTCATGGCCCACCCGCACCCGGAGATCCCGGGTGTCGAAATCGCCTCCGGCTCACTCGGCCACGGTCTCGCCCTCGGTGTCGGCTACGCGCTGGCCAACCGTCTGGACGGATCGGACCGCCGCTGCTTCGTGGTGATGGGCGACGGCGAGCTCCAGGAGGGCTCGGTCTGGGAGGCCGCCTCGGTGGCCTCCGCACACCGGCTGAACGGCCTGACCGCGATCGTGGACCGCAACGGTCTGCAGATCACGGGCGCGACCGAGACCGTCCACCCCCTCGAGCCGCTGGCCGACCGCTGGAGGGCTTTCGGTTGGCGCGTCCTGGAAGCGGACGGCCACGACGCCGAAGCCCTGACCCGTGTGCTGACTCTGCCCGCGGCCCCACAGGCGCCCACGGTCGTCATCGCCCACACCGTCAAGGGCAGGGGGGTGCCCTTCGTCGAGGGCCAGGCCCGCAGCCACTACGCGCGGCTGAGCGGACGGCAGCACCTGCGGGCGCTCAACGCGGTCCGCGCCTCGACGGGCGGTGACCGGCGATGACCACGGCTCCTGCCCCCGCCCCGGCCCGCTCATCCCGCGAGGTCTACCGCGACGCGGTGGCCAAACTGCTGCCGGACGAGCCGCGGCTCGTCGTCCTGGACAGCGACACCGGACTGTTCGGCGGAGTGGACTTCGGCTCCGCCGCCGACCGCTACCTCAACCTCGGCATCGCCGAACACACCCTGATGGGCGCGGCCGCCGGTCTCGCTCGGGAGGGCCGCATCCCGCTGGTCAACACCATGGCGGCGTTCGCCTCCTCCCGCGCGGTGGAGGCCGTGAAGATCGACATCGCGATGGGCAACCTGCCGGTGCTGATCGCGGCCACCCACTCCGGCGTGTCGGCCGGACACCTCGGCCCGACCCACCACGCTCTGGAGGACCTCGCGGTGATGCGGGCGCTGCCTCACATGACCGTGGTGGTGCCGGGCGACGCCGCCGGCACCGAGGAGTTGCTGCGCCAGGCCCTCGCCCTGGACGGTCCCGTCTACCTCCGGCTCGGCCGGGGTGCCACCCCCGACCTGCCCGCCGGCCCGCCGCTGCGACTCGGCAAGGCACAGCAGTTGCGGACCGGCACGGACATCACCCTGGCCGCCTGCGGCCCCTACCCGGTTCTCGCCGCCCTTGAGGCGGCCGATCTCCTGGAGGGCGAGGGCATCACCGCGAACGTGCTGCACCTGCACACCGTCAAGCCGCTGGACACCTCCGCGCTGCTCAGCTCCCTGGGTGTAGGGGACACCGTGATCACCGTCGAGGAGCACTGGCGGTCCGGCGGGTTCGGCTCGGCGGTCGCCGAGGCGCTCAGCGCCGTACGCCCGGTGCGGGTGCACCGGATGGCGCTGCCGGACGAGTTCGTCCCCGTCGCCGGAAGCCAGCGCTATCTGATCGAACGGGGCGGTATCAGCGCCCGGACGATCGCCGAACAAGCCCGGAAATCCGTCGAATCGCACCGGGGAGGCACCCGTTGACCGCCGCCGACACCTATCGCGCCGCCTGCTGGTGGCGGGACGAGACCCTGCTGCACGATCTGCGCCGTTGGGCCCGTGAACAGCCGGACAAGCCCGCCCTGGTCTGCTACCGGGGGGACGCCCACGAATCCGTGAGCTACGCCGAACTGGCCCGCCGGGTCGACCGGCTCGCGGTCGGTCTGCTCCGGCTCGGAGTGCGCCGCGGCGACGTGGTGACCCTCCAACTGCCCAATTCCTGGGAGCTGGTGGCACTCTGCCTGGCCGCCGCCCGGGTCGGCGCGGTGGCGGGCCCGGTGGTTCCGGTGATGCGCCGCCGTGAGGTCGAGTTCATGACCCGGCTCACCGCCAGTCCGGTCTACATCGGCGCGGCCGAAGTGCGCGGCTTCTCGTACGCGGAGATGAGCGCGGAGATCGCCGCGGCCGTCCCGACCCTGCGCCATCGGGTGCTGCTCGGAGCGGGCGCCGGCGACCTGGACGGCGGTGCGCTGGACTTCGTGACCGATCTGTACGGGCCGGAGCCGGACCCGGAGCTGCTCGCGTCCCTGGACGCGATCGAGGCGGGGCCCGATGACGCCGCCCAGCTCATGTTCACCTCCGGCACCACCGGTGAGCCCAAGGGGGTGGTGCACAGCCACAACACGCTGTACTCGATGAACCGGGCACAGGCCGACGTGCTCGGCCTGACCGGTTCCGAAGTCACCGCGATGGGGTCGCCGACCACCCATCAGGCCGGCTTCACCTGGAACTTCGTGATGCCGCTGCTCCTCGGCGCCACGGCCGTACAGGTGGACCGCTGGGACGCGCGACGGATGCTGCGCGTCCTCGAGGAGCGGCGAGTGACCTTCTTCATGGGCGCGCCCACGTTCCTCTCCGACCTGATGGACGCCCAGCGCGAGACGCCGCACGACCTGTCGGCACTGCGGAGCTTCGCCACCGGCAGCGCGCCCATAGCGCCGGCGCTGGTGGAGGCCGCGCGCGAGGTCCTCGGCTGCCGGCTGTACGCGCTGTGGGGCATGACGGAGAACGGCTGTGTCACCGTCACCCGCCCCGAGCAGCCGCCGATGCGCGCCGCCGAGAGCGACGGCACCGCCGTGCCCGGTATGGAGGTGCGGATCGTCGGCGAGGACGGCGTGGCGGTGGAGCCGGGTTCGAGCGGGCTGCTCCAGGTGCGCGGCTCGGCCCAGTGCGTGGGCTACTTCCGGCGTCAGGAGGTGTACGACGCCTGCGTCACCGCCGACGGCTGGTTCGACACCGGCGATCTCGCCCGGGACGACGGCCACGGCGGTATACGGATCACGGGCCGGGTCAAGGACGTGATCATGCGGGGTGCCGAGAACCTCCCGGTGCTGGAGATCGAGGCGGCTCTGCTGCGCCACCCCACGGTCAAGGACGTCGCCGTGGTCGGCTATCCGGACGCACGACTCGGGGAACGCGCCTGCGCGTTCCTCGTCACCCAGGGCACGGCCCCCGACCTGGAGGGCGTACGCACGCACCTGGCCGGGCTCGGCATGGCCCGTACGTACTGGCCCGAGCGGCTGGAAGTGGTGCCGGCGCTGCCGCGAACCCCCTCCGGAAAGATCCAGAAATTCGCGCTGCGGGACCGGCTTCGGGCCCAGGAAGGACGCATGGCCTCATGAACGGTGTCTTCACCGCCGAGCAGGACGAACTGGCCAAGCTGGTGGAGGAGTTCGCTGCCGAGAAGGTGGCTCCGCACCGCCGGGAGAGCGATCGGCGCGGAGAGTACCGTCCGGGGCTGATCGACGATCTGGCTGCGGCCGGCCTGTTCGCGCTGCGCGTGCCGGAGCAGTACGGCGGGCTCGGCCTGGACGCCATGAGCGCGGGCATCGCCCTGGAGAAGCTGGCGGCGGCCGATCTGTCGGTGTGCTTTCCGGTGCTCAACGCCGCGCTCATCGGTGGGGTCCTCGCTTCCAACGGAAACCCCGGGCAACTGGAGCGCTGGCTGCCACCGATCGCACGTGGCGAGGCGGTGGTGGCGCTCGCGCTGACCGAGCCCGACCACGGTACGGACGCGGCGGGCATCGGGATGCGCGCCGAGCCCGACGGCGACGGCTGGCTGCTCACCGGCGAGAAGACCTCGATCATGGTCACCGCCTACGCCACCCACGCGCTGGTCTTCGCCCGTACCGGCGGCGAGGGCGCGCACGGCATCAGCGCCTTCTACATCCGGGTCGACGGCGACGGGGTCCGCAAGGAGCGGCTGACCGATCTGGGCTGCCGTTCGGGGGGCCGCGGCCGGCTGGTCTTCGACGGTGTGCGGGTCGGGCCCGAAGACCTGGTCGGGGCGCCCGGCGGCGGCTTCTCCGCGGTGATGCGCGGTTTCGGGGTCTCCCGGGCGTACATCGCGCTGATGGCCGTCGCCGTCGGGGACGCCGCGCTGGCGGAGGCGTACACGCACGCGTCCCGACGCTCCGCGTTCGGGCAGCCCATCAGCCGCTTCCAGTCAGTGGCTTTCCCCCTCGTGGAGCACACGACGCTGCTGCACGCGGCACGGCTGGTCTGCTTCGAGGCGCTGTGGCGGGCGGACCGGGGCGAGGATCCCCGTGTCCCGTCGAACATGGCCAAGTGGTGGGCGCCGAAGGCGGCCGTGGAGGCGGTGCACCAGGCCCTGCTGACCATGGGCCACCAGGGGTGGAGCGAGGACGGTCCGGTCGCGCAGCGGCTGCGGGACGTCATCGGCCTCCAACTCGCGGACGGCACCGCGGCGGCCACCAAGCTGACCGTGGCGCGCCTGCTGCTCGGCAAGGAGTACGCGCCGTGACGGTCCCGCTCGCCGTGGCGGCGTCGACCGTCGAGGGCCCGGCAAGCGCCTTGCGGTCGGCGGATGCCGTACGGTCCGTGGCCGCCCTGCTGTCAGCGGGCCCCGGCCGGGGCCCTCAATCCTCGGCGGTAGGTCTGCATCTTGGAGCGCGTACCGCACACGGCCATGGAGCACCACCGGCCGCTGCGATTACGGGACCGATCGTAGAAAGCCCACTCGCACCGGTGCTCGTGACAGGCCTTCAGGCGCTGCCAGGTGCCGTCCACGGCCGCCTCGACGACGATCGCGAGGACCTGGCCGATCATGCCCCGGGTACCGGTCCCACCGGGACGCAGAACGGGACTTTCGGTCTCGTCGAAGGCCAGGACCAGCGGACAGTTCGCGGCGACGCGTTCGATGACGGCGCGGGCCGCCGGGTCGGCTGTGGCGCCGTTGTTCTCCCGCATCAGGGCGCGCAGCGCCTCCCGCACCTCCACCACTTCCCGGCGGTCGGACTCGGAAGGGGCCGGGAGGCCGGCGGCGAAGCCCTGCCGTTCCATCCACCGCGTCAGCCCCGCCACGGACGCGAACTCGTCCGGTCCGAACTCGACGTTGACGCTGTTGACGAAGGACTGGACCAGGGCGAGCCGGCCGGGAGCCACGTCACGATCGCCCGGCTGTCGCACGCGCTTGGGTTCTGTCATCCCCCGGACTCTACCGGCCAATCGCCTTCACCGGTATCCCCCGCTCTTGTTTCTCCTCCCGTGAAAGGAATGTCATGACCAGCACCAACGGCACGACCACCGCTCGACCACCGCTCCTCCTTCTGTGCGCCGCACAGTTCATACTCGTCCTCGACTTCGCCATCGTGAACGTCGCTCTGGGCGCCATGCAGCGCGACCTCGGCTTCACCTCCAGTGGACTGCAGTGGGTCGTCGGCGCCTACGCCCTCTTCTACGGCGGCTTCCTGCTGCTGGGCGGTCGTGCCGGTGACGTCTTCGGGCGCAAGCGCATGTTCGTGGCCGGTCTCGCCGTCTTCACCATCGCCTCGCTCGTCGGCGGTATCGCCACCGAGCCGTGGCTCCTCATCCTCGCCCGCGGCGTCCAGGGCCTCTCCGCGGCGGCCGTCTCCCCGGCGGTCCTCGCGTTGATCGCCGGCGGGTTCCCCGAGGGGCCCGAACGCGTGAAGGCGATGGGCGTCTTCGGCGCCGTCTCCTCGGCCGGTTTCACCGGCGGTGTCGTGGCGGGCGGTCTGCTCACCGAATTCCTCACCTGGCGCGCCGTCATGCTGGTCAACGTCCCGGTCGGTGTCCTGCTCGTGGCACTGGCCGCCCGCCGGTTGACCGCCGACCACCGGAGCACCCGCTCCTCCCGCCTGGACCTGCCCGGCGCGATCCTGGTCACCTCGGCCATGTGCGTCCTCACCTACGGTCTGACCATGGCCTCCGATCGCGGCTGGGGCTCGACGCCCGTGCTCGTCTCGCTGGGTGGCGGCGCCGCGCTGCTGATCGCCTTCCTGGTCGTGCAGGCCCGGGTCTCCGGACCGCTCGTGCCGCTGTCGATCTTCCGTAACCGCGCCCTTTCGTCGGGCAACGGGATCGCGTTCCTGTCGGGCGGCGTGATGTCGGTGTCGACCTTCTTCATCACCATGTACATGCAGCAGGTGCTCGGGTACTCCACTCTCAAGACGAGCATGGGTTTCTTCCCGCAGGCCTTCGTGGTCTTCCTGGCCAGCCTGCCGGTCGTCAAGCTCACCCACAGGTTCGGCGCCCGCACCGTGCTGATCACCGGCGGGCTGCTCCTGGCCGTCGGCTCGGGTCTCCTCGCCCAGGTGACGGCGGACAGCTCCTACGTACTCGGCGTGCTGCCCGGCGGTGTGCTGGTCGGCCTTGGCGTGACGGTCATGATGATCTCCACCGCCATCGCCGGCACCAGCGGCGTCAGCGGGCCGCAGATGGGTCTGGCCTCCGGTCTGTTCAACTCCAGCCGCCAGTTGGGCGTCGGGCTCTGCCTCGCCGTCGGTGTGGCCCTCGCCGGTGTCGTGCACGGCACCGGCGCGGCCATTCCGGTCAGCGGGTTCCAGGACGCGTTCTGGTTCACGACGGTCCTCTCCGGGGCCATCGTCGCGGTCGCGCTCTTCGGTCTGCGGCACACCGCCGTGGCCTCGGCCGGGCCCTCGGCCCCCGCCACCGCCGCCGGTGACGGGAAGAGGACGGCGGTCGCCGCCGCGGGCGCGTCGGCCGCGGCCGAGTAGGGCCCACCGTCGCTTCCGGCGGCCGGCCCCGGAGAGCGGGGCCGCCCGCCGCATCACGAGAGGAGCAGGTGATGACACACATACTCGTCGCGGGCGGCGGTATCGGCGGGCTCG
The DNA here is from genome assembly GCF_000718985.1 of Streptomyces megasporus. Lineage (GTDB taxonomy): Bacteria > Actinomycetota > Actinomycetes > Streptomycetales > Streptomycetaceae > Streptomyces > Streptomyces megasporus. Next base: position 120,000 of record NZ_JODL01000013.1, on the reverse strand, counting down.
CCGCCGCTCTGGGGCAGGCCCGCGCCGGGCACCGGGTGACCGTCCTGGAAGGTCGGCCGGAGTTCTCGGAGATCGGCGCGGGAATCCAACTGGCGCCCAACGCCTTCCACGCGCTCGGCGTGCTGGGGGTGCGCGACCGGGTCGCCGAGCGGGCCGACTTCATCGACGAGCTGCGCTTCCTGGACGGCACATCGGGGCAGCGGGTCGCCGCGATGGAACTGACCGGCACGTACCGGAGCAGGTTCGGCGGTCCTTACGCCGTGGTCCACCGCGGGGATCTGCATCGGGCGCTGCTCGACGGCTGCCGCGACGCCGGCGTGCGACTCCTGGCCGGGCACCGGGTGACGGGCTACCAACAGCGCGGCGACCGGGTGACGGCGCTCACCGTCGACGGACGGCGGTTCGGGGCGGATGTGCTCCTGGGCGCCGACGGGCTGCGCTCCGCGGTTCGGGCCCGGCTCGTCGGCGACGGCGGCCCGCGCATCTCGGGCCACACGATCTACCGCTCCGTGATCCCGATGGAGGAGGTTCCCCGGGAGCTGCGGTCGAAGTCCGTCACCCTGTGGGCCGGCCCGGGCTGGCACTTCGTGCACTACCCGATCGGCGGCGGCGCGTTCCTCAATCTCGCGGCCACCCGCGACGACGGGGCCCGTGAGGAGATCACCGGAGCGGCCGCGAGCCGTTCCCGCGTCCTGGGCGAGTTCCCCGGGCTGTGCGACGAGGCCCGGCGGCTGCTGGAGCTCGGCCGAGACTGGCGGATCTGGGTGCTCTGCGACCGCGATCCGGTCGACGGCTGGGTGGACGGCCGGGTGGCGCTGCTCGGGGACGCCGCGCACCCGATGCTCCAGTACGCGGCGCAGGGCGCCTGCATGGCCCTGGAGGACGCAGTGGTGCTCGGCGGGCTGCTGCGCTGCGAGCCGTGGGAGATCCCGGGACGCCTTGCCAGGTACAACGCCCTGCGGCGGGACCGCACCGCCCGGACGACCCTCACCGCGCGCGAGATGGGCACACGGCTCTACCACGCGGCCGGGGCCGACGCGCCGGTGCGCAATGCGATGCTGGCGGACCTCTCCCCCGACGATCTGCGCGACGCCGTCGCGTGGCTGCACGGCTCCACGTCGTTCACCGAGGACGGTGAGGCGCTCGCCGACAACCGCCGCCGGTCCTCCGCCATGGCCCGCGGGACGCCTGCCGCGGACGGTGAGCAGACCGTCCGGGGACGCGGGCGGTTCGCCGCGGACCGCGAGGCGGGAATCACCCGGGCCGCACCCCGGTGACCACCGGCTCGAACCCGCGCGTCCCGCGAGCCGACGGCCGCCGCCTCCCGATCCGGGGGCGGCGGCCGTTCGCGTCAGCGCGCGCCCGCGTAGCGGTCGGCGAGTTCGGTCCCTATCCGCGCCAGCTCGGCTTGCACGGAGACGGGTTCGAGAACCTCGACCAGGGCACCCCAGCCGGCCAGGTTCCGGGCGACGTCCAGCGGGGTCGGCGCGGCGAGGCGCATGCGGGCCCGTCCGTCCTCGTGCTCGCCGTCGGGGTGGCAGTGCCGTCCGAACCTGTCGCGGAGGACGGGCACGAACCTCGCCTCGACGAGGACGGTCGCCCAGGTGCGCGAGCGCCGCTCCTCCACATCGCCGACCACCTCCCGCCAGGCCGTGGCGAGCACGAAGTCGTCGGGCCGCTCCGCGGGTTCACCGGTCTGTTCGGCGGCGTCGATCCGGTCGATCCGGAAGGTCCGCCGCCCCCGCTCGGTGCCGGCGATCAGGTACCAGGTGTCGTCCTTGTCGACCAGGCCCCAGGGATCGACGGTCCGCTCGGTCCGCGTCCGGGCACTGTTGGTGTAGGTGAGCCGGACCCTGCGCCGGCGGACAACGGCGGCCTGCAGCACATCGACCGTCTCCGGCCTGCGGCGGTCGCGTTCGCCCCACGGGGTGGGGTCGACCATGGTGGCGTCGGCGGCGGCCTGGGCGTCCGCCCGGAAGGTCTGCGGCAGCGCCCGCACCAGCTTGCGCAGCGCCGCCTTGGCGTCGCCCGAGACCGCCGCGGCCGGGCCGACGAGCAGGAACAGCGCCTGTGCCTCGTTGGCCGACAGACCGCTGAGGTCGGTCCGGGCACCACCGACGAGCGACCAGCCGCCGCCGCGGCCGGGCTGCGGGTACACCGGGATGCCGGCGGCGGACATCGCCTCCAGGTCGCGGCGGGCGGTGGCCACGGACACCTCCAGTTCGCCTGCCAGCTCGGCGGCGGTCACCCGGCCTCGCCGTTGCATGAACAGGAGGGCGGCGACGAGTCGGTCAGCGCGCATGCTCCCAGCCTCTCTTGTAAAGTGCTCAGTGGGTGAGCCCTTTGGGTCGGAGGATGGTCACAGTTACAGAACGACGAGAGGAACCACCCATGCTGCGAGGACTCGCCACCGTCAATTTCTTCGCCGACGACGTGGAAGCAGCCAAGACGTGGTACGCCGAGCTGCTGGGCACACAGCCGTACTTCCAGCGCCCGGACGACGGTCGGCCGGCGGCCTACTACGAGTTCAGGATCGGTGACCACCAGACCGAACTCGGTCTGATCGACCGGCGTTATGCCCCGCCGGGCCTGCCCAGGACGCCCGGAGGGGCGATCGGCCACTGGCACGTCGACGACGTGGAGGCCGCCCTCGACCGGCTGCTCTCCATGGGCGCCACGCTGTACACACCACTGACCGAGTACGGTCCGGGCTTCGTCACCGCGTCCGTGACCGATCCCTTCGGCAATGTCCTCGGCATCATGTACAACAAGCACTACCTGGAGATGCTGGACGCGTGACCCCCCGCTGACCTCGGCGCCCGCGCCGTGCCCGTGACCCGGCCCGACAGCGACCGCGCGGCAGCGGCCCCCACGTCACGGCGCGGGAGCCACTGCCGCGGACGCGCCACCGCGACGGGCGGGGAGATCGGCCGGTTCAGGCGGCGGCGACGGTACGGGCGACCAGTCCGGCCATCTTCTCCACGGTCGGCTCGTCGAAGAGGTCGACCATCTCCAACTCCACCCCGTACAGTTCGCGGACCAACTCGGCCAGCCGGGCCGCCCGCAGGGAGTCGCCGCCCAGGTCGAAGAAGTTGTCGAGCACCCCGACCCCGTCCAGTTCGAGGACCTTCGCCCACAGCCCGTGCAGCGACTCCTCCAGAGCGCCGGACGGAGCCTGGTAGGCGGTGTCGACGTGCGGGCGGGAGCGCGGCGGCTCCGGCAGCGCGGCACGGTCGATCTTGCCGTTGGTACTGGTGGGCAGCCCGCCGATGACATAGGCCGCGGGGACCATGAAGGACGGCAGCCGCCGGCCGAGATCGTGGCGGATGGCCCGCACCGAGGGCGCCGCGCCGGCGTCGGGCTCGATGTACGCGGTGAGCTGCACATCGCCCTGCCCGTCCTGCCGGGCGAGCACCGCGGCCTGCCGAACGCCGGGCAGTGTGGTCAGGACGACCTCGATCTCACCGAGGTGAACCCGGTTGCCGCGCACCTTGACCTGGTTGTCCGTGCGGCCGACGATCTCGATACTGCCGTCCGGCCAGTACCGGGCGAGATCGCCGGTGCGGTACATGACCGGGTGCCGGGCCGGGTCGATCGGATTGGTGATCCACTTCTCCGCGGTGGCCTCGGGGCGGCCCAGATAACCGGCCGAGAGGCTTACGCCGGCGACGCAGAGTTCGCCGACCAGCCCCGGCGGCAGCGGGCGGAAGTCCTCGTCGAGGACATAGATGGTGACGTTGGTGGTGGGTCGGCCGATCGGGGGCAGCCGACGGGCCCGGCCCTCCTCGCCAAGCCGTTCGCCCAGTTCGGTGATGTCACAGGCGGCGACCACGGTCGCCTCGGCGGAGCCGTACAGGTTGATCAGCCGGAACGGCAGGCCGGCCGGCGGCCAGGACTGGATGCGCTCGCCGCAGACCCGGATGTTCTCCAGCGGTGTGCCCTCGGGCCACTCCAGACGCCACAGCCGCTCGGCCATCGGCTTCATCAGGAGGGTGGTGGTGATGCCCTCGCGCAGGAACCATTCCTGGAGGCGGTACTCGGAGGCGACCACGGAGACGTCCGGGATGTGCACGGTGCCGCCGACGGCGAGCACCGGGAAGCACTCGACCTCGATCATTCCGTAGCCGGGGGCCGCGAGCCAGGTGCCCTGGGAGGCACTGGTCATGCCGCACAGCTCGCTCATGCTGTGGATCAGGTTGCGGGCCGCTCCGAAGCGGACCATGACGGCCTTGGGGGCGCCGGTGGAGCCGGAGGTGTAGCAGATGTGGATCAGGTCGTCCGCGCTCACGGACTCGCCGACCTCGGTGACCGGCTCGGTGCGCCAGTCCTCGGTGTCCAGGGACAGGACCGGGGCGAGACCCGCCACCTTCGGCTCGTGGGCGGCCAGGGTCAGCACGGCGGCGGCCGAGGCGTCCTCGATCATGTAACGGATGCGCTCCGCCGGGAAATCACTGTCCAGCAGGATCGCCGCGCAGGCCAGCTTGAAGCAGGCCAGTTGGGCGATCAGGCTCTCCGCGCCGCGCGGGAAGCAGACGCCGATCCGGTCGCCGGGCCGCACTCCGCGGCCGGCCAGCCGGTGGGCGAGCTGGTTGGCCTGCTCGTCGAGCTCGCGGTATGTCAGCCGGGCGCCGGGCAGGACCACGGCGAGGGCGTCGGGGGTGCGCCGGGCGTGCTCCGCGACCAGCTCGTGGAAGAAGGGCCGCGGGACCGGTCCCGCGGTGTCGTTCCACTCCACCAGGGTGCGGTGGGTCTCCTCCTCGGTGAGCAGGGCGATGTCGCGCACGGTGCTCTCGGGCGCGGCGGTCAGCGCGGCGAGCACCAGCTCCAGGTGGCGAGCGTACTGGTCGGCGGCCTGGGCATCGAACTCGTCGGCGTTCAGGACGAGTTCGAAGGTCTTCTCGGAGAGGGAGACGGACAGGGTCAGAGCGGCGAGCGCCTCGCCGGACCGGCCGGTGGTGGTCACCGCGGCGTGCGCCGGGCGCCCGGCGGGGGCCGCGGCGCCGGCCTGCGCGGCGGCGTGGACGAGCTGCGCGGCCGTGGTGTCGCCGGTCACCCTTATCGCGGTGGACTCGCACGAATGCGGGTGTCGCTGCCGGTCGATCAGGGGTTCCGTCTCTCCCGTGTAGCGGTGCACGAGCGCGGCCAGCGCGGCCGTCGCGTACTCCTCGGGACGTGCCATGGCGGACGCTGGGACGGTGAGGGTGCGCCGGTGCGTCGCGGCGGTCCGCGCACCGTCGAGAACGCGGGCCAGGGGCAGGGTCGAACTCGTGTTGATTGCCACGGTGCTGATTCCTCTCTGGATGTTCACGAAGTCGGATGGCCGGGGGGAGCCCGGGGGCCGGGGGGAGCCCGGGGGCCGGGGCGCCGGCGGAGGGCGCCGCGCGGAGGGGTGCGCGCGGCGGTGGGGGCCCGCCGTGGGGGTGCCGGCGACGGGTGCCGGCTGTCAGTTCCGGGGCGCCGGGGTGAGCGCCGCGCGGCGGGCGGCGACCGCGGAGGCGAGGTCCTCGAGCATTCGGACGGTCTGCGCCCAGCCCACGCAGGCGTCGGTGACGCTCTGTCCGTAGGTGAGCGGGTCGGGACGGCCGGTCTTGAGGTCCTGCCGGCCCGCGGCCAGGAAGCTCTCGATCATGACACCGACGACACCCTGCTCACCGGCGGCGATACGTCGGGCGATGTCGCCGATCACCAGGGGTTGGCGCTCGTGGTCCTTGTTGCTGTTGCCGTGGCTGGCGTCGACGATCAGCCGCTGCGGCAGCCCGGCGGCGGCCAGTTGCGTCAGGACCGCGGAGACCGACCCGGCCTGGTAGTTGGGGCCGTTGCTGCCGCCGCGCAGCACCACATGGCCGCCGGGGTTTCCCTCGGTGCTGACCACGGTGGCCCTGCCGTCGTCGCCGATGCCGGGGTACACGTGCGGGTGCGAGGCGGAGACGATGGCGTCGACCGCGTCCTCGACGCTGCCGTCGGTGGCGTTCTTGAAGCCGATCGGCATGTCGAGGCCGCTGGTGACCTGGCGGTGCACCTGGCTCTGTACGGTACGGGCGCCGATGCACCCCCAGGAGACGGCGTCGGCGAGATAGTGCGGGACGAGCGGGTCGAGAAGCTCGCAGGCGACCGGCAGGCCGGTGCCCGCGATCTGGGCCATCAGTCCACGGGCCAGCCTCAGGCCGCTGGGCAGGTCCTGCGAGCCGTCGAGCCGGGGGTCGCTGAGCAGTCCCTTCCAGCCGACCCGGGTGCGGGGTTTCTCGACGTACACCCGCATGACGACCAGGAGACGGTCCTGGAGCTCGGCGGCGAGCGCGGAGAGCCGCTCGGCGTAGGTGAGGGCGGCGTCCGGGTCGTGGACGGAGCACGGGCCCGCGATGACGACCAGTCGGTCGTCCTGGCCGGCGAGCACCCGGGCGAGTTCGATGCGGGCTTTCCGGGTGGTCTTGCGGGCGAGGGGCGGAAGCGGGATCTCCTCGCGGAGCTCGGCGGGGGTGGGCAGCCGGACGGCGGCCGGGGCGCCGGAGAACGTGTCGGCGGGGGCGGTGGCCGGGATGCGGACGAGGCTCATCTGCGTATGTCCCTTCATGATGCGGAGGCGGATGCGGAGGCGGGGTACGGGGGAAGGGCGGGGCGGTGTGAGGTCAGATCCCGTCGGCGGTGAGGACCGCGGCGGAGAAGGTGAAGCCCATGCCGGTGCCGATCACGAGAATCCGGTCCCCGGGGCTCAGCAGGTCGTTCCTCAGCAGGTGGTCGAGGCCGTACAACTGGTCGCACGGGCCGAGGTGGCCGATGGTCAGCCCGAGTTCGTGCAGGGAGTTGCGTGGTGTGATGTCGAGGTGGCGCACGAAGCTCTCGCGGTGCAGGGTCCGGCCGACGAAGGGGGTCACCAGCCAGTCGACGCCGTCCGGTGCCACGTCCGCCTCGTCGAGAGCGCGGCCGACGACGCTACGGGTGCGCTCCACCGACCTGTTCTGCACGTCGCGCAGTGACACCTCGCCGGTGGCGAGGAACTCGCGGGTCCTGCGGCGCATGTCCGGCTGCTCGACGGGCGCGGCGCGGAAGGGCTCGGCACCGCGGGACAGACCTTCCAGGACGGTGTCGGTCTCGCTGACCAGGGAGCGCAGGCGGAGCCTGCCGGCGTCGCGGGTGACCACCGCGGCGGCGGCCCCGTCGCCGAAGACCATGCCGGGCGAGGTGTACCAACGGTTGCTCGGCGGCGCGAAGCGGTCCGCGAGGGTGATCAGGGCGGAAGGCACGTCGGGTCGGGCGATGAGGGTCGAGGCGGCGACGTCGAGCGAGGCGAGCGAGCCGTTGGACCAGGCGGCGACCGTCATCGGCATGCTGTTGAGGACGGGTCCGAGCAGTTCGCGGGCGATCCAGCAGGCCGCGGGCCACAGGTCGATGCCCTGGAAGTGGCCGTGGCTGTGCAGGAGGAGAGAGTCCGGATCGATCCGCGCGTCCTTCGCGCCGGCTTCCTTGATCGCCTGCCGTCCCGCTGTGACCGCCATCTCCGGCGGTGCCTCGGCCGAGCGGGAGTAGCTGATCATGCCGGTGCCGGCGGCGGCGTCGGCCGAGTAGGAGCCGTCGGCCACGGCCTCCTCCACCGGCACGGATTCACCCAGGGTGCCTCCGGTACCGGCGATCCAGATGTTGTCGAAGCGCATCGGGCAGGTCCTTTCCCGGGTGGACGCCGGTGGGCGCGGTGGAGGCGGCCGACGGGTGCGGCCCGAACCTCCGTTACCGGCTATGACGTTATGCAGGTAGCGTGGCGGGGGCAACGGCCTCCCGATAAAGCTCCGTTACCTCTCCGAGCACCCCGGAGAGGAGTTCGGCGAGCAGCTCGCCGCCGCGCCGGGTCAGCACCGATGCGGGGTGGAACTGCACCGAGGCGAACCCCGGACCGCGCAGGGCGTGTACCTCGCCCGTCTCCTCACGGAACACCCGGACCCGCCCCGGGCGGGCCGGACAGTCGATCAGGTCCCGTGCGGCGTGGGCGGCGAAGGTGTTGTAGAAGCCGACCGGTTCGTCGCGGCCGAAGCAGTCGATGTGGCGCTGGAGCCCCTGGGCGGGCGTGGGGTGCCGTACGAGCGGGAGCCCGAGCAGGCTGCTCAGCACCTGGTGCCCCAGGCAGACGGAGAGGAACGGGATGCCCCGGTCCAGGAGTTCGGTGGTCACCTGTCGCATCCGGGCGATCTTGGGGTCGTCCGTGTCCCTCGGGTCCCCCGGCCCCGGCCCGACGATGACGAGGTCGTGCGCGTCGAGCCGGAACTCCTCGTCGTGGCGCTTCACCACGATCCGCAGCCCCTGGGCCTCCAGGAGGTGGCGGGCCATCGCGGTGAAGGTGTCCTCGGCGTCGATCACCAGCACCCGCCGACCGGCGAGAGCGGGCACCGGGCGGCCGCGGTCCGCGGGCGGCAGGAACCAGAAGTCGGCCAGCGGCTCGTTGCGTGCGGCCAGCGCCCGTAGCACGTCGGGATGCGTCGCGAGGCCGGCCACCGGACCGGGGCCCGCTGGGTCGCCCGTCGGGGAGCGCAGCGTCTCGATGAGTCCGGCCGCCTTGGCCCGGGTCTCCGCGGCCTCGCCCGCCGGGTCGGAGTCGCGTACCAGGGTCGCGCCCACCTGGATTCGCACCTGCCCGGCCGGATCGATCTCGGCCGTACGGATGAGGATGGCCGAGTCCATGGTGCGGGCGCCGTGCTCGTCCCGGCCGATCAGCGCGGCGACACCGGCGTAGTGGCCACGGCCTTCCGGCTCGTGACGGCCGATCACCTCGCAGGCGCTCTCCAGCGGGCCGCCGGTGACGGTGGGTGCGAACAGGGTCTCCCGGAGGATGTCCCGTACGTCCAGGGAACTGTGGCCCTCGATGAGGTACTCGGTGTGGGCGAGTCTGGCCATCTGCTTGAGGGCGGGACCGATGACCCGTCCACCCAGGTCGCAGATCCGGCCCATCATCTTGAGCTCCTCGTCGAGCACCATGTAGAGCTCGTTGGCCTCCTTGGGGTCGGCGAGGAAGTCGAGCACACCGGCCAGGTCGGGACCGTCCGCCGGATAGCGGTACGTCCCGCTGATCGGGTTCATCACGACCCGGCCCGCGTCCAGACTGATGTGGCGCTCCGGGGAGGCTCCCACGAAGGTGCGGTTCCCGGTGTGGACGACGAACGTCCAGTAGCCGCCGGGGTCGCGGCCGGCCAGACGTCGGAAGAACGACAGCGCGGTGTGCGCCGACCAGTCGGCGATCCGCGCGGTGAAGGACCGCTTGATGACGAAGTTGGCCCCGGCTCCCCGGCCGATCTCCTCGGTGAGCACCCGCCGCACCCGGGCCGCGTACTCGTCGTCGTCGGCGTCGAAGGCCCCCTCCGCCATGTTGATCGGGACGTCGGGCAGCGCCTGAAGCACCTCGTCGAGCGGCAGGACGGCCTGATCGTCGACGGTCATCGTCAGCAGTGGCGCCCCGTCGTCGGGACAGGCGTAGCCACGCTCGCGGATCTGCCGGTAGGGCAGCAGCGCGAGGACCTCGTGCCTGGCGGCGGTTCCCGGAGCCGTGCCGTCCGGTTCCTCGGCGCGCAGCGGGATGTCGGCGATCAGCTCCCGCTCGGCGGTCCGGCCGACGATCAGGTCGATCAGGTCGGGTCCGGTGGCTCCGGGCCGGTGCAGCAGGGCGAACGGTGGCGGATCGGCTCCGAGCACCCGGGCGAGCAGCGGATGGGGACTCATCGCGCACTTCCGTCCAGCGCGGCCAGGACCGCGCGGGTGGAGACGGTGACCGAGCAGCGGGAGGCGACGTACTCCAGCGTCTCGCGGTGGCGGTCGGCGGAGAAGTCGGCGATCGCGTCGCCCACCACGAAGGTCTGGATGTCGTGGGAGAAACCCTCGTGAGCGGTCATCAGGATGCCGACGTGGGCATAGACGCCGCAGATCACCAACTGGTCGCGGCCGGTGCGGCGCAGCAGGGCGAGCAGATCGGTACGGCAGAAGGCGCTGGGCCGCCACTTGGTGAACACCTGGTCGTCGGGGGCGGGCGCGATCCGCTCGGGGATGGCGCGGTGGTCCGGGTCCGCGCTCATTCCGGCGCCCCAGAAGTCCTTGAGCAGTCCGCGCTGTTCGTCCGACATGCCGCCGGGCTGGGCGGTGTAGACGACCGGCGCCCCGGCCTCCGCGAACGCCCCGCGGAGCGCCGCGGTGTGGTCCATCAGGTCGGTCAGCGGTTGACGGCCCTCGTCCGGGCCGCCGTACCCGAAGGGGCTGAGGAAGTAGTTCTGCAAGTCGTGGACGAGCAGGACGGCGCGATCGGGGTCGACCACCCAGTGCGCGGTGTTGCGCGGCAAATCGTCCTCGGTCGGCATGGGATAGGGGTCGATCAGAGGGATCGTCATCGTGGCTCCAAGAGGGATGGAAGGAAGGGGAAAGGCGTGGCTCAGACGCCGAGCGCGGCACCGCCGTCCACTGTCAGGCTGTGCAGGGTGATGTGCGCGGCCCGGTCGGAGAGCAGGAAGAGCACAGCGTGCGCGATGTCCTCGGGCCGGGCGATCCTGCCGAGTGGAATGCCCACGCGGTACGTACCGGGCGAGCCCTCCACGGAGGGGCCGACCGCGTCGCCGTCCGCGTGCATCGAGGCGAGCATCGGCGTCTCGGTGGAGCCGGGGGCGACCACGTTGCAGCGGATGCCGAACCGGGCCAGTTCGAGCCCCAGCGTCTTGGTGAAACTGGTGGCCGCGGCCTTCGACGCGGCGTAGGCCGCCATGCTCCAGCGCGGAACGCACGCGGCGTTCGAGGCGACCGTGACGATCGCCCCGGACCGGCGCGGCACCATGAGGTTGGCGACGGCCCGGCTGACGTGGAAGACGCCGGTCGCGTTGACCGCGAAGGTGGTGTCCCAGTCCTCGTCGCTGAAGCTCGCGACCTCACCGGTGCGCAGCACGCCCGCGGCGTTCACCAGGAAGTCGAGCGGTCCGAGTTCGCGTTCCGTGCGGTCGACCGCGGCGCCCACCTCGTCGCTGGAACGCACGTCCGCGCCCAACTCCAGGACCGCTGCGCCGGCTGTCCGGAGTTCCTTCGCCAGCGGTTCCAGGGCGGCCGGATCGGCGTCGAGCAGCGCGACCCGCGCGCCGTCCGCGGCCAGGGCACGGGCAACCGCCGCCCCGATTCCGCCTGCCGCCCCGGTGACCAGGGCCGTCTTCGCGTTCATCGCCGTTCCTTCCGGCCGGTGGGGAGAGGTGCCATGCCCGTCCGGGCCGGCCGTGGGTCCGCGAGCGTCTCGGTGCGCCGCCGCAGCCGGGCGGCGACGGTGTCGGCGTCCACACCGAGGCAGCGCACGGTGAAGGAACTCAGCGCTTCCAGGTAGTCGGCCTCCAGTGCCTCCTCGTCCGGGCCGGTGGACCGGCCGCCCTCGACCAGGACCCGGCCGGCGACGACCACGGTGTCCACGTCCATGGAGCCGCCCAGGGAGAGAAAGCCCTCCAGCGGGCGGGGGTTGAGCAGGTAGCGCCAGTCGTCGGCCTTGACCAGCAGCAGGTCGGCCTGTTTGCCCGGTTCGAGGCTGCCGATCCGGTCGCTCTGGTCGAGTCCACGGGCGGGCAGCCGGGTCGCCATCGCCAGCGCGTCGGTGGGCAGCACCTCGGTGGGGTCGGCGTACATCTCGTTGTAGACCTGCCACGCGGCGCGCATGGCCTCCGCCATTCCGCCGAGCGGCAGGGCGGCGCCGTCGGTGGACAGCGAGACGTCGAGTCCGGCCCGCCGGAACTCGGGGAACAGCCGGGTCTCGGTGAGGGACGCCTCCCCCGCCGGGCCGTACTTGGCCGGCGAGTGGTTCAGGTGCGCGCCCGCGTCGATCAGCAGGGCCCGCTCGTCGGCGTCGGCGAACGCGCAGTGCACCGCCATGAAGCGCTCGGAGAGCAGCCCGAGGTCGGCGAACCGGCGCACCGGGGTGGAGCCGTGGTACGCGAGCATCACCTCGGCCTCGTTGCGCAGCGCGCCGACGTGCGTGGCGAACGGTACGTCGAAACGGTGTGCCAACTCCGCAAGCCCAAAACCGAGTTCGTCGGTCATGTTGGTGCCGTAGACGGCGGTGGGCCAGGCCCGGACGAGACCGTCGGGGTCAGCCGCGCAGTCGGTCAGGAGCTTCTCGATGCGCTGGAGTTCGCCGTCTGCGTCGCGAGTGCGGCGGAACCGGCTGTCCCCGGGGGCGCACACCGCGTCCGATGCCCAGGTGCTCACGGTGAGGCGCATCCCGAGATCGCGGGCGGCGTGTGCGAGCGCCTCCGGCTTGTTGAGGGATCCGACGTCGCCAAGGGCGGTGACGCCGGAGCGCAACTGGGTCCACATCGAGTAGCGGGCGATGGCGAGCGCCTCGTCGGGCGTGAGGCGGTCCACCTGACCGTGGAAGGCGTCGAAGGTGACGGAGATCTGCGGAACGTCGCCGCCCAGCGCCATGAACACCGGCTTGTCGTCGCGGTCGGAGGCGTGGCGCAGCGCGCCCTTGAAGGGGAAGCGCATGGCGAACATCTCGTGCCAGTGCGGGTTGACGAAGCCGGGCAGGATCATCCGACCTCGGGCGTCGATCGTCCGCAGCCCGGCGCGCTGTCCGGGCCGGATCGCGGCCTCGACCTCCGCGGTCGTGCCGACGCGAATCACCACGCCGTCCTCCGCGAGGACGGCGCCGTCGGGGACGACGCGGTCGGTGGCGTCCGCGGGGTAGAGACAGCCGCCCCTGACCAACAGGGCGCTCATCACGCCACCTCCCCGGTCCGGGCGTTCCAGGCGTCGGTGAGGTGGCGGTGCCAGTCGTCGAGAGTGGGAGCGCCGGCGAGTTCGGCGAACACGGCGGGCAGTCCCTGCCTGCGCCAGCGGGTGGCGAGGCGCATCATCTCCAGGGAACCGAGTCCGAGGTGGACGAGGTGGGCGTCACCGGGGATCGTGTCGGCCTGTACACCGAGCACGTCGGCGATTTCCTGGCGGAGTTCGTCGGCGGAGAGCGGTGAGGTGCGCGGTACGGTACGTGCGGCGCGTGTGCCGGCCATGGCGGTTCACCCTTTCTGTGTGCGGGAGACGGAGGGGAGAGGAACGGCCGGGGTCTCGGACGCGGTGGGGGCGGGCGTCCAGCGGCGCGGCAGGGCGGGGTCCGCGGCAGCCGCCGCTAGCACCTTCTTGTCGATCTTTCCGAGGGGTGTCAGCGGCAGGTCCGGTACGAACTCGGCGCGGTCCGGCAGCTTGTAGTCGGCGAGCCCGCGCGCGTGCAGCGCGGCCTTGAGTTCGGCCAGGGCCGGCGGTCCGGCCTCGCCGTCGCCCTCGCTCCGAGCGTCCTCGTGGTCCGGCCGGGCGACGAGGAAGGCGTAGATCCGTTCGCCGAGGAATTCGTCCGGCACCGGCACCACGGCCGCCGCTACGACTTCCGGGCAGCTCAGCAGGTGGGTCTCCACCTCGCCCGCCGCTACCTTGTCCCCGCCGCGGATGATGACGTCCTTGAGCCGTCCCCGGATGATCAGCCGTCCCTCCGGAGTGAGGGCGGCCAGGTCACCGGTGCGGTAGAAGCCGTCCTCGGTGAACGCTCTGGCATTGTGCTCGGGAGCCCGGTAGTAGCCCCGCAGGGTGTACGGGCCCCGGGTGAGCAGCTCTCCGGTGACTCCGGTCGGCACCTCCGCCCCGCGCTCGTCGACGATCTTCACCTCGTCGGCCGGCGACACCGGCCGCCCCTGGGTGTGCAGGAGGGACTCGACGTCGTCGTCGGGACGGGACATCGTCAAAAGCCCCTCCGCCATGCCGAACACCTGCTGGAGCCGGCAGCCGAGCTCGGGCGTGACCCGTGCGGCCAGCTCCGGTTCGAGTCGGGCCCCGCCGATCTGGAGGACCTTGAGGCTGGACAGGTCCGCGTCGGACCACTCCCGCTCTTCCAGCCAGAGCCTGGCCACGGTGGGCACCACAGAGGTCAGGGTGACGCGCTCGCGCTCGATCAGCCGGAAGCAGTCGTCGGCGGTGGGGTCCTGGGCGAGGACGACGGTGCCGCCGGCCGACAGCGTGCCGATCACTCCGGGGCAGCCCCAGGTGAAGTTGAACTCCACGGGCAGTGCGGCCAGATAGACGTCGTCGGTGGTCAGCCCGGCGAGGGTGGTGACCGTGCGAATCTGGTAGGCGTAGTCGTCGTGGGTACGCGGAATCAGCTTGGGCAGCGCGGTCGTCCCGCCGGAGAGCAGGAAGAAGGCCACGTCGGAGGGGTCGTTGACGGGCAGCTCGGCGGGATCGGCGTCGACCGACTCCAGCGGCACCACCTCGGGCGAGCCGGCCGCCCCCTGAGCGTAGACGTGACGCAGGGCGGGCAGTTCGGCCGCCATTTCCAGGGCGAGCGCGGTGTGGTCGAAGCCCCGGAAGACGCCGGGGACCACGTAACCGGAGGCCCCGGACAGTTCACACAGATGCCGGATCTCGTTCGCCCGGTGCGAGGGGAGTGAGAAAACCGGCTTCGCGCCGACCCGGAACAGCGCGAACGCCACCTCCACGAATGCGGGGACGTTGGGCAACTGGAGGACGATCCGGTCCCCCGGCGCCACTCCCCGGCGGACGAACCCGGCGGCCGTGCGGTCCACGCGGTCGGCCAGTTCGGTGTAGCCGATCCGGCGGTCGCCCGCGACGAGCGCGGTGGCATTGCCGTACGCCTCGGCCCAGGCGCGCGGCAGCGACCCCAGGTCCGTGCCGTTCCACAGCCCCTCACGGCGGTACCGCTCGGCCGTCGCAGCCGGCCAGGGGGTGCATCCTTCGAGCATCACAGGTCTTCCTCCTGTCGTGCGGTGCGGGGCGAGTAGGGCGCGGTGATCTCCACGACCGCGCAGGCGACCTCCATACCGGGGCCCGCCGCGAGCAGCAGCACACGGTCCCCGGGGACGACCTCGCCGCGCGTCCACAGGTGTTCGAGGCCGATGAAGGGGTCCGCGGCGCCGACGTGACCGATGCGGCGGGTGAACTCCCAGGTTCCGTCGGTGACCTCGATGTCCAGCGGATCGAGGTAGATGGTGTGCAAGGCGCCGTCGGAGTATCCGGTGTGGCAGATCCGCGTCACCTTCTCCAGGTCCGTGTCCGCCTCCTCGAGGGCGCGGTCGACGGCCTCGGCGACCACGTCGCCGAGGTGGACCTTCGGCGGCGCCGCTCCCTCGGCCCACTGCCGGCGCCAGTGGTCGCTGCGCTCCTCGAAGTCGAGCGACCGGCCGACGGTGACGCCGGGCGGGAAGAGTTCCTCGCCGCCGCGGTGCAGTTCCTCCATCGACGGGGCGGAGACCGATCCGACCGACAGCAGCCGGGCGAAGCCGTTCCGCCGCGACAGCACAACGGCCGCGCCGCCGTCGGCGAGGAGGAACAGCTTGGAGGAATTCCAGCGGTCCACGAGGGGCGCGGAGAAGTTGTCGGCCGCGGTGAGCAGGACGGCGTCCTGGCCGTCGTCGGTGGTGAGCCGGTGGGCGGCCATCTCCAGGGCCGTCAGCATGGCGAGGCAGCCGGGGCCCACCTGGGCGGCTCCGATCGGGCGGTCCAGGGTGCGGTGCAGGACGTAGTGCGGCGCGGACCAGCCATCGGGCCCCTGGTGGTAGGTCGCGCAGTGCAGCAGCGCGCCGTAGTCGTCGGGCGCGAGTCCGGTGCGGCCCGCCCGGCGCAGGGCCGTTCTCGCCGCCCGTACCGCCATCTCGGGGGCGGGGAGGTCCCCGGCCACCCGTACGGCGAGCATCCCGGACGCGGTACGGTCGGCGTCCTCGTACCAGCCGTGGGCCACGGCGTCCGCGGTGGTCGTCTCCCCGGGCAGCCAACTACCGATGCCGGCGAGGTGGAGTCCGGTGGCCACTCTCATCGCATACCGCCCGCACCGGCCGGGACGAGGTACCGGGCGACGCTGTCGAGCTTCTCGCAGGTCTCCTCGAACTCGCGCTCGGGCGTGGAGTGTTCGACGATGCCGGCGCCTGCCCGCAGCCAGGTGCGCCCGTCCTTGCGGTACGCGCTGCGCAGCACCAGGGCCGCGTCCATCGCGCCCGAGTGGTCGACGGTGAGGACCGCGCCGCTGTAGAGGCCGCGAGACTCCTGCTCGTGCCGGCGTATGGAGGCGTACGCGGCCGACTTCGGCACCCCGGACGCGGTGACGGCGGGGAAGACCGCGCCGAAGGCCTCCCAGGCCTCCCGGCCGGGGGCGAGCTGTCCGGCGACGCGGGAGGCGAGGTGCTGGACGCTGCCGCGCTCGCGGATCGCCATGAACTCCGGGACCTCGACCGAGCCTTCGACGCAGACGTCGACCAGCTCGTCGGCGCCGACCTTGACGGAGATGGCGTGCTCGTAGACCTCCTTCGGAGAACCGAACAGGTCCGCGCGCAGGCCCTCGTCGGTGAGCAGGTCGCCGGTGAGGGCGCGGGTGCCGGCCAGCGGCTGGCTGACGACCTTGCCGTCCTCGGAGACCTGGACGACGATCTCCGGACTGAAGCCGATGGCCTCGGTGCCACCCAGGTTGAGCATGAAGGAGCGGGCCGGGTTGTTGCCGCGGCGGCCGGCGACGTAGGTGCTGGTCAGGTCGATGTCGCCATCGACCTCCACGACCCGGGAAAGGATCACCTTGTGCAGTTCGCCGGCGTTGATCTCGTCGACGGCGAGCCGCACCGCCTCGCGGTACTGGGTGCCGCCGGTGGCGTGCACGTCCAGCGGCCGGGGCTGCCCGCCGACGACGGGAGAGGTGCTGGTGACGGTGTCGAGGAGAGCGTCGAGGGTGGCCTGGTCCGCGGCGCGCAGCAGGGCGTGCCCGGCCTCGAAGCGGACCTCGGCGCGCGGCACGACGAGGTGCATCAGCCGGCCGTCGCCAACGCCTTCCAGGTCGCCGTCCTTGGCGTACGACAGCTCGAAGGCGGCCCAGCCGTAGGCCCGCCAGTACGGCACGGCGACGGTGTCGAGCAGCTCGGACACCAGACGCAGCGGCCGGTCGCCCCAGGGCCGGAAGGCATCCGGGACACCCTCCTGGGTCAGCCGGGCACCCGTGCGGTCCAGCGTCAGCTCGGCACGCACACCGCCGGCGTAGGACCAACTGCCGCCGTTCTCGTAAACGACGTACGACTCGTGCAGCCCGGAATCCGCGAGGCGGGCGGCGAGCAGCAGCGGGTCCTCGGTGAGCCGGAGCCGGGTCTCGAAGTAGTGGCGCGAGGCAGTGGTGCTCATCTGAAGGTCCTCCTCCATATCGATTACCTTCAAAAACGATACGGAGGTAACAGCCGCCGCCCCAGGACCCGTTGATTAGCCCTATTGATCGAAGTGCGAACAGGTACGCCGCCGCGCACCACCATGACCGGCCGGCATCGCCGACGGCGACCGGCCGGCTTTCGCCATCCCGAGCCATTCCCTCGATGCCACGCCTGACGTACCGTCACATGCGGCGCTCACCTGCGGAAAACCGCGCGTCGCCCCGGTCCCCGGAGCCGTGTGGGCGGGTTCGAATCCCGTCGAGGGCACCACCCAGCCATGGCCGGGTGCCGGGAGGCGGAGCCCGTCGACACCCCGGCGCCGGTCCTGGCCGCCGACCACTACGGGATGCCGCGGGACCACCACGCCCGTCGCCTGGCCGGGCTCGCGGTCGGTCCGCTGCCGGTCACGGCGGGCTCGGCGGGCTCATCCGGCTCCGGCCCGGCGGGCGGTGTGCCGCCGGACCTTGGTCCGGTTGCCGCACACCTGCATGGAGCACCAGCGGCGGCTGTGGTTGCGGGAGGTGTCCCAGAACACCTCGCCGCACCGCCGCTCCGCGCACCGCTTCAACCGCCGTATCCGTCCGGTCAGCACCAACTCGGCCCAGGCGACGGCCAACTGCGCCACGGCCGCGGAAACGCCGGTGAGGTCGGGGGACGGAACGAGGACGGCGGCCGGCCGGCCGCCGTCCGGTGGCGCGGTGGCCGCGGTCAGCGTGACCATGACCGGCAGCCGGGCCAGCACGGCGTCGGCGAGCGCCAGCCGGTGCGGCGACGCGGGCGCGCCGCCGTCGTCCAGGGCCTCGCGCATGCCGGCCCGCAGCTCCAGACAGGCCCGGAGATCGGCTTCCGTGACGTCGGGTGACCGCTCGACGAGCCCTCCGTCGACCAGCCAGCGGGCGAGTCCGGCGGGCGTGGACAACTCGTCCCGTCCGCTCTCCAGGTCGACGGTGTTGGTGAAGCCCATGATCAGCTCGACCGCCGCAGGTGGTTCGGTCATGCACCCTCCTCGTTCCGGCCAGTCGGCGGATGATAACCAGCCATTCCACCGAATGGGTTAGCAGCCTCCCTCCTGCGTCAACGGTAACTCCGCACTACGCTAACCACCTAAGCAGATTAGGGAGTTAAGCAATGGAGAAGACCACCGCCGAACCGGCCTCCGGACCCCCGTCGAAGGCGCCGCCGACTCCCTCGCAGGGCCACCCGCTGGACGCCGTGAGCACGCGGAACACCACCGTGTTGGTGGTGTTCACCTCCCTCACCAACCTGGCGGACGGTGTCACCAAGGTGGCGCTGCCGCTGATGGCGACCCAGCTCACCCGGTCCCCGGCCCTGGTCTCGGCCGTGGGACTCGCCCTCACGCTCCCGTGGCTGTTGACGGCGCTCCACGTCGGCGTGCTGGTCGACCGCTACGACCGCCGATGGCTGCTGTGGGCCGCCAACATCGTCCGGCTGGCGGCCATCGCGGCGCTCCTCGGCACCGCCGTCACCGGCACGACCACCCTCTCCGCCCTCTACCTGGGCGGCATCGCCCTGGGCATCGCCGAGGTCGTCGCCCTCACCTCGGCGACCGCCCTGGTGCCCACGGCGATCGCCCCGGCGAAACTGGAGCGGGCCAACGCCTGGGTGGCCGGCGCCGAGACGGTGTGCAACGAGTTCTGCGGCCCCTTCGTCGGCGGGCTCCTGGTGGCGGCGGGCGCGAGTGTCGCCCTGGGCGCCACCGGCGTGGCGTACGTGATCGGCATGGTGGTGCTGGCCCTGCTGGTCGGCCGGTTCGCGCCGCGCGCCGCCGGAGAGCGGCCCACCGGTTCGGTGAACCAGCGGATCGCCGAGGGCCTGCGCTTCCTGTGGCATCAGCGGCTGCTGCGGATGATGGCGCTCGCCCTGACCGTGCTGTGCGCCTGCTGGGGCGCCTGGCTCGCCCTGATGCCCCTGGTGGCGACCTCCCTGATGGGGCTGAGCGCCCAGCAGTACGGCATGCTGCTCAGCGCCCTCGGAGCCGGCGGTCTGGTCGGCGCGCTCACCGTGAGCCCGCTCAACCGGCTCCTCGGCCGGCGCTGGGCCATGTTCGCCGACCTGCTGGGCACCGCCGCCATGATGGCCGCGCCGGTGCTCACCACCGACCTGTGGCTGGTGGCGGCGGGCGCCTTCGCGGGCGGCATGGGCGGCGTGCTGTGGACGGTGAACTCCCGGACCATCAGCCAGCGCATGGTGGCGACCGAACTGATGGGTCGCTACAACGCCGCCGCGCGCCTGTTCAGTTGGGGCGCGATGCCGCTGGGCGCCGGGCTGGTGGGCGTGCTCGCCGAGTGGTTCGGGCTGCGCACGGCGTTCGCCGTGTTCGCCGTGGCCACTCTCCTGGTGGTCGCTCCGTTCCTGCGCACCGTGACTCCGCGGGCTCTGGAGGAGGCGACGGCGTACCGGGCCCCGGACTGACTCGGCCTGGCTCGGACCGGCTCGGACCGACCCCGGCGGCCGACACCGCGTCGGGGAAGCCGGAGGAGCCGGAGATCAGGGTGGGACGCGCCGAGAGGGCGCCTCGCCCTTTTCGTTTCCCGTCGCCTCGCGGTGATCTCCCATCGGACCATTCGACTCCGCTGTCAGGCCGACCGAGGAAACCGGCCGGGCCGGCACCGGAGCCCATGGCAGGAAGCGGATTCGCGGAGCCGGTGCGCACGGGACGGATGAATTCGCATGTCCTGATGGCCCCCGCTGCGCCGGAGACGGAACGCTTCCCGGCTCATGGGCCACGCCACATCGACGAAATCGCCGATCGGTACGGGCTTTCCGACGAGATCCGGGAAACAGTGCGGGGCGCCACGGGCCGGCGGGCGGACCGTGCCTCCGCTCCTTCCGCGGCGTCCGCCTCCGCGCCGGGCCGCGACACGGCGGTGCGGTCCGGCGCGACGGGACCGACGGTTCGGCGGACGCGGAGGGTCGAGACGTCCCGCGCGTCCCTCACCGGCGGTGGACGCTGACGGCATAGCCGCCGCCGTCGTAAGGGTCGCCGTCCCAGCCGGCGAAGCGGTCGACGAGGGTGAGGCCGGCCGCGGCGCAGTGGTCGTCGTACTCCGACAGCGTGATGCCGGGCGGCACGGGCAGGTGGGCTTCGTCCAGGCCGAAGCCGGCGACGAGCAGCCCGCCCGGACGCAGGGCCGCGGCCAACCGCTTGGCCACCGTGGCCTCGGTGCCGGCGGCGAGCAACGGGAAGACGTTGCCCGCGGCGACCACGAGATCGAAGTCCGCCGCGATGCCGAGCAGGTCCGGCTCGAACTCGGCCAGATCGACCCGGAACCAGGGCAGCTCCGGTGCCTGCTTCCGCGCCACCGCCAGCATCGACGCGTCGAGATCCACCCCGACGCAGTCGTATCCGAGCTCCGCGAGCCGGATCATGACCCGTCCGGTACCGCACCCGGCGTCCAGCACCCGCGCTCCGGCGGGCACGAGCGCCGCGCAGAACCGTGCCTCGCCGTGCACGTCCTTCCCGCTCCGGGCCAGGGCCGCGAACCGTGCGGCGTAGTCCTCTCCGGACGACTCCCCGGTCAGCTCCCTCCAACGGCTCATGGGGCCCACTATAGGTCGCCCGTGTACCGCCCGGGGAAGCGACCGGGCTCGCGGTGCCGTCGCGGCGCCGAAGGCCGTCGGGAAGTGGAAGGGGCCCGCCGTGTGAGGTGAGCGGCGGGCCCCGGGTGACTCAGGCGTTCGGCGGCACGCGCGGCGGGCGCCCCGAGCCCCGCGTCAGCGCGTACCCCCCGATGCCCGCGAGCGCCGCCAGCACCGCGCCGGATGCCGTCCACACCCAGCGGTCGGACCACCAGCCCGACGACCAGCCGTCGTCCGGCTCGATGCCCGACAGCACGGCCGATGTCTCGGACGTGTCCTCGTCCCGCTGCGACGTCACCGCGA
Organism: Streptomyces megasporus; assembly: GCF_000718985.1. Lineage (GTDB taxonomy): Bacteria > Actinomycetota > Actinomycetes > Streptomycetales > Streptomycetaceae > Streptomyces > Streptomyces megasporus. The sequence continues at coordinate 98,923 of NZ_JODL01000013.1, read as the reverse complement.
TGCCCGGTACCAGCGGCTTGGCCAGCCGGCCGTCCACGGCCGCCGATCCGCCGATCTCCTTGGATTCCACCCGCACCTCGGCCGTCACCGGCTGCCCGAGGTCGGCCGTCCGTACGCCCACCGCCGTCAGCCGGAGGTAGTACGTGCCCGGCAGCGGGTCGTTGGCCCACGGCTCCGACCAGGACCGCACCGTGCGCAGCACGCATGCCAACTCCACCGACGCGGTGCCCGCGGCGGCCGTGCGGGTCTGCGCGCCGTACTGGCAGGCCTGACGACGCCTCAAACCGTCGTAGACGTCGATCTGCCAGGTCTGCGCCGCGTGTGCCTCGGGGAGCCTCACCGTCGCCCTCACCGTGGGACGTTGGCCCGTGTCGGCCGGGAACGACCAGTACAGGTAGTCACCGGCCGAGGCGCTCGCCGTCGCCGTTCGCCCCTGGTCGATCTCCGCCGCCGTACGGAACGACGTGCCCGCCGACGTGGGCGCCGCGCCGTCCTCGGACGGACTCGCGGACGGCGTCGAGTCGGCTGCGGCGGGCCCCGCCGCAAGGCCCAGCGTCAGCAGCGCGACGCTCACCACACGTGTGATCCACATCAGTTGGTCCTCCACACCGCGACACGCCAACGCGACAGCCAACCCCACACCATGCCCGCGAGGAAGCCGGTCAGTACCAGGACACCGAGCAGCCACCAGCCGCGGCCGAGCCCGAAGGAGGCCACGTCGTCGGCCTGCGACGGACCCTCGACCACGTCCACGGTCAGCTCCAGCGGCATGCCGGGCGTGGTCTTCACGCCGGAGGCCGCCGAGAAGGAGTTCGTCACCCGCAGGCACACCGTCTCCGCCGGAGCCTCGTCGTCGTCGCTGTCCGGCCTCGGGTAGCGCAGGCCCGTGGAGATCACGTCCGTACGGCCGTTGCCCGCCGCCTCACCGCGCACGATCTCCCGACCGTGCTCCGTGACCGCGCGCAGCAGCACCCCGTAGTCCGGGTTCACCGCCCGGTCCGCCGCCACGCTCACCGAGGCGCGCAGCTCCTGGCCGGGCGCCACGTCCACTCGGTACCAGCGTTCCTGGCCGAACTCCTGGCGGTCGGTGTACAGGCCGGACTTCAGGGTCGGCGCCTTGGCACACCGCGCCGCGCCCTCCACGGCCACCGGCGTCACCACCGGGTTGGCCGCCCGTTCCACCAACTGGTTGACTTTCTCGGCGAGTTCGTCGGTGTGCTCCACCGAGGTGTAGGTGCCGCCGGTGGCCTCGGCGATGCAACTGAGCTGCTGCCGCAGCTTCGTGTTCGGCACCAGACCGAGGGTGTCGATGGTCAGGCCGATGCCCTTGGCCGCGATCTCCCGAGCCACCTCGCACGGGTCGAGCGGGGCGCAGGTGTCCTCGCCGTCGCTGATCAACACGATCCGCTTGGAGCCGGTGCCGCCGTCGAGGTCGTCGGCCGCCTCCAACAGGGCCGGCCCGATCGGTGTCCAGCCGGTCGGCGTCAGCGTGGCCACCGCCGCCTTGGCCTCGGTGCGGTCCAGCGGGCCGACCGGGTATAGCTGCGCGGTGTCCTTGCAGCCCGTCCTGCGGTCGTCGCCGGGGTAGTCGGCGCCGAGGGTGCGGATGCCGAGCCGGACCTCCTCGGGGGTGGCGTCCAGCACCTCGTTGAACGCCTGCTTGGCCGCGGCCATGCGCGACTGCCCGTCGATGTCCCGCGCGCGCATCGAACCGCTGACGTCGAGCACCAGGTTGACCTTCGGCGCGTCCGCGGTGGTCTCGTCGGCGACCGCCCCGGCCGGGAACGCGAGTCCGGCCGCGAGCAGGGCGAGCAGGGCGCCGAGGCCCGTCGCCGACCGTCGTTTTCTGATCATCGGCGGATCCTATTGATCCCCACCGCCGTGATCCAAAACGGGCCTTGGAGCGCAGCGGATCATGTGCGGCTCGGGGTGGCGGAAAGCCCGCCTCGCGGAGCGCCCCTGCCGGTACGGACGTGCCACCGTCACCGACGATGCACGCGTGGACGACCTGTTCGCCCCCTTGGAGCCGGCCGCGTCTCCCCCCTCCGGTCGGCGGCGCCCGCCGGAAGGCATTGCCTCATGTGGTCCGACCTCGGTCCTACTGCGATGTGGGAACCCCGAACCCACCCTCACCGCCCCGGATCTGCACGTGGTGATGTGCCGTGTGATGTACACCGTCACCTGTGCGCGGTGCTGAGCTGCGCTGTCATGGGGGGAGTCGAACCCCCGCGTTGCTCCTCACGCGCCAGGAGTGGACTGGAAGACCGCCAGTCCTCGGTGTGTGCACGCCTCCGGAACGGCTACCCGCTCCACATCGCCCCCGGTCGCCCCGGTTGTCGGGACCGCTCAGTCCAGCAGGCCGACCTCCCAGTTCGCACGTTGGATCCGCACATCGATCTCACGGATCTCCCGTGCGAGCACGTCCGCCTGTCTCCGTAGGTCCGCGACCGGAAGCGCGGAGAGCATCACCAGCTCGGAGCGGAGCTGCCGACCGTACCCCCGCTCGCCCGTCCCCGCTGCCGCATCCGCCGCCGCGGTGACCACCGCGTGACGCAGCCGCAGGACATCCCGGCGCGCGAGCGCGTCGGTGAGCGTGCCGTCCGAGCCCAACCTCACCGCGGCGTTGGTCCGGTTGATCCGTCGGATCAGCGTTTCCAGGGTGTCCAGCACCTCACCGACCTCGGCCAACAACCGGGCCGCGTCCTCGGCGGGCGTCTCCCCCTCCTGGTGCCGCGCGTTGCCGACGATGCGGGATCGCAACTGTTCCACACGGCGCGTCGCTTCCGCGCGCTCTGCCAGTGCCTCGGCAAGTTTCACCGTCTCCCCCTCCCGTCCTCCACGAGTTCGGACGACCATACGGTGATCCGGCCCGTGAGTGTCGGAATTTTCGGTCCTCGGGAGCACGGGCCCAGGGGCGTGGGGCCGTAGCCCGAGAAGGGCCGGCCGCCGTGGGCTCCCGTCACATGTTGATCATGTGTCCGGCGAGGCCGTGCACCGCTTCCTTGACCGCTTCGCCCAGGGTCGGGTGGGCGTGGATGTTGCGGGCGACCTCGTGGACGGTGATGTCCCACTGCTGGGCCAGGGTGAGTTCGGGCAGCAACTCGGTGACCTCCGGGCCGATGAGGTGGGCGCCGAGGATCTCGCCGTACCGCTTGTCGCTGACGACCTTGACGAAACCGCCGGGCTCCGCGAGGCCGTGTGCCTTGCCGTTGGCCGTGAACGGGAACCTGGCCACCTCGACGTCGAAACCGGCTTCGCGGGCCTGCTCCTCGGTGTAGCCGAAACTGGCGACCTGCGGCCGGCAGTAGGTGGCGCGGGGCACCATGCGGAAGTCGATCTCCATCGTCTCGGCGCCGGCGATGGTCTCGGCCGCGACGATGCCCATGGCCTCGGCGGCGTGCGCGAGCATCAGTTTGGCGGTCACGTCTCCGATGGCGTAGATGTGCGGAACGCTGGTGCGGCCCCGCCCGTCGACGTCGATCGCGCCGCGGTCGGTGAGCCGTACGCCGGTGGTCTCCAGGCCGTAGCCGGTGACGCGCGGGGTGAAGCCGACGGCCTGCAGGACCCTGGCCGCCTCGAGCGTCCGTCGGGTGCCGTCCTGAGTGACGGTCACGCGCACGGGGGACGCCGGGTCGGTGTCGTCGACGGCGTCCACCCGGGTGGAGGTGAGCACCTCGATGCCGAGCTTGCGATAGTTCTTGGCGAGTTCCTTGGAGACGTCGGCGTCCTCCAGGGGGACGATCCGATCGGCGAACTCCACCAGGGTGACCTTGACGCCGTAGTTGTGCAGCACATAGGCGAACTCGACGCCGATGGCGCCGGCGCCCGCGATGACGATGCTCTCCGGCAGTTCCTCGGCGAGGATCTGCTCCTCGTAGGTGACGACGCGGTCGCTCAACTCCGTGCCGGGCAGCAGACGGGTGCCGGCGCCGGTGGCGATCACGCAGTGGTCGAAGGTGAGCGTCTCGGTACCGCCGTCGCCGAGGGCGACTCGGAGGGTGTGCGCGTCGGTGAAGGCGCCCCACCCGTCGTACTCGGTGATGCCGTTCTTGCGCATCAGGTAGTGAACGCCGGACACGCGCCCGTCGGCCACCTTGCGACTGCGCTTGTACGCGGCGCCGTAGTCGAAGGTGACGGCTCCCTCGGCCCGGATGCCGAAGGTGTCCGCCTGCCTCGTCACGATGTGCGCCAGTTCCGCGTTGTGCAACAGCGCCTTCGACGGGATGCAACCGACGTTGAGGCAGACACCGCCCCAGTACTTCTCCTCCACCACCGCGACGCTCAGGCCGAGTTGGGCGCTGCGGACCGCTGCCGTGTAGCCCCCGGGCCCGGCTCCCAGGACGACGACGTCAAAGTGCTTGCTCATGACCCCTTCTTTCCTCGTCTTCGTTCCCTGCCGATTCTTCACCGCCGGCGGGGGGCGCTCCGCCGTTGTGTACGCGGTGTGACGGTCCTTACACCCCACCGGGGCGGCCGGTGCGATCGAGGCCGACCGTCTCGCCGCCCGGGGTCGGAGCGGCGCCGTGCGAGGGTTTCCGGGGCCGGCGGGGAGGACGGTTCACGCGGCCGGCCGGGTTCCGGGCCGCAGAGCCACCGTGCCGCCGCGCGACCGAGGGCCGCCGGTGGCCGAGAGCGCCGGCCACCGGCGGCGGTGTTCGTCCGTCACCGCGAAGGCCGTGGCGAACGGGAGCGCGGCGCCCCGCCGTACGGACTCGGTGGCGGGTGTCGAACCACCGGACCGGTGCGGGGCGCGAGCGGATGTCCGGTGCGGGCCGGCCCGCTGCGGCCGGCCCGCGGCACCGGGCTCAGATCATGCGCCGTCCGTTGCGGCGGGCCTCGGCCCACTCACGGAAGAACGCGCGGCTGATCACGAACAGGACGACGGCCACGACGGCGGGCCACATCAGGACGTACGCGCTCAGGGCGAGGGTGCTCACTGTTCCTCCTGCTTCCTCACTTGGTGCGTGTGGCGGGCCTGGGGTCGCCGTCGGTGCTCCCCGCCTGCTTCGGAACGCCGACCGCGCCGACGGCGCCACCGACCTCGGCGGATGCCCGCGCGGCGGAGCCGTCGTCGAAGTCACCGGTGCGCCGGGCGATGACGGCGAAGTCGAAGCGTTCGTTCTGCCGCGCGGACATCGCCCAGCAGATGACGGTGCTCACGGAGTAGGCGACGAGGGAACCGCACAGCGTCGCGTACTCGTGCAGGGAGCCGATGGCGAACGGCGCGGAGATCACCGCCGCCAACACACCGACGACCTTCGCCACCCTGAGACCGAAGAAGCCGAACGCCATCAGGCCGAGGACGACGCCGATGCCGACGATCGACAGCACGTCCACGACGATGCCGAAGACACCGTCCGTGGAGATCCACTCGAAGCGGACCGGCAGGAAGACCGCGAGCGCCGCGATCACCGAGGTGGTGAACGCCTTGTTGGTGACCTTCTCCCAGTAGAAGCTGGCCAGCACCGGGAAGACGAGGGCGCCCCACAGCGCGCCGACGAAGACCAGCAGGTCGAGGATGTTCAGTTGGAGGCTGGCGAAGGCCACCGCCAGCGCGGTCGCTACCACCATCGTGGCGCGTCCGACCACCAGCATCGTCTTGGGGTTGGCCTTCTCCTTGCCTGCCACGTTCTGGCCGTAGACGTCGGCCATCATGATCGAGGAGAGGGCCGCGAGGTCGGAGTCGGCGGTGGAGGACAGCGCGCCGACGATCATGATGAAGAACACCGCCAGCAGCACGGGCGGCAGGTAGTCGGCGGCCATCTCGGGGATGAGGTTGTTCACGTCGCCGCCGGTCGGCTCGAAGCCCAGGTAGAGGGCGAGCACGCCGAGCATGCCGACGCCGATGACCATGGCGCCGTAGCCGACGGTCGCGGTGATGAAGGTCGGCTTGATCAGGTCCTGTCGCACGGCGAACAGGCGCTGCGCGATGGTCTGGTTGCCGATGGCGTAGGCGAGCACCGCGGCGATGTAGGGGGCGCCCTGGTTCATGAACGCCTCGCTGGAGAAGAAGTCGCCCTGCTGCGGGGTCAGGTTCCCCGCTCCGGCCTCGAACGCCGCCGGGAAGTCGGCCGCGAAGAAGATGAACGGGACGATCACGACCACCGCGCCGAGCATCGCGACGACCTGTACGAAGTCGGTCAGCACGGAGGCGCGGAAACCGGACCACAGCGTGTAGAGCAACACGCCCGCGGCGACGGCGAAGACGCCCTGGGTGAAGGTGAACGGCGACAGCATCGCGATCAGCACGCCACCGGCGATGAAGTTCGACATCAGGCTGATCAGGCTGCCGACGACGTTGGAACCGGCGAGCATCAACTGGCTGGAGCGGCCGTGCCGCGCGTACATGACCTCGGCCAGCGTGTGCGCCTTCGGGGCGACGGAGCGGATGCGTTTGCCGAAGGGGTAGATGAAGAGGATCATCAGGGCGCCCCAGAGCCCGTAGTGAATGGGGCCCGATATGCCGTAGGTGTAGCCCGATGTCGCGGACGCGTACATCGAGGATGCCCAGATCCACGTCGCCGTCATGCTCGCGGCGGAGATTCCGAAACCGATGTTGTTTCCACCGGTCATGTACCCGTCGGCGTTCTCGTTCTTCTCTCTGATACGGGTCGAGATCAGGAAGGTCCCCCCGTAGAAGAAGACCAGTAGCCCGATCACCACCACAGCGCCGAACTGGGCAGTCTCCACCCCGTCCACGCGCGACACCTCCTTACGACTCGCGGAGCCCGACATCGGTCGCGGCACCCGGCGCGTCGACCAGGAAGCCTGCGGACACGTCCCGCGCACCGCGAACGGCGGGGAGTGGGCTCCAACCCCGGAGCAACGGCCTCATCGCCGGCGTCGGGGACGTTCACAAGAAAGGCAGGCTCTTTGAGCCCGCAAACCTTTCACACGCTAACAGTTTCTCTGACCAACTACTACCCTCGGTCGCCCGGTGCCCACAGGGTGCACTATCTTCCGTTTTGCTCCATTAATAGAAGATGACCATGAATCATTAGGCCGCTTCACCCCTTTTGCCGTGTCCGTACTGTCCGTTTGCAGCCACTTCTTTACAAGTCGCAATTGCGACGTCAAGCCTTCGGACGCGTAGTCGAGATCACCGGCGGCCCGCTCCGATCGCTCCGACGGAGCCCGGTTCGGTTCCCCGGCGAGGCTGCGCGCGGGAAGCGCGCGCGGAGGCGGACCGGGCGGGGCTCACTCGGGGTGGGACGTGGCCTGGAGCAACAGGACGGCGATGTCGTCGGTGCGTTGCCGCGCCGGACGGATGTCGTGGATGACGGCGTCCAGCAGACGTTCCGGATCCCTGTCGGCGGCGAGGTCGAGGTGGCGGGCGAGGTCGCAGGCGCCCTGCTCCATGTCGGTGTCCGGTGTCTCGACCAGGCCGTCGGTGTAGAGCACGAGGGTCGCCTCCGGAGGCAGGGCGGCGTCGACGACCGGGTAGGTGGCGTCGGGGTCGATGCCCAGGAGCAGTCCGGGCGGGACGTCGAGGAGCCGGGTGCGACCGTCGGGTCGGCGCAGGAGCGGGGGCGGGTGGCCCGCGCTGGAGATGCTCACACGGTGGCGGGCGAGGTCCAGGTGGGCGTAGAGGCAACTGGTGAACAGCCCCGGATCGAGGTCGGCCAGGAGCCGGTTGGTGCGGGAGAGGACCAGATCGGGGGGCACTCCGACGGTGGCGTGGGCGTGGATGGCGGTGCGGACCTGCCCCATGAGGGCCGCCGCGGCGACGGTGTGGCCCTGGACGTCGCCGATGACGGCGGCGGCTGTGGTGCTGGTGAGGCGGACGAGGTCGTAGAAGTCTCCGCCGATGTCCATGCCTCGGGTGGCGGGCAGGTAGCGGGCGGCGACCCGCAGCCCCGGGACGACGGGGAGGGTGTGGGGCAACAGGGCCTGTTGGAGGCCCTGGGCGAGTTGGTGTTTGGCGTCGTACAGCCGCGCCCGGTCCAGGGCGTGGGCGATGAGCCCGGCCAGGGAGGTCAGCACGGCGCGTTCCTGGGCGGTGAAGGTGTGGGGGCGGTCGTAGGACAGGACGCAGCAGCCCACGGGCTGCCCGGAGATCATCAACGGCAGGAACGCCCATGCCCGTTTGCCGGTCGCCTGCGGTACGCCGGGATAGTCGTGTTCCAACTCCTCGGGCGAGGAGAAGAAGGCGGGCGTGCCGCTCCTGAAGACCTGGGTGTCCGGGATGGCGGAGGTGTCCACCGGTGTGCCCTCGAGCCGTTCGAGCACCGCGCGGTCGTAGCCGCGGTGACCGATGACGCGCAGCCGGTTGGCGTCCGCGACGTACAGGACCAGCCCCTCTGCGCCGAAGGCGGGCATGATCTGGTCGGCCACCAGATCGGCCACGTCCCGGACCCCGACGGTCTCGGTCAGGGCGGCGGCCAGGTGCATCAACTGGTACAACTGTCCGGCCCGGGCCGGCGTGGGGGTGCCGGTCGTTTCGGGGGCGGGCGCCCGCGAGGGCCGGGGACCGACGCCGGCGGGGGTGATGCGCGCGCTGATGCCGCTGGCGTCCGGGTAGAGGCGGAAGTCGAGCCACCGGTCGGGGGGACGGCACACGGTGTAGGAGACGGGCTGGCGACTGACGACCGCGGCGCGGTAGCGGTCCTCGTAGACCGGGTCGTCCAGCCAGGGCAACGCCTGCCAGGGACGCGTGCCGAGCAGTTGGTCGGCGGAGCGTCCCAACAGGTCGACGGCGCCGTCGCTGACGAAGGTGACCCGGCCCTCCAGGTCCAGGGCGACACAGCCGCCGGGCAGGCGTTCGGCGAAGTCCACCGCGGCCGACGCCGACTGCGGCTTGGCGGAGGAGCCGGCCTCGACGACCAGTTCGCGCGGCCGGTCGGGCGGTGTGGCGGGCCGGCCCTCGTGGGCGGCGTCCTCCAGCAGGTGGGCCAGGTGTCGGCAGCGGGAGACGATGTGGTCCCGCTGCCTCGGGGTGATGTTCGGCGGATGGGTGCCGGGCCACAGCAACAGCAGCGCGCCCCAGGGGCGGGTGGTGGCGACCGGCGCGGCAGCCAGCGCGAAACGGTAGGGCACGGCCACGGCCGCGCGCGGGTAGTCGCGGGTCATGTCCTCCGGTCCGCCCACCCACACCAGACGGTCCTCGCGCACCGCGTCGGCCACCGGGATCGGCGCGCCCGGCGCGACCACCTTCCACGGCGCGACGAACTCGGCGGGCACCCCGGACAGGATCGCCAGACGCAGCATCCGATCGTCCGGGCCGAGCAGGTACAGCGCGCCCATGGACGCGCCCGTGCCGCGCACCGTCTCCAGGAACATCGCGTCCAGCGGTTCCGTCCCGCCCATCACGTCACCGTCGGTCATCGGACACCCCTCGCGGAGCCGGCCCGGACGTCTTCACCGCACGGGCGTCCTTACCGCACGGCGCCGGCGGGCCGCACCCGCCCGCCTGTCCGGGCGGCGATGTTCCGCACCGGGGACACCACATATCACCCATATAGGGACATTATTCCCATTTCACACCGTGGCGCGACGGGAGCCCGCTCCGCTCGGCGACCGACCGGGTTCGGAGAGCGAGGACGAGCGGGTCCGCGGACGCGGCGCGCCCGCGGACCCCTCTGTCACCTGTAGGTGATGTCGGAGGCGCCGTAGAGGCAGTTCACGCCGTCCGGACCGCTTCCGATCTTGCTCGGTTCGCCGCTGGTGACGCCCTTGTAGCGCTCACAGGGGACGATCCTGCGACTCGAGTCGTCGACGATCGTGACCCTCGTCAGGCGGGCGGTGTCCCCGTAGTTGGAGTTGATCCCGGCCAGCGACTTGCCGGGTGCGGTGACGGTGACGTTGTCGATCACCACATGGCGCTGGTGCTGCTTGCTGCAGTTGCCGCAGGACCGGTAGAGCTTCCCGAAGTCCTCGACCTGGAAGTTCCTGATCACCATGCGGCCGGGGCCGTTGTGCTGGAACACCTTGTCGGACGCCTTGCGGGCGCCGCCGCCGTCGATGGTCATCGTCTGGGACGCCGAGGTGCCCTTGAAGGTGGCGGCGTCCTCGCCGACGTCCTCCCACCAGACGTTCTGCAGCGTGCAGGTTCCCTTGCAGTGGATTCCGTCGGCGGCGGGAGCGCCCAGGATCACGTTCTTGAGCGTGGCTCCGTCGGCCAGCTCGAAGAGCGGGCTCTGGTTCTCGTCCTGGCCGCCGGACCCGAGGGCTCCGCTGCCGTAGTGGCGGACCATGCCGCCGTCCCTGGTGCCGCTCACCTTGATCGTGCTGCTCACGGCCTGCTGGCCGGTCGGCGAGGGCCAGGAGGCCGCCGTGGCGGAGGTCCCGGTCGCCACCGCGGCGGGGAGGGCCAAGGCCAAGGAGGAGAGAAGGACGGCGCCGGTCCTGGCCGCGCGCCGCCGGTTTCCGTTGAATACCACGATGCTCCTCTGCGCTGTTGTGGGGGATGCGCTTTCGCATGCGTGAAGTGCTGCAGCGCCCCGAACTTAGGGAGTAAGCGCTTTCATGTCAATGCTGTGAACGCTTCTTTTCCCCTCGGTGGCCAAGCGCCCCCGACGCGCCGAAACCCCCGTGCCCCTGGGGGCACGGGGGTTTCGGGAGCCGGCGCGGGCGTGGCGCCCGGCGATCCGGTGACGTGGTGCGCGCCGCCCGCGATCCGCCGGCCGCGCGCCTCGCGTTCCTCGGCCGTCTCGCGGTCGGTGTCACGGTCGGTGTCGTCCCGTGTCGGAGGGCGCGGGGCCGTGGCGTCCGTGCTCGTGACCCGGATCATCGGAGGCGTCGTGCGGTGGCCGGTGCCCGGCCCGGACGTGGGCCGGGGCCGGGCACCGGGGGGTGCGGGGACCGGTCACCGCTCCAGTACCAGCGCCAGTCCCTGTCCGACGCCGATGCACAAGGTGGCGATGCCGGTGCCGGACCCGGCGGCGGCGAGCTGGTGGGCGACCGCGCCGGCCAGCCGGGCGCCGGAGGCGCCCAGCGGGTGGCCGATGGCGATGGCCCCGCCGCGCGGGTTGACGACGGCCGGGTCCAGCTCGGGCCACTCGGCCAGGCAGCCCAACACCTGCGCCGCGAACGCCTCGTTCAGCTCCAGGGTGGTCAGGTCGGCGAAGGTCCGACCGGCCTTCTCCAGCGCCCTGCGCACCGCCTCCACCGGGCCGAGGCCGAAGTACTGCGGCTCGATGGCGGTGACCGCGCTCGCGCCGATGCGGGCCAGCGGCTCGCGCCCGGTGGCCTTCAACCCCTCCTCGTCGGTGAGCAGCAGGGCGGCGGCGCCGTCGTTGAGCGGCGAGGCGTTGCCCGCGGTCACCGTGCCGCCGCTCTCGCGGAAGGACGGCTTGAGCTTCGCCAGGGCCTCCGGGGAGGTGTTGTCGCGGATGCTCTCGTCCCGCGCCAGGTCCACGCCCTCGACCGCGACGACCTCGCCGTCGTACAGGCCGTCCCGCCACGCGCGGGCGGCCTTGGCGTGGCTGGAGAGCGCGTAGGCGTCCTGCTGTTCACGGGTGATGCCGTGCTTGTCGGCGACCAGTTCGGCGCCCTCGCCCAGCGACACCGTCCACTCCGGCGCCATCCTCGGGTTGACCATGCGCCAGCCCAGGGTGGTGGAGTACAGCTCGGTGTGGCCCGCGGGGAACGGGCGGTCGGACTTGGGCAGCACGTAGGGGGCGCGGGACATCGACTCCACCCCGCCGGCCAGGGCGATCGAGGCGTCGCCCAGCGCGATGGCCCGGGCGGCCTGGACCACGGCCTCCAGTCCGGAGGCGCACAGCCGGTTGACGGTGACGCCGGGGACGGTCACCGGGAGCCCGGCCAGCAGCGCGGCCATGCGGCCCACGTTGCGGTTCTCCTCGCCCGCGCCGTTGGCGTTGCCGAAGAAGACGTCGTCGATCCGGTCCGGTTCCAGGTTCGGGGTCCGGGCGAGGAGTTCCCGGATGGTGTGGGCCGCCAGGTCGTCGGGGCGGACGCGGGAGAGGGCGCCGCCGTACTTGCCGACGGGGGTGCGGACGGCGTCGACCACATAGACATCACGGATGCTCATGACGGAATCCTCTCGGGAACGCGGATCTCGGCGGCGGTCTTCTCCCGGATCTCCTCGGCGGTCACGCTGGGCGCGCACTCCACCAACTCCAGACCGTCGGCGGTCACGTCCAGGACGCCGAGGTCGGTGACGATCCGGTCCACGCAGCCCTGACCGGTCAGCGGCAGGGTGCACTCCTCCACGAGCTTGGGGCTGCCGTCCTTGGCGGTGTGGGTCATCACCACGAGCACGCGGCGGGCGCCGTGCACCAGGTCCATCGCCCCGCCGATCCCGGTGATCATCTTGCCGGGGATGGCCCAGTTGGCCAGGTCGCCGCGGGCGGAGACCTGCATCGCCCCCAGCACCGCCACGTCGATGTGCCCGCCGCGGATCATGCCGAACGACAGGGCCGAGTCGAAGTACGCGGCTCCGGGCAGGACGGTCACCGTCTCCTTGCCCGCGTTGATCAGGTCGGGGTCGACCTCGTCGTCCGTCGGGTAGGGGCCCACGCCGAGGATGCCGTTCTCCGACTCCAGGACCACCTCGACCCCGTCGGGGAGGTGGTTGGGGATCAGCGTGGGCAGGCCGATGCCGAGGTTGACGTACTGGCCGTCCTCCAGCTCGCGGGCGGCACGGGCGGCCATCTCCTCCTTGGTCCAGGACATCAGGCGCGCACCGTCCTCTTCTCGATCTTCTTGTCGCCGGCCTGTTCGGGGGTGAGGGCCACCACGCGCCGGACGAAGACGCCCGGCAGGTGCACCCCGTCCGGGTCCAGTTCGCCCGGCTCGACCAGTTCCTCCACCTCGGCGACGGTGATCCGGCCCGCCATGGCCGCCAAGGGGTTGAAGTTCCGGGCCGACTTGGCGAAGACGAGGTTGCCGTGCCGGTCCCCCTTCGCCGCGCGGACCAGGGCGAAGTCGGTGGTGATGCCGCGCTCCAGCACGTACTCGACGCCGTCGAACTCGCGGACCTCCTTCGGCGGTGAGGCCACCGCCACCCCGCCGGCGCCGTCGTACCGCCAGGGCAGGCCGCCGGCGGCGACCTGGGTGCCCACTCCGGCCGGGGTGTAGAAGGCCGGTATGCCGGCCCCGCCGGCCCGGAGCCGCTCCGCCAGGGTGCCCTGGGGGATCATCTCCACCTCGATCTCCCCGGCCAGGTACTGGCGGGCGAACTCCTTGTTCGCGCCGATGTAGGAGCCCGTCACCCTGCGGATGCGGTGGGCGGCCAGCAGGATCGCCAGCCCCGACTCCATCGCCCCGCAGTTGTTGGACACCACCGACAGGTCGGTGACGCCGGAGTCGTACACCGCCTGGATCAGCGTGTTCGGCACGCCGCAGAGCCCGAAGCCGCCCACCGCGAGCGACGCTCCGTCGCGGACGTCGGCCACGGCCTCCTCGGCCGACGCGACCACCTTGTCCATCCTCGCCTGTTTCCTCTCCGGGCGGCTCGGGGCTGCTCGACCACCACTGTTGTTCGCCCAGTGAACTTTAGTTCAAAATCACTCCGCGGTTGAGTCTGCCCCTCGGCCGCGGAGCCTGTCAACGTCCGGAGCGGGTACGGTTTCGACGCAACACCCGTCCCGCTGGAGTCCCGCATGACCTCTCCCCCGGCCGCCCGCCGCACCGAATCCGCGCCGCGGGAGGCCCTCGGCCCCCTGATCCGCGGCCTGACGGTGCTGCGCGCGCTGGCCGCGGCCGGCGGCAGGCGGCCCGTCAGCGAGGTGGCGCGGAGCGCCGGGCTCGCCCGCGCCACCGTGGACCGGGTCCTCAGCACCCTGGGGCACATCGGTCACCTGCGGTTGGAGGGACGGGACGCCGTCCTCGCCCCCCGCCTGATGGAGCTGGGCAACGCGTACCTGGCCTCCTCACGGCTGCCCGACGAGCTCGGACCGCTCGCCGACGCGCTGGCCGACGAGCTCGACGAGTCCGTCTCCATCGCCGTCCCCGACCTGGACGGGGTGCGCTTCGTCCACCAGGCCGCCCGACGTCGGGCGATGTCGCTCACCTTCCGCATCGGCGACCTGCTGCCCGCCGAGCGCGTCGCGGCGGGCGCGCTGTTCGCCGCCGACTGGACCGAGGAGGACTGGGAGCGGTGGCGGCTGCGCCGCGAGGCCGACCCGCTCGACACCGGCTTCCCCGTGGTGCCGCCGGGGTACGGCACCGCCCACGTCTCGTTCGCGGACCGCGCGGCCGACGCCCGACGGCGCGGCTGGACGGTGGACGACCAGATGATCGAGCCCGGCCTGGTCGCCGTCGCCGTCCCCGTGCGGAACCCCTCCGGACGGCAGGTGTGCGGGGTGGGCGTGGTCAGCCACACCAGCCGGCACAGCGCCGCCTCGCTGGCCGACGCCGTGCTCCCCCGGCTGCGGAAGACGGTGGCCGACATGGCGGACGCCCTCGCGGCCCCGCCGCCCGCGGCCCCTCCGGTCGGCGAGCCCCCCGCTCCCCGACTGCGGGCGTCCAAGCGGGAGATCGGCCCGGAGTTCGTCCAGTCGCTGGCCCGCGGCCTGTCGGTGCTGACCGCCCTCGGCCACGGGTACGACGGACTCCCCCTGTCCGCCGTCGCCGAGGCCACCGGACTCCCCCGCGCCACCGCCCGGCGCTCGCTGATCACCCTGGAGCACCTGGGGTACGTGGTGGGCGACGGGCGCCTGTTCCGCCTCACGCCCCGGGTCCTGGAGCTCGGTTTCGCCCCGCTGTCCGGACTGACGCTCCCTCAGATGGCTCTGCCGCACCTGGAGGCGCTGGTGGGGCGGGTGCACGAGTCGGCCTCGATGTGCGTGTTGAGCGGCGACGAGATCCAGTACGTCGCGCGCGTCCCGACCGTGCGCATCATGAGCGTCAACATCACCGTCGGCACCCGCTTCCCGGCCCATGCGACCTCCATGGGGCGCGTCCTGCTGGCCGGGCTGCCCGAGGCGGAGCGGTCCGAGCGCCTGGCCCGCCTGGAGCCGACACCCCTGACCCGACACACCGTCACCTCGCGGGAGCGACTGGCCGAGATCCTGGCGGAGGTGGACCGGCAGGGGTACTCCCAGGTGGAGGACGAACTGGAGGAGGGGCTGCGGTCGATCGCCGCCCCGGTGCGCGACGCCGACGGACGGGTGATCGCCGCCGTCAACGTCTCCACCCACAGCGGGCGCGCCCCGGCCGAGCGCTCCCGCGCGGAACTGCTGCCGCCGCTGTTGGAGGCCGCCGCGGCGCTGGAGGCGGACCTGCGGGTCGCCGGACGCTACGTCAGGATCGCCACGGCGTAGGACGCCGGCCCCTTCCGGCCCACCTTCCGTCATCCGTTGTCCGGTCGGCGCGTACCGGAATCCGGATTCCGCTTTTCACGGCGTGAAAGTCACCGCCATCGCACTCCCATCACCACAGGCCACCCGCCCCCTCAGTGGACCAGACCACGGGGAGGGCGTGGAAAGCCTTTACACGCGACGACCCACGTGCGTCACTAATGACGCGCGCACGTCAAACCGCACCGCTCTGCCCCCGGTGGCACCACCCGACACTTCCCCCCTCGTCCCCCGACATGTGTCAGGAGGCAGTCATGTCCCCGTTCCGCTTCCTCTCCTCCGTGTTCCGCAGACGGGCGGTCACCGTCGCCGGTGCGCTCGGCGCGGCGCTCGCCCTGACGGCGACCGCGGCGGGCACCGCCACCGCCGCTCCCCCGCCCGCCGAGGACCGCGTCAAGCCGGGCGGCGCGTACATGGGTCTGGGCACGCGCATCCACGAGGGCGCCCCGACCGACGAGCCGTCGATGGGTCCGCTGGCCCCGACCGACGGCGTGCAGGGCATCGACGTCTCGCACTGGCAGGGCGCCATCAACTGGACCTCGGTGCGCAACGCGGGCATCCAGTTCGCCTGGATCAAGGCGACCGAGGGCACCTCCTACAAGGACCCGCGGTTCAACACCAACTACCCGGCCGCGTACCACGCCGGCGTGATCCGCGGCGCGTACCACTTCGCGCTCCCCAACGTCTCCGGCGGCGCCACCCAGGCGACCTACTTCGCCACCAACGGCGGCGGCTGGTCGCGCGACAACCTGACCCTCCCCGGCGTCCTGGACATCGAGCACAACCCGTACGGGGCGATGTGCTACGGCCTGTCCACCACCCAGATGCGCACCTGGATCACCGACTTCTACAACGCCTACAAGGCGCGCACCGGCCGCGACGTGGTGATCTACACGACCGCGAGTTGGTGGAACACCTGCACCGGCAACTGGACCGGCATGTACGACAAGAGCCCGCTGTGGGTGGCGCACTGGACCTCCAACGCGACCCCGACCCTCCCGAGCGGCTTCCCCACCTGGACGGTCTGGCAGTACACCAGCACCGGCTCGGTCAGCGGCGTCTCCGGCAACGTGGACCGCAACAAGTTCAACGGCTCCCGCGACCGGCTCCTGGCCCTCGCCAACAACACGCCGTAAGTCCGCGCGAACGCTCTTCGAACCCTCCACGGCGCAAGATCGCAGGTGGAGCCGGCTCGTCGCCGGCTCCACCCTCCCCCACCATCAGCGCACCTTTCGAGGAGTGACAGTGAACGGTGAGAAATCACTCCGGCGCCGCCTCCTGCTCGCCGGTACGGCCGGTCTGGTCGCCGCCGGCGCCCTGCAGGGCACCGCCAGAGCCGGGACCGCGGACGTCGTCGAACCGGACATCGACAGCACCCGGACCTGGGGCGCCCGGCCGCCCCAGGGAGGCATCAGCGTCCTCCGGTACCGGCCGAGCTCGATCATCGTGCACCACACGGCGAGCGCGAACTCGTCCGACTTCTCCCGCGCCCAGGCGCACTCCCACGCCCGCTGGGTCCAGAACCTCCACATGGACAAGAACGGGTGGGTCGACACCGGCTACCACTTCCTCGTCAGCCGGGGCGGCTGGATCACCGAGGGGCGGCACGACAGCCTGCGGACCCTCTACGGCGGAAGCGAGTTCGTGCTCGGCGCCCACACCGCCGGACGGAACGACCAGGCCATCGGGATCGCGAGCGAGGGCTCGTACCACGCGGGCGCCCTGCCGCCGCAGGCCCAGTGGGACGTCCTGGTGGTCCTGTGCGCGTTCGTGTGCGAGCGGTACGGCATCCCGGCGAGCCGGATTCACGGCCACAAGGACTACAGCGCGACCCTCTGTCCGGGCGTGTACCACGACATGCTGCCCCAACTGCGCGGCGAGGTGGCCGCCCGGCTGGGGTGACGGCCCGCACGGCCGGGGCGCGGAGGGTGGGGGCCGCGGCCCGCCGTCCCGTTCCCCGCCGCCCGTCCCTCCCCTCCCCGGGCGTCGGGGCGCGGTGGGGCCCGGACCGTCCCGTCGTTCCGGTCCGGGCCCCGCCTTCCTCCGGCCTCTCCCGTCGGCCGGTCGCCCGCCGTGCGCGAGGTGCGCGAGGTCACCTCACCGTGCAGGCGGTCCCGTTGAGCGTGAACCGGGTCGGCTCGCCGAACGTGCCTCCCGAGTGGGTCCCCTGGAAACCGAAGGACCGGCTCGCGCCGGGCGCGATGGTGCGGTTGTGGTCCGTGGGACGGGCCGTCACCGTGCCGCCGGCGGTGGAGACCGACGCGTTCCAGGCGCTGGTGATCGACTGCCCGCTGGGCAGGGGGAAGCTCAGCTCCCAACCGTCGATCGCGGTGGACCCGGTGTTGGTGACGGTGGTCTCGGCGGTGAAGCCGCCCGGCCAGGAGTTGGCGGTGTACGCCACCTCGCAGCTACCGGGCTGCCCTCCCGGGGGCGGTTCCTCGCCGCCGCCCCCGCCGCTCCCGCCGCCGGAGTTGACGGAGGAGGAGAAGGAGTCGACGGCGAGGCCGACCCCGCCCTGCCAGGGCTCGAACCCGGCCTGGACGCTGGTCAGGTACCACGAGCGCTGGGCCATGCCGCGGGCGACCGTCTCGTCGACGAAGTCCATCACGTCGAAGCTCAGTGTGCGGAGCGCCGACGGTGCGACGAAGGAGATGACGTCGTTGGAGCCGTTGCTCCCGGTCCACACCTCCCAGCTTCGGCCGCCGACGGTGGCCGTGCCGACCCGGGAGCCGATGGGCTGGATCGGGCCCACGCGGTTCAGCCAGATCATGATCTCGGTCCGGTTGACCCCGTCCCTCTTGGGCGTCGGGTCCAGCCAGATGTCGTAGGAGGCGTTGTAGACCGCGTTGTCGACGTAGGTGTACGAGATGCTGCTGGGCGCGCTGCCGATCGAGTCGATCCGCATCGGCAGGTTGGTGCCCGGGGAGCAGTTGGTGTAGTGGCAGCCGTTGTAGATCGACGGATACGACTTGGGCGCCCCGTTGGTGGGGACGGACCCGTCGGCCTGGACGATCCGGAAGCCGGTGCCGGTCACGTCGATGCACTGGGTGGCGCTGGTGCCCCAGCGGTTGTTCTGCGCCACGTACCGGCCCTGGACGGTGGTGGTCCCGTACTGGGCGCAGATCCGTTCGTCGGCGTGGGCCGCCGGCGCCGTGCCGATCAGGGCCGTCAACGACCCCGCGGCCAGCACCAGGGCCGCCACCGAGGCGCGTGTTCGAGCGAGGAGACGTGTGGTGAGTCTCATGGTGTCCCTTCCGCGGGTGTGGGGGGCGGGGAGCCCTCTGGGAGCGCTCCCAAACACTGCGCGGCGGACTCTATGGGCATCCCGCGTCCATGACAAGACCGGCGCCGCGCACGGTTCTCCGCACCCCCTCTCCCCGTCCGCCCCCGTGCCCGCTCGTCCTCGGTCACACGACGGTGACGGCGGTGCCCCTGTCGTGCAACCGGAGGGCCGCGGAGCGCGAACGTGCAGTAGCGTCCCGCCATGCCGAACAGCGAACGCTCCGACACCACCGTCCCGCCCGCCTCCGCGCGGCGAACCCGCTCTCCCCGGCGCCGGATGTCGGCCGCCGTGGTGGGCGTCGCCTGCGCGGCGCTGCTGGCGTCGGGATGCGGCCCCGGGGAGGACGCCGAGCAGCCGGACACGCTCGGGAAGAACCCGTCGGGACTGCTGACCGCCCTGGCCCACGCGGCGCCCCGGGACGGGGCGAGCGAGACGGTCGCCTTCATGAACAGCGCCGAGTTCCGGAAGCTGTCCGAGGCCGACCCGGAGTGGTTCGGCTTCACCGATCCGTTGGGGAGCCCCGCGCTGTACCCGCGCTTCCGGAAGCCGGAGGACCAGGGGTTCGACACGAAGGACGTGGAACTCTCCCTGGTCCTGGGGGACATGACCGGACTGCTCCTGGGCTCCTTCGACGCGGAGCGCGTCACCTCGACCCTGAAGGCCGACGGGTACCGGGAGCGCGACCAGGACGGACGCACCGTGCTGGCCGAGCCGGACGAGGAGGGTCCGGCGCCGCACCTGGTCTGGGAGGTGTCCGACCGGGGGATCGCGTACGGGGCGCAACCGGACCGACTGGGTCAGGTCGACGCCGCACGTGGGGACTCCCTCGCGGACGACCCCGACCACCGATGGCTGAGCGACTGCCTCGGCGAGGTCTACCGGGTGGACATCACCCGCCGGGGCGACGACGAGACCGTTCCGCTCATCGGGATCGGGCAGGTCGCCGGCGCGCCCGGGAAGACCTCCGGGGTGATCTGCGCGCCGCTCGCGGACGCGAGTACCGCCGAGCGGGCCGCCGAGGAACTGGAGAAGGTCGTCGAGGACAAGGCCGATCGCTACCGGGGGTCGGAGGTGACCGTGCTCACCGGCGACCGGCCCGGGGTGAGGGTGACCGTCCCCGACCGTCCGGAGTACAGGCGGGCCGGCAGGTTGTTGAACAAGGACCTGGACCTGATCATCGCCCTGGGCGGGTTGTGAGCCGGCTCCGCGCGGGGCGGTCGGGGCCGGCCCGCGCGGAGCCGGGGACGCCCGACGAGTCGGGGGTTTCTTTGCCCATTCCCCACCACGGACGCGCATCATGGACATATGGCGCACGACCGGATCGGGCTCGGCGGCGCGTTCGTCCGCCCGCCGGCGCCACGGCCCGGCGGCGCGTCAGAGGCCGCAACTAGGAGCGCTTCCATGACGTTCGTGCAGATCATCGAGTACGAGACCACACGCGACGAGGAGATGATGCGCCTCTGGGACGAGTGGATGCGGATGACGGAGGGCAAGCGGACCGTCGCCCGCGAGGTGCACGGGAAGGACCGCGAGAACCCCTCCCACTACGTCGACATCGTCGAGTTCCCCTCCTACGAGCAGGCGATGAAGAACAACGACCTGCCCGAGACGCAGCGCGTCGCCGAGCGATTCCGGGCGCTGTGCACCAAGGAGCCCCGGTTCGTCAATCTGGAGGTCGTCGAGCAGACGCCGTAGGGCCCGCATCACGGGCACGGTCCGGGCGGGGCGACCGCCGCCCCCGTCCGGACCGGTCGGCTCGCCGCACCGGATCGGCCGGGTTTCCCGCCGTGACGCGCTGGAAATAATTATCACTCTTTGTCGCTCTTTCAGCGCCTTCCACCCGATCAATCACCTTCCTCCTCCCGTCGGCGTGGATCATCACGAGGTGCGCGGTGATCCGCGCAGTGATCCGCGACCACGAGGGGACGACAGGCTGTGGACAGAAGACGATTTCTCCGGGCGACCTCGCTGACGGGAGGCGCTCTGCTCTTCCCCGGCCTCGACACGGCCCCCGCCCGGGCCACGCCGGGGCGCGGCCTCCCGTCCGTCGACCATCCGCTGTACCTCGACCCGATCGCCGACCCCGACGCCATCCCCCGGTTCGTGCGCGAACTGCCCCGGCCCGCCCGCGTCGACCTGTCGAACGGCGGATCGCGGACCATCGCCATGGCCCCGGCCCGGCAGGACGTCCTCGGTTGCGGGCCGGAGCTGAGGACACCCGTGTGGGGGTTCGGACAGGTCGGCCGGGCGGGCGCCGGCCGGGCGCCCGTGACCTGGCCCGGCCCCACCGTCGTGGCCCGCAGGCACCGACCCGTGCGGATCCACTGGGCCAACGCCCTGCCGTTCGGCCACCTGCTCCCGGTGGACACCACCATCCACTGGGCCTACACCGGCACCGACCACACCCTCGCCGGCACCGGCGTGCCGACCGTGGTGCACCTCCACGGGGCGCACACCGGAGCCGGCGACGACGGCCACCCGGAGGCCTGGTACACGCTCGGCGGCGCCACCGGGCCGCGCTTCGTCCGGGCGCGCTCCTGCTACGACAACGACCAGGAGGCCGCCACCCTCTGGTACCACGACCACACGATGGGTCTCACCAGGCTCAACGTCTACGCCGGCCTGGCGGGGTTCTACCTGCTGCGCGACGACCGGGAACTCGCCCTCCTGGGGCGGAACCGACTGCCCGCCGGCCGCTACGAGCTGGAACTGGCCATCCAGGACCGGATGTTCCACCCGGACGGCCGGCTGGCCTACCCCGACGCTCCCGCCGACTCGCCGCGGTGGCCGGGCGGTCCGTCGATCCGGCCCGAGTTCTACGGGCAGGTGATCACCGTCAACGGCAGGGCGTGGCCCTACCTGGAGGTGGAACCCCGCCAGTACCGCCTGCGGCTGCTCAACGCGTCGAATTCGCGCTTCTACCGGCTGTCGGCGGGCGGAGGGTGGCCGTTCCCCGTCACCCAGATCGGCTCCGACAACGGCTTCCTCCACGAACCGCACAGGCTCGACGGGCCGTTGGTGCTCTCCCCCGGCGAGCGGGCGGATCTGGTCGTCGACTTCCGGGACCACCGGGGGGCGACCTTCGAGCTCACCAACGACGCCCCGACGCCGTTCCCCTACGGAGCCCCCGTCGCCCCGCCCGCGGACCGGGTCCTGCAGTTCCGGGTCACCAGGCCGTACGACAGGAGGGTCGCCGAACCGCGGCTGCCCGGGGCGTTCCGTGACGCGCCGTACCGGGTCGCGGGGCGTCCGGCCCGCACCCGTCGGCTGCTGCTGCTCAACGGCCGGGACGAGTTCGGAAGGCCGAGACCGCGCCTGGGCACCGTCGAGCACGGCGCGCTGGGCTGGAAGGACCCGATCACCGAGACCCCGCGGCTGAACACCAGCGAGGTGTGGGAGGTGTTCAACACCACGTTCGAGACCCACCCGGTCCACCTGCACCTGGCGCACTTCCAGGTGCTGGAGCGGGCGTCGTTCACCGCCACCCGGGACCCGCGGACCGGCGCGCTGTCCGACATCAGGATCGGGCGGACACGGCCGCCGGAGGTCGGCGAGTCGGGTCCGAAGGACACCGTGATGGTGCCGCCGGGCAGCGTCACCCGGGTCAAGGCGCACTTCGACAGGCGCGGCGTCTACGTCTGGCACTGCCACATCCTCGAGCACGAGGAGCACGACATGATGCGCAACTACGAGGTCGTCTGACCTGAGCCGGCCGGCAGCGCGGCACAACGCGATACCGCACGGCACGACGCGATACGCACGACATGGCACGGGGCCCTCTCCGATCGTGGAGAGGGCCCCGTGCGGTGTCCCGCGCTTCCCCCACTGAGGGCGGGAACCCGTCAGGCCGCGGACGGCGTCACGGCGGCCGAGAGCTTCTTCAGGACCTCGACGATCTGCTCGACGACCTCGGAGTCGTCGGCCGGGTGGGTCTCGGCGAAGCGGCCGATGGAGTTGGGGATGGAGAGCTTGACGTCCTCCAGGACGGCGCCGCCGGCGATGCCGGCCGCCTTGCGGGCCTCGTCCTGCGCCCACACGCCGCCGTACTGGCCGAAGGCGGTGCCGACGACGACCACCGGCTTGCCCGTGATGGCACCGGCGCCGTAGGGGCGCGACAGCCAGTCGATCGCGTTCTTCAGGACGGCCGGCATCGTCCCGTTGTACTCGGGCGAGAACAGCAGGAACGCGTCGGCGGCACCGGCCGTCTCCCGCAGCCTGGCGGCGGCCTCGGGCACCGAGCCCTCGACGTCGACGTCCTCGTTGTAGAAGGGCAGGTCGGCCAGGCCCTCGTACACGGCGAGCTCGACGCCCTCGGGGGCGTGCTTGGCGGCGGTCTCGGCGAGCTGGCGGTTGTGCGAGCCGGCACGGAGGCTGCCGACGAGGCCCAGGATGCGAACGGCCATGGGAGTGATCTCCAAACTGGTAACCGGGGGGTTAAGCGGACCGTGGTCCGCATGACGTTCTAGCACAGAAACCGGACCGTGGTCCATTTCCTTCCCGACCGCTACGCTGTGAGCTTGTGAACCCCTCCGCTCCGCTCGACGACGAACGGACCGGTCGGCCGCCCCTGCCCCTGGCCGACCAGTCCCCACCCATGCGGGCGGACGCGGCCCGCAACCGGACACGACTGCTGGAAGCGGCCGCCCGCCTGGTGGCCGAACGCGGCCCCGAGTGCCTGACCATGGAGGCCGTCGCCTCCGCCGCCTCGGTCGGCAAGGGCACCGTCTTCCGCCGCTTCGGCGACCGAACCGGCCTGATCATGGCGCTGCTGGACCGCTCGGAACGCATCTACCAGGAGTCCTTCCTCCACGGTCCCCCGCCGCTGGGCCCCGGCGCCCCTCCCGTGCGGCGCCTGGAGGCCTTCGGCCCCGCCACGCTCAGACACCTGGACGCCCATCGGGCCCTGCTGCTCTCCGCCGAGCCCGAGGCGTGCCGACGCCTGGACCTCGCGCCCCGGTACGTCCGGGTCACCCACGTCACCTCGCTGCTGCGCGAGGCCGACACAGGCGGCGACGCCGAACTGCTCGCCGAAGCCCTCGTGGGCTACCTGGACGTCGCGCTCCTCCACCACCTCACCCGGCGGCGGGGCATGTCGCTGGACCGCCTGGAGGCGGGCTGGCACGATCTGGTGGCCCGCGTCACGCGCACCTGACCCACACCCCGGGCGGGGCCGTCCCGCCGTCAACGCCGTGTCAGCACGTACCGTTCCGGCGCGTCCGGATCGCCGTACAGGACGTCGAGCTTCGGCCGGGCGTCCGTGCCGCCGACGGACCACTCGTAGAAGGAACAGTCGTCGAACCTGGTGACGATCCTCTGGTTCCACGGGGTCCCCGGCTCGTGGTACCAGGTGCCGGACGCATCGCACCGCACCTCGCCGAAGGGGCGGTCGACGTCCTCGACCAGGAGGCCGTCGGCAGTGGCGGTGCCGTCCGGGGCGAGGTGGAGGAGGCCTCCCCGGCCGTCGGTCCAGGCGCCGACGGCCCGCTCACGCGACAACAGGGGCGGCTCGTACGCGTCGAGCAGGCCGGTTCCCCGGGCGATGCCGCCCCCGCCGACGAGGAGCAGCACGGCCAGGGCTCCGTAGCCGTACGTCCGCGCCACCAACAGCGGAGGCCGTTCGGCCCCGGGGCGCGGCGTGGAGAGCGTGACGAGGTGCGCCGGGAGACCGATCCCCGCCCACAGCACCGTCCACAGCACGGCGGCGTCCGCGACGCCCGGTTCCGCGGCGAGGACCACGACAAGGACGACCGCCGACGCCGGTACCGCCGCGACGACCGGCGTCCACCACCACACCCGGCCGAGCCGGCGCGCCAGGGTGGCCGTGGGCAGCACGACCAGCGTCGTCAGGACGAGGATGACGGGAAGGCCGCAGAGCGCCAGGAAGGGCAGCATGAACAGGGACCAGCCCGATGGGTCCGCGGGGGTGTACGACTCGTCGGGGAGGCTCCAGAGGGTGTGTGCCTCCGCGAGGAACACGCTCTCCACCGAGAGCGCCGCCACCGACACCCGGTAGGCGCCCGGTCCCCACCCGTCCCCACGGTCGGCGCTCCGCGTCCGCGTCATCCGCCTCACCCCCGCCCCGATCATCCTCCGGGCCCCGGGGGCGCGCGGCGCCGGGGGGGCCGATCGCGCACCGCGCTCGTCCGGACCTCTCTCCGGCCCTCTGGTAGGGTTTCCGTCCCTCGGCAGCCGTCCGAGGGAGGTGAGAGGCATCGGCGCCAGGTCAGGTCGGGTGCTCTCGCCGCGTGGTCCCGTGGTTCCCGCCGCGTAGACGGTCGGGAGAGCGCCCTCCGGTCGTCCCGAGAGGTTCCCGTGTCGTTTCCGCTCTCCTCCTCTTCCTCCGCGCCGCCCCCGGCCCGCCCACCCTCCGGTCCGTCCCCGTCCGCCGTCGCCGACAGGCTCCGGGCCGCCGGCTGCGTCTTCGCCGAGGACGAGGCGCGCCTGCTGCTCTCCACCGCCCGGACGCCGGACGAGCTCGCCGCCATGGTGGACCGGCGGGTCGCCGGACTGCCGTTGGAACACGTCCTGGGCTGGGCGGAGTTCTGCGGGCTGCGCGTCCTGGTGGAGCCCGGGGTGTTCGTGCCCCGGCGCCGCACCGAGTTCCTCGTCCACCAAGCCGTCGACCAGGCCGTCCGCCGGGCCGCCGCGAACCGGCCGCCGACCGTCGTCGACCTGTGCTGCGGCTCGGGCGCGCTGGGCGCCGCGCTGGCCGCCGCCCTGGGACGGGACGGGGTCACCGTGGACCTCCACGCCGCCGACGTCGACCCGGTCGCGGTGCGCTGTGCCCGGCGCAACGTCGCCGCCTTCGGCGGCCGGGTGTACCGGGGTGACCTGTACGAACCACTGCCCGCCGCGCTGCGCGGGCGCGTCGACGTCCTGCCGGCCAACGCGCCCTACGTGCCCACCGGCGAGATCGGGCTGCTGCCGGCGGAGGCCCGCGCGCACGAGCCGCGGGTGGCGCTCGACGGCGGCGCGGACGGTCTGGAGGTGCAGCGGCGGGTGATCGCCGGGGCGCCGACGTGGCTGGCGCCGGGCGGTTCGCTGCTGGTGGAGACGGGCCGGCACCAGGCCCCGCTGACGGTGGCGGCGGTCGCCCGCGCCGGGCTGGTGCCGCGGGTGGTCGTCTCCGAGGAGTCGGACGCCACCGTCGTCATCGGCACCAAACCCGTCTCCACGGGGTGAGGACCGGGGCCCGCCGGGCCGGGTCGGCACGGGGTCGGTGCGGGATCAGTACGGGGGGTTCCGGTCGTGCCGCCCGGCGGCCAGCCGGCGTGCCTCCTCGTGCGTGGCCACCGAGGGCGGGGAGCCCTCCAGCGGCTTGCGGGCCGTCTCCTTCATCAGCGAGACCGCGACGACGCCGACGAGCGCGGCGGCCATCGTGTAGTAGGCGGGCATCAGGTCGCTGCCCGACCAGTCGATCAACGCGGTGATGACCAGGGGGGTGGTGCCGCCGAAGAGCGAGGCGGAGACGTTGTAGGCGATCGCCAGCGAACCGTAGCGGACGTGGGTGGGGAACATCGCCGGGAGCGAGGCCGACATGGTGCCCAGCAGGCACACCAGGGACAGGCCGAGCAGGCCCATGCCCGCGATCACCGCGCCCAGGCTCCCCTGTTTCACCAGCAGGATGGCCGGCAGGGAGAACAGCAGGTAGCCGAGCATGCCGGCCATCAGCAGCGGTTTGCGGCCGTGGCGGTCGTTGAGCCGGCCCACCTGGTTGATGACGGCCATCATCACGACCATGGTGCCCAACAGGACCAGCAGTCCGTGAGCCTCGTCGTAGCCCATCTGGTCGGTGAGATAGGTCGGCATGTACGTCAGCAGCATGTAGTTGGTGATGTTGTACGCGGCGACCAGTCCGACGCACAGCAGCAGCATCCGCCACTGCTCCGCGAAGATCCGCTTCAGCGTCTGCTTCGGGAGGCTCTCCGAGGTCGGCGGCTCGTCGCCCGCCGTCTCCGGTCCGGTGGCGCGCTTCTCGACCTCCTTCCGGAAGGCCGGGGTCTCCTCCAGCCTCAGCCTCAGGTAGATGCCGACCACGCCGAGCGGGCCCGCGGTGAGGAAGGGGATGCGCCAGCCCCAGTCGGTCATGGCGGCGTCGCTGAGGACCAGTTCCAGCACGGTGACCAGGCCGGCCGCGGCGACGTAGCCGCCCAGGGTGCCGAACTCCAGGAAGCTGCCGTAGAAGCCGCGCTTCTTGTCGGGGGCGTACTCGGCGATGAAGGTGGCCGCGCCGCCGTACTCGCCGCCGGTGGAGAAGCCCTGCACCAGCCGGAAGAACAACAGCAGCAGCGGGGCCCACAGGCCGATGGTGTCGTAGCCGGGAACGAGGCCGATGCAGAAGGTGCCCAGCGCCATCAGGATCATGGTCAGCGCCAGGATCTGCCGGCGGCCCACCCGGTCGCCCAGCGGGCCGAAGAACAGGCCGCCGAGCGGTCGCACCAGGAAGGCCACCGCGAAGGCCGCGAAGGACGACAGCAACTGGGCGGTGTCGTTGCCGCTCGGGAAGAAGACCTCGCCCAGCGTGACGGCCAGGTAGGCGTAGATGCCGAAGTCGTACCACTCCATGGCGTTGCCGAGGGCCGCCGCCTTCACCGCGCGTCGGACGAGGTTCTCCTCGGTGACGGTGATGTCGCTGCGGCGCAGCGGCGGGTTCCGCCGCCGCTCGATGGCCCGGCGCAGATGGCGGTGTCGCGCGGCCGCACCCGGTGGTTCGCGATCATCGGTTCCCATGGGGTCACGCGTACCCCCGTCCGCGTGCGCATGCGCGGCAATCACCGGGTCGGGCGGGGGACGGCGGAGGGCCGGGCGCCCCTCTCGGGGTGCCCGGCCCTCCTTCGGCGCGCGGCGGGCGCCGCCGGCGCGGTGGGTCAGGTCACTTGACCGTGCAGGCCTTCCCGTTCAGGGAGATGGCCGTCGGGTTCGCCGCCTGGCCGCTTGCGGTGCCGTTGAAGCCGAAGCTCACCGTGCCGCCCGTGGGAATGGTGCCGTTCCACTGGACGGGCTTGGCGACGACGTTCCGTCCCGTCTGGGTGATCTGGGCGTTCCAGACCTGGGTGATCTTCTGGTCGTCCGCGAAGGCCCAGGCGAGCTCCCAGCCGCCGAGCGTGGTGGTGCCGGTGTTCTTCACGGTCACGTTGCTGGTGAAACCGTTGTTCCAGCGGTGCGAGGTGTAGGTGACCTCGCAGGACGGGGTCTCGTCCGGGTCACCCGGCTCCTGACCGTCGCCGTCACCGGGGCCGCCGGGGCCGAGGTCGTCCGCGTAGGAGGCGATCCAGGCCAGCGGGGCGTTCCAGTTGATGGTGATCTCGTTGGTGGCCCAGGACTCGATGTCGTCGATGTAGCACATCGCCGGGGCGCAGCCCTTGAGCTTGTCCTGGGCGACCGGGTCCTGGATCTCGACGTTCGGGCCGCCCGCGACGGAGCCGGGCGCGGGGTTGGGCAGGTCGGGGTCGAGCTGGTTCGCCCAGAACCGGTGGTGCTGGTTGCGGGAGTCCCGCTCGCCGTAGCCGGTGACGTAGGACTGGTTGAGCGGGTTGCGGCCCAGCAGGTAGTCCAGGCCGCGCAGCACCGCGTCGCGGTAGGCGGACTCGCCGGTCAGGTCGTGCGCGGTGGCCAGGACGACCATGTTGTTGAGGACCTGGCTGTTGGAGCCCCACACGTAGTGGTTGTTCTCCGGGGCGTAGGGCACGCCGTAGGCGGTGCCGCGGGAGTCGGCGGCGTAGCCGTCGGCGGCCTCGGTGACCATGGCGCGCACGCCCTTGAGCTGGGCGTCGGTCAGCTTGTTGGGCACGGTGGCCAGACTCAGGGCGCCCAGGCCGGCGGTGGCGCCCCAGGAGAGGCCGCCGCGCGGGAAGACGGCGTCGGTGTCGCCGTGCAGCGGGGAGTTCAGGATCTCCTGGCGGTAGGTGTCCTTGCCGGTGGTGACGAACAGTTCCGCGGCGGCCCAGTAGAACTCGTCCCGCACGTCGTTGTCGCTGTAGGCGCCGCCGCCGATGCCGTCGTCGGGGTCGGCGAGCTTGTTCGGGTGCTTCTTGGCGGCGGCCCAGGCGGTCTCGGCGGCCGTCAGGCAGCGGGCGGCGAACCGTGCGTCGTGGTCCTCGAAGAGGCGGGCGCACTGGGCGGCGGAGGCGGCCACGTTCAGGGTCGCGGCGGTGGACGGCGGGTGCAGCTCGCGCGGCTGCGGGTCCTGGTCGGGGCGGAGCGGCAGGCCCGTCCACGCCCTGTCGTGGATCTTGTGGTGCGCCATGCCGGCGAACTCCTCGCCCTGGGGCACCATCATCTTCATCAGGAAGTCCATCTGCCAGCGGGCCTCGTCCAGGATGTCCGGGACGCCGTTGCCGCGCTCGGGCACCCGCAGCCTGCCGTCGCCGAGCTTCTCGCCGCCGGTGTTCTCGGTGGTGAGGGTGCGCTCGTAGGTGGACATCACCTGGGCGGCGGAGATGCCGCCGTTGACGACGTACTTGCCGTGGTCACCGGCGTCGTACCAGCCGCCGGAGACGTCGAGGGTGTAGTCGCACACCCCCGGCTGGCACGGGACCTTCGTGTCGCCCTGGTTGGGCGCCACGCCCACGTGGCCGGCCGGGCGCGCGTACTTCTCCCCGACGAGGTCGGCGTCGATCTCGATGCCGCTGCGGTTGTGGTAGAAGTACGCGAGCGCGTCCGAGCGGAGCGACGCGTACAGGTCGTCGCCGATGTCGAAGGGCTCGCTGGTCTCGCCGTCGATGGTGACGGTGTAGCCTTCGCCGGCCTTGGTGAAGTCGCCGAAGTCGAAGGTGTGGACGTTCTGCCGGGAGGTCGGGTCGACGCCCTTGGGGGTGGTGGTGCCGGTCGCCCGGGTGGCGCCGGAGGCGTCCTTGAGGGTCCAGGTCAGGGCGCTGGTCTTGTCGGTGACGAAGGTGCCGCTCTTGGGTCCCTCGGTGAGGTAGCCGACCTGGTTGACCCGGACGGGCGATCCGGTGTCGGGCTCGTACGCGGGCGGTTCGGCGCCGCCGACGAGCGAGACGTCGTCCAGGCAGAAGGTGTACGCCTTCTCGCTGCCGCCGATCTGGAAGGCGAGCTGGGCGGCCTCGTGGTCGCCGTTCGAGGTGAAGACGTGGGTGAAGGTCTGCGCCTCCGACCCGATCCGGTCCGCCGAGGAGTGCTCCGTGGTCCAGGGCTCGGTGGCCATCTGCACGTTGGTGCGGATGGTGACGGGCGAGGTGGCGCTCGCGGTGAAGCTCAGCTCGTAGCCCTCGCCGGCGGCGAGCGGGATGTCGTTCTGCCCGACGATGGCGTCCCAGGCGTTCTCCGTGCCGGCGGGCACGTCGACGCACAGGCGGCCGGCCACGACCGAACCGGGGCTGTTCTCCGTCCACCACCAGCCGGTGGTGCCCTGTGAGAAGTCGCCGTTGGATATCAGCTCGGGGCCGTCGGCGGCCTGGGCGACGGCGGGGGCGGTGAGGGCACCGACCAACAGTCCGACGGCCGCCAGCGCGCCCAGCGCGCGGCGTCCGCCGCGGCGTGGACGGCCCGGCCCTTGGGGCTGGTGGGGCGGATGAGGTGTCACAGTTCGGTCCTTCCGGCGGGGGGTGGAACGGGTGGGACGATGCGACGGCATGACGGTGCGACGCTCCGGAATGGGGCTGGGAGCGCTCCCATGCATCGTGGGGTGCCCACCGGGCCGCGTCAAGACGTGTGACGGGACGAACGGTCGCTCCGTCCGGACCGGCACGGACCAACCCCGCACGAACCGGCCCCGTCCCCGGCGTTCGGCGCGAAGGACGCCGGGCGCCGGGGCGGGGCCGGGCCGGGAACGGGGACGGTGGTGGTCAGCTCAGGGCGGCGGTGGCCCGGGAGCGCTGGGAGCGCCGCGTGCCGGGCACCGCGGCGGAGCGCCGGTCGCCCAGTCGCCGCCGGACGCCGCGCACCAGCCGCTCCGCCGTGAAGCCCGCCCCGTGGACGAACCGCATGGCGGGGCCGAACGACGGGGCCGTGAGCAGACCGGCGAAGAACAGTCCGGGCACGGAGGACTCGAAGCGGCCGTCCACCTCCGGCGCCCGGGTGGTCCCCGCCGGCCGCAGACGGTTGCGGACGGACGGGTCCAGCAGGCCCAGCCGCCCGATGTCCGGGACGAAGCCGGTGGCGGCCACCACGTGGTCGGTGTCCAGGGTGTTCGTCCCGGCCGTGGTGTCCAGGGTCAGCCGCACTCCCCCGCCCGCCGGGACGGCCGCCCGCAGTCGCTGCCCGAGCAGCACGGGGATCTTGCTCTCGACGCGCTCGCGCAGCCACCAGGCGCCGGCCGGGCCCAGCGCCGTGGCCGCGATCCTGCTCCGCAGGGCGCCGGGCAGCCGACGGACCGCCCAGGGCGTCTCGGACCACACCCAGCTCGACCACCCGGTGCCCAGTCCGCAGTGCGGGTCGAGCAGGGAGCGCAGCAGGGACCGTTCCAGGGGCTGCGGCGGGGTGTTCCAGTTGACGCGGTCGGCGCGGGCCACCACCCGGGGGTGGGCCCCGCACTCGGCCAGCAGCGCGGCGGTCTCCAGGGCCGCCTGCCCGGCGCCGATCACCGTCACGTCCCGGTTCCGGAACCCGGACAGGTCCCGGTGGTGGCTGCTGTGCGAGGCCAGTTCGCGCGGCAGCGCCCGCAGGGCCTCCGGACGGTGGACGAAGGGCATCACGCCGACGGCCAGGGCGACGGTCCGGGTCGCGACCCGCTGTCCCCTCTCGGTCTCCACCAGGAAACCGTCCGCCCGGGGGCGCACGGAGGTGACGGTCTCCTCCTCGACCTCCGGCACGACGCGCTCCGTGAACCACAGGCCGTACTCGGTGAAGACGCCGATCGGCAACGGTCTGCCGTGCTCGGCTCTCAGGCCCCGCGAGGCGCAGTAGTCGGCCAGGGTGTGCTCGCCCGCGGGGTCGGACAGGTTGGAGGACCAGGGCTCGGACTTGAGGAACATCCCCTCGGGCATGTGGTCCCGCCAGGAGGCCATCGGGCGGCCGAAGGTGCGCAGGGTGAGTCCGGCCGCCGCCGCGTGGGCCGCGATCGACAGCCCGTAGGGGCCCGCGCCCACCACTACCAGGTCGTACATGGTTGATTCCCGCTCTCTCATCGTCGTGAGGGTGTCGTGCCGTGGTCGCCCGCGTGGTCGTGGGCATCGGAGCGTGCCGGACGCTCGGCTCCCCCCGGCACCGGTTCGGAACGTCGCTGTCGGGGCGGGCCCAGGACGCGCCGCCGCGTGCGTCGCAGCGCCTTGCGTCCGCCCTGGCCCAGCCAGGTCGTGGTCATCGCGAGGAAGGGGGCCGGGTCGTCGGCGGCGAACCAGGCGGTCTCCGTCTCCCGCCGGGTCTCCTGCCGGGTCTCCCGCCGGCCGCCGTGGGCGGAGGACGTCCGGTCGCGTCGGGCGGCGAACGGCCGGGCCGTGGAGGGCAGCGCGACCAGCGAGGAGAGGAGGGCGTAGTTCTCCGCCACGAAGACCCGGCCGGGCACCGGCGGGGACGGGACGACGGTGCGTCCGGTGAGGTCCAGGTGGAGGGCCCGGACGACGTCCAGCCCCGCCCGGTCGGTGAACAGTCTGAACTGCGCGCCGGGGCGCGGGTTGAAGTCCAGCAGTCGGTAGGCGCCGGTGGCGCTGTCGAACCGGAAGTCCAGGTCGAGGATGCCCCGGTAGTCCAGGTGCTCGGCCAACCGGTGTGCCGCCTCCTCGACATCGGGGTTCGGCAGCCACCGGCCGACGGCCGTCAGTCCGGCGTTCACCGGCCAGGAGTGGTCCTTGCGGCCGGCCCCGCCGATCAGGCAGACCGCTCCCTCGCCGAAGCAGCCGTGGAAGAACCAGTCGGTTCCCCGTCCGCCGGGCACGCGGCGCTGGAGCAGCAGCGGGCTGCCCGCCTCGCCGACACGGCCGTACAGGGCGCGCGCCTCCTCGACCGTGTTCACCACGGTGGTGCTGCGCAGTCCGCTGCCGTGGGGCAGCAGCCAGGGGCGACTCCACTTGGCGATCAGGGGGAGCCCCAACTCCTCGGCGGCGGCCGCCGCTTCCGCGGCGCTGCGCGGCACCACGGTCTCCGGGTGCGGCACGTCCAGGTGGCGGCAGAGTTCGGCGAGTTCCGCCTTGTCCGCCACCCGCTCCGGCAGTTCGGGGGGTTGGGCGGGCAGCAGGAAACGGTCGGAGAGCCGGTCGGCGAGGCGAGCCGTGGCGATGGCGCCCATGTCGTCCATGGCGATCAACACGGCGGTCCGCCCGATGCGATCGGAGATCTGACGGAGTGTCGCCTCCAGGCGCTCCTCCGGCATCGCGTCGACGGCGACCGTCCCGCCCGTGCGGCGCACACCGTTCGCCGGCAGGTGGTGGCCCCGGTGCAAATAACGGGAGCGGCCGATGGGGCACATCGGGGAGTCGACGACGGCGTGGACCTCGACACCGGCACGGCCCAGGGACCTGATGGCTCCCAACGTGCCGTGGTGGAAGGGATTCCGGTCGAGCCGTAGCAGCAGCACGGGAACTTCGGTGTCGAACGGTGGCGACATGGTGAGGATTCCTCGGTTTTCCTGACGGTGTGCCGGGAGACCTCGTCCGTGGTCTCGCCGGTTTATCTGTTCTCAACGTTGACAGTGCGGGAGATTTTCCTCGCGCGGCTCGTCCGAGTGAGCGACGAAAATCGCGAACGGGTTATCAGAAAGCAGTCGGGCGGCTCATTCTGCAGATCCTCCGATTAGTGTCGGAAAGGAACGGATGCAGGGGCGGGGAAACAAGGGCACGCCGTTCCGGCGACGCAGCGAGGAGGCACGAAATGCCCCAAGGACACCGCAGACCGGGCGGTCCCGGCCGGCACCGCAGGCCGACGGCGCCCCGCCGGCGCCGGAGGCTGACGACCGCCTGCGTCGGTGCCGTCACCGCCGGGGCGCTCGTCGTGGGAGGCGCCGTCGCGACCAACACCTGGCAGAGCGGCGACGCGAAGTCGTCCGCGCCGAGGAGAATCCACGACACCGCCATGGGCGCCTTCCTCGGCTCGGGCTCCGACGGGGTGCGGCGGATCGCGGAGTTCGGCGCGTGGCTCGGCGGCGCGCGGGTGCGGGTGGGACACACCTACATGCCGGGCGACACCTGGGAACGCATCGAGGGGAACAAGGACTTCCTGCGGCCCTGGGCACAGTGGCGACGCGCCGAGCCCGACCGGATGCTCGTGCTCAACGTGCCGATGCAGGCGCGCAACGAGGAGGGGGTCCCCGACCACGAGGTGCGTCGGCTGATCCGCCACGGCGTCGACGGTCACTTCGACCGCCACTTCCGCACCCTGGCCCGACACCTGGTCGAACTGGGCGTCCCCGACACGGTGATCGTGCTGGGCTGGGAGATGAACGGCATCACCTACACCCACCGCTGCGCGCCGGACCCGGAGGGCTGGAAGGCGTACTGGAGGCGCATCGTCGCCACCATGCGGTCGGTGGACGGACAGAAATTCCGCTTCGATTTCGCTCCCAGCCGCGGAAGGGACGCCATCGGCTGGACCGAGTGCTATCCCGGTGACGACGTGGTGGACATCATCGGAATGGACTCCTACGACCAACAGCCGGGCGAGAGTTTCGAGGACCAGGTGAAGCAGCCCTTCGGCCTGCAACACCAGGTGGATTTCGCCCGGGAACGCGGAAAACCCATTTCCTACCCCGAATGGGGTCTGTTCCGCAGGGGCGACAACGTCGAGTACATGCGCCGCATGCTGGCGTGGATCCACCGGCAGAGGCCGCTCTACCACACCATCAGCGACTACTGCCCGCACGGTGTGTGGCGCTGCTCCGAGAACCCGAAGTCCTCCGCCGTCTTCCGGGAGGCGCTGACCCCCGGCCGGCACCGGCCCGGACGCCCCGGGTTCTGCGTGGACCTGGGCGACTGGTTCGGCGGGTGGTTCGGCGATCGGCGACTGTGCGTCAGCTTCTCCTGGGGACGGAGGCCCTAGTGCCGCGTCGGTCGGGGTTCGCCCGGTGGCGAGGCGTCCTGGTGCGTGCGATCGCAAGGCGGCCGGAAGCCGCATGTAGTCGTCCCCACCCGGGCTTTCGGCCAACGCGGCGAGCGTGCGTGCCGGGGCGGCGAGCGGGGCGAACCCTGGCTGACGCGGCACTGGCCCGCGGGCCGGGGCGTGGGTCCCCCTCACCGCGCCCCGGCCGGGCTCGCGTGCCGTCCCTCCGGCCGGGGCCGTCGGGCGCCCTCGCCCGGCTCCCTGTCCCGGATCGCGTCGGCCAGACGGGAGCGGGCGTTCTGCTGGGCCGTGTGGAGCCGCAGGAGGGGTTCCAGGGCGGAGTGGGCCAGCAGCAGACGCCGGTTGGCGACGGCCTCGGGCCGCCAGTGGGACTTGTACGGTTCGGTGCCGCGCAGCAGGCTCAGCACGCGGCGGCCGGTCTCCGCCGCGCACGAGGAGTCGTTCCGCAGCAGCATGGCCGCGAGGTCGACCTTGGCGCGCAGTTCGGGATGGGCGCCGTAGAGGTAGCCGCCCACCAGGTCCGAGGAGAGCAACAGTGCGTTGACCGCCACCACCCGGTTGTCGACGCGGTACTCGGTGAGCCGGGCGGCGCCGTCGCCCGCCATCGCGGTGAGGGACCGGATCAGGTGCTCGGCGAACCGGGGCCGGAGGTGTTCGGGCGTGATCCCGCGACCCTGCCACTGCAGGACGTGGAGCCTGAGCAGGGTGGTGACCGCTGCGGGCACCTCGCGCGCGGGCACGACGCGGGACTCGACGCCCGCCCGGTCGAGCCTGCGGAGCTTGCCCCGCATCCGGCGGGCGGCGCCGGCCGGCATCCGGGCGACGAGGTCGTCCATCGGGACGCCGGGGAGTTCGAGGCACACCGAGTCGGTCAGCCGGCGCCGGGGGCCGGGCCAGTGGTCGTACAGCAGCTCGGCGCGGCCCCCGGGGCGCACCTCGCGCAGGTCGATCACGGCGGTGCGGGCCGCCCGGTACAGGCCCCGGGCGAGCGCGTCCGCCGCCTCCTCGGCGCAGGAGTCGTCCAGCAGCACGTCGCAGAAGTCGGTGATGGCTCCGCCGAGCGGCACCAGGACGGGCAGCGGGCGGAACGCCGACATCAGCGGGGCGGCGCCCACCAGTTCGTCGCCCCGGTGCACCAGCGCCAGCCGCAGCCGTCCCGAAAGGCCGTAGGACAGCCACCACGAGTACAGCCAGGCGTGCCGCTGGAAGGGGGTGGCGGCACGGCAGCGGCCGTGGAGGTCGTCCCACGGCGCGGCCAGGGCGGCGAAGCGCGCCGGATCGCGGCAGAGCGTCACCCGCAGCGTGGCGGGGGCGTCCCGGGGGCGGGTCAGGAGGGCGGTCGGCGCCGCGCCCGCCGCCCGGGACGCCGGTCCGGGGGCCCGTGGGGTCGCCCGGTCGGTCATCGGACGGACCTCCGGTTGCGCCGGCGGCGCTCTCCCTGTGGCTTCCCCGCCGGGGCGGGGGCCGAGGGGGTGCCGACGGCCGCCGGCGCGGGCGCGGTGGCGGTGGCGGTGGCGGAGGAGGTCGCGGCGGGCGTGGGCTTGACCGACGCTGGTTTGACCGGCGGGGTGACGGTCGCGGACTTGGCGTCCCGGTCGTCGCCGTTCGCGGGGGCGGGCACTCCGGGGCTCTGCGGGATCTCCGGTTCGCGGCGGCCCCGGGGGGCGGCGAGGCGGACGAGGGAGCCGACGAGCCCCCCGGCGCACAGGCCCACGGCGGCGGAGAGCGGCGCCGAGGGCGAGGTGGGCTCGGTGGGTTCGAAGGCCGGTGAGAACAGCGACAGTTGCACCCCGGTGTTGCCGGTGGCCAGGTTTCCGCTCTTGGTCAGGGCGTCGGCCACCGCGTTGGACACGGCGGCGGCGCGGTCGGGGCTCGACGCGGTCCCGGTGATCTCCACCATGGGGGCGTCCGGGGAGGTGACCGACCGCACGCTGTCCCGCAGCGCGTCCACCGACATCCCGGCGGCGGCCCGCGCCCCGGACAGGACGGCGCTGTCGGTGGCGACGCGGCCGTACGCCTGGGCGAAGCCCAGGGCCGTCGCCGAGTCCGATCCCGCGCCGGGCACCACGACCACGTAACTGGTCGCGGTGTACTCGGGCGTGGCGAGCAGGCCGTACGCCGCTCCGCCGGTCACCCCCAGCAGGGCCCCCAGGGCGGGCGGCGCCCAGGCGGGCAGGGTGGAGCCGCGCCACGGGCGCCATGAGCGCAGCCGGTCCAGCCGGCCGGGACGTCCGGACGGTGTGGTGGTTCGGGTCGTGCGCGACGTGGTCAAGACGGAGTTCACCTCTTCGTCGGTGCGGATGTCGGGGCGGGCGCCGGAGTGGGCGCCGGGGCGGGTGCCGGTGCGGACGATCCCGCGCGCGTCCTCGGCGCGGACGGCGTGGGCGCGGGAACGCGCCCGGGGAGGCGTCCGGGAACGCGGCCCGTCGGGCGCGCGGCGGCGCGTCCGTGGAGCTCCTCGTAGAGCTCCATGAGCCGGTCGGCGCTGCGGGCGACGTCGTAGTGGCGCACGGCCTCGCACACCGGCGCGCGACGTGTTCCCGCGGGCACCGAGGACGGTTCCCGCAGGGCGGTGACCAGGTTCCGGACGCCGGGTCCGACCCGGTGCGCCCCGGGGGCGTGGTCGGGCGGCAGCTCGTCGATGGCCGGGCAGGTCACGTGGAGCACGGGCAGCCCGGCCGCCAGCGCCTCCAGCACGGCCAGCCCGAAGGACTCCTCGGCCGACGGCGAGACGAAGACGTCCATGGCGCTCAGCAGGCCGGGGATGTCCGGGCCGTCGCCCTCCCCGGCGGCCACCGCTCCCCCGCACTCGCCCAGCAGCAGGACGCGGTCGGCCACGTCGAGCCGGACGGCCAGCTCGCGCAGCCGGTCGCGCTCCGGTCCGTCGCCGACCAGCAGCAGGCGGGCTCCGGGCAGTTCGGCGACGGCCCGGATGGCGACGTCGAAGCGTTTGCCGGGCACCAGGCGACCGACGCAACCGACCACCAGGGCGTGGGCGGGCAGCCCCAGACGGGTCCGCACGGCCGTCCGCGCGATGGGGTCGAAGCGGAAGCGCGCGGCGTCGATGCCGTTGGGCACCACGCGGATGCGGGAGCCGGCCACGCCCCAGCGCCGCAGCCGGGAGGCGACGGTGGCGGAGACCGCGACGGTCGCGTTGCCCAGGCGTTCGGTGGCCAGGTACAGGGCGCGGACCCCCGGGGTGAGCGGACGTCCCTCGATCATCTTCTCGCCCAGGGAGTGCTCGGTGGCGATCACGGTGCGCGTGCCCGCCAGCCGGGCGGCGATCCGGCCGTAGACGCAGGCCCGGTACAGGTGGGTGTGGACGACGTCGTAGCGTCCCGCTCGGATCAGGTCCACCAGCCGGGGCACCGCGGACAGGTCGCGGTTGCCGTTCATCCCCAGGTGGGTGACGGCGGTGCCGTCGATCTCGATGCCCTCGGCCACCGCGCCGGGGTTGGTGAGGGTGACCACGTCGCAGCAGATCGGCAGGTGGCGCAGCAGCAGCCGCAGTTGCTGTTCGGCCCCGCCCGCGCCGAGTCCGGTGATCACGTGCAGGACCCTCATCGGCCCTCCCCCGGCCCGACTCCCGCCGCGGTGCGCGCCCGGTGTCCCGCCCGGTGTCCCGCGGTCACCGTCCGGCCCCGGTGAGGTGGGTGCCGTCGGTCGGCGCGGTGGGCCCGCTGGGCAGGGCGCGGCGGCGCAGCGGGTGCAGCAGCCTCTTCGCGTACAGCCGCAGCGCGGTGTCCTCCTCGCCGACGTGGACGCGGGGCAGGGCGTGCGTCCCGGTCAGCGGGCCGGGGTCGATGGCACAGCCGTACGCGTAGCCCGCCTCGCGCACGGCCCGCACGGCGCGGTGGTCGATCGTGCCGTAGGGGTAGCAGAAGCCCTGGACCGGACGGCCGGTGATCTCCTCCACCAGCAGCCGGCTGCCCTCGGTCTCCTCGCGGAGGGTCTCGTCGTCGGTCTCGGTCAGGTCGCGGTGGAGCATCCCGTGGGAGCCGATCTCCATGCCGGCGCCGACGGCGGCGCGAATCCCGGCCTCGGTCAGCAGCGGCTTGCGGGGACCGAGCGGGTCCCACTCGTTGCTGCCGCCGAGCCTGCCGGGCAGGACGAACACGGTCGCGGTGCAGCCGTGGCGGCGCAGCAGCGGTACGGCCTCCTCGATGAAGTCGGCGTAGCCGTCGTCGAAGGTCAGGCCCACCAGTCCGGCGCCCCGGCCGGCGGCGCGCTCGCGCAGCAGCTCGCCCACCCCGACCCCGCGCAGGCCCCGCCGTCGCAGCCACCGCAGTTGGCGGTCGAGACGGCCGGGCGAGACGGTGATGTTGTAGGGGTCCTCGGTGTGTTCGGTCACCGAGTGGTACATCAGCACCCAGGGGCGCACCGGCCTCAGACGCGGGAGCGAGGCGGTCGGCGCCGGGAGGGCGACGGCGGGTGCGGGAATGTGTGCCGGGTCAGCGGACATGGCGGAACCTTCGTGTGACGGCGGTGAACAGCGTTGCTACTTCGGGTGCGCGGACGGCGAGCGCCGCGACGGTGAACACGGCCGGGACGACCAGGCCCCCGGCCAGGGCGGTGAGGAGTGGTCCGTCGATCAGCGGTGCGGCGGCCCAGCCGGCCGCACCGGCCGCCGTCGCGGCCGGAACCAGGCGGCCCAGGCCGGCCGTCACCCTGCGCACCCTGATGGGGAGTATCCGGGTGCGCAGACCGCGCAGGAGCAGCAGCGCGGTGGTGGTGATCCCGGCGGCGTTGGCGGCGGCAATGCCGTGGACGCCCCAGTACGGGGTGGCCAGCGCACCGGCCACGACCGTCAGCAGCAGGCCGACGGCCATCGCCCCGGCCGGGTACCAGGTGGGTCGGCCGGTGGAGAAGAACGGCCGCACCAGGGCGCCGGCCAGGCTGTGGCCGAGCAGCCCGAGGGCGTAGACGCGCATGACCGAGGCCGTGGCGGCGGTGTCGGACGCGTCGAACGCCCCGCGTTGGAAGAGGACTTCGATGAGTTGGGGGGCGTAGGCGATCACGTACGCGGTGCCGAGCAGCACCACCAGGGCGGCCAGGAGCAGATCGCGCTCCACCCGTTGCCGGGCCTGTTCCGTCCGGCCGTCGGCCATGGCCCGCGCGACCAGCGGGAAGGTGACCGTGCAGAGCAACAGGGAGAAGGTCATGGGCAGTTGGGCGACCTTCTGCGCGTAGTTCAGGTGCGAGATGGCGCCGGGCGGCAGCGAGGAGGCCAGGAAGCGCTCGACGAGCACCTGGGACTGGCGGGAGAGTGCGAAGACGGCCACCGGCGCGAGCACCGTCCCCGCCACCAGCGTCGCCGCGCGCGGGGCACGGGCCCCGCGCCGCCGCCGCTCGCGCGGGGCACGGACGGGCAGGTGCCGCAGGAACGCCGGGAGTTGGGCGAGGACCATCGCGAGGCTGCCCGCCGCCACCCCGAGAGCGGCGGCGCGCACGCCCCACTGGCCGTGCAGGAGCAGCACGGTGGTGATGATGGTGAGGTTGTACGCGACGTAGATCGTCGCCGGGGGGACGAAGCTGCGGTGAGCGCGCAGGGCCGCGCTGAAGTACCCGGCGGTGCCGAAGCCCAGCACCGTCAGGGCGGTCATCCGGGTGCAGAACACCGCCAGTTCGGGGTCGGCCAGTCCGGGCGCGAGGGCGTGGACCAGCAGCGGCGCCAGGAGCGCCACGGTCCCCGCCGCGCACGCCAGGGCCAGCAGCAGCCGGGGGAGCGTCGCCGCCAGCAGGGCCCGCACGGGGTCCTCGGCCGCGCCGTGGTCGGTGGCGCGGTCGGTGGCGGCGGCCTCCCCGGCCGGACGGTCGCCGGTTCGGCCGGCGGCGCGGCGGGACAGCGCGAGGCTGAACGCCGGCACCAGCACCAGTGCCATGGCGTCCTCGATGAGGATCGTCGCGGCGAACTCCGGGACCGTCCAGGACACCAGGAACGCGTCCGTGTCGCTGCCCGCCCCGAACAGGTGGGCGATGGTCTGGTCGCGCATGAGGCCCAGGAAGGAGCCCACGGCGGTCAGGACGGCGGTGGCGGCGGCGGCCCGTGCGACGAACCGTCCGCCCGGGGCGGCGCCGGAGGACTTCCGCGCACCCGGGGGCGCGGTGGGCGGCGAGGAGGCGTGCGGCCCCGGGGGCGGCGCAGGTGCGGTGGGCGCGGTGGTCACCGGCCGCTCACCCCCTTCGCGGGCTCCCCCGTGCCGTCCTCGGCGGCGGGGGCCAGCGCCCACCAGGCGGTCAGGCCGAACATCACGGCGGTCAGGACGGTGGAGGGGCCGCCGATGTCGGCGTACAGGAAGTCGACGCAGTTCAGGACCAGCAGGCCGACCGCGATCAGGCCGCAGTCGACCCCGCGGTCGGCGCCGGGCGCGGCGGCCCGCGCGCGCAGCAGCCGCCGCACCCCGAACACCAGCAGCGCCGCCCAGCCGCCCACCACGGCGGTGACGCCGATCAGGCCCTGTTCGGCGAGGAGGAGCAGGTACATGTTGTGCGGGGACAGCAGCGGCTGCCGCCGGAATCCGTGCCCCGCGCCGGCGGTGTCGCTCGCCGAGGACAGCACCAGGGAGGCGTGGGTGTCGCGGTGCTCGGGGAAGCCCCTGGGCCCCACCCCCGTCACCGGGTTCTCTCGCCACATCCCCACGGCCGCGGCCCACATGGCGTAGCGGTCGGCCACCGACTGGTCCGGCGCGTCGGCGACCCGGGTGATGCTGCTCGCCCGCTCGGCGACGAGTTGCGAGCCCACCCCGGCGCCGCCGACGAGGACCACCCCCGCGGCCACCACGGCCGCCAGGGTGCGCAGCGCCGTCCGGGCGCCCGCCAGGAACAGCACCACCGTGCAGGCCGCCGCGGTGGAGATCCACGCCCCCCGGCTGAAGGAGAGCGCCAGCGGCAGCACCAGGACGGCGGCGACGGTCAGCGCGACGGGCCGCCGGTGTCGGGACGCCCCGGGGGGCGGGGCGAGGCCCATGGCCAGGGCGACGACGATGCCGCAGGAGACGGCCGTCGACATCCCCATGACGTCCAGCGGGCCGAAGGTGCCCACGGCCCGGATGTCCCGTCCCGCGTAGGAGGCGCCGGTGCCGGTGAGGTACTGGTGGACGCCGACCGCTCCCTGGATCAAGGCGACCGCCACCAGACCGGCGGCGAGCAGTCGGACGTGCCGGCGCGTCCGCAGCGCGAGCACCAGCGCGGCCGGCACCAGGACGAGGATCTGCAGCAGGCGGACGAAGCCGGTGAGCGAGGCCGCCGGGTCGTGGGAGGCGACGGTCGACAGCGCGAACGCGACGGCGGGGGCCGCCAGCACGACGGCGGCCGTCCGGTCCAGGGGCCGCGTCCGGGCGCGCAGCGCCAGGACGGCGCAGCAGCCGACCAGGACCGCCGACGCGGCGTCCGCGACGGTGACGCCCCCGCCCCCGCCCGCGTCGGCCGGATCGTGGGCGACGGGCGGCACGCACACCAGCAGGACGGTGGCGAGCGCGG
The DNA here is from genome assembly GCF_000718985.1 of Streptomyces megasporus. Lineage (GTDB taxonomy): Bacteria > Actinomycetota > Actinomycetes > Streptomycetales > Streptomycetaceae > Streptomyces > Streptomyces megasporus. The sequence goes on along the minus strand of NZ_JODL01000013.1, from coordinate 56,947 downwards.
GCAGCACCGGCCAGTGGACGGCCGCCAGGTCCCGCACCCGCCCTCGTGCCGCCTGGCGGGTCCGGTCCTCGGGCAGCGGGCCCGGAGCCGTGATCGCCGTGGTGGCCGAGGTCACCTCAGCTTCCCCCGAGCCGGAAGACGGAGCCGGCGGTGTGCAGCAGGATGCGGACGTCCTGCCACAGCGACCAGGTGTCGATGTAGTGGTTGTCGAACCGCGCCCGGTCCTCGATGGAGGTGTCGCCGCGCAGCCCGTGCACCTGGGCCAGTCCGGTGATCCCGGCGGGCATCCGGTGGCGGGCCGCGTAGCCGGGGTGGAGCTGGCTGAACCGCTGGACGAAATAGGGGCGTTCGGGGCGCGGGCCGACCAGGCTCATGTCGCCGCGCAGCACGTTCCACAACTGTGGGAGCTCGTCGAGCGAGGTGCGGCGCAGCAGGTGGCCGACCGTGCTCATCCGCCGGTCGTCGGCGACGTTCCACCGGGTCGCCGACTCGTGTTCGTCGCGGGGGCGCAGGGTGCGGAACTTCAGCACGGTGATCGGACGCCCGTCCTGTCCGACGCGCTCCTGACGGAAGATCACACCGGGGCCGTCGGCGAGTCGGACGGCGAGCGCGCAGGCCAGCAGCACGGGCGAGACGGCCACCAGGGCCACGGCCGCGACCACGACGTCCAGGGCGCGCTTGCAGCGCAGCCCGCCGGTGTTCCGGGGCGGGGGGTCCAGGCGCCGGCAGGCGAAGCCCCACAGGTGGTCGCCCCGGGCGCGCCGGGCGGCGGGGAGCGGCTCGACGCCCGGGACGGGGCCGGAGCCGACCAGCCACACGGTGCAGCCCAGGTCGGCGAAGAGCGGGACGAGCGCGGCGGTCTCCGGGTCCGTCCGGGGGTCGCGGGTGAACACCGCGTCGCGCACGGCGTTCTGGATGGCGGCCCGGACGATGTCCTCCTGCCCGGTGAGCACCGGCACGCCGACGTCCGCGACCAGGAGCGCGTCGGCCGGCGCGCCGCCGGGTTCGACCACGCCGACCGGGCGCATCCCGTACTCGGGGTGCTCGTGGAGGGCGGTGGTGATCCGCCGACCGGTCGGGCCAACGCCCACCACCAGGGTGGAGCGCGGCCTGCGGCGTCCGGCGCGCCGCCGTCCGAGGTGAATCGCGCCGCGCGCCGCGCAGGCCGCCGCGGTGTGGACCGCCACCGCGGCCGACAGGGCCGCCCAGCCCAGGGCCCGGTCGGGGTGGACGGCCGCCAGCACGGCCGCCGCCACGCACCAGGCGGCGGCCGTACGGCCGAACAGGGCGGGCAGTTCGTCGATCGCGGAGGCGGCCAGGACGGTGCGGTACAGGCCGCCGTGCGCGTTGAGCGGCACCACGACCGCCGGTACGACGGCGCAGACCGCCGCGAGGACGAGCGGGTTCCCGCTCCCGCCGGTCGACGCGATCACCGTGGCGGCCACCACGACCGCCACCAGGCAGTCGGAGACCGCCGGCAGGGCGGCGGCGCGGCGCCGGTGGGGTCTCCTCCGCGGGTGTGGTGGCAGTGGTCGGGGTGCCGATCCGCGCGGCGGGACGACGGACGTCGCCGCGCGGCTCTTGGGTTCCGGCGGGGGCAGGACCTGGCTCGGGTTCGTCATGGCTGTCCCGGTGTTCTCCGTGGTCATCGCCTGGTGCGCTCCGTGGCTTCGGGGTTGGGGAGGGCGGACGGATCGTCGAGCGTGTGGGGGGATGGCTCGGGGTACGGAGGGACGGACCGATCGTCGGGCGTGTGGGGGGATGGCCCGAGGCGCGGAGGGACGGACGGTTCGGTGGACGGATCGGTGGGCGGATCGATGGACGGTTCGGTGCGGAGGGGGTGGGGGATCTCGGGGGACGGTGCGGCGGAGCGCTCGGCCAGCACCTCGTCGTACAGGCGCGCGACGAGGGTCGCCGTCCGCCGTACGTCGCAGGAGGAGCGGACGTGTTCCAGGGCCCGCCGTCCCAGGTCGTCCCGGAGTCGGGGGTCGGTCAACAGGCCGGTCAGCGCGCGGGCCAGGGCGTCGGGGTGTTCCGGGGGCACCAGGCAGTGACCGGCGTGGCCCGCGGGGAGGCTCTCGGCCGCGCCGGTCACGTCGGTCAGCACCACCGGTCGGCCGCAGGCCATCGCCTCCAGCGGGACCAGGGCCATGCCCTCCCAGCGGGAGGGCAGCACGACCACGTCGGCAGCCGCGTACCAGGGCACCGTGTCGTCGGCGGCCCCGGCGAACAGCGCCCGTCGGGGGGCCGCCTCGCCCAGCGTCCGCCGCCACGGTCCGTCGCCGACCAGGACCAGTCGGGCGTCGGGCACCCGGGCGGTGACCTCCGGCCACGCCCGCAGCAGCACGTCCTGGCCCTTCTGCCGGCACAGTCGGCCGACGCAGACCACCAGGGGGGCGTGCGGGGGCAGTCCGTCGAGCGCGGGCAGGGTGGCACGCGCGCGGGCGCGGGCGTCGGCGTCCGCCGGGCGGAAGCGTTCCGTGTCCACGCCGTTGCGGATCACCGCCCAGCGTGCGCGCACCCCCGCCTCGACGCCGTGCCGCCGCTCGTCCTCGCTGACGCACAGCACGCGGTCCGCCCAACGGGTCGCCAGCCGTTCCCAGTACCGGGCGAGCCGGGCGGTGGCGCCGCCGACCGCGTCGAAGGACCAGGCGTGCGGCTGGTGGACGGTGGGAAGCCGGCCGCGTAGGGCGAGCCGGGCGGCCAGTCCCGCCTTGGCGCTGTGCGCGTGCACCAGGTCGGGGCCGATCCGCCGTACCAGACGGGCCGCCCGCACGGTCTCCCCGTACAGGCTCGGGCCCGGTTCGCGGGACGCCGGCCAGGGGACGACCTCGGCGCCGGCCGCGGCGGCGTCCCCGCTCAGGGTGCCACCGGGCGGGCAGGCCACCACGGCCCGCAGCCCCGCCCGGGTCTGGGCGCGCACCAGATCGGTGACGACCCGGGCGACGCCGCCCTCGACGGGCTGGGACAGGTGCAGCACCGTGCGCGGTGCCGCTGCTCTCACGTTGTCAGGCACGCTGGTCTCCGTACTGAGGAACTGGCTCGGTCTCACGCCGCCGGCGAACGGGCGTGACTCCTCAGCGGCGCGCGTCGACCTGGAGGAAGAGGGCGCCCACCTGGTAGCCCTCGCCGCGCGTGGTGAAGCGGAACGTCAGGGAGCGACCGCCGCGCTCCAGGGCGGGCGTGATGCCGTAGACGTCGGAGTCGTAGCCGAGGGTGTTGGGGTACGCGGGCAGCCGGCCGGGGCCGGGGCGCCCGTGGTCGGTGATGGTGGAGTTCATGAAGTCGTCCGCGGGGTTGGCCGCGTCGCTCACCCGTGCCGCCGGGGCGTCTCCGGCCCGCACGGTCAGGGACTCGTCGGCGTGGCCGCGGTCGCCGTCGTAGGCCACCACGCCCATGGAGCCGGAGGCTCCGGAGGGCATCGGCAGGTCTTCCACGGTGATGGCGAGGTCGCGCCGGTCGGAGGCCAGCGGCTCGTAGCCGTCCATCAGCACCAGGTGGCGCAGCGGCTCGTTCGGGTGGGCGTAGGCGGCCACCAGCGTCCAGCCGCCCCAGGCGCCCGCGGGCGTGCGCCCCTTGGCGACGTTGATCTGACCGACGGTGTAGTACCCGCCGCCCGACCGCGCGACGAGGTCGGTGACGTCGGCGGACGCGGTGTAGCCGTCCATCAGCCTGGTGCGGCGGTGACCGACGACGGTGTCGGCGAGGACCTCCTTGTAGCGTCCGCCCGGTTCGGCGATCAGCACCCGGCCGTTGTCCTCCGGCGGCTTCTGCTCGCCGACGCGGAGGTTGCCGCCCCAGTACAGCCGGGCGTGGGTGACGCGCGCGCCGGCGGGCAGGCGCAGTTCGGCCTGGCTGGAGTTGTAGGTGTTGGGGTCGTCGTCGACGTCGATGTACGTCATCTCGTACTGGCCGTTGACTCCGCCGGCCTCGCCCCGCTGCGCCTCCGCGCAGGGCGGGGCCCCGACGACGGCGGGCGTCTCGCAGGTGGCAGCGGAGTTGGCGGCGCGGGCGATGCCGCCGTGCTGTGTGGCGCGGTAGCGCTCGCTGAAGGGGATGCGCGCCGCCTCGCCGGGAGCGGGTGCGGCGGCGGTCGGTGGCAGTGCCATCGCCAGGGCTGCGGACGCCAGCGCGCACAGCACTCCTCGGCTGGTGAGCCCCAGGGAAACACGCATGGATCTTCTCCGATCGACGCCAACCAAATCGGAGCAAACCATGACAGAGCAGAGCGCCTCCCCCGGTGGAGACGCGCGGGGGGTTGGGCCGAGAGTGTGATCATCCCGAGGGGGTGTCGGAGCAGGCGGCGGGGACGACGCCGGCCGGGTATCCCACGCGAGCCGGAATGGTGATCTGAGTAAACCTATCGAGTGATCATGCGCATCCCCCGGCATGGAGCGTCGTTGGGCCGGGTGTCCCATTCACGACCGAAAGGAGAATGGCGATGATCCGTGTCGCCAAGGCCGTCGCTCTCGCCGCCGCCGGCAGCGTCCTCGTCCTGGGAGGCGCCGGCACCGCGTCGGCCACCGACGGCGCCCGGGCCGAAGGGGTCGCCATCGGCTCCCCCGGTGTCCTGAGCGGCAACGTGGTCCAGGTCCCGGTTCACGTGCCGGTCAACGTCTGCGGCAACTCGGTGAACGTCGTCGGCGTGCTCAACCCGGCCTTCGGGAACCACTGCGTCAACAGGTGACCCGAGCGGTCACGGCCGTTCCCCCTCCGTCCCCGTCCTTTCGGGCGGGGGCGCGGGCCGGGGCCTGTGGAGCACGGCTCCCCGGCCCCGGCCCGTCCCTCTCCGGGCGTCCCCGGCGGCCGGGCCGTACGCGCCGGAGGGCGGTCACGGACCGCCCTCCTCCTTCTGCTTCCGAACCTCCTCCGGATCGCCCGAGGCGCCCCCGTGCGGGAGGTTCCCGCCCTTGGGCGGATCCACCTCCACCGGGGGGATCCAGGGCCCGCGCTCCACCTTCTCGCCCGGCTGGAGTCCCGGGACCGGCCCCTCGGCGATCTCCGGCTGTTCGACGTCGCTCCCCGCCACGGCGTGGATGTCGCCCTTGCCCAGCGGGGACGGGCGGTCGTCCCCGCCCTCGGCCTCCCAGTGCTCCTTGCCCGTGCCCGGGTCACCGCCGCCCTCGCGGGGCACGGCGTTCCCGGGGTTCCGGGTCCGCTCGGCCTCCCGGGCTATCTCGCGGGCGCGCCGCTCGCGCTCGGTGTCGTCGTCCCTGTCGTCCCTGTCCGTGCCGGTCATGGCCTGGCTCCTCTCACGGAGTACTCCCCGAAACGGCGGATCCGCCGACGCCGCGCGGGTACCCCGTGGCCATGGGAAACATTCTGGTGGGCACCTGCTCGTGGACCGATCCCGCGCTGATCGCCAGTGGCTGGTACCCCCCGACCGCCCGAGGGGCGGAGGGGCGGCTGCGGCACTACGCCGAGCGGTTCGGGTTGGTCGAGGTGGACGCGACGTACTACGGGCTGCCCAGTGCGCGCAACAGCGGTCTGTGGGCGGAGCGCACCCCCGACGGGTTCGTTTTCGACGTCAAGGCCTTCTCCCTGCTCACCGGCCATGCCACCCGGGTCGGTTCACTGCCGGCGGATCTCCGTCCCGCCGGGGCCGCCAAGGGCGCCTGGGTGCGGGCCGGCGCGCTGCCCCCGGCGACCGTGGGCGAGGTGTGGCGGCGCTTCGCGGAGGCGCTGGAGCCGCTGCGCGCCGCGGGCCGGCTGGGCGCGGTGCTGATGCAGTTCCCTCCGTCGTTGCGTCCCGGTCCCACCGCGGAGGACTTCCTGGACCGGTGTCTGGGGCGCGCGGGGTCGCTCGGCTGGCGCACGGCGGTGGAGTTCCGGAACCCGCGGTGGTACGCCCCCGAGCGGAGCGCGCGGACCGCCGCCCTGGCGCGCCGGCACGGGGCGGCGCTGGTGGCCGTGGACTCCGCCCCCGATCTGCCCTCCTCCGTGCCGCCGGTCGCCGTCGCGACCACGCCGGAGCTGTCGGTGGTCCGGTTCCACGGCCGCAGCCCGCACTGGGGCACGGGCGGCAAGGAGGACGCCTACCGGTACCGCTACACCAAGGAGGAACTGGCCGAGTGGGTCCCTCGGATACGGGCACTGGCGGAGCGGACGGAGCAGGTCCACGTCCTGTTCAACAACTGCTGCGGCGACGCGGCGGTCGACGCCGCCGAGACCATGAGCGGCCTGCTGGAGTGATGCGCGATGGGCGAGCCGACCGGGAGGACGGGGACGACGGGCCCAGACGCCGCCACGGTGCGGACGCTGCTGGACCGGTACGGCCGCACCTACGCGCGGGACGCGGGCATCCGGCTGCGGAACACCCCGGTGCCGCTGTACCGGCTGCTGGTCCTCTCGGTGCTGCTGAGCGCCCGCATCCGGGCGGACACCGCGGTGGCGGCGGCCCGCGCGCTGTTCGACGCCGGGCTGGGCGACGCGCGACGGATGGCCGAGTCCCCCTGGCAGCGGCGGGTGGACGCGCTCGGCGCCGGCGGCTACCGCCGGTACGACGAGCGGACGGCCACCCGGCTCGGTGACGGCGCCGAACTGCTCCTCCGGCGGTACCGAGGGGATCTGCGCCGACTGCGCGAGGAGAGCGACGTGGGCGATCGGCTCCGGCTCTTCCCCGGCATCGGCCCGACCGGGGTGGACATCTTCCTGCGGGAGATCCAGGGCGTCTGGCCCGAGGTCGCCCCGTACCTCGACCGTCGGGCGCGCGACGGCGCCCGACGCCTGGGCCTGCCGACGTCCACGCGCGCCCTGGCCGGGCTGGTGGCCGAGGAGGACCTGCCGCGCCTGGCGGCGGGCCTGGTCCGCGCCGCCCTGGACGCGAAAGTGGTCGAGGACGTGCGGGCCGCGACAGCGGAATCCTGAATTCCTCTTCTCTTTTCGCGCCCTCCTTCGCTCCCTCCTGCGCGCCGCCCTTTCCGTTTCGCGCCGTCGTGCGCCCCTGCGCGGTGTTCCCGACGCCTTCCGGGTCCGGCAAAACCGCCTCTTGCCGGAATGTCACGGCCCCGTCTATGTTTGGCGCGCTCGTCGACCGAATTTTCGTGAATGCTCAACCGACGGAGCGCCGGAAGTGCCCGGAAGCACGACGGCGTAAGGGGAGGGACCGGCCGTGGCCGGACGTGGACGTCATCGTCGCTACAAGCCCAACGCGGTTTCCCGGGCCTCGTTGACCGTCACCGCGAGCGGGGCGGGAATCGCCATACCCTTGATCGGGACCACCGTCGCGCACGCCGCTCCGGAGGAGATCTGGAACAAGGTCGCGGCGTGCGAGAGCAGCGGAAACTGGAATATCAACACCGGAAACGGCTATTTCGGCGGATTGCAGTTCACACAGAGCACCTGGCGTGAATTCGGTGGCACCGCCTACGCTTCCCGCGCCGATCTGGCGACCAAGCGGGAGCAGATCGCCGTCGCGGAACGGGTCCTCGGCGGACAGGGACCGACCGCCTGGCCGGTGTGCTCCGTCCGGGCCGGGCTGACCTGGGATCACCGGGGCTCCGCCGCCGTTCCCGCGCCCCGCGCGGAGCAGGCGAAGGCCCCGGAGAAGCGGCCCGACGAAGACGCGAGGAAGGACTCCGGGAAGGACACGGGACGCGAGCGGGAGAAACCGCGCGAACGCCCCGACGAGTCGGGCCGGGCGTACGTGGTGACCGGCGGTGACACGCTCTCCGGGATCGCCGACGAGCACGACGTCCACGGCGGCTGGCAGGCGCTGTACGAGCGCAACCGCTCGGTGGTGGGCGACGACCCGGACCTGATCTTCCCCGGACAGCGACTCCACCTGTCGGTGCGCGGCGGGACGGCGGAGAAGCCGGCCCGTGAGGCCGAACGGGCCGAGTCCGGGCCCCGGTCCGGGCCGGAGGCCGACCGCGGGGTCGGAAAGAAACCGGAGGTCCGCCAGAGCCCGAAGGCCCAGGACGCGCCCAGACCCGAGACCAAGCCCGAGCCGCAGAAGAAGGTCAAGGCCCAGGCCGGACCGGAGAAGACGGACCGCAAGCCCGCGAGGACGGAGAGCGCCGCCTACACCGCGCCCGTCTCCGGCGTCGGCCCGAGCACCGCGTACCGGCAGTCCGGCAGCGGTTGGTCCAGCGGCTACCACACGGGCGTCGACTTCCCCGTGCCCACCGGGACGCAGGTGACGGCGGTCAGCCGGGGCCAGGTCGTCTCGGCCGGTTGGGGCGGCGCGTACGGCTACCAGGTCGTCATCCGGCACGACGACGGCCGCTACAGCCAGTACGCCCACCTCTCGGCGATCTCCGTGCGCTCCGGCCAGCAGGTCAACGCGGGCCAGCGGATCGGCCGTTCGGGCTCCACCGGCAACAGCACCGGCCCGCACCTGCACTTCGAGGTGCGCACCGGGCCCGGCTACGGCTCCGACATCGACCCGCTGGCCTACCTGCGCTCCCACGGCGTCCGGCTCTGATCCCGCGGGCGGTACGCGGACGACGCCGGCCGCCGTGACCGGGGCGGTGGTCACCCAAGGTCGCGCCGTTCCAGGGGGCGGGTCGCCGGGCCCTGGAGGACCGAGCCGTCGGGGGCGAAGCGCGAGCCGTGGCACGGGCACTCCCAGGCCCGCTCCGCCTCGTTGAAGTGGACCAGGCAGCCCAGGTGCGTGCAGCGGGAGGAGACGGCGTGGAGTTGTCCCTCCGCGTCGCGGTGGACGGCGCAGCGGCGGCCGTCGATCCTCACCAGCGCGCCGCCGCCGGGGGCGATCTCCTCGACGGAGTCCACGTGGGTGGAGCGCAGCCGGTCGCCGACGAAGTGCTTGGCGACGGTCGCCTGGAGGCCCAGCAGCGAGGGCGCCTCGCGCAGGCCCGGCAGCCGCCGGGGGTCGTACAGCCCGGCCCAGGGCGGGAGTTCGGCGTCGGTGAGGTACGCGGCGAGCAGGCGTCCCGTGAGGGCGCCGCCGGCCATGCCCCAGCCGCCGAAGCCGGTGGCGACGTAGGTGTGCCGCGCGCCGGGGTGGAAGGGGCCGATGTACGGCACCCGGTCGGTGGAGTCGTTGTCCTGGGTGGCCCAGCGGTGGACGATCCGGGCGTCGGGGAAGCGTTCGGCCACCCAGGCCCGCAGCCGTTCGAAGCGTTCGGCGACGTCGGCCGTGCCGGGCAGGAACCGCTCACCGGTGACGATCAGCAGCCGCCGCCCGTCCCCGTAGGGCGCGGTGCGCACCGAGCGGGTGTCGTTCTCGGGGGTGATGTACATCCCGGCCGGGTCCTGTTCCTCGGGGATCTCGGCCGCGATCACCAGTTCGCGGTGCGGCTCCAGCCGGGAGAACAGCAGCGCCCGGTCGAAGACGGGGTAGTGGGTGGCAACGACGACGGCGCGGGCGGTGACCGTGGCGCCGTTCTCGGCGATCACCCGGCACGGCTCGCCCTCCTCCAGGCCGACCACCCGGGTGCGTTCGGCGATGCGTCCGCCGCGCCGCACCAGGTCCTCGGCGAGCGCCAGCAGGTACCTGCGCGGGTGGAACTGCGCCTGGTCCTCCACCCTGACCGCGCCCCGCACCGGGAAGGGCAGCCCGGTGTCGGTGACGTAGGAGGCGGGCAGCCCGGCCTCGGCGGCGGCCTCGGCCTCGGCTCGGACCTTCGCGTCCTGTTCCTCGGACTCGGCCCAGGTGTAGGCCGGGACGCGCTCCAGGTCGCAGTCGACGCCCAACTCGTCGACCACGGCGGCGATGTGCTCGACCGCGTCCTGCTGGGAGCGCGCGTACAGCCTCGCGCCGTCGGCACCGTGCGTGCGCCGCAGGTCGTCGTAGACCAGGGAGTGCTGGGCGGTGACCTTCGCGGTGGTGTGGCCCGTCACCCCGGCGGCGATGCGGTCGGCCTCCACCACGGTGACCTCGCGGCCGGCGCGGGCCAGCTCCCACGCGGTGCACAGGCCCGCGATGCCGCCGCCGACCACCACCACGTCCGTGTCGGCCTCGCTGTCGGGTTCCAGCGGTGGGTGGGTGACGGCGGGGGTGACGGGGGCGGAGGCCAGCCAGTACGACTCGTGTTCCGCGGGAAGCTCGCTCACGTGTTCCGCGTCCCTCCTCGGTTCGGGTGCACGCCGGTCCCCTCGCCCTCTCCGGAGGGGCCGACCTCTCCCACGCCCTCGGGCGCGCCCGCCTGGATCTCGTCGTCCTCGCCCCTGAGCTGCCCTATGTCGCGGTCCTCGTCGACGGTGTGGACGGCCGCCTCCTCCGGGCTCAGCCCCTGGGCCGGGGACTCGTGGGAGAACACGTCCTGGTTGGCCTCGCGCTCCTGGAGGGGGTCGTCGCTGAGCTGGCCGGTCCGCTCCGCCGGGGGGCCGTAGCCCGAGGAGGCCTCCCCCACGTCGGGTTCCTCCTCCGCCAGACGCTGGTCCAGGGACTCGCCCTCGACCTGCTCGGCGTAGGTGGTGCCCCACCGGTCGGCGGCCACCGGGCGCTCGCCGGGGACGGGCATCTGCTGCGGGTCGTTCATCCACTGCTGCTCGGGCGTGCCGTTCTGCAGGTCCGGGATGCCCTCGTCCTCGGGGTTGCCGCCGGGGTCGTCGCCGCCCTCCAGCGCCGAGTCGCCGGGGCTGGGGCCGGTGGCGGGGGCGTCGTCGGGCGGGAGGCCGGGGTTCTCGTCGTCGGTGGCGGTGCCGCCCTCGTCGCTCAGTTCGGGCCTGCTGTCGTCCACTCCGGTGGGCTCGTTCTCGTCAGGCGTTCGTTCGTCGGCCATGGTCGCTCTCCCTCCGGTTCCCGATGTCGGTCGTGGACGTGCGCGCGGCGGTGATCCGGTCGGTCCTCATCGCCCCGCCGGTACCCGCCGGTTCTCGGCGGAAACGCCCTCGGTGTCCGGGCGACACACCGATCGCCCCGTTTCACGGGGAGTGGCAGGGGTACCTGGGCGCCCGCGCTCGGTACGGGGGGATCAGCGGAGAGTGACGTGACCGGTGGGCGCGGAGGCGACCACCGGGACGGCCACCGGGCGCTTCGGACCGCACACGATCAGGAGGACCCAGGTGACCTTCAACCCCTTGGAGCAGCGCGGCATCCCTCTGGACCGCCAGATCCGCAACTGGCGGGAGCTGAACGTCGACCAGGTCGACCCCAACCACTCCGACCCCTACACCCGCTGCCGCATCATCACCATGAACGGCATCGAGGTGGAGGCGGTCATGTTCAGCCACCACTTCGCGCGGGTGTGCCCCGACATGGACGTCAAGCGTCGGCTCGCCGAGGTGCGCTACGTCGAGCAGCAGCAGCAGAAGGCCGTCAACTGGCTGCTGCCGGGTGTCTCGTCGGTGCTGGAGACGGTCATCTCGTACGAGCAGGTGGCCACCGACCTCACCGCGTGGGTGGCCCGGATGGAGCCCGACCCGTACCTGAAGCAGGCGTACCAGTTCGGCGTCCTGGAGGACTTCGACCATCTGTACCGGTACGCGAACCTGTACGAGATGATCGAGCACCGCAAGGCGGAGAAGATCGTCGACCAGCTCACCGAGATCATCCCCGGCCGGCCGACCAAGTACCACCACCGGCACCCGGCCGACAACGTCCGCGATCCCTACGACCGGCAGCAGGCGAGCCCGCTGTCCAAGCTGCACGCGCTGACGATCATGTCGGCCGAGCAGCAGACCATGAACTACTACATGAACGTCGGCCCCCAGTACATGGAGCCGATCGCCCGGCAGCTCTACCAGGAGATCGCGCTCGTCGAGGAGGAGCACGTCACCCACTACGAGTCGCTGATGGACCCCGGCGAGACGTGGTGGGAGCGCCTGGTCAACCACGAGTACAACGAGTGCTACCTCTACTACTCCTTCATGGAGCAGGAGAGCGACCCGAAGGTCAAGGCGGTCTGGGAGCTGCACCTGAACATGGAGCTGGAGCACCTGCACATCGCCTGCGACCTGATGCGGCGGTACGACGGCCGCGAGCCGGAGGAGATCCTGGCGCCGCAACTGCCCAACGTCATGACCTTCGAGCCCAACAAGGAGTACATCCGGGAACTGCTGGCCACCCAACTGGACCTGACGACGCTGGGCGCCGGCTACGTCCGCGAGGCGCACGAGCGCTTCGAGCGGATGCAGGAGCAGATCCACGGCGGCGAGGAACCGCCGAGCGAGCGGGTGATCGACGAGCACCGGGAGATGTTCGGCCGCGAGTACCGGCTGAGCACCGAGGGCGAGCACCCGGACATGTCGCTGCGCGAGCGGGTCTGACCCCCGCGCCCCACCCGCCGTCCCGCTCCGTCCACCCCGTCCACCCCGCCGATTCCGTCCGCTCCGTCCGTCCCGCCTTCTCGGCGCCGGGCCGCCGCTCCCTCCCCCGGGGGCGGCGGCCCGGCCGCGTCCGGGCCTCACCGGCCCGGACGCGCGCGTGCGGCTCAGCCCTTGCCCATGGCCTTGCGCACGGCGTCGCGGGCACGGTCGGCCACGGCGGCCAGCGGGCCCACCGCCAGGTTCTCGGCGGCGGTCTCGGCGCCGGGGTGCGGGCGGGTGGGGGCCGTCGCCTCCGCGGCCTTGACGGCCTTGGCCATGGTGCGGAGCTTCTCGGGCTCGGTGTTGCCCATGATGTGGTTGAACTCGTAACGCTCCTCGGCGCGGGCGTGTGCCTCCACGTCGCGGCGCAGCATCTCCAGCTTGGGCATGAACGTCGGGTCGTTCGGGTCCATGTCCTCCAGGGCCTTGAGGGTCTCCTTGGCCTTCCTCTCCTCCTCCAGGCGCTGGTCCACCACCGCGTCGCCGCCGTCGATGTTCCGCCGGGCGTAGGGGTGGACCACCTCCTCCTCGGCGGTCTCGTGCACCGCCAGCATCCTGACCAGGCGGTGGAAGGCGTCGCGCCGGGCGTCTCCCCGGGCCGCCTCCACCTCGTCGAAGAGGTTGCGGATCTCGCCGTGCTGTCGCATCAGCAGCGCCACCACGTTGTCGTCACCGCTGATGCCGCTGCTCTTCGCGTCCCGCTGCTGCGCCATGGATGGGGTTTCCTTCCGTGAATCGTCATGGGTCGACCGCGGTCCGGAGCGCGTCCGGCGCGTTCGGGGTGTGCTCCGCACCCGTGTTCGGTGACACCGGGTGCGGGTTCCCTGCGGTACCCGTGACCCCCCGCGGAAAACCCCCGTTCGTTTCACCACCCGGTCCGGGGGTACCCAGACTGCCGTGACCAGGGACGGAAGCACCGGAGGACTGACCATGGGGGTCGAGGAGGAATTCCTCCTGGCCGACCCGACGACCGCGCGCACCGTGCCCGGTGCGCAAGCCGTGCTGCGCCGCGTCCACAAGGAGGCCTCCACCTCCGACGGCTCCGGCTGCAAGGCGGAGTTCCTCGCCACCCAGGTGGAGTCCGCGACCGCGGTGTGCACCACGCTGGAGGAGCTGCGCGACCGGCTGGCCGCGGACCGCGCCCGGTTGGTGGACGCCGCCCGCCAGGAGGGCCTCCTCCTGCTGTCGTGCGGTACGGCCGTGGTGAGCGACGGACGGGCCCCGGTGGCCGAGGGCGACCGCTTCCGGCGCGTCTCCGAGATGTTCGCCGACGTCGTGAACGACTACCAGGTGTGCGGCTGCCACGTCCACGTGGGCGTGCCCGACCGGGAGACCGCGGTGTCCGTGGTCAACCGGGTGCGTCCCTGGCTGCCGACGCTGCTGGCCCTGTCGGCGAACTCCCCCTTCTTCCACGGCATCGACCGGGGCTACGCGAGCTGGCGCATGATGGAGCAGACCCGCTTCCCCGCCTCGTGGATGCCGCCCCGCTTCGCCGACGCGGCCTCCTACGACGCGGAGGTGAAGCGGCTGGTGTCGTACGGCGCGCTGGTCGACGACCGGATGAGCTTCTGGTTGATGCGCCCCTCGCCGTGGCTGCCCACGGTCGAGTTCCGGGTCGCGGACGCCGTCGCCACCGTCGACGACGCCGTGCTCCAGGCCGCACTCGGGCGGGCCCTGGTGCGCCGGGCCCTGGCCGACCTGGAGGCGGGGCTGCCGGAGCCGGAGCTGGACGACCGGGCCGCCGCGGCGGCGGTGTGGGCCGCCGCGCGGTACGGGCTCGACGGCGACGGCGTGGACCCCCTCACCCGCACCCGGACGCCGGCCGGCGAGTTGGTCGACGCGCTGCTGCGGCACGTGGAGCCCGCGCTGGAGGAGACCGGCGACACCGAGACGGTGCGGAGGCTGCTGGCCTCGGTGCGCCGGGACGGCACCGGGGCCGACCGCCAGCGGCGCGCCTGGGAAAGCGGCGGGCCCTTGGCGGTGGTGGAACTACTGGCGAGTCTGACCGACGCGAGGGAGCGGAAGAGCACATGACCACCACCCCCACGGCACCCCGGACCTCCACGACCACCGCCACGACCACATCCACGGCCACCGCCACGACCACCGCCACGCTCCCCGCGCCGCGCGGCCGGCTGAGCGCCGCGGTGCTGGACGTCCTGGCCGCTCCGCCGCCCGGCCGGTTGCCGGCGTCCCTCGACGAGGCGGTGGAGGGCGCCGACCCCTACGGCGACGACCTGCACCTGGCCCTGTACGTCTGCTACGAGCTGCACTACCGGGGCTTCGCGGACGTGTCGCCCGACTGGGAGTGGGACCCGGACCTGCTGCGGCTGCGCGCCGGTCTGGAGCGGGTCTTCCTGGCCGCGCTGCGCCGTGACACCCTCACCGGCACCCCCTCCGACTCCGACGTGCCCGCCGCGCTGGAACCGCTGCTGGTGGAGCCCGTCGACGGCGGCGGGGTGTCGGACTTCCTGCTGCGCGAGGGCGAGTGGTGGCAGATGCGCGAGTACGTCGCGCACCGCTCGGTCTACCACCTCAAGGAGGCCGATCCGCACGCCTGGGTCATCCCCCGCCTCGACGGCCAGGCCAAGGCGTCGCTGGTGGCGGTGGAGTACGACGAGTTCGGCGGGGGCCGCGGCGAGCGGGTGCACGCGCGGCTGTTCGCCGACCTGATGGCGGGCGCGGGCCTGGACCCGTCCTACCTGCGCTACCTCGACGACGTGCCCGCCCCGGCCCTGGCCACGGTGAACCTGATGTCGCTGTGCGGGCTGCACCGGGCGCTGCGCGGCGCGCTGGTGGGCCACTTCGCGGCGGCCGAGATCAGCACCGCCCCCAGCGCGCGGAAGATGGCCCGGGCGCTGGAGCGGCTGGAGGCCGCCCCGGAGTGCGTGCTGTTCTTCACCGAGCACATCGAGGCGGACGCCGTGCACGAGCAGGTGATGCGCCGGGACGTCATCGGCGATCTGCTGGAGCGCGAACCGGAGTTGGCCGCCGACGTGGTGTTCGGGATTCGGGCCACCGAGTTGCTGGAGGGGCGGCTGGCGGACCACCTGCTGAACGCCTGGCGCCGGAACGCGAGTTCGCTGCGGCGTCCGCTCGACGCCTGACACCTCGTCGGGCGGGCCCGTCGGATGAGCCCGCCGGACGAGCGCCCGTCGGAGGACGCCGGAACGACGCGCTCGGCATCCGGACGGCCTCCGCCGCGTGGCGCCGGGCAGGGAGGCGGCCGACCGCGGTCGTCCAGCCTTTCATGAGAGCGCTCCCATATGTCCCTTGTCCCCTTCCGGCCCGGCTTTCTACGCTGAGGCGATGAGAAGCGCGAGCGCGTTACGACCGACGTCCACCCGCCCGTCTCTCCCCACCTCGACGCGGCTGCGCGCCGCCGTCACCGCCTTCTTCGCCCTCGACGGTTTCCTCTTCGCCGGCTGGGTGGTGCGGATTCCGGCGGTGAAGGAGCGGGTCGGCGCGTCCGCGACGGGTCTGGGGCTGGCCCTGCTCGGCGTGTCGGCCGGCGCGGTGGCCACCATGCTCCTCGCGGGCGGCCTGTGCCGGCGTTTCGGCAGTCCGAAGGTCACGGTCGTCACCGGCGCCTTGCTCTCGCTCTCCGTCGTCCTGCCCGCGCTCGTCGACACCCCGCTCGCGCTGGGCCTGGTCCTGTTCGTCTTCGGCGTCGGCTACGGCGGGCTCAACGTCGGGATGAACAGCCTGGCCGTGGACATCGTCGACGCGCTCCGCCGCCCGGTGATGCCGAGCTTCCACGCCGCCTACAGCTTCGGCGGCCTGGCCGGGGCCGGACTCGGCGGCCTGCTGGCACCGCATCTGTCGCCCGCGCGGCACCTGGCGCTGTTGGTGCCGCCGGCGCTGCTGGTCGTCGCGGTGGCGGGACGCGTCCTGCTCGCGCACCCCGTGCCCCGCCCGGACGGGAGGCCGCCGAACGACGCGCCCGCGCCCCACGGGGCCGAGACCGCGCGGGGCGGCCGGGGCGGCACGGGTCTGGTGGCCGTCTTCGGGCTGATCGCCCTGTGCACCACGTACGGGGAGGGGGCGCTCGCCGAATGGGGCGCCCTCCACATCGAGCAGGACCTGCACGGCGGGCCGGGCGTCGCCGCGGCGGGCTACGCGGCCGTCGCGGCGGCCATGGCCGTCGGCCGCCTCTTCGGCACCGCGGTCCTGGAGCGGCTGGGGTACACCGCCTGCCTGGTCGCCGGCGGCCTGCTGGCCTGCGCCGGGATGCTCCTGGGCGCCCTGGCCCCGTCCCTCTGGCTCGTGCTGCCGGGCTTCGCGCTGACCGGTCTGGGGCTGGCCAACGCCTTCCCGGCGGCCATCGCGCGGGCGGGCACCGCCGCCGGCCCGACCGGCGTCGCCGCCGCCTCCACCCTGGGGTACGGCGGGATGCTGATCGGCCCCGTCTGCATCGGTTTCCTCGCCGACGCCTTCGGGCTGCCCCTGGCGCTGACGACCGTGGCGGCGCTGGCCGCGCTGGCGGCCGGGATCGCCCTCGCGGCCGGGCGCGCCGCGGCGGCGCGGGAACGGAAGGAAGGGAGCACGGCGTGAGCGACTGCGTGTTCTGTGCCATCGGCCGGGGCGAGACCGACGCGGATCTGGTCGCGTACCGGTCCGGGAACGTCTACGTCGTCCCGGCGCTCCTGCGGCGGGAGAACAACCCCGGCCACACGCTCGTCCTGCCGGTGGCCCACGTGACCGGCCTGGACGGGACGCCGCCCGACCTCCTGCGGGAGGTCTTCGAGACCGTCGCCCGGGTGGTGTTCGGGGTGCGGGAGGCGTACGGGGCCGTGGGGAGCACGGTCGTGCAGAACAACACCGCGCCCGGCCAGGTCCTCCACCACCTGCACGTCTCCGTGGTCCCCCGGTTCGAGGGCGACGCGTTCCGGATTCCCGAGCCCGATCTGTCGGAGGCGCCGCGGGAGGCGCGGCTCGCGCGCGCCGCCGCGCTGCGGCGGGTGCTGGCCCGAAAGGCGTGAGACGGGAGGCGGACGCGGCGGTCTCCCGTCAGCCGCCGTCGCCGTTCCCGTCCGGGCCGGTGTCCGGGCCGGTGTCCGGGTCGGCGGTCCGGGCGCGGCGCTCCTTGCGGCGGTGGCTGGTGTCGCACCACGGGTAGCGCCGGCTGCGGCGGCAGGTGCACACGGCGACCACGAAGCGGTCGGAGCGGGCGGTGCCGCCGTCGGGGAGGTCCACCTCCACCGGGCCCTCGATCAGCACCGGGCCCTCGGGGTCGATCACGACGCGCCGGGCGCGCGGTCGTTCAGGGTCGGTCGGCACGGATCACCACCAACTCCTCCGTCCGCTGTCCGGGGGATATCAGGCCCCGGGCCTCCAGCCAGGCGGCGCGCTCGCGCAGCACCGGCCCGAACGGGATGACGCTGCGGGCCACCACCGCGGGCTCCAGGCCCTCGTCGCGCAGCAGGGCGAGCGTCGTCTCGACGCCGCACAGCTCGGAGTGGACCAGCAGCAGGGCGCCGCCGGGTTTCAGCAGCGCCGGCGCGGCCCCGCACAGCCGGTCCAGGACGGCGCGGCCGTCCGGTCCGCCGTCCCAGCACATGGCGCGGCCCCGCTTGGGCGGCTCGGGGTTCGGGGACGGCACGTACGGCGGGTTGGCGAGGACCACGTCGAAACGGCGGCCCTCCCCCGCCTCCGCATCGGCCACGGCGTCGGCGAGGTCGCCGCGTCGCACCGTCATCGGCAACCGGTGCAGCAGGGCGTTGCACCGCGCGGCGAGCACGGCGCGGGGCGAGGCGTCCAGCGCCACGGCCTCCGCCGCTCCCATCCGCAGGGCGGCCATGGCGAGCACTCCGGTGCCCGTGCACAGGTCGAGGACCCGGAAGCCGGGAGCCGGCGCGGCCTCGCGGAGCGCCTGCTCCAGCAGCCAGGTGTCCTCCTGCGGCGCGTACACCCCGGGGGGCCTGAGCAGCAACATGCACACCGGATACCTCTTTTGTCGCTTCCCTAACGCGCCCTTCACCGCACCTTTCGCCGTGGCCCTCGGTGGCGCCCCGATGCCTCCGGCGGGCCGTTCGGGCGACTGAGTCGTCCGCTCGGGGGTACCCGACCGGTCTCCCGAACGGAAGCCGAACAAGCCGAACAAAAGGAGGCGCTCCATGAAGGCAGCGGTCTGGCACGGGCGGCGCGACGTGCGGGTGGACGAGGTCCCCGACCCGGTCGTGCGCGAGCCCACCGACGCCGTCGTACGGGTCACGTCGTCCGGGCTGTGCGGCTCGGACCTGCACCTGTACGACGTGCTGACACCGTTCATGACGGAGGGCGACATCCTCGGTCACGAGCCGATGGGGATCGTGGAGGAGGTCGGCTCCGAGGTGGAGCACCTCTCGCCCGGGGACCGGGTGGTGATGCCGTTCCAGATCGCCTGCGGCACCTGCTACATGTGCTCGCAGGATCTCCAGACGCAGTGCGAGACCACCCAGAACCGCAAGACCGGCATGGGCGGCTCCCTCTTCGGCTACACCAAGCTCTACGGCGCGGTGCCCGGCGGACAGGCCCAGTACCTGCGGGTGCCGCAGGCGCACTACGGTCCGATCAAGGTGCCCGACGGGCCGCCGGACGACCGGTTCCTGTACCTGTCGGACGTGCTGCCGACGGCCTGGCAGGCGGTGGCGTACGCGGACACCCCCAGGAGCGGCACGCTGGTCGTGCTGGGGCTGGGGCCCATCGGCGACATGTGCTGTCGGATCGCCCTCCACCAGGGGGTGGAGCAGGTGATCGGGGTCGACCTGGTGCCCGAGCGGCTGGAGCGGGCCCGGGCGCGCGGCGTGGACGTGCTGGACTTCTCCGAGCACGGTGACGTCGCCGACGTCATCCGCGACAAGACCGACGGGCGCGGCGCCGACGCCGTGATCGACGCGGTGGGCATGGAGGCCCACGGCAGCACGGCGGCCGCGCTGGCGCAGAAGTCGGCGGGGCTGCTGCCGAAGAAGATCGCCGAGAAGCTGATGACCACGGCCGGCGTGGACCGGCTGGCCGCCCTCCACCTGGCCATCGACGCGGTGCGGCGCGGCGGCACGATCTCGGTCATCGGCGTCTACGGCGGGATGACCGACCCGCTGCCGATGCTGACGCTGTTCGACAAGCAGATCCAGCTCCGCATGGGGCAGGCCAACGTGCGGCGCTGGGTGCCGGACATCATGCCGCTGCTCACGGACGGGGACCCGCTCGGCGTGGACGACTTCGCCACCCATCACATGCCGTTGGAGCAGGCTCCGGAGGCGTACGAGATGTTCCAGAAGAAGGCCGACGGCGCGGTGAAGGTCATCCTGCACCCCTGAAGCCCTCTCCGGCCCCGGCTCCCCCGGCTCCGTCCCGCCGTCGGACGGAGCCTTCCGGTCGGGGCGGCGCGGGTGTACCGGGCCGTCAGCGCCCGCGCCGCCTCCCTCGCTCGTTCCTGCGGCGCGTCAGGACGATGGCCAGGTCGACCGCTCCCAGCAGGGCCAGTGCGGCGCAGATCCAGGCGACCTTGGTCAACGAGTCCGCGCTGGGGCTGTCGCCGGGCTCGGCCCGGGCCGCCCAGAGGGCGAAGAGCACCGTCCCGGCGATGAACACCGGGAGGTAGAGGACGGAGAGCAGCAGCCTCAGCCCCAGAGCGCTGCGGGCCGTCACCGGTTCGGTGCCGGTACGCGACCGGCCGGGAATCCGCATCGTGGGCGCACCTCCTGTCGGTCGGCCTTGTGGATCGGCCTTGTCGATCCGCCTTGTGAATCGGTCCTGTCGGCCGACTCCGTTCGGCCCGGCGGGTACCCGGTGCCGTTCCCGGCCATGCGCGGCACGGTCTTCCCTCCGTCGGCGCGGCGCTGTTGCCCCGGCCTCGGCGGGGTGCCAGGGTTTCGTCGTCCGGCAGTTCGAGCGTCCCCGTCAGGCCACGGAGGCTCCATGCCCGTCCGCGTCCCGCGTCCCTCCCTCTCCCGCCGCCGCGGCGCCGTCGCCGCGGCCCTGTCCCTGGCCCTCTCCCTGACCCTGCCGCTGCTCTCCCCGGGGTTCCCGCCGTCCGCCGTCGCGGCCGGTCCCGACCGCGAGTCGCCCGCCAAGAGCCCCGTCGCGACGGGGCGCGACGGGGCGGTCTCCAGCGTCAACCCGTACGCCTCGCGGGTCGGGCTGGAGGTGCTGCGCGCGGGCGGCAACGCGGTCGACGCCGCCGTGGCCACCGCGGCGGCGCTCGGCGTCGTCGAGCCGTACTCGGCGGGCATCGGCGGTGGTGGCTACTTCGTCCACTACGAGGCCCGCACCGGGCGGGTGCACACCATCGACGGACGGGAGACCGCTCCGGCCGCCATGCGGCGGGACGCGTTCCTCGACCCGGCCGACGGCGAGCCGATCCCCTTCGACGAGGCGGTCAACTCGGGTCTTTCGGTGGGCGTTCCGGGCACGCCCGCGACATGGGAGGCGGCCCTGGACCGCTGGGGCACCGTGTCCCTGGCGAAGGCGCTGCGGCCCGCCGCGGGGCTCGCCGAGCGCGGCTTCGTCGTGAACGAGGAGTTCCGTGCCCAGACCGCGCTGAACGAGGACCGCTTCCGCGACTTCACTCCCACGGCCGAGCTGTTCCTGCCGGGCGGCGAGCTGCCCGAGGTGGGCTCGGTGTTCCGCAACCCCGACCTCGCCGACACCTACCGGCTGCTGGCCCGCGAGGGCGCCGACGCGCTCTACGAGGGTCCGCTGGCCCGCGAGATCGTCCGCACGGTCCGGCGCCCGCCCGTGGCGCCCGACGCGGACCGCACGGTGCGGCCCGGCCTGATGACCACCGCCGACCTGGACCGCTACCGCGTGCTGCACCGGAAGCCGACGCGGGTGGAGTACCGGGGCGTGGAGGTGTACTCCATGGCGCCCTCCTCCTCCGGCGGCACCACGGTCGGCGAGGCGCTCAACATCCTGGAGAACGTCGACCTGGCCGGGATGGACCGCGCACAGGCGCTCCACCACTACCTGGAGGCGAGCCGCATCGCCTACGCCGACCGCAACCGGTGGGTGGGCGACCCGGCGTTCTCCGACGTGCCCACCGAGGAGCTGCTGTCGGAGGTCTTCGCCAAGGAGCGGGCCTGTCTGATCGATCCCGACCGGGCGCTGACGAGCCCGTTGGCGCCCGCCGACCCGCGCGATCCCGCCTCGTGGGACTGCGCGGCCGGCCGGGGCGGCGCGGAGCCGTACGAGGGTCCGTCCACCACGCACCTGGTGACCGCCGACCGCTGGGGGAACGTGGTGTCGTACACCCTCACCATCGAGCAGACCGGCGGTTCGGCGATCACGGTGCCCGGCCGGGGCTTCCTCCTCAACAACGAGCTGACGGACTTCGACTTCGTCCCGCTGTCGGAGGCGGTGGACGGCCCGAACCTGCCCGGTCCGGGCAAGCGTCCGCGCAGCAGCATGTCGCCCACGATCGTGCTGGAGGACGGCCGTCCACGGCTGGCGCTGGGCTCCCCGGGCGGCTCCACCATCATCACCACCGTGCTCCAGACCCTGGTCAACCGGATCGACCTGGGCATGACGCTGCCCCAGGCGGTCGCCGCGCCCAGGCTGTCGCAGCGGAACACCGCCACCACCCAGGCCGAACCGGCGTTCCTCGACTCCTCGGCCGAGCGCGTGCCGCTGGAGCGGCTGGGGCACCGGTTCGTCCCGCCGCCGCGGACCTTCACCCCGGCGCCGGAGATCGGGGCCGTCGCCGCGCTCGAACTCCTGGGCGGCGGACGGATGGTGGCCGTCGCCGAACCCGAACGGCGGGGCGGGGGCTCGGCGATGGTGCTGCGCCCGACCCGCTGACCGGCCCCGCCGCGGGGCTCCTCGCCCTCACCTCGCCCTCACCGCTCGCGCCCCCGGCCGGCGCCGCTCCCGTTCCCGTCGTCGTCACCGTCCCCGTTCCCGTCGTCGTCACCGTCCCCGTTCCCGTCGTCGTCACCGTTCTCGGTGTCCGGCGGGTTCGGGGGCGCGAGTTGTCCGACCAACTCGTCGGTGAACAGGGTGCGGTGGTCCACCGCGCCGGTGCGGTAGGCGACGCGGCCGACGACCTGGCCGGTGACGGGCGCGGTGAACAGTTGGAAGAGCCCGGTGAGCAGCAGCAGTCCGGCGTACGGCAGCGGCACGTGGACGGCCGCCCCGAGCAGGGCCAGCAGCACGCCCAGGGTCTGGGCCTTGGAGGAGGCGTGCAACCGGGAGACGGTGTCCGGGAAACGCAGCAGTCCCAGCGCGCCCAGCAGGCAGAAGACGGCCCCGGTCAACAGCAGTACGGCCGAGACGATGTCCGTGACCGTCTCCGACAGGTCCTTCACCGCAGATCCTCCCGTTCCCCGATGAGCCGTGCCGCCACCGTCGACCCGATGAAGCCCAGCAGGGACAGCACGATCAGCACGGGCACGAAGGGGGTGTACTCCCACGCGGCGACGCCCACGCAGGCCCCGGCGACGACCAGCGACACCATGGCCTCCAGCGCCACGATCCGGTCCAGGGCGCGCGGGCCGTGCACCAGGCGGACCAGCACCAGCATCCCGGCGACCGAGAGCAGCGCCAGGGCGACGACCGCGACCGCGCTCACCGCGTTCCCTCCTCTCGTCGCCCGTCCCGCCGGAACAGGAGCCGCCGGTCCTCGGCGGTGCCGAAGGCCCGTACCACCCAGCGTTCGGCGTTCGTGACGTCCCGACGCTGGGCCTCCGCCTCCACCGCGTCACGCGCGGGCAGGACGTGGACGTAGAACAGCTTTTCCTCCCGGTCGATCTCCAGCACCAGCGAGCCCGGTGTCAGCGCGGTCATCTGGGCCGCGGCGGTGATCAGCAGGTCGTTGTCCACCGTCAGCCGGGCCTCCAGCACCGCCGACCTCGTCCGCGGTCCGCGCAGCAGCGCCTCCCGGGCCACGATGAGGGCCGAGCCGATCAGGTCCGCCAGCAGGTGTCCGACCAGGGCCACCACCCACAGCGGACGCGCCGTCACCCGGCGGGCGAGCGGGGGCAGCGGGAAGAGGAGGATCACCAGCCCCGCCACCACCAGTCCGGTGACGAGCACGAGCGGGCTCACCGATCCCCACAGCACGATCCACAGCAGCCACAGCCAGATCAGCAGCGGCCACCGTCGGGCGGCGTGACGCGGCGGACTTCCCCCGACCCGGCCGGCGGGGGTCTCCGCGGACTTCACCGGTGCCCCCTCTCTCCGGTCCGTCCGATGTCGTCGAGGTCGCCGGAGCGGTCCTGGAGCACGGCCTCCTGGTAGGCGTCGGGCTCCATCAGGTCCGCCGCGGCGCGCTCGCCGACCCGGGCCACCGGTTCGGCGGCCACCGCCACCAGCACGCCGATCAGCACCGTGCCGCCGGCGGCCCCGACCATCAGCCGCGTGCGGGCGCCGTGCCTCCGTACGGCGGGCGGCCGTTCGGTGCCCGCGGCGAACACCGCCCGCCACACCTTGGCCATCGCGTACAGGGTCAACAGGCTGGTGAGCAGGGCGGCGGCCAGCAGGACGTAGGCGGCCGCGCCGCCCTGCTCCACTCCGGCCTGCAGCAGGATGAGCTTGGCGACGAAGCCGGAGAGCGGCGGGATGCCGGCCAGGCTGAGGGCGGAGATCAGGAACAGGATCGCCAGTATCACCGGTGGCGGGGCCGCCCGCGCCAGCACCGGCAGCTTCGCGCTGCCGCCCCAGCCCGCCACCATGCCGGCGATCAGGAACAGCGCCGCCTGCACGGCGATGTGGTGCATGGCGTAGAGGATGGTCCCGGTGAGCCCGGTGACGGAGTACAGGGAGAGCCCGAAGAGCATGTAGCCGATGTGCCCGACCAGGACGAAGGACAGCAGCCGGTTGAGGTCCTGTTGGGCGATGGCGCCCAGGGTGCCCACCAGCAGGGTGACCGCGGCCGCGATCAGCAGGGGCATCCAGGGTTCCGTCCGGGGGAAGAGCAGGGTCTGGGTCCGCACCATGGCGTACAGACCGACCTTGGTCAGCAGCGCGGCCAGGACGGCGGTGATGGGGGCCGGCGCGGTGGGGTAGCTGTCCGGCAGCCAGAAGTGCAGCGGCACCACGGCGGCCTTGATGCCGAACACGATCAGCAGCAGCAGGCTGAGCACGGTCTGGAGGCCGTCGGGGAGTCCGGGCATCCGGTTGCCCAGGTCGGCCAGGTTGACCGTGCCGGTGGCGGCGTAGACCAGCCCGATGGCGGTGAGGAAGAGCAACGACGACAGCAGGCTGGTGATGACGTACGTCATTCCGGCCCGGATGCGGTTCTCGCCCGCGTCCAGGTTGATCAGCACGTACGAGGAGGCGAGCATCAGCTCGAACGCCACGAAGAGGTTGAACAGGTCCCCGGCGAGGAAGGCCAGACAGACCCCGGCCGTCAGCAGCAGGTAGGAGGGGTGGAACGGGGCGTGGACGGGGTCGCCGCCCTCGGTGTTGCCCTGTCCGACGGCGAAGAAGAGCACGGCGAGCGTCACCGCCAGGGCCACCGTCAGCAGCAGCGCCGACAGCCGGTCGATCACCAGGGAGATCCCGGCCGGGGCCGGCCAGCCGCCGACGTCGAACGCCAGCGGACCGCGCCGGTCGGTCAGCACCAGCAGGACCACGGCGTCCACCAGCATCGCGGTGAGCACCCCGAGGCCCAGCAGCCGCTGGGCGTCGGGCTTGCGCCACACGGTCAGGGAGAGGCCCGCCACCAACACGGGCAGCAGCACGGGCGCGAAGAGCAGCCAGTCCGTCACTGTGCTTCCCTCTCCTCTCCCAGCCTGCGGTCCTCGACGTCGTCGCGGACCTGGTCGTGTCCGAGCAGGTACCAGCTCCGGTACACCAGGGCCAGCAGCAGGGTGGTGATGCCGAAGGTGATGACGATGGCGGTCAGGGCCATGGCCTGTGGCAGCGGATCGGCGAACGCCTCGGCCTCCTGGCCCTCCCCGAGGACCGGGGGTTTGCCCGGTGGGCCGGAGGCCAGCAGCACCAGCAGGTTGGTGGCGTGCCCGAGCACGAGGAAGCCGAACAGCAGCCTCATCAGGGAACGTTGCAGCAACAGGTGGAAACCGACGGCGAACAGTCCGCCCACCACCACGGCCCCCGTCAGGTCGAGTGTCGTCATCGGTCGCGGCTCCCGCGGTCGTCGGGTGCGGTGGGCACCCCGGGCTCGTCGCCGGCCGCCTGGACGCTCTCCTCGACGGACACCTGTAGCGGCCCCACCGCGGTCAGCAGCCTCAGGCACACTCCGACGACCAGCAGGTAGATCCCGGTGTCGAAGACCACGCTGGTGGCCACCTTGACGTGGCCGAACACCGGCAGCGTCCAGTCCAGCAGCGCGCTGGTCAGCGGTACGCCGCCGAAGACGATCGGGGCCAGTCCCGCGATCGCGGCCAGGGCCAGTCCCGCGCCCGCGATGACGCGGGGGTCGGCCAGTCGGTGGAAGGCGGCGCCGACCCGGCCTCCGACCAGATGGCGCAGCGCGAACGCCTGCCCCGCCACCAGCCCTCCGGCGAAGCCGCCCCCGGGGCGCAGGTGGCCGGAGTAGAGCAGGTGGACCGAGAACGCCAGGATGGCCGGGAACAGCACCCAGGTGACGATCTCCAACAGCATCGAGCGGTCGTGGAGGGGCAGGTGCCGCGCCTCCGGCAGCCACTCGCTCCGCGGCACGTCCCACCGCGCGGTCCTGGGGTCCCGGTTCGCGGCCGGGAGCCTGCTCCGGATCGTTCTCGCCCCCGCGCTCCGCGCGCCGCGCAGGGTGAGCAGGGAGCCCACCCCGATGGCCGTCACCAGCAACACGGCGATCTCGCCGAGGGTGTCCATGGCGCGGAAGTCCACGAGGATGGCGTTGACGACGTTGTGGGCTCCGGCCTCCTCCGCGTGGGCCATGTAGTAGGCGGACGCCTCGGGCTCCTTCCGGACCGCCGAGGCGACCATGGCGAGCAGTCCGACGAGCACCCCGGCCGCCACGGACAGCGCCAGCCGCAGCCGTCGGACGCGGAGCGTGCCGGCCCGGGCGCCGAACCGGGCCGGCAGACCGCGCAGGACCAGGACGATGATCACCAGGGTCAGCGTCTCGACGAGGAACTGGGTGAGCGCCAGGTCCGGCGCGCCCTGCACCAGGAAGAATCCCGCGACCCCGTAGCCGACCACTCCGACCAGCAGGGCCGCGGACAGCCGGCGCCGTACGCGGGCGAGGGCGACCGCCGAGGCCAACACCACCACGGCGAGCGGCACCTGGATGGCCGAGGCCCACAGCGGCGGGACGGTCAGCGGCGACTCCCTCAGCAGCAGGGCGGTGCCGGGCACCACCAGCACGATCGTCAGCATCACGGTCAGGTAGGCCGGCAGGGAGCCGACCTGGGTGCGGCGGGTGAACCACACGGCCGCCCCGTCCAGCCCGTGGCGCAGCCACCGGTAGCCCTCCTGCACGTCGGGCAGTCGGGGCGACCGGGCGCGCACCACGGCCAGGGCGGCGCGGTCGCGGTGGATGAGCAGACCCGCCAGCAGGGTGCCGACGGACAGGGCGAGGGCGGGGGTCACGCCGTGCCAGAGCGCGAGGTGGTAGGGCTCCTGGAGTCGCGGCATTTGAGCGGCGTAGGGCTCGGTGAAGGTCTCGGTGCCGGGATACCACACGCCCATCACCAGGGCGGCGGCCACCAGGACGCCGATGGGCGCCGCCATGCCGATGCCCCGGTCCGCGGGGTCGTCCGCCGGTGGCGACCGCACACCGGACTTGTCGCCGAACGCGCCCCACAGGAAGCGGGCCGCGTAGGCCACGGTCAGCGCCGATCCGACGGTGAGCGCCGCCACGATCCACGGCTCGCCCCATCCGGCGCCGAGCCGGGCCGCCTTCCAGAAGGTGTCGAAGTACGCCTCGTGGCCCAGATAGCCGACCAGTGGCGGCAGTCCGGCCATGGAGGCGGCGGCGAGCACGGCCATCGTCAGCAGCACCGGCCGGCGGCGGCCCAGGCCGGACAGCCGCCCCAGATCACGGGTGCCGGTGTGGTGCTCGATCAGCCCGGTGACGAGGAACAGCGCGGACTTGAAGGTGGCGTGCGCCAGGAGCATCACCTCGCCGGCGAGCACGGCGTTGCGGGTGCCGTACCCGAACAGCGCGATCAGCAGGCCGAGTTCGCTGACGGTGCCGTACGCCAGGACGCGTTTGAGGTCCCTCTCCCACAGCGCCCGCCACGCGCCGAACAGCAGCGAGACCAGGCCGACGGTGAGGACCAGGGGTCGCCAGGGCGCGACGTCGGCGAAGCCCGGGGCCAGCCTGGCCACCAGGTACACCCCCGCCTTGACCATGGCGGCCGCGTGGAGGTAGGCGCTCACCGGGGTGGGCGCCACCATCGCGGCGGGCAACCAGCCGTGGAGGGGCATCTGCGCGGACTTGGTGAAGACGCCGATCAGGACGAGCACCAGCGCGGCGGGCACGTATCCGCCGCTCGGGGGGTCGGCGACCAGTTCGGAGACACGGTAGGTGCCCGCCGCCTCGCCCAGCATCAGGAAGCCGAGCAGCATGGTCAGCCCACCGCCCGTGGTGACCACCAGTGCCTCCTCGGCGGCGTCGCGGTGCTCCCTGGTGCGGCCGCGCCCCGCGATGAGCAGGAACGACACCACGGTGGTCAGTTCCCAGAAGACGTAGAGGACCAGCAGGTTGTCGGCGGTGACCAGGCCGAGCATCACCCCGGCGAAGAGGAGCAGCAGCGCGGACTCGCGGCCGTGCTCCTCCTGGGTGTAGTGGGCGGAGTAGAACAGGACGGCAGCTCCGACGCCGCTGACGACGAAGACCATCAGCAGCGAGAGCGCGTCCAGTCGCATGACGGCGTCGAGGCCCAACGAGGGTGCCCAGGGGAGGTTTTCGAGGGGGGCCCCGCCGTCCAGGACGGTCGGGGTGAGCGCCCCCGCCCAGACCAGTGTGGCCAGCGGCACCAGCGCGGCGACCACCCAGACGGCACGGCCGATGCGCGCCTCGAGGGCGGGGAGGACGGCGGCCACGACGGCGTGAGCGGTGATCAGAACCAACAAGGGCACTCCCGGGGAAACCAGGCGTAAGCATATATATCACCACATACACCGCGTGATGGTGTCGCCGCCTCGGACGCGGCCGTGCCCTTCACCCGCTTCCCCCCGCCGTCCCGGCCGTGGGCCGTCGGGTGACTCGCGGTCAGCCCTCCGCCCGCGCGCACCCTGCACGGCGCGTGACGGGCCTTCGGCCCTCGGGTGGCCCGGTCCCCGCCGCGCGACTCACCGGCGATCCGCGCCTCGGCGCGCACGCGGTCGCAGGTGATCGCACGTGGTCGGAGCACAGCCCCGCGTGGCGGCCCGGACCCGCGACGACGGCGAAGACCCGGCCGCCGGACCGGCCGCCGGGGTGACGGTCGCGACGGTTCAGGACAACGGTCCGTTCTCGTCCAGCGCGCGTCCGCGCAGCCCGAGCGACTCCTCCAGTTCGCGGATGCGCGCGTCGAGCCGCTCGGCGCGGGCGGCACGCTCGTAGGGGGTGGCCGGGGGCCGTCGCATGATCACCAGGGCGGCGCAGCGGTAGAAGAAGTAGGCCGGCACGACGATCGGCCAGGCCAGCCCGTAGAGGAAGGCCGTCGAGGCGGCCACCGACTGCCCTTGGGTCCGGAAGCGTTCGACCGGGTCCTCGTCGGCGTGCCAGTCACGCTCGAGTTCGATGATCCGGGCGCGTTCGATGCCGTATCCCACCCGGGCCGTCACCAGAGCAGCCGTCAGGTAGCCGACCAATAACGCCAGGAGGCTGACCAGCATGCCGCACCTTCCCTCCTTCCGCGTCTCGCGCGGCACCCGCGCGCGGTGGCGGAAACACCGGTCCTGTGTGGATCCCGGGCCCCCTCGCGTGGCCCGGTGACGCAGGGGGACGGAAGCACCCGGACGCGGGCGAATCGTTTCCCCGTCGGAGACACGGGTACCCAGCGCAGCGCTCTCCGCACGTGGGGAGCGGCGAGACGACGGAAACGGTCGACGGACGTCGAAAAACACCGAAAAGCACCGAAGAACGTCGAAGAACACTGAAGACACCCCGACGGGGCCGCGAGGGGAGATGGCGAGATGAGCGAACGGGACGAGGCGGGCCTGCGCGTGGTGGTCCTGGGCGCCACCGGCAACGTGGGCACCTCGGTGCTGGCGTGTCTGGGGAAGGAGTCGCGCGTCGCCTCGGTGCTGGGCGTCGCCCGTCGCACACCGCTGTGGACGCCCCCGAAGTCCGAGTGGGCGAG
Organism: Streptomyces megasporus; assembly: GCF_000718985.1. GTDB lineage: Bacteria > Actinomycetota > Actinomycetes > Streptomycetales > Streptomycetaceae > Streptomyces > Streptomyces megasporus. The sequence goes on along the minus strand of NZ_JODL01000013.1, from coordinate 27,560 downwards.
CGTGGACATCGGGGCCGGCGGCGACGGCTCCGACGAGGACCGGGTGGGACGGGCCACCGAGGAACGGCTGACCGACCTGTTCCGGGGCGCCGACGCCGTGGTCCACCTGGCCTGGCTGATCCAGCCCACGCACGCCCCGCTGATCACCTGGCGCACCAACGTGCTGGGCACCGCCCGGGTGTTGCGCGCGGTGGCGGCGGCCGAGGTCCCCGCGCTGGTGTACGCCTCCTCGGTCGGGGCCTACTCCCCCGGTCCCCAGGATCGGCCCGTGGACGAGTCCTGGCCGACCCACGGCGGTCGGCCGGACGCCGCGTACTGCCGGGAGAAGGCGTACGTGGAGCGGCTGCTGGACGGCTTCGAGCGCGAGCACCCCGAGGTCCGTGTGGTGCGGATGCGGCCCGGCTTCCTCTTCAAGCGGGAGTCGGCGAGCGAGCAGCGGCGGCTGTTCGTCGGGCCGTTCCTGCCCCAGCGGCTGGTCCGGTCCTCCCTGGTGCCCGTCGTGCCGGACCTGCCGGGGCTGCGCTTCCAGGCGCTGCACACCGACGACGCCGCCGAGGCGTACCGGCTCGCGATCGTCCGGCCGGTGCACGGCGCCTTCAACCTGGCCGCCGACCCGGTGGTCGACGCCTCCGTGCTGGCCGACCTGCTCGGCGCCCGGATCGTACGGCTGCCGGTGGGGCCGGTGCGGGCCGCGGTGGCCGCCGCGTGGCGGCTGCGGCTGACGCCCGCCGCGCCGGAGTTGCTCGACGCGTTCCTGCGGCTGCCGGTGATGGACCGCGGCCGGGCCGAGCGGGAGCTGGGCTGGACTCCGCGGTACTCGTCGCGGGAGGCGCTCCGGGAGCTGCTGCGCGGCATGCGCGAGGTCGCGGGCGCGCCGACGGCTCCGCTGGCCCCGGTGGCGGACGGCGGACGGCTGCGCGAGATCGCCACCGGGGTGGGCGCACGGCCCTGACACGTCGACACGTCGGCATGTCGTCCCCGAGGCCCGCCGCGCGAGGCGTCGGCGACACGCCCTCCGACGCTTCGCGCGGCGTTCCGCGCGGGCTCACCCCGGCGCGACGGCGGGACGCTCCCGCAGCGCCGCCACCAGCGCGGTGCCGAGGTCGCCGTCCCCGGGGACCTCCCGAAAGGCGTCCCGCCTCCGCCGCGCCGCCGCCCGGCCCGAGACCAGGCACCACGTCCACCACCGGTTCAGCTCCCCGGCCCCGAGCCGCTCGACCGGGATCAGGGCGGGCCACCGGTACGCCCGCGCCTGGGCGGTCACCTTCGCGCCGCCCGCCACCGGGTCGACGGCCAGGGCCGGCACCCCGGCGCGCAGGGCGAGCACCAGGCCGTGCAGCCGGTCGGTGACCACCACGTCGAGCCGGGCGAACACCGACTGGAGCTGGGCGGGGGTGCGGCACAGCCGCCAGTCGTCGCGGGCCAGGCGGGTGTCCAGCTCCAGCCGGGCGCAGTCGAGGCCCGCGAGCCAGTCGGTGATCCGTCCGGCCGCCTCGTCGTGGCGCCGGCGCCGCCCGTACTCGCCCTGTCCGTGGGTGAGCACCACCCCGACCACGGGGGTGGGGGACAGCGGCGGCGCGGCGGCGGCCAGGTCCGGGCTGGTCCGGACGCCGGGGGCGTCACGCGGCAGGACGTGGTGGAAGCCGCGCACGGCGGGATCGTCGGGGTCCACGACGGACACGCCCACGGCCACGCGCACGCAGTGGGCGTAGCGCTCGTGGAGTTCGGCGACCCGGGGCCCGTGCAGGGGGCCGCAGACGAAGACCAGGTGGCTGTAGCGCTCTGGGCGCGCGTCCTCCAGGCTCATGGCGTCCGGCCGGAAGCCGGGGCTCCAGGCCGTCTCGTGGGGGATGCCGGAGCGGTCGAGCACCTCCTGGACACGGCGCAGGGCCAGCTCGTCGCCGGCCGTCACCTCGCCGTGCAGGAAGGTGAACCAACCCGTGAGCAGTACCTTCGGGGTTTCCTGTGTGGCCATTCGGGGACTCGGGGTCACAGCGCCACTGCGTAGGCGAGGAAGAACGCGGCGATGAGGGCCGCCAGGACGAGCACCACCACCAGCGGGACGGGCCCCCAACCGGCCGGCGTGTTGGCGTTCTGGTCCGGGGCGCCCGCGGGCGTGCTGCTCTCGCCCGGCGGCGTCTCGCCGGGCGGCACTCCGCCGCCGCTCTCGAGGCCGGTCGTGCGTTCGGGGTCCGGATCGGGGTGCGTGTCGTTCATGCCTTCCGAGTGCGCAGGAGGCCGCCCCCTTACACCAGCCAGAGGGAATGAGGTTGCTCGATGATGGGTGAACGTGACCGGCGGCGGGCCGTGGTGACCGGTGGCGCCGGGTTCGTGGGTTCGCACCTGTGCGAACGACTGCTCGACGACGGCTGGCGGGTGCTCGCCGTGGACAACCTGCTCTCGGGCTCCGAGAGCAACGTCGCCCACCTGCTCGGCCGGCCGGGTTTCGCCTTCCTCCGGCGCGACGTGTGCGCGCCCGGCGCCCTGACGGGCCTGCCCGGCGGCCCCTTCGACCTGGTGTTCCACCTGGCCTGTCCCGCCTCCCCGGCGGACTACCTGCGGCTGCCGTTGGAGACCCTGGAGACCGGCAGCAGCGGCACCCGCAACGCCCTGGAGCTGGCCGCCCGCGACGGTGCCCGGATGGTGCTGGCCTCCACCTCCGAGGTGTACGGCGACCCCCAGGTCCACCCGCAGCGCGAGGACTACTGGGGGAACGTCAACCCCGTCGGGCCGCGCAGCGTCTACGACGAGGCCAAGCGGTACGCCGAGGCGCTGGTCACCGCCCACCGACAGGCGCGCGGCACGGACACCGCGATCGTGCGGATCTTCAACTCCTACGGGCCGCGGATGCGGGCCGGGGACGGCCGCGCGGTGCCCACCTTCATCCGTCAGGCCCTGGCCGGCGAGCCGCTGACGGTGGCCGGGGACGGCAGCCAGACCCGCTCGCTGTGCTACGTCGACGACACCGTGGCGGGCATCGTGGCCCTCGCGGAGAGTAATCACCCGGGGCCGATCAACATCGGCGGCGAGGAGGAGACCACGGTCCTCGACATCGCCCGTCGGATCGTCAAGCTGACCGGCTCCACGTCCCCCATCACCTTCGTCGAACGCCCCGGCGACGACCCCGCCCGACGCCGCCCGGACACCACGCTGGCCAGGGAGAAGCTGGGCTGGGAGCCGCGCGTCGACTGGCAGGAGGGGCTGGAGCGGACCATCGACTGGTTCGCCCGCCGGGCCGCCGCCTGACCCCGCCCCTCCGCTCCGCGGCCGGCTTCCCCCGCCCGCTCTTTCTCACTCTGGGGAGTCACTTCCCCCCGAAAGAGTCGATCTCGGACGTTTGACGAGGCTGCCGAGGGTAACCACGGAGGCCACGGCATCCCGCGCCATCGGGACGAACAAGACGGAGGCACTCTCTATGCGCATCCTCGGCATCAACGCCGTCTTCCACGACCCGGCAGCGGCGCTCGTGATCGACGGCAGGACGGTCGCGGCGGCGGAGGAGGAGCGGTTCAGCCGACGCAAGCACGGCAAGCGGCCGGTGCCCTTCTCCGCGTGGGAGATGCCCGAGCAGTCCGCGGCCTGGTGTCTGAGGCAGGCCGGGCTCACCCCCGCCGACCTCGACGCCGTCGCCTACTCCTTCGACCCCGACCTGGCCGCCCCGGCCGACTCCCTGGGGCTGAACGACCCCTGGGACCACCTGCGCCAGGAGTACGCGCGGCGTGCCCCCTCCTTCCTCGCCGAGGCGCTGCCGGGCCTGGACCCGTCCATCGTCCGCTTCGTCCCCCACCACATGGCGCACGCCGCCTCCGCCGGGATCGCCGGGCCGCACCGCGACACCGCCGTGCTGGTGCTCGACGGTCGCGGCGAGTCCGCCTCCCACCTGTCCGGGCGCTACCACGGGGACCGGCTGGAGGTGCTGGCCGCCCAGCGGCTCCCCCACTCCCTCGGGCTGGTCTACGAGGAGCTGACCGAGCACCTGGGCTTCCTGCGTTCCAGCGACGAGTACAAGGTGATGGCGCTCGCCTCCTACGGCAAGCCGCGCTTCCTGCCCGAGCTGAGGGAGTGGGTGCACGCCACCGGGAAGGGCGGCTTCCGGGCCCACGGGGTGGAGTGGGGCGCGCTGGCCGCGGCCCGCCGGCCGGGCGCCGAGTGGACCCAGGAACACGCCGACCTGGCCGCCAGCGCCCAGGCCGTGCTGGAGGAGACCCTGCTGGACCTGGTGAGCTGGCTGCACGCGGAGAGCGGCGGCGAGGAGTTGACCATGGCCGGCGGCGTCGCCCTCAACTGCGTGGCCAACTCCCGGATCGCCGCCGAGGGCCCCTACCGCCGGGTGTGGGTGCAGCCGGCGGCCGGTGACGCGGGCACCGCGCTGGGCGCCGCCCTCCACCTGGCCGCCGCGCACGACGAGTCGCCGCTGCCGATGCCCGGCGCCGACCTGGGCCGCGGCTGGTCGGACGAGGAGATCGAGAGCTTCCTGAAGGACGCCGCCGTCCCCTACGAGCGGCCCGCCGACATCGCCGAGACGGTCGCCGAGACCCTCGCCGCCGACGGTGTCGTCGCCTGGTTCCAGGGCCGCAGCGAGTACGGTCCGCGGGCGCTGGGGCACCGTTCGCTGCTCGCCCATCCGGGCCGGGCGGAGAACCTGGACCGGCTCAACCGGGTCAAGGGCCGCGAGGAGTTCCGCCCGGTGGCCCCCATGGTCGCCGAGCACCGCGCCGCGGAGATCTTCGACGGGCCGATCCCCAGCCCGTACATGCTGTTCGTGCACGACGTGGCACGCGAGTGGCGGGACCGCATCCCGGCCGTGGTGCACGTCGACGGCACCGCCCGCATCCAGACCGTGAACCCCGAGAGCGAGCCGCTGGTGGCGCGGATGCTGGACGCCTTCGAACGCCGCACCGGGCTGCCGGTGGTGGTCAACACCAGCCTCAACACCGCCGGACGCCCGATGGTGGACTCCCCGCGCGACGCGCTGGAGTGCTTCGGCTCCTCGCCCGTGGACCTGCTGGCGATCGGCCCGTTCGCGGTCCGTCGCGGAAGGGCGTTCGCATGAGCGCCCCCCACCAGGCGGCCGTCGACTACTCCGTGGTGATACCCACCGTCGGGCGGCCCTGCCTGGCGGACTGTCTGGCGGCGCTCGCCGAGTCGATCGGACCCGAGCCGCGCGAGATCGTGATCGTGGACGACCGTCCGCAGCCCGAGCCGCTCCGCGAGGACCTGCCGTTGGACGCCCTGGGGCCGCTGCGCGAGCGCGCCGGCGTGGTGCAGACCGGCGGTCTGGGCCCGGCCGGCGCCCGCAACGCCGGGTGGCGGCTGGTCACCGCGCCCTGGGTGGCCTTCCTCGACGACGACGTGCGGGTCGGCGCCCGCTGGCGCGAGTCCCTCGTCCGGGACCTGGCCGAGGCCGACCCCACCGTCGCCGGGGTGCAGGGCGTCCTGGACGTGCCGCTGCCCATCGGGCGGCGGCCCACCGACTGGGAGCGCGGCACCGCCGGGCTGGTCCGCGCCCAGTGGGCCACGGCCGACATGGCCTACCGGGCCGAGGCACTCAAGGCGGTCGGCGGTTTCGACGAGCGCTTCCCCCGCGCCTTCCGCGAGGACGCCGACCTGGCGCTGCGGATCCTGGACGACGGCTGGCGCATTCGGCGCGGCAGCCGGCTGACCACGCACCCGGTGCGGCCGGCGGACCGTTGGGTGTCGCTGCGCGCGCAGCGCGGCAACGCCGACGACGCGCTGATGCTGCGGCTGCACGGCCCCACCTGGTGGCAGCGGGCCGCCGCTCCCAAGGGACGCATCCGCCGCCACGCCCTGACCACCGCCGCCGGGGCGGCGGCGATCGCCCTGGCCGCCGCCGGGCGGCGGCGCTCCGCCGCCCTGGCCGGGGCGGGTTGGCTGCTGGGCACGGCCGAGTTCGCCCGGGCCCGGATCGCTCCGGGCCCCCGGACCCGCGAGGAGGTCACGACCATGCTGGTGACGAGCGCGCTCATACCTCCCCTGGCGGTCTGGCACCGGTTGGTCGGGACGCTGCGCCACCGGCACGCCTCCCCCTGGGACGCGGACGGGTCGCGCGCCTCCGCCGTCCCCGCCGTTCCCGGCGGGACCGGCGGAGGCGACCGGGACGGTGACGCATGACGGCGGCGCGCGCGGTGCTCTTCGACCGGGACGGCACCCTGGTGGAGGACGTCCCCTACAACGGCGACCCGGCGCTGGTGCGCCCGATGCCGGGCGCCGCCGAGGCGCTGGCGCTGCTGCGCTCCCTCGGGGTGCCGACCGCGGTGGTCACCAACCAGTCCGGCATCGCCCGCGGCCGGTTCGGCTGGGACGACATGGGCCGGGTGCACGCCCGGATCGACGAACTCCTCGGCCCCTTCCACGCCTGGGCCGTCTGCCCGCACGGCCCCGACGACGGCTGCGGGTGCCGCAAGCCCGCCCCCGGCCTGGTGCTGGACGTCGCCCGGCGGCTGGGGGTCTCCCCCGCCGAGTGCGTGGTCGTCGGGGACATCGGCTCCGACATGGCGGCGGCGCGGGCCGCCGGCGCCCGCGGTGTCCTGGTCCCCACCCCCGTCACGCGGCCGGAGGAGGTCCGGGCCGCGCCCGTGGTCGCCCCCGACCTGCTCACCGCCGTGCGCGTCGCGCTGGACGGCGGGCCCGACGTGCCCGCGCCGGTGTCCGTCCCGGCCGCCGGTCGCGCGGGCGCCCGCCGGCCCGCGCGGGTCCTCACCCATCCGACCACCCGCCCGACCGACCGCCCGACCGACCGCCCCACCGACCGCCCCACCGTCCGGAGGCCGTCATGAGAGCCCTGGTCGCACGCCTGGACAGCTTCGGCGACGTGCTCCTGGCCGGCCCGGCGGTGCGCGCCGTCGCGGCGCGCGCCGAGCGGGTGACGCTGCTGTGCGGGCCGCGCGGCGCCCCCGCCGGGCGGATGCTGCCCGGGGTGGACGAGGTGCTGGTCTGGGACGCCCCCTGGGTGGGGTTCGACCCGCCCCCCACCGACCGCGCCGGGATCGAGAAGGCCGTCGACGAGATCGCGGCCCGGCGCTGTGACACCGCCCTGGTCCTGGCCTCGGCCCACCAGAGCCCCCTGCCGACCGCGCTGGTGCTGCGGATGGCGGGCGTGCCGCGGATCGCCGCCGACAGCGTCCACTACCCCGGCTCGCTGCTGGACGTGCGCCACAAGCGCGACGAGCACGCCCACGAGGCCGAGGCCGCGCTGGCGCTGGCCGAGGCGGCGGGCTTCCCCCTGCCCGCCGGCGACGACGGGCGGCTGCGGGTGCTGCCGCCGCCCGAGACGCGGGCGCTGACCGGTCCGCCCGGCTACGTCGTCCTGCACCCGGGGGCGAGCGTGCCCGCCCGCCGCTGGAGCCCGCGGCTGTCGGCCGAGGCCGTGGCCGCCCTGGCCGAGGCCGGACACCGGGTGGTGGTCACCGGCGTGCCCGAGGAGCGCGAACTGACCGCGTACGTCGCGGGATCGGACGGGCTCGACCTGGGCGGACGCACCTCCCCGGAGGAGCTGGCCGGGGTGTTGGCGGGAGCGGAGGCCGTGGTCACCGGGAACACCGGGCCGGCCCATCTGGCCGCCGCCGTGGGGGCGCCGGTGGTCTCGCTCTTCTCCCCCGTCGTCCCGGCCGAGCGCTGGGCGCCCTTCCGCGTGCCGCTGGTGCTGCTGGGCGACCAGCGGGCGCCGTGCGCGCGGACCCGGGCCCGAATCTGCCCGGTCCCCGGGCATCCCTGCCTGGACCGTGTGACCCCCCAGGACGTGGTCGCCGCCGTGGAGAAGGTCGCCGTGGAGAAAGTCGTGGCCGAGAGCGGCCGGCAGGACGCCGACGCCGGAGGCGATCGACGAGGAACAGCCGCCGAGGGCGGCCGGGAAGGAGCCGCATGAGGATCCTGCTGTGGCACGTGCACGGCTCCTGGACCACCGCGTTCGTCCAGGGACCGCACACCTACCTGGTACCCGTCACCCCCGACCGGGGACCCGACGGGCTCGGCCGCGCCGTCACCTTCGACTGGCCCGACAGCGTCGTGGAGCTGCCGCCGGAACGGCTGCGGGAGACGGACGTCGACCTGGTGGTGCTCCAGCGCCCGCACGAGCTCGGCCTGGCCGAACGATGGCTGGGCCGGCGGCCGGGCCGTGACGTGCCCGCCGTCTACCTGGAGCACAACGCGCCGGACGGGAACGTGCCCGACACCCGTCATCCGATGGCCGACCGGCCGGAGTTGACGATCGTCCACGTCACCCACTTCAACCGGCTGTTCTGGGACTGCGGGACCACGCCCACCACCGTGATCGAGCACGGGATCGTCGATCCCGGGCCGCTGTGGACGGGCGAGCTGGCGCGGGCGGCCGTGGTGGTCAACGAGCCGCTGCGCCGCGGTCGCACCACCGGCACCGACCTGCTGCCGCACTTCGCGCGGGCCGCGCCGCTGGACGTCTTCGGCATGCGCACCCACGGGGTGGCCGACCGGCTCGGTCTGCCCGAGGACCGCTGCCGTGCCCAGGACCTCCCCCAGCGCGAGCTGCACCGGGCCATGGCCAGGCGCCGGGTGTACGTGCACCCGATCCGCTGGACGTCGCTCGGGCTGTCCCTGCTGGAGGCCATGCACCTGGGCATGCCCGTGGTCGCCCTCGACACCACCGAGGCGTCCGAGGCCGTGCCCGAGGGGGCCGGGGTGCTCTCCAACCGGCCGGACGTGCTGGCCGACGCCGTGCGCGCGTTCGTCGCCGATCCCGTCCTCGCGCGGGAGACCGGCGAGAGAGCCCGCTCCGCGGCGCTGGCCCGCTACGGGCTGTCCCGCTTCCTGGACGACTGGGAACGGCTGACGAAGGAAGTGACCCGATGAGGATCGCCATGGTGTCCGAGCACGCGAGTCCCCTCGCGGCGCTCGGCGGCCCCGACGCCGGTGGCCAGAACGTGTACGTCGCCCAACTGTCGAAGGCGCTCGCCCGGCGGGGGCACCTCGTCACCGTCCACACCCGCCGGGACGCCCCCGAGCCGCCCGACCGGGTGCCGTTCGGGCCCGGCGTCGTCGTCGAGCACGTGCCCGCGGGGCCGGCGCGGCCGGTGCCCAAGGACGACCTGCTGGAGTACATGCCGGACTTCGGCGCCCACCTGGCCCGCCGCTGGGCCGAACAGCGCCCGCACGTGGTGCACGCGCACTTCTGGATGTCGGGCCTGGCCGCGCTGGCCGGTTCGCGCGGGCTGGGCGTCCCCGTCGTGCAGACCTTCCACGCCCTGGGCAGCGTCAAGCGGCGCCACCAGGGCGCGGACGACACCAGCCCGCCCGAGCGGATCGAGGTGGAGCGGCGGATCGGGCGCGAGTGCGGCCGTGTCATGGCGACCTGCACGGACGAGGTGTTCGAGCTGACCGCCCTGGGCGTGCCGCCGGAGCGCACCTCGGTGGTGCCGTGCGGTGTGGACACCGACGAGTTCGGTCCCGACGTCCCCGCCGAGGTCCCGGCCGGGGCCGGCGGGCGGCGCTTCGGCCGGCGGCTGCTGGCGATCGGCCGTCTGGTGCCCCGGAAGGGCTTCGACCAGGCGATCACGGCGCTGGCCGAGATCCCCGACGCCGAACTGCTGATCGCCGGCGGCCCCGAGCCCGCGCGGCTGGCGTCCGATCCCGAGGCCGAGCGGCTGCGGCGGCTGGCCGGGGAGCTGGGCGTGGCGGACCGGGTGCGGCTGCTGGGCGCCGTGCCGCACGAGCGGATGCCGGGCCTGATCCGCGGCGCCGACCTGGTGCTGTCCACGCCGCGCTACGAACCGTTCGGCATCGTCCCGCTGGAGGCCATGGCCTGCGGGGTGCCGATCGTCGCCACCGGTGTGGGGGGCCATCTGGACTCGGTCGCCGACAAGGTGACCGGGCGGCTGGTGCCCCCGGGGGACCCCGGCGCGCTGGCCCGCGCCGTCAACGAGCTGGTCGGCTCGCCGGAGGTGCTGCGGCGCTACGGCGAGGCCGGTCGGAAACGCGCCCTGGCCCGCTTCTCGTGGGAGCGGGTGGCCGACGGCGCCGAGCAGGTGTACGCCCAGGTGGTCGCGAGCCACCGCGTTCCCACGGGGGCGATCCAATGACGACGACACCCAGGACCGAGACGACCCACGACCCCGCGTCCCCGGCGTCGGGGAACGGCCACCGGGCCGCCCCGGCGGCCGACGGGGCGGTGACCGCCCACTGCGACGCGCTGCTGCGGGCGCTCGTCCCCTTCCGCGCCCAGGCCGACACCGCCCGGCGCTGGGGCGAGCGGCTGGCGAAGGTGCTGTCCGGCGGCGGACGGCTGCTGGCGGCCGGGAACGGCGGCAGCGCCGCCCAGGCCCAGCACCTGACCGCCGAGTTGGTGGGGCGTTACCGCGACGACCGGCCGCCGTTCTCCGCCATCGCCCTGCACGCCGACACCTCCTCCACCACCGCCATCGCCAACGACTACGGCGTGGACGAGGTGTTCGCCCGTCAGGTGCGGGCCCACGGCCGCGAGGGCGACGTGCTGATGCTGCTGTCGACCAGCGGCGCCAGCGCCAACCTGCTGTCGGCCGCCGAGGCCGGCCGCGAGGCGGGGATGTCGGTGTGGGCGCTGACCGGGCCCGCGCCCAACCCGCTGGCCGCGGCCGGCGACGAGTCGCTGTGCGTCCGCGCGGACACCACGGCGACGGTGCAGGAACTCCATCTGGTGACGGTGCACATGCTGTGCGCCGCGTTCGACGCCGCGCTGGACGTCTCGCCGCGGCGCGCGACGGAGGACGACGAGGGGAGGACGGACGATGACACCGACGCCACCGACACCGCCGACACCACCGCCGACGCCACCGGCCCGGCCGATGTCTGAGGGGCCCTCGTCCCCGGCCGTCGCCACACCGCTCGTCGTGGTCGGCGACGCCCTGCTCGACCGCGACCTGGTCGGCCGCGCCGAGCGTCTGGCGCCGGACGCCCCGGTGCCGGTGCTGGACGACTGCGAGGAGTTGCTGCGGCCGGGCGGCGCCGCTCTGGCCGCCTACGTGGCGGCGCTCGGCGGGCGCGAGGTCACGCTGGTGACCGCGCTGGGCGAGGACCCGGCCAGTGCCCGGCTCTGCGAGATGCTGGCCCCCTGGGTCACCGTGGCCGCGCTGCCGCTGGACGGCTCCCTGTCGGAGAAGACCCGCGTGCTGGCCGGGGGACGCCCGGTGGTCCGGATGGACCGGGGCGACGGTCGGGCCGCGCCGATCCCCTCGGGGGCCGTGCCCGAGGAGGCCCGCGAGGCGATCGTCTCGGCCCCGGCCCTGCTGGTCTCCGACTACGGCCGGGGCACCGCGGACGTGGTGCGCGAGCTGCTGGCCGAGCGGGCCGCCCGGGTGCCGCTGGTGTGGGACCCGCACCCGCGCGGCCGGGAACCGGTGCCCGGCACCCGGTTGGTGACCCCGACGGCGAAGGAGGCCCGGCTGTTCGCCGCCCGTCTGGACGGCGGGGACCGGCCGGACGCCACGGGCGGCTCGGACGCCCCGGAGAGCCTCCACACCGCCGCCCGGCACGCGCAGGCGCTGGCCGACGCCTGGGGCGTCGGCTCGGTGGTGATCACCCTCGGCGAGCGGGGCGCCCTGCTGTCCTACGGAGACCATCCGCTGCTGGTGCCCACGCCCGCCCGGCACAGCGGCGACTCGTGCGGCGCGGGCGACCAGTTCGCGGCCAGCGCCGCCGGGCTGCTCGCCGACGGGGCGCTGCCGGAGACGGCCGTGCGGGGCGCGGTGGCCGCCGCCACCGGCTACGTCGCGGCCGGGGGCGCGGGGGCGCTGGCCTTCCCCGACCGGGCCACGCCCCCGCCCCCCTCGGGGGAGGACGCCGAGCGGCTGGTGGCCCGGGTGCGGGCGGCCGGCGGCACCGTGGTGGCCACCGGCGGGTGTTTCGACCTGCTGCACGCCGGACACGTGGGGTTGCTCCAGGAGGCCCGGCGCACCGGCGACTGTCTGGTGGTCTGCCTCAACTCCGACGCCTCCGTGCGCCGCCGCAAGGGTCCGGGCCGTCCCATCAACCCGCTGGCCGACCGCGTCCGGGTGCTGCGTGCGCTGGAGTGCGTGGACGCGGTGGCGGTGTTCGACGAGGACACCCCCGAGGAGCTGCTCAAACGGCTCCGGCCGGACGTGTGGGTCAAGGGCGGCGACTACGCGCTCGCCGACCTGCCCGAGGCGGCGCTGGTGGAGAGCTGGGGCGGGCAGGCGGTGCTGCTGCCGTACCTGGACGGCCGTTCCAGCAGTCGCATCGCGGCGCGCGCGGCGGTGTCCGTCGGTGTCCGTGGCCCGGAGTCCGGTTCGGTGAGCGGCCGGTGACGGCTTCGACGAACGGTCCGATGAACGGTCCGGTGGACGATCCGGTGACGGTTCCGGTGAACGGCTCGGCGGGCGCGCCCCACCGGCCCCGGGTCCTGGTGCTGCGCGCGCTGGGTCTGGGCGACCTGTTGGCCGGGGTGCCCGCGCTGCGGGCGCTGCGCCGGGAGTTCGGCCGGCACGAGATCGTGCTGGCCGCGCCGCGGGAGCTGGAGCCGCTGGTCCGCCTCTGCGGCGCCGTGGACACCCTGTTGCCCGCCTCGGCGCCCGGCCGTGCCGTGCCCGAGGAGATCGCCTGGCGGGGGGCGCCCCCGGACGTCGCCGTCGACCTGCACGGCAGGGGGCCGGAGAGCATGCGGCCCCTGGAACGGCTGGGGCCGCGCCGTCTGTTGGCCTTCGCGGCCCCCGACGGACCCGAATGGCGTGCCGAGGAACACGAGCGGGACCGCTGGTGCCGCCTCCTGTCCTGGTACGGCGTGCCGGCCGATCCGCGGGATCTGGGCCTGCCCCGTCCCGCCGCGGTCTCCCCCGCGCCGGGCGCGGTGGTGCTCCATCCGGGCGCGGGGTCGCCGGCGCGTTGCTGGCCCGTGGAGCGGTACGCGGCGGTGGCCGCCGAACTGCGGCGCTCGGGCCGTCGCGTGGTGGTCACCGGCGGTCCGCTGGAACACGATCTGACGGCGCGCCTGGCCAAGCTGGCCGGCCTGCCCGATACGGACGTCCTCGGCGCCCCGCCCCTGGAGAGGCTCGCCGCGCTGGTGGCCGACGCCTCGGCCGTGGTGAGCGGCGACACCGGCATCGCCCATCTGGCCGTCGCCCAGGGCACCCCCTCGGTCACCCTCTTCGGTCCGGTCCCGCCCCGGCTGTGGGGCCCGCCGGACCTGCCGCGCCACCGGGCGCTGTGGCATCCCGGCCCGCCGGGGAACCCGCACGGCCGCGTTCCCGATCCGCTGCTGCTGCGCATCCGGCCAAAGGAGGTGCTGGCCGCCCTGTCCCGCCTACCGGAGGTACGTGCCGCATGACGGACCCGTCGATCGGTGTGGTCATCGCCACCCGCAACCGCGCCGACAGCCTCGCGCGGACCCTGCGCCGACTGACGGAGCTGCCCGAACGGCCGGCGGTCCTGGTGGTCGACAACGCCTCCACCGACCACACCCGCACCATGGTCCGGACGCTGTTCCCGCGGGTGGATCTCCTGCCGCTGCCCGTCAACCGCGGGGCGATCGCCCGCAATCTGGGGGTGAAGGCGATCGGCACTCCCTGTGTCGCCTTCAGCGACGACGACTCCTGGTGGGAGCCGGGCGCGCTGGAGCGGGCCGCCGATCTGATGCGCCGGCATCCCCGGCTGGGGTTGATCGCCGCACGCACCCGCGTCGGCCCCGAGGAGGCGCCCGACCCGCTCAACGACTTGTTGGACGGATCGCCGCTGGGTCGGGCCGGGGACCTGCCCGGTCCGCAGGTGCTGGGGTTCCTGGGGTGCGCCTCGGTGGTGCGGCGGTCGGCGTTCCTGGACGCCGGGGGGTTCCATCCGCTGCTGTTCTTCGGCGCCGAGGAGACCCTGCTGGCCTACGACCTGTCCGCCCGGGGCTGGGGGGTCAGCTACTGCCCCGAGGTCACCGCCCACCACCATCCGGACCCCTCCCCCCGGTCCGGGCGCGGCGCCCAGGTGCGCCGCAACGAACTGCTCACCTGCTGGTTGCGCCGCCCGCTGCCGCTGGCCCTGCGCCGCACCCGCGCGCTGGCCGCCGAGGCCCGCCGCGACCCGGTGGCCCGGCAGGCCCTGCGCGGGGTGCTGGCCGCGCTGCCCGCGGCCCTGCGCGCCCGCAGGCCCCTGCCGCCGTACGTGGAGGAAGCCGCCCGCCGTGTGGAAGGACAGCACCGTGGCCCCTGAGAACACCGGGTCCGCCGAGGCCGCCGCGTCCGCCGGGTTCGCCGAGACCCGGGACGCCGACCCCCGGATATCGGTCGTGGTGATCACCCACGACCGGCGCGAGGAACTGCTGCGCACCCTGGGCCGGTTGGCCGAACTGCCCGAGCGTCCGCCGGTGTTCGTCGTCGACAACGCCTCCTCGGACGGCACCGTCGAGACCGTGGCCCGCGTCCACCCGTGGGTGCGGCTGCTGCGGGCGGAGCGGAACCTGGGGGCGGTGGGCCGCAATGTGGCGGTGGAGCGCGTCACCACCCCGTACGTGGCCTTCTGCGACGACGACACCTGGTGGGAGCCGGGCTCGTTGGCACGGGCGGCCGACCTGCTGGACGCGCACCCGCGGCTGGCGACGGTCACGGCGCGCATCGTGGTGGAGCCCGACGGCGTCGAGGACCCGATCGTCGCCGAGCTGCGCGACTCGCCGCTGTCCGGGCCCGACTGGCTGCCCGGCCCGGCGCTGGGCTCCTTCCTGGCCGGGGCGACCGTGCTGCGCGTCGACGCCTTCCGCGCGGCGGGCGGCTTCTCGCCGCGGCTGTGGCTGGGCGGGGAGGAGGAGCTGCTGGCCGTCGACCTCGCGGCGCGCGGCTGGTGGCTGGTCTATGCCGAGGAGTTGACGGTCCACCACGCGCCCTCGGCGGCGCGGGACGCGACGCGGCGACGGGAGGACGGGCTGCGCAACACGCTGTGGTTCACCTGGCTGCGCCGTCCGCTGCCCGCGGCGCTGCGCCGCACCGCCTTCCTGGCCCGCACCGTGCCGCGGGACGCGGCGTCGGCGCGGGCGTTCGGGCGGGCCCTGGCCGGGTTGCCGTGGGTGCTGCGCGAGCGCCGGGTGGTGCCGGAGGAGGTGGAGGACGGGCTGCGGTTGCTGGAGGACGCGCAGCGCCGCTCCACCGCCCGCCGGTACGTCGGCTGAGGCGGTGGGGCGGCGCCGTCGGGCGCCGGTCGGGTCGGGACTGCTCGGCGGCTTGACCTCAAGCGCGGTTGAGGGGACAGGCTCGGACCATGACCACGCGCGACGACACGGTCCTCCTCTTCCGCAACACCATGCGCATCGCCGACGGCCGGCTGGAGAGCTTCCGTGAGGCCATCGTCCGGGCCGTGGAGTTCGCCCGGCGGCACGGGCCGCAGCTGATGGTGGGGACCTTCGTGGACGAGGAACGGATGCTCGCGCACAGCTTCCGGCTCTACCGGGACTCCGACACGGTCCGCACGCACTGGAGGCTCGCGGCCCCGTACATCCGGGAGGTGATGGAGCACTGTCGGGTGGAGCGCTTCGAGGTGTTCGGCGAGCCGGACGCCGATGTGGTGGCGGGCGTGCGCTCGGCGCTGGGCGAGGAGTGCCCGCTCACGTCCTCCCCCCGTGTCGCCGGTTTCGTCCGCTTCGCCGCGGAGTCTCGGGCGTGAGTCGAGGGACCCGGCCGGCCGTCACCCGGCGACCGCGCCGGCCGTGGTCCCTCGGGGGCGAGGGACCACGGCCGGCGCTTCCCCGCGGCTCCGGCGGTCCCTAGGAGCGCGCCTTGCGGGTCTCGGAGCGGTTCGCCTTGCGGATGGCGTCGAGCAGTTCGCCCTTGGTCATCCGGGAGCGTCCGTCGATGTCCAGCCGCTTGGCGACCGAGTACAGGTGCTCCTTGGTGGCGTTCTCGTCGACGCCCTCACCGGAGCGTCCGCCCTTCCCGCGCGGGCGGGCGGCCCGCTCGTCCGAGGGGCCCTTGCGTCCGCCCTCCTTGCGCTCCCAGTGGTCGCCCACCTTCTCGAACGTGTGCTTGAGGGCGCTGAAGGCCGTCTGGTGGGCGCGGCGGCCCTCGCCGTACTGCTCCACGGCGGAGTCGTGGGCCTTGATCCAGGTGCGCCGCGCCTCCTCGGGAGAGCGCTCCAGGGTCGAGGGGAGCTCCTTCCGTCCCGGCACGTGTCTCACCTCCGATTGTCCGTATTCACACCGGATGCCCTGGTCCGGGATGCGGAAACGGCAGGTGTCGCCGCGCGTCGGTCGGGTCACCCGCACCGAGGGGAGCGCGGGAGCCGGAGAAGACGAGAACACCGAGAGAGGTGCCCACCATGCGCTACGAGGAGTTCACCGGCCAGGTCCAGGCGCAGGCGGCGCTGCCCGACCGGCAGTCGGCGGAGCGGGCCGTGCGGGCCACGCTGGAGACGCTGGCCGAGCGGATACCGGACGGGGTGGCCGACCATCTGGCCGCCCAACTGCCCGGGGAGGCGGCGGAGTCCTTGCGCCGGGTGGTGGCCGGGGACGAGACCTCGCCGCACCGCCGGTCCGACACCCGCGCCCACGGCGAACCGTTCGACCTGACCACCTTCGCCGGGCGGGTGGCCTGGCGCTCCCGGGCGTCGGAGGACACCGCCGTACGGGAGGCCACGGCGGTGCTGGAGGTCCTGGACGCGGCGGTCTCCCCCGAGCTGATGCTCAAGGTCGGCCGCGTCCTGCCCCCGGACATCCGGGAGCTGCTGCCGTCCTCCCGCGCGACGGAGGACTGAGCGGGGGACCGAGCGGGGCCGGGCGCGGGAAGGCCGAGCGGGCACACGGCGACCGGCCCCCGGGGCGGGGACAGGGCCCCGGGGGCTCGGCACGCAGGCCGGACGGCTCTCGGGGACCGTCCGGCCTCGCGGACCCGCCTCGGCGACGGCCCGGACGGCCTAGAAGCGGTTGCCCTTGGGCCGGGCGGCCTGGTCGGGCGTCCCGTGGGGCGGCGGGTGGTAGGGCTGGGGCGAGGTCGCGGGGGTGACGGGGGAACCGCCGGGTTCCCCGCGCGGCCCGGTGGGCGGCTGGGTGCTGCCCGGGGACTGGGGGCTGCCCGCCTCGAGCTGCCGCAGACGCGCCGTCAGCAGCGTGACCACATGGGCGCGGTCGGCGTGTTCGCGTTCGTAACGGATCAGTCGCTCCACGTCGCCCTCCGACAGGGACCGGATGCGGTGTTCCAGTTCGCCCGCGGAGAGGTGATCGTAGTCGGGCAACGGGAGTTCGTCGTGGTCGGTGGGGCTCATCCGTACCGGGTTTCCGGGTGCGCGACCGGAAAACACGGTCGTTGCCACGATTAACCGTACGGAGGAACCGGGGCAAGCTATACGTAGCGGGTCGCGCCCGGAGCGCGACCGCCGAGAATCCGTGTACCTGTTCGCCTGGGATCAGTAGCCTCATCAGTCCCAGTGTCATATTCGGCTACCGGTTGGAGACTTCGATGGAGCGTCCCGCCTGGGCTCCACAGGGCATCGATCCGTCCGTCCCGAGTGTTTCCCGCATCTACGACTACTACCTGGGCGGGTCGCACAACTTCGAGGCCGACCGGGAGGCGGCCCGGCGGGCCATCGCGGCGTTCCCCGGCCTTCCCAAGATCATGCAGGCGAACCGCGCGTTCATGCGCCGGGCCGTCCGCTTCGCCGTGGCCGAGGGCGTGACGCAGTTCCTCGACATCGGCTCGGGCATACCGACCTTCGGCAACGTCCACGAGGTCGCCCGGGCCGCCGCTCCCGAGGCCCGGGTCGTCTACGTGGACAACGATCCCGTGGCCGTGGCCCACGGCCGGGCCGTCCTGGAGGGCGACGAGGCCCGCACCGGCATCGTGGCCGCCGACGTCCGCGAGCCCGAGGACATCGTCGACAGCGACGAGGTCGGCCGCCTGCTCGACCTGGGGAAACCGGTGGCCCTGTTGCTGGTGGCGCTGCTCCACTTCCTGGAGGACCACGACGACCCGTGGGGGAAGGTGGCCGAACTGCGCGACGCGCTCGCCCCGGGCAGCCTGTTGATCCTCACCCACGCCTCGGTCGAGGGCGGTCCGCGCGGGCCGGAGCAGGGGAGCGATGTGGAGGGCGTCTACCGCGACATCGGCTCGCCGCTGATCCTGCGGTCCCGCTCCGAGGTGGAACGGTTCTTCGAGGGCTTCGAGCTGGTCGAGCCCGGGCTGGTGGCCATGCCGAACTGGCGTCCGGACGGCCCGGTGGACCAGGAGGACCCCGTGGTCTTCACGGGTTTCGGCGGAGTGGGACGCAAGGCGTGAACCCGTCGGCCCGGAGACCTTCCGCGCCCGGCCGCCTTCCCGCGCCGGACGGTCCCGACGACCTCGACGACGGACACCGCCGCTTCACGAGGATCTGGAGCCGCGCGGTCTACCCCGCCACGGCCACCTCGATGACCCGCGGCGAGTTCGAGGAGTACCTGCTCCCCCTGGCCCGTCTGCTCGGCGACGCGCTGCACGCCCGCCCCTTCGACCCGTCACCGGGGCGCGTGGTGGGCGCGGCGCTCGTCGAGGCGCACTGCACCGCCCCCGACGCGCTGCCGCAGGTGCTCGGTGTGGTCGACGCCTACCTGCTGCTGTACTGCAGCGATCCGGCGGCGCTGCCCACCGAGGAGGGACGGGCCCGCTGCGCCCGGCTCCAGCACGCCATCTCGGCCGGGTTCGCCCGGGCCCTCCAGGAGCGCACCCGCGCCGAGCAGGAGGCGCTCTCGCGGGCCGCGCTCGCCGCGCGCGAGACCGTGGAGAAGGCCCTTCACGAGAGCGAGACCCGGTTCCGCGCGGTCTTCGAGGGGGCCGCGATCGGCATCGGGATCGCGGACATGGAGGGCCGCATCCTCGACCTCAACGGCGCGCTGGCCCGGATGTTCGGCGGATCGGAGCACCATGTGCGCAGCCGCCGCGTCTCCGACTGGGTCCACCCCGACGACGCGCCGGGCGTCTGGCGGCTCCACGAGGAATTGGTGCGCGGCGAGCGCGACCACTACCGGGTGGAGAAGCCGTACCCGCGCAGCGACGGCACCGTGCTGTGGACCAACCTGACCGTCTCGCTGCTGCGCGACGCCGACGGCGAGCCGCGCTACATGCTGGCGCTGATGGAGGACATCACCGAGCGGCGGCTGCTGAACCTGCGGCTGCGCTACGAGGCCACCCACGACGCGCTGACGGACCTGCCCAACCGCACGATGTTCTTCGAGCGCCTGGAGCACGCCCTCTCCCCCGACTCCGGGACCTCCCGGATCGGCCTGTGCTACCTGGACCTGGACGGCTTCAAGACCGTCAACGACAGTCTCGGCCACGCCGTGGGCGACCAGTTGCTGGTCAACGTGGCCGAGCGGTTGCAGAGCTGTGTGACCTCCCCGCGCCACCTGGTGGCGCGGATCGGCGGCGACGAGTTCGTGGCGCTGGTCAACGACCCGGTGTCGCCCTCGGAGGTGACCGACCTGGCCCGGCGGGCGCTGGACGCGCTGTCCTCCCCGATCCCCCTGGGCGGCCGGGAGCTGACCGTCCGCGCCAGCATCGGCATCGTCGAGGGCCCGGTCGGCGAGCTGACGCCGGCGGAGGTGCTGCGCAGCGCCGACATCACCATGTACCGGGCCAAGGCCCGCGGCGGGAACCGTTACGAACTGGCCGATCCCGACTCCGACGCCCGCACCATCAGCCGCCACATGCTGACCACCCACCTGCCCGCCGCCCTGGAGCACGAGGAGTTCTTCATCGAGTACCAGCCGCTGGTGCGGATGGACGACGGCAGCGTGGAGGGCGCCGAGGCCCTGGTGCGCTGGGCCCATCCGCGCCACGGGGTGCTGGGCCCGGACCGCTTCATCCCGCTCGCCGAGCACACCGGGCTGATCGTGCCGCTGGGCCGCTGGGTGCTGGAGCAGGCCGTGCGGCAGGCCTGCGAGTGGCAGGTGCGCGGCATCGGCGGCCCCCGGCCGCTGCGGGTGAACGTCAACCTCTCGCCCCGGCAGTTGCGCCACCCGGAACTGGTCGCGGAGACCGTGGCGATCCTGGGGAACGCCGGGCTCGACCCGTCCTCGCTCTGCCTGGAGGTCACCGAGAGCGCCCTGATCCGCGCCGACGACGACGAGCTGAAGCCCTTACGTCAACTCGCCGACCTGGGCGTGCGGATCGCCCTGGACGACTTCGGCACGGGCTACTCCAACCTGGCGAGCCTGCGCAGGCTGCCCGCGAGCACGTTGAAGCTGGACCGCTCCTTCACCCGGGGCCTCCAGCAGCACCCCGCCGACCCGGTCGACCTCAAGGTCGTCGAGGGCATCGTCTCGCTGGCCCACGCCCTCGACCTGGCCGTGACGGTCGAGGGCGTGGAGACCGCGGTCCAGGCGGAGCAGTTGCGCGAACTGGGCTGTGACTCCGCCCAGGGCTGGTACTACGCGCGGCCCGGGCCGCCGGAGAGGCTGGGGGGCGCGCTGCCGTTGGCGGCCGGGCAGTGAACCCGGACAGTGACCACTGCCGGCCGGCGCCGACCGGGACGGCCCGAGCGGGACCGGGAACCCGGTGACCGGGACGGAGAGAGGCGGGGCAGGGCCGGGGAGAGGCGGGACGGAAGGGGAGCGGAACGACAGGGAGGGCCGTGGATGTCAGGTCGTCTTGACGGGGTCGTGCCCCAGCGACATCATCCGGTGCCGCCACTCGGGGTCCCGCACGGCGTCCGCGACGCGCACCCGCTCGCGTTCGGCGTTGACGGTGTCCACCACCTCGCGCATCACCGCGAGGTCCTCGTCGGTGAGGTCGGTGCGCCGCTTCCGCAGGATCGCGAGCACCCGCTGTCCCGTCTCCGAGCCGGCCCGGTCCGGCAGCTCCTCGCCGCGCTCCCCGGACTCGCTCGTCCTGAGCCAGGCACCCAGCTCGTTCGAGCTCATGTTCACCACGCCGTGGAAGTCGTCCCACAGCGCTTCCAGCTCCACTCCGGACATGTCGGCCATCGTGTCGCACCTCCCGGTTCTCGGGTCCGGCGAGTGCCCGCGCGCGGCCGGGGGAAACCCGGCCGCGCGCGGTGATCGCGTCACGCCTTTGCGGGTTCCGGCTCGTCCTCCTCCAGATAGCGGGCGCCGGGGCCGCTCCGCCCGGCGATGTCGTGCGGGTTGTACAGGCCGCACTTGCGCAGGCTGAGACAGCCGCAGCCGATGCAGCCGGTCAGCCGCTCCTTGAGCCGCTCCAACTCGGCGATCCGGTCGTCGATCCTCCGCTGCCAGGTGCGTGCCACGGCGTTCCACTCCGTGGCGTTGGGGGCCCGGTCCGCGGGCAGTCGGTCCAGCGCGGCGCGGACCTCCTCCAGGGACAGGCCGACCCGCTGGGCGGCCCGTACGAAGGCGACCCGACGCAGCGTGGCGCGAGGGTAGCGACGCTGGTTCCCCGAGGTCCGCTCCGAGTGGATCAGCCCGACCTCCTCGTAGTAGCGCAGGGCGGAGGGAGCGACACCGGAGCGGGCGGCCAGTTCACCGATGGCGAGTCGTCCGTCTCGGTTCGTCATGGCGCGAGCATAGCGGGCTTGACCTCAAGCCGACTTGAGATTGCAGCCTTCTGTCCATGACACCGACGACACCGATCGCCGAACCGCTCTCCACCGCCCCGGACCGCGCGTACGGGTACGCCGACCTCCCCGCCCTGATGTCCCTGATGACCGGCGACGAGAAGCACGGCCCGGCCGCCACCTCCACTCTGGACGCCCTGTGGGTCCTCTACGACCGGGTGCTGCGCGTCTCCCCCGCCCGCCTCGACGATCCCGGCCGGGACCGCTTCCTGCTCTCCAAGGGGCACGGACCCATGGCGTACTACGCCGTGCTCGCCGCCAAGGGCTTCCTCTCCGTCGACCTGCTGCCGGGCTTCGGCTCCCACCACTCCCCGCTGGGCCACCACCCGGATCGGACGCTGGTCCCCGGGGTGGAGATCGGCAGCGGCTCGCTCGGGCACGGACTCCCGCTGGCCGTGGGGACCGCGCTCGGACTGCGCGCCCGCGGACTGACCGATCCGCGGGTGTGGGTGCTGGTCGGGGACGCCGAGTTGGACGAGGGCAGCAACCACGAGGCGATCGCGTTCGCCGGGGCGATCGGACTCGACCGGCTGCACACCCTGGTGATCGACAACTCCTCGGCCTCCCACGCCCTGCCCGGCGGCATCGTCGCCCGGTTCACGGCCGCGGGCTGGTCGGTGACGGCCGTGGACGGCCGTGACCACGAGGCGCTGTACGCCGCCTTCACCCGACCGCACCCCGGACGTCCGCACGCGGTGGTCGCCCACGTCGAGCCCAAGCACGCCTGACTCCCACCCGGCCTCTCCCCACCCGGTCTCACCGAAAGGACCCCTTCGCCGTGGACACCATGCGCGAGCGCTTCTCCGCCGTCACCTCCCGCCTGCTGGACGAGGACCCGCGTCTGGCGGTCGTCCTCGCCGACATCGGTGAGGACGGCTTCCACCGGGCCGCCGAGCGTCATCCGGATCGGGTGATCAACGTCGGCATCCGGGAGCAACTGCTGGTCGGGGTCGGCGGCGGGCTGGCCCTGGCCGGGCTCCGCCCGGTGCTGCACACCTTCGCCTCCTTCCTGGTCGAACGCCCCTTCGAGCAGGTGAAGCTGGACTTCGGTCACCAGGGGGTGGGCGGGGTGCTGGTGAGCGCCGGGGGTTCCTACGACAAGCCCGCGAGCGGCTTCACCCACATGGCCCCGGGCGACGTGGCGCTGCTGGACACCCTGGACGGCTGGACCGTGCACGTGCCCGGCCACCCCGACGAGGCCGAGACCCTGCTGCGGCACGCGTACGCGGCCGGGGACGAGAGGGTGTACGTCCGGCTGTCGGAGCAGACCAACGCCCGGCCCCGACCGGTCACCGGCGAGGGTTTCCTCACCGTCCGGCGCGGCCGGCCCGGGGCACCCGTGGTGGTGGCGGTCGGTCCGCTGCTGGACAGCGCCCTCGCCGCCGTCGAGGGGCTGGACGCGACCGTGCTGTACGCCGCCACCGTCCGTCCCCTCGACACCCCGGCCCTGCGGGCGGCCGTGGCCGGCGCGCCCGCGGCCGAGGTCGTCCTCGTCGAGCCGTATCTGGCGGGCACCTCCACGGCCGCGGTCGCGAACGCCCTCGTCGACGTCCCGCACCGGGTGCTCGGGCTGGGCACCGCGCGGGCCGAGCTGCGCCGTTACGGCACGATCGAGGAGCACGTGGCGGCCCACGGGCTGGACCCACGCTCGCTGCGGGAGCGGATCACGGCCTTCACCGCCCGCGCCGCCGGCTGACCGGAGCCGTCCGGGTCCGCCCGGCCGTCCGACGCACCGGACGGCCGGGCGGCCTCACACGTGCCGGTCGAGCCAGGCCAGCAGGTCGGCCTGGACCTCGTCGCGGTTGGTCTCGTTCAGGATCTCGTGCCGGGCCCCCTCGTACGCCCGCCAGGACACCTCCCGCAGCCCCAGATAGCGGAAGTCCTCCAGGAGTTCGTAGACCAGCGTCATCCCCTGGTGGCAGGGGTCCCGGTCGCCCACCGCGACGTGCACCGGCAGGTCGCGCGGGACGCGGTCGAGCTGCCGCGGGTCGTTGATCTTGCGCACCCCGAGCACCCAGTCCAGCGACAGGCCCGCGCTGAACGGGAAGCCGCACGCCTCGTCGGCGACATAGCGGTCGACCTCCGCCTCGTCGCGGGAGAGCCACTCGAAGCCGGTGCGGTGCTCGTAGGGGTCGTTGAAGGAGGCGAAGAGGTCGGGCACGAAGTCGGAGAGGGCGTCGCGACCGCCGCGGGCGATCTCCTCCTCCAGCCGTTCCACCGAGGTCCGCGTCTCCGCGCCGGGCAGCGAGCGGAAGGTTCCCGAGAGCACCAGTCCGGCCAGCTCGCCGCCGTACTCCTGGGCGTAGTCCCGGGCGAGTTGGGAGCCCATGCTGTGTCCGAGGAGGACGTGGGGCACGCCGGGCATCTCCGCGCGGAGCCGGTCGCCGACCGCCTTCAGGTCCTCGACCACGGCCCGCCACCCGCTCTCCCCCACCACGCCGTATCCGCCGGTGTGTTCGGCGGTGGCGCCGTGACCGCGGTGGTCGGAGGCGACGACCGCGTAGCCGTGGTCGGCCAGGAAGCGGGCGAACCTGTCGTAGCGGCGGGCGTGTTCGGCCGCGCCGTGGGCGATCCGCACCAGCGCGCGGGGCGGCGCGTCCGGCGGGAACCAGGTGTAGGTGGCGACGGGCACTCCGTCGGGCGCCTCGGTGGTGTCGGCTCGCGGGGTCACGTCTCTCGTCCCTCCTCGTGGGTGTGCGGACACGTCCCTTCCCCACCACCGGCCCCGTTGAACATCATTCGACACATCGACAACTCCCGCCCCTACCACGGAATCTGACTTGGCGCAGGAGGTCCGACGCGCCCCCGAGTGTGATGTCGGCAACACCGAGCGTACGTGTAATCGGGCTATGCCACTGGGTAGTGCTCCCGGGACATCGGCTCGACTCCAATCATGTTCAACTCAACTCCCCACCCCACAGGGGCTCCTCCCTGGCCGAAGAAGGCGTGGGCGGCACTTGCCGCCACACCCTTGGGGGTGATCTTGTTATGACCGACATGTTGGAGACAACGTCGGCGGTGATCACGTCGCGGCGGGTCCACCACCGGCGCTCCGACACCACCCGGCCGCCAGGCGGGGGCGTAACAGCAGAAGAGGGCTCGTCATGGATCGTTATTTCGCTGACCAGCGGCACAGGGAGCTGCGCCGTCGGGTAAGGGAGTTCGCCGAACGTGAGGTTGAGCCGCGGGTACCCGACATGGAGGCGTCCCGCACCGTCTCCCACGAACTGTCCCGGCTGATAGCCCGCCAGGGCTGGATCGGGGCGACCATACCGACCGCGTACGGCGGCATGGGCGCGGGCCACCTGGCCAAGACCATCATCATCGAGGAGCTCGCCCGGGTGAGCGGCGCCATGGGCGCCATGGTCCAGGCGTCCCAGCTCGGCGTCGCCAAGATCCTCCACTTCGGTGACGAGGAGCAGAAGAAGCACTGGCTGCCCGCCATCGCCGCGGGCGACTGCCTGCCCACGATCGCCGTCACCGAACCCGAGTCCGGCGGGCACGTCCTCGGCATGACCAGCACCGCCGTCCGCGACGGCGACGACTACGTCCTCAACGGCCGCAAGGTCTTCGTCGGCAACAGCCACGTCGGCGACGTGCACGGGGTCGTGGTCCGCACCGGCCCCGGCTCCAAGGGCCTGACCGCCTTCCTGGTGGAGTCCGACCGCCCCGGCTTCTCCCTCGCCCCCCAGAAGCCGGCCATGGGACTGCACGGATTCAGCTTCGGCGAACTGATCTTCGACAACTGCCGCGTTCCCGCGGCCAACCGGCTCGGCGAGGAGGGGGACGGCCTGGCCGTCGCCTACTCCTCCAGCGTCCTGTACGGACGCCCCAACCTCACCGCCGTGTCGCTCGGCATCCACCAGGCCGTCATGGAGAGGACGGCCCGGTTCTGCACCGAGCGGGAGCGGTACGGCGCGCCCCTGGGCGAACTCGGCTCCATCAAGCTGAAACTGGGCCAGATGCAGTCCCGGCTGATGACCGCGCGACTGGCCGCCTACCACGCGGTGCACCTGCTGGACCGCGGTGTCTCCTGCGACGCGGAGCTGATGAACGCCAAGCTGGTGAACGTCGAGTACGCCCTGGACTCGGCGCGCGAGGCCATGGAGATCCACGCCGCCACCGGCCTGTTCACCGACAATCCCGTCGAGCGCTATCTGCGCGACGCCCACCACATCTTCGCCCCCGCCGGGACGTCGGACATCCAGCGGCTGCGGCTGGGCGAGGTGGCGCTGGGCACGGCGAAGGGCGAGTGGTCCGAGCGGCTCTCGGACCTGGTGCGGCTGGAGGAGCTGTACCCCGAGCCCGCTCTGTGACCCGCTCCCACCGGCGCCCCGCCCGGCCCGGTGGGACGCACCCGTTCCGTGAGCGCCCGGGCGCTCACGGAACGGGTGTCTCAGGCACCCTGCCGCTGTTCCATCCGGTGGATCTGATCCACCAGTTCGGCGGCCATCCCCTTGATGGTCTCCAGCCCCTGGCGACCCCACGGGCGCGGCTCCTGGTCCACCACGCACACCGTTCCGATCGCCATGCCGGTGCGGTCGATCAGCGGCGCGCCCAGGTAGGAGCGGATGCCGATCTCGTCCACGACCGGGTTCCCGGCGAAGCGCGGGTAGTCGCAGACGTCCTCCAACACCAGGGCCTTGCGCCGGACTATGACGTGCGGGCAGTAGCCGTGGTCGCGCGCCATCACCCGACCGACCTCGGGGGCCGGCTGCACGGGGCCCAGCTCCACCGTCCGGTCGGACCCCGGCGCGTACAGGCCGGCGAAGTACTGCCGGTCCTCGTCGATGAAGTTGACCATCGCGTAGGGCGCGCCCGTGATCTGCGCCAGTCTGCGCGCGAACTCGTCGAACTCCGGAACCGGGGCCTCCCCGATGCCCAACTCGCGCAACCTCGTGACCCGCGCCGGCGCCTCGTGGTCCTCGGGGGTGAGCAGCAGGTGGCTGGTGGGGTCATACGACGTCTGGGACATGGCCGCTCCTCGATTCGATCAAATGCTGGACAAGGGTGACGAGAACCTGTGTTCCGGAGCTGGCGTGCCGCGCGTCGCACATCACCACCGGCACCTCGGGCTTGAGGTCGATGGCCGCTCGGATCTCGTCGGGGTGGTAGCGGTGGGCGCCGTCGAACTCGTTGACCGCGACGACGAAGCCCAGTCCACGCCGCTCGAAATAATCCACGGCGGCGAAGCACTGGTCCAGACGCCGGGTGTCGGCGAGCACCACGGCGCCGAGCGCGCCGTTGGACAGCTCGTCCCACATGAACCAGAACCGTTCCTGGCCCGGTGTGCCGAACAGGTACAGCACGTGCTCGGCGCTGAGGGTGATCCGCCCGAAGTCCATCGCGACGGTGGTGGTCCGCTTGTCCTCCACCCCCTCCAGACTGTCCGTGGCGGCGCTGACCTGGGTGAGCAGTTCCTCCGTGCTGAGCGGCTCGATCTCGCTGACGGCGCCCACGAAGGTCGTCTTGCCGACGCCGAACCCGCCCGCGACCAGGATCTTCAGGGCGGTCGGAAACGGATCAGAGTCGTTTACGGAGTCCATGCAGCACCGCCTCCAGCAGTTCTCGGTCGGTCGGGTCCGCCCCCATCTGCAGGGGCGCCCGGGTGGTCACCGCGCCGCAGTCGACCAGGTCGGAGAGCAACACCTTGGTGACCACCGCGGGCAGCCGCACATGGGCGGCGATCTCGGCGACGGTCATCGGTCCGCCGCACAGGCTCAGCACCTGGGCGTGATCCGGCCCCAGATAGGTCTGCGGCTCGACGTCGGTGGCCATCACCATCGTCAGCAGGTCGAACTCGGCCGTCGGGCGTGTCCGCCCGTTGCTGACGGTGTACGGCCGGACCAGACGTCCGGCCGCGTCGTCCATCCACAGCGCCTCCTCGGGCTCCGGCATGTCCTCAGTGCCCCGCCGGTTGACGCGCCGGGGTGGCCAGGTACGGACGGACGCTCTTGACGAGCATCGCCATCTCGTAGCCGAGCACGGCCGCGTCCGCCTCGGCGTCGGCGAGGACGGCCAGGCAGGCGCCGGACCCGGCGGTCGAGACGAAC
>NZ_JODL01000012.1 GCF_000718985.1 Streptomyces megasporus | reverse complement strand
CGGCATACGAGATGTAGAGAGGTCTCGTGGGCTCGGAGATGTGTATAAGAGACAGACCCCCACAACCCCCACACCTGGACCGACCCCCTCGGCCTCGCACCCTGCGGGCCACAGTACGACTACATGAATGATCCAGGACCGGATAACTGGATTCCATCCGGACACTCCGTGACTCACGGAGAGACGGGCACGTTGATCGGGGAAGACGGCGCCAGCGTGAGAAACTTCCAAAATGTTCTCAACCGCGGGGAGCACGATGTGGTGGCTCATGGTTCCCGTGACGGTTTCCTCGCGCTGCCCGGAGGACCTGTGAACGGTGGTCAACTAGTCGATGCCGTCCTGAACAACCCTCATTACGACGGCGGGCCTCTTAGGCTTATGGTGTGCCATTCTGGAAGCTCTGGAATAGCTCAGCAGGTCGCCAATGAGCTCGGCGTAACAGTCCGGGCTCCGACAAATATGGTGGGAACGAACCCTGTCCTGGGCCGAGGACAGGATCCCATGATCGCCGACGGCGGATATTGGCGAATCTTCCTTCCAATAATACAGTGAGGTGCATTGTGCAATTTATTGGGTTCTTCAGGGAGATGTCTTACGGGGAGAAGCGAGCAGGGCATGAATCGCTTCTTGAAGCGGCGCAGATTCGGGGTGACTACGACACGAAGGGCATGACTGACTACCTTGTCTCGGGACACCCGATTCTTGACCTCATGGAAATCACCTTCGACCTGATCGGGAAGAAGTTCCAGTCACCCGGAGGGTCTTCTGTAATGACAGATGGCGAGTACGTATGGCGCGCCGACTTGGTAGAATACGTTCGACACTACCGCGTAAACCTTCCGGAAAATTTCGTTCAATGGGTAGAGGGTAACTCCTACGAGGTCCCTGATGTTACGCGACAGCGTCTTATTGATATATCCACCTCGGTGAGCGAATTTTTGGGATTTGGCATCGATCCCGGGGCCGCGCCGCGATGACCTTGAGAAATGGCTGCTGAGCCTTTCCAGCCTCATTCCAAGCTGATCGAATGGACAGCGAAGGCGGCTTGAGCGAGGGCGGTGACGCGGGTGGTGGAGCGTCGCAGTCTGCTTAGAAAACACCAGGTCATGGGGGTCGAGGACAGGTTCGATGAGGGCGCAGTTCTCACCTGGGACCGGTTGACAGCCTGCCAGCGGGCGGGAAAGTCCTCCCCCTCGGCCTCGGAAGAAGGATGCGGATGGTGGGCGGTGCCTTGGTGAGCCTTGTCAGATCAGCGCTTGATGCCTGGCATGGCGAGGGCGTCGAGGGCACCGTGCTCACAAGCTGCGCGGACATCCTGGATGGCCCGGACGGAGCGGGTGAGGCCCACAGCAGACGTCCGCCCCCGGGTCGGCAGGGATCTGCACGTTCATGCCTTGCTCCCGCGCTTGGGCACCACACCCATACTCACAGCCCGATTGGAAAGGCTCGCCCGCGCCGATGTTCCCAGCCTCCGGCTAGGGGACGCCCCAACCGATGGGCATCAGGGTGCCGCCCAACAAGACGAACGCTTCCCTCGACGCCCCAGGAACTGTTTGCGCGAGTGTTGGGTTCAAGTCGGCCAAGACGGCGACGGCTTCGATGATGTAGCGGTAGACGGCCGTCGTTTTGATGCCGAGCCCAGCCGCGAGCTGGGCGTAGGGCTACCCGTTGGGCAGGCGGGTCAGCGCGAGAAGGGCCTGACAGCCGACGGTCAGACGCCGCCACCGGTCAACAACGGCTCGGCAGTGCTCTCCCAGGCGAGCAGCGAGGAAGCGCAGAGTGGAGCCGGATACGTCCGGCCCGGAAGGATGGACAAGCACGGGAAGTCTCCGATGGATACGGTTCTCCTGATCAAAACCCCATCCACCAGGGACTTCCTCGCCTGTCACCCCAACCTCTCTGCCAGAGAGCCAGGTGATTGGAAGGGTCCGTGTCGACTCCGACAGGTTCGACGAGCTGATCAGGGAGCGTTTCGGCACCCCGATCCCGACAGCGCGAAGGCGCGGACGATGATCCGTGCCATGGGAACGGGGAAGATCCGGGGCAGGCGAGGCCGGTTTACAAAGCCCGAGGAAGACACTGGAAGCCCAACTGGGTATGGAGGTCAACTTGTCCGTCGTTCGCGTGGAGGACTCATTCGACAATCTTCCCTTCATCCGGGTTCCGTGAGCGCCATGAGCAGGTACTCGTACTGCAGAATCCTGGTCAAGGGGTTGAGGGCCGAAGACGTGCATCCCCTTGTGAGGGGCCTGTTCGAAGGCACCTTCGAGATGCACACGATGACCGTGGACGGTCTCGATGTGGAGGTCCGCCGGAACCCTGATCTCCAGGAGAGTGCGGAGTTCCCGGATGACTTCGTCCTGTGGCCCGTGCAGGTCGAGATCGAGCCGGTCACGCCTCGTGGGGAGGATTCGATGGTGGAAACGGTCACACGCATCCTCGAGGCTCTGTGGGAAGCGAAGGCGCAAGCTGTGGCAGCATGCGACTTCGAGGATGAATTGCCCTGGGATGGCGGTGTCCGACGGCTCGGGACCGCCGGGCCGACGTGGCCCTCGGCTTGAGGAAATCGGCGGACCCGCTGGACTTGGCGCACACCTACAGGTTCCAGGTGCGCACGGTGCCCGGCCGACCGGGGCAGGTCGGGCGGTTGCCTTTCGAGTACATGCCGTCCAGGTACGCAGCGTGACGTATGTACGAGGCCCGGTGAGACACCCGTCCGTACGTGGACGGGCCTTTTCTGATTCCGCGGTTCGCGCATGGCTCGGCAGGGATCAGAGCCCGGTGAACTCGGGTGCCCAGGCGAGTCGGATACCGAGACTCTCGGCAAGCACGGCCCATCGGGCGTCGATGGGCCGTTTCTCCAGCATCAGCACCGGATGTACGCGGCGGTCGGGATGCGCGGTCCGGATCTGGTGGGTGTAGTCGAGGACTTGGCCGATGCCCAGACGGATCTGCTGGTCCTCGCTCGCACCGCTCAGGCTCTTGACCTCGGCGATGAAGACCTCTGCGCCGCGCGACCAACCGGCGTCGAATCTCGGCGCGTTCCGGGCATACGTGCGCACGTCGATCCCCCTGCCACCCAGGTGCGCGATGAGCGCGCCCACCGTCGACTCGTGTGCCGCCGTGGCCTTGTCGAGGTGGCCGAGGTCCATGGTCAGGGCCTTGGGCGCGTGCCGGCCGATCCGCCGCACCCGGAGGGCCCCGCCGAGGATGTCGCCCCCGGTCTCGGGAGGCGCCACGGGGCGAACACGCCCTTGGCCGGTCCGCCGCAGTTCCAGGCAGGGGGCGGAGCGGCGGCGGAGGAGGTTCGAGAACCCGTCCCCGTCCACCACGCAGACGTGCCGTCCCCGGCTGCGCTCCTCCTCGGCGTCCACGAGGGTACTGCTGTAGGCCCGGCTGGGGTCGGTCACGACCTTGCCGGCGAGATCGCCGTACACCACGAGGGTCACGCCGCCGGAGAAGTCGGCTCTGTAGGTCGCGCCGAGACGTTCGGCCTTCTCGGCGCAACGCTTCCTGACCATCCACTTGCCGTCGACAAGAGCACGGCCCGTGAAGCAGATCGTTCGCCCCTTGAGGCTGTGGACCTTTCCGTCGCACCGACGGCCTGCCACGGTCACTCCTTCCGCTCAGGTCGGTTCCCGTCCGGGGACAGCCAGCCGATGTGGCGCAGGACGGGCACGATCCGGAAGTGGACGAAGGCGATCACCGGCGTCTCGTCGTCCTCAGCGGAGAAGAACAGGGCGTGCTGGAAAGCGACTTCGTCCTGTGGAGCGTTCAGGTCGACGTCGCGCGGGCCCGATCGGACGAACGCGGGACCCAGCGTGACTCCCTTGCGCGCGGTCAACTCCCGCAGGTGGCGCAGTCCCATCCAGCCCGCGAGGCCCGCCGTCGTGAGGGACTTCTTGATCCGTGGCCTCCCCCGCGCATCGACGTACGTGGGGTACAGCATGATGCGCAGTTCCGAACTCGGGAACCTCGCTATCCCGGAGCGCAGCCGGTTGTGCAGGTTGGAGAGGGGCGCGGGCATCTCGGGGACGACGGTGGGCTGGTAGAGCGTCAGGTCCCGCTCGCCGTTCTCCCAGCGGTTGTCGTGGATGGTCAGCGGAGGGTGTCCGGGAACCTTCAGCTTCCATTCCACGGGGTGGGTGGCGGAGGCTTCGCCCGAACAGGTCGTACCTTCCTTCCTCTTGCCCGCCTCCTTGCTCCGCTTCAGCTTGAGATCGTTTAACAGGCGCACGAGTGGCGCTCCTCTCCGAAGGACATGGCTCGCATTTCAGGCTTCATGTGCCGGTTCCATGGCCGCCGTGCGGGCAAACCCGCCCGGTGCCTCGCGGATCTCGTCCACGTCCGTGCCCTGTCAGGCCCCCTCGTCCACCGGCTCGTCCACCGGCACGGGGCCCGGGTGTGCGGAGATCCTGGGCATCGTCTCGTTGGGAGACCGGCGCAGAAGCTTGATGTTCCGGCCCTCCACCGCGGATGCCGAGGTCGCTCGCCGAGCGTTCCCGGGAGTTGGTCGTCGCTGGTGAGGGACGCTCCGACGTCCCACGCCGAGTTCGGTGCGTGCAAGTAGGGGTGGAGGCCGCGCAGGGCCGCGGCCGGGTGCGTCGCGTTGGCCTTGCCCGCGAGCGCGAGGGCGTCACGGCCGGTGCGCTTGCGTCCCGTTTCCATCGTGGCGAACGCGGTGCGGGCACACCGTGTGTGACGGTCAGGCCACCCCGATCCCGGCCTTGGCGTCCGCGTGGAAGGCCCTTGTGTCGTACGAGTCGGCCGCCCGGGACCCCCACGGGCACCGACAGGACGACGACCTGGTGCGGTAAACCCTGTATGCGAGCAACGACACCGGCCAGGTTCCAAGGAACACAAGGGCCTCTCCGTGGCAGGCGGCAGCGACCGAGGCCGAAGGGCGGGACCGCACAAGTGGAATATGTCGTGGTGAGTTGGGACGAGGAGGGTCGGGGGTTCTGGACGGATCCTCGTGACCATGTGCGCCGACTCGATACTTTGAAAGCGGATCTCCCCCCAGGGGCGAGGGAGTTCGCGAGCGATCCCTCGCACCACGACTTCCACGGCGAGCGCTGCGTGAAGGACCTGAGGCTCTCGAAGATGGAGCTGCCGGGGGCGGACTTCGGGGATTTGCGGATCGTTTTCTCCCCGAACCCTTGGAAGCACGCCACGGGGCTGGTGATCGAGTACTCGGGCGTGCGCCGTCTCGACATCTCCGAGGGCGGTTATCCGTGGGACCAGGACGAGGGGTACGGCACCGTGCTGCTCGACGAGATCCTGCCCTCCCGGACCGGCTGCTCCCACGAGATCGCGCTGAGCGTCTCCACGGTCAGGATCGAGTGCGCCGACCTCGTCGCGAGATGGGTCGAGCCCAAGGGGTGAGTCGGTGGTCTTTGATCCCGACCATCAGGGAACGCGAAAGCCCTCGGAGGGTGGTCTCACAATCCGAGAGGGTCCGTCGCTCCGTGTCCCACCGGTCGCCAGGCATGGCGGTCGGAGCCGTCGGACATGGGTCGGGTCGGAAGATCGGAGCCGGATCGTGCGACGGCCGTTCCGGTCCGGTCCGCGCCCGTTCCGGAGACGTCGACCGCCCCGTGCGTCCCTCCCCCGCCCCGGCACGCGAGGGGGCGGGAGGGACGCACGGGGTGCGGCGGGCCGGTGGTCAGGCCAGGCTGGCCACCAGCTCCGCCACCGACTTGCGGCGGCCCGTGTAGAACGGGACCTCCTCCCGCACGTGGAGGCGGGCCTTGGAAGCGCGCAGGTGACGCATGAGGTCGACGATGCGGTGCAGCTCGTCGGCCTCGAAGGCCAGCAGCCACTCGTAGTCGCCCAGCGCGAAGGAGGCCACGGTGTTGGCGCGCACGTCCGGGTAGCCGCGCGCCATCTGGCCGTGCTCGGCGAGCATGCCCCGGCGCTCCTCGTCGGGCAGGACGTACCACTCGTAGGAGCGCACGAACGGGTAGACGCACACGTAGGCGCGCGGCTCCTCGTCGGCCAGGAAGGCCGGGATGTGCGAGCGGTTGAACTCGGCGGGGCGGTGCAGCGCCATGTTGGACCACACCGGCTCCATGGCGCGGCCCAGCTTGGTGCGCCGGAAGAGGTTGTAGGCCTCCTGGAGGGCGTCGGCGGTCTCCGCGTGCCACCAGATCATCAGGTCGGCGTCGGCGCGGAGCCCGGAGACGTCGTAGGTGCCGCGCACGGTGACGTCCTTGGCGGCGAGCTGGTCGAACAGCTCCTGGACTTCGTCGGCGTGGCCGGCGCGGTCCTCGGGAAGCGCCTCGCGCAGGCGGAAGACCGACCAGAGGGTGTAGCGGATGACCTCGTTGAGGTCCTTGGCCTTCTTGCCCGCGTTGGGCGTCTTGCGGGGTTCAGCAGTCATACGGCCATTCTCACGCGCTCGGCCCGGCGCCGGGCGACCGGGTCCGGGTCCCGGAGGCCCGCAGCACCGTCTCGGCGGCGGCGCGTCCGCTCGCGACGCAGGCCGGGATGCCCACCCCGTCGTAGGCGGCCCCGCAGACCGCCAGGCCCGGGTGGACGGCGAGGTCGCGGCGGACGCGGGCCACCCGGTCCAGGTGGCCCACCGGGTACTGCGGCAGTCCGTTCTCCCACCGGGTGACCACGCGCGCCACCGGCCGCGCGGTGAGTCCGATCGCGGCCTTCAGGTCGCGCAGGGACAGCTCCACCAGATCGGCGTCGTCGCGTCGGAGCACCTCCTCCTCCCCGTACCGGCCCAGGGAGGTGCGCAGGACGAACAGGTCGGGGTCCTGGGCGGAGACCCAGGACCACTTGTTGGACGAGAAGGTGGACGCCTTGATGGCGTGCCCGTCCACGGGCGGGACGAGGAAGCCGCTGCCCTCCGGGGTCCGTGTGAGGTTCCGGCGGCGGAAGGCGAGGGTGACCAGGGCCATGGAGGCGTACTCGACGGCGTCCAGCTCGGCCGCGGCGGCCGGGACCTCGGTCTCCAGCAGCCGCGCGGCGACCGGCGCGGGCACGGCCAGCACCACCCCGTCCGCGTCCAGCGTCCGTCCGCCGGCGGTCACCGTCCACCCGCCCTGCTTGACGCGGCGCAGCCCGGTCGCGGAGACGCCGGTGAGGATCTCCGCCCCGGCCGCCCGGCAGGCGTCGGCGACGGCCCCGGGCAGCCGCCCGACACCGCCCTCGATGCCCATGAACACGGGCCCCTCCTGCCGCTGCGCCGCGGTCCGCTCCTGGATGGCGCGGACCCCGGCCAGCAGGGAGCGCTCCCGTCGGGCCGCCTCGTAGAGCTTGGGGACGGCGGCGCGCATCGAGATCCGGTAGGCGTCCCCCGCGTACACCCCGCCCAGCAGCGGTTCCACGAGCCGGTCCACGATCTCCCGGCCGAGCCGCGCGGCGACGTACTCGCCGACGGCGACGTCCTGCCCGACCCCGGTGCGCGGCAGTTCGGCGTCCTCGGCGGCGCGGGCGACGCCCTCGGGGGAGATCACCCCGCCCAGGGACGCCGGGTCGGCGGGCACGCCCATGACGTGGCCGGTGGGCATCGGGCGCAGCTCGCCGCGGGTCCACACCGACGCGGTCGCCGTCGCGGGCGGCTGGAGGGCGTCGCCGAGGCCGACCGCGCGGGCCAGGTCGACCGCCTCGGGGCGGCGGGCGAGCATCGACTCGGCGCCCAGGTCCACGTCGAGGTCCGCGATCCGGCCGGTACGCAGTTTGCCGCCGAGCCGGTCGGTGGATTCCAGGACGGTCACGCGCGCGCCGCCCCTGAGCAGGTGGTGGGCGGCGGCGAGCCCGGAGATGCCGCCGCCGATGACGATGACGTGCATGTCTCCACTCTCGCAGACCTCCCCCCGCCCGGCAGCGGTGGCCCGGCCGAGTCCGGACCGTGACCGCTTCGCGACCGGAACCCGGCAACCGGTTCACCGGGCCGTCCGTCCAACTGCCGACATTCGTAAACGTGTTGGGGGGCTCGATGTTCACACGCACCACACCGGCCGGTTCCTCCGGCCGACTCCGCCGACCGCGTCCGAGGCCGCTGGCCGCCGCCGTGCTGGCCGTCGCCGTGCTGGTCACCGGCTGCGGGGCGACGGGGGGCGGCAGCGAGGAGACGGCGAGTCTGTCCGATCAGGCGGTTCCCGAGCCGGCGCGGAAGGGTGCCGGGAGCGTCGAGGAGGGCGGCGGGCGCCAGGAGGCCGCCGCCGCCGACCGCGAGCCGGGCCGCACCGGCGAGGACCGGCCCGATCTCACCACCGGCCACATCGTCCGCACGGCGTCGCTGACCGTGACGGCGAAGGACGTGCCGGACGCGCTGGCGAAGGCCCGCGCCGCGGTGGAGTCCGCCGGCGGCTACGTCGCCGACGAGTCCACCGACCGGGACTCCGAGGGCCGTGAGCGCTCCCGGGTGAGGCTGCGGGTCCCGCCGCGGGAGTACGAGGACGTGCTCGACGAGTTGGCCGGGCTCGGGAAGCTGGTGGAGCGGAAGGTCTCGGCGAAGGACGTCACCGACGAGGTCGTGGACGTGGAGAGCCGCATCGAGACGCAGAGGGCCAGTGTGGCGCGGGTCCGGAAGCTGATGGACCAGGCGACCAGGCTGTCCGACGTGGTGACCCTGGAGTCCGAGCTGAGCACCCGGCAGGCCGACCTGGAGGCCCTCCAGGCGCGGCTGAAGTCCCTCGAGGAGCGCACCGGGATGGCGACGGTGACGCTGTCGCTCCACGAGCCGGACGGGGAGCCGGTCCGGGAGGGAGACGACGAGCCCTCCTTCGGTGACGCCCTGGCGGCCGGCTGGGACGCCTTCACCACGGCGCTCCGCTGGATCGTCGTCGTCATCGGCGCGGTGCTGCCCTTCGCCGGGGCCGCTCTGCTGGTGGCGCTGGTGTGGCGGCTGGTCCGCCGCCGGCTGCCGGGGGGACCGCGGCGGTCGTCGCGCGCCGTCCCCCCGGTTTTGCCGGTGACGGTTCCGCCACCGGTCGCCGCCGGGGCGTCCGCGCCCAAGGGCGCGGAGCCGGGTGACGGCGGCGGGACCGGCGGGTCGGCGGAGAGGGGCGACTAACGCGCGGTCTGCTCGTGCACGAACTCCACGAGGCGGGTGAGCGCGTCGGGGTCGGTGTCGGGCAGGACGCCGTGGCCGAGGTTGAAGATGTGGCCCGGGAGGTCCCGGGCCGCGTCCAGCACGCGCCGCGCCTGGGCCTCCACGGCCGGGCGCGGCGCGAAGAGCACCGCCGGGTCGAGGTTGCCCTGGACGGCCTTGTCCGGTCCGATGCGGCGGGCGGCCTCGTCCAGCGGCACCCGCCAGTCGGCGCCGACGACGTCCGCGCCCGCCTCGGACATCAGCCCCAGCAGTTCGCCGGTGCCCACGCCGAAGTGGATGCGGGGGACACCGTAGTCGGCGACCGCGTCGAAGACCTTGGTGGAGGCGGGCAGCACCGAGCGGCGGTAGTCGTCGGCGGCCAGGGCGCCGGCCCAGGAGTCGAAGAGCTGGACGGCGGAGGCGCCCGCCTCGATCTGCACCTTCAGGAAGGCGGTGGTGATCTCCGCGAGGCGGTCCAGCAGCTCGGTCCAGAGGTCCGGGGCGCCGTACATCATCGCCTTGGTGTGCTCGTGGTTGCGGGACGGTCCGCCCTCCACGAGGTAGCTGGCGAGGGTGAAGGGGGCTCCGGCGAAGCCGATCAGCGGGGTGGCGCCCAGTTCGTCGGTGAGCGTGCCCACGGCCTCGGTCACGTACGCCACGTCGTCCGGTTCCAGCGGACGCAGCCGCTTCAGGTCCTCGCGGGTGCGGAAGGGTCGGTCGACGACGGGGCCCACGCCCGGCTTGATGTCCAGGTCGATGCCGATGGCCTTGAGGGGGACCACGATGTCGCTGAAGTAGATCGCCGCGTCCACCTTGTGGCGGCGGACGGGCTGGAGGGTGATCTCGGTGACGAGATCGGGGCGCATGCAGGAGTCGAGCATCCCGATGCCCTCGCGCACCCTGCGGTACTCCGGCAGGGAGCGTCCGGCCTGCCGCATGAACCACACCGGGGTGTGCGGCACCGGCTCGCGGCGGCACGCCCGCAGGAAGGCGGAGTCGGCGACGGCGGCGCCGGGCCGGGCGGCCTCCGGGGTGTCGGAGGGGGAGGTCGGGACAGGAGTACGGTCGTCGGCGGTCACAATCAGAAGTCTCGCACGTGTCCCTCCCCGCCCGAGGCCCCCGTCCCGCCTACGCTGCCGCCCATGACAGCGGCGCGAGCACACCTGACGGACGGCGTGGGAGGTCCCGGCGGTGGGGAGGAGGCCCCGCGCCCCTTCCGGCAGGCCGTGGCGGCCCTGGAGGCGGTGCGGCCGCGGCCGGAGGTCCGGCTCGATCCGCTGCCGGCGCCCCGGCGGCTGGCGCCGTTCGCGTACGCCCTGGAGGCGTCGGTGGAGTCGGACGGCGAGGAGGTGGCCGACGGGCGGTTCGTGCTGCTGCACGACCCGGACGGCCAGGAGGCCTGGCGGGGCACGTTCCGGGTGGTGACCCTGGCCCGCGCCGAGCTGGAGCCGGAGATGGCTGCGGACCCGCTGCTGTCCGAGGTGACCTGGTCGTGGCTGACGGGCGCCCTCCAGGCTCGGGGGGTGGCGTACGCCGAGGCGGGTGGCACGGTGACGCGGGTGAGCTCGCACTCCTTCGGGGAGTTGGCCGGGCGCGCGCCGCGGGCGGAGCTCGAGATCCGTGCCTCGTGGACCCCGCGGGAGGGGGCGGCGGGCGCGGCGGCCGGGCACCTGGCCGCCTGGTGCGACCTGCTGTGCCAGTGCGCGGGGCTGCCGCCGGAGGGCGGGGAGGGCGGGTCGGTCGTACCACTGCCGCAGCGCCGTGGCCCGAAGCCACTCTGATGGTTCCCCGGATCGAGTTGGTGTCCGATTTGCCGGAATTATCACTCACTCATTCGTGATCATTCCCTAAAGCCGGACGCCGGAGCTGCCGAAGCTCTCTGTGACCCCATCACAGGGCTCATCCCGACTCCCCCCAAGTCGGCTTCCGTCCGCTCTCCACTCCCCAGGAGGCCCGGTGTCCGTTCTTCTTGAGCACCCCACAAGCCTGGTCGCCTACCGCCCGAACAAGCCGACGGCCATGGTCGTCGTCGCCGACCCCCGCGTCCGTTCCACCGTCACCCGCCACCTGTGGGCGCTCGGGGTCCGGGACGTGATCGAGGCGTCATCGATCGCGGAGGCCCGTCCCCGAGTCGCCAACCCACGTGACATCTGCGTGGCCGAGGTCCACCTGCCCGACGGCTCCGGCCTGACCCTGCTCTCCGAGACCCGCGCGGCGGGCTGGCCCAACGGCCTCGCCCTGTCCGCCGCCGACGACATCGGCGCCGTGCGCAACGCTCTCGCGGGCGGCGTCAAGGGCTACGTCGTCACCGGCACCCGCGGCGCCCCCGGCCACCCCGGCCACCACGGGCGTCCCGGCGCCACCCCCATCGGCGCCACCGCCGCCGCCCGCATGCACCGCCGCCCGCCGGGCGCTCCCGGCCAGCCCAGTGGCTACCGCGAGCTGTCCGGCCGGGAGATCGAGGTGCTGCGGCTGGTGGCGGAGGGCCAGTCGAACAAGGCGATCGGCGTCTCGATGGGCCTGTCCGCCCTGACCGTCAAGAGCCACCTCGCCCGGATCGCGCGCAAGCTGGGCACCGGCGACCGCGCGGGCATGGTCGCGGTCGCCCTGCGCACCGGCATCATCCACTGACCGTCCACCGACCGCTCGCCGGCCGTCCGCCCAGCGGGGCAGGCGGTCCCGGCGCCCTCGGTCCGGGCCGTACCGGCCCGGACCTCCCAGCCCCCGTCCCCTCACACATCCCCTCACGACGCGGCCGGACCCATCGGGTCCGGCCGCGCGGTGCCCGTCGACGTGACGTTCCGTCGGCGGGCACTGCGCATTGCGTGCACACCGATACCCTTGTGGCGTGACCGACGCCCAAGAGACCTCCATAAGCAACACGGCTCAGCCTCCCTCGCCGGAGACGGGCCCGGCGCCGGTCCCCCTGCTGGAACCACGCGAGGGCATCCCGCCCGTGACCGCCACGCCCGAGGCCCTCGCCGAGGTCGTGGACGCCTTCGCCACGGGTCGCGGCCCCATCGCGGTCGACGCCGAGCGGGCGTCCGGATACCGCTACGGGCAGCGCGCCTACCTCGTCCAGTTGCGCCGCGAGGGCGCGGGGACCGCCCTGATCGACCCGGTCGGCTGCCCGAACCTGACCGTCCTCGGCGAGGCGATCGAGGACGCCGAGTGGGTGCTGCACGCCGCCACCCAGGACCTCCCCTGCCTCCGTGAGACGGGCATGCGGCCGAAGCGGCTGTTCGACACCGAGCTGGCCGGCAGGCTCGCGGGCTTCGCCCGGGTGGGCCTCGGCGCGATGGTCGAGAACGTCCTGGGCTACTCGCTGGAGAAGGGCCACTCCGCGGTGGACTGGTCCACCCGTCCGCTGCCCGAGCCCTGGCTGCGGTACGCGGCGCTGGACGTGGAGCTGCTGATCGACCTGCGCGACGCCTTGGAGGAGGAGCTGGAGCGCCAGGGCAAGCTGGGCTGGGCCCACCAGGAGTTCGCCGCCATCGTCGCGGCCCCGCCGCCCGCGCCCCGCAAGGACCCCTGGCGCCGTACGTCGGGCATGCACAAGGTCCGCAGGCGGCGTCAGCTCGCGGTGGTGCGGGAGCTGTGGACGGCCCGCGACCGGGTGGCCCGGCGGCGCGACGTCTCGCCGGGCAAGGTGCTCACCGACGCCGCCATCGTGGAGGCGGCGCTGGCCATGCCCGCCACCGTGCAGGCGCTGGCCGCGCTGCCGGGGTACGGGCACCGGATGGGACGCAGGCAGCTCGAACAGTGGTACGCGGCGATCCAGCACGCCCGCGCCCTGCCGGAGAGCGAGCTGCCGCCGCCCGCCCTGGCCCCGAGCGGCCCTCCGCCGCCCCGTGCCTGGGCCGACAAGGACCCGGTCGCCGCCGCCCGGCTCACCGCGGCGCGCGCCGCGGTGACCGCGCGTGCGGAGGAGCTGAACCTTCCCCAGGAGAACCTGCTCGCCCCCGACACGGTGCGGCGGCTGTGCTGGGAGCCGCCGGGCGAGGTCTCCGAGCCCGCCGTCGCGGACGCGCTGCGCGCGCACGGTGCGCGGGAGTGGCAGATCGAGCAGACGGTGGCGCCGCTGACGGTCGCCCTGTCGGTGGACACGCCGGTGGACACGCCGGTCGAGTAGCCGTCTCGCCTCGCCGCCTCGACCCCGGCTCCCCCGACTCCCCCGGCGCCGCGGCAGGGTCCGGAGCACGGAAGGAGCGGTTCCCCGTGACGCGACCGTGACGTGGCGTTTCCCCGGACCCGGCTTCCGCCCGTGAGGCGATGACACGTAGAGTGATCGTCCACCGACAACCCAGGGGGATGCAGGATGTCCTATCCGAACCAGCCGTACCCGCCGCACCAGCAGCAGCCGAACCCCTCCAACGTGCTCAGCATCGTCGGAATCGTGCTCGGCTGCGTGGCGTTCCTGTTCTGCCCGCCGCTCTTCGGCATCGCGGGCATCATCTGCGGCGCGATCGCGAAGTCCAAGGGCGAGCGGCTCGCCACGGCCGCTCTCGGAGTCTCCATCGCGGGCCTGGTCGGTGGGATGATCCTCGGTTTCGTCCTGTTCCAGGGCATGTCCGGCATCTGACGGAGGCGCGCCGCCTTCCGGACTCTCTCCGCCCCCGGGTGGGGGGCCTCGTGTGACATGTGCCCCTCCCCCGGGGGCTCCCCTTGCGCTCCATCAGTTACCGGCCGGTAGCATTGATGGTGGGAAGGACGCCGTGTTCGGCGACCGCTGCTTCCCCGGGGGACGCACCCCCGGACCCCTGGCCGCATCTGGAGGAGAGCCAACGTGCCTCGTACCGCTAGGGACGTCGTCTTCGTCGACGGCGTTCGCACCCCGTTCGGCAAGGCGGGCCCGAAGGGCATCTACCACGAGACCCGCGCCGACGACCTGGTCGTCAAGTGCATCCGTGAGCTGCTTCGCCGCAACCCGAGCCTGCCCCCGGAGCGCATCGACGAGGTCGCCATCGCCGCGACGACCCAGATCGGCGACCAGGGCCTCACTCTCGGCCGCACCGCGGGCATCCTGGCCGGACTGCCGAACACGGTGCCCGGCTACTCCATCGACCGCATGTGCGCCGGCGCCATGACCGCCGTGACCACCACCTCCGGATCGATCGCCTTCGGCGCGTACGACGTCGTCGTCGCGGGCGGTGTCGAGCACATGGGCCGTCACCCGATGGGCGAGGGCGTGGACCCCAACCCGCGCTTCGTCTCCGAGAAGCTGGTCGACCAGTCCGCCCTGTTCATGGGCATGACGGCGGAGAACATCCACGACCGCTTCCCGCGGCTGACCAAGGAGCGCGCCGACGAGTACGCGGTGCGCAGCCAGGAGAAGGCCGCCAAGGCGTACGCCGACGGCAAGATCCAGGCCGACCTGGTGCCGGTCGCCGTCCGCCGCACCACCGAAGAGGGCGGGGAGACCGGC
Organism: Streptomyces megasporus; assembly: GCF_000718985.1. Taxonomy (GTDB): domain Bacteria; phylum Actinomycetota; class Actinomycetes; order Streptomycetales; family Streptomycetaceae; genus Streptomyces; species Streptomyces megasporus. Next base: position 212,252 of record NZ_JODL01000012.1, on the reverse strand, counting down.
TGGGGCCTGGCCACGGCCGACGAGCCGATGCGCCCGGGCACCACCCTGGAGCAGCTCGCCGGGCTGAAGACCCCCTTCCGCACCCACGGTCGGGTCACCGCCGGCAACGCCGCGGGCCTCAACGACGGTGCCACCGCCTCCCTGCTCGCCGCCGAGGACGTGGCGCGGGAGCTGGAGCTGCCGGTCAAGATGCGCCTGGTCTCCTACGCCTTCGCCGGTGTGGAGCCGGAGGTCATGGGCATCGGCCCGATCCCCTCCACCGAGAAGGCACTGGCCAAGGCCGGCCTGTCGATCGGCGACATCGGCCTGTTCGAGATCAACGAGGCGTTCGCCGTCCAGGTGCTGTCCTTCCTGGACCACTACGGCATCGCCGACGACGACCCGCGCGTCAACCAGTACGGCGGCGCCATCGCGTTCGGCCACCCGCTGGCCTCGTCGGGCGTCCGCCTGATGACGCAGCTCGCGCGGCAGTTCGAGGAGCAGCCGCACGTCCGCTACGGCCTGACCACCATGTGCGTCGGTTTCGGCATGGGCGGCACCGTGATCTGGGAGAACCCCCACTGGGAGGGCAAGTGAGCACCACCGCTGAACTTCTGAAGGGCGCCGCCGAGCTCTTCCCCGACGAGGTCGTCACCAGCGCGCACGTACGCCACCTCGACCTCCCCCAGGGCGCCGGCCGGTTCGCGCTGATCACCCTGGACAACGGGTTCGACCACACCAAGCCCACCACTCTCGGCCCGCAGTCGCTGGTCAACCTGGACAAGGCGATCGACCAGGTCGAGGCCGAGGCCGCCAAGGGCGAGATCGTCGGCGTCGGCGTCACCGGCAAGCCGTTCGTCTTCGCCGTCGGCGCCGACCTCAAGGGCGTGGAGGTCATCAAGCGCCGCGAGGAGGCGCTGGCCATCGGCAAGGGCGGCCACGACATCTTCAAGCGGCTGTCGTCCCTGGCCGTGCCGACCTTCGCGTACTACAACGGCGCGGCGATGGGCGGCGGCGTCGAGATCGGTCTGCACTGCACCTACCGCACCGTCTCGCGGGCCATCCCCGCCTTCTCCCTGCCCGAGGTCTTCCTCGGCCTGGTCCCCGGCTGGGGCGGCTGCACCCTGCTGCCGAACCTGATCGGCGCCGACCGCGCGATCTCGGTGATCATCGAGAACTCCCTCAACCAGAACAAGCAGCTCAAGGGCGCGCAGGTCCACGAACTGGGCATCGCCGACGCCCTCTTCGACGGCGCCGACTTCCTGGAGCAGTCCCTGATCTGGACCGCCTCGGTGCTCCGCGGCGAGATCGAGATCGACCGTCCGGACGTCGACCGCGGCGAGGCCTGGGACCAGGCCGTCGCCCGCGGACGCGGCATCGCCGACTCCAAGGTGCACGGGGCGGCCCCGGCCGCGTACCGCGCGCTGGACATCATCGCGGCGGCCAAGAACGGCGACCTGCGTCAGGGCTTCGCGGCCGAGGACGAGGCGCTGGCCGACCTGATCATGAGCGACGAGCTGCGCAGCGGCCTGTACGCCTTCAACCTGGTGAACAAGCGCGCCAAGCGGCCCGTCGGCGCCCCCGACAAGTCGCTGGCCCGCCCGGTCACCAAGGTCGGCGTCGTCGGCGCGGGCCTGATGGCCTCGCAACTGGCGCTGCTGTTCGTCCGCCGTCTGGAGGTGCCGGTCGTCCTGACCGACATCGACCAGGAGCGGATCGACAAGGGCGTCGCCTACGTCCACGAGGAGATCGACAAGCTCCTGCTCAAGGGCCGGGTCAACCAGGACAAGGCCAACCGTCTCAAGGCCCTGGTCACCGGCGCGCTGGACAAGGCCGAGGCCTTCTCGGACGCCGACTTCGTGATCGAGGCCGTCTTCGAGGAGATGGGCGTCAAGCAGCAGGTGTTCGCCGAGGTCGAGGCGGTCGTGCCCGAGCACGCCATCCTCGCCACCAACACCTCCTCGCTGTCGGTCACCGAGATGGCGAGCAAGCTCAAGCACCCCGAGCGGGTCGTGGGCTTCCACTTCTTCAACCCGGTCGCCATCCTGCCGCTGCTGGAGATCGTCCGCGCCGAGCAGACCGACGACGCCTCGCTGGCGACGGCCTTCGCGGTCGCCAAGTCGCTGAAGAAGACGGCCGTTCTGGTCAAGGACGCCCCGGCGTTCGTCGTCAACCGCATCCTCACCCGCTTCCTGGGCGAGGTGCTGCGCTCCATCGACGAGGGCACCCCCGTCGACGTCGCCGACCGCGCGCTGGCCCCGCTCGGCCTGCCCATGTCGCCGATCGTGCTGCTGGAGCTGGTCGGCCCGGCGGTCGCCCACCACGTGGCGGGCACCCTCAACGCCGCGTTCCCCGACCGCTTCGGCGTCTCGGAGAACCTCGGCCGCATCGTCGAGGCGGGCAAGCGCACCCTGTACGTGTACGACTCCGGCAAGCCGGAGCTGGACCCGGAGGTCGCCGCCCTCTTCGAGACCGGCGACACCGTCCTGACGGAGGAGCAGGTCCGCGAGCGCGCCCTGAACGCGATCGCCGAGGAGATCCGCCTGATGCTCGACGAGGGCGTGGTGGCCGAGGCGCAGGACGTCGACCTGTGCCTGATCACCGGTGCCGGCTGGCCCTTCCACCTGGGCGGCATCACGCCGTACCTGGACCGCGAGGGCGTCTCCGAGCGCGTCACCGGCAAGCGGTTCCTCCAGCCGGGCGTCGCGAGCGTCCCGCGCTGACCGCACCCCGCTTCCGAGGGCGCCCGCCCGCACACGGGTGTGCGGGCGGGCGCCCTCGCACCGTGCGGGCATGACACCCTGGGGCCATGCGTGAGCGCACTCTCCTGGTCGTGGACGCCGCCAACGTCGTCGGCTCGGTGCCCGACGGGTGGTGGCGGGACCGGCACGGCGCGGCCGAACGGCTGCGGGACCGGCTCGCGGCCCGCGCGGAGCGCGGGGACGGGGGCGGCGGGGAGGAGATCGTCCTGGTGGTGGAGGGCGCGGCGCGCGCGGTGACCTCCGTGCCCGGCGTACGGGTGGTGGCCGCCCCGGGCGACGGGGACGACAGGATCGTGGAGCTGGTGGCGGCCGAGGGGCCGGGGCGGCGCTGCGTGGTGGTCACCGCCGACCGGGAGCTGCGCGCGCGGGTGACGGAGCTGGGCGCCGAGGTGGTCGGGCCCCGCTCCGTCCGCTGAGCCCGCCCCGGCCCCTCACCCCTCGGGTCGCAGGACGTACACCACCGCGCCGTCCACCCGCTCCGCCTGCTCGTAGTGCGCCGCGAGGACGGAGCGCAGGACCGGCATCCGGGACGGGCCGTAGGGCTTGCCGCGCGAGTCGTCGATGATCACCTTCGGCGGGTCCCCGGTCAGTTCGGCGTGGAAGATCCGCTCGCTCCCCTCGACGCCGTACCGCGGGCCCACGCGCGTCCCGTCCCGTCCGCCGCTGTAGTTGGTGAGCAGCCCGGCGGTGAGGTAGCGGCTGGCCGGGGCGCGGTCGGCGAACCAGTAGCCCTCCGGGTGCATGCCCCAGATCAGCACCTTCTCGTCCGGCGCGGCGTGTTCCCGCGCGGCGGCGGCCACCCGCCGGGCGTGCTCCAGCTCGCTGTCGTCCGCCACGGCCGTCCAGCCCAGGAACACCGAGCACGACAGCGCGCAGCACAGCGCCGAGGTGCGCAGCCGGTTGGCGGGCAGCAGGCGCAGGGCGCCGGTGGCCAGCAGGACCAGCGGCGGCAGGAGCTGGAGGTAGTAGTGCCCGAAGAAGTGGAAGCCGACGAGCACGGCGATCGCGGACGCCGCCGACCAGACCCACACATCGGCCGTCAGGACGCGGCGCCGCTCCGGCGGCCGGCTCCGCAACACCGTCACCAGCGGCACCAGCAGTCCGACGCACCCCGCGGCGACGACGGCGGTGTTGCCCAGGGCCCGGCCGAGCACGTGCAGCTCGGAACCGGTGAGGGAGGCGTACGAACCGGAGCCGGTGACCGTCCAGAACAGGAAGCCCCTCCAGCCCGTGGCCAGCGCCACCGCCACGACGGGCGCCGCGACGCCGGCGGCGAGCCGGGCGGACGCCGCCCGCCGCTCCCGGCCGCGCGGCACCGAACGCCGCAGCAGGTACGCCACGGGCAGCAGCACGGCGCCACCCGTCTGCTTCACCAGGAAGGCCCCGGCGACCGCGAGCCCGGCCGCCCCCCAACGGCGGCGGTCGGCGCACCACACGGCGGCGGCCGTGAACGGCAGCGTGAAGATCTCGAAATTGGCCGCCTGGGCGTCCTCGGGGGCGAGGCAGACCGACACCGGCACGTAGAGCAGCCCGGCCGTCCAGCCGGCCCGTTCGCCCCAGCGGCGGCGGGCGATGGAGGCCAACAGGGCGGCCGTCGCCGCCACCGCCACCACGGCGGCGGCCCTCAGCGGCCACAGCGACTCGTCGCCGAAGACGGCGAACGCCCCCTGGTACAGCCAGGGCAGCAGCGGCGGCTTGCGGTCCACGACGGTGTCGTAGAGCACGCCGCCGTCCGCGAGCATCCGTGCCTGGGTGGCGAGGAAGCCCTCGTCGGGGTTCCACACCGGGCGCAGGAAGGACGGGACGCGGGTGAGCGCGGCCAGCGCCAGGAGCACCGGCAGCAGGACCGGCCAGAACGGCCGCGGACGCTCGGCGGACCGGCCCGGCAGCGGAGGACGGGCGCCGACTCCGTTCGGGTGACGGAAGCGGGACTTCGGCCCCCGGACGGCCGTCCGCGCCGGCTCCCGCCCCGTGGCGCGCGGCGGCTCGGCGGCTGTGGACATGGGCGCGACCTGTCCGTCGGTCCGCCCGGCCCCGGCGGGGCCGGGCGGACCGACGGTGTCAGTCGAGGCCGGCCTCCGCGGTGCGCCCGGCACCGCTCGCACCGGCGTAGCGGCCGTCGAGTTTGGCGACGAGCCCGGTGACCTGACGGGCGATGTCCGGGGCCGTCAGGCCGATCTCGGCGAGCACCTCGTTCCGGGAGGCGTGGTCCAGGAACCTCGGCGGGATGCCGAAGTCGCGCAGCGGCACGTCCACGCCCGCGTCGCGCAGTGCCTGCGCGATCGCCGAACCGACGCCGCCCACGCGGATGTTGTCCTCCACGGTGACGACGACGCGGTGCCGGTCGGCCAGCGACGGCAGCGCCTCGTCGACCGGCTTGACCCAGCGCGGGTCCACCACGGTGGTGGAGATGCCCTGCTTGTCGAGGAGGTCGGCGACCTCCAGGCACATCGGGGCCAGCGCGCCGACGGAGACCAGCAGCACGTCGGGCCGCTCGCCGTCCTCCAGTGCCGGCTCGCGGAGCACGTCCATGCCGCCGACCGTGCCGACCGCCGCCACCGCCGGCCCGACCGCGCCCTTGGAGAAGCGGACGACGGTCGGGGCGTCGTCGACGTCGACCGCCTCGCGGAGTTGGGCGCGCAGTTGGTCGGCGTCGCGCGGCGCGGCGATCCGCAGGCCGGGGACGACCTGGAGGATCGACATGTCCCACATGCCGTTGTGGGAGGCGCCGTCGGTGCCGGTGACGCCGGCCCGGTCCAGGACGAAGGTCACCCCGCACTTGTGCAGGGCGACGTCCATCAGCACCTGGTCGAAGGCCCGGTTGAGGAAGGTGGCGTAGACGGCGAAGACCGGGTGGAGCCCGCCGGTGGCGAGCCCGGCCGCCGAGACGGCGCCGTGCTGCTCGGCGATGCCCACGTCGTAGACGCGGTCGGGGAAGGTGTCGGCGAACTTCTGCAAACCCACCGGCTGGAGCATCGCGGCGGTGATGGCGACGATGTCGGGGCGCTCGTGGCCGAGCTTGACCATCTCCTCCCCGAAGACCGAGGTCCAGTCCAGGCCGGCGGCCGACACCGGCAGGCCCGTGTCGGGGTGGATGACGCCGACGGCGTGGAAGCGGTCGGCCTCGTCCTGGACGGCCGGCTGGTAGCCGCGCCCCTTCTCCGTCAGGCAGTGGACGATCACCGGGCCGTTGAAGCGCTTGGCGCGGGCCAGGGCGGACTCCAGGGCCGCTATGTCGTGACCGTCGATGGGGCCGACGTACTTCAGCCCCAGGTCCTCGAACATGCCCTGCGGGGCGATGACGTCCTTGATGCCCTTCTTGGCGCCGTGCAGGGTCTCGTACAGCGGCCTGCCGACGACCGGGGTGCGGTTGAGGATGTCCTTGCTGCGGGCGAGGAAGCGCTCGTAGCCGTCGGTGGTGCGCAACGTGGCCAGGTGGTTGGCCAGACCGCCGATGGTGGGGGCGTAGGAGCGCTCGTTGTCGTTGACCACGATCACCAGGGGGCGGTCCTTGGCCGCGGCGATGTTGTTCAGCGCCTCCCAGGCCATGCCCCCGGTCAGGGCGCCGTCGCCGATGACCGCGACGACGTGGTCCTTCACTCCCCTCACCTGATTGGCCTTGGCCAGGCCGTCGGCCCAGCCCAGCACCGTCGAGGCGTGGCTGTTCTCGATGACGTCGTGCTCGGACTCGGCCCGCGAGGGGTAGCCGGAGAGGCCCCCTTTGGCGCGGAGCCCGGAGAAGTCCTGCCGCCCGGTGAGCAGCTTGTGCACGTAGCTCTGGTGTCCGGTGTCGAAGAGGACCTTGTCCCGAGGCGAGTCGAAGACCCTGTGCAGGGCGATGGTCAGCTCGACCACGCCCAGGTTGGGCCCCAGGTGGCCGCCTGTCTTCGAGACCGCGTCCACGAGGAAGGTCCGGATCTCCCGAGCGAGCTGATCGAGCTGTTCGGGGGCGAGCCGGTCGAGATCTCGCGGTCCCGTGATGCGGGTCAGCAGAGCCACCCGTGCCTCCTTGCTGGTCGAGCCGTACGGGCCTGTGCCGATCCGATGAGTCTAATGTTCCCCTCGCGGCGGCGTACGGCGGCCGGCGCGTTCCCCGCCCCGCGCGGCCCCCGGCGGCTCCCACACGTCCGGTGCCGGGCTCCCCGCGGGGGGAACCCGGCACCGGACGGGACGGTGAGGGCGCGAGGCCGGTGCGTCAGCCGCGGCCCGCGGACCGTTGGGTGCGGCGGGAGACCGAGTCGATGACGACCGCGGCCAGCAGCACGGCACCCGTGATCATGTACTGGACCGCGGCGGCGATGCCCAGCAGGGCCATGCCGTTGGCGATCGAGCCGATGACCAGCATGCCGAGCAGGGCGGACCACACGTTGCCGCGGCCACCGAAGAGGCTGGTGCCGCCGATGACCGCCGCGGCGATGGCCTCCATCAGCAGGTTGCCGGTGCCGGCGCCCTGGTTGGCGGCCAGGATGCGGGAGGCGATCATCAGTCCGCCGAAGGCGGCCATGGTGCCCGCGATGGAGAACACCGAGATGCGGACGAGTTCGACGTTGATGCCGGCTCGGCGCGCCGCCTCGGTGTTGCCGCCCAGCGCGAAGACCTTGCGGCCGTAGGAGGTGCGCCGCAGCAGGAAGTCCAGCGCCACCAGCACGACCAGGAAGATCAGCAGCGCCAGCGGCATGCCCTTGTACTGGTTGAGCATGTGGGCGGCGCCGAAGGCGAGCACGGCCAGCAGCGCGGTGCGGACCACGATCTCGCTCACCGGGCGGGAGGGGATGCCCCCCGCCGCCCGGCGCCGGGCGCCGAGGAACTGGACGACGAAGAAGACGCCCACCGCGACCGCCGCGGTGCCGTAGGCGACGGCGATCTCGGCGAAGTAGTGGTTGGAGAGGGTGCCGACCAGGCTGTCGTCCCGCAGGTTGATGGTGCCGGTGGTGCCGAGCACCTTCAGCATCAGGCCGTTCCAGGCGAGCAGGCCGGCGAGGGTGACGACGAAGGCGGGGACGCCGATCTTCGCGAAGAAGAAACCGTGGAGGGCTCCGACCACCGCGCCGGTGAGCAGGGCCGCGAGGACCGCCACCCACTCGGTCACGCCGTTGTTGACGGCGAGCACGGCGAAGATGGCCGAGGCCAGACCGCTGACCGAGCCGACCGACAGGTCGATCTCGCCGAGCAGCAGCACGAAGACGATGCCGACGGATATCAGTCCGGTGCCGACGATGTAGACCGACAGGTTGGACAGGTTCTCCGCCGAGAGGAAGGCCGAGTCCATCGACTGGAAGATGGCCCAGATGATGATCAGGCCGACGACGACCGGGACGGAGCCCAGCTCGCCGGAGCGCATCTTCCGCTTGAAGTCGGTCCAGTAGCCGGTGAGGCCCTCCTCGCGCACCAGCAGCCGCGGGTCGACGGCGACGGTGGCGCCCTTGGCCGGGGCGGCGTCGGCCGGGGCCTTTGGGGTCTTGGAAAGGTTGGTCTCGGTCACGACTGGCTCCCCGCGGTACGCGCCTTGCGGCGGGTCACGGCGTTGTCCGTGGCGCCGGTGATGGCGGAGATGATCTCTTCCTGCGATGTGCTCCCGACGTCGAAGACGCCGTTGTTGCGGCCGAGTCGGAGCACCGCCACCTTGTCGGCGACCGCCTTGACGTCCGCCATGTTGTGGCTGATGAGGATGACGGCGAGGCCGCGCTCGCGCAGCCGTTCAACCAGATCGAGCACCTGGGCGGTCTGCTCGACGCCGAGGGCGGCGGTGGGCTCGTCGAGGATGACGAGCTTGGGCTCGCCCAGCATCGAGCGGGCGATCGCGACGGTCTGCCGCTGACCGCCGGAGAGCGAGGCGATGGGGATGCGGACGCTGGGGATGCGGATCGACAGGGTGTCGAGCAGCTCCCGGGCGCGGCGCTCCATCTCGATCTCGTCGAGCACGCCGGCGCGCATGATCTCGCGACCGAGGAACAGGTTGCCGACGACATCGAGGTTGTCGCACAGGGCGAGGTCCTGGTACACGGTCGCGATGCCCAACTCCTGGGCGTCGTGCGGCCGGTTGACCTCGACGGACCTGCCCTGCCACTCGAAGACGCCCTCGTCCGCCGGGCTGACGCCGGCGATCGTCTTGACGAGGGTGGACTTTCCGGCGCCGTTGTCGCCCACGAGGGCGACGACCTCGCCGGCGTGGACCTCCAGGTCGACATCGGTGAGCGCCTGAACGGCACCGAAGCGCTTGGAGATTCCGCGCAACGCCAGTACAGGCGTAGCGGACACGTGAACCAACTCCTAGAAGAGCACGAGGGGGTGACCGGCCGGTGCCCGCGCCTCCGGCGGGGTGGGAGGGGGCGCGGGCACCGGCGGGGCCGGGGGGACGGACCGGACCGCTTACTTCAGGCCGGCCTTCTCACACGCCTTCTCGTACTCGGGCGTGCAGATCTCCTCCACCGTGTAGAGACCGTCCTTGACGACGGTGTCCTTGAGGTTGTCCACGGTCACCGCGATCGGCTCGATCAGGGTCGCGGGAACGTCCTTGGCGGTGGCGCTGTCGACGGTGGTCTCCGTCTTGGGGTCCTCGCCGCGGGCGAGGGCCACGGCCATCTCGGCGGCGGCGTGGGCCTCGGGCTTGAACGGCTTGTAGACCGTCATGAACTGCTCACCGGAGACGATGCGCTGAACACCCGCCAGCTCGGCGTCCTGACCGGTGACCGGCGGCAGCGGGTCGACGCCGGCGCTCTTGAGCGCGGTGATGATGCCGCCCGCCATGCCGTCGTTGGCGGAGTAGACGCCGACGATGTTCTTCTTGCCCAGAGAGGCGATGGCGCCGCTCATGTTCTTGTTGGCCTCTTCGGGCTTCCAGCCGGTGGTGTCGTAGGACTTGCCCACCTTGACGTTGCCGTCGAGGACGGACTTGGCGCCCTTCTTGAACTGGGCGGCGTTGGGGTCGGTCGGCGACCCGTTCATCATGACGATCTGGCCGTCCTTGGCCTTGTCGCCGAGCTTCTCCAGCAGGGCCTCGCCCTGGACCTGGCCGACCTTCTCGTTGTCGAAGGAGGTGTAGGCGGAGATCGGCCCCTCGGCGAGACGGTCGTAGGCGACGACGGGGATGCCCGCGTCGGCGGCCTTCTTGACCGAACCCGCGATGGACTTGGCGTCCACCGCGTCCAGGATGATCGCGTCGACCTTCTTGGTGACCATCGAGTTCATCTGCTGCTGCTGGGTCGACGCGTCTTCCTTGGCGTTGACGTAGCTGACCTTGCAGTCGGGGCACAGCTCCTTGATCTTCGCTTCGATCAGGGGCTTGTCGAAGTTCTCGTAGCGGGCCGTCTGGTCCTCCGGCAGCAGCAGGCCGATGGTCAGCGGGCCGTCCTTCTTCTTCTCGCCGCCGCCCGAGCCGTTGCCGTCTCCGGCCTCCTTCGCGCTGCCACAGGCGGCGAGCGAGACGGCCATGGCGGTCGCGGCCATGGCCACAGCGGCACGGCGCAGTTGCGTGTTCATCCAAGAACCTCCCTGACGAGGCCGCGTCACTGCGGCCGAGGTGGCAGGAAGTCAACTCGGAGTGACCACTGCCGTCAAGAAGTAAATACTTAACGAGAATGCAACGATGCCTTGCGTGAACAAAGTGAACGCAGAGTGGCAGTGAGAGCGCTCTCGGGCCCATTCTGGCGGCTTCCATGCCCAGTCCGACGCCTGTTTCTTCGGACAGGCGTCTCGGATAGGCGTCGGCCGTTCACCGTCACCGTCCCCGCGGGGACGGTGACGGTGAACGGCCGACGAGGCGGAGGGAACCCGGGGAGAGGACTCAGGCCCCCGCGGACGCGGCGACCGCGGGTACGGTGCCCACACCGTTCAGCGAGCCGTCCAACAGCGTCGAATCGCCCATCTCGCTCAGCACCAGCGCCAGCGCGCCCAGCACCTCCGCGCGTCCGCCGAGGGCCCCGGGGACCGCCGTCAACTGCCTGGCCGCGCTGGGGATGGCGTATCGGGAGACGGAGTCGCGGATCGGGTCGAGCACCAGCTCGCCGGCCTCGGCGAGATCGCCGCCGAGCACCACCCTGCTGGGGTTGAGCAGGTTGCAGAGGTTGGCGACGCCGCTGCCCACGTGCCGCCCGATGTCGGCGACCACCCGACGGCAGCCCGGGTCGCCCGCGCGGGCGAGCCGCACCATCTCGGTCATGGTCAGCTCGGGACCGTGGCTGGGGCGCAGCAGGGGCAGGACGTAGGGGGCCGCGGTGAACGTCTCCAGGCAGCCCCGGTTGCCGCAGCGGCACACCGGGCCGGACTCGTCCAGGGTGATGTGGCCGATCTCCCCCGCCGTGCCACCGGGACCGCGGTAGATCTGCCCGTTGATCACCAGCCCCGCGCCCACACCGCTGGCGACCTTGATGTACGCCAGGTCCCGCGCGCCGCGTCCGCTGCCCCACACCAGCTCTCCGAGGGCGCCGAGGTTGGCGTCGTTGTCGACGTGGACCTGGACGCCGAGCCGCGCGGCCATCTCCTCGCGCGGGTTGGCCCCGGCCCAGCCCGGCAGGATGGCGGTCGAGCCCAGCGCCCCGGTCTCGACGTCGATCGGGCCGGGGACGCCCAGGCCCATCCCGATGACCTTCTCGCGGCCGAAGCCGGTCGAGGCGATCAGCCGCTCGACGAGCTGTTCGGCCCGGTCGAAGCCCTGGGAGGCGGAGACGTCCACGTCGAACGGCTCGGCCTCCTCGGCCAGCACCTGGTGGGCCAGGTTGCCGACGGCCACCCGCAGGTGCGAGTGACCGAAGTCGACGCCGACGACGATCCCGGCGTCGCCGGAGAGCGAGACGCTGCGGGCCCGGCGACCGCCGGCGGAGGTCGGGGTGACCTCGACCGTGCCGTTGTCCCTCAGCTCTCGGACGATGTTGGAGACCGTGGCGGCCGACAGTCCGGTGGTCCGGGCGATCTCCGCCTGGGTGAGCGAGCCCGCCATGCGCACGGCCCGTACCACCCGTTCCAGATTGGCCCGGTGCAGCGAGGACTGCGACCCCGGAGTCTCCACGACTCATCCACTCCCGCCTCGACGGGAGGCTCGACCACCCACCCGTCGGTCGCACCGCGCCAACGGGGTGCGACTTGTCTCCAACACGTGAACTCTAAGAACAGCCCGAAGCGTTATCTCCCGTCAAGACCTTGAGCGGGGTGAACACTGGGAAACCGATCATTCCACGGAGAGTCACCGCCTGGACGGCGCGAGGCGGCCACCGGGCGTCCGGTGGCCGCCTCGCGCGGGCGAAGTGCGGATGAACGGAGCGAAGGAGCCGTAAAACCCGAGGGCGGAACGATTCCCCGCCCGGTGCCGCCGGCATACGGAGACCCCGATGCCCTCGGGGTGCCGAGGACATCGGGGCTCCCGAGTCTCTCGGGGTCCCCGGGGTGAGTCTCCGGGGTGGGCCTCCGGGGTCCGGGGTGCCTGTGGTCTTCGGGTCTCCGTGGCTCCTCGGGGCGTTACTTCAACGCCCCGGCCGTCAGACCGGCCTGCACCTGTCGCTGGAAGACGACGTAGACGACCAGGATGGGCAGCACGGCCAGCGTGAGCCCCGCGAACAGACCGCCCCAGTTGCCGCGGTAGCCCGTCTGGGCGGCGAGGTTGGCCAGGCCCTGGGTGAGGACGTAGCGGTCGGCGTCCCCGACGTGCACCACCTGGGGGATCAGGTACTGGTTCCACTGCCCCAGGAAGTTGAAGATCCCCACGCTTATCAGGCCGGGCTTGGCCATCGGCAGCATGACCTGGAAGAAGATCCGGCTCTGCGAGGCGCCGTCGATCTCCGCCGCCTCCGTGATCGACGTGGGCAGGGTGCGGAAGAAGGCCGACATGAAGAAGACGGTGAACGGCAGCGAGTAGGCGATGTAGACCAGGATCAGGCCGTGGTAGGTGTCCAGCAGCGCGAAGTTCTCCATCACGAAGAACAGCGGCACCAGGGCGACGATGATCGGGAACGCCATCCCGCCGACGAACAGGAAGTAGACCACCCGGTTGCCGGGGAAGTCGTAGCGGGCCAGGACGTAGGCCACCATCGAGCCCAGCAGCATGGTGCCGATCACCGAGCCGCCCACCACGATCGCCGAGTTGATCGTGTACTGGCCGATGTTCGCCTCGTTCCAGGCGAAGGACCAGTTCTCCCAGTGCAGCCTCGTCGGCAGCGACCAGGGGTCCTCCAGGATGGCGCCGGAGGACTTGAAGGAGTTCATCACCGCCCACAGCAGGGGCCCGAGGGCCATCACGGCCCACAGGACCAGGAAGGCGTGCGAGAAGACGTTGAGGGTGCGGCCCCCGCCGTCTCCCCCGGCACGCCCGCCGTTCCCGCCGGGCGTGCCGGGAGCGGCCGGGCCGGTCGTGCCCTTGGTGAGGGCCGCGGCGGTCTTCTCGGGGTCTCCCGGGCGGAGGGAGGGAGACGGTTCGGCAGTGGTCATGGCTGGTTCTCCCGCTGGCCTGTCAGAACTCGATCCGGTCCTTGCTCCGCCCGAACGCCATCGCCGCCACGGAGAAGATCATGGTGACGATCAGCAGGGCCACGGCGACGGCGGTCGCGTAGCCCGCCTGGCCGTCCATGAACGCCTTGTTGTAGAGGTAGAGCGGCGCGACGATGGTCGAGTAGTCGGGACCACCCGGGCCCACCGTGAGGATGTGCACCACGGCGAAGGCGTCGAGCGCCATGATCCCCATGTACACCCAGCCGGTCTGCACGGTGTCGCGCATCAGCGGCAGCGTGACGCGGAAGAACGTGGTCACCCGGTTGGCGCCGTCCAGCAGTGCCGCCTCGTAGATCTCCTTGGGGATCGAGCCCATGGCGGCGGAGAAGAGCACCACGTAGAAGCCGACGTTCGCCCACACCATCACGATCACGACGCACCAGAAGGCCATCTGCGGGTCGCCCAGCCAGGTCTCGCTGAGCCACTCCCGCTGCCAGTCCTCCAGTCCGAGGGCCGTGAAGATGCCGTTGAGCAGGCCGCCCGCCGGGTTGAAGATGTACTTCCACAGCACCACGACGATCGCGATCGACAGGGCCTGCGGGAAGAAGTAGACGATCTTGTAGAAGTGCGAGCCGCGGACCCCGGAGACCGCCTCGCCCTTCCTGTGCCGGCCGCCGACGTTGAGCATGAAGGCGAAGAACAGGCCCAGGCCCAGGGTGATGACCGGCAGGACCAACAGCAGCAGGACGTTGTGCCACAGCGCCTTGTGGAAGATGTCGTCTTCCATCAGGCGCTCGAAGTTGTCCAGGCCGACGAAGGCGAAGTCGCTGCTGAGGCCCGTCCAGTCGGTCAGCGAGTAGTAGAACGTCTGGAAGAAGGGCGACACGACCAGGACGCCGTAGAGCACCAGCGGCACCACGAGGAATCCCGCGATGAACCGGTACTTCAGGTAGGTCCGGTAGTGCGGGGAGGCACGGAACCCGTCCCTCTTGTCTCCGTTCCCCGTCGGTGGTGCCGGCTCCTTGGTGGCCTCGGCCACCGTACGGCTGTCACTGGCCATGCCGCCTACGTCCCATCTCCGTGTCCCCGGTTGTCCCGGTGTGGCTCTCCGACCGACTCTCGGGCGGCCCTCAGGCGTGCTTGTACTTCTTGACGGAGTCGTCCTTCGCCGTCTTGTCCGCGTACTCCTGACACTTCTTCATGGCCTCGGCCGGCTTCACCCGGCCGGCCATCAGTTCGGCGAGGACCGAGCCGATCTGCTCCTTGTGGAGGGTCTGGTACCAGTCGAAGATCCTCGGGTTGAGGACGTTCTCGCCGGCGTCCTTGAGCACCTGACTGGACGAGGCGAGGCCCGGGGACATGTCCATGCCGTCGGTGGCGTCGGCCACGCAGGTGAGGGACTTCACCAGCCTGGCGAAGTTCCGCGCGGACTCCTTGCTCAGCAGGATGCGGAGCAGTTCCATGCCGCCGGCGGGGTTCTTGGCCTGCGCGGGCACGATGAACGGCTCGCCCGCCTGCGCCCACAGGGTGCCGAAGGGCATCTTGTCGGATTCGTCCAGCCCGGTGACCGCGCCGCAGGCCATGTCGAAGTCCGCGGGCGTGGTGTCGGCGGCCTCGTTCTCCACCCAGGAGCCGTTGGGGATGAAGATGCACTTGCCCTTGGTCCACTGGGTCTGGGACTGGATGTGGTCCAGACCGGGGGTGCCCCGCAGGATGTAACCCTTGGCGGACAGCTCGTAGTAGGCCTCGAAGGCGCTCTTGACCGCGTCCTGCTTCCAGGCGTTCGGCTCCAGGTTGTCGATGTTCTTCAGGACGTCCGGGCCACCGATCTTCCCGATGAACGGGTAGAGGGTGAAGGGGATGTAGTACGGGTGCTGGCCGGCGTAGGTCCAGCCCGCGATGCCCTTCTTCTTGGCCTTGGCGCACAGGGCGAGCATCTCGTCCCAGGTCTTGGGGTACTCCCAGTCGTTGTCCTGAAGGAGCTTCTTGGAGTACCACTGGCCGTAGACGGTGTAGGCGTAGTTCAGGCGCCAGACCTTCTCGTCGCCGTACTGGCCCATCTCGATGGTGCCCGGCAGGAGGGTGTCGCGGACCTTGGTGTTCGGGTCGTCGATGGAGGGCGCGTCCAGCAGGGGGCTCAACTCGGCGAGCTGGTCCTTGGCGATCAGGGTGGCCGCGTCCATCTGCTCGGCGCCGGAGTTGTCGATGAGGTCCGGCGGGGTGCCGCCGACCATCCTGGGCTGGAGCACCGACCGGATCTTCTGGGTGGCGGTCAGCTTGACCTTGCCGTAGCTCTCCTCGTAGATCTTCGCGGCGTCCTTGCCGTACTGGGTGCCGAAGCCGCCGTCGAAGATGACGAAGTCCAGGGGGGCGTCCTTGTTGACGCCCAGGGGGTTGTCCTTGGTCTTCTCGCCCTTGGCGACCTTGTCGTCGCCGCCGCCGTCGCCACCAGCGGCGCAGGCGGAGAGCAGGCTCATGGCGGGGACGGCGACCAGGCCCGCCGCGCCGGCCCTCTTGATCAGATCACGACGGTTGACATCGGTGGGTCCCATGCTCAAGTCCTCGCCTTCTCCAGGACTCAGGCGGTGTGCCGGGGTCTCCGGGCACCGCTGGTGAGTTGAAGCTGAGTTGTACGGGATGTGCGCCGGGTCCGTGTAGAGCCGTACGGGACCTCCCCGATGCCCACTCACCCCCGGATCCGCAGCCATCTGATATGACCGCTTGGACGCCGACAGGTATAGTCCACTCCCCTTCCCAGGGGCAAGATCGGTGCATGTTCGGGCGTCAGTCTTTCCCGAGTTGAGACCTGCGGGAAACGCGACGGAGCCGCACCTCCCACCAAGGGAGGTACGGCTCCGTCCCACCGGTCGGACGCGGCCTCACCGGCCGCGTCCGACCTCTCGATTCACTTGCGGAGCAGCGAGCGCAGCACGTACTGCATGATGCCGCCGTTGCGGTAGTAGTCCGCCTCGCCGGGGGTGTCGATCCGGACGGTGGCGTCGAACTCCACGCCGGTGTCGGTGGTCACCTTCACCGTCTCCGGGATGCCGCCCTCGTTGAGCGCGGTGATGCCGCTGATGGAGAAGGCCTCCTCACCCGTCAGGCCGAGGGAGTCCGCCGACTGGCCCTCCGGGAACTGCAGCGGCAGCACGCCCATGCCGATCAGGTTCGAGCGGTGGATGCGCTCGTAGCTCTCGGCGATGACGGCCTTGACGCCCAGCAGCGCGGTGCCCTTGGCCGCCCAGTCGCGCGAGGAGCCGGAACCGTACTCCTTGCCCGCCAGGACGACCAGCGGGATACCGGCGGCCTGGTAGTTCCGGGAGGCGTCGTAGATGAAGGAGACCGGCCCGCCCTCCTGGGTGAAGTCGCGGGTGTAGCCGCCCTCGGTGCCCGGCGCGATCTGGTTGCGCAGGCGGATGTTGGCGAAGGTGCCGCGGATCATGACCTCGTGGTTGCCGCGACGCGAGCCGTAGCTGTTGAAGTCACGACGCTCGACGCCGTGCTCGGTGAGGTACCGGCCCGCCGGGGTGTCGGCCTTGATGGCGCCGGCCGGGGAGATGTGGTCGGTGGTGACCGAGTCGCCCAGCTTGGCCAGCACCCGGGCGCCGGAGATGTCCTCGACCGGCTCCGGGTCCATGCCCATGCCCTCGAAGTACGGGGGCTTGCGGACGTAGGTGGACTCCGGGTCCCACTCGAAGGTGTCGCCGGTGGGCACCGACAGCGCCTGCCACTGGGCGTCTCCGGCGAAGACGTCGGAGTAGCTGCTGCCGAACATCTCCTGGCCGATGGTGGAGGCGACGACCTCCTCGATCTCCGACTCGGCCGGCCAGATGTCCCGCAGGTAGACCGGGTTGCCCTCGGAGTCGGTGGCCAGCGGCTCGGTGGTGATGTCGATGTCCATCGAACCGGCGATGGCGTAGGCCACGACCAGCGGCGGGGACGCCAGGTAGTTCATCTTGACGTCGGGGTTGATGCGGCCCTCGAAGTTGCGGTTGCCCGAGAGCACGGAGACCACCGCGAGGTCGTTGTCGTTGACCGCCTGGGAGACCTCCTCCGGCAGCGGGCCGGAGTTGCCGATGCAGGTGGTGCAGCCGTAACCGACCAGGTTGAAGCCCAGCTTGTCCAGGTACGGGGTGAGGCCGGCGCGGTCGTAGTAGTCCATGACGACCTTGGAGCCGGGGGCCAGGGTGGTCTTCACCCACGGCTTGCGGGTCAGGCCCCGCTCGACGGCCTTCTTGGCCAGCAGCGCGGCACCCACCATCACGTAGGGGTTGGAGGTGTTGGTGCAGGAGGTGATGGCCGCGATGGCCACCGCGCCGTGGTCGAGCTCGTAGGTCGAGCCGTCGGCGGCGGTCACCCTGACGGGCTTGCTCGGGCGTCCGTCGGCCGAGGACGCGGCGGAGTGGTGCGGGGCGCCGGCGCCGTTGTCGTCGTGGCCGTAGGCGGGGGCGTCACTGGCCGGGAACGACAGGGCGCTGGCCTGGTCCACCGGGGAGCCGGCCCCGACCGGCAGCTCCTGCTGCGGCACGCCCGGCTTGCGGTCGTCGCCGCCGGTCACGCCGGCCTTGATGTAGTTCGGCAGGTCGGCGCGGAACTGCTGCTTGGCCTCGGACAGGGCGATGCGGTCCTGCGGGCGCTTGGGGCCGGCGATCGAGGGGACGACCGTGGAGAGGTCCAGCTCCAGGTGCTCGGAGAAGTCCGGCTCGGCGGCCGGGTCCAGCCACAGGCCCTGCTCCTTGGCGTACGCCTCGACCAGGGCGAGCTGCTGCTCGGTGCGGCCGGTGAGCTTCAGGTAGTTGATGGTCTCGGCATCGATCGGGAAGATCGCGGCGGTCGAGCCGAACTCCGGCGACATGTTGCCGATGGTGGCGCGGTTGGCCAGCGGCACCGCGGAGACACCCTCGCCGTAGAACTCCACGAACTTGCCGACGACCCCGTGCTCGCGCAGCATCTCGGTGATGGTCAGCACCAGGTCGGTGGCGGTGGTGCCGGTGGGCAGCTCGCCGGTCAGCTTGAAGCCGACCACCCGCGGGATGAGCATCGACACGGGCTGGCCCAGCATCGCGGCCTCGGCCTCGATGCCGCCGACGCCCCAGCCGAGGACGCCCAGGCCGTTGACCATGGTGGTGTGGGAGTCGGTGCCCACCAGGGTGTCGGGGTAGGCCTTGCCGTCACGGACCATGACCACGCGGGCCAGGTGCTCGATGTTCACCTGGTGGACGATGCCGGTGCCGGGCGGGACGACCTTGAACTCGTCGAAGGCGGTCTGGCCCCAGCGCAGGAACTGGTAGCGCTCCTTGTTGCGGCCGTACTCCAGCTCCACGTTGCGCTTGAACGCGTCCGGGGCACCGAAGACGTCGGCGATCACCGAGTGGTCGATGACCAGCTCGGCGGGCGCCAGCGGGTTGATGCGGGACGGGTCGCCGCCCAGCTCCTTCACGGCCTCGCGCATGGTGGCCAGGTCCACCACGCAGGGCACGCCGGTGAAGTCCTGCATGATCACGCGGGCCGGCGTGAACTGGATCTCCTGGCTGGGCTGCGCGCCGGCGTCCCAGTTGCCCAGCGCGCGGATGTGGTCGGCGGTGATGTTCGCGCCGTCCTCGGTCCGGAGCAGGTTCTCCAGCAGCACCTTCAGGCTGTAGGGCAGGCGGGCGGAGCCCTCGACCTTGTCCAGCCTGAAGATCTCGTACGACTCGTCGCCCACCTGCAGCGTGCTGCGGGCGTCGAAGCTGTTCGCCGACACGACAGTCTCCTTCAGTACATGAGTTCGCGCGTACCACCGCGATCCTGCCGCCCCGGACCCCGGCCTCTTCGCTGAGGTTCACCTAACTTGGGTGTGCCTCGGCGGCGACGTCGGCGGACGCGGCGGCGGTGCGTCTCTCGGCAGATATCTCGATGTCGAGATAACTCTAGTACATCGCCGCTCCACGGTCATGCTCCGCCCCCGACTTCGGGTACCCGCGCTCCGCGCCCCAACCGGCCTTCCGACCCCGGGCCCGGAGGAACCCGAAGGAACCCGGATGAACCCGAAGGGCGCGGCCCCGACGACAAGGGGCGGAGCGAGCCGCGAGAGAGTGGTGACAGGCGGCGAGAGAGGCGACAGACGGCGAGAGAGCAGTGACGGGCGGCCCGGCATGGCCGGAAAGCGACCCTCGCCTCGCGCGTACGCGACAAAGGGGTGAAAATAAGAGGAAATGAGGGACACGCCCCACGCCCCGGATGTTGACATCTCACATCTGAGATAACATCACCCCCATGACCGACGACTACCTCGTGCGCATCGGCAAGCTCATCCGTGACGCCCGTCAACATCGGGGCTGGACCCAGAGCCAATTGGCGGACGCTCTGGCCACCAGCCAGAGCGCGGTCAACCGCATCGAACGCGGCAACCAAAACATCAGCCTTGAGATGATCGCCCGTATCGGTGAAGCCCTGGACAGTGAGATCGTCTCACTCGGCTACTCCGGTCCGATGCACCTGCGGGTCGTCGGAGGGCGGCAACTGTCGGGCGCGATCGACGTCAAGACCAGCAAGAACGCCTGCGTCGCCCTGCTCTGCGCCTCCCTGCTGAATTCCGGCCGCACCCTGCTGCGCCGGGTCGCCCGCATCGAAGAGGTCTACCGCATCCTGGAGGTGCTGAACTCCATCGGAGTGCGCACCCGCTGGATCAACGACGGCTCCGACCTGGAGATCGTGCCGCCCGCCGAGCTGGACCTGGACGCCATCGACGCCGAGGCCGCCCGCCGCACCCGCAGCATCATCATGTTCCTCGGCCCGCTGCTCCACCGGATGGACCACTTCCGCATCCCCTACGCGGGCGGCTGCGACCTGGGCACCCGCACCGTGCAGCCGCACATGAGCGCGCTGCGGCACTTCGGCCTGGAGGTCACCGCCACCGAGGGCATGTACCACTCCGTGGTGGACCGCTCCGTCCGACCCACCCGGCCCATCGTGCTGACCGAACGCGGGGACACCGTCACCGAGAACGCCCTGCTGGCCGCCGCCCGACACGACGGCACCACCGTCATCCGCAACGCCTCGCCCAACTACATGGTCCAGGACCTGTGCTTCTTCCTGGAGCAGCTCGGCGTCCGGATCGAGGGCGTGGGCACCACGACCCTGACCGTGCACGGTGTCCCCCACATCGACCGGGACGTGGACTACTCCCCCTCCGAGGACCCGGTCGAGGCGATGAGCCTGCTGGCCGCCGCGGTCGTCACCGAGTCGGAGCTGACGATCCGCCGGGTGCCGATCGAGTTCCTGGAGATCGAGCTGGCCGTCCTGGAGGAGATGGGCCTGGACCACGACCGCGGCCCGGAGTACCCCGCCGACAACGGCCGCACCCGACTGGCCGACCTCACCGTGCGCCCCTCCAAACTGGAGGCGCCGATCGACAAGATCCACCCGATGCCGTTCCCGGGCATCAACATCGACAACGTGCCCTTCTTCGCGGCCATCGCCGCCAGCGCCCAGGGCAAGACGCTGATCCACGACTGGGTCTACGACAACCGCGCCATCTACCTGACCGACCTCAACCGTCTCGGTGGACGCCTCCAACTCCTGGACCCCCACCGCGTGCTGGTCGAGGGCCCCACCCGCTGGCGCGCCGCCGAGATGATGTGCCCGCCCGCGCTGCGCCCGGCCGTCGTCGTCCTGCTGGCGATGATGGCCGCCGAGGGCACCTCCGTGCTGCGCAACGTCTACGTCATCAACCGCGGCTACGAGGACCTGGCCGAACGCCTCAACTCGGTCGGCGCCCAGATCGAGACGTTCCGCGACATCTGACGCGCGGTCAACCAGTGGTGAACCGCGCCGCCGTCCTCCCGCCCGTCCCCCGCGCGTTTCGCCGGGGGACGGGCGGGGCGACCCTCGGTCAGCCGAGCTTCTTCGCCTGGGCGTCGATGACGGCGGTCGGGAGGTCGAAGTCCTCGCCGCTGCCGGCGGAGGCGAGGTTGTAGGAGGAGAAGACGGCCAGCGTGCCGCCCTGCCGCACCACGGCCAGCTTGAACGGCACCGGATCGCCCTCGTGCTCGGCCGTCAGCGTCCAGGCGTGGGCCTCCTCGCCGCCGGTGACCTTCTCCGCCTTGACGCCGGTCACCTTCTGCTCATCGCCCTTGATGCCCCCGTTGAACCCACCGGAGCAGGCGTCGGCGGCGGCACGCAGGTCTGCCACGGCCTTCTCCGCGCCGTCGCCCTCGTAAGAGGAGAGGCTGACGGCCGTCGCCGTCAGATCGAAGGCGCCCTTGATCGCCTCCTCGAAGTTCTCGAAGTCCTCGTCGGTGAGCTCGCCGTCGTTCTGCGAGCCGTCCTCCTCCGGCTTCTCCGGCTCCTGGACGACCTTGCGCAGGACGGTCGCCGCCGGGTCGCCGGGCGCCACGCCCAACTGCGCGTGCACGAGGGGCTCGCACTCCTTCTTGTCGACGGAGACGTCCTTCGCGGAGACGGTGTCCTCCGGGCCGGCCTTCTCGACCGTGTGCCCCTCGACGTCCCCGTCGGCGAGCGCGAGCTTCTCCAGCTCGGCGGAGGTCATCGCCTTGGCCGCGGGCTCGGCGGAGGCCGACTTCTCGGCCTTGGCCTTGTCCTCGTCCTTGCCGCCGGACTCCGATCCGCCGCAGGCGGTGGCCAGCAGGGCCAGGCAGGCCGCGGACGCGGCGAGGGCGGTACGACGTGCTGCGGTGGATCGCATGGCGTGTTCTCTCTGTTCCAGTGGCGGGCCCAACACCCCTCATGGAGGGGGAACTTCGGTGCTCGGCCCGCCACGCGTCCTCGTGGTCCGCCAACTGTAGGAGCGCGTCCCGTCCCTGCGATCGCGGAATGCGCGTCAGGCTTTGATCGTGACCATGGTGTGATCACTCCGGAGCTGTTCGGTGAAGCACTCCGACCGTCCGTCGGCGCCGACCGGGAGCCCCCGGCGGCCAGACCCCGCGTCCGGGTCGTTTCGGCGAATGTTTCGGTGAACACCGAAACGCTCTCGCCGCATGATGGACGCCATGGACCTCCCCGCCCCCGCCCGCCCCACGCGACGCCCCGAGCACGCGGGTTCGCGGCTCGCCCAACTGGCCGGACTGCTCGCCGACGAGACCCGTGCGCGGTTCTGCCTGGCCCTGCTGGACGGGCGGGCCTGGACGGCGGGCGAACTGGCCCGACTGGCGGGCGTCGCCCCCGCCACGGCCAGTGGGCACCTGGACAAGCTGGTGGGCGGGGGCCTGCTGACCGAGGAACGGCAGGGCAGGCACCGCTACGTGCGACTGGCCGATTCCGCGTCCGCGCAGTTGGTCGAGGAGTTGGCCGCGCACGCCGGTCCGCCGCCCGCCCCGCGCTCCCTGCGGGGGTCGTCCGCGAACACGGCGATGGCACGGGCCCGCACCTGCTACGACCATCTGGCCGGACGGCTGGGAGTGGTGATCACCGACGCCCTGCTGGAGCGGGGGCTGCTCCAGCAGGACACCGGGTTCGCGGTGACCGAGGACGGGCTGCGCTGGTTCGACGCGCTCGGCGTCGACCTCACGGCCCGACCGCGCGGTCGCCGGCCACCGGCCCGCGCCTGCCTGGACTGGACCGAACGCCGTCCGCACCTGGCCGGGGTGGCCGGGGCCGCGCTGTGCCGCCACGCCCTGGACGCCGGCTGGTGCGAACGAATCGGCAGCCGACGGGCGTTGCGCGTCACCGACACCGGTCGGCGCGCGCTGCTCGACCTGCTGGGCATCACGGACGCCGACCTCACCGGCGAATCCGTGGAGGCACCGGCATGACCCCGACACGGCCGCCACGGGGGACGGAACCCGGCCGGCCCCCG
The DNA here is from genome assembly GCF_000718985.1 of Streptomyces megasporus. GTDB lineage: Bacteria > Actinomycetota > Actinomycetes > Streptomycetales > Streptomycetaceae > Streptomyces > Streptomyces megasporus. Next base: position 189,299 of record NZ_JODL01000012.1, on the reverse strand, counting down.
GACGCACGGGCGAACGGGTCCGCGCCCGACCGTTTCCTTCACGCCATCCCCGGACCCGTACGGCGTCTTCGTCGCACACCGCACGCCACCACGAGATTTCCGGTCGCCCTCCACGGAATTACCGCTCACCCTCACGCGAGCGTCGGATGGCGTCGGAGCATGTCAGCGCAAATCACCGATGCGCAGGCGAGAATTTCCGCACGTGCACCGGAATGACCGATTCGCCTCTCCTCCGGGATGGATTCCGTCACTAGTTTTCCTGTGCCAGACCGGATTCCTGTCCATCGGAAGGGACCATGATGAGGCGTTTCCGCCGCTCCACCGCCGCCGCGGCAGTCGTCACGGCTCTGATCACCGGAGCCACCACCCTGTCGATGTCCACCGCCTCCGCGGCTCCCGCCGGGAAGGCCGCCGCCCCCGCGGAGAAGGTCGGGGCCCTCGCCTACTACTGCGGCTACCACGGCGCCGTCACCCCGCCCACCATCTCCCAGGGCAGCACGGGCAACGCCGTGCGCGAGGCCCAGTGTCTGCTGAGGTTCTGGGGCTTCAGCGTGGGCTCCAGCGGCATCGACGGCGTCTTCGGCTCGGCCACCAGGGCGGCCGTCGTCGACTTCCAGCGCACCTGCCGGATCACCGCCGACGGCGTCGTCGGCCCGGTGACCTGGAACCGGCTGCGCAACGGCTGCTGATCCTTCACGCCCGGCGAGCGGTGCGGCCCCGGAGGCTCCGGGGCCGCACCCGTGCGCTCCCGGTCGGAGCCGAGGAGAACGGGACGTGCCCCGGCCGCACGGCCTCCTCTGATCACCGCGCCCTCCCGTCCGTGAACGGGAGTCTTTCCACGCGGGTGAAACGCTGGTGATCACGTTCCGGCGTTCCTTCTCTTCCGGTGAATTGGAAAGGACAGCCTCCCCGGATCCCACCTTTTCGTTTCGAAAAGCCGACCGATTTTCGGTTTCGCGTCACAGAAAACCGGACGGCAATGCTTCTTTCGCCGCTTTCTCGCCGCCGTTCTCCGGAATTTTAAATTCCGTCCCGAGCGGATTGGAAAGGCCCCCCTCGGCGGTCCGGGCACCGAGCGACCGACCGAACCGGCCGAACCGGGTCAGGCCCCCGCGAGGGTGGCGACCATGACCGCCTTGATGGTGTGCATGCGGTTCTCGGCCTCGTCGAAGACGACCGAGTGCTCCGACTCGAACACCTCGTCCGTCACCTCCAGCGACTCCAGCCCGTACCGCCGGTGGATCTCCCGGCCGACGGCCGTGCCCAGGTCGTGGAAGGCGGGCAGGCAGTGCAGGAACCGCACGTCCGGGTTGCCGGTCGCACGCAGGACGTCCATCGTGACGGCGTACGGGCGCAGCAGCTCGATGCGCTCCTCCCACACCTCCTCGGGCTCGCCCATCGACACCCACACGTCGGTGGCGACGAAGTCCGCGCCGGGGACGCCCTCCTCCACCTTCTCGGTGAGGGTGACGCGGGCGCCGGTGCGCTCGGCCAGGGAACGGGCCTGGGCGATCACGCCCTCCTCGGGCCACAGGCTCCTGGGCGCGGCGATGCGGACGTCCATGCCGAGCAGGGCGCCGGTGACGAGGTAGGAGTTGCCCATGTTGTTGCGGGCGTCACCCAGGTAGGCGTAGGCGATCTCGGTGAGGGGCCTGTCGCTGTGCTCGGTCATGGTGAGCACGTCGGCGAGCATCTGGGTGGGGTGCCACTCGTCGGTGAGCCCGTTGTAGACGGGGACGCCCGCGTGGGCGGCCAGTTCCTCGACGACCTCCTGGCCGCTGCCCCGGTACTCGATGGCGTCGTACATCCGCCCCAGCACCCGGGCGGTGTCCTTCACCGACTCCTTGTGGCCGATCTGGGAGCCGGACGGGTCGAGGTAGGTGGTGTGGGCGCCCTGGTGGGCGGCGGCGACCTCGAAGGCGCAGCGGGTGCGGGTGGAGGTCTTCTCGAAGATCAGCGCGATGTTCCTCCCGCGCAGCCGCTGCTCCTCGGCGCCCGCCCTGCGGGCCGCCTTCAGCTCGGCGGCCAGATCGACCAGCCGGCGGAACTCCTCGGGGGTGAAGTCCAGCTCCTTGAGGAAGTGGCGGCCCGTGAGATCGATCGCCATGGGGGCTCCTAGAGGACGGTCGGGTACGGCGAGAGAAACGGAAGTCTATACGAAAACTCGCATCACTATGCAGGCGGGGTGTCGCGCCCCCGCCGACGCCCCGTACCGTCCCCGCCGTGCCGCCCCGCCACACCGACCTACACCGCGTCGCGCTCGATCGGGCAGCTCATACAGCGCGGCCCGCCCCTGCCCCGCCCCAGCTCGCTGCCGGGGACGGTGATGACCTCGATCCCGTGCCTGCGCAGGTGGGTGTTGGTGGTGACGTTGCGCTCGTAGGCGATGACGACGCCCGGCTCGACGGCCAGCACGTTGCAGCCGTCGTCCCACTGCTCCCGCTCGGCGGCGTGCACGTCCTGGGTGGCGGTGAGGACGCGGATGCCGTCCAGGCCGAGCGCGGCGGCGATGGCGCGGTGCATGTGCTCGGGCGGGTGGTCGGTGACCTTCAGCTCCGCCTCCGACGCGCCCGGCTCGATGGTGTAGGAGCGCAGCATGCCCAGTCCCGCGTACTGGGTGAAGGTGTCGCCGTCGACCATGGTCATCACCGTGTCCAGGTGCATGAGGGCACGGCGCTTGGGCATGTCCAGCGCCACGATCGTCCGGGCCGAGCCCGCCGAGAACAGGCCGCGGGCGAGCGTCTCCACCGCCTGCGGGGTGGTGCGTTCGCTCATCCCGATCAGCACCGCGCCGTTGCCGATCACCAGCACGTCCCCGCCCTCGATGGTGGAGGGGTGAATGCTCTGCCCCTCGGACCAGAAGCGGAAGCCGTGCTCGGGGGAGGTGAAGAGGGGGTGGTGACGGTAGATGGCCTCGAAGTGGACGGTCTCGCGCCGGCGGGCGGGCCAGCGCATGGCGTTGACGGCCACCCCGTCGTAGATCCAGGCGGAGGTGTCGCGGGTGAACAGGTGGTTGGGCAGCGGCGTGACCAGGAAGTCGTCCAGGTCCATCACGTGGAAGTGGACGGAGACCGGCTCCGGGTACCGCTCCAGGTACTCCCGCTTGGTCATGCCGCCCACCAGCGCCTCGGCCAGCTCGCTCCCGGGCATCTCGTCGAAGACGGCGCGCAGGTGGTCGGCGGCCAGCGGCCCGTACTCCTTCTCGTGGAAGGTCCGGTCCAGGACGAACGCGCGGGCGGCGGGGATCTCCAGGGACTCCGCCAGCAGGTCGCCGAAGAAGTGGACCTCCACGCCGCGGTCGCGCAGCACGTCGGCGAAGCCGTCGTGCTCCTGGCGCGCCCGCCGCACCCACAGCACGTCGTCGAAGAGCAGGTCGTCCCGGTTGGACGGGGTGAGCCGTTTCAGCTCCAGGTCGGGGCGGTGCAGGATGACTCGGCGCAGCCGCCCGGTCTCGGAATCGACGTGGAATCCCATGTCAGCATCCTCACCACGTCGCCGCTGGATACACCCTCGCCCGCCGTCGGGGGCGCCGGGCCGTGCCCGGCGTCCCCGACGCCCTTGCCGTCCGCGGTGTCACAGCCGGGGGTCGACCGGTTCCGACTCCAGCGCCAGGACGGCGAAGACGGCCTCGTGGACACGCCACAGCGGCTCCCCGTCGGCCAGCCGGTCCAGCGCCTCCAGGCCGAGCGCGTACTCGCGCAGGGCGAGCGAGCGCTTGTGACCCAGGTGGCGCACCCGCAGCCGCCGCAGGTTCTCCTCGCGCGTGTACTCCGGACCGTAGACGATCCGCAGGTACTCGCGGCCCCGGCACTTCACACCCGGCTGGACCAGCCGTCCGTCCGCGCCGCGCACCAGCGCGTCCAGCGGCTTGACGACCATGCCCTCGCCCCCGGCCTCCGTCATCTCCAGCCACCAGTCGGTGCCGGCCGCGACGGACGCCTCGTCGCCGGTGTCCACGATCAGACGCCCGGTGCGTCGCAGCAGGCCGGTGGGGTCGGCCTCGACCAGCCGGTCCAGCCAGGCGAGCTGGGTGTCGTGGGGGACGGTGGCCAGACTCCGGCCGCGCACCGCCAGGATCTGGAACGGCGCGAGCTCGACGCCGTCGAGCCCGTCCACGGGCCGGCAGTACCGGCCGTACGCCTCGACGAACGCCGCCGCGTCCGCCGCGCGCTCCCGCTGCCGCGCCGGCAGCCCGCCCATCTCCACGCCTCGGGCCGCCGCCGCCTCCAGTGCGGCCAGCGCGCCGGGGAAGACGGCCCCGGCGGCGGCGCCGACCGCGGCGTACTGCCTGCGCAGCAGGCCGGTCGACTTCAGCGACCAGGGCAGCAGCTCGGCGTCGAGCAGCAGCCAGTCGGTGTCCAGCTCCTTCCACAGTCCGCTCGCGTCCGCGGCGGCGCGGACGCGGGCGAGGAGCTGCTCGGTGACGGCCCGCTCGGCGAAGAACGGCCGCCCGGTGCGGGTGTGGAGCGCGCCCGTCTCCCCGTTCGCGGCGCCGAACCGCTCGGTGGCCGCGCCGGCGTCGCGACAGACCAGGGCGACGGCGCGGGAGCCCATGTGCTTCTCCTGGCAGATCACCTTCTCCACCCCGGCCGCGCGGTACTCGGCGAACGCCTCGGCCGGGTGTTCGAGGTACCCGTCGAGCCGCGAGGTGGCGCAGGGCGCCATCGTCGGCGGCAGGTAGGGCAGCAGCCTGGGGTCGATCGCGAAGCGGCTCATCACCTCCAGCGCGGCGGCGGCGTTCTCCTCGCGCACGGCGACGCGGCCCGCGTGGCGGGTCTCCACCACCCGGCGGCCGTGCACGTCGGCCAGGGCGAGCGGGCGTCCCTCGTGACCCCCCGGCGCGTCGGTGGCCGGCGGCCTCGCCGGCTCGTACCAGACCCGCTCGGCGGGGACGTCGACCAGTTCGCGCTCGGGCCAGCGCAGGGCGGTCAGGGCGCCGCCGAAGACGCAGCCGGTGTCCAGGCAGATGGTGTTGTTCAGCCAGGTCGCGCGCGGGGTGGGGGTGTGGCCGTAGACCACGGCCGCCCGGCCCCGGTAGTCCTCCGCCCACGGGTAACGCACCGGCAGGCCGAACTCGTCGGTCTCGCCCGTGGTGTCGCCGTACAGCGCGTGCGAGCGGACCCGGCCGGAGGTGCGGCCGTGGTACTTCTCGGGCAGCCCGGCGTGGCAGACGACCAGCGCGCCGCCGTCGAGCACGTAGTGGCTGACGAGGGAGTCGACGAACGCGGCCACCCGCGCGGGGAACTCCGGGTCGGCGGCGGACTCCTTCTCCACCTGCTCGATGGTCTCGGCCAGTCCGTGGGTGCGCTGGACGGCGCGCCCCTTGAGGTACCGGCCGAGCTTGTTCTCGTGGTTGCCGGGGACGCACAGGGCGTGCCCGGCGGCGACCATGCCCATCACCAGCCGCAGCACTCCGGGGCTGTCCGGTCCGCGGTCGACGAGGTCCCCGACGAAGACGGCGGTGCGGCCGTCCGGGTGAGCGGCGTCCACCGCGCGACCGGCCGCGTCGCGCTCGACGGTGTAGCCGAGCCTTTCCAGCAAGGTCTCCAGTTCGGCGCGGCAGCCGTGGACGTCGCCGACGATGTCGAACGGGCCGGTCAGGTGGCGCAGGTCGTTGTAGCGCCGCTCCAGCTCGATCCGGGCGGCCTCCACCTCCTCGACCCCGCGCAGGACGTGCACCTTGCGGAACCCCTCGCGTTCCAGGGAGCGCAGGGAGCGGCGCATCTCGCGCCGCTGGCGCGGGATGACGTGCGCGGGCATGTCCGCGCGGTCGGGGCGGGCGGCGTTGCGCTCGGCGCAGACGCGCTCGGGCACGTCGAGGACGATCGCCACGGGCAGCACGTCGTGTTCGCGGGCCAGCCTCACCAAGTGGCGGCGGGCCTCGGTCTGGACGTTGGTGGCGTCGACGACGGTCAGGCGTCCGGCGGCCAGCCGCTTGCCGACGATGTGGTGCAGGAGATCGAAGGCGTCGGGGGTGGCGCTCTGGTCGTTCTCGTCGTCGGCGACCAGGCCCCGGCAGAAGTCGGAGGAGACGACCTGGGTGGGCTTGAAGTGGCGGCGGGCGAAGGTGGACTTGCCCGCTCCGGTGGTGCCGATCAGCACGACGAGGGACAGGTCGGGCACGGCGAGCGCCTTGGCGGGGGCCGGGGCGGCGGTCGTCACGCGGCCACCTCCTTCACGGTGGGTTCCGGAGTGTCGCCCGGGGTGCCGTCCGGGGTGCGGGCGAGGGTGAACAGGGCGAGTTGGGTGGGCGGACCGACCTCGGGGTCGTCGTCCCCGACGGGCCGGAACTCCACGGCGTAGCCGTACCGTTCGGCGACCCCGTGCGCCCAGGCGCGGAACTCCTCGCGCGTCCACTCGAAGCGGTGGTCGTGGTGGCGGACGTGGCCCGCGGGCAGGCTCTCCCAGCGCACGTTGTACTCGGCGTTGGGCGTGGTGACGACCACCGTCCTCGGCCGGGCCGCGCCGAAGACCGCGTACTCGGCCGCCGGCAGCCGCGGCGGGTCGATGTGCTCGATCACCTCGCCGAGCACCGCCGCGTCGTAGCCGGACAGCCGGGGGTCGGTGTACGTCAGGGAGCCCTGGACGAGGGTGACGCGGGCCGCCTGCCGCTCGGACATCCGCTCCGGGCGGAGCCTCCGGCCGGCCGCGTGCAGCGCCCGCATCGAGACGTCCACGCCCACCACCTCGGTGAACCGTGCCTCCTTGAGCATCGCCTGGACCAACTGCCCCTGCCCGCAGCCCAGGTCGAGCACGCGGGCGGCGCCCGCCTCGCGCAGCGCGGCGAGGATCGCCTCCCGGCGCAAGGCCGCCGGCGGAGTGGGACGCTCCTCGGTGTCGGCGTCCTCGTCGACGGCGTTGTCCAACTCCTCGACCGCGGTGTCGTCCGCCTCGGCGAGCCGGGCGAGTTCCAGGCGTTCCAGGGCGTCGCGGGTGAGGCGGTGACGGCGTGCCAGGTAGCGGGTGGTGATCAGCGTCTGCTCGGGGTGGTGCTCCAGCCAGCCCTCGCCGGCGCGCAGCAGCTTGTCCACCTCGTCGGGGGCGACCCAGTAGTGCTTGGCGTCGTCCAGCACCGGCAGCAGGACGTACAGGTGGCGCAGCGCGTCGGCCAATCGCGCCTCGCCGTCGAGGACCAGGCGCACGTAACGGGAGTCGCCCCAGTCGGGGAAGCGGACGTCCAGCGGCACCGGCTCGGCCTCCACCGTCCAGCCCAGCGGTTCGAAGAGCCGCCGCACCAGGTCGGCGCCGCCGCGGGCGGGCAGCGCGGGCACCTCGATCCGCAACGGCAGCGTCCGCTCGACCAGTTCGGGGCGGGCCCGGCACCGGCCCTTGAGGGCGCTGGAGAACACGGCGCCCAGGGCCACGGCGAGCAGCGAGGAGGCCGCGTAGGGGCGGTCGTTGACGTACTGGGCCAACGCGGAGTGGGGTGCTCCGCCGCGGCCCTTGCCCCGGCCGCGACGGACCAGCGCGACGGGGTCGATCTCCAGCAGCAGCGCCACGGTGCAGCGGTCCTGCCCCGCCTCGGGGTAGAAGACGTGCGCGGTGCCGTGGGAGGTGGAGAACTCCTGGGCCTTCTCGGGGTGCTTGTGCAGCAGGTGCCCGAGGTCGGTGGCGGGCCGCCCGGCGTCGCCGGTGGTGGTCAGCGTCAGGAACACCTGCACGAGTATGTCCCGGTGGGGGCGGTGTGCCCACCGGTTTTACGTCGCCTCCGCCGCCAGCGCCCTCGCCAGTTCGGTGATCTCTCCGGGGCCGACCCGGCAGCAGCCGCCGATCAGGCGGGCGCCGCCGCGCAGCCACCGTCGGGCGTCGGCCGGTTCGAAGAGCGTCTCCCCCTCCCAGGTGCCGCGTCGGGTGTTCCACTTCTCGCCGCTGTTGGGGTAGACGACCACGGGCCTGCCGGTGGTCCGGGCCGCCAGGGTGACGGCCTCGTCGGCGTCGCGCGGGTCGCAGCAGTTGACGCCGACCGCGATCACCTGGTCGTTTCCGGCGGCGACGGCGAAGGCGTCGCGCAGCGGCTGCCCGGCGCGGGTGCGGCCGGCGGCGACGGTGTACGACAGCCACACCGGCACCCCGCAGCCGGCCGCCGCCCGCAGCAGCGCCTCGGCCTCGTCGACGTCCGGCACCGTCTCCAGCGCCAGGACGTCCGGTTCGGCCGCCGCCAGGGCCTCGATCCGGGGACGGTGGAAGCGCTCCAGTTCGGAGACGCTCAGCCCGTACCGGCCGCGGTACTCGCTGCCGTCGGCGAGCACCGCTCCGTAGGGGCCGACCGAGGCGGCCACCCACACCGGCTCCTCCGGCACGCCGGCCGCCGCCGCGCGGGCCAGGCGCACGCTGCGGCGCAGCAGGGCGTCGGTCTCCGCTCGGCTCAGTCCGCGCCGGGCGAAGCCGGGGTGGGATGCCTGGTAGCTGCCGGTGATGAGCACCCGTGCCCCCGCCCGCAGGTAGGCGGTGTGGGCCGCCTCGATCCGCGCGGGATCGTCGACGAGCAGCCGTGCCGACCAGAGTTCGTCGGACAGGTCGCAGCCCTGCGCCTGGAGTTGGTTGGACAGGCCGCCGTCGAGGACGAGCGGGCCGCGCGCGAGGGCGTCGGCGAGCGGGGGCGGGTGCGGGGTGCCCATGCCGGCCTCGTGGTGTCCTAGGAGAGTCGGCTCTGCACCTGGGAGGAGATCAGCTCCAGGTGGTCGAGGTCGTCCAGGTCCAGGATCTGCAGGTAGATCCGGGAGGAGCCGATCTCGGCGTAGCGGCCGATCTTGTCGACGACCTCGGCCGGGGAGCCGGCCAAGCCGTTCTCCTTCAGTTCCTCCACCTCACGTCCGATGGCCGCGGCGCGACGGGCCACCTCGGCGTCGTTCCGGCCGACGCAGACGACCAGGGCGTTGGAGTAGATCAGGTCGTCGGCGGAGCGTCCGTTGGCCTCGGCGGCCTCCCGCACCCGGCCGAACTGCCGCTCGCTGTCCTCGAGGGAGGCGAAGGGGATGTTGAACTCGTCGGCGAAGCGCGCGGCCAGGGCCGGGGTGCGCTTGGCGCCGTGGCCGCCGATGAGCACCGGCACCTTCTCCTGGACGGGCTTGGGCAGCGCGGGGGAGTCGGTCAGCCGGTAGTGGGCGCCCTCGTAGTCGAACGTCTTGCCGGGCTCGGTTCCCCACAGCCCGGTGATGATCTCCAACTGCTCCTCCAGGCGCGCGAACTTCTCCTTGGGGAAGGGGATGCCGTACGCCGTGTGCTCGGCCTCGAACCAGCCCGCGCCCAGGCCCAGCTCGACGCGCCCGCCGGACATGGCGTCCACCTGCGCCACCTGGATGGCCAGGATGCCGGGCAGTCGGAAGGTGGCCGAGGTCATCAGGGTGCCGAGCCGGATGCGGCTGGTCTCACGGGCCAGCCCGGCCAGCGTCGTCCAGGCGTCGGTGGGTCCGGGCATCGGGTCGCCGTCGCCCATCCGCAGGTAGTGGTCGGAGCGGAAGAAGGCGTCGAAGCCGAGGTCCTCGGTGGCCTTGGCGACCTTGAGCAGGGTGTCGTAGGAGGCGCCCTGCTGGGGTTCGGTGAAGATTCGCAGATCCATGGTCTCTATCCTGCACCGTCGCCTCCGTTCTCCCCGCATCGCGGGCCGGCCGCGGGGCCGGACCGGCCCCCGCGCCCGGGGGCGCGCGGCCCCGGTGCGCGGGGGCCGGGGGCGGACGGCGGCCTGTCGGCGAGCCGTCTGAGGATCTCCGCCACCCGGTCACCGCACTCGTCGGCGGCGTCGATGCCCTCGACGCACCGCCAGTAGAGCGCCTCGTCCTCCGCCTCGATCGCCGCTCGCACCAGCGCTCCCCCGGCCTCGTCCAGCAGCCCGCCGAGGTCGTGGAGGGCGGCGAGCAGGTCGCCGACCTCCGTCATGCGGTCGGCGCGCGCCCCCTCGGCCCGCTGCTCCGGGCCGCGCAGCGAACCGCGGGCGCGGCCGCTCGCCTCGCGCAGGCCCCCGGCCTGGGCCCGCACCTCCGGCGGGCCGCTCGCGGCCAGGTGGATTCCTACCGCCTCCGCGAGGGCCTGCGCCTGCCACGCCTCGGTAACGATGTCAGGGGCTTCCGTACTGTGCGCGAGCGCCTGTCGCGTGTCCTCAATGAGTGGTACCGCATCCATCCACCTTTTCCCTCCGTGACCGTCAACTACCCAGAGTGATACCCATGTCTCCGTCTGGCTAGAGGTTTCGGGAAAACTGTGGAGAAAATCGACACGGTGGAGAACTTCCTCACTCCATAGAGTGACGATTGGTCCGTCCCCGCCCCTCGGTGGGACCGTCCGTCTCACCGGTCCCTCCACCCGTCCCCGGCACCGGGAAACGTCGCTCGTTGCGGTCGATCTTCGCGGCCAGCGCCGCCTGCGCGTTGATCCCCAACACCTCGCAGAACTGCAGCAGGTAGGCGAGGACGTCGGCGACCTCGTCCTCCACCCGGGCCGCCGCGGCCGGGTCGGCCATCACCCGCGCCGACTCCTCCGGCGTCGACCACTGGAAGATCTCGACCAGTTCCGATGCCTCCACGCTCAGCGCCATCGCCAGGTTCTTCGGGGTGTGGTACGGCTCCCAGTGCCGTGCCGCGGCGAACTCGGCCAACCTGCGCTGGAGTTCTCCCATCCGCCCCTCGGGCCGTCCGTCCCGGCGCGCGCCGTCGTCCCCTGTCTCGCTCATGCGCCCAGGTCTACCAGGCACGCCCCGGGTGCCCGCGCGGCGTCGGCAGCGTCGTGCACCGTCCCCAGCAGCCGGATGTGGCCGCGTTCGCACATCCGCGCCGCCAGCCCCACCAACTCCCGCCGCTGCCGCCCGTCCAGGGCGCGGTCGAGGCCGTCGGCCAGCACCGTCAGCGCCTGGTGCGCCTCGGGCACCTCCCGCACCTGGTCGACCTGGAGCACTCCGGGGCCGGTCAGCAGCACCAGCGCGAGCGCCAGGTAGCGCAGTTCTCCGTCCCCGAGCCGGTCCACCGGGGTGGGCTCCAGTCCGTCGCCGCGCTCGACCAGCGCGGCGACCAGGTCCGTGCGCCTCCCCTCGGCCCGGAGTTCGGTGACCAGTTCGGCGACCGGCCCGGCCAGCCCCGCGCGCACCGCCTCCACCAGCACCCCGTACCGGGTGCGGCACTCCCCGCGGGTGCGGCGCAGCACCGCCGCGAGGTTGTCGCAGCCGCCCCGCAGCAGGCCGTCCACGGCGGCCACCGGTTCGCGCATGGTCTCCGGACGCGGGTCGCAGGCGAAGGACGACCGCAGCGCCACGACGACCTGTTCGGCCGCCGCCAGCACCCGCCGCTGCTCCTCGGTGGCGCCCGCCACCCGCAGGGGCAGCAGCGCCGTCCCCAGCCGGTCGTCCGGCAGCGCGGCCCGCGCCATTCGATCCGTGCCCGCGGTGTGCCACTGTGCCTGGACCACGCGCCGCGCCGGGTCGCGCAGCGCCGTGGACAGCAGCGTCCGGCCGTCCGCTCCGGTCAGCCGCTCGCCCGCGACGCGCAGGTCGGGCTCGGTCTGGACGGCGAGGTCGAGCCGGACGGGTCCGGCGGGCCCGTCCACCGTGCATCCGAGCCGGAAGCCTCGCCTGCCCTGCTCGTCCCGGGGCGCGCCGCGCGGCACGTATGCCGACGGCCCGCCGCGCGTCCCGCCGAAGACCTCGCCCAGGCTCTCGCCGCCGCCGAGTCTGGCCAGCGCCTCGTACGCCTCCAGCACCGTGGACTTCCCGCTGCCGCTGCCTCCGGTGACCAGCGTCAACGGCCCCAGGGGGACGCGGAGTCCGCGGTGTCGGCGGAAGGCGGACAACCGCAATTCGGTGACGGCGGGCCGCTGCCCGGCCCCGTTCTCGACCATGGCCGGACCGTACCGGCGGCCCGGGAGCCGAATCGTTACGGCTGTCCGACGTTCCTACGATCAGGGGACGGTTCCCCCGGACTTCCGATCACGGTCCCCGTCCCGGTCGCCTGGAGGGGGGGTGTGGGGCAGCGACCGGGACGGGGGGCGGCGGGACGGCGACCGCCACGTCCCCCACGATGGCGGCGATGACGCTGCGCCACAAGCGGTCACACACCGCCACCGCCCCGCTGTACGGATTCGGGGTTTCGGTGTACGTGTTCGTGTGACCGCTCCGGTCCGGCCGTGCCGGCGCGTTGGGGTTCCGCGCTCCGGAAAGCGCGGGCCCCGCCCTTCCCCCTTGTGCGGCATTCCGTCAACGGAGATCGTTGTCCTGCACCTGACATGCAGATCGGGTTCTCCGGTCCCGCCAGGGACCTCGGAGCCCGGTTCCCGACGGACATCCGGAACGGAGAAGCACGGTGAAACGGAGAAGCACGGCGAACAGGACGAGAGCGGTCCTGCGCAGGATCGCCGCGGTGGCGAGCGCGACACTGGCGGTCGTGGGCGTCTCACTGGCCGGAGCGGCCCCGGCCTCGGCCTCGAGCCACTACTACGAACTCCCGTACCCGGCCGGCGAGGCCTACCAGGTCACCCAGGGCCCGGAGGGCACGTACTCGCACTACGGTCCGTACAACGAGTACGCCTGGGACTTCGGGCTCCCGGCGAACTACGAGGTCTCCGCCGCACAGGGAGGCACGGTCCTCGTCTCGGACTGGTCCCCGTACTGGCAGAACGGCATCGAGGTGATCATCCGGCACTCGAACGGTCAGTGCACCCACTACGCGCACCTCAACCGGGCGATCTACAACACCGGTGACTGGGTCCCACAGGGCCGGGTCATCGGCTGGTCCGGCAGCACGGGGGCGTCCACCGCACCCCACCTGCACTTCCAGGTGATCGACTGCAACACCCGCGTGGGCATCCCCGCCACGCTCCAGGGCTGGACGCCCCCCACCGGCTCCTGGCCGGTGAGCGTCAACCACTACGCCTGACCTCCGGCGCGTTCCCGCCGCATCGGCGCGACGCACCGACGGGGTGCCGCCGCACCCCGTTCCCGCCCACGGGCGAGAGCTTCCTCGTCCGCGCCGTGACCCATCCGGTCGGCGAGGTGGGCATCCGACAGTTCCCGGACATCGGCACCGGCCTGCCGACCTCCGACACCATCCTGCGCGACGCGGTCCGGCCCCTGCGCCGCGACCGTCCCGCCCGCGCAGCCCCGAGCGGATCGCCGGGTTCTTCGACGGCCTGGAACTGCTCGAACCCGGCCCGGTTCCCAGCACGCCGTGGCGGCCCCGTTCACGACGAGAGCCCTGCCGCACGGGCGTTCGCGCGGCAGGGCTCGGTCGTCAAGACCACCGGTCAGGCCGTGGCGGGTGCCGGGCCGACCAGTTGCTCCAGGACGTCCTCCATGGTGACGAAGCCGAGCAGTGCGTCCTCGTCGCCGGTGACGGCGGCCAGGTGGGTGCCGGCGGCGCGCATGGTGGTGAGGACGTCGTCCATCGGGGTGTCGGCCCGGACCCGGACGACCCTGCGCAGCGCCTCGGGCGGGAACGGCTTGTCCCGGTGGACGACGCCGAGGGCGTCCTTGACGTGCAGGTAGCCCAGCACCGTCCCGCCCGGCCCGGTGACCGGCAGCCGGGAGTAGCCGGCCGTGGTGGCGGTGCGTTCCAACTCGTCGGGGGTGACCGTGTGGCCGACGGTGTGCATCCGGTGCAGGGGCACCAGGACCTCGCCCACCGGTCGGCGGCCCAGCTCCAGGGCGTCGCGCAGCCGCTGGTGGCCGCCGGGCTCGATCAGTCCGGCCCGGCCCGCGTCCTCGGCCATGCGGGCGAGTTCCTCGTCGGTGAAGACGGAGGTGACCTCGTCCTTGGGCTCCACCCGCAGCAGGCGCAGCAGGGCGTTGGCGAAGGCGTTGATGCCGAAGATCGCCGGCCGCAGGGCCCGGGTGAGGGTCACCAGCGGCGGCCCCAGCAGCAGCGCCGTGCGGGCCGGGGCGGCCAGCGCGATGTTCTTCGGCACCATCTCGCCGACGAGCATGTGCAGGTAGGTCGCCAGGGCCAGCGCGATGACGAAGGCGATGGGGTGCACCAGCGCGTCGGGGACGCCGATCGCCGCGAAGGGCGGCTCCAGCAGGTGCGCGATCGCCGGTTCGGCCACCGCGCCCAGGACCAGCGAGGAGACGGTGATGCCGAGCTGGGCGGTGGCCATCAGGGCGGAGAGGTGCTCCAGGCCCCACAGCACCGTGCGGGCGCGTTTGACGCCCTTCTCGGCGTGCGGCTCGATCTGGCTGCGGCGCACGGAGATCATCGCGAACTCGGCGCCCACGAAGAAGGCGTTGGTGAACAGCGTCAGAACGCCGATGATCAGTTGGACCCAGGTCATCGGGCGCCTTCCTCCACCAGTTCACGGCTCGGAGCGGGGGCGGTGATCCGCACCCGGTCCGCGCGGTGGTGGTCGACGTCCAGGACGCGCAGCTCCCAGCCGTCGACCTCGACGGCGTCGCCGGGGGCGGGGATGCGTTCCAGCAGGGTGGCGACCAGTCCGGCGGCGGTCTCGTAGGGGCCGTCGGGGGCGGTCAGGCCGATTCCCGCCAGCTCGTCCAGACGGACGCCGCCGTCGGCCTCCCAGCACTCCCGGCCGTCGGAGGTCGGGCCCACGGGGCTCAGCGCGGGTTCCTCCTGGGGGTCGTGTTCGTCGCGGACCTCGCCGACGACCTCCTCGACGATGTCCTCGACGGAGGCGACACCGGCGGTGCCGCCGTACTCGTCGACGACGACCGCTATGGTGCGGCGGCTGCGCAGCCGCTCCAGCAGGCGGTCGACGGGCAGCGTCTCGGGCACCAGCAGCGGTTCGGTGAGCAGCTCGGTGACGGGGGTCCGGGAGCGGGCGGCGGCCTCCAGGGCGAGGACGTCGCGGATGTGGACGGTGCCGATCACCTCGTCCAGGGTGTCCCGGTAGACGGGGAAGACGGACAGTCCGGTGGCCAGCGTCAGGTTGGCGGCGTCGGCGGCGGTGGCGTGCGCCTCCAGCGCCTTGACGTCCACGCGCGGGGTCATCACGTTCTCGGCGGTCAGCTCGCTCAGGTGGAGGGTGCGCACGAACAGTTCGGCGGAGTCCTCCTCGATCACGCCCTCCCTGGCCGAGCGCCTGGCCAGGGAGACCAGCTCGTCCGGGGTGCGGGCCGAGGCGAGTTCCTCGGCGGGCTCCAGGCCGAGGCGGCGCACCAGGTGGTTGGCGGTGGTGTTCAGGTGGCGGATCAGGGGCCGGAAGGCGGCGGTGAAACCGCGCTGGGGCCCGGCGACGACCTTGGCCACCGTCAGGGGGCTGGAGATCGCCCAGTTCTTGGGCACCAGCTCGCCGAGCACCATCAGCACCACCGTGGAGACGGTGACGCCCAGCACGGTGGCGATCGGGGAGACCGCTCCGGCGGGCAGCCCGGCGGCCAGGAGCGGCCCGCGCAGCAGCGCGGCCAGGGAGGGCTCGGCGAGCATGCCGATCACCAGGGAGGTCACCGTGATGCCCAGTTGGGCGCCGGAGAGCTGGAAGGTCAGTTGCCTGACGGCCTTCAGCGCGCTGTCGGCTCCGCGCTCCCCGTCACGCGCGGCCCGCTCCAGTTCTCCCCTCTCGACCGTGGTCAGGGAGAACTCCGCCGCGACGAAGATCGCGCATCCCAGGACGAGCGCGAGGGCGACCAGGAGGAGCAGGACTTCGATCACCGTGCCACCTCCGCTCGCTCACCGGTTCCGGAGCGGCCGCGGGTGGCACGGCTGGTACTAGGGGGTTCGCCCATGGCGGGTGTGTTTGCCCTTTCTCGACTGATGGTCGGGATGTCCGAAGAGTACCGGCACCCCCAGCCATAGTAAAGGCCGAGCAAAACACCATCGGGAGCCGATTCGGCACGCTCTGTCACCGCCGCTTTTCGGTCTTCTCCCGGGCACGGAAGCACCGGCGGACGGTGGCCGTGGACCCGTCCTGGTCACCGGGGGTGGGTGGCCGAGCCCGCCCGGCGTGCGGCCGGGTGGAGGTGGGGCTCGGGTGACCAGGACGGGAGCAGGTGGGTCCGCCGCGCGCGCGGCGGCGGCGAGACGTCGATCACCGGGGCGACGACGCCGACGGGCCAGGCCCGCAGCGCGTAACTCCCGGTGTGGTCGGAGACGGTGAGGTGAAACGGCAACCCCTCGGCGAGCCGATCGGACGCGGCCCGCTGCCGCTCCTCGTCCTCGCACCACCGCCGCAACTCCGTCGGCGCGTCGGACAGCCCCTCCGGCACGCGGCCGAGCGTGCCGGCCGGTGCCCAACGCACCCCCGGGTCGGGATCGAGCCCGTCGGCGACACGGCGGGCCTGTTCCCGCAGCCAGCGCAGCGCGAGGCGGCGGTTGGGTGCCGTGAGGCGCCCGAGCGACACGGCGACCGTGGTGCCGTTCACCGGCCCCTCCGCGACGACCTCGGCCCGGTAGGAACGGGCCGTGTCCCTCTTCTCGCCCCCCGGGTCCCTCCACTCCGGGCGGGCCGTCCTCCGCACCGGGGTGAGCGCGGCGGGAGGTCCCGCCTCCCACGAGAGGCGGTGTCGCACGGGGCCCGTGAGACGGATGGTGCGGGCGGTGAGGCGGAGGTCGTTCGTCACGTCCCCCACGGTGACATCGGTAGCGCAGCGTGACAAGCGGTGACGCACCGCGAACATCTGTTGTACGAGTGGCGCGTCACCCCGCACCCTCCGGTACGCGACCGTACGCGGCGGGGGTCCCGCCGCGCGGCGGGACCCCCGGACGCCCACGGAAGCCGGGCGACCCGGACGGCGACTCGGCCGTCACCCTCGGTCACCCGCTCAGCTCCGGCTTGCCGAACAGCACGGCGTACCCGGAGGGCAGTTGGCTGAGGATCTGGTTGAACTCGCCGCCGGAGATCGCCTCGCTCATGGGGGCCAGCACGGCGCTGGCGTCCCACTCGGCCGTCCTGGGTCGGGCGCCGGTCCGCTCGCCCACCCGGCGGCAGAACTCCTCCACGCCGAACGTCTCGGGCTGGTCGACCCGGTTCTCCTGGAGGACGTCGCTCAGGTGGCCCGGCAGTTGCGCGGCCAGGTCCTCGACCTCTCCCGGGGTGATCCTGGACGCGAACACCGACAGCACCGCGTCGGTGATCTCCTCCGCCTCCTTCTGACTCTTGTACTCCCCGAGGTCACGGACTCGGGCGAGGAACTCGTCGTACCTCATCGGTGGCCTTCCTTCCCAACCGAGGGGTGTCACTCGGGCGGCTTCCGGGTCCCCCGTATCCCCGCCGTGAATCACCCGCCCGGTCCGCGTCCGGCCGGCGGTGGCCGCGGAGGCGCCGGCGGTCGTGGCGGTGGGCACGGTCGTCGGCGCGCCGGTCGCCGGGAGTGAACGCCCGTGCCCTCGCGCGTCGGTCCTCGTTGGCCCCCTGCGAGGAGGCCCCGGCGGCCGGGCGCGGGGCCGCGGAACCCGAGGAGCCGCGAGCATGGTCGACACCACGCCGGTGCGGGGGGCGGACCTGCCGCCCGGTCCCCGACTGCCGTACGCCGTCCAGGGGTTGCGCATGTTGTACGCGCCCGAGGCGTTCGCCGGGGCCTGTCGGCGGCGCTACGGGGAGACCTACACCCTGGGGGTGCCGCGGCGGCCGGTCACCGTGTGGAGTTCGGACCCGGCCCTGGCCCGGCTGGTGACCAGGCTGCCGGACGAGGTCTCCACGGCGACCGAGTGGAACGCGGCGGCGGACTTCCTGTGGGGTCCGCGCTCGCCCTTCGTCATCGAGGGCGAGGAGCACCGGCGGACCCGCCGGCTGGTGATGCCGGTGCTGCGCGGCCCTCGCGTGCTCGCCCGCCGCGCGGAGATCGACGAGGCCGTGCGGCGGACGGTGGCGGGCTGGAGCCGGGAGCGCCCCGTCCGGCTGTTGGAGGAGATGCGGGCCCTGGTGCTGGAGTTGATCGTGGACTCCGTCTTCGGCGCCGGTTCCGGCACCGGCTCCGGCGCCGACCCGCTCGCGTCGCGGGTCGCCCGTCTCACCGAGACACTGCGCAGGATCACCCTCGGCTCGCTGCTGCTGCCGTGGACCCGGCACGTCCCCGGCAGCGCGTACGGGCGGGTGCTGCGCGCCCGGCGCGAGCTGGCCGACTGTCTGCACGCCGCGTCCCTGGCCCGGGCCGAGGAGGGCGGCGGGCCGGGTCTGTTGGGCGATCTGACGCGGGCCCGCGCGGACGGACGGCTCGCCGAGGACGCCCTCACCGACCAGTTGATCGCCTTCCTGCTGGGCGGCTACGCGACCACCGCGACGGCGCTCGCCTCCACCTTCGACCTGCTGCTGCACCATCCCGCGGCGCTGGAGCGGGCCGAGCGCGAGGCCGTCTCCGGCGGGGAGGGCGGGGCCGGGAGGGGGCCGTGGCTGGAGGCCGTCGTCCTGGAGAGCCTGCGGCTGAGCCCGCCCGCGTGGGTCTTCGGGCGGGCGCTGCGCCGGCCGGTGGAGTTCGACCGGTGGCGGCTGCCGGCCGGGGCGTGGGTGGCCTTCGACGTGCTCGCGATGCACCGCCGGGCGGACGCCCTCGCCGGCCTGGGCGCCGATCCGGGCGCCTTCCGTCCCGAGCGGCACCTGGCGCGGTCGTCGGACGGCAGGCGGCGCACCGGCGCGGTGCCGTCCTGGCACGTCTTCGGCGGCGGCGCGCGGGTGTGCCCGGGGGCGTCCTTCGCGCCCTTCGTGGTGCGGACCGTGCTCGCCTCGGTGTTGGCGCGGGTGCGGCTGCGGCCGGTGCGGGACCGGCCGGGGACCCTGGTGCGCGAGTCGACGCTGCTGGTGGTGCGGGACGGGGTGCCCGTCACCGTGTCGGACCGCTGAGCGCCTCCCGCACCGGCCGGGCGTGCGCGGCCAGTTCCCGACCGAAGGCGTCGGCCAGCGACCGGACCCGGCCGGGAAGGGTGTGGCCGACCACGCTCAGGGTGTACGTGCCCGCGCAGTCCGTCAGCGCGAAGCCGACCGTTCCCGGCGCCTGCACGGGCGGCAGGGGGATCACCCGCTCCAGCGGTCTGCCGCCCAACGCCCAGGAGCCGCGCGGCCACCGGAAGGCCATGCAGGCCACGGGGGCCTGCCCGGGAGCCCCGGCCCGCGCGGCGAGCAGGCGCAGCGCCCAGGGGCCCAGCCGCGCGGCGGCGTCGACGACGCGCGCGGTCGGGTCCGCGCCCCGCAGCGGGCCGTGGTCGGCCAGCAGCCCCCGGCAGGCCGCCAGGCGCTCGGCCGGATCGCCGGAGTCCACCGGGAGCGGCACCCGCACCACCGAGACGACGTTGCCGAGCGTCCCCTCGTCCTCCGGGGCGCGCAGGTCCACGGGGAACACCCCGTACAGCGGGCGGGGGGCTCCGGGCCACCTCTCCGGCGCGCCGTGGACGGCGCGCAGCGCGCCCGTGGCCGCCGCCAGGAGCACCTCGTTGAGGGTCGCCCCCAGCCCCGGCAGGGCCCGGCGGGCGGCCCGCACCGCGTCCGCGTCCACCTCCGTCCAGGCCAACTCCGGCCGGGGCGGCGCCCCTTCGGGCAGAGGGAGCGCCCGGCCGGAGCCCAGCGGGACGCGGGGTCGGGCGGACGGCCGCGCGTGGTCCGGGTGGGCGGCCCGGAGGGCGCGCACGGCCCGCACGCCTCCGCCGGTCCTGCCGCCGCGCCCGAGGCCGCCGTCGAGGAGCCGGCTCAGCAGAAGTTCCAGGGAGCGTCCGTCCAAAAGGGCGTGATGGGCCGTCAGCACCAGGGCGAACCGTCCCTCCCCAGCCCGCCGTACCAGGCGCAGCCGCCAGGGCGGCAGCCCGTCGGGCAGGGGGTGGGCGACGAGTCGGTCGAGCAGGTCGGCGAACTCCGCCTCTCCGCTTGTGTGTTCACCGGCGTCGCCGGTGGGGACGACCTGACGGCCGGGGTCGAAGCGCTCCAGCGGCAGCCAGCGATGCGGGCGCGGCCAGGCGGACTCCTTCGGCCGTGCCAGCACCCGGCACAGTCGGGGCAGGCCGCCCCACCGCTCGACGACCCGGTCGCGCACCTCGTCCACGCGCGGCGGTTCGCCGACGAACAGCGCCGCCGCCCCGATGGTCTCGGGAACTCCGCGCATGGCGCACAGCAGTTCGTCGACGGGCGACAGCGCGATTCCGTCCCTCATGTCCTCCACCCGCTTCCTCGCACGCTCACACAGACCATTCGGAATTTCTCCCGAAAAGCACACGAGTCGCGCGTTCCAGACATTCTCCGATTTCTGTGTGAGTATTCTGCCGATCCGGTCGACGAGAAGAGAGAACCCATGGCCCCTCCGGTCCTGGCCGGCACCGCGCTCGACCCGGTACGCCGCTGGCTGCTCACCACCGACCAGCGTGGTCTCGCGGACGTCTACGACGAACTGCGCGCCGCCGGGCCGCTGGTGCCCACCGCCTGGGGCTCCCTGCTCGTCACGGGCCGGCGGGACTGCGCCCGGGTGCTCACCGACCGGACCTGGCTGACGATCGGCGCCCGGTGGCGCGACCGGAACTGCCCCGGCTGGCGGCGCAGTCCGAGCACCGTCGCGCTGTGCCGCAGCGCCCTGCAGACGGACCCGCCGCTCCACGCCCACAAGCGGCACCTGCTGACACGGGTGGTCGCCCCACGGCTCCTGCCCCACCTGGACACGGTGGTGGCACGGCAGGTCGACGCTCATCTGCGCGCCCTGGACGACCGGTTGAGGCGCGAGGGGACGGTCGACGTGGTGGAGGCGGTGTGCCGGCCGTTGCCCACCGCCGTCCTGACCGAGCTGCTGGACCTGCCGCCCGTCGACCTCGACTGGCTCCGCACCGCCGCCCACGACTACTCCCGCACGGCGGAACTGGTGCGCACACCCACCCTGGTGCGTCGGGCGGACGCCGCGGCGGTGGCCCTCACCGACCGGCTGGGCGCGCTGATCGACCGCCGGCGGCGAGAGTCCCCGCTCCCGCGCTGGTGCGAACCGGCCCCGCAGGACGCGTTGGACGTCCTCCTCACCCTGTTCGGCGCGGGCGTGGTGACCACCTCCGCCCTGCTGGGCAGCGTCTGCCTGGCGCTGGTGGAGAACCCCGCGACGGCCGCGCGGATCGACGGCGACCCCCGTCTCGCCGACCGGTTCGTCGACGAGGTGCTGCGCTGGGACCCGCCCGCCCGCGTGGTGACCCGCGTCGCCGCCGCCCCCGCCGAACTGGCCGGAACCGTCCTGCCCGCGGGCCGGGTGGTGCACGTGCTCCTCGGCGCGGCGCACCGCGACCCGGAGGCGTTCGACGACCCCCACGCGTTCGACCCGTGGCGTCCGTCCGAGCGGACGCTCGCCTTCGGCGCGGGGGCGCACTACTGCGTGGGCGCGGCCGTGGGCCGGGCCCAGGCCGTGGCGCTGGCGCGCGGCCTCGCCCGGCGCCTTCGGGGCCTGCGGCTCGCCGCCCCGCCCCGGAGGCGGACCGGCCCGAACTTCGCCGACCTCGACCACCTGCCCGTCACCGCCGGGCTCGCCGCGGCTCGCACCGCACGCCCGCCACGCGCCCGCACGGAACGGCACGGAACGTGAACGTCCCGCGGGCCCACGCCCGCGCGCACCGGAACACCACACGCAGAGAACCGACGACACCTCTCCCGGGGGACACCATGGCGGACGTCTTCGACACGAAACGGTCGGCGGTCCAGCGCGCGCTGGCCGACCACCCGGCCCGGCCCTACTACCGCCCGCTCTCGGCCCGGGGCGCGGAGGTGGAGATCGACGGCCGCACGGTGGTCATGGCCGGTTGCAACGACTACCTGGGTCTGTCGACCGACCCCCGGGTGACGGAGGCCGCCGCCCGGGCCCTGCGCCGCTTCGGCGCCTCCTGCTCGGGCTCGCGCGTGCTCAACGGCACGCTCACCCTCCACGAGGAACTGGAGGGACGGCTGGCCGCGTTCGTCGGCGGCGAGGCGGCCCTGGTGACCACCACCGGCTTCCAGGCCAACCTCGCGCTCGCGGCCCTCCTCGACGAGGGCGACATCGTCTTCGCCGACATGTCCAACCACGCCTCGCTGGTGGACGCCGTCCGGCTGAGCGCCGCGCACCACCGCCGGTACCGCCACTCCGACCTCGCCCACCTCGACCGGCTGCTGGCCGCCTCCGACCCGGTGGCCGGCCGGGTGATCGTCACCGACGGCTTGTTCTCCATGGAGGGCGACCTGTGCCGGCTCCCCGGGATCGTGGCGCTGGCCCGGCGCCACGGCGCCCGCCTGGTGGTGGACGGCGCCCACGACATCGGACTGCTGGGGCCCGAAGGACGCGGCGTGGTCGAGCACTTCGGGCTGACGGGCGAGGTCGACCTGGTCACCGGGACGCTGTCGAAGTGCTTCGGCTCGGTCGGCGGGATGCTCGTCGGCCCCGCCTCCGTCGTCGAACACCTGCGGTACAACGCCCGTTCGGTGCTCTTCTCGGCCGCGATGCCACCGGCCTCGGCCGCCGCCGCCCTGGCCGCGCTCGACATCGTCGAGCGCGAACCCGACCACCGGCGGCGGGTGTTCGGCCACGCCCGACGGCTGCTGGAGGGCCTGCGGGAGCTGGGGTACGACACCGGGGCCTCCACCACCCCGATCGTCCCCGTCCACATGGGCGACACGGCCAGGTGCCTGCGCGCCTGGCAGGAGCTGTTGGACGCGGGGGTGTTCACCAACGCCGTGGTGGAACCGGCCGTGGCCAGGAACCGGGCGCTGATCCGGGTGACCCCCCAGGCCGTCCACACCGACGCGCACATCACCCGCGTCCTGGACGCCTTCGCCGAGGTGGCGCGCCGGCTGGGCCCCGTCCCCGCCGACCCGACCGCCCCGGGGCCCCGCCGACCGGTGGGGGTGCCGGCATGACCCTCGCCGCGACCACCGCGGCCGCCACCGGGAGCACCACCACCGGACGCACAGCCGCCGGGACCACCGGCGGTGTCACCGTCCGCCCGGTGCGGGGCCGCGCGGACACCACCGCCTTCGTCACCCTGCCCCGCGCCCTGTACCGCGGCGACCCGCACTGGGTGGCGCCGCTGGAACGGGACCAGCGGGCCCTGCTCGACCGGCGGCGCAACCCCTTCTTCGACGTCGGCGCGGCCGAGTTCTTCCTGGCCCGCCGGGGACGGCGGGTGGTGGGGCGGATCGCCACCGCCGTGGACTGCCGCCTCCAGGCCCGCCACGACGCGCACTGCGGCCTGTTCGGGCTCTTCGAGTGCGCCGACGATCCCGACGCGGCCGGCGCGCTGTTCGACACGGCCGCCGCCTGGCTGCGCGAACGCGGCCTGCGCACGATGCTCGGCCCGATGGGCTTCTCCACCAACGACGAGTGCGGGGTGCTGGTGGAGGGCTTCGACGGCCCGCCCAGCGTGATGATGCCGTACAACCCCGCCCACTACCCCGCTCTCTACGCCGCCTGCGGCCTCGTCAAGGCCAAGGACCTGCTGTCCTGGCGGGTCCCGATGCCGCCCGACGGCGAACCGCCCACGATCATCGCCCGCGCCGCCCAGTGGGCCACCGGCTCCCCGGACGTGCGGGTGCGCCCCATGGACCCGGCCCGCGCGGACGCCGACCTGGCCGCCGTGCGGGACGTCTACACCGACGCCTGGGCCGGGAACTACGCCTCCGTCCCCATGACCGACCGCGAGTTCGCCCACACCCTGCGCAGGCTGCGTCCGTTGATCCGGCCCGAACTGCTGTGGTTCGCCGAGGTGCGCGGCGAACCCGTCGCCTTCACCCTCTGGCTGCCCGACGCCAACCAGGCGCTGCGCGCCGCCCGCGGCCGGCTCACCACCCTCGGCGTGCCCGTCGGCCTGCTCCGGATCGCCCGCGCCGCCCGGCGCGTCGACCGGACCCGTGCGATCATCACCGGCATCAAGGAGGCCCACCGCTCGCGCGGACTGGGCGCGGCGCTGATCACCGAGGCCCAGCGGGCCGCGTTCCGTCTCGGCTACACCGAGAGCGAGCTGTCCTGGCTGCTGGAGGACAACCGGGACGCCAACCGCTACGCCGAGGCCTTCGGCGGCGTCCTCTTCCGCCGCCACCGCCTCTACCGGCGCGACCTCCACCCTCGATCCGACCCCCGATCCGATCCCCGGCCCGTGACCGTGACCCCCTCGCCCATGGCCGCCGCCGTGCCGGAGGCCCGCCGGTGAGGTACCTCGTCACCGGCGCGACCGGGTTCGTCGGCCGCCGGCTGGTCCGCCGGCTGCTGCTGGACGGGCACACCGTCACCGCGCTGGTCCGCGACCCCGCACGGGCCGAACTGCCGCCCTCCGTAACTGTGTTGACGGCCGACCTGGCCGACGGTCGCGGTCTGCTCCGGGCCGTCGCCGAGGCCGGCGCCGACCGCGTGATCCACCTGGCCGGCACCGTCAAGGCCACCCGCCCGGCCGGCTACGCCCCGGTCAACGCCGACGGCACCCGCCGGCTGTGCGAGGCCCTGGCCGGCCTGCCCGCCCCGCCGCGCCTGGTGTACTGCTCCTCCCTGGCCGCCGCCGGACCGTCCCGCCCCGGCCGGCCGCGCCGCGAGACGGACCCGCCGGAGCCGGTGTCGGCGTACGGACGCGGCAAACTCGCCGGCGAGCTGGCCCTGCGCGCGGTGGCCGACCGGGTGCCGGGGACGGTGCTCCGCCCGCCGATCGTCCACGGGCCCGGCGACACCGAGTTCCTGCCCGCCCTGCTGGCCATGGTCCGCCGCGGTGTGCTGCCCGTCTGCGGGACCGGTCCGCGCCTGTACTCGCTGATCCACGTCGACGACCTGTGCCGCGCCCTGGTCGCCGCGGCCGAACGCGGCGCCACCGTCGAGCACCGGGCGTCCGCGCGCGGCGTCTACCACGTCGGCGACGGCGTCGAACACCACTACCAGGACCTGGCGGCGGACGTGGCGGCCCTGGTCGGCCGCCGTCCGCCCCGGACCGTCCCGGTGCCCCGCACGGTGGCGATGGCCACGGCCTGGGGGGCGGAACTGGCGGCGCGGGCCCGGGGCAGGCCGTCGATGTTCGCCCGGGACAAGATCCGCGAGGCGCGGTTCCCGGCCTGGACGTGCGGCCACGACCGGGCCGCCCGCGATCTCGGTTTCGTCCCCGAGACCGTCTGGCCCGCCGGCCTCGCCGACGCCCTCCGCCCCACCGCGCCGCCCGTCCCACCGCCCGTCCCACCGTCCGCTCCGACGGCCGTGTGACCCGCGCCGCCGTGTGATCCCGCACGGCCCACGCCGGGCCGCCTCAGACGGCCCGGAAGACCACCGAGACGTTGTGGCCGCCGAACCCGAAGGAGTTGCTGACCGCGGCGGCGATCCGCTGCTCCCGCGCCGTCTTGGTCACCAGGTCGATGTCGAACCGCGCGGCGGGCG
Organism: Streptomyces megasporus; assembly: GCF_000718985.1. Classification (GTDB taxonomy): domain Bacteria; phylum Actinomycetota; class Actinomycetes; order Streptomycetales; family Streptomycetaceae; genus Streptomyces; species Streptomyces megasporus. The sequence continues at coordinate 164,107 of NZ_JODL01000012.1, read as the reverse complement.
CGTCGACGTTGGCCGTCGGCGGGACGATCGACCGTTCGACGCCGAGCACCGTCAACACCGCCTCCACCGCGCCCGCCGCGCCCAGCGAGTGCCCCAAAGCACCCTTGGCCGACGTCACGCTCGGACCGTGTCCGAACACCCTGCCGATCATGCTCGCCTCGGCCGCGTCGCCCAACGGGGTGGAGGTGGCATGGGCGTTGACGTGGTCGACATCCCTCGCCTCCAGCCCCGCGTCCGCCAGCGCGGCGAGCACCGCCCGCTCGGCGACCGCCCCCTCGGGGTGCGGCGCGGTGGGGTGCAGCGCGTCGGTGCTCGCACCGCACCCGGCCAGCAGGGCCCGGGGACGCACGCCCCGCGCCCGCGCGTGTTCCGCCCGCTCCAGCACCAGGACGGCCGCGGCCTCGGCCATCACGAACCCGTCACTGTCCTCGGCGAACGGACGCGAGGCCGTCTCCGGTTCGTCCCTCCGCCGCGACAGCGCCCCGGCCTGGTGGAACCCGGCCACCACCAGCGGCGTGATCGCGGCCTCCGTGCCGCCCGCCAGGACGATGTCGCACACCCCGGCCAGCAGCCAGTCGCGGGCGATGGCCAGCGCGCTGGCCCCCGAGGCGCAGGCGGTGGAGGCGGACAGGCTCGGCCCCCGGGCGGCGAGGGCGAGCGCCACCTCCCCGGCCGCCATGTTCGGCAGCAGCATCGGGATGACCGCCGACGACACCGCCTCGGCCCCCTCCCGCCGCATCCGAGCGAACTCCGTCTCCCAGGTGCCCGCGCCGCCCAGACCACAGCCGAGGACCACCCCGACGCGCGGCGCGTCCCACTCCCGCGGGTCCAGCCCCGCGTCCCGCACCGCCTCGTCGGCCGCCGTCAACGCCAACTGCGTGAAGCGGTCCTGACGCCACAACTGCCGGCGGCGCGCACGGTCGGCGACGGTGAACTCGGGGACACGGCAACTGAAGTCGACGGCCAACCCCGCCAACTCCCCGTCACGGCACGCCATGGAGTCACCGGCGCGGACGCGGCGCCAGGTCTCCTCGACCCCCACCCCGGCCGGGGTGATCGCCCCCAGACCCGTCACCGCGACATCCGGGCGGCTCACCGCGGCGCCACCGCGGCGTCGGCCGCCCACGCCGCCTCGATCGCGGTGGCGATCTCACCCAGCGTCGTGTCCAGGGTGACCTGCTCCTCACCGAACGGAACACCGGTCCGGTCCCGCAGCGTGAGGGCGAACTCGACCCGCCCGAGCGAGTCCAGGTCCACGTCCTCCAACGTGGCCTCCGGTGCCAACTCGTCCTCGGTGAACTGGAACTTGCCCACCAGAATGTCCACAACGACGCCGTACGCCCTGCCCATCGGGTCTCCTCGCGCGATCGAATCCGACCGGCCACGGCCGGTCCCTGCCGCCCCCATCCTTGTGTCTCGGCCACGGGAGGAAGGGAACCACCGACGCCATTTCACCCATTTGAAGCAGAGTTCGCGAAAGAGACGCCGGTGGACGCCGGTGGGAACGAAGAGCGCGGTGCCCCTGGCGAGGACGGCTCGGGGACGGCTCGGGGACGGCTCGGTCGCCACGGGAGCGTCGGCGACCGAGCGAGTCGGGGAGAATCGGGGCGCGGGGAAATCGCATGGGCGGGAGGGGCCTTGCTGACGCTCAGAGGGGTGAGCCGCGTCTTCGGCGAACGCCGTGCGCTGCGATCGGTGGATCTGGAGGTGGCCGCCGGCGAACGCGTCGCGCTGCTGGGCCCCAACGGCTCGGGGAAGTCGACCCTGCTGCGGATCGCCTGCGGCCGGGACCGGCCCACCGCCGGCACGGTCGAGTTCCACGGCGCACCGATGACCGAGGACGACCCTCGGGTGCGCGCCCGGGTGGCGGTCGTCGGCGACGCCCTGAGCTGCTATCCCGACCTGACCGTCCGTCAACACCTCGAACTGGTCGCGGTCGCGCACGCCGTGCCCGATCCGGCCGGCCGGATCGACCGGCTCCTGCGCGACCACCGGCTCTCCGACCACGCCGACACCCTGCCCTCCGGGCTCTCCTCCGGCCAGCTCCAACAGATGCTGCTGGCCGCCGCGTTGCTGCGCCCGCGCGACCTGCTCGTCCTCGACGAACCGGAGCAACGGCTCGACCCCTCGGCGCGCCGCCGCCTCGCCGAACTGCTGCGCGCCGAGGGCGAGACGGGAACGGCGGTGTTGTTCGCCACCCACGACCACGCGCTGGCCCGCGCCGCGGCGCACCGCGTGCTCGTCCTGGCCGACGGCTCCCCGATCGCGGACGGCCCCCCGCACGAGGTGACGACGCACGAGGCGACGGCGGAGACCGGCGGGTGAGCCGCACGGCGCCGACCCCCGACACGTCCACGCCCCCGCGCCCGACGGACACCCCGGACCGGACCGCCGATACCCTGGCCTGGCTACGGGCCCGACGCGGCACCGGCCGCGCCCGCCGCTTCGCCTACGCCGCGTACGTGACGCTGGTCCTGCTGGTCGGCTGGTACGGCCTGTTCGCCGCCGGACTCCTCTACGAGCTCCGCCATGCGACGCCCCTCGCGAAGCAGGCCGAAGCGATCGCCCGGACCCTGCCCTCCGCCGCGGTCACCGTCGCCCTGGCGGGCCTGGCCCTCACCGCGTGGGACGCCCTGTGGCGCGGTCCGGTGACACCGCCGCGCCCCGACGTCGACTGGCTCACCGCGCTGCCGGTGCGACGCGGACCGGTCCTGCTGCCCTGGTTCGCGCTCTCCGCCGGGATCTGGACGCTCGCCGCGCTGCTGGTGGGCTTCGCCGGAGTGCTGCTGCTCGCGGCGGCCGGGCTCGGCGGGATCGGCCGGCCGGCCCTCGCCGTCCTGCCGCCGGCGGCCTGCCTGGCCCTCCTCGCCGTGACCGGCGCGGCCCTCGTCCAACGCTCCCCGACGGTCGCCGACCGACTCCGCCGCCTCTCCCCGCTCCTGGCCGGCGCGGTGCTGCTGAGCGCCGCGCAGACGGTGGCCGCCGCGTACGGGCACCGCCTGCCGGCGGTGGAGACGGCGGTGCTGTGGTCCGGCCCGTGGGGCTGGGCCGTCCAGCCCGTCCTCGCCGCGACCGGCCGGCCCCTGCCGCTGTGGCCGGTGGCCGCGGCCCTCCTCGCCGTCTGCACGGCCGTCGCCCTCGCGTCCTGCGGGAGGATCGTGGCGGACGTGCCCGCCGCCGTCCTGCGCTCCCGGGCCCGGACGGTCGGCGGGGTGCTGGCCGCGCTCTGGGCGGTCGACCCGCGCTCGATCCGGCTGTCGATGGCGGCCGGACCGGAGGGCCGACGCCGGGGACGCCTCGGACGGTGGGCCGCCCGACTGCGCCCACCGCGCTCGCCGGGCCCGTTGGTCGCCTGGCGCGACACGGTCGCCCTGCTGATGGCGCCCGGACGCCCCGCCCTGTCGGTGCTGCTGCTCCTCCTGGCGGGCGCGGTGCTGCGGGCCGGCGGCGGGGCTGTGTCCCTCGCGTCTCTCGCGTCCCTCGCGTCTTTCGCGTCCCTCGCGCCCGTCGTGGCCGCCGCGCTCGGCTACGTCGCCGCCGCCGTGCTGCTGGAACCCGCCCGACTGGACGCCGACGATCCCCGGCGCACGGCGTGGTCGCCCCGCCCCTACGCGCGCGTCGCCCTGGACCACGCGCTCGTGCCGACGATCCTCCTCACCACCGTCGGCTGCCTGCTCACCGTGCCGTTCGCCCCCGCCACGGGCCCGCTGCTCGCCCTGGCGGCGGGCCCGGTGCTGGTCGCCACCGGCCTGGTGAGCGCGTACCGCGCCCCGGTGCCCGCCTGGCTGATGTTCAGCGGTCCCGCCCTCGCCGGCGCCGGCCCGCTGCTGAGCGTCCTGTGGCACGCCTCCGGCCCGACCACCGGCGTCCTGGGACTCGCCCTGCTGCTCGGCGCGCCGTACGGGTGGGCGGTGCGCGTCGCCGCCTGCTGGCTGCTGGCCCTGTCGATGCTGTGGTGGGCATGGGCTCGCGCCCGCGCCCACGTACGGTGACACGGCGGGGAACCTCACCGGGCCGTGTCAACACCCCGTCGTTTCCGGGCCGTTCGAGCACGGAATGCTCCCCTCCCGCGCTACCGTGCTGCGATGAGCGACAACGGCGACCCCGACGACGCGGCGCTGCTCGCGTGCCTCGACACCTCTCCCGAACGGTCCGACGCCTGGGAGCGACTGTCGGCCGTGGCCGACGAGTTCGCCGCGCGTCCCCACGACGAGGACGACGTCCGCTGGAAGCCGCCCATGCGGCGGGAGGACGGTGTGCTGACGTTCGGCTACCCGATCTACGGCGAGCGGGTGGAGCGGGCCTGCCACGCGCTGTCCGAGGTCGGCGCCGTCACCCCCGCCTACCACTGGACGGACCGCCGTCCGCCCGACGTGCCCGACGACGGGACGCCGCTCTCCCCCGCCGACGCGATCCGCCTGGCCACCACCATCGTGCGCGGCGAACGCTTCGGCGACGGCCACATCGCCCAAGCCGTCGAACGCGGCACCCTCCAGGCGATCCTCGCCTCCCTCGCCGCCTGGCGCCGGGAGCGGTAGCCCGCGCTCTCGGACGGCGTTCCGGTCGACGTCGAAGGGGCCGGAAAGCGTCTGCCGAACCCCGGCTTCCAGCAACACAGTCGTGCCATGGCCTTCCAACGAATCGCGACGACGGCAGCGGCCACGGGCCTCCTCGTGCTCGGCGGCCCGGCCGTGACGACCGGCACCGCCGCCCCCGGGGCCACGACGACGTGCACCACCTCGATCACCGTCGCCAAGGACGGTATGACCACGCAGGTGCCCGCGGCGTCCCTGGTCGTCGGGAGGGCGATCGACTGCCGCATGGAACCGTCGGAGAGGACCGGCGTCGACGCGCTGCGGGCGCTGCACACTTCCCTGAACGCCTGCAACGACGCGAACCTGGGGCCGTTCGACGGCATCTTCGGCATCCGCTACCGGGAAGCGCTCGGAACCGTCCGCGCGAACGCCGGCCTCTCCCCCGTCGGGGTCTACGACCCGGACACCCGCGACGCCATGTACTGGCGGTTCACGGGCGACGCGGGCACCGCCTGCCTCCGCCTGTAACCGGACGGCGGACGTTCTCACCGTTCCGCGTCCGAGCGAACCTGGAGCGGGCGGGCCTCATGGCCACACTGTGAATACAAACTGCTTGGCACACTTTTTATGGGGCGGTCGCCGAGAACGACCAGAACGGCCCGGACGGCACCGTGGGTCGCCTCGGTGAGCCCGCGTCTTCGCCGCCGTCGGCCGGCACGTGAGCGAAGCGGTCGACCTCCTCGCCGAGCGCGCCCCCGGCCTTGCACGAAGCCCTGCGCGAGCCGCCGCCGGAAGGGTTCGTCATCCCCGACGACATCCTGACCGTCACCGACCGGGGCGCCTCCCGGCCGAAGGTCGGGGGACATCGCGGCGGACGAGCCGCACTACTCGATGGAGCACCGCCGTCACGGGATGAACGTGCAGGTCGTGGCCGCCCTGGATGGAGCACCGCATGAGGCATCCCCTGCTCGCGGAGCTTGGGGAAAGGGCTCTTGCGAGCTTTGCCCGGCCGCACGCACGACGTGCCCTCCCCCAGCCCGCGCACACGGGAGGGGGCGACGGGTCTCTGGGCCGGCGACGCGCGCACGCGAGCAAAGCCGCATGCGGCGCTGTCAGCACACCGTCCTCGTCGGCAAACTCCGAACCGAACAGATCGAAGTGGCGCTTGATCTCGGCGCGGGTCTCGGGCGTCTGGCTCCGCACCATCCGCCCGCTGAACGCCACTCCACTCGCAGGGCCGCTCCACCACTCGTCAGCGTCCGCGCGATGATCCCAACGCAAGGTCTCACACACCGCCCCGCGCAGCCCCGTCATACCCGTCAGCCCAGCCGGACCGCTCTCGTCACGGGGGAAATCACCGTCAGGAGCCGGTCTGTGAGCAGATGCGGTGGACGCACCGCACCCGCTGCTTCAATCGCGCGGCCGATCAACGTCTGCCCCGGAGCCGGCGCACCGCCCATATCGTCAACGCACCCCGGCCGTCGGGCCTCACAGTCCGACGCAGCTCGGCCAGGGCGGCTCCGCATCAACGGCCGTCTGTCGCATCCCGGGCACACGCGGCAGCAGCGACCGCCCCGGGCCCAGTCCCCCCATCCGGCACCCGGACACCGGGACCCACCTCGGCGACATCGAGCAACTGCGGCGCCGGGTGGGCGGACAGCCCGGCAAGGCTTCCGGCATAAGCGGCACCCTGGTCGGCCCGCCCGGATCAGCCGCTCACTCCTGTCGAATGTCGTCGTCATCACCAGCACCCTCCTCGACCTCATCCGGGGCCGATGCGTCGTCCCGGCCCCACCGCATCCGCTGACCAACGTGGACGGCTCGGCCCGTGAAACAGAATGCACCGTGGAATCGTTGACTCTGTCAACACTCTCACCTGTATGATGGTGAGCGTCTCGCATGCTGCAACAGCCGTGCGAGACGGCCCTGGGTGACTACGATGAGGGCCGGCGCTGAAGCATCTCGGCGCCTGGTTGGGGGGGTTATGCGCGCCGACGAGGTGCGGCCGGGGATACGTCTGTCCGGCCCGGCCTCGGGTGCGGCCACGGTCGTGGCCGTCACGCCGATCGGTGATGCCTTGCAGGTCGCACTCCGCGACGACGCCGGACATCTGTCGGAGCAGGTCCTCTTCCCCGAGGACATCGCCGCGCTGCGCTCCGAGGCCCCGACGTCCCGGTGGTCGTTCGACGCCGATCCAGGGCGGTTCCGCTTGGCCGCGGAGGCGCTGCGCATGCGGCACGCGGGGCTGTCGGACCCGATGACGGCGGTGGAGACCAGCGACATCGACCCGCTGCCCCATCAGATTCGCGCCGTCTACGGCACCCTGCTGGCCCAGCCGGGCTCCCTGCGCTTCCTCCTCGCGGACGACCCGGGCGCCGGCAAGACGATCATGGCCGGCCTGTACCTCAAGGAACTGCTGTTACGCGGGGACGTGCAGCGCTGCCTGATCGTCGCCCCCGGCGGACTGGTCGAACAGTGGCAGACGGAACTGGCGGAGAAGTTCGGGATCGAGATGACGATCCTGACCCGCGACCTGGCGGAGGCCGATCGCGACGGCGACCCGTTCCGGCACAACCCGATGCTGATCGCGCGCATGGACCAACTGGCCCGCAACGAGGAGTGGCGTGCCCTCCTCGCCGACACCGAGTGGGACCTCGTCGTCGTGGACGAGGCCCATCGCATGAGCGCCTCCTGGTACGGCAACGAGCTCAAGCGCACCCGCCGTTACGAACTGGGCCAGTTGCTGGGTGGCATCACCCGGCACTTCCTGCTGATGACCGCGACTCCGCACTCGGGGTCGGAGGCCAACTTCCACACCTTCCTCGCCCTGCTGGACCCCGACCGGTTCGACGGCCAGTACCGCCGGGGCGTGCACTCCACCGACACCACCGGGCTGATGCGCCGGATGGTCAAGGAGGACCTGCTCACCTTCGAGGGCAAGCCGCTGTTCCCCGAGCGGGTGGCCGAAACGGTCGAATACACCCTCTCCCCCCTGGAAACGCGCTTGTACGAGGAGGTCACCGAGTACGTGCGCACGGAGATGAACCGGGCCGAGCAGGCCGACGGCAAGCGACGCACCGTCGGCTTCGCCCTCACGGTTCTCCAGCGGCGCCTGGCGTCCAGCCCCGAGGCGATCCACCAGTCGATCCGCCGCCGCGCCGCCCGCCTGCGCACCTACCGCGAGCACATACTCGCCGGCGCGCTCACGCCCGCGCCCGAGACCCTGGCGTTAGACCCGGACGTCCTCGACTCCGACGAGCTGGCCGCAGCCGAGCTCGAACAGTTGGAGGACGAGGTCCTGGACGCCGCCACCGCCGCGCGCACCGCGGCCGAGCTGGACGCCGAACTCGCGGCCCTGGCACGTCTGGAGCGGATCGCCGAGCAGGTCCGCGCCTCGGGCGAGGACCGCAAGTGGCAGGAGCTGCGCTCCCTGGTCCTCAAGGCCCGCGAGGACGGCCTGGCCGGCGCCCGCCGCGCCCCGCACAAGCTCATCGTCTTCACCGAGCACCGCGACACCCTCGACTATCTCGCCGACCGGATCACCACGCTGCTGGGCGAGGGCCCGGACGCGGTGGTCACCATCCACGGCGGCACCGCACGGCAGGCGCGCCGGGAGGCCGCCACGCGGTTCACCAACGACCCGCGCTGCCACGTCCTCATCGCCACCGACGCCGCCGGTGAGGGTCTGAACCTCCAGGCCGCGCACCTGATGGTCAATTACGACCTGCCGTGGAACCCCAACCGGATCGAGCAGCGCTTCGGCCGCATCCACCGCATCGGCCAGCGCGAGGTCTGTCGGCTGTGGAACCTCGTGGCCTCCCAGACGAGGGAGGGTCAGGTCTTCCAGCGCCTGCTGACCAAGATCGAGGAGCAGCGCCGCGCCTACGGCGGCAAGGTCTTCGACGTCCTGGGGGAGAACGCCTTCGCGGACGAGCCGCTGCGCGACCTGTTGATGCGCGCCATCCGCTACGGCGAGCGGCCCGAGGTCCGCGCCCAACTGGATCGGGTCATCGACAAGTCCGTGGCCGACGGCCTGCGGGAGCTGATCGAGGAACGCGCCCTGGCCACCCCGGAGATCGGCACGGACGAACTGGCCGAGCTGCGGCGGCAGATGGACGAGGCCCGCGCCCGGCGCATGCAGCCCCACTTCGTGCAGGCTTTCGTCCTGGAGTCCCTGCGCGCCCTGGGCGGGCGGGTGTCCAGACGGGAGAAGGACCGGTTCGAGCTGACCCATGTGCCCGCCGCCCTGCGCGAGGGCCGGCGCACGGTCAGCCCGCGCTACGCGCGCATCACCTTCGAGCCCTCCGCCACCGTGGTGCCCGGCCGCCCGGACGCCGAACTCATCGCGCCTGGACACCCGTTGATGGACGCGATCACCACCGAGATCCTGAACAGGTACGGCGACACCCTCACCCACGGAGCCACCCTCCTGGACCGGACCGCCACCACGCCCCGGCTCGTGATCGCGTTGTTGGAGGAACTCACCGACGGACGCGGCAACGCGATCAGCAAGCGGTTCGAGTACGTCTCCGTCCTGCCCGACGGGACGGCACAGCCGGCGGGCCCCGCCCCGTACCTCGATCTGGCCTTACCCTCGGATCTGAGCCCCGAGCAGCGCACCGCGCTGACCGAGGCCGCCGGCTCCGAGCTGTCCTCGGCATGGCCGGCCGGCGGGGTGGAGAAGACCGCCCAGACCTGGGCGGTCCGATACGGCCTGCCCCGGCACCGCGCGGACGTCATGGCACGGGTGACCCCGGCTGTCGAGCGGACCCGCAAGCTCGTGCGCCAGCGCCTGATGGCCCAGATGAACTACTGGGACAGCGAGGCGATCAAGCTCGCCGAGGCGCAGACCGCCGGCAAGAAGGTCCGCGTCTCGCCGGCCACCGCCCGTGAGCGCGCCCGCTCCCTGGAGGCCCGGCTGGAGCGGCGGCTGGCCGACCTCGACCTCGAAGCCCAGGTCAACGTGCGCCCACCGCAGATCATCAGCGCCGCACTCGTCCTGCCCGCCACGGTCCTCCCGGCCGCTGGCGGCGAGCAGCCGGCAGATGGCGGCTTCGCCCTGGACACCACCGTCACCGAACGCCGGGCCGTCGACGCGGTCCTGGCGGCGGAACGTCGGCTCGGCCGGGTGCCCGAGGAGATGGCGCACTCCAACAAGGGCTTCGACATCCAGTCCCGCAAGCCCGACGGCCACCTGGTCTTCATCGAGGTCAAGGGCCGGGTCGTGGGCGCGGACAGCTTCACCATCACCACCAGCGAAGTCGGCTACGCCAAGAACGCCGAGCCCGACTACCGGCTCGCCCTCGTCGCCGTCGACCCCGACACCCCCGACGGGTCCAACGACCAGGTCCGCTACGTGCTCAACCCGTTCGCGGATCTCGTCCTGGACAAGTACGTCGACGACCTGCGCCGCAGATGGCAGCCCGAATGGGACCGAGGCGTCGAACCCCTCTGAGCCACCAGCCCCACGCACTTCGCGTCCGCTCGAACGCCTCCCCCACAGCGTGGATCGAGCATTTCGGAATCCAGATAGAGCAGGTGAACGCCACGATGCAGCCCGGAATATCCTCAGGGTCCGTCCCTCGACGCAAGCTCATAGAGGTCTCGCTCCCGCTGGAGGACATCAACGCCGAGGCCGCCCGCGAGAAGTCGATCCGCCACGGGCACCCCTCCACGCTGCACCTGTGGTGGGCCCGCCGCCCCCTGGCTGCGGCCCGCGCGGTGCTGTTCGCTCAGCTCGTGGACGACCCGTCTTCGCACCCTGAACTGTTCCCCACGGAGGAGGAGCAGAAGAAGGAGCGCGAGCGGCTGCACAACATCATCCGTCGCTTGGTGAAGTGGAAGAACATCAGCGACGAGGGCCTGTACCGCGAGGCCCACGAGGAGATCCTCAAGAGCACAGGAGGGAACCCGCCGGCGATCCTGGACCCGTTCGCGGGTGGCGGCACGATCCCGCTGGAGGCGCAGCGCCTGGGCCTGGATGCTCACGCCAGCGACCTCAACCCGGTGCCCGTGCTGATCAACAAGGCTCTCATCGAGATTCCACCGAAGTTCGCAGGGCAACCGCCCGTTTTCCCAGGTGCTGCGCCCCCTGAAACGGAGGGGCTCTGGCCGCGCGCAACAGGCCTAGCAGAGGACGTGCGCCGCTATGGCGCCTGGATGCGCGACCGCGCCCAGGAACGCATCGGACATCTGTATCCCAAGGCGCAAGTTCCTGTGCTGGGCGCCGACGGCAAACCCACCGGGAAGACCACTGAAGCCACCGTCATTGCGTGGATTTGGGCCCGGACAGTAACCTGCCCGAACCCAGCTTGCGGCATCCGCATGCCGCTGGTGCGTTCCTGGTGGCTCGGCAAGAAGAAGGGAAAGGAGGCGTACGTTGTCCCGAGCTTGGTTGAGGACGCGACCGCGCCTGGCGGGCGGAGCGTGAAATTTAATATCAGGCATGATTCAAGGCAGGCACCGACTGCTAATGAAGACGGCACGGTGGGACGCAAGGGGGCTCACTGCATCGCGTGCGGGACAACAGTAGAGCTCAAGTACATCCGCGCTGAGGGTCGCGCCAAGCGCATGTACGCCCAACTCATGACAGTTGTAGCCGAGGGAGACCGCCGACGTGTCTATCTTGAGCCGACCGACAAGCACATTGCAGTAGCGGGCCTACCCACCCCTGACAGCATTCCCAGCGGCGAAATTTTCAACTGGCCAGGGCGAATCAATGTCTACACATACGGCTTGACCGAGTGGGCGGAGCTGTTCACGAATCGACAACTCACCGCGTTGACCACGTTCAGCAACCTTGTTGGCGAAGTTCGCGAGCATGTACTCGCCGATGCACTTGCCGCAGGCCTCCCCCATGGTGAGCGCCTGGCCAGCGGAGGTAACAGCGCAGAGGCATACGCAGACGCCGTCGCAACTTATATTGCATTTGCAATCAGTCGCACCACTAACAAAATGTCTTCGATTAACTCCTGGGACAGCAGCCCCAAGATGGAAGCGGTTCGTGGGCTATTCGCCCGCCAGGCGATACCTATGGCTTGGGATTTCGCAGAAGCCAACCCATTCGGAGGCTCCTCAGGAGACTTCCTTGAAGACCTTACATGGGTAAGCAGATCTCTTGACAAGGTCCCTGCTCGGGGGAGCGGATCAGTCAAGCAAGAAGACGCCGCAGCACGCGGATACGAAGGGCTCCTTATCTCAACCGATCCACCGTACTACGACAACATTGCTTACTCGGACGTGTCCGACTACTTCTACGTCTGGCTGCGCCGATCTCTTCGCGAAATCCACCCTGACCTCTTCGGGACCATGCTTGTTCCCAAAGCGGAGGAATTGGTCGCCAACCCTTACCGCCACGGCGGAAAAGAGCAGGCCGAGAAATTCTTTGAGGAGGGGTTCGAGCGAATTTTCGCGCACGCGCGCCAGTCAGCATCCTCGGAATACCCTATCGCTGTCTTCTACGCTTTCAAGCAAGCGGAACTCGAGAAGGATGGCGTGGCTTCCACAGGATGGTCAACATTCCTGGAGGGAATGGTTCGCCATGGATGGAGTGTCACCGCTACATGGCCAGTTCGTTCCGAACTATCCAACCGCATGATCGCGTCTGGAACCAATGCTCTCGCTTCCTCCATCGTATTGGCACTACGGCCACGCAAAGCTACCGCCCCACCCACAGATCGCGCCGGGTTCCTGGCTGAGCTGCACACGGAACTGGAGGAGGCGCTGCCTCGTATCCGTGATGGTGCGATCGCCCCGGCGGACCTGCGGCAGACGATCCTTGGTCCGGGCATGGCCGTGTTCTCTCGCTACTCCCGCGTGCTGGAGGACGACGGCTCCACGATGTCGGTGAAGACCGCGTTGGCGCTGATCAATCAGACGTTCGACGCCCTGCAGAACGAGCATGACGCCGAACTGGACGCCGACACCCGGTTCTGCCTGGACTGGTTCCGCTCCTACGGCTGGGACACCCGCCCCTACGGCGACGCCGAGTCCCTGGCTGTGCCGCTCGGCCTGTCGGTGCAGGGGATCGCCCGTGGCGGGATCCTCGCCTCCGGTGGCAACAAGGTCGCGCTGATCAAGCCGCAGGACCTCGACCCCACCTGGAACCCGGCCCACGACGACCGGCTGTCGCTGTGGGAGGTCACCTGCCACCTGGCCCGCGTGTACGCGACTGAAGGACGCGAAAAGGCCGCGAGGCTCATGGCCGGGGTGAGGGGAAAGGTGAACCTGGATGAGGTCAACCGCCTGGCCACCCGTCTCTACGAGCTGATGGAGCCTCAGGACGCCTCGACCGCAGGTCTGTTCAACGGCCTGGGCGGTGCGTGGGCTGATATCTCCGCGACCTCCACCACGATCCGCCCGGCTGCTGTGGCCGAAACACTCTTCGAGGGGGACTACTGATGGCGCTGACGAACAACGAGAAGGTGCTGCGCGGCTTCGACCAACTGCTGGAAGGCATGCGCCCGTGGGTCGACATGCGCATGTCCGCCCAGACGCCGCCCGGCAGGGACTGGGTCGAGCTGATAGCCGCCGAGGACTCGGTCAAGTTCGGCACCTCCAAGACCTACTCGCGGGACGACGTGCGGTTCCTGCTCCGCGTGGTCACCGAGAAGTGGAAGGTCTTCGAGAAGGATCTCTCCCGCCCCCAGTCGGCGCTCGCCTCCGAGCTGCGCGAGACGGCGAACGCGGTCCACCACGGGCAGAAGTTCTCCTCGGACGACACCTACCGCGCGCTGGACACGATCGAGCGTCTGCTGACGGTGATCGGGGCCGGGGACGAGGCCGAAGCGGTCGCGAAGATGCGCATGGAGCACCAGCGCGAGGTCTTCGAGAAGCAGACCCGCAACCGCCTGGCCCGCGCGCAGGCGGTCAAGGTCGCCGGTGTCCAGGCCGGTACCGCGATCAAGCCGTGGCGTGAGGTCATCACACCGCACGCCGACGTGATCCGAGGCCAGTTCTCGGCCGCGGAGTTCGCTGCCGACCTGCACGCGGTCGCCAACGGCCACGCCACGGCGCCCGAGTACCTCGACCCGCGTGAGTTCTTCTCCCGCACCTACCTGACCAGTGGCCTGTCCGACCTGCTGACCCGCGCGCTCAAGCGCCTGTCCGGGGACGCCGGAGCGAGCCCGGTGGTGAACCTGCAGACCCAGTTCGGCGGCGGCAAGACCCACTCGATGCTGGCGCTGTACCACCTGTTCTCCGAGGGCCTGACCACCAACACCCTGCCCCAGGCCGTGCAGGACGTCGTGCACGCCTCTCTGCCCGCGCCCCAAGACGACCCGCTGAGGTCCCTGGACGTCAAGCGGATCACCCTGGTGGGCACGAAGCTCTCCCCGAGCCAGCCGATCCTCAAGGACGACGGCACCGAAGTGTGCACGCTATGGGGCGAGTTGGCCTGGCAACTCGGCGGACGCGCGGCATACAACCGCGTCGCGAAGGCCGATGAGACCGGCACCGATCCCGGAGACGCACTGGACGCCGTCGTGCGCGACACCGTCGCCGGCGGCAAGAGCGTGCTGATCCTGATCGACGAGTGGGTGGCCTACGCCCGCCAGCTCGTGGGCCGCGAGAACCTGCCCGGCGGGACGTTCGCCGCCCAGCACACCTTCGCCCAGCACCTGACGGAGATGGCCAAGTCCATCCCGGGCGTCATGCTCGTGGTCTCCATCCCCGCCTCCGACTCCCTGGACAACGGCGGCGCCGGCTCGGCGCTCGAAGTGGGCGGCCCCAACGGTCATGTCGCCCTGGAGACTCTTCAGCAGGTCATCGGCCGCAACGCCGACGACTGGCGGCCGGCCAACAACATCGAGTCCTTCGAGATCGTGCGCCGGCGCCTGTTCGAGGAGCCCGACGCCGTCGCGCTGGCGGACATCGCCGCGGTGGCCAAGCAGTACGTGAAGTACTACCAGGACAACACCGGGTTCTTCCCCCGCGAGACGACCACCGGCGAGTACGAGCAGCGCATCCGGGCGGCCTACCCGATCCACCCCGAGCTGTTCGACCGGCTCTACGAGGACTGGTCGGCGCTGCCGAAGTTCCAGCGCACCCGAGGCGTGCTGCGCCTGATGAGCGTGGTCATCAACGCGCTGTGGGCCGCCGGCGACACCGCCCCGCTCATCACCCCCGGCGCGGTGCCCGTCCACGACACCCAGGTGTTCAGCGAGATCACCAAGTATCTGGACGACAACTGGAAGCCGGTGGTGGACAAGGACGTCGACGGCGAGGGCTCCACCCCCGTGCAGATCGACCGCGACCGTCCCTCGTTCGGCCAACGCGCCCTCACCAGGCGTATCGCCCGGTCGGTCTTCATCGCGACCGTTCCGACGCTGCGCTCGGCGCACAAGGGCGTGGAGATCCAGCGGCTGCGCCTGGGTGCCGCGGTGCCCGGCGACGTCATCAACCACATCGGTGATGCCCGAGCCCTGCTGGGCCAGCGCGCCACGTACTTCTACGAGGACGGCGACCGCTCCTGGTACGACCTGGCCGCCTCGGTCTCCCGGGTGGCCGCCGACCGCGCCGCCGGCTACGGCGAGGCCGACGTGCACGCGACGATCGTCGCTCGGCTCAAGACCGCGGAGAGGGCGTCCAAGGCGTCCTTCGGCGCCGTCCACGCCGCACCTCCGGACACCGGGGACGTGCCCGACACCGAGGTGCTCAAGCTCGTGGTGCTGCACCCGAAGTTCACCTGGGGCAAGGACGCCTCCACGGCCACGACCTTCGCCGAGCGCCTGTTGCTGGAGGCCGGCAGCGGGCAGCGGCAGCGTCGCAACATGCTGGTCATGGTCGCCGCCGACCGCGACACCTACCCCGAGCTCGAAGGAGTGGTGCGCGAGTACCGGGCCTGGCAGTCCATAGCCGACGAGGCCGAGGAGCTCGAACTCAGCCCGCAGCAGCGCAGGCAGGCCACCACCCGCGCCCGCCAGTTGGACGCGGCCGTCGACGACCGCGTCCGCGCCGCCTTCACCGCGGCACTGGTCCCGACCGAGGTGCCCGGCCAGAAACCGACCATCTCCTTCGCCCGAATCCCCAAGGACGGCGGTTCCCTCGCCGAGCGCGTCACCTCGGCGCTCAAGGCCAAGGGCTGGATCACCCCCACGCTCGGGACCGCGCTCGTCCGCATGGCTCTCGACGGCCCCCTGGCCAACGCCTGGAACAAGGGCCATGTGCGCTTCGGGGACCTGTGGTCCTGGTACACCCAGTACCCCTACCTCAAGCGTCTGCCCAACCGGCAGGTGCTCGAACAGGCCGTGCTCGGCGCCGCCGAAGTCCTCCTGTGGCAGCAGGACGCCTTCGCCCTCGCCGACGGCTACGACGAGGTCACCGGCGAGTACCGGAACCTGTGGATCCACGGCGACAAGCCCGAGCCCGCTCTCGTCACCGACGAAACGCTCCTGGTCCAGCCGGCACGAGCGGCCGAACAGCGTGCCCGTGCCACCGACAGCCGGCCGTCCGAACCTGTCACGCCGGCGGCGGGCGGCAACGTCGGAGAAGCCGGAGGAGTGAACATTCCGCACCCCAGGTCCGGCTCCGACTCCGGCTCTGGCTCCGTCACTCCTCCCCCGGGGCCCGGTCCTCAGCCGCCGCAGCCGCCGGCCAAGGCGGTCGTGCACAGGTTCTGGGGCGTCAAGACCCTCAACCCCAACCGCCCCGCCGCCGACTTCGCCGACATCCAGCAGGAAGTCCTCGCCCATCTTGAGGCGGCCGACGGCGTCCGGCTCGAAGTCCGCATCGAGATCACCGCGACCACCGACGAAGGATTCACCGAACAGCAGGTGCGCACCGTCCGGGAGAACGCCACCCAGCTCAGGTTCGAGGACAGCGGTTTCGAAGAGAACTGAGTTCGGTAAGGGGCTACGTGCTGCGAACCGGTGTGGGGAGGCCCATGGGCCTCCCCACACCGGCACTACTCGGGTCAGTCCCGGTTACTCCCCCGCCACGTACCGCACGAACCGGCTCCAGCCGTCGCAGCCGACCGCGAAGGCCGGGCGGGTCACGTCCTTGGAGTCCCGCACGTGGACGGCCTGCTCGGTGACGGCGACCTCCACGCAACTATCGCCCTGCGCGCTGCTGTAGCTGGACTTGAACCAGACGAGGTCAGTCGTTCTGCTCATAGCGCTCCTCGCATCCGCTCCAGCAGGCCCACGGACTCCTTCGGGGGGAGGGCCTGCGAACGCAGTCTCGCATAGCGCATATGCAGTTTGCTGACCTCTTTCGGGTCAGCGATCAAGCGACCGCTCTCCTGCCCCTCCGAGTACCCGCGCCAGCGTCCGTCCGGGGTCTCCAACAGTTGGATTGGTCCAGCCAGACACGCGTGGTCCTCGGTGCAGGCAGGCATGACCTGGAGCGTCACGTTCCTGGCTTTGACGGCTTCAAGAACATGGTCAAACAGACCACGGGTGACCTCAACTCCGCCGATACGGCGCATGAAAACGGCTTCGTCAACGATGAAGTCGAAGGCCGTATTGGGCCTCTCGTAGAGCAACCGCTGTCGGTCCAGCCGCGCCCGCACGGTGGCTTCCAGGGCGTCGTCCGTCAGCGGAGGGATGTCGTTCTCACAGAGGGCGCGGATGTACCCCTCCGACTGCAACAGTCCCGGCACCAGCCTGCACTCGTACGTGCACAGGCTCACCGCCACCCGCTCCAGGCGCGCCCAGCGGCGGAACCAGGCCGCCAGCCCCGGTTCGCCGCGTGTCAGGTGCTTGGCGGCCCTCCGGAGGGCGCCGGTGTTGCCCAGGGCCTCCTCGGCCAGTTCCACGAACGACTCGTCGGGCATCCGGCGGCCCAACTCCACCGATTCCACGGTGTGTTTGGAGTACCGGACCCGCTGCCCGAGGTCCGCGCGGCTGAGTCCGGCGTGCTCGCGCAGGGCCTGGACGACGGCCCCGAAGGTGCGCAGGCTGTCCGACGCGTCGGGCTCCCGTCCAACGTCCACGCCCTCGGTGGCACAGGCGTCGTCAACGGTCATGGGCGGCCCCTCCCGGTGCTGTGCTGTGCGCGGTCTCCCCCGCGGCCGAACCCACCCAGCGTGACCGAAAGACCTGCGTACCGTCCACTCAGAGTGCCCGTACTCTGACTCTCCGTACGGACTCCGCCGGCCGGCCGGGCCTGCTCGGTCCGGGGCCGGAAAGGGTTCACTCCCCGTCAGGAGCCGGGACGGTTCTCACCCTTTCCGGACCTCGTCCCGCGGTGGTTCGGACGAGGGCACCGGGGAATCCGGGGGCTCCGGGGGCTTCGCAAGGCCCCTCAGGTGCGGTGTGAGCAGGAGGAGCAAGCCGATCAGGGCCTCTCCGCACGCGGCCACCACGATGACCGTCGCTATGCCTCCGGCGGACACGCCCGCTTCCGCCACGGTGCCGAGGGGCGAGCCCCCGCCGGTGAACGCACTGTCCGCGAGGAATCCGCCGAGGACGACGGCCAGCGGATACAGCCCCTGGCCGAGCAGTCGTCTCGCTCCGAAGACGCTCCCCTGCACGTCCTGCGGGATGCGTTCCTGCCATATGGCGGTCAACGGCGCGTTCGTCATCTGGGCGGTGCAGTTCCGGACCACCGCGGAGACCGCCCACAGGATGGGGAAAACGCTGAGCACAAGGCTCATCCGGCCGAGAACGGCCCCGGCGACGATCGCGGCGCAGATCACGATCCGCCGGTCGATCCTGTCACCGACGGCGAGGATGAGCGAGGAGCCGACGATCAGGCCCACGGATCCCGCCGTGTTGAACAGGGCGAGGTTCCAGGAGGCCGATTCGGCGGCCGACGAGGAGATGACGTAGGCGGTCACCGACGCCATGCCCAGACCGTTGCAGAAGTTGATCCCCGCGAAGGACAACTGGACGAACCTGAGCCTGGCGTCGGCGAATATGACGCGCAGTCCCGCGGCGGCTCCGGCGAACGGCCGGAAGGGCCGCTTCGGACGTGTGGCCGGATCCTCCCAGCGCACTGTTCTCGCAGCCACGGCGCTGACGAGGAACGTCACGGCGTCGACGACGAAGACCAGAGCGGGAGACGCCACCGAATAGACGGCCGCACCCATCAGCGGGCCGGCGACGACAGGCAGGTTCTCCAGGAGGGACGTCAGGCCGTTCACCCGGGTCAGATTCGTCTCGGAACGAATCTGGCGAACGGATGCGGACAGTGTCACCGAAAGACAGGCTCCCAGTGCTCCGGTGACGAAGACGAGACCGATGACGAGCGGCAGCCTGGAGCCGACTCCCAGGGTGGTGGTCCACGCGAGCAGCAGGGCCGCGACGGCGAGCGCGATGTCGCAGGAGATGATCACGGTGCGCCGGGGGAAGTGGTCGGCCAGCGCACCGGCGAAGGGGGCGAGATATATGGAGCCGAACATTCCGGCAGCCGTCACCAGGGCGAGGGCAAGGGCGTCCTTGGTCACCGAGTAAACGGTCAGGGAGAGCGCGAAGGACGCCGCGCTGGATCCCAGCAGTGAGACGAGCTGTCCGCCCCAGAGGATCGCGAAGACGCGATTGCCCCGCTCTCCCCGGTAACCGCTGCCGTGCTTGGTCTCGGTCATTTCGAAATGGTTCCCGGAATGCTCTCCGTCTGGATTACCGTCCTCATGACCTCAGTTCGTGTCTCCGCCGCCTCGATGAGTCTTCCGACCAACAGTGCACCCTCGCTGGTGAAGTAGTCGATGTGTTCCGAGAGGGCG
This sequence comes from Streptomyces megasporus, assembly GCF_000718985.1. Taxonomy (GTDB): domain Bacteria; phylum Actinomycetota; class Actinomycetes; order Streptomycetales; family Streptomycetaceae; genus Streptomyces; species Streptomyces megasporus. The sequence continues at coordinate 144,910 of NZ_JODL01000012.1, read as the reverse complement.
TCGCACAGGCTCTTGAGGGCACCGATGGAGTCGGTGGTCGCATTGATGACGGTCTTGCGCTCCTCCGCGTCCAGGGTGGGGTCGACGAGTTCGCAGTAGCGCCAGTGGAGCAGGTGGCAGTAAACCGACGCGGCGTGCAGCACTCGGTCGAGCTCCCAGGCGCGGTTGCGTTTCTCGCCGGCGGATTGCCGCCAGTAGATGGGTATCTTGGGGCTTCGCGCGGAGTCGTACTCCGGCACCAGGATGTCATGCGCCAGCAACTGGTAGTTGACCGCCTGGTGCACCGCCTCGTGATAGAGGTTCTCGGCAGCCATGCGCACGGAGTCGACCGGGTGGATACTCAGGGGCGGAATGTGCACGAAGACCCTGGGGGAGAAGAACACGCACAACGGGAAGTCGGGAAGGGAGCACGAGGTGATCAGGCCTTTCCGTGTCCCGCTCCGCTCCGTCTCGGCCAGCGCGAAGGTGGTGACGTACGTCGAGACGAGATCCATGGCCCAGGGACGGGTCGCTATCAGGTCGAGCGCCGCCGCTATCCCCGCCCTGACATCGTCGTCCGGCCATACGACGCGGTGGCCGGCGAGACCCACGGCGCTGTCCAGGCGCCCTGCTCCGTCCCGGGGGCCGAGCCACCAGAAGACGTGCCCTCCCGCGGTGAACGGCTCCGTCCGGCCGGCGCCGACGGTGCTCTTCGGAGGCTGCTTCAGCAGGAGATCGTGGAGTACGAGCGGAAGGTCGCCGGCGCTCTCCGGGATGGCGGCTCCCCCTCCCAGCCCGCGGGCGACGCCGAGCCGGTCCTTGGGGGTCCCCTCCCGCAGGAAGACGGGGGAGCGGCCGACCGGAGCGTGCGCCACCTGCCCTGACGCCCTCCCCGACGCAGGGCCCGAAGTGCGTACGATCCCTGTCACTGCCAGCTCCGGGGGGAGACGCCGACGTCGGCCGCCCGGTAGTCACCGAGCTTCTCGAGTTTCTCGATGGGGCGCATGTCGCCCGGGACGAGCTCGTCGAGGCGGGACACGAGCCACTCGAGTTTCTCCGGGTAGGAGAGGTCGGGATCGGGAACGAGCTCGTCGAGGCGGCGCCGCAGTTCCACGAGTTTGGACCGGGCGTTCCGGCGGTGCGCCGTGACGAGCAGTGACTTCGGTACGACGCGTGCGAGTCTCTCAAGGCGCTCGTTGGGACTCAGGGAAGGATCGGGCAGCAGGTTGATGAGGCGGGTCGAGAGGTCGATGAGTTCTCGGGCGACCTCTTCGAAGGGCTCGTCGTACTCGATTCTGTAGTCCTCGTCCCGGAAGACCTTCCTGCGGTCCGTGTCCGCTTCCGGCATGAGGGGGTTGTAGACGACGTTGATGTGGACTGGCCCAATACTCATGACGCTCCCGTTGGAGAAGGCCCCCGGGTCAGGAGAGCCTTCGCCCTCGTGAATGGTTTCCGGTTCGCTTTCCGGCGGGACCGGAGTGAGGAGGAGTTTCCCGCGGCGCAAGGTTCGTGCTTCTCCGGCGGCGGCCGGGGTTCCCGGGTGAACTGCCGCACCGGGTACGCGGGCGCCCTGCCGGCTCCGTTCCGGAATCTCCGCGAGAAGGCATCGGGCTGTGCCGACGCCCTTTCGGGCGCCGGCACAGCCCGACGGCATCACTGGACGTCCGGAACCGTGTGGTCCAGGCGACGAGTGAACCGCTGGACGTCGTTGACGTCGCTCTCGACGGAAACGGTCTCGACGGCCTCGACGGAAGGCTTCTCCTCGACCCGGTCGAGGTTGGCGAACTCGCTGTTCGGCATATCGGTTCCTCCTTCGACTTCCTGGAATGAAAACCTTTCCGGGGCGAACGGGGGTGGTGCCACGTACATATTCGGCCGCCCGCTGCCCGGGGACGATACACGAGGAAGGTTGGCCGAAAAAAGAGGATGCACAGAAAAAGAGTGCCCGAAATAAGCCCATTGCGTTTTTCTCAGCGAAATGACCACTGCGGCGGCGAGGTACGAGCGGGGCGGACGGAAGGGCCCGGCCGCGGACAGGCGTGAAGCTTCTGATAGGAAGGTTTCCTCCCGCAAGATCGTCTGCTGCGACACCGGGCGCTCCACCTCGTTTGTCGATTGAAACCAAAACGCGCGGTTTCCTTCCGGTAAGCCGCTGACCTGTTGAATCATCGCCAAAAAAGCAGGCAATCTCGCTGTTCCGGCTCAATATGCCGCCATGTTTGACACCCCGCGCCCGCCGGCGATCTTTCTCGCCGGCTCCTGGCCGTCCACCGCCGGAAGACCGGCCCCCACGCGGATCGGGGGCGCCGGGCAGGGAACGGGTCAGGAAGGGCGGTACGCGATCACCGGCAGCGTGTCGGCGGCGCGCGGCCCCTCGGCCGTCGCGAGCAGGTGGAGAACACCGGCCGTCCGCTCGGCTTGAGAGCGGCGGGCGCGGTGGCGACCGAGCCCGTGGTGTAGAGCGGTTGGGGCCGTACTCGGCGACCTCGTCACCCGCCGCGCGTCCGGCCGGCAGTCCGGCCTCGGCAAGCAGGAAGGCTCCCGTGCACACCGAGACCACACGCTCGGCCTTGGGCGCCGGCTCGCCGATCCGCCGTACCACGGCCGGATCGGGATCAATCGCGCCTCGGCCGCCGGGCACCAGGAGGGTGTGGGCCGGTTCGACGTGGGCGAGGTCGTCGTCGGGCAGCAAGCGCAGCCCGCTGGACGTCCGCACCGGCCCGCCGCCGAGTCCGGCGGTCGTGATCCGGTACGTGCCCGGCCGTCCCGTCACGGCGTCCGCTCCCGCGAACACCTCCAGGGGCCCCTGTCACGTCCAGGCTCTGCACTCCTTCACGGAGGACGATCAGCACGCCGTGGGGTTCCATGCCGTTCAGCCTGGCAGTCGGCCGACATGGCAGCAATGACGGGTTTCCCGCCTTTCCCGCCATGAGCGGGACCGCTGCGGGCGGGCGGCAGCCGGCCGCTCGGCCGGGCCGTTCACCGGCGTGTCCGGCAGCGTGCCGCGGCAGCCTGGACGGGCGCCGGGGCGAGACGGGGGCGGGGATGGACGGGGAATGGGCGTGGCGGTTCGCCGAACTGCTCCGGCAGGGCAGCGCGCTGTCCGCGTTCGTCGCGGCGCGCGCCGATGACGAGGAGCGTGCGCGGGAGGCCGGGGAGTTTGGGGGCGCAGGTGATCGCCGCCGGACCCGCGCACGCGTGAGGACGCCTTCCACCTCTACGGACGCGCCACGATGGCCCCGAGGGAACTGCGGAGGACGCGTGAGGAGCCCGGGCACCGAGGAACGCCCCGGGTGCGGGACGGGGCGGCGGGTGTCCGTCAGGTCGTGGGCCGCTCACGCCAAGTGGCCAGGACGCCTCGGACCGCGTCGCTCACCTTCTCCTGCCCGGCGCGGTCGGCCCACATGTACGCGTCGTGCTCGGTGAGCGTGACGGCCCGGCCTGCGGTGGCGGCGGTGAAGGTGAACTGCCGGGTGAGCCTGCCGCTCCCGGAGCGGTAGTCGAAGTGGCCGAGATAGGCGCCGACGGCGGTGACCTCCAGGCCGGTCTCCTCCGCCACCTCGCGGCACAGCGCCTCGGTGAGCGTCTCGCCGTCGTCCACACCGCCGCTGGGCAACTCCCACAGGCCACCGAGATGGTCGTCGGCGGGGCGGCGCAGCAGCAGGACGCGGCCCTCCGCGTCGGTGACGACGGCTCCGACCACGTGTCTGGCGATGCCGTCGGCGGCGGCGGTTCGGAGGAGATCGTCCAGCAGGGCGGTGTCGACGGGGGCGTTCATCGGATCAGGGGTCCTTGTGGTCGGTGGTGGACGGGGCTGGTGAGGGTGCGGTGCCGGGCCGGGGTCGCCGTCCCGGCTCCGGGCCCGGTGGAAGGTCTCGGGGACGGCGCGGTCGCGCTCGGCGCGGGTGTGGCCGTGGTGGTGCCGGAGGTCCGGGGTGGTCACCCGGCCCATCCTCGCGGACGCGGCCCTGAACCGGCCTGCGATTCGCAGGCTTCGCCACCGAGCCGGCGGGGCGACCGCCCGGCGTCTCCGTACGCTGACACGTGGTACGGGGCTCACCGCCGGCGGACGCCCTCGCGCACCCGCCACCGTGGTCGCATGCACCTGGCAACACCTCAAGAGACCAGCAGCGTCCGCACGTTCGCCCAGCGGTTGTCCTCCACCCGTCGCGGGGCCCGGCTCGCCCGGCTGCTCGCCGCCGGGCAGCTCCGCGCCTGGCCCTTGTCGCCCTCCGTGGCCGAGCGCGCCGAGCAGGTCGTGGCGGAGTTGGCCGCGAACGCCGCGCTGCACGGGCGTGTGCGGGGTCGCGACTTCCGGATCTCCCTCACGCTCAACGGCGTGACGAGCGTCCTCCTGGTCGAGGTCACGGACACCCGTGGCGACAAGACGCCCGAGCCCGGCCCGGCGCCGGGCCCGGACGAGGAGTCCGGTCGCGGGCTGCTCCTGGTGGACGCGCTCGCCGACCGCTGGGGCACGGACCCGTACCCGCCCCACGGCAAGACGGTGTGGGCGGAGTTCGATCCCCCGTCTCGGCACCCGTGACGGCTTCCGTCCGTGCCCGGGCCGGTCCACTGGGCTCCGGGGCCGATCCGGGTGGCGGGAACTCGCCGGGGGGACGCGGACACCACGAGGACGACCGGCACGTTCCGCGCTCCTCCTGGTCGTCGATCAGGTCAACCGGTCGACTTGGCGGGATTCTCCGGTGAGGCGTCCTCCACCCTGGAGGATCGCAACAGGTTGGTGCGGCCACCCCGGTCCGGTGATGACTTCGCGTTGGTGGGCGCGGCGATACCCCACGCGGGTCCGTCTCGCCCGCGCCGCCGCGGGGGTCTCATACGTCGACGGGCCGGGGTTCGCTCTTGTGCCCGGCCTGCGTCTCGGGCACCGCGCGCGGGATGAGGAGGAACGAGAGAGTCATCGTCACGGTGGCCGCCACGGGCACCCAGGTGATGTCCGAGACGCCGATGACGGCGCCGCCGAGAGCCCCCGCCACCCCGGTGCCGAGGTAGAGGCCGCAGATGTTCAGCGCGAGGGCGGTCATCGCCGCCTGGGGCCCCGCCGCGCCCATGATGCTTCCCTGGACGGGCGGGTTGAGACCCCAGGCGAACACGGCCCAGAAGGCGATGACGGCGCCCAGCGCGACCGGGTTGCCGATGCCGCTGAACACCAGGGCCGCGGCCAGTGCCAGCGCGAGGACGTGTCCGCCGACGACCAGACGCAGGCTGCGCCGCGGCCCCAGCGCGTCGGCCGCGCGGCCGGCCAGCACGGCGCCGAACAGACCCGCGATGCCGACGATGAGGAGCATCACCGACAGCAGCCCGTAGGAGCCGCCGGCGACCTCCGCCGTGTAGGCCCCGAGGTAGGTGTAGAACATCAGGCCGCCGCTCGCCGCCAGGAAGGTGACCGTCACCAGGCGCAGTACGGCCGTGTTCCGCAGTGGGCCGAGCCGCTCCCGCAGCGGTGCGGGCTCGCTGCCGGCGATGCGCGGTGCCGTGGCCAGAAGCCCGAGCGCGGCGACCGCTCCCACCCCGGCGATCAGCCAGAACGTCGCCCGCCAACCGAAGGCTCCACCGAGCCACGACCCGAGCGGCACCCCGGTGAAGAGCGCCGCCGTCATTCCCGCCGTGACGACGCCGAGGTAGCGCCCCCGCATGCCCTCCGGGGCGCCCATGGCCGTCGTGGTGAAGGCGGCCGAGGTCACGACGGCCGCGGACAGGGCGGCGAGGACACGGGCCGCCATCAGCGGCCAGTATCCCGGCGCGACCGCGGCGGCCACATTGGCCGGCACGAAGACCAGCAACCCCAGAACCATCACGGTGCGCTTGGGGAAGCGCTCGAACACGACGGCCAGGGTCGGGGCCCCGAGCGCGTAGACGACCGCGAACACCGTCACCAATTGCCCGGCGGCCGAGATGCCGACGTCCAAGTCGGCGGCGATCGTCTTGAGCACGCCGGCGATGACGAACTCGTCCGTGGCCGTGACCAACAGGGTCAGGAACAGGACGAGAAGCCAACCGGGAAGGCTTCTTCTCATGGTGGACGAACCTCCGTCACACGCGCCGGAGCACCCACCGGGGCAGGAGGTTCGCCCTCCGCTCAGGGGGCGCGCGTTCGTGGCAATCGAGAATCGGGCATCGGGCGGCATCGGGCTTCCGGTCCGTACCGCGGCATCACGCACGTGCAGGACGCTAGGTGGTGACACCGGTGTCAAGGTCAAGCCCGCCCTCGGGAAGGCCGGCCGCGCGGGAGGGGCCGAGCCGGGTTCCTCACCCGGAAACGTGTCCGGGACTCACCGACATGCCGTTCGGCGGCCTCCGCCGGGTGATGGGGGTTCCCGAAGCCGTCCGGTCGCTCACGCCCTCCGCGCGTTGTCGAGCAGCTCCTGGAGTTCGTCGGCTCCGGACCGGGTGCGCAACATGGCGATGCGGCGGACCAGTTCCTCACGGTGCCGTCGCAGCAGCGCCGCCTTCTCGTCGATGACGGCCAGCCGCTCCTCGTACATCGCGATCGCGTGGTCGGCGTCGGAGCAGGACATGAAGTCGGCCATCTCCATGGAGAGACAGGGCTCGACGTGCAGGATGTCCTCGACGGTCAGCCCGGACCGCAGCAACTCCCTCACGTTGAGGACCCTGTTGACGGCGGTCTCGTCGTACTCCCGCCATCCTTTGTCGGTCCGGTGAGCCCGAAGAAGCCCCTTCTGCTCGTAGTAGCGGATGGACCGGCGGCTCACGCCGGTTCGCTCGGACAACTCCCCGATCCGCACGGCTTCCCCTTTCGCGGCGAGTTCATGGGTCGTCAGCGCCGCTCATGTTCCGGTGCGCGGCACGCGAGGGACAACCTCGACAGTGCGCACAGGGCACTTCCCGGCCACCGCGCCGGGCGGTCACGCGGGCCGCACCGCCGAGGCCCACGGGCCTGTGGGCCCGGATCGTCCCGGGGCGCCCCCACGCCCCACGCTCCCACAGCCGGCGCCATACCGTGGACGGGCCCTATACCGTCCCCGGGTCCGGTGTCCGCGCCCGGAGCCGGAACTCCAGGCCCGTCACCGCCTCCCTCGCCGCTTTCACGACCTCCTCCAGCGTGCCGCCCCGAGCGGCCATCGAGGCGAACCGGATGGCCGAGCAGCCCCGCCCGCCGCCGTCGGCGGGCCGTGCCCGTATGCCGGGCAGCTCCTTCTCCCCCAGCGTCTGCCGCGTCGCGCAATCGCCGATGTCGTCTCCTGTCGCCTCCAGCGTCAGCGTCGGGATCATGCCGCCGCCCATCCGGACACGTGTCTCGATCAGCCGCGGGCCACCGGGGGCAGGGCGACCTCCGAGTGCGTCGGGCCGAACTCCACTCCCAGGACGTCCAGCACCGACGTCACACACGTCCCGATCCCCGACACCGCGTCAGCCGAGGAGACGCACCGGGCTGCCGGCCAGATAGGCCTCGATGTTCTCGACGGTCTGCCCGTAGTACGTGCGGTAGTTGCGCTGGGAGACATAGCCCAGGTGCGGCGTCGCGAGGAGCCGGGGCGCGGTGCGCATCGGGTGGTCCGCGGGCAGCGGCTCGATGTCGAAGACATCGATGCCCGCTCCGGCGATTCGCCCCTCGTGCAGCGCCGCGAGCAGGGCGTCCTGGTCGACGATGGCCGAGCGGGAGGTGTTGATCAGGTACGCGGTGGGCTTGAGCAGGGCCAGCTCGGGGGCCCCGAGCAGGCCGCGGGTCCGATCGCCGAGCACGAGGTGGACCGAGACGAAGTCGCTCTCGCGCAGCAGCTCCTCCTTGGACGGAGCCAGGTGGACGCCGACCTCGTCCGCGCGTTCCTTGGTGAGGTTCTCGCTCCAGGCCACCACCTCCATGCCGAAGGCGAGGCCCACCTGGGCGACCCGGCTGCCGATCTTGCCGAGGCCGAGCAGTCCCAGCCGCCTGCCGTGCAGGTCGGCACCGACGGTGGACTGCCAGGGGCCTGCGGAGCGCAGGGCGTTGTTCTCGGTGACGATGCCCCGGGCGAGGCCGAGCAGCAGGGCCCAGGTCAATTCGACCGGCGGGGTGGGGGAGCTCTTGGTGCCGCAGACCGTCACGCCGTTGCGTTCGGCGGCCTCGTAGTCGATGACCGAGTTCCGCATGCCGGACGCGACGAGCAGCTTCAGGCGGGGCAACCGGTCCAACAGGGACGCGCGGAAGGGGACACGCTCCCGCAGGGTCACCGCGATGTCGAAGTCGGCGAGCGCGGCGGCCAGTTCGTCCTCGGTGGCGAAGTGCTCGGTGAAGCTGACGACCTCCACCCGGTCCTGGACGGGGCTCCAGTCGGCGACGCTGGTGGCGATGTTCTGGAAGTCGTCGAGCACGGCGCATCGAAGCCGCATATCAGTCATCTCCATGGATTCCGTGGCTTGCGGGGGATTCGTGAGTCCCGTGTGCGGGGACGGCGCCGATGCCGGGCGCCAGGGGCAGGGTAAGGGCACCGCGGTCGATGCGTACGCCGGTGAACGGGTCGCCGAGCAGGCCCACCGGCCCGTCCGAGTCGAGGCGGTCGGCGAGGCGGGGGTGGGCGAACGTCCGGGAGATCGACCGTTCGATCTTCCACCGGCGCCGTCCGAGGTGTTCGGGACGGCGATTCCGGCGGCTCGACGCGTTCGGCGGCGGGCATGCCGTGGTGGGGCCAGACGCCTCGCCCCCTCCGAAGACGGGCCGGGCCGCGGCGACGGCACCGGAGACGAGAGGAACCCCGGCCGCCGCACGGCCGGGGTTCCTCGGGGGCGGTGGGTGTCGGCCGGCGGGTGAGGTCACCCACGCCGCGAACCGCTCGTCCACATGCCCGGTGACCGCGCCGCGGCACGGTCACCGGGAATCGGGGTTCGGGCATCGGGAATCGGGAAGGTCAGCGCTGCAGCGTGAGGACACCCGGCCACCACGGCAGTCGGTCGTAGTCGCCGCCCGCGCCGGGGGACTTGCCCTGGTGGAGGAACCGCAGGTTGCAGGGGTCGATGGTCATGGCCTGGTCGGGGTTGTCGCGGACCAGGTCACCGTGGCTGATGTCGTTGGTCCGGGTGGCGCCGCTGTTGGCCTTGCCCGCGAAGGGGTTGCTCTCGCTTGTGGCCTGCGGGGTCCACGAACCGCTCAGGCCGGAGGCCGTGAAGGAGCGGAAGTAGCGCCCGTTCGCGCCCATCGCCTCGACGATCATGGGGTACTGGTTCCGGCTCTTGACCTTGTAGACCTGTACGCCCTCGAACAGGTTGGCCTTCGTGTCGCTCATGATCGTCGTGTACGACGCACCGAAGTTGCCCGGGAAGTTCCCGATCGGCATGCTCGCCCGGTGGATCTTGCCGTTGTCACCGGCGAAGAACAGGGAAGAACAGGTGGATGTTCCGGTCGTCGACGATCAGGGTCTGGTCGATCGGGCCGGTGTCGGCTCTGTCGGAGCCGGAGACGCTCCCGGTGGACAGCGACTGCGGGGAGGACCAGCCGTTGGGGTTGGTGGGGTCGCTCGACGTGCGGCAGATGAAGGGCCACGCACCCCACTGGTACGCCGGCACCCAGATGTTCTTGGGCGCGAAGCAGAACAGCGTGGGCGCCACCGCGGCCTGGTTCATCCCGATCTGGCCGGCCGACGCCATGTCCGACCGGTTCGTGAAGGGACTGGACATCATCGAGCCGTACGACGATCCCGACGCGCTCGTCGCGCAGACCAGGTGCTTGCCGTTGTGCTTCACGACGGTGAAGTCCTTCACCGCGTCCCAGCCGTGCGCCGGCTACGCCGGCACCCCCGTCGACGTCCACTGCTGGTTGGTCCCGCCCCAGCGGTCGTAAAACTGCAGGTGTGCCGTTGTCCTGGCCGGCTCCCAACACATCGAGACACCGGTTCGAACCAACACCGCGTAAGGCGCCACTGGTGGCCGCCTGAGCCGAGGGGGCGACGAGCATCGCCTTGCGACTCGGTGTTCGGGTGCGACCCGGAGATGCCCTGCTGTGCGATGGAACGACTCCGATTCGTTCGCGGTATCGAACAATGGCCGAAGTGTCGAGCACCTGAATGACAAGGAGCCGGTGGACGGCGTCAACGCCCTTCGCATGTGCCGCCGCCGACACCGAAACACCTCGTGGAACCCGCGAGGGAAACGGCGCGCGCCACACCGTCAAGCGGCTGGCCCGTACCGCCGTTTGCCGTCGGACGCGCAGGGCGGCGGGACCGCCCACACGTGCGACCACGCTGGGTACCGTCGCGACCGTGCCGCCCCCACTCCCCACGACACCTCGGCCCCGTACGTCTCGCCCTACGCCCGCATGGAGACGGGCGCCTGCCGCCTGCTCGGAGCCGTCGAGTCGGCCGAGACGAGACGGGCCTGTTCGACGGTGCCGGAGAGCAGACGACCGAGGAGGAGCCGAGCGTCATACGAGCGTCGGGCTCCTGGGCGATGCCCTAGCGCCGTCGCCGACACGAGGGCTGCTCCGCCTGCGAAACCGCGGGTCGGGCCGCTCCCACAGTCGAAGCGGCCGTCCCACACGACGGATGACCGAAAAACAGGTCGAGCGCGGTCCCCGGCTCGACGAACCCGCGGGTCAGGAACCCTTCTCCGCCGGCTTGAGGATGGCGACGCACTCCACGTGGTGGGTCATCGGGAACAGGTCGAAGGCGCGCATGAAGTGCGGGACGTAGCCCTCCGCGGCGAAGTAGGCCAGGTCGCGGGCGAGGGCCGCCGGGTCGCAGGCGACGTAGGCGATGCGGCGCGGGCCGAGCGCGGCGATCTGCCGCACCGTCTTCCGTCCGGCGCCGGAGCGGGGCGGGTCCAGGACGACAATGTCGGCCTCGGTGATGCCGGTGCGCGGCAGGACCTTCTCCACCGTGCCGCGCTCGACGCGGACCCGGTCGAGGTCGGCGAGGTTGTGGCGGGCGTCCTCCACGGCGCGCTTGGACGCCTCGATGCCGAGCACCGCCCCCTTGGGCCCGACTCGGTCGGCCAGCGCGCCGGCGAAGAGCCCGGCGCCGCAGTACAGGTCGAGCGCCGTGTCGCCCTTGTGCGGGGTGAGGCCGGTCATCACGGCCTCCACCAGCAGGTCGGCGGCCTTGGGGTGGACCTGCCAGAAACCGCCCGCGCTGATCCGCCAGGTGCGCTCGGCGGCTCGTTCGCGGACGTAGGGGCGACCGTGGACGCGGTGGACGCCGCGCTCCCCGTTCCGGCCGCGGGGCTCCTCCACCCGCGCCACCGACACCGGACGGTCCAGTTCCACCAGGGGCAGCCGTCCGTCGGGACGGGGGGTGATCAGGACCTGGCGGTCGCCGGAACCGGTGGCGGCGACGGCCTCGACGGCGGCGGTCTGCGGCCAGGTGCGCTTCTCGATGCCCAGTTCGCTCACGCCGGGCGCGGCGATCAGGCAGCGGTCGATGGGCTGGATCTCGTGGGAGCGGTGGCGGCGCAGTCCGACCCGCCCGTCGTCGTCGACGGCGTACTGCACGCGCGTGCGCCAGGCGGGCACCTCCCCCTTGGGCACCTTGTCGCCGGGGGCGGGTTCGACGGTGCCGTCCCAGCCGACGTCCTCCGCCGTCAGCCCGGCCAGCCGTTGGAGTTGTTCGGCGATGACGGACGCCTTCAGCCGGCGCTGGGCGCCGGGCGCGGCGTGCTGCCAGTCGCAGCCGCCGCAGCGGCCCGGTCCGGCGAAGGGACAGGGGGCCTCGACGCGGTCCTTGGACGCCTCCAGGACCTCCACGGCGTCGGCGCGCAGGAAGCGGGAGCCCTCGTGGCCCTCGGTCACCCTCGCCACGACCCGCTCTCCGGGCAGGGCGTGACGGACGAACAGGACCCGCCCCTCCTCGGTGCGGGCGACGCAGTGGCCGCCGTGCGCGACGGGGCCGATCTCGACCTCGTACTCCCGGCCCACCAGCGACGCGGGCGCGGCGGCCTCGTCGGCGCTGTCGGTGCCGGACTGCGCGGCGGGGGGCGTGGCGGGGGATGTTGCGGGGGACATGGGGAGTCGCTCCAGGAAGTGGTGTGCGCCAAGGACGGCGGTCGTCCAGCCTACCGCTCGTGCGCGGTGGGCCCGCCGCCTACGGTTCGTGCCGGTCGTCCGGGCCGACCGGGCCGCGCCGCACCGCGCCGGGTGCGCTCCACTCCGCCCGCCTGCGGGCCCGCAGGCGGGCGCGTTCGGAGGACTCCAGTTGGTAGGGCACGGAGGTCACCATCACGCCGGGGGTGAACAGCAGCCGCCCCTTGAGGCGCAGGGCGCTCTGGTTGTGCAGTAGCTGCTCGTACCAGTGGCCGACGACGTACTCGGGGATGTAGACGCTGATCACGGCGCGCGGGCTGCGGCGTCGCAGGCTCTTGACGTACTCCACGACGGGCCGGGTGACCTCGCGGTAGGGGGAGTCGAGGGTCTTGAGGGGGACGTCGATGCCGCGCCGGCTCCACTCCTCGCGCAGGGCGCGGGTCTCCTCGGGGTCGACGTTGACGCTGAGGGCCTCCAGGACGTCGGAGCGCACCAGCTTGGCGTAGGCGATGGCTCGCAGCGTCGGCTTGTGGATCTTGGAGACGAGGACGATGGAGTGCACTCGCGAGGGGCGGGTCATCTCGTCGCGGCTCTCCTCCACCGGCAGCGCCAGTTCCTCGGCCACCCGGTCGTAGTGCCGTCGGATGCCGGTCATCAGCGCGTAGAAGAAGACCATGCCGATGAGGGCGACCCAGGCGCCGTGGGTGAACTTGGTCACCAGCACCACGACCAGGACCAGTCCGGTGAAGAAGGCGCCGAAGGCGTTGATGGCGCGCGAGCGCGCCATCCGGCGGCGGGCGGCGAGGGCGGTCTCCTCGTCCAGCAGGCGGTTCCAGTGCCGGACCATGCCGATCTGGCTGAGGGTGAAGGAGACGAAGACGCCGACGATGTAGAGCTGGATCAGCCGGGTGGGGTCCGCGTCGTAGGCGTGGACCAGGGCGCCCGCGGCGACGGCGAGCAGCACGATGCCGTTGGAGAACGCCAGCCGGTCGCCGCGGGTGTGGAGCTGGCGTGGCATGAGGCGGTCCTGGGCGAGGATCGAGCCGAGGACGGGGAAGCCGTTGTAGGCGGTGTTGGCCGCCAGGAACAGCACCAGCGCGGTGGCCGCGGCCAGCAGCAGGAAGGGCACCGAGCCGTCGCCGAAGACGGCCGCGGAGACCTGGGCGATGACCGGGTCCTGGTGGTAGCCGGGGCCGGCGGGTTCGCCGTCGATGAGGATGTCCTTGGCCGGGTTCTCGGACATCTTCACGTTCGTGGCCAGGGCCAGGGCGATGATGCCGCAGAACATGGTGACGGCCAGGCCGCCCATGAGGGCCAGGGTGGTGGCGGCGTTGCGGCTCTTGGGGCGGCGGAAGGCGGGGACGCCGTTGCTGATGGCCTCGACGCCGGTGAGGGCCGCGCAGCCGGAGGAGAAGGCGCGCAGCAGCAGGAACAGCAGCGCGAACCCGGTCAGGTCGCCCTGTTCGGCGAGGATCTCGTAGTCGGCGCTGGGCGCCCTCATGTGGTCGCCCAGGACGAACCAGCGGAAGGCCCCCCAGCCGATCGTGATCAGGACGCCGGCGACGAAGACGTAGGTGGGGATGGCGAAGATCGTGCCGGACTCGCGCACCCCGCGCAGGTTCATCACGGTCAGCAGCGCGATGATCGCCAGGGCCACCCCGACCTTGTTCTCGGCGACGAACGGGACGGCCGAACCGAGGTTGTCCACGCCCGCGGCGACCGACACGGCCACGGTCAGCACGTAGTCCACGAGCAGGGCGCCGGCGACCGCGCGTCCGGCGCGGGGCCCCAGGTTGACGGTGACGACCTCGTAGTCGCCGCCGCCGGAGGGGTAGGCGTGGACGTTCTGCCGGTAGGACGCCACCACCGTGAACAGGAGCACGACGATGGCGAGCGTGATCCACGGACCGTAGTGGTAGGCGGAGAGTCCGGCGATGGAGAGGACCATCAGGACCTCGCCCGGGGCGTAGGCGACCGACGACAGGGGGTCGGAGGCGAAGACCGGCAGGGCGATGCGCTTGGGCAGGAGTGTTTCGGTGAGCCGGTCGCTCCGCAGCGCACTGCCGATCAGGATCCGTTTGGACACATCGGTCAGCTTGGACACGCAGGGGATCGTATGCCGTGTCCCGCCGCGCGGACCAACCCCGCCGGCGGTCCCCGGGCGGGCGACCACGGGTCGCCGCCGCGCGGTTGCGAGGCGTGCCCGAGGAGCCAAGCATGGCCGTATGGGCGAGCACGAGGGCGGCATCACAGCGGGCGAGCCGGGCGGCCGGTCGACTCGCTGCCTGGTCACCGGGGCGACCGGCTACCTGGGCGGACGGCTGGTGCCGGAGCTGTTGGCGGCCGGGTACGCGGTGCGCTGTCTGGCCCGCGTCCCGGGCAGGCTGCGCGACCACCCCTGGGCCGGGGAGGTGGAGGTCGTCCGCGGCGACGTGACCGACGCCGCGTCGGTGGGCGCGGCGCTGGAGGGCGTCGACGTCGCCTACTACCTGGTGCACTCCCTGGGGAGCGGCCCCGGTTTCGAGGAGACCGACCGGAGGGCGGCGCGGATCTTCGGCGAGCGGGCGCGGGCGGCGGGGGTGCGGCGGATCGTCTACCTCGGTGGGCTGGTTCCGCGCGGGATTCCCGAACGGGAGCTCTCGCCGCACCTGCGCTCCCGGTCCGAGGTGGGGCGTCTGCTGTTGGAGTCCGGGGTGCCGACGGCCGTGCTGCGGGCTGCGGTGGTGATCGGTTCGGGCTCGGCGTCGTTCGAGATCCTGCGCTATCTGACCGAGCGGCTTCCGGTGATGGTCACCCCGAGTTGGGTGCGCACCCGCCTCCAGCCGATCGCCGTCCGCGATGTGCTGCGCTACCTGGTCGGCTGCGCCTCCCTGCCGCCGGACGTGAACCGGACCTTCGACATCGGCGGCCCGGACGTCCTGTCGTACCAGGAGATGATGCGGCTCCACGCGGCGGTGGCGGGGCTCCGTCGGCGCGTCATCCTGCCGGTGCCGGTGCTCTCCCCCGGTCTGTCCAGCCACTGGATCGGGCTGGTCACCCCGGTTCCCGCGGCGCTCGCCCGGCCGCTGGCGGAGTCGCTGCGGCACGAGGTGGTGTGCACCGAGCACGACATCGCGCGGTACGTGCCGGATCCGCCGGAGGGCCTGCTGGGGCTCGCCGAGGCGCTGCGTCTGGCCCTGGAGCGGGTGCGGGAGGCGCGGGTGGCCACCCGCTGGTCCTCCGCCTCCGTGCCGGGCGCTCCCAGCGATCCGCTTCCCACGGACCCGGGCTGGGCGGGCGGCAGCCTCTACGTCGACCGCCGGGAGCGGGTGGTCGCCGCCTCGCCCGAGGCGCTGTGGCGTGTGGTGGAGGGCATCGGCGGCGAGAACGGCTGGTACTCCTTCCCCCTGGCCTGGGCCGCGCGGGGTTGGCTGGACCGGCTGGTCGGCGGGGTGGGCCTGGCCCGGGGGCGGCGGGACGCGGAGCGGCTGCGGGTGGGCGAGGCGCTGGACTTCTGGCGGGTGGAGGAGATCGAGCCGGGACGGCTGCTGCGGCTGCGGGCGGAGATGCGGCTGCCCGGCCTGGCGTGGCTGGAGCTGGCGGTCCACCGCGACCGGTCGGGGCGGACGGTCTACCGGCAGCGCGCGCTGTTCCACCCGCGCGGCCTGGCCGGGCACGCGTACTGGTGGAGCGTGGCGCCGTTCCACGCCGTGGTGTTCGGCGGGATGGCGCGCAACATCGCCGCCGCGGCGGCGGCCGAGGCCGCCGGGACGGGAGTGGCGGCGGCCGATTCCGGGAAGACGGGCACCCCCCGCGCCGGGGGGAGCCGGTGGCGCGCGTTCAGGGCCGGGGCGGGTCCTCGTCGGACCGGCGCGACTCGGCCAATTCCTCGTTCATGGCGGCCAGGAAACGCACCACGGCGCGGAGTTCGGCGTCGCTGAAGCGCCGGCGGACGGCGTCGGTGGCCCGAGCGAGGGGACGGAAGTACTCGCGGGCCACCTCCCGGCCCCGAGGGGCGTAGTGGAGGTGGACGATCCTGCGGTCGGCCGAATCCCGGGTGCGTCGGATGTGGCCCGCCCGCTCCAGCCTGTCCAGGCACGCGGTGACCGCGCCGGAGGTGAGTTGGAGCCGTTCGCGCAGCATGCCGGGGGTGACGGGCCCGTCCTCCTCGCCGTCCAGGATCTCCACCAGGGCCTGCACGTCGGTGGGGTGGAGCCCCTGTGACTGGGCGAAGTCGTGTGCCATCCGGCTGAACTCGCCGTTCATGCGGCGCAGCAGCACGGCGAACGCCTGGAGGCTGGTGGGGTCGTCCGATTCGCTCACTCCCCCACGATATACAGTCTTGATCGCAAACATTCTCAATGACAAAGATTCCTGCCTCACGGGGCGGGCACGCACTCTTCAGCTCAGGGGAGTCCATGAAATCCACACCGAGCCTCCTGCGGTGGCTGATCCCCGCGGCGCTGATCGTCGTCTGGCTGGCGGTCGGGGGCGCTTTCGGTCCGTACGCGGGGAAGATCAGCGAGGTCGCCGTCAACGACCAGGCCTCCTTCCTCCCGGAGAGCGCCGAGTCGACGCGGGTGATCGACGAGCAGAAGGCCTTCCAGACCTCCGAGGCCGTCCCCGCCATCGTCGTCTGGGAGGCCGAGGACGGGACGCTCGACGCGCGGCAGCGCGAACAGGCCGGCCGCGTCCTGGCCGAGCTGGCCGACGCCCCCGGCGTGGAGGGCCGCCCCTCCCCCGCGCTGCCGTCCGAGGACGGCGAGGCGCTCCAGGGGGTGGTCCGACTCTCCCCCGACCTCGACGACGAGTTCCCCGAGGTCGTCGACTCCCTCCGCGAGGCCGCGGGGAAGGTCGAGGGCACCACCGCCCACGTCGCCGGCCCGGCCGCCACCCAGGCCGACCTCTCCGAGGCGTTCGCCGGAATCGACGGCCTGCTGCTGGCCGTCGCGCTGACCGTGGTGCTGCTGATCCTGCTGCTGGTCTACCGCAGCGTGCTGCTGCCGTTGGCCATCATCCTCGGCTCCGTCTTCGCCCTCTCCCTGGCCTGCGCGGTCGTCTACTTCCTGGCCAGGGAGGACGTGGTGCGGGTGGACGGCCAGGTGCAGGGCATCCTGTTCATCCTGGTCATCGGCGCCGCCACCGACTACGGGCTGCTGCTGTCCGCCCGCTTCCGCGAGGAGCTCGCCGTGCGCGGCGACCGCATGGCCGCCGGACGCGCCGCGCTCCGCCGCTCCCTGGGGGCGATCACCGCGAGCGGCGCCACCGTCGCCCTGGCCCTGCTCGCCCTGCTCCTGAGCGACCTGAGCAACAACCAGGCCCTGGGTCCCGTGGGCGCCATCGGCATCGTCTGCGCGATGCTCGCCGCCCTGACCTTCCTGCCCGCCGTGCTCGTCGTGCTCGGCCGCGCCGCGTACTGGCCGGCCCGTCCCACCCCGCCCGCCGATCCGGCCGAACCGGAGGCCGCGACCGGGGTGTGGGGCAAGGTCGCCTCCCTGGTGGACCGCTCCCCGCGCCGGGTGTGGGCGGTGTCGCTGGTGTGCCTGGCCGTCGCCGCCGCGTTCTTCCCGACGCTCTCCTCCAGGAGCGTGCCGCTGAGCGAGATCTTCGTCGGCGAGGCGCAGTCCGTCACCGCCCAGGAGAAGCTGACCGAGCACTTCCCCGGCGGCTCCGGCAACCCCGCGGTGATCATCGCGAACGCCGACCGCGTGGCGGAGGTCACCGCCGCCGCCCGGGGCACCGAGGGCGTGGCCGCCGCCGCGCCGGTCACCTCCTCCGGACGGCCGGGCGTGGGCGAACCGCTGGTCGTCGACGGCCGGGTGAGCGTCCAGGCGACCCTGTCGGGCGCGAGCGACTCCGAGGGCGCCCTGCGGACCGTGGAGCGGCTGCGGGAGTCGGTGCACGCGGTGGACGGCGCGGACGCCCTGGTCGGCGGCTACACCGCCCAGCAGCTCGACACCCAGGACACCGCGCGGGAGGACCGCGCGCTCATCATCCCCGTCGTCCTGGTCGTCATCCTGCTGATCCTGATGGGGCTGCTGCGCTCGTTGGTGCTGCCGGTCCTCCTGGTGGCGACCGTGGCCCTGAACTTCCTGGCCACCCTCGGCATCGCCGCTCTGGTCTTCGAGCACCTGCTCGGCTTCAGCGGGACGGACCCCTCCATCCCGCTCTACGGCTTCGTGTTCCTGGTGGCGCTGGGCGTGGACTACAACATCTTCCTGATGACCCGCGTCCGCGAGGAGTCGCTGCGCCACGGAACCCGGTTGGGCGTGCTCAAGGGGCTGACCGCCACGGGCGGGGTGATCACCTCGGCCGGGGTGGTGCTGGCCGCCACCTTCGCCGCGCTGGTGGTGATCCCGCTCTCCTTCATGGTGCAGATCGCCTTCATCGTCGCCTTCGGCGTCCTGCTGGACACCATCGTCGTCCGCTCCCTGCTGGTGCCCGCCCTCACCCGGGACATCGGTCCCGCCGTGTGGTGGCCGAGCGCGCTGTGGCGCCGCCGCGACACGGCCCGGGGAGACCATGAGGGGGCCCGCCCCGCGGACGCCGGGTAGCGTTACGGCCGGACAACGCCTCCAGTGGGTGCCCCGACGGGGCGGGAAGGACGACGCACGATGCCGGCCAGGGTCGTCACGGCAGGGGAAGGCACGGGGTAACGGCCTTATGCACATCGTCATCATGGGGTGCGGGCGCGTGGGCGCCGCGCTCGCTCGGACCTTGGAGCAGCGGGGTCACACGGTCGCCGTCATCGACCGGGACCCGGCGGCCTTCCGCCGGCTGGGCTCCGCCTTCGGCGGGCGCCGCGTGGAGGGGTTCGGCTTCGACCGGGACGTCCTCCGCGAGGCGGGGATAGAGGAGGCCGGTGCGTTCGCCGCCGTCAGCAGCGGCGACAACTCCAACATCATCGCGGCCCGGGTGGCGCGCGAGATGTTCGGCGTGGAGAACGTGGCGGCCCGCATCTACGACCCCCGCCGCGCCGAGGTCTACCAGCGTCTGGGCATCCCCACCGTCGCCACGGTCCGCTGGACGGCCGACCAGATGCTGCGGCGTCTGCTGCCGTCCGGCGCCGAGCCGTTGTGGCTGGATCCCACCGGCGGCGTCCAACTCGCCGAGGTGCGCGCCTCCACCGCCTGGGTCGGGCACCGGGTCAGCCGGCTCCAGCAGGAGACGGGCACCCGGGTCGCCTTCATCACCCGGCTGGGAGAGGCGATGCTGCCCACCTCCGACACGGTGATCCAGGAAGGGGACCTGGTCCACGTGATGATGCGCTGCGATCAGGTCGGCGCCGTGGAGGCGGCGTTCTCCAGGGGGCCGGAAGGAGAGAGGCGATGAGGGTGGCGATCGCCGGGGCCGGGGCGGTGGGCCGTTCCATCGCCGCGGAACTGTTGGAGAACGGTCACGAGGTGCTGCTCATCGACAAGTCGCCCTCGGCGATCGCGGTGGATCAGGTACCGCGGGCCGAGTGGCTGCTGGCCGACGCCTGCGAGATCACCTCGCTGGACGAGGCGGCGCTCCAGCGCTGCAACGTCGTGATCGCCGCGACGGGCGACGACAAGGTCAACCTCGTGGTCTCGCTGCTCGGCAAGACCGAGTACGGCGTGCCGCGGGTCGTGGCCCGGGTGAACAACCCCAGGAACGAGTGGCTGTTCAACGAGTCCTGGGGCGTCGACGTGGCCGTCTCGACCCCGCGACTGATGTCCGCGCTGGTGGAGGAGGCCGTCAGCGTCGGCGATCTGGTCCGGCTGCTGCGGTTCAGCCAGGGCGACGCCAACCTGGTCGAGCTGACCCTGCCCCCGGAGGCGGCGCTGGCCGGGACGCGGGTGGGCGACGTGCGGTGGCCCGAGGACACCGCGCTGGTGACGATAATCCGCGGCAGCCGGGTGCTGACCCCCACTCCGGAGGACTCCCTGGAGGAGGGTGACGAGCTGCTGTTCGTCGCCGCGCAGGATCGTGAGCGGCAGCTCGAGGAACTGCTGTCGGCGCGGCGCGAGCCGGAGCGCCCGCGCCGCGTGGACGACCAGGAGGAGCCGGACGAGTTCTAGGGACTCGCCCTCACTTGACCGCCCCGGTCGGCCGGGGCGGTCAGGAGTCCGTCCGCGCCTCGTCCGTCCGGTGCTCGGCTTGGAGCCGCTCGCGGGCGCGTTCCCGCTCCGCGGCCTCCTCCGCCTCCATTTCGGCGATCACGTCGATCGGCGGCGGGGCCTTGGCCAGGAAGACGTAGGTCAGGTAGACGCACAGCAGCAGCGGCGGGATGCCGAGCGCCACCTTCACCCAGCCGAGCTGGGTGACGTCGCCCCAGAAGTAGATGGGGAAGAGGATCGCCGACTTCCCCAGCAGGACCAGGCCCCAGGCCCAGGTGGCCTTGGTGTACGCCTTCAACCGGCCGGGGTTGCGGGTGCGCCAGGAGAGGTTCTCGCGCATGAGCGGCCCGAGCAGCACCCCGATCAGCGGGAAGCGCAGCATCGCCGAGAGACAGTAGGCGACCGCCAGGCCCAGGGTGTAGAGCATGCCCGGCAGGTAGAAGTTCTTGGCGTCGCCCGACATCATCGCGAAGACCGCGCCGATGGCGACCCCGAAGACACCGCTGAAGGCGTGTTTGAGGGTCTCGCGCCGCACCAGGCGGACCAGGGCGAGCAGGACGCTCAGGCCCAGGGCGGCGTAGGCCGCGAGGTGCATGTCCCGCTTGATCGTGTAGATCAGCACGAAGACCAGTCCGGGCACGGTGGTGTCCACCATGCCCCGCGCGCCTCCGAATGCCTCCAGCAGGGCCTTGTCCGTCACCGTCGGGCCGGACTCGTCGGCCCCGGCCCCGGACTCGTCCGGGTCGGCGGCCGGCTTGTCGAGAGAGGTCACCCGCTACTCCTGTTCGCTGTCCTGTCCGATGGGGCGCAGCTCGTACCTGGGGTTGAACAGCACCGGGCGACCGTGGTTCATCGCGATCCGCCCGGAGGCGATCAGCCTGCGGCCCGGCTCTATGCCCGCGATGGAGCGCCGGCCCAGCCACACCAGGTCCAGGGGTGCGGACCCGTCGAACAGTTCCGCTTCCAGTGCGGGCACTCCGGCCCGAGGGCGCTGCGTCACCGTGCGCAGCGTACCGGCCACCTTGACGATCTGCCGGTCGCCGCAGTCGCGGATGCGGGTGCAGCCGCTGTCCTCGCTGTCCTGCCGCAGCTCGGCGGAGAGCAGGTCCTCCTGCGAGGACGACAGCCGGCCGAGCAGGCGCCGCAGCCGGCCGCCCTGCTTCTCGAGTCGGGTAACGCCACTCATGCGGCCAGCGTACCCGCGCCCCTCACCGGGGGTACCTCCGTCGGCGACCCGGAGGCCGGATGTGTCGAGGGTCGCTTCAGGGCAGGGTGGGAACCGGTCGGAGTTCCGGCCCCGCCTCCCTCAACCGTCCGTCCCTCAGCTCCAGGACGCGGTCGGCGCGGGAGAGCAGCCAGGGGTCGTGGGTGGCGACCAGGGCGGTGCCCTCCTGGCGGCGCACCAGGCTGTACAGCAGTTCCAGGACGGGGGCGCCGCACTCGGGGTCGAGCTGCGCGGTGGGTTCGTCGGCGACCAGCAGCGCGGGGCGATTGACCAGCGCGCGGGCGAGGGCCACGCGCTGCCGCTGGCCGCCGTCCAGCTCGTCGGGGCGTCGGGCGGCCCGGTCGGCGAGGCCGACCTCGGACAGCATCAGGGAGACCCGCTCGTCGCGTTCGGGCGGCGGCACGTGACGCAGGCGCAGCGGTACGCCGACGTTCTCGGCGGCGGTGAGGACGGGCAGCAGTCCCGAGGAGGGGAAGACGAAGCCGATGCGGTCGCGGCGCAGCCTGAGCCGTTCCTGTTCGCCCATGCCGTCCAGCCGTGTCCCGTCGACGGTGATCCGCCCGGAGACGGGGGTGTCGAGTCCGCCGACGAGGCCGAGGAGGGTCGTCCGGCCGGCGCCGGGGCGCCCGATGACCGCGACGAACTCCCCCCGCCGGACGGTAAGCGACACACCGCGCAGAACGTGGGTGACGGTGGGTTCCCGAGTGTAGGAGTGGTGCAGATCCTCGACCTCGACCTCGACCACGACGCTCATACGGCCTCCCCCTTCCGGCTGCCCGGACGGTGTCGAGCCTAGCGTCCCGTCCACCGCCGCCGTCGGCGAACGGGCTTTCGCTAGCCGTCGTCCTCCCAGGTGACGACGGCGAGCATGTACCCCGTCTCGGTCTTCTCCTTCAGGTGGACGAAGGCGGTCCGCCCCTCGCTCGTCCGCACGCAGAAGGAGGAGCCGACCCCTCTGATCTCGCGGGCCGAGCCCGGCACGGCGAACCGGGCCAGGTGGTCGTCGCACTCCGCTCGGGTCGGCGCGCGATCGTCCTCCCACTCCGCCGTGGTGCCCATGGTCCCGATCCCGGTCATCGCCAGGGCGAAGTGGTACAGGTCCGTGCCGCCGAACGTGAGAGAGTCCAGATCTTCCGAGGCCCCCGGTGGATCGGAGTCGAGGTCGATCTCGCCGGCGATCAGCACGTCCCCCGAGAACCTGACCGTCCCGGGCGTCGCCCGGGGCTTCCTCCCGATGTCGTCCTCGGGTTCGAGCCCGCCGGACGGGTTCTCCGCCTCGGGCTCCCGGGCACCGTCGTTCTCGTCGCCTCCGTGCCACAGGTCGTTGCGGCCGTTGCCGTTCCCACAGATGGAGGAGCCCTCGCAGGTCGTGGTGGAACAGCCGGTCGCCGCGGCCAGGCAGAGCGCGACCGCGAAGACGGCGGTCACGGTGGACGAGACCCTCGTCCTCATCGCTCCGGTCATGCTCCGGGCCCCGTCACTCACCGGATTCCGGCGCGTTCACCGTGTTGTCGTGGTTGCCGTCGCCGCAGACCGCCCCGTTGCGGCAGTCGTTGTCGCTTCCCCCGATGGTCTGCTGGACGGTGAAGATCCCGACGATCGCCAGCGCCACCGTTCCGACGACCCCGACGACGTACATCCATAACTTCCGGCGGTCTGCTCCACTCATGGGCACGGCGTCCCCCCACTTCCCCATGGACCCCTTCGAAGTGGACTCATGGTGACACACCGCACGTTCCGACGTCAGCGGATCGACGACGGGGGATCGCGGGCGGCGAGGCCCTGCCGGCCGCCTCGGCGGCAGGGCTCTCGTCGAGCCGGGTCAGCGGACCTCGGTGATCTCCGGGCCGCGCTGGAGCTTGTCGATGCCCCCGGCGAAACGGGAGCCCGCCTCGGCCGGCTCCTGCTGGATGCCGTCGGGCACCATCTGGGCGTCGCTGGGCAGTCGCAGGACGATCGGGTCGCGGGGGGCCATCGGGCCGTCGCCGCGCACCACCACCGTGTCGCGGAAGATCTGCTCCAACAACCCGGCGGCCTGCGGCTGCACCGCGCCCTGGCCGGAGATGACACCGCGCAGGAACCAGCGGGGACCGTCCACGCCGACGAAGCGCACGACCTGCATGCCGCTCTTGCCGTCCGGGAGCTGGACCGGCACCTGGGCGCGCAGCTCCCAGCCCAGCGGACCCTCGACCTCGTCGACGATTCCGCCCTGCTTGGTGATGCCGGCGCCGATCTCCTCGCGCACCTCGTCCCAGATGCCCTCGCGCTTGGGGGCGGCGAACGCCTGGAGCTGGATGGCGCTGTCCTTCAGCACGATCGTCGCGGCGACGATGGCGTCGCCGGCGACCTCCACCCGCAGTTCCATGCCCTGCACCCCGGGCACGAACAGGCCGCCCAGGTCGACGCGGCCCTCGCCGGGCGCGTGCAGCTCGCTCACGTCCCAGGGGCCGTCCGGCCGGGGCGCCGGCGGCAGCTTCACCCGAGACGCCGCGGCGGACTCGTCCGACGCGGCGGCGCTCTCGTCGGATCGTTCCGTCTCGAACTCGTCCGAGGCGCCCTCGGGCTCTACCTTCTTCTTGCGACGACGTCCGAACACGTCACTGTCCCTTCAAGTCCGCGGCCTCGTCGGCCGCGACCGCAGCGTAATGGTTGTGCTGTGCAGCGTGGTCCTGTACGGCGTGGCCCTGTGCGGCGTGGCCGCCCGTGGAGCCGAAGCCCCCCGCCGCTCGTGCCGAGTCCGGCAGTTCCTCCACCTCGTGGAAACGCACCTTCTCGACCTGCTGGACGACGAGCTGGGCGATGCGGTCGAACCGCTCGAACCGCACGCTCTCGCGTGGATCCAGGTTGGCCACGATCACCCTGATCTCCCCACGGTACCCGGCATCGATGGTTCCGGGGGCATTCACGAGACAGACCCCGCAGCGAGCGGCCAGACCCGATCGTGGATGCACGAAGGCGGCGTACCCCTCGGGCAGGGCGATGGAAACCCCCGTGGGCAGCACGGCCCGCTCTCCGGGGGCCAGGTCGGCGGCCTCGGTGGTCACCAGATCGCAGCCCGCGTCGCCGGGGTGGGCGTAGGAGGGGATCGGCACCTCGGGGTCGAGGCGGCGGATCAGCACCTCCAGGGGCGGACGGCTCACGGGTTCACCTCGAAGGCCCGGGCGCGCCGGACGGTGTCGGGGTCGGCCATGGCGGCCTCGATCTCGTCCTTGCGGCCGTTCGCCACGAAGTGTTCGACCTTCACCTCGATGAAGAGCGCGTCGGCGCGGACCGCGACGGGGCCCTCGGGGCCGCCGACGCGGCCGGTGGCGGTGCAGTAGATCTTCCGTCCGTGGCGGGCGACGGCCCGTGCCTCCAGGTGCAGCACGCAGTCCACGGGCACGGGCCGCAGGAAGTCGGTCTCCAGCCGCCCGGTGACCGAGATGACGTGCATCAACCAGTTGAGGGAGCCCAGGATCTCGTCCATCGCGGTGGCCAGCAGCCCGCCGTGGGCGAGACCGGGCGCTCCCTGGTGCTCGGGGCGGACGGTGAACTCCGCGGTGGCGCTGACGCCCTCGCCCGCCCGTACCCGCAGGTGCAGTCCGTGCGGCTGCTCGGCGCCACAGCCGAAGCACTGGGCGTAGTGTGCCCCCAGCGGTTCGCCGGGCGCGGGGGCGTCGGGGTGACGCACCGGGGCCTCGGCGTCCTCCGGCGGCGTCAGGGAAGTCTTGGTGTCGCTCACGGATGTCGACCTTACCGTCGGGTCAGGGACCCGGTCCCGGGCGTGCCAAGCTGGAGCCATGCTTTCTCCCGGCGTGCTGTACGACGAGCGGCTGACCGCGCCCCGTTCCTGGTGGGCGATCACCGCCTTGGTGGGGGTCTCCGTGGGTCTGACCCTGTTCCCCTTCGGTTTCCTGGCCTTCCTGGGCGGCCTGGCGGCGGGTACGGCGCTGGCCGCCGCGGCGGTCAGTTCCTACGGTTCGGCCCGCGTCCGCGTGCTCGCGGACTCCCTGGTGGCGGGGAACGCCCGCGTCCCGATGTCGGCGCTGGGCGAGGTGCACGTCCTGGACGCCGAGGAGGCGCGCGCCTGGCGCACCCACCGCGCCGATCCCCGCGCGTACATGCTGCTGCGCGGCTATGTCCCCACGGCCGTCCGCGTGGAGGTCTCCGATCCCGACGACCCCACTCCGTACCTCTACCTGTCGACCCGCCGGCCGCGGGCCCTGGCCGACGCCCTGGAGAAGGCCCGCGCGTGAGGCGACCGCCCGGCGCGGCCGGATGACCGCGGTGGTCCGGGCCGCGCGGGCGCGCGGGGGACGGAGCCGGGAGGCGGAGGGAGGTCGCGCTCCGTCAGTCGCCGCCCTCGAGCGCGTGGCGCTCTCCGTCGGGCGTGCCCTCCGCCGGAAGGGCGTCCCAGGGCACTCGCCGCTCGCGCAGGTCGCGACGGACCCGCTCCGCGAGCTTCCCGGTGTCGCGTCGGTTCATCCACGCTCCCACGACCGCGCCGATCATGAACGGCGTGAGGTTGGGGAGGTTGCGCATGGTGCGCCTGAGGAGGCTCTGGCGGAGCGTGCGCCTCATGTGACTGCCGAAGGCTCCGTTGAACGAAGCGGGTTTGGACAGGTCCACGCCGCGTTCCTCGGCCCACTCGGCGAGGTACGCGGCCGCCCGCTCCCGGGCGTTGCCGGGCGGGCGCAGGCCGTAGACCTCGTGCAGCTCGGCGATGAGCTTGAGTTCCACGGCGGCCACCCCGACGACCTCGGCGGCCAGCTCGGCGGGCATCGCCGGTGGCACCGGCAGCATCGCCGAGGCGCCCACTCCGGCGCCGACGGTGGCGGTGCCCTTCATGGCACCGGATATGAGTCTGTCGGCCATCTCCTCGGGCCCGAGGCCCGGGAACTGCCGACGGAGTGTGGCCAGGTCGCGGACGGGGATCCTGGGCGCGATGTCGATGATCCGGTCGGCCACCACGCCCAGGAACGCCCTGACCGTGCCGCGTCCGCGCGGTCCTCGCTCGTGTCTGTCGCGTGTCCGTGCCCTTCCCAGGCGCCGCAGCCCCCGAGCGCGGGTGGCTGCGGGCACGGGTGCGGACACGGATGCGGGTACGGGTGCGAGCGGGGCCGTGTGGTCCCGCTCGCCGTCACGTGCGTCGTCGACCGCCATCAGCCGGCGCTCCGGCTCAGGCCGCGCAGTCGCGGCAGATGGGGTGGCCGTTCTTCTCCGCCGCGAGCTGCGAGCGGTGGTGGACCAGGAAGCAGCTCATGCAGGTGAACTCGTCGGCCTGACGAGGCAGCACCCGCACGGACAGCTCCTCGTTGGAGAGGTCCGCGCCCGGCAGCTCCAGGCCCTCCGCCTGCTCGAACTCGTCGACGTCGACGGTCGAGGCGGCCTTGTCGTTCCGGCGGGCCTTCAGTTCCTCGATGCTGTCCTCGTTGACGTCGTCGTCGGTCTTGCGTGGAGTGTCGTAGTCGGTTGCCATGTTGTTCTCCCCCTCTGGGTGTCTGTGGTGTCTCCAGCGCACGTAACGCGCGAGAGGCCGGACTTGTGCCCGACTCGAGGCGCAGATTTTGCCTCACATCAAGCCCTGTTACTCAATCGACACCCAACCGCGCCCCTGATGGGGTGATGGGGCTGGCCGCCGACCAGGGCCGGAAACGGCCCTAAAGGTGCGCTTCACGCGTACCGTCCCCCCTCCTTTCCACGATCACGACCTGCGAAAACATGGATTTTCCGGCATTTTTCGCCAGGCCTTCGATCGGAGTCGATGTGTGACCAAAAAATCGTGTGTGTGATCGATCACAACGGTCGAACGAAGCGGACATATTCCACATATCCCCCGCATCTCCCCGGCTGTCCGCCGTCTCCTCCTCCCCTCCCTGGAAGGGCCTTCCAGGGAGGTCCGGACCGTCTCCGGGTGGCCGGCGGGCGCACGGGCGGACGGACCGGCGCGTGGACGGACGGGCAAGCGGTCAGGTGGACACCCGGCCGGGCGGCAAGCCCTCAGACGGGCAGGGTGACCCGCACCAGCAGCCCCCCGTCCTCCCGCGGCCTGGCGAGCACCATCCCGCCGTGGGCGCGCACCACGGACCGCACGATCGACAGTCCCAGGCCCACGCCCTTGTCGCTGCCGGTGCGCTCGGTCCGCAGCCGTCGGAAGGGTTCGAAGAGGTTGTCGACCTCGTACGCCGGGACCATCGGCCCGGTGTTCTCCACCTCCAGCACCGCCTGCCCCGGCCGGGCCCGGGTCTCCACCGAGACCCATCCGTCCTCCGGGAGGTTGTAGCGCACGGCGTTCTGCACCAGGTTGAGCGCGACGCGCTCCAGCAGCACCCCGTTGCCCTGTACGTACACGGGGCGGCGCACGCCGCGCAACTCCACGCCCGCGGTCCTGGCCTCGCCCCGCGCCTGGTCCACGGCCTGGGAGGCGACCTCGGCCAGATCCACGGGCTTGCGGTCGACGATCTCGTTCTCGCTGCGGGCGAGCAGCAGCAGCCCCTCCACGAGCTGTTCGCTGCGCTCGTTGGTGGCCAGCAGGGTCTTGCCGAGCTGGACCAGTTCGGGCGAGGCGTCGGGGTCGGAGAGCTGGACCTCCAACAGAGTGCGGTTGATCGCCAGCGGAGTGCGCAGCTCGTGCGAGGCGTTGGCGACGAACCGCCGCTGGGCGGTGAACGCCCGGTCCAGCCGGTCCAGCATCCGGTCGAAGGTGTCGGCCAACTCCTTCAGCTCGTCGTCCGGCCCGTCCAGCTCGATCCGGCGGTGCAGGTCGGAGCCGGCGACCTGCTGCGCGGTGCGCGTGATGCGCTCCAGCGGCGAGAGCACCCGCCCCGCCATCACGTAGCCGAAGGCGAAGGCGGCCACCGCCAGGCCCAGCAGCGCCAGCAGGGAACGCTGGAGCAGGACGTCCAGCGCTATCTGCCGCTGACGCTCCATGCACTGCTGGACGGCCGCGGTCAGCTCCGACGTCGTCAGGCCCCCGCCGTCCGCCCGGGCGGGCAGACGGCAGACGGCGTCGGTGGTCTGGTCCCGTACGCCGATGATCTGGAAGGGCAGGTGGCTGCCGTCCTTCAGCGCCTGGGCCGCCAACAGGTAGATGATCGTCAGCAGCACCATCCCGGCGATGAGGAACATCCCGCCGTACAGCAGGGTGAGCCGTATCCGGATGGTGGGCCGCAGCCAGGGGTGGGGGTTCCGCGGCTGGAAAGGGTCCCAGGTGGGCTTGGGCGGCGCGGAGGGGGGCGGGGGCGGGGTACCGGGCGTCCCGGATGCGCTGGTCGTCATGGAGGGCTCGAATTCAGATGCGGTATCCGGAACCGGGCACGGTGACGATCACCGGCGGCTCGCCGAGCTTGCGGCGCAGGGTCATCACGGTGACCCGCACGACGTTGGTGAACGGATCGGCGTTCTCGTCCCAGGCCTTCTCCAAGAGCTGCTCCGCCGAGACCACCGTCCCCTCGCTGCGCATGAGCACCTCCAGCACCGCGAACTCCTTGGGCGCCAGTTGTATCTGGCGGCCGTCGCGGAACACCTCGCGGCGGTTGGGGTCCAGCCGGATCCCGGCGCGCTCCAGCACCGGCGGCAGGGGCGCGGTCGCGCGGCGGCCGAGCGCCCGCACCCGGGCGACCAGCTCCGTGAAGGCGAAGGGCTTGGGCAGGTAGTCGTCCGCGCCCAGCTCCAGGCCCGCCACGCGGTCGCTGACGTCGCCGGACGCGGTGAGCATCAGCACCCGGGTGGACAGGCCCAGCTCGACGATCCTGCGACAGACGTCGTCGCCGTGGACCAACGGCAGGTCGCGGTCGAGAACCACCACGTCGTAGTCGTTGACCTCGACCCGCTCCGAGGCCGCGGCCCCGTCGTAGACCACGTCGACGGCCATGGCCTCCCGACGCAGTCCGGTGGCCACGGCGTCGGCCAGTAGCTGCTCGTCCTCGACGACGAGTACGCGCACGGGGTGTCCTTCCTGGATCATGGCGGGACGACTGTGAGGCCGGTCACTCTCCCGACCGTCAAAGTCGGCGGAACACTCCCCATCCTGCCTCCGACGTCGATAAACGGGCCGTAAGCGACTCCCGCCGCAGTCGTTCACCCAATTTTCGTCCCGGATTGAGGTTTCTCTGAGATTTGAGGTGGGGAGGACGACAGCACACCCGCGATCACGCCCTGTAGACGGCAGGTCACGACCTCCTTCCCCGCGGCTTCCGCAGCAGCCGGAGGGACCCGTCGGTCGACCGTTCCGGGGACCGCACCGTGATCGTCCCACCCTCGGCACACCCCCGTGCCAATGACCACGACGAGGGGGCGCACCATGGACGCGTTCACCGCAGGCATTCTGCAGCGCATACGGAACACCGAGTCCGACCTGATCCGCGCTCGCGAGTCGGGCGACGACTTCCTGGTGGACGTCGAGCAGGCGGAGCTCGACGACCTGCGCCGTCTGGCCGCCGAGTACGGAGTGGAGGTGGAGGTCGGCGCCGCCGGCGCCTGACCGATCACGGAAACCGTACCAGTCGTGACGGCGGCGTCCCGGGCCTGCCCCGGGGCGCCGCCGTGTGTCCGCGGGGGTGCGTTCTCGTCCGACGAGAACGCACCCCCGCGGCTTGGTCGTGGATCTCTCCGCGGGTGCGGTGCCGTGGCCCGGTGCCGTGGGCTCAGTCGTGCCAGGCGCCCAGTTCGTCCAGCAGCGGCTGCAGCTCGGCGAAGATCCCGGGCGAGGCGGCCACCGTCAGGTCGAAGCCCGGCGCCCCGCCGGGTCGGCCGCCGGTGAGCGCGCCCGCCTCACGGGCGACCAGGTCGCCCGCGGCCACGTCCCACGGGTGCAGCCCGCGCTCGTAGAAGCCGTCCAGACGACCGCCGCCGACGTCGCACAGGTCGATGGCCGCCGATCCGGAGCGACGGATGTCGCGGACCTCCGGCAGCAGCCTCCGGGCCACCTCGGCCTGTGCGGCGCGGCGCTCGGCGACGTAGTTGAAACCGGTGCCGATCAGCGCCTGTGACAGCGGCGGCGAGGGTCGGCACCGCACGCGCTCCCCGTTCAGCCAGGCGCCGCCGCCCAGCACCGCGTGGTAGGTCTCGCCGCGCGGCGGTACCTCGACCACGCCGACGACGGTCTCGCCCCGGTACTCGGCGGCGATGGAGACGGCCCAGGCGGGCAGCCCGTACAGGTAGTTCACGGTGCCGTCGACGGGGTCGACGATCCACCGCACCCCGCTGCCGCCCTCCACCGACGCCCCCTCCTCGCCCAGGAAGCCGTCCTCGGGCCGGTGCTCGGCCAGGAAGCCGGTGATCAGCCGCTCGGAGGCGAGATCCATCTCGGTGACGACGTCGACGGGGCTGCTCTTGGTCGCCGCCACGCCCAGGTCGGCGGGGCGGCCGTCGCGCAGCAGCTCCCCCGCCCGGCGGGCGGCCTCCAGGGCCAGGTCGAGCAGTTCGTTCCTGAGCCGGTCGTCGGTCACGTCTCTCCTCGGGTGTGTCCTGGGGGATGCACGGTGCCGGTCGTCCCCGGTCAGGCGTACGGGCTGTCGGCGCCCGCGGCGGCCGGCCTGGGCTCGCGTCCCGCGCAGCAGCCCACCGGGCACACGTCGTGGCTGGGGCCCAGCGCGCCCAGCGCGCAGCGCCGGGGGTTCTCGCCCCGCTCGGCGGCGGCGCGCTCCACCACCAGCTCGCGCACGGCCGCGGCGAAGCGCGGGTCCGCGCCGACGGTGGCGGACCGCACCATGGGCAGGCCCACCTCCTCCGCCTTGGCCTTCGCCTCGGTGTCGAGGTCGTACAGGACCTCCATGTGGTCCGAGACGAATCCGATCGGGACCACCACCGCGGCCGGCGCGCCCCGCTCGCTCAGCGCCTCCAGGTGGTCGCAGATGTCCGGCTCCAGCCAGGGGATGTGCGGAGCGCCGCTGCGGGACTGGTAGACCAGCTCCCAGGGACGGTCGACGCCGGTCTCCTCGCGCACCGCGTCGGCGATCACCCGTGCCACGTCCAGGTGCTGGGCGACGTACGCGCCGCCGTCCGGGCCGGCGGTCTCGGCCTGGGAGATGGGGATGGAGTGGGTGCTGAAGGCCAGGTGCGCGCCGTCCCGCACCTCCTCGGGCAGCTCGGCGAGGGAGGCCAGCACCCCGTCGACCATGGGACGGACGAAACCGGGGTGGTTGAAGTAGTGCCGCAGCTTGTCCAGCCGCGGGAGTTCCAGCCCCTCCTCCTTCAGGGTGGCGAGCGCGTCGGCCAGGTTCTCCCGGTACTGGCGGCAGCCGGAGTACGAGGCGTAGGCGCTGGTGACCAGCACCAGGATGCGGCGCCGGCCGTCGCGGACCATCTCGCGCAGGGTGTCGGTCAGGTACGGCGCCCAGTTGCGGTTGCCCCAGTACACCGGCAGGTCCAGGCCGTGGGCGGCGAAGTCCTCGCGGAGGGCGGCCAGCAGTTCGCGGTTCTGGTCGTTGATCGGGCTGACCCCTCCGAAGAGGTAGTAGTGCTCCCCGACCTCTTCCAGCCTCTCCCGCGGGATTCCCCGTCCGCGGGTGACGTTCTCCAGGAAGGGGACCACGTCGTCGGGCCCCTCCGGGCCTCCGAAGGACAGCAGCAGCAGGGCGTCGTAGGGACGGACATCAAGCGCATCGGGCATGTATCGATCCTGCCATCCCGCCTCGTCGCACTCCGTCAGGACCCTCCGCCTGCCGGCCGGGCGCCCCCGTGAGTATGATCCCCCACCAACCGGCCGGGCCCGCCCCTCCGCGCCGGGATCCGGGACGCGGAGCACGTGGAGCCACGGGGAGGGCCGACACGGATGAGCACGCACACCGCCCGACGCGACCGCCGTCCCGCGCCGCCGACCTGGCGCAACTGGGCGGGCACCGCCGAGGCACGGCCGCTGCGGACCGTGGCCCCCTCCACCACCGAGGCCCTCGCCGAGGCCGTGCGCCGGGCCGCCGAGGACGGGCTGACCGTCAAGGCCGCCGGGACCGGGCACTCGTTCACCCCCGTGGCCGTCACCGACGGAGTGCTGATACGTCCCGACCTCCTCACCGGCATACGTCGGATCGACCGTGCGGCGGGGACGGTGACCGCCGCCGCCGGCACCCCGTTGAAGCGGCTCAACGAGGCGCTGGCGGCCGAGGGTCTGTCCCTGACCAACATGGGCGACATCATGGAGCAGACCGTCTCCGGCGCCGTGAGCACCGGCACCCACGGCACCGGACGCGACTCCGGCTCGCTCGCCGCCCAGGTCCGCGAGCTGGAGATGGTCCTGGCGGACGGCTCGGTGCTGCGGTGCTCGGCGGAGGAGAACGCCGACGTCTTCGCCGCCGCCCGGGTCGGGCTGGGGGCGCTCGGGGTGATCAGCGAGGTCACCTTCGCCGTGGAGCCGCTGTTCCTGTTGACCGCGCGCGAGGAGCCGATGCCCCTCGACGCGGTGCTGGCGGACTTCGACCACCTGGTGCGCGACAACGAGCACTTCGAGTTCTACTGGTTCCCGCACACCGACCGCTGTGTCACCAAGCGCAACAACCGGAGCGCGGGCCCGGCCGACCCGCTGCCGCGCCTCGCCGGCTGGCTGACGGACGAGTTCCTCTCCAACGGGGTCTTCCAGGCGGCCTGTTCGCTGGGGCGCGCCGTTCCGGCGACCGTGCCGGGCATCGCCCGGATCGCCGGCCGGGCGCTGTCGGCCCGCACGTACACCGACATCCCGTACCGGGTCTTCACCTCTCCCCGCCGGGTCCGCTTCGTGGAGATGGAGTACGCCCTCCCCCGGGCGGCGGCGGTGGAGGCGCTGCGCGAGCTGAGGGCGACGGTCGAGCGCTCGGATCTGCGGGTGAACTTCCCGGTGGAGGTGCGGGTGGCGCCCGCCGACGACATCGCGCTGTCCACGGCGTCGGGCCGCGACACGGCCTACATCGCGGTGCACGTGTACCGGGGCACCCCCCACGAGCGGTACTTCACGGCGGCCGAGCGGATCATGGTCGCCCACCAGGGGCGTCCCCACTGGGGGAAGCTGCACGGCCGCGACGCGGAGTACCTGGCGGAGATCTACCCCCGTTTCGGGGAGTTCACCGCGCTGCGCGACCGACTCGATCCGGGACGGACGTTCGGCAACGACCACCTGCGGCGCGTGCTGGGGGACTGACGCCCCGTCCGGGGTTCCGCGTCTTCCGAGGGGACCTCGACGGCCTTTCACTCCGGTGCCGTCACCCCTGCGCCCCGTCCGTCCCTCTCCCGGGCCGGATCGCACATATCTTCCTTCACACGCCCGAGCAGCGACTTCCGGCCGGAACGGCGCTCCGGAATCAACGACCTATCGGTGGATTCCGTGCGGAACCGCACATCCACGACCCGCTTTTGACCTCGGCGTGGTGGTCAACTGCCCCTGCCTGTGAGAACTTGGGCGGCGTGCCGATCCACTGGCATGGCCCCAATGGAGTAGTGTGACGAGCCCTGGCCCTGGTCCCGGTCGGCCAGTACCGCGCACAGCGACCCCTTCGGTCACTGTGCGTGGCCAACAGGCAACCGTGCCACAACGGCGGATCCGGGCGCGGGCCCGACACGCCGGGCAAGTCGGCAAGGTTGTGGCAGGCTGCACCCGGGCACGCCACACTCGTCTAGCGGGAGCAGCGACGCACGTGACGTCGGCAGGCACCACCCGGGAGGTTCCCATGCCCGAACTGCGTGTCGTGGCCGTCAGCAACGACGGCACACGGCTGGTGCTCAAGGCTGCCGACAACACGGAGTACACCCTCCCCATCGACGAGCGGCTGCGCGCCGCCGTCCGCAACGACCGTGCCCGGCTGGGGCAGATCGAGATCGAGGTCGAGAGCCACCTCCGTCCCCGCGACATCCAGGCCCGGATACGAGCCGGGGCCTCGGCCGAGGAGGTCGCCCAACTCGCCGGCATCCCCGTCGACCGGGTACGCCGGTTCGAGGGACCGGTGCTCGCGGAGCGCGCCTTCATGGCCGAGCGGGCCCGCAAGACCCCCGTGCGCCGCCCCGGCGAGAGCACCGGCCCACAGCTCGGCGAGGTCGTCTCCGAGCGCCTGATAAGGCGCGGCGCCGAGAAGGACTCGGTGCAGTGGGACTCCTGGCGCCGGGACGACGGCACCTGGGAGGTGCTGCTCGTCTACCGGGTGGCCGGTGAGCCGCACTCGGCGAGCTGGACGTACGACCCGCCGCGCCGACTGGTGCAGGCCGTGGACGACGAGGCGCGGACCCTCATCGGGGAGAGCGACGACACCCCCGAGCCGAGCTTCCCGTTCGTGCCGCGCATCGCCCGGTTGCCGCGCGAGCGCTTCGACCGGGCGGACCGCGCCGAGGGCTCCCTCCCCGAGCCGCCGGAGCCCGTGGGCCAGGACGGCAAGGGCGAGCGGGACTCGCTGACCAGCCTCTTGGAGGCGGTGCCCAACTTCCGAGGCGATCTCGTCGTGCCGGAGCAGTCGTCCTCTCCGGGCGGCAGGCCGGACGAGGCCGAGGACGAAGCGGAGTCGGTGGAGCCGCCGGCGCCCGCGGCGAGCGCCGGCAGCGCGTACGCCGACGTGCTCATGCCGCGTTCGGTGTCGGGCCACCGCGACCGCCTCACGGGCAGCACCGACCGCCAGGCCGAGGCGGACGGCGTCCGCCCGGGCCGTCGGGCGGCGGTCCCCAGTTGGGACGAGATCGTCTTCGGCACTCGCCGCAAGAAGAAGGAGTGACCGCCGCTCGGGGCCCCCGCGCGCCGATCGAACGGCAAACGCGCGGGGGCTCCGGCTCGTGGTCTCAGCCGGGCTGTGGCCCGGTCGCCACCGGGCGGGACGGGTCGGCGCTCCACTGCGACCAGGACCCCACGTACAGCGCCGCGTCGATGCCCGCCACCGCCAGCGCGAGGACCTCGTGCGCCGCGGAGACGCCCGAGCCGCAGTAGACGCCGACCTCGGTGTCCGCGTCGATGCCCAGTCCGGCGAACCGGGCGGCCAGTTCGGCCGCGGGCCTGAGACCTCCTCCCCCGGCTCCCTCCGCGTCGTTCTCGACGGTCGGGGCCGAGAGCGCTCCGGGGATGTGGCCGGCGATCCTGTCGATCGGTTCCACCTCGCCCCGGTAGCGCTCGGCGGCGCGGGCGTCGAGCAGCACGCCGGTGCGGGCCAGGGCCGCCGCGCCGTCCGCGTCGAGCACGGGGACCGACCCCGGCCGGGGGACGAAGTCGCCCTCGGGCGGTCGGGGGATCTCGCGGGTCAGCGGGCCCTCCCAGGCCGCCAGGCCGCCGTCCAGCACCCGTACGTCCTCGTGGCCGGCCCAGCGCAGCAGCCACCAGGCACGGGCCGCCGCCCAGCCGTGGCCGCTGTCGTAGGTCACCACCGGACGGTCGTGGCGGACACCGGCCCGGCGCATCGCCGCGCCGAAGGCCTCGGGGTCGGGGAGCGGGTGACGGCCCGTCCCCTCCCCCACCGGACCGGCCAGTTCGGTGTCGAGGTCGACGTACACGGCGCCGGGCAGGTGGCCCGCCTCGTAGGCGGGGCGGCCGGGTGAACCGCCTGGTTCCCAGCGGACATCGAGCAGCACCGGCCGGGTAGGAGTGCCGTTGAGTTCCCGCGCGAGTTGGGTAGGGGAGACGATGACTGCCATGGCCGTATCTTCGCGCGGCCGTGTGCCCCGCGTCCCGTTCTCTTCCCGGCGCGCCCGTACCGGCGTGCGGATCACACGGAACGAACGGGGGCGCGAGGCGGCGTGTCCGGTGGTCCCCCCGCGGGAGCGCCTTTCCGGTACGGCCGGTCGGTGCGGTCGCGGAACACCGCGGGCGAGGGGTGAGAAGATGGGCACCGGCAGTGCGCGGACCATCACCGAACGACCGCATCGACGACGGTCACGAGGAGAGAAGTGAAGAGATGACCGAGGCTGCGACCCGGTGCGTTCCGGGAACCCCTTGCTGGGTGAGCCTGTTGGCCGAGGACCCGGCCGCGAGCCAGGAGTTCTACCACGAGTTGTTCGGCTGGGAGTATCGGCCCGGCCCGGGGCCGGGAGGCGTCGAGCCGCACGCCCGGGCCGTGTTGGACGGGCACGAGGTCGCGTGCATCGGTCGGATGCCGTCCGGGCGGCGGTGCCAGGCCGCCTGGCTTCCCTATCTGGCGGTCGACGACACCGACGCGGCGGCGGACCTGGTCCGGATGTGCGGCGGAACGGTCGGGGTCGGGCCGTTGGACATGGGCGGAACCATGCGCGTGGCGATCGCGGCGGACCCGGCCGGCGCGTCCTTCGGGATCCGGCAGACGAGCACGCGCCCCGCGGCGCGCATGAGCGGCGGTCCGGGCACGGTGGTGTGGAACGAGCTGATCACCCATCGGACGTCGGCCGTGGAGAAGTTCTACCGGACGGTCTTCGGCGTGGAAACCGAGCCCTCGGCGGGGGCCGCTGAGGGGACGGAGGGCGCCGGGGAGCCGGACCTTCTCACCGTGACGGCGGGCGGCCGGGTCGTCGGCGGCATCCGCGGCGTGGGGGCCGCGATGCCGCGCGACCGCGGCCCGCACTGGCTGATGTACGTCGAGGTGGAGGACGTCGACGCGGTGGCGAACCGGGCGGCCGGGTTGGGCGGACGGGTGTTGACCCCGCCCCAGGACTCGCCCCACGGGCGGTTGGCGCGGCTCGCCGACCGCGAGGGGGCGCCCTTCGCGGTGATCCGACGGGACGGCTGACCCACCACGGGCCCGCCACGCTCCGGGCGGCCCCGACCTCCCCGGGCCTCACCCCCGGGAGAGGGAGGGAGCGTCCGCGCCGTCCACCGGCAGCACCTCCGGGGACAGCGCGCCCGCCCGGGCCGTGGCGGCGGTGAGGCGGCGTCGGTGGTGGCGTCGGCACAGCACCTCGTAGCCGACCTCCTCCCCGGACGCTCCCGCCCCTCCCACGTCCCCGACGACGACCTGGGCGCCCTCGACGACCATCTTCCCGCCGATCGTGCGGGCGTTGTGCGTGGCCCGGGCCCCGCACCAGCACAACGCCTCGACCTGGAGCGACTCGATCCGGTCGGCCAGTTCGATCAGCCGCTGGGAACCGGGGAAGAGCCTCGTCCTGAAGTCGGTCGTGATGCCGAAGGCGAAGACGTCGATGCCGAGGTCGTCGACGATGCAGGCGAGTTGGTCGACCTGCTCGGACGAGAGGAACTGCGCCTCGTCCGCGATCACGTAGTCCGTGCGTCCGCCCGCCGTCAGGTGCCCGACCAGATGGGCGTGGAAGTCGAAGCCCTCGCCCGCCTCGACGGCCTCGGTGACCAGGCCGAGCCGTGAGGAGAGCCGCCCCTCCCCCGCCCGGTCGTTGCGGGTGAAGATCATCCCCGAAAGACCGCGCGCCGAGCGGTTGTGCTGGATCTGGAGGGCGAGGGTGGACTTCCCGCAGTCCATCGTTCCGGCGAAGAAGACCAGCTCGGGCATGGGGGGTTCGGGACCTTTCGAGGGTCGGCGGACGGAGGGCGGGCGGGCCGGACTTCGGGACGCGCGGCCCTAGGTACGGATCTCGAGCAGGGGGACCAACTGCTCGGCGGGCGTCATGGAGCCGTGCATGCCGACGAGTTCGGACTCGTTGGGCTCGGTCTCGGTGGCGACGACCGCGACGCCGTCGCTCATCGCGGCCACCACGTCGCCGATCCGGTCGCGCACCCGGTCGTCGACCCGCGGGCCGAACCAGCCCAGTTCGATCGCCTCGTCCCGCGTCGCCACCCAGGCCCGATCCCCCAGGACCTCGCGCCAGACGGCGTGGACGTCCCCGGCCGCGCCCGGCACGGCGTACAGGTGACGGGCCCGGCCCTCGCCGCCGAGCCGCGCGACGCCCGCGCGCAGCTCCCAGTCCTCGTCGAAGTCGTACCGTGCCTCGGGATCGCGGGGGACGTCCACCATGCCGTGGTCGGCGGTGACGTAGAGGACCGAGCGCGGCGGAAGTTGCTCGGCGAGGCGCTGGGCGAGCCGATCGACGTACATCAACTGGCCGCGCCAGGCGTCGGAGTCCACCCCGTAGCGGTGTCCGTTGCCGTCGAGTTCGGCGTAGTACGTGTAGACCAGCGAGCGGTCGGCCGAGCCCAGTCGGTCGGCGGCGAAGTCCACCCGCTCCTCGGCGGAGAGCCTGCCGTGGAAGGACCCGCCGGACAGCGCGATCTGCGTGAGGGGGGTGTGCTCGAAGTGGGGGGCCGTGACCTGGCAGGTGGCGACCCCGGCCGCGTCGGCGAGCCGGAAGACGGTGGGGTACGGCTGCCACAGGTACGGGTCCGTCCACGGCTGCCAGCGGAGCTGGTTCATCAGCTCGCCGGTGGCCGGGTCGAGCACGCTGTAGCCGGGCAGCCCGTGGGCGCCGGGCACCTGGCCGGTGCCGACCGAGGCGAGCGAGGTCGCGGTCGTCGAGGGGAAGCCCGCGGTGATCGGCTCCCCGGTGCCGGCGCGCGAGGTGGGCAGCAGCGAGGTCAGGAAGGGCGCCTCGTCGGGGTGGGCCCTCAGCAGTTCCCAGCCCATGCCGTCCACGAGGAAGACGCAGGCGCGGTCGGCCGGCTGGAGCTTCAGCCCGGACGTCATCCCCGGCACGCCCTGCCCCGCCACGACGGCGGGGAGCAGGTCGGCCAGGGACGCCTCGCCGTAGCGCGGCACGGGCGCGGTGCGCGGGTCCAGGGGCGCCGGGTCGTGCGGGAGGGATCGGACCATCAGCGGGCGCCGGCCGTCGACGCGGTGGCCTCGGAGAGCGCCTGCGCGAAGGCGAGCGCCTGACGGACGGTGTCCGGGCCGTCGCCCGTCTCGCTGACGCGCAGCGAGAGGTCGTCGGCGGTGAGGGAGCCCGTGTAGCCGTGGTCCGCGTCGCAGTTGGGGTCGCCGCAGTTGGCGGGCTCCATGTCGAGGCGGGAGACGGCGCCCCAGCCGATGGTGAGGACGACCTCGCGGGGCAGGGTGCCGGGGGTGTAGGACTCGGGGTTGGCGACGACGCGGCTGAGGACGACGGAGGAGATCCGCTCCAGCTTCACCGACTCGGTGGAGGTCGTCGCGTAGGGCGACGGGGAGGTGCCGTCGGCGGGCTGCTCGTCGGTGTGGCTGACGATGAACCGAGTGGCGGTGAGCACCAGCACCGTGACGTGGCGCCGTACCTCGTTGGAGTCGAACGTCGTCTCCTGGTGAACCAGATACGAGGCCACGGGCTCACCGCCCACGGCGGACTCGACCGCCTCGGCCACGAGAGCCGGGTAGTAGCCGCTGCGCTCGATCGCCGCGCGCAGCCCCTGGGTCATCGTACCGGTCTTTGCCATGCCGCCCATCCTACGGGGATCGGACGGTCAGTACGCGGGCAGGCGGCGGGGGCCCAGGTCGGCCCAGGCGGGGTTGCCCGTGCCGAAGGCCGCGGGGGCGTCGGCGACGCGGACCGCGGCGTCCAGGACGGTCAGGCCGCGGGCGGCCACCACCACCGGCTCCAGGTCGACGGAGACGATCTCGGGATGGTCGTCGACGAGTCGGGAGACGCGCAGCAGCAGCTCCTCCAGGGCGGCGGTGTCCACCGGCTGCGCGCCGCGCCAGCCGAACAGCACGGGCGCGGAACGGATGGAGCGGACCAGGTCCGCGGCCTCCCGGTCGGTGACGGGGACGAGTCGGTGCGCGGTGTCGCCCAGCAGTTCGGAGGGCGGACCGGCCAGGCCGAAGGAGAGCACCGCGCCGGTGGCGGGGTCGACGGCGGCCTTCACCACGGTGTCCACACCGCGGGGGGCCATGGCCTGGACGACGGGCCGCAGCTCCGCGGGCTTGCCGAGCTGCTGGGTCATCTCGGCGTAGGCGTGTTTCAGGCCGCTCTTGTCCGCGATGTCCAGCCGTATGCCGCCGAGGTCGGGCCGGTGGCGCAGGTGGGGGGCGGTGGTCTTCAGGGCCACGGGGTAGCCGAGTCGCCGCGCGGCGGCCACGGCGGCGTTCACGTCGGGGGCGGGCAGGGCACGCTGCACCGCGATGCCGTAGTGCCTCAGCAGCTCGGCCGTCTCCCTGCCGCTCAGCGGCACGCTGTGGCGCGGATCGCGTTCCCTGTCCAGGACGCGGGCGAGCAGGGAGGCCGCCGCCGTCTCGTCGATGTCGTCGTACTCGGGCACCCGGCCGGGCGACTGGGCCCGGCGCCGCCACTTCGCGTAGCGGACGGTCTCCGCCAGGGCGCCCACGGCCCGTTCGGGCGAGGGGTAGGCGGGCAGACCGTGTTCGGCGAGGGCGGCGTCCAGGCCCTCGATGGCCAGGTGGACGACGAGCACCGGCTTGGCGGTGCCGTCGGCCGCCTCGCGCAGCGCTCCGGCCAACTCGGCCGCGCCCCAGCCTCCGCGGGGGTCGTCCACCCAGGGGATCGCGGTGACCACGGCGGCGTCGACGGCCGGGTCCGCCAGCGTCCCGCGCAGGGCGTCCCGGAAGTCCTCGGGCATGGCCTCGGTGGTGAGGTCCGTGACGGGCTGCGGGCGCAGTCCCCGGGCGAGGCAGGTGTCGTAGGTGAGCAGGCAGAGCGACTCGGCGTTGCCGAGGATGCCCACGCGCGGGCCCTCCGGGAGCGGCTGACCGGCCAACAGGACGCCGGTGTCGACGAGTTCGGTGACGGTGTCGACGCGGACGACCCCGGCCTGCCGCAGCAGCGAGGAGACCGTGGCGTCGGGGGTGCGGCTGACGGGGACGACGTGCCCGGGGGGCGGGGCGCTGGCGTTGTGCCGGGCGCCCTTGACCACGACGATCGGCTTGCGGACGGCGGTGCGCCGGGCCAGGCGGTTGAACTTCCTCGGGTTGCCGAAAGACTCCAGGTACATCAGGACGACGTCGGTGTCGGGGTCGTCGTCCCAGTACTGGAGCACGTCGTTGCCGGAGACGTCGGCGCGGTTCCCGGCGGAGACGAAGGTGGAGACGCCGGCGAACCCGCGGCCCCGGTGGTGGAGGGCGTCGAGCACGGCGATGCCGATCGCGCCGGACTGGGTGAACAGGCCGATGCGTCCGCGCTCGGGGGTCTCGGTCGACAGGGTGGCGTTGAGCCGGACGTCGGGGGCGGTGTT
This sequence comes from Streptomyces megasporus, assembly GCF_000718985.1. Lineage (GTDB taxonomy): Bacteria > Actinomycetota > Actinomycetes > Streptomycetales > Streptomycetaceae > Streptomyces > Streptomyces megasporus. The sequence continues at coordinate 103,736 of NZ_JODL01000012.1, read as the reverse complement.
GATCACTCCGAAGGCGTTGGGGCCGATGATCCGCATTCCGTACGAGCGGGCCCGGCGGACCAGGTCGCGCTGCTCGTCGCGGTCGAAGTCGGCGGAGAGGACCACCAGGCCCTGCACGCCCCGCTCCCCGCACTCGGCGACGACGTCGGGCACCCTCTCGGCGGGGACGGCGACGACGGCCAGGTCGACGGGCTCGGGGATCTCGCGCACCGACCGGTGGGCGGGCACCCCGTCCACCTCGGCGGTCTCCGGCGGGAAGGCCCGGTTGACGGCGTAGATCCGGCCGGTGAATCCCGCCTCGCGCAGGCCGGCCAGGACGGCGCGCCCGGCGCCGCGCGGGCCGCGGCTGACCCCGATGACGGCGACCGATCCGGGGGACAGCAGTCGCTGCACGGAGCGGGCCTCGGCGCGCTGCTCGCGGGCCCGCATGACGGCCACGGACTGCTCGGTCGGCTCGATCCCGAAGGTGAGGTGGACCGTGCCCTCCTCGAAACTGCGTTTCTGGGAGTAGCCGGCGTCCGTGAAGACCTTGACCATCCTGGTGTTGGCGGGCAGCACCTCGGCGACGAAGCGGCGCACGCCGCGCTCGCGGGCGCAGGCGGCGATGTGCTCCAGCAGGGCGGAGCCGACGCCGCGCCCCTGGTGGTCGTCGCGGACGAGGAAGGCGACCTCGGCCTCGTCGGCGGGGAGGGAGGCGGGACGGCCGGTGCCGTCGATGCGGTCGTAGCGGACGGTTCCGATGAACTCGTCGCCGACGACGGCGGCCAGGGCGACCCGGTCGACGTAGTCGTGGTGGGTGAACCGGCGCACGTCGCGGTCGGAGAGGTGGGGGTAGGGCGCGAAGAAGCGGTAGTACTTCGACTGGTCGGACACCCGCCCGTAGAACTCGACCAGGCGGTCGGCGTCGGCGGGAGTGATGGGACGGACGCGGGCGGTGCCCCCGTCGCGCAACACCACGTCGGCCTCCCAGTGGGCGGGGTAGGCAGGCTCGGTCGGCGTCCGCATGGGGTCAGCCTAGTCACCGGCGTTCCGGTCCGCGGCCCCCGGCGGCAACGTTCCGGGGCACGAGGGGATCGGCTCGCCCGGGAGAACGGTCGAGGAAACAGTCGGGGGAACAACCGGGAGAACAGGCCGAGGCGGCCCTTGCCCGGACCCGACCTTCCCGTGTGCAAAGCTGGTCGGGACAGTTGCTCCGACCCGAAGGAACGACACATGGCTGAGCGCCGCGTCACCGTCGGCTGGGCCGAGGGCCTGCACGCCCGTCCCGCCGCGATCTTCGTCCGCGCCGCGACCGCGTCCGGTGTCCCCCTCACCGTGGCCAGGCCCGGAGGCGAGCCCGTCAACGCCGCGTCGATGCTCTCGGTGCTGGCGCTGGGAGTGGAGGGCGGCGAGGAGGTCGTGCTGGCCTCCGGGGCCGAGAACGCCGAGGACGCCCTGGACCGCCTGGCGAAGCTGGTCTCCGAGGGGCTCGAGGAGCTTCCGGAGACCGTCTGAGGCACAGGAGACCGAGAGAGGGACCGGAAAATCCGTCGACGGTGGTGGAGCGGTGCGCTCCACCACCGTCGACGCGACCGGTGAGCGACGGACGCGGAGACGCCCCCGGCCATGCGCGGCCGGGGGCGTTCGTTCTCCGTGGACGCGTCCGTGGGGCTCACGGGCGCCGTCCGGGGTCAGCGGATGTCGACGCCCTTGGAGGCCAGGTACGCGGCCGGGTCGATGTCGGAGCCGTAGTAGGCGCCGGTGCGGGCCTCGAAGTGCAGGTGCGGGCCGGTGCTGTTGCCGGTGGAGCCGACCGCGCCGATCTGCCGGCCGCCGTCGACCCGCTGGCCAGGGCTCACGCTCGTGGCGGACAGGTGGGCGTACTGGGTGTAGCGGCCGTCGTCGTGGCGGACGACGACCTGGTTGCCGTACGCGCCGCCCCAGCCGACGGTCACCACGGTGCCCGGGCCCACGGACCGCACGGGGGTGCCGGTGGCGGCGGCGAAGTCGACGCCGCTGTGCGTGCCGGAGGACCAGGAGGCGCCGGCCTGCTTGTACAGGGTGGTGGTGTTCACACCCGCGACCGGGTCGACGTAACCGCTCGCCGCACGGCGCTCGGCGGTCCGCTCGGCGCGGCGCTCCTCGGCCGCCTTGCGTGCCTCGGCCGCCTTGCGCTCCTCGGCCGCCTTGCGCTCGGCCGCGCGCTCCTTCTCGACCTTCTCGGCCTTCGCGGCCTTGTCGGCCGCGATCGCCTCGGCCTTCTCACGCGAGGCGTCGGCCGCGCGCTGCTGGGCCTCGGCCTGGGCCCGGACGTCGTCGGCGATCGTGTCGCCGACGGCCATCGCCTGCGCGAAGCCCAGGGCGTAGGTCTTCTGGGTGTCGCCCGAGGCGGCGACGGCGGGGGTGGCGATGGTGCCCACCACGCCGGTGGCGGCGAGGGTGGCGGCTCCCAGCAGGCCGGCGCCCGAACGGACGGCACGGCCGGAGAGCCGGTGCTTCTCGGTGAGCTTCCCGGTGAAGGTGGTGACCTTCTCGGTGAGCTTCTCGGTGGCACGGGTGAACGCCATGAGCGGCGTGCTCCTTTCCTTCCGTGTCGCCTACCGGGTTAGCTGACGGGTTCGGAGCAGGAAGGTCTCCTACGAGCACTCGGCTCGATTCACCCCGGTGGGATGGACCCCTCGCGCACTGAGGGCGGAGGGCGGGTCCCCGGCTCCCCCAGACGGGGGACTCGGCGATGCGCGGGCCGGCGGCCACGGACGTGGGCGCTTCTGACGGCCAGCGGGTTCGAAGCTAAACGGCCGCGTTTGAGCAGGCAAACAAATCGGGCGTTTTGTATCCCATGCCACATAAAGCTTCCATCGGAAGCGCCAATCCGCTCACACGAAAGGCCCTTGGTGTGACAAGCACACCAAGGGCCTTTGTTGCTCTGAGGGTTGTGGTTCGTCGGTGTGTGACGGTCGCCACGCACCGGGGGTGGCGACCATCACCTCCGGTGCGCCACACCCCTCTTGGAGCCGTGACGGCCGTCACTCCCGGATGCGTCGGGGCTCCCCGCCGGACGTGACGACCGTCACTCTCAAGCCCTCGAACCCTCACTCAGTCCGTGACGACCGTCACCTCTCCGATGCCCAGATCCCGCACCGGGTCGGCGATCTGTGACGCGTCTCCCACCAGGACCGTCACCAGACGGTCGGCCGGGAACGCGGCGACGACCGCCGCCGTCGCCTCCACGGTGCCGGTCTCGGCGAGACGGGCGTACAGCCGCGCCTGGTAGTCGTCGGGCAGGTACTGCTCCACCTGGTCGGCGAGGGTGCCCGCCACGGCCGCCGCCGTCTCGTACCGCAGCGGGGCGACGCCCACCAGGTTCTGCACGGCCGCGTCCCGCTCGGCGTCGGTGAGGCCCTCCTCGGCCAGGGTGCGCAGCACCTGCCACAGGTCGGCCAGCGCGGGCCCCGTCACGTCGGTGGCCACCGAGCCGTTGATGGCCAGCAGGGAGGCGCCCGTGCCGTCGGGAGCCGAACGCAGCACCTGGCCGAAGGCGCGCACGCCGTAGGTGTAGCCCTTCTCCTCGCGCAGCACCCGGTCCAGGCGGGAGGTCAGCGTGCCGCCCAGGCAGTACGTGCCGAGCACCTGGGCGGGCCACACGCGGTCGTGCCGGTCGGGGCCGATCCGGCCGATGAGGAGCTGGGTCTGCACCGAGCCGGGGCGGTCCACGATGATCACCCGGCCGCTGTCGTCCGCCGTGATCGGCGGCATGGGCCGTTCCTCGCCGACGGCGCCGGTCCAGGTACCGAGGGTGTCGGCGAGGGCCTTGTCCAGATCCACCCCGGTGAAGTCGCCGACCACCACGGCCGTGGCCGTCGAGGGCCTCACGTGCGCCTCGTAGAAGGCGCGCACGGCCGCGGCGTCGATGCGTTCGATGGTCTTCTCGGCGCCCTGACGGGGACGGGAGAGCCGGGAGACGTCCGGGAACAGCTCGTCGGAGAGCGCGATGGCCGCCCGGCGAGCCGGGTTGGCCAGCTCGTGCGGGATCTCGTCCAGGCGGTTGCGCACCAACCGCTCGATCTCGCTCTCCGGAAAGGCCGGGGCACGGAGCGCGTCGGAGAGCAGGCCGAGGGCCTTGGTCAGCCGGGAGGCCGGGACCTCCAGGGAGACCCGGATCCCGGGGTGGTCGGCGTGCGCGTCCAGGGTGGCGCCGCAGCGCTCCAGCTCGGCGGAGAACTCCTCGGCACTGTGCCGATCGGTGCCCTCGCTGAACGCGCGGGCCATGATCGCGGCCACGCCCTCCTGCTGCCGGGGCTCGGCGTCCAGCGGCGCGAGGAGGTTGATCTCCACCGCGACGACCTTCTGGCCGGGACGGTGGCAGCGCAGCACCGTCAGGCCGTTGGGCAGCTCGCCGCGCTCGGGGGCCGGGAACGCCCACGGCTTGGGCTGCCCGCCGCGGGGCTGGGGGTGGAACTCCATCGAGACGCCGTTTCGGGGCTGGTCGGGGGAGTGGGCAGTGGCGTCGCTCACTGAGCGGCCTCCTGGTCGTCGTCGGTGGCGGTGTCGGAGACGGTGGCACCGTCGGCGACCTCGGCCGCGGTGTCGGGGGCGGTCGTCCCGGTGGGCTCGTAGATCAGCACCGCGCGGTTGTCGGGGCGCAGCCGGGCCGCGGCCACCTCCCGGACCTCGTCGGCGGTGACCTGCAACACGCGCTCCACCGCGGTCAGGGCGAGCTGGGGGTCGCCGAACAGCACGGCGTACCGGCACAGTTCGTCGGCGCGACCGCCGACCGTGGCCAGCCGGTCCAGCCACTCGCGCTCCAGCAGGGCCTGGGCCCGCTCCATCTCCTTTGGCGTCGGGCCCTCGGAGGCGAAGCGGGCCAGCTCCTCGTCGACGGCCCGCTCGATGTCGGCGACCTCGGCGTCTCCCGACGCCTTGACGTCCAGCCACCCCATCGAGGGCGCACCCGCCAGCCGCAGCATGCCGAAGCCCGCGGCGACGGCGGTGCGGTCGCGGCGGACCAGGCGGTTGTGCAGACGGGAGGACTCGCCGCCGCCGAGCACGGTCAGCGCCAGGTCGGCGGCATCCGCCTCGCGGGTGCCGTCGTGCGGCAGCCGGTAGGCGGCCATCAGCGCCCGGGAGGGCACCTCCTCGCGCACGATCTGCTTGATCTCCTCGCCGATGACGTCCGGCAGCGTGCCGTCGCGCGGCGGTCGCTTCGCGTCGTGGGAGGGGATGGACCCGAAGTACTTCTCGATCCAGGCCAGCGTCTGCTCGGGATCGATGTCGCCGACGACCGCCAGGACGGCGTTGTTCGGCGCGTAGTAGGTGCGGAAGAAGTCCCGCGCGTCCTCCAGGGAGGCCGCGTCCAGGTCGGCCATGGAGCCGATCGGGGTGTGGTGGTACGGGTGGCCCTCGGGATAGGCCATCGCCGTCAGCTTCTCGAAGGCCGTGCCGTAGGGCACGTTGTCGTACCGCTGGCGGCGCTCGTTCTTCACCACGTCGCGCTGGTTCTCCATGGACTCCTCGTCCAGGGCGGCCAGCAGCGAGCCCATGCGGTCCGCCTCCAGCCACAGCGCCAGCTCCAGTTGGTGGGCGGGCATGGTCTCGAAGTAGTTGGTGCGTTCGAAGCTGGTGGTGCCGTTCAACGAGCCGCCGGCGCCCTGCACGAGCTCGAAGTGGCCGTTCCCCTTCACCTGTGCGGACCCCTGGAACATCAGGTGTTCGAAGAGGTGCGCCAGGCCGGTGCGGCCCTCGACCTCGTGGCGGGAACCGACGTCGTACCAGAGGCACACCGCGGCGACCGGCGTCAGGTGGTCCTCGGAGAGCACCACGCGCAGGCCGTTGGACAGGCGGTGCTCGGTCGCTGTCAGGCCGCCGGCGGTGGGCGGAGGCGTGGCCGTGTGACCCATGGGCAGGGAGTCCCTTCGATCGCGATCGCGGACCGCGTTCTCACAACGCGTGTGTGGTCACTGTATGCAAGCGGTCAGACAAAGCGCGAAGTTCCCGTACGGTTCGGGGCGGGGATCCGGCTGTCGGTGCCGAGGTCCACAATGGTCAACGTCCGCGTTCCGTCCCTCCCGGCGGGAGCGGGCACAGCCCGCACCAGCGAGAAGCAGTACGCAAGAAGGAGTCGCAGCCGCGATGGCCCGCCGCAGCACGAAGACCCCACCCCCCGGGGAGGAGTTCGAGGAGCGCATCCTCGACATCGACGTCGTCGACGAGATGCAGGGCTCCTTCCTGGAGTACGCCTACTCCGTCATCTACTCGCGCGCCCTGCCCGACGCGCGCGACGGCCTCAAGCCGGTGCACCGGCGGATCCTGTACCAGATGCACGAGATGGGGTTGCGGCCCGAGCGTCCGTTCGTCAAGTGCGCGCGCGTCGTCGGCGAGGTGATGGGAAAGCTCCACCCGCACGGCGACACCGCCATCTACGACACGCTGGTGCGCATGGCGCAGCCGTTCTCGATGCGGCTGCCGCTGGTGGACGGACACGGCAACTTCGGTTCGCTGGGCAACGACGACCCGCCCGCGGCGATGCGATACACCGAGTGCCGCTCCACCCCGGCCGCCGGGCTGATGGTGGAGTCGATCGACGAGGACACCGTCGACTTCGCGCCCAACTACGACGGCAGCGAGTCCGAGCCCGCCGTCCTCCCGTCGGCCTACCCGAACCTGCTGGTCAACGGCGCCTCGGGCATCGCGGTCGGCATGGCCACCAACATGCCCCCGCACAATCTCGGCGAGGTGATCGCCGCCGCCCGGCACCTGATCAGGTACCCCGGCGCCGATCTGGAGACGCTGATGCGTTTCATCCCCGGCCCGGACCTGCCCACCGGCGGCCGGATCGTCGGGCTGGAGGGGATCAAGGACGCCTACACCAAGGGCCGCGGCACCTTCAAGATCCGTGCCACGGTGTCCGTGGAGAACGTGACCGCGCGGCGCAAGGGCCTGGTCGTCACCGAACTGCCCTTCAACGTCGGCCCGGAGAAGGTCATCTCCAAGATCAAGGATCTGGTCAACGGCAAGAAGATCCAGGGCATCGCCGACGTCAAGGACCTCACCGACCGCCAGCACGGGCTGCGCCTGGTCATCGAGATCAAGAACGGCTTCAACCCCGAGGCCGTGCTGGAACAGCTCTACAAGCTCACGCCGATGGAGGAGTCCTTCGGCATCAACAACGTCGCCTTGGTGGACGGTCAGCCGCTGACGCTGGGGCTGAAGGAGCTGCTGGAGGTCTACGTCGACCACCGCTTCTCCGTGGTGCGGCGGCGCAGCGAGTTCCGGCGCGGCAAGCGGCGGGACCGGCTCCACCTGGTCGAGGGCCTGCTGGTGGCCCTGGTCGACATCGACGAGGTCATCAGGATCATCCGCGGCAGCGAGAACGCCGCGCAGGCCAAGGAGAGGCTGATCGAGCGGTTCGGCCTGTCCGACGTCCAGACGCAGTACATCCTCGACACGCCGCTGCGCCGGCTGACGAAGTTCGACCGGCTGGAGCTGGAGGCCGAACGCGACCGGCTGAACGCCGAGATCGAGGAGCTGACCACCATCCTGGAGTCCGACGCGGCCCTGCGGAAGCTGGTCTCCTCGGAGCTGGCCGCCGTCGCCAAGAAGCACGGCACCCCGCGCCGCACCCAGCTCTTGGAGTCGGCGGACGTCCCGGCGGCGGCCGTCCCCCTGCAGGTCGCGGACGACCCGTGCCGGGTGCTGCTGTCCTCCACCGGCCTGCTGGCCCGCACCGCGAGCGGCGAGCCCGTCTTCGACTCCTCCGCCAAGCGCCGCAAGCACGACGTGATCGTCTCGGCCGTCCCCGCCACGGCCCGGGGCGAGGTGGGCGCGGTGACCTCGACCGGACGTCTGCTGCGGCTGTCCGTCATCGACCTGCCCCAGCTCCCGGAGAACTCCCCGCCCAACCTGGCGGGCGGCGCGCGGTTCACGGAGTTCCTCTCCCTGCGGGAGGGCGAGGAGCTGGTGTGCCTCACCACCCTGGACGAGTCCTCCCCCGGCCTGGCGCTGGGCACCGAACAGGGCGTGGTCAAGCGGGTGGTGCCCGACTACCCGGCCAACAGGGAGGAGTTGGAGGTCATCACCCTCAAGGAGGGCGACCGGATCGTCGGCGCCGTGGAGCTGCGCACCGGCGACGAGGACCTGGTCTTCATCACCGACGAGGCGCAGTTGCTGCGCTTCCCGGCCGGGCAGGTGCGGCCACAGGGCCGTCCGGCGGGCGGTGTGGCGGGCGTCAAGCTGGGCCAGGGCGCGAAGGTGATCTCCTTCACCGCCGTCGACCCGGCCTCCGACGCGGTGGTCTTCACCGTCTCGGGATCGCACGGCGCGCTGGTCGACTCCCTGAGCACGGCCAAGCTGACACCGTTCGACCAGTACCCGCGGAAGGGCCGGGCCACGGGCGGGGTCCGGTGCCAGCGCTTCCTCAAGGGCGAGGACCACCTCGTGTTCGCCTGGGCCGGCGCCGCCCCCGCCCGTGCGGCGGACGCCAAGGGGTCGCCGGTCGAGCTGCCCGAGCCGGACCCGCGCCGCGACGGCTCGGGCACCCCGTTGGCCAAGCAGGTCGCGGCGGTCGCCGGGCCGGTGTGACGGTCCGAACGGTTCTCCGGCGGGGCCTCGTCGCGGTGCGCGGCGAGGCCCCGCGTCCCGTCCCGGCGCCTTCCCCGGCGCCGTCCGCCTCGGCTCAGGGGCGGGCGTAGCGCAGGACGCCCCACATGGCGGAGGAATCGGCCGGCTCCGACGCACCGGTCCCCACGCAGGCCGCCAGCTCCTCACGGACGGCCCCGGCGTCGATGCCGGAGCCGATCAACACGAGCCGTGTCGCGCGCGGTTCGCCGCGCCCCCACGGCCCGGGGGTGAAGCGCAGGAAGCGGCCGACCGCGTGCACCGTGAACTTCTGCCGATGGCCGGGCACGCCGAAGTGGACGAAACCCTTGATCCGGTACAGGCCGTCGGGTCTGTCGTCGAGGAACTCCATGAACCGGCGCGGGTCGACGGGCTCGTCGGTGGCGAACTCCACGCTCTCGTAGGCGGCGTGCAGGTGGGTGTCGTGCCCGTCGTCCTCCCGCGCCCGGAGTTCGGCCCACACGTCCTCGAAGGAGAGCTGTCGCGCCGCCTCCGCCGTCTCCTCCCGGGGGCGTGGGTCGAAGAGCAGTTCCGGATCGACACGCCCGTGGACGGCGGGGACGACGGGCGTTCCGCCGCCCAGCCTCCGCAGTTCCTCCGTGAGGGCCCCCAGTTCGGCCTCCCCGACGCGGTCGGCCTTGTTGAGCACCACCAGATCGGCCAGGGCGACGTGCCGCTCGATCTCCGGGTGCCTGGCCCTGGTGGCCTCGAACTCGGCGGCGTCGACGACCTCCACCAGCCCGCCGTAGACGGCGCGCTCGTCGGTGCCGGCGAGGATCATCCGCACCAGTGTCTCCGGCTCGGCCAGGCCGCTGGCCTCGACGACGATGACGTCGATGCGCGCCGAGGGGCGGGTGAGCCGGGTCAGCATCTCGTCCAGGTCACTGGTGTCGACGGCGCAGCACAGGCAGCCGTTGCCCAGGGAGACCATCGAGTCGACCTGCCCGGCCACCGCCATGGCGTCGATCTCGATGCTGCCGAAGTCGTTGACGATCACACCGATCCGGCTGCCCCCGTTGTGGGAGAGGAGGTGGTTGAGCAGGGTGGTCTTCCCCGATCCCAGGAATCCCGCCAGGACGACGACCGGGATCCGCTTCCTGGCCAAGCTCGCGCCTCCATCGTGCCGGTGGCAGTGCCGTGGAACGGCTGCTGATCGTAGTCGACGGCCCGATGTCCGGTCCGACGCGGCCGGGTGCCCCGACAGGCCGCCCGGGACGGCAGAGGTTAGGCTCACCTGTGTGAGTACCTGCTCGGCAGCCTCTCGGGCCCTGTCCGAACCCCTCGCGGCCACCGCCGCGACGGCCCGGACCTGGCTGCTCGTCGAACAGCCCGGGCCGTGGGGCGCCAAGGCCCTCGGCCACAGCCGGCTCGACCCGGACCTCGGCCGCGCGCTGGAGGAGGCCGCCGCCGGCACCGGGGTGCGGGTCGCGTTGATCCGCCGCCCCGGCCGTCACCCGGACCACCACGGCCCCTCCCGTCACCGCGTCTACCTCGCCCACACCCTCCCGGGCCGTTCCTGGGTGCGCACCGGAGTGCTCTCCGACCCGGAGGTGCTCCGCGACCTGGACATGGCCGCCCTCGGCGAGGGGGACCACGGCGGAGTGTGGGAGCCGTACACCGGCGACCCCCTCGCCCTGGTGTGCACCAACGGCAGGCGCGACCGCTGCTGCGCCCTGCTCGGCCGTCCGCTGGCCGCCGAACTCGTCGCCTCCGACGCCGGCGAGGTGTGGGAGATCACCCACCTCGGCGGTCACCGCTTCGCCCCCACGCTGCTGACCCTGCCCCACGGCTACACGTACGGCCGGCTGGGGGGCCATGCCGTCAAGGACGTCCTGGACGGCGTGCGTCACGGCCGCGTCGTCACCACCGGCTGCCGGGGCCGCTCGGCCTGGGGGCGGCCGGGGCAGGCGGCCGACCTGGCCGTCCGCGAGCTGACGGGCGAGACGGGCGCCGACGCCCTGACCGTCTCCGCCACCGAGGGGGCCGCTCCGGAGTGGAGCGTCACGGTGACCCGTCTCGACGGCCGTTCCTGGCGCGTCACGGTCGTGGAGGACGCCGATGTCCCTCCCCTGCCCGCCAGTTGTGGTGCCGACCCCGCCCCCCAGTCCCGGATGACGGTCACGGCCATCGTCCCGCTGTGAGCCCCGCCGGCGCCTCGGAGGGTGCCGGCGGGGTCGAGGTTCGGCGGCCGAGGGTCACCGTCCTGTTCCTCTCCGTCTCCCCCGCCGCGGGCGGTCCGGGTCTCGGACGCACCGGCGCGGTTCGAGCGTCGTCCCGTCCCGTTCCGGTCGTACGGGCCGGGTGTACGCCCGACCCGCCAGGAGGGCGACCGGGAGCTGTGCGATGCCGACGAGCAGCCCCACGGTGAGCGGTCCGTCGGCCGGCGGGCGTCCCAGCAGGTCGGGGGCGACTGCGACGGCGACCGGACACGCCAGGCACCACAGGAGAACCGCGGCGACGGGGAGGGCGGAGCGGCGCCGGCGGCGCGCCTCCCGGAAGGCGGTGCCGTGGTGGGCGGCGAGGCGGCCGGCGGTGGGCGCGTCCGCCCCGGCGCCGGAAGGCTCCGGGCCGGACATCGCGGGCCCGTAACGTCGCTCGCGCCGGCCGGAGGCGAGGACGTCGTACCAGGGGTCGTCGATCCGCATGCCTCAGGATGGGCAGAGCCTTCTCGCCCCCGTGGGTCAATCCGGACTCTTCACCCTTTTCAGCGTACGTTTCAGGGTGCTCCTCGGGGCCGGGGAAGGCCGCGCCCCTGGGGAACGCCGTCGGGGAACGCTCCCGTCCCGCCCCGGACGGGCCGTGGCGGGACGGGAGCGCGGGAGCCGGGCACCGGCCGGAGTCGTCAGATGTCGATCCGGGACCGGTCCATCGTCGCCGCCGAGGTGGTGATGAACTCCTTGCGGGGCGCGACCTCGTTGCCCATCAGCAGGTCGAAGGTCCTCTCGGCGGCCTCCAGGTCGCTGATGTTGATGCGCCGGAGGGTGCGGTGGCGCGGGTCCATCGTCGTCTCCGCGAGCTGGTCGGCGTCCATCTCGCCCAGACCCTTGTAGCGCTGAACGGAGTCCTTGTAGCGGATGCCGCGGCGCTCCAGGTCCAGCAGGGTCTGGCGCAGCTCGTTGTCGGAGTACGTGTAGATGTACTTGCTCTGCCCCCGCTTGGGGTTGACCAGCTCGATCCGGTGCAGCGGCGGCACCGCCGAGAAGACACGCCCCTGCTCGACCATCGGCCGCATGTAGCGCTGGAAGAGCGTGAGCAGCAGGCAGCGGATGTGCGCCCCGTCGACGTCGGCGTCGGCGAGGAAGATCACCTTGCCGTAGCGCGCCTGGTCGATGTCGAAGGTCCGGCCGGAACCCGCTCCTATGACCTGGATGATCGCGCCGCACTCGGCGTTCTTCAGCATGTCGGAGACGGACGACTTCTGGACGTTGAGGATCTTGCCCCGGATCGGCAGCAGCGCCTGGAACTCGGAGTTCCGGGCGAGCTTGGCCGTGCCCAGCGCCGAGTCGCCCTCGACGATGAACAGCTCGCTGCGCTCCACGTCGTCGCTGCGGCAGTCGGCGAGCTTGGCCGGCAGGGACGAGGACTCCAGGGCCGTCTTGCGGCGCTGGGCCTCCTTGTGCTGGCGTGCGGCGATGCGGGTGCGGGCCGCGGCGACGACCTTCTCCAGCACCGCGCGGGCCTGCTGCTTGGCATCGCGTTTGGTGGAGGTCAGGAACGCCTTCAGCTCCTTGGAGACGACCTGGGCGACGATCCTGGAGGCTGCCGAGGTGCCCAGCACCTCCTTGGTCTGCCCCTCGAACTGGGGCTCGGCCAGTCGGACGGTCACGACCGCCGTCAGGCCCTCCAGCACGTCGTCCTTGACGACGTCGTCCTCGGCGACGCGCAGCAGCTTGGTGGAGCGCAGCACCTCGTTCACCGTCCGGGTGAGGGACCGCTCGAAGCCGGAGACGTGGGTGCCGCCCTTGGGCGTGGCGATGATGTTGACGAACGACCTGACCGTGCTCTCGTACCCCGTTCCCCACCGCAGCGCGATGTCGACGCCCAGGTCGCGGGTGACCTCGGTGGGAATCATGTGGCCGCGCTCGTCCAGAACCGGGACGGTCTCCTTGAAGGTGCCCTGTCCGGTCAGGCGCAGCACGTCGCAGATCGGCCTGTCCTGGGCGAGGTACTCGCAGAACTCGCTGATGCCGCCCTCGTAGTGGAAGACCTCCTCGGCGGGCGGGGCGCCGTCGATCCCGCGCTCGTCCCGGACGACGATGGTCAGGCCGGGCACGAGGAAGGCCGTCTGGCGGGCCCGGGCGTGCAGATCCTCCAGGGAGAACCTGGCGTCCTTGAGGAAGATCTGCCGGTCGGCCCAGTACCTCACGCGGGTGCCCGTCCGGTCCTTGGGGATCTTCTTGCCCTTGCGCAGGCCGCTCGCCGGGTCGAAGGGGGCGTCCGGGCCGATCTCGGTGAAGATCCCGGGGACACCGCGCCGGAAGCTGATGGAGTGGGTGCGGCCGCCTCGGTCGACCTCGACGTCGAGGCGGGCGGACAGGGCGTTGACGACGGACGCGCCGACGCCGTGCAGACCACCGGAGGCGGCGTACGAGCCGCCTCCGAACTTCCCGCCGGCGTGCAGCTTGGTCATCACGACCTCGACGCCCGACAGGCCCGTCTTGGGCTCGACGTCGACGGGGATGCCGCGCCCGTTGTCCCGCACCTCGACCGAGCCGTCCTCGTGGAGGATCACCTCGATGCGGTCGCAGTAGCCTCCGAGGGCCTCGTCCACGGAGTTGTCGATGATCTCCCAGAGGCAGTGCATGAGGCCGCGGCTGTCTGTGGAGCCGATGTACATGCCGGGCCGCTTGCGCACCGCCTCCAGCCCTTCGAGGACGAGCAGGTGCCGCGCGGTGTAGCTGGAACCGTCGCGGTCCGCCCCCGTCAACAGGGCGGTGGACGGCATGGGGGTCCCCCTGCCGGAGGCCAGGGGAGTCTCGGCGGTCACGCGGTTCGCTCCTCGCTGAAATTTCGCTGGGGATGGCTGCCTTGCGGGTCAGAGGGTACCGAGGCCCAGGAGAGCCGATGTGACGCCACCCAGGAGAAGGCCCATGGTAACCCAGCGTCGATAATGCGTTCGATAACTCGTCCGGGTGACGTGTACATCACGTTCCCATCGGGGCATGAACCATCTAGGCTCCGGGCACGTCCTCAGGAACAGACCGGGAGACCGGCCCCCGAGGAGACACAACCGAACAGACAACATGAAGGCGACAAAGATCAACACATCTCTGTAAACGGCTCATTCGCCGCCAAACCGGCAACATGTCAGCCACCTCACACAGAGATTTTTCGAGGAAAAGCCACGAGCGGGAACGTTTTCGGCCTGGTTGGATGTTGACCCTGGTACGACAGCTCGTCGAGCTAGAGAAGAGGCGACGTGACTACTGTTCTGACCCCCGCGAGCCCGCTGACGGCCGCTGACCGCTGCGACCGCTGCGGCGCCCAGGCATACCTGCGTGTCGTGCTCCTCAGCGGTGGAGAGCTGCTGTTCTGCGCCCACCACGGCCGCAAGTTCCAGCCGGAGCTCAAGAAGATCGCCGCGGAGATACAGGACGAGACGGAGCGGCTCAACGCCACTTCCGCGAGCGCGGGCGACAGTGAGCACTGACGGCTGATCCGTCGGCTCCACCGCTCCGGCGGCAACCGCGTCCCCATCCGACGAGCTCGGACCGGCCCCGGGCCGGACGCGACGGGCGGCCACTCCCCTCGAGGGTGGCCGCCCGTACCCATGCCGCCCGACCTCCGCGAGGTACGCCCGGGAGCGTCGGAGGGCCTCCGCCCTTCCTCTCCGCGGAGCTCCGTCCCGAGCGGTTTCCTCGTTCCCGACGCACGTCCTCTCCGCGTCACTCCGCACCCATCCGACCATCCGAGTCCGTACCGAGTCCACGCTCCCGCGCTCCCGTCCGGGCGGTTCCGTGCCCCGCGCGCCGCCGGGCGCGAGCACATCGTCGCGAGCCGCACCGTGTCCCCTCCGGGGCCGGTCCCCCGCGGGGGACCGGCCTCGCCGTATTCGGTCACCGGGATTCGGTCGCCTGGATCAGGCCGGCCGGGATCAGTCCAGGTAGTCGCGCAGCACCTGGGAACGGGACGGGTGGCGCAGCTTCGACATCGTCTTGGACTCGATCTGGCGGATCCGCTCCCGGGTCACGCCGTAGACCTTGCCGATCTCGTCCAGCGTCTTGGGCTGGCCGTCGGTGAGTCCGAAGCGCATCGAGACCACGCCCGCCTCGCGCTCGCTGAGCGTGTCGAGGACGGAGTGGAGCTGCTCCTGCAGGAGCGTGAAGCTGACCGCGTCCGCCGGAACGACAGCCTCGGAGTCCTCGATGAGGTCACCGAACTCGCTGTCGCCGTCCTCGCCCAGCGGGGTGTGGAGGGAGATCGGCTCACGGCCGTACTTCTGGACCTCGACGACCTTCTCGGGGGTCATGTCGAGTTCCTTGGCCAGCTCCTCCGGGGTGGGCTCGCGGCCCAGGTCCTGGAGCATCTGGCGCTGGACGCGCGCGAGCTTGTTGATCACCTCGACCATGTGCACCGGAATGCGGATGGTGCGGGCCTGGTCGGCCATGGCCCGGGTGATGGCCTGGCGGATCCACCAGGTCGCGTAGGTCGAGAACTTGTAGCCCTTGGTGTAGTCGAACTTCTCGACGGCACGGATCAGACCCAGGTTGCCCTCCTGGATCAGGTCCAGGAAGAGCATGCCGCGGCCGGTGTAGCGCTTCGCCAGGGAGACCACCAGACGGAGGTTGGCCTCCAGGAGGTGGTTCTTGGCACGGCGGCCGTCCTCGGCGATGATCTCCAGCTCGCGCTTGAGCTTGGGAGCGAGCTTGTCGCTGTTGGCGAGCTTGTCCTCGGCGAAGAGACCGGCCTCGATGCGCTTGGCCAGTTCGACCTCCTGCTCGGCGTTGAGCAGGGGGACCTTGCCGATCTGCTTGAGGTAGTCCTTGACCGGGTCGGCGGTGGCGCCCGCGGCGGCCACCTGCTGGGCGGGGGCGTCGTCCTCGTCCTCGTCGGACAGGACGAACCCCTCGTTCTCGCCCTTGGCTTCGACGGCGGGCTCGTCGGCGCCCTTGCCGCCCTTGAGCGGGGGCTCGTCGATGAGCGCCTCGTCCTCGACCAGGTCGTCGACGGCGGACTTCTTGGCGGTGGTCTTCTTCGCGGTGGTCTTCTTCGCCGCCGCCTTCTTGGCGGTGGTGGTCTTCTTCGCCGCCGTCTTCTTCGCCGCCGCCTTCTTGGCGGGCTTGGCCGGGGTCTCCTCCGCGGCCTCCTCCACGCCCTCGGCCGGACCTCCCACCTTGGGAGCGGCGGTCTTCCTGACGGTGGTCTTCCTGGTGGCGACCGTCTTGGTGGCGGTGCGCTTGGCCGGGGTCTTCGCTGCGACGCTCTTCCGGGTGCGCTTGGGAGCCTCCGCGGCGCTCACCATGAGCGTCACACCCTCTTCGTCGAGGATCTGGTTGAGGCTGCGCAGGACGTTCTTCCACTGAGTCGGTGGAATCTGGTCAGCCTCGAAGGCCCGACGCACATCGTCGCCGGCGATCTGCCCCTCGGCCTTTCCCCGCTCAATGAGCGCCATCACAGACGCGGACTCGGCGATCTCCGCAGGGAGCGTACGGGATGTGCTGGCCGACACGAACAACCTCTCGGAACGATGGAAACGGCTTCGGCCCCGCCCACGAAGGATCCGGAACCTGCAAGCCCCGGCGGGGATGACCGGCGGCTCGGGTGGAAGCGACGGGAAACACGGCACCGGACACGGCGTCGCGTTCCCAGTAACTGCCACCTCTTGAGTCATCGCGTTGCCACGCGAAGCGTTACGCCCAATTAGAGTGTCCCGAGTCACAGGACATACACGGCCATATCGCCTCTTGCGCTCCATATCGCCGGAATGCACGCCTGTGCGGCGGGGTCGGGTCGGGGTCGTGGCGGATGTGGGTCACGGGGCCGCACGGTGTCGCAGGATCCCTCCCCCAGGATCCGGCGACACCGTGCGGGGCCCGGTCGGTGCCGGCGGTCAGTG
The DNA here is from genome assembly GCF_000718985.1 of Streptomyces megasporus. GTDB lineage: Bacteria > Actinomycetota > Actinomycetes > Streptomycetales > Streptomycetaceae > Streptomyces > Streptomyces megasporus. The sequence continues at coordinate 87,088 of NZ_JODL01000012.1, read as the reverse complement.
TTCGCGCGGCGCGGGCACCACATGGTCGGAGGAGCCGCCGGCCGCGGGAGCGTCGGTCGCCGTTCCCGCGGCCGTGGGGACGGGCGCCGCGGGGGCACCGGAGGTCGCGGGGACGGCCGCCTCGGAGGAGACCGCGAGCAGTTGGCGCATCGTGCTCTCGGCGGTGGCGGCCTCGCCGGAGGCCACGGCCTCGGCGATCCTGCGGTGGTGGGCCACCGATGCCTCGGTGGGGCGCTCGCAGCCGCCCGCGGGGGCGCCGGAGACATGGAGGGCGGCGGCGACGATGCCGGAGAGGTGCTCCAGCATCCGGTTGCCCGCGGCCTGGAGCAGCAGGGCGTGGAACTCGGCGTCGGCCCGGGAGAAGGTCAGGGCGTCTCCCTGGGCGAGCGTGTGCCCCATGATCTCGACCATGTCGGCGAGACGCTGCTGGACCTCGTCGTGGCCGTGGTCGGCGGCGAGTCGGGCGGCGAGCGGCTCGATCGCCCAGCGCAGCTCGCACAGCTCGCGGCGCTGGTCGTCGCGCTGTGGGCCGAAGGCGCGCCACTCGATGATGTCGGGGTCGAGAAGGTTCCAGTCGCTGACCGGGCGGACCCGCGTGCCGACGTTGGGGCGGGCACTGACCAGGCCCTTGGCCTCCAGGACCCGGAGCGACTCGCGGACGACGGTGCGGGAGACCTCGAAGCGCTGACCGATCTCCTCGGGCACGAGGGGGCGGTCGGCGCCGAGGTCGCCGGAGACGATCATCTGTCCCAGTTGCTGTACGAGTTGGCCGTGCAGCCCGCGCCCCCGGTTCCCGGCGGTACGGCGTCCGGCCCGGGCCATGTCCGCCTCGCCGCCGTCCCAGGCGGAGACGCTGGTGGCACGGACCGCGCCGGTCGACTCGGCATAGGCGTAACGGTCCGGCTCGCCCGGACCGGCGAAGCCGGGGTCGGCGGAGCGAGCCGAGGTCATCATGGTGTGCGCAAGGGTAGTCACGCATCCTTTGTCGGCGGTGCTCCGGACGGCCTTGAGGGCTTTGGTGAAAAGCACACGAAAGGGTGATCGTCGCCCTCTGCATAATTGACGCCTTATCGGAAGGAAACGCTCTTTCGATCGGTGTGCGCGGAACCGGACGCGCGGTGGCGGCACATGTGTGCGATGCGGGACCGTCCGACGACGCGGCTCCACGGTGGGGAACCGCCGGGAAGCCCCGGCTCCCGCCCGGCCCGGTTCCCTCAGATCTCCGGACGCAGCATCGGCGGGTTCAACAACGTGGCCCCGCCCGCCCGGAACAACTGCGCGGGCCTGCCGCCCTGACGGGTCGTCGTGCCACCGGTCGGCACCAGGAAACCGGGAGTCCCGGTGACCTTGCGGTGGAAGTTCCTCGGATCGAGCGCGACGCCCCACACCGCCTCGTACACCCTGCGCAGCTCCCCCACCGTGAACTCCGGCGGGCAGAACGCGGTGGCGAGCGAGGAGTACTCGATCTTCGAACGGGCGCGCTCCACCCCGTCCGCGAGGATCCGGTCGTGGTCGAAGGCGAGCGGCACGGGTCGGTCGCCGCCTCCCTCCGTACCGTCCCCGGGCTCCAACAGGGTGTCCACCTGTGCCCAGCGGACGCTGTGCGCGTCCCCGCCGGCCGTGGGGGAGGGCAGGTCCGGGGCGAGCACCAGGTAGGCGACGCTGACCACCCGCATCCGCGGGTCCCGCCGCGGATCGCCGTAGGTCGCCAACTGTTCGAGGTGTGCGCCCACGCTCCCGCTGCCCGGGTCCTGGACCCGGAGCCCGGTCTCCTCGGCGAGCTCCCGGGCCGCCGCGTCCTCGAGGTCCTCGTCGACTCGCACAAACCCCCCGGGCAGCGCCCACCGCCCCTGGTACGGCGACTCGCCTCGACGTACGACCAGTGCGCACAGCGCGTGCCTGCGCACCGTGAGCACGACCAGGTCGACGGTGACGGCGAAGGGTGGGAAAGCCGACGGGTCGTAGGGCATGGCGTGATCATAGTCGTCTTCCTGACGATAAACAGCGCTTCCTCTCCCCCACGGTCAGTTGTGGACCGTCGTGGTCCCCGTGGTCCGCTCGGCTCGCTGTCGTCGCAGGCACCGCCTCAGCGGTTCGGGATCGAGTCCGCTGTTGCAGGCGCTGTGCAGCAACCGTGCGAAGACGTACTCGGAGTCCAGTTCCAGTGCCCGCCCCAGCGCCACGCGCGCACCGGGCTCGTCACCGCTGGACCAGGCGACCCAGCCCGCCAGGGTGAGCGGCGCGGCGGCGTGTTCGGCGTAGGCGCCGACGCACCGCCGCGCCAGGGCCCGCCACAGCCGGAGCGCGGGCGCCGCGTCCTCGCCCTCCATCCACTCCGCGGCCCAGTCCCGGGCCACCCGGTCCTGGAGGCCCAGGATCAAGGTGGCGGCCTCCTCGTGGGAGAGGAGCTCGTCGTCCCGGGCGTCGGCCCGCGCCCGTCCCTCCCTCCGGTCCGCGACGGGCGCCTCCCTGTAGCGGTCGATCAACCGCCGGGCGAGCGCGAGGGTCTCGCTCCGTACGGTGCGTCGGTCGACCTCGCCCAGCATCCGCGGCACGAGGGCCGTGCCCGCGAGGTCGAGGGCCAGTTCCTGCGGTTCCGCGATCGGCGGCCCCAGCGGCGCCAGCCTGGCGGTCAGTTCCTTCAGGGAGCCCTCCACCCGCAGCCCCGCGTACGTGGCGGCGGCGGCCATGACCGAGGTGCCGGGGACGCCCAGTGGGGTGCCCTCGGCGGGGCAACAGCGGACGTCCGGGCAGCAGTAGGACCAGTACCGGCCTCCGGAGACGCACAACGCCTCGTACACGGGCATCTCCAGTGCCCCACAGGCGATCCGCAACCGTTGGGCGAGCGGCTTGAGCCGCTCCATCACGGCCCGGCCGCTCTCGCCCTCGTCCGGCTCCCGGCACAGGAAGACGAGAGCCCCGTCGGGACGGGCGCCCCGTGTGGCGCTGTTGCCGTACAGGCAGTCGGCGAGTTGATCGGCGAGATCGTCCCATCCCTCTTCGCCGGAGGGGATGCCCACCCTGAGCCGACAGCCGAAGCGCCCGTTGGAGCCGTGGAGGCCGACCAGGACGACGGAGTCGTCGGGGTGGTAGCCGAGCAGGTACGGAAGGGAGTCGATCAGCTCGGCCGGGCCTCGCAGGGTGACCCTGGTGGTGGACGGCCGGCGGGCGGATTCACTGTGTCGTGTCATGTGCCGACAGTGACGTGGATGGGCGCGGAACCGCTCGCGTTTGTCCACAGGCGACGCCATTCATCACATGAATCCTTGTTTGTCCACAGGTCATTCGCCTGCCGTCGGTGTCATCGGGTTGCATGGGCGTATGAGCGAGGAGAACCTGCGCACCGAGGCCGATGCCGTACTGTCCCGTCTCGTCGGCGACACCACCGGCGCGGCACGGCTGCGCACGGACCAGTGGCGGGCCGTGGAGGCTCTGGTGGTGGAGCGCCGGCGGACCTTGGTGGTGCAGCGCACCGGCTGGGGCAAGTCGGCGGTCTACTTCGTCGCGACGGCGCTGTTGCGCGAGCGCGGCAGCGGACCGACCGTGATCGTCTCCCCGCTGTTGGCGCTGATGCGCAACCAGGTGGAGGCCGCGGAACGGGCGGGCATCCACGCCCGCACCATCAACTCGGCGAACACCGAGGAGTGGGAGGCGGTCCACGCCGAGGTGGCCGCCGGCGAGGTCGACGTGCTGCTGATCAGCCCGGAGCGCCTCAACCACCCCGACTTCCGCGACCAGGTGCTGCCGAAGTTGGCGGCCACGACCGGATTGCTGGTGGTCGACGAGGCGCACTGCATCTCCGACTGGGGCCACGACTTCCGGCCCGACTACCGACGGTTGCGGACGATGCTCGCGGAGCTTCCCCCGGGCGTCCCCGTGCTCGCCACCACCGCGACGGCCAACTCCAGGGTCACGGCCGATGTGGCCGAGCAGTTGGGCACCGGCGGGGAGAAGGCGGACGCACTCGTCCTGCGTGGTTCCCTGGACCGCGAGAGTCTCCGCATGGGGGTGCTGCGGCTGCCGGACGCGGCGCACCGGCTGGCCTGGCTCGACAGCCACCTGGACGAGTTGCCGGGCTCCGGGATCGTCTACACGCTCACGGTGTCGGCGGCCGAGGAGGTGGCGGCGTTCCTGCGACAGCGCGGGCACGCGGTCTCCTCCTACACGGGGAGGACCGAGAACGCCGACCGGGAGGCCGCCGAGGCCGATCTGTTGGGCAACCGGGTCAAGGCGCTGGTGGCCACCTCCGCCCTGGGCATGGGGTTCGACAAGCCGGATCTCGGATTCGTCGTCCACGTCGGATCGCCCTCCTCCCCCATCGCCTACTACCAGCAGGTGGGCCGGGCCGGGCGTGGCGTGGAGCACGCCGAGGTGCTGCTGATGCCCGGCCCGGAGGACGAGGCGATCTGGCGGTACTTCGCGTCCCTGGCCTTCCCTCCCGAGGAACAGGTGCGTCGCACGCTGGACGCGCTGGCGGCGGCCGATCGCCCTCTGTCCCTGCCCGCTCTGGAGCCCTTGGTGGAGCTGCGCCGCTCGCGGCTGGAGACGATGCTCAAGGTCCTCGACGTGGACGGAGCGGTGCGGCGGGTGCGCGGTGGCTGGATCGCCACCGGCGCGCCGTGGTCCTACGACACCGAGCGCTATGCCCGGGTGGCCCGGCAGCGGGAGGCCGAGCAGCGGGCGATGCGGGAGTACGCGACCGGTTCCGGATGCCGGATGGAGTTCCTGCGGCGCCAGTTGGACGACGAGGCCGCCGCGCCGTGCGGGCGCTGCGACAACTGCGCGGGTCCGTGGTTCGCCACCGAGGTCGATCCCGTGTCGCTGGAGGCCGCGCGGGGCGAACTGCGGCGTCCCGGCGTGGAGGTGGAGCCCCGCAGGATGTGGCCGACGGGTCTGCCCGCCATCGGACTGGAGCTCAAGGGCCGCATTCCGCCCGGCGAACAGGCCGCCCCCGGCAGGGCCTTGGGCCGACTCTCCGACATCGGCTGGGGCAACCGGCTGCGCCCGCTGTTGGAATCGCGGTCGGCGGACGGACCGGTGCCGGACGACGTGGCCGACGCCGTGGTCACGGTGCTCGCGGACTGGGCCAGGGGGCCCGGCGGATGGGCGTCCGGGGAGGCGGACGCCCCGGCACGACCGGTGGGGGTGGTGACGATCGACTCCCGGACCCGGCCGCGGCTGATCCGGTCGCTGGGGGAACGGATCGCCACGGTCGGCCGGATACCGCTGCTGGGCACCGTGGAGTACGCCGACGAAGCGGTGGACACCCGTGTTCCGCGCACCAACAGCGCGCAGCGGCTCAGGGCGCTGCACGGGGCGCTGACCGTGCCCGGGTCGGTGGCGGAATCAGTGGCGGCCCGCGGTGGGCCGGTGCTGTTGGTGGACGACTTCACGGAGACCGGCTGGACTCTGGCCGTGGCCGCGCGGCTGTTGCGCCGGGCCGGCGCGACGGGGGTGATGCCGCTGGTCCTCGCGGTGCAGGGGTGATGTCCGGCGCCGGCGGTCCGTCGGGATCCGTTTCGACGAGGTGACGGCCCGGGTGTCCCATGGCAGTCGAGGTCCCATTGCCGCCGCCGTTCGCGCCGGTGAGAATTGGTGCGCCCCACGGACGAGGAACGGAGGAGGGACCATGGCCTTCGGCTTCGCCTCACCGGCCCCCGCGAACACACCGTCCCACCTCGGCCGCGTCCTCGAACCCGCCGAGTGGGCCGCCGCCGGGATACCCCTGCTCCGCGACCCTCGCGAGGTCGTCACCGGCCTGTGTTCACGTCACCGTCCCACCCCGTCCACCACCGTCGTCGCGGTGTTCGGGCCCGACGAACGGCTCGTCGCGAGCGCGTCGTTCGTCCGCTCCGACTCCGTGCCCGACGGCTGGGAGTGCCGCAACGTCCTGCTGTCCCGACTGCGCGGCATCGTCCCGCACGATCTGCGCCTGCGCAGACCGGTGCGCACCGCGGTCCTGCTGAGCTGCCGGGAGGAGGGCCCCGGCTGGACGGAGGAGGACGGCGCCTGGATGTGGGGCCTGCGCGACGCCTGCACCCTGCACGGTCTGCGGTGCGGGGCGTACATCACTCTGACCCGTACCGGGTGGCAGGTGTTCGGCGAGGACCGTCGCGGCCGGCGCCCCTCCCTCGGCCCCACCGCCCGGGGCGGGCGGACGGGGCACGGCGGCGCCGGGGTGCCGCGTCGTGCCGCGGCCCGCTGACCCTCCGGTCCGAAAAGCGCGGCACGGACGGTCAGAGCAGGCTGCGCAGCCTCTGCGGGTCCCCGCAGACGATCAGTCGGGAGCTCGCCTTGGCGAGGGCCAGGGGCAGCGCCCGAGCCGCCTCCTCGTCCGTCCCGCCGTTGACGACGAGCACGACGACCGGACGGGCGGTGGTGCGCTCGACGGCCGTCGCGTGGGCGTAGAAGACGTCCTCGCCCTCGGCCTGCTGACGCCAGTAGGGCTCCTCCCCGAAGGAGAGTTCGTGCTGGGCCCAGGGGTGCTGGTCGCCGGTGGTGAGCACCAGGACGTCGGCGGGCGAGCGGCCCTCGTCGAGCAGTGTGTCGACGGTCTCGTCGGCGACTTCGACCGCGGTCGCCTCCTCGGCGGCGACGAGTTGGATCTGCGGCGCCTTCTTCGTCCGCGCCGTGGAGCGCCCCGCGGTGGGCTGCGGAGGCACCGCCGTGCGCGCCGGCGCGGGCCGGCCCGGAACGGGACGACCGCGATCCGCTCGCGGCGACGTCGGTCGGGGACCGGGAACAGGGGCCGCGGGACGGGGATTCTGGGGGGTCCGGGTGGTGCCCGCCGCGGTGCGGGGGCCGGGGACATTCGGGTGGATCTTGGGCTCCTCGGAGCTGTGAGGCATGGGCTGATGTCTATCAAACGCCGAAGCCGGATGTGTCACCGGGTTCGGAAAAAGGTGCGATTTCGTTAGCGTGACCCGGGGTCAGAAAAGGCCGATCTGTTCGACCCTCTCCCCGCGTGTCCGTTTCATGTGCCGCCAACGCGGAAGCGCGTCCAGGTACGACCACGACAGCCGGTGGTGGGGTGTCGGTCCCAGCTCCGCGAGGGCGGTGCGGTGCGTGGGCGAGGGGTAACCGGCGTTGCGGTCGAAACCGAAGGCCGCGTACTCCTCGCCCAGCCGTGCCATGAGGGTGTCCCGGTGCACCTTGGCGATCACGGAGGCGGCTGCCACCGCCACGCAGGAGCGGTCGCCCTTGATCACCGTACGGACCCTCCAGGGCGCTCCCAGGTAGTCGTGCTTGCCGTCGAGGATGACCGCGTCGGGACGGACCGGCAGGGCCTCCAGAGCGCGTACGGCGGCGAGCCGGAGCGCGGCCGTCATGCCCAGCTCGTCGATCTCCTCCGGTGAGGAGTGCCCCAGGGCGTGAGCCGTGACCCAGTCGGCGAGTTCCTCCGCCAACTCGGCACGGCGTCCGGGGCCGATGAGCTTGGAGTCCGTGAGCCCGTCGGGCGGCCGACGCAGTCCGGTGACCGCGGCGCAGACGGTGACCGGCCCGGCCCAGGCGCCGCGGCCGACCTCGTCGACTCCCGCGACGACCCTCGCTCCGGTGGTGGCCCGGAGGGAACGCTCGACGCGGTGGGTGGGAGGCTCGTACGGCATGGCGCCAGCCAGGGTACGCCCCCGGCCGGGGCGCGTTCCGCGGGGGCCGGTGCCGGCGCTCGTCCTTCGGCTCCTCCGCCGTGGGCGCGCCGGACGACCGGCCGGCCCCGGCGGCCCCGGCGGCCCGGGCGTCACCGGCTCCGGCGCCTGCCGGGTGGCTCGTAGGAGCGCGCCAGTCCGTACACCTCTCCGGCCCCGCTCTCGTACGCCCCCGCGTACGACTCGGGTGTGGTCCAGCGTTCGAAGGGTCGGTCCAGGTGGTAGCGCCCGTTCGGCCCCAGCAGCAGCATGCGGCTCTCCCCGTTCCCCGGATTGGACAGGGACTCGAACTCCGCGACCGTCCAGTGGAGCCACCGCATGCAGAACAGCCGCATGGTCAGCCCGTGCGTCACCAACAGCACGTTCGGCGGGTGGTCGGGCAGGGCGAAGCTGCGCCACAGGCTCTCCAGGAAGGCGCCGACCCGGTCGTAGACGTCCGCTCCCGACTCGCCCTGGGCGAAGCGGTAGAAGAAGTGCCCGTAGGCGTCGCGCGCCGCCTTCTGCCGCCGGACCTCCTCGCGGTCCTGCCAGTTGCCCCAGTCCTGTTCGCGCAGCCTCGGCTCCTCGCGGACCCGCACCCGCGTCGGGTCCAGGCGCAGGGCGCGGAAGGTCTGGTGGGTGCGGCGGTACGGCGAGACGTAGGCCGAGACGCGCTCGTCGCCGAAGACCGCCCGCAGCCGCTCGCCCGCGGCCTCCGCCTGCCGGAGACCTCGCGCGGTCAGGCTCAGGGCGTGGTCGGGAAGCCGCTCGTACACCGAGTCGTCGACGTTCCCCTCCGACTCCCCGTGCCGGACCAGAACGATGCGTCGGGGTCGTGCCATGTGTCCAGCCTATGCGCGTCGGGACCGCCGGCCCACCGCGGGCACGATCTCCCCGGCCCGGACCGGGGGCGGGCCGGAATCGGGTTCAGGGCCGGGCCCGGTCCGTCAGACGGTCCACGCCGGTTCGAGGTCGATCACGTCCCCGGTGACCGCCGTGACGTCGGCCCCGAGCTGGGCGCGCAGCGCCAGTCTCTCGATCCTCTCCGTGCGGTACTTGCCGTGTTCCGCGGCCGAGTCCCACATCGACAGCACCAGGAACTCGTCCTCGCTCCGCGCCTGGGCGAAGACTCCTCGCAGCATCCCGGGCGATCCGGCCATCGCCGGGTTCCACACCTTCTCCTGCATCAGGATGTAGTGCTCGACGCGCTCCCGGCGCACCTTGCAGTGGGCGACGCGCAGCAGGTCGGCGTCCGCGAACCCCGGTTGGAAACCCACCTTCACATCGAAGCGGTACTCGAAGAGGCGGACTTGGGCGTCCTTGTAGGTGCCGTTCTGCGCCGCCGCCAGTCGGTCGTGGGAGCGCGCCATGAAGGAGTCGTAGAAGGCGCGGCTCTCCCAGAAGCCGAAGAGGTGTGCCACGCCCGGCCGGGCCCGGCTCCAGCCGCCGCCCTGCGCGCGGAAGCCCGGCTCGCCGAGCAGCCCCGCCCACTTCCGCTGCCCTCGCTCGAAGCCGCGTCGGTCGACCACCGTGCACCGCATCCACTTGACCAACACCGCGCCATCGTACGGCCATATGGGGCGCTGATCGCATGGCTCGTCACGGTCGGGGGTCGACGGGGGTGAGGCGTCCGACCCTGCGTTCGACCGCCTCGGCCGCGGTCAGGCACAGGTCCTCGCGGAAGGCCCGCCCGACGATCTGCACCCCCTGGGGCAGACCGCCCCACACCCCGGCGGGGACGGCCACGGCGGGGACGCCGGCGAAGCCGGTGACGGTGCACAACCGCAGCGCCTCGGTGACGGCGCGGTGCCCCTCCTCGTCACGGGACTCCAGCCCGGGCGCCGGCGGTGGACTCGTGAACACGGGGCCGAGCAGCAGGGGGTACTCGGCGAGGAACTCGGCCCAGGCCCGTCGGACCGTCAGCCGCACTCCGGTCAGCCGCAGGTACTCCGGGAGATCCACCGGCGCGGTGCGCGCCATCGACATCTCGATGTAGTGGTGTCCCTCCTCGCCGAGGATCCGTTTGACCGACGGCCAGGTGGCGGCGAACTCGGTCATGATCATCCTGCCGTACGCCTCCAGCGCCTCGTCGTGCCTCGGCACGTCGGGCACCTCCGTCACGTCGTACCCGGCGTCCGACAGGTGTGCGGCCACGGTGTCCACCGCCTCCCGCACCCACGGGTGCACGCCCCGGCCGCCCGGATCGGCGACCACCGCCACCCGCGCGGGCCCGACGTCGGGCCCGCGCGTGGGCACCGGAACGGCGCGCGGGTCGCGCGGGTCGGCTCCCGGGCCGGCCAGTGCCTCGAAGGCGAGGCGCAGATCGCCGACGGTGCGGGCCAGCGGGCCGTCCACCGGGATCGTCTGGGCGCTCAGGGGCGGGTCCTGGGCGCCGATCCGGTGGTCGGCGGGGAACCGCCCCTCGGTGGGTTTGAGGCCGGTCACACCACAGAAGGCGGCGGGGACACGCACCGATCCGCCGGAGTCGTTGCCCAGCCCCAGAGGCGCCAGGCCCGCTGCCACGGCCGCGCCGTCGCCTCCGCTGCTGCCGCCCGGGGTGACGCGTGGATCCCAGGGGTTGGCCGTGTCGCCGAAGAGTTCGCTGCGGGAGTGCATCCCGGCGAGCGTGAGGGTGGGCATGTTGCCGCGGCCCACCGGTATGGCCCCGGCCGCCCGGAGCCTGGCCACCGGCGGGGCGTCGGCCGTGGCCGTGGCGTCCCGGAACCATCGGGCGCCGTGGGTGGTCGGCACCCCGCCGACCGCGATGTTCTCCTTGACGGTGAACGGCACACCGGCCAGCGGGCCCGGATCGACTCCCGCCGCGCGGCGGGAGTCGACCTCGGCGGCCTGCGCCCGGGCCGTGTCGGCGAGCACCCGAGTGACGGCGTTGACCTCCGGGTTCACCGCGGCGATCCGCTCCAGATGTCGGTCGACCACCTCGGCGGCGCTCACCTCGCCGGCCCGGACCGCCCGTGCGATCGCGCCGGCCTCCCACCGCCACAGGGCACCGTCCGCACCACCGTCACCGCTCATCACTCGCCCCTCCGAGGCGCCCGCCGTCTCCGCGGGCACCCCTCTTTCCGATGCGCTTGCATCGGAACAGCATCCTGGAATCGATACAAGCGCATCGGAAAAGCGAGGTCGCGGCCATGCCCCGGAGGATCGACCACGACGGCCGGCGTCGGCGGATCGCCGACGCCGTCTGCCTCCTCGCCGACGAGCGTGGTCTCGAGGGGGTCACCCTGCGCGACGTGGCCGCTCGGGCCGAGGTCTCCATGGGAGCCGTCCAGCGCTGCTTCCGCACCAAGGAGGAGGTGCTCGTCTTCGCCCTCGCGCACGTGGGCGAGCGGATCACCGACCGCGTCCGCGCCCGGCTCGCCGCCTCGCCCGCCCGGTCCGCGCGCACCTCCCTCCGGCACACCCTCGCCGAGGTCTCCCTCCTGGCCGAGGAGCACCGCGCGGAGGCCCGGGTGTGGTTGGCGTTCGTGGCGCAGGCCGCCGTCACCCCCGCGTTGGCGACCGTCGTACGCGGCTCCTACGACGAACTGCGCGCCCTCCTGGTGCGCCTGATCGCCGAGGCGGTCGACCCGCCCCACCCCGAACGCGAGGCCGACGCCCTGCTCGCCCTCGCCGACGGCCTGACCACCCATGTCCTCATCGGGCGGCTCTCCCCCGAGGCGGCCCTGGAGATCCTGGACGACCGGCTCACCCGGCTGGGGGAGTCCGAGCGGCCAGGTACTCGTCGTAGGTGACGCGGCCCACCGCGTGGTCGGGCGTCAGGTGGCCTCCCTCCCGGTAGGCGCGGAAGACGGCCCCCGGCAGCCGCAGCGGCAGCACCGGGCGACGGCGGCCCCGGGCCCGCAGCGTCGTCCGCGTCAACTCTCGGTGGTCGCGCACCTGCGGGCCGCCCATGTCGGGCACCCGGCCGGCGGGCCCGCCGACGACGAGGGCCGCGAGCCGGTCGGCCACCTCCCCGGCGTCCACGGGCTGGAAACGCACCCCGCCGAGCGCCAGGGTCACCGGCAGTCTCCGCTGCGCGTCGACGATCCTGGCGATCAGGTCGTGGAACTGGGTGGCCCGCAGGATGCTCCACGGCAGCCCCGCCCCCGCCACGATCCGCTCGGTGGCCAACTTGGCCCGGTAGTAGACGAACGGCACCCGATCGACCCCGACGATGGAGATGTGGACCAGGTGCGGGCCGCCTCCCGACCGGCGTACGGCGTCCACCAGCCGGCGGGTCGCCGCCACGTCCCCTCGCCCGATCGTGGTCGCGCAGTGCACGATCGCCCCGACGCCCTCGACCGCGGCGTCGATCCCCTCCCCCGTGCTCAGGTCGCCGGTCGCCCAGTCGTACGGTTCCCGGTCGCCGGCGGGGCGTGGACGGCGACTGAGCACCCGTACCGCGCGCCCCTTTGCCGACAGCCGCCGTACGACGCGGCGGCCGAGCGTGCCGGTGCCCCCGGTCACCAGGACGGGCCTGTCCGCGTCCCGACGACCGGTGTTCGCGGCGTCGTCGAACTCGACGGGTTCCCTGTGTTCCACCGGCCTTCCACCTTCCGATACGGAGTCGCTCCTTCCCTTCCACCGGCGAGGCCGGACGACCCGCGCGGACGCGTCGGCTCACCCGTCCGCCGGGCCGCCGGCGGCGGCCGAGTCGGCGTCACACCCGCCACCCGCCGCCCCATGGTCGGGGAATCACTCCTGACACACGGTCAACCCACCGCGTCAATAGGCGACTTCCCTCCGAGATGGGGCCGCGCTCATGGCACCATGGACGGACGGGCCCGAAGCCCCGCCACCCGGGCGCGGGCACGTACCGCGGCGGCTCGGTTCCGAGGAAGGCGAGGAAGGGGAGCCTGGTGAGCAGTCTCAACAAGGGGGTCGAGAAGGTTCAGGTGGCACTCAGGTGGGATCCCAGCGCCTCCGGCGCGCCGCCCCACGACCTGGACATCATCGCCGCGGTCTACTCCGCGGACGACCCGCACGGCGAGCCCGTCCACCTCGTGCACTTCGACAGGCGCTCGCCCGACGGCACCATCACCCTCAACAGGGACAGCAGGACGGGGCTGGGCTTCGGCGACGACGAGGTCATGACGGTGGAGCTCCACCGGATGGCGTCCTCGTACGCCCGCGTGATGGTGGGCGTGGCCATCCAGCAGAGCGCGGGGCGCACGACGTTCGGCGACATAGCGAACACCGCCATCCGGATCGCCGAGGGGTACACCGAGCTGGCCCGGCACGACTTCTCCGCCGTTTCCGGCTCCACGGCCGCGACCGTCGCGGAGTTCACCCGCAACGGCTCGGGGGTCTGGGAGTTCCGCGAGGACGTTCGCGGGTTCGACGCCGACCCGGACTCCTTCGCCGCGCTGATGGGCGCCGCGGTCTCCTGATCGACCTTCCGCCTCCCCGCGGTCCGGTGGGGCGGACACGGCGGAGGGGCGTCGGCCCCGGGCCGACGCCCCTTTGTGTCGCGTCCGAACGCCGGGCGCGGCGCCCACCGCGCCCGGCGTCGGCCGTCAGCTACAGCCGCTGGTGGAGCCGCAGCCCTCGCACAGGTAGCAGCTACCCGCGCGGCGCATCTTGGTGCCGCAGGAGAAGCAGAGCGGGGCGTCGGCGTTGAGGCCGAGCTGCATCTCCACCAGCTCCGTGGAGCTGTGGACCTCCTTCGGGGCCGGAGCCGGGGCCTGCGGCTCGGGGACCTCGACCGGCTTGGGCGGGTCCACCTGACGCGGCGCCGACTGGGCCAGTCCCTCGACGTCCACCTCGTCCTCGGTCGGCTCGTAGGAGCCGGTCTCCAGGTGGCGCTGACGCTCCTCGGCGGAGTGGATGCCCAGGGCCGAGCGGGTCTCGAAGGGCAGGAAGTCCAGCGCCAGGCGGCGGAAGATGTAGTCGACGATCGACTGGGCCATCCGCACGTCGGGGTCGTCGGTCATGCCCGCGGGCTCGAAGCGCATGTTGGTGAACTTCGAGACGTAGGTCTCCAGCGGCACGCCGTACTGCAGACCCACCGAGACGGCGATGGAGAAGGCGTCCATCATGCCCGCGAGGGTCGAGCCCTGCTTGGACATCTTCAGGAACACCTCGCCGAGACCGTCGTCCGGGTAGGAGTTGGCGGTCATGTAGCCCTCGGCGCCGCCGACGGTGAAGGAGGTGGTGATGCCGGGACGGCCCTTGGGCAGGCGTCGGCGCACCGGGCGGTACTCGACGACCTTCTCGGCCTCGCCCTCCTTGGCCTTCTCCTCCTTCTTCTTGGCGGACAGCGGCTGACCGACCTTGCTGTTCTCGACGTAGACGGCGAGCGCCTTCAGACCCAGCTTCCAGCCCTGGAGGTAGATCTCCTCGACGTCCTCGACGGTGCTGGTCGCAGGCATGTTGACGGTCTTGGAGATGGCGCCGGACAGGAACGGCTGGGCGGCGGCCATCATCCGCACGTGCCCCATCGGCGAGATGGAGCGCTCGCCCATGGCGCAGTCGAAGACCTCGTAGTGCTCCGGCTTCAGACCCGGCGCGTCGATGACGTTGCCGTGCTCGGCGATGTGCGCGACGATCGCCTCGACCTGCTCGGGCTGGTAGCCCAGGCGCTTGAGGGCCTTGGGGACGGTGTTGTTGACGATCTGCATCGAGCCGCCGCCGACCAGCTTCTTGAACTTGACCAGGGCCAGGTCGGGTTCGATGCCGGTGGTGTCGCAGTCCATCATCAGGCCGATGGTGCCGGTGGGGGCGAGCACGGACGCCTGGGCGTTGCGGAACCCGTTCTTCTTGCCCAGGCGCAGCACGTCCTGCCAGGCCTCGGTGGCCGCGGCCCACACCGGGGTGTCCAGGTCGTCCATCCGCTTGGCCTCGGTGTTGGCGTCGGCGTGCTGGCGCATGACGCGCTGGTGGGCCTCGGCGTTGCGGGCGTACCCGTCGTACGGGCCGACGATGGCGGCGAGTTCGGCCGAGCGGCGGTAGGACGTGCCGGTCATCAGGGAGGTGATCGCCCCGGCCAGCGCGCGACCGCCGTCGGAGTCGTAGGCGTGGCCGGTGGCCATCAGCAGGGCGCCGAGGTTGGCGTAGCCGATGCCGAGCTGGCGGAAGGCGCGGGTGGTCTCGGCGATCTTCTCGGTGGGGAAGTCGGCGAAGCAGATGGAGATGTCCATCGCGGTGATGACCAGCTCGACGACCTTGACGAAGCGCTCGACGTCGAAGGACTGCCGGCCCTGCTCGTCGTCGCGCAGGAACTTCATCAGGTTCAGCGAGGCGAGGTTGCACGAGGAGTTGTCCAGGTGCATGTACTCGCTGCACGGGTTGGAGGCGGTGATGCGGCCCGTCTCCGGCGAGGTGTGCCAGTGGTTGATGGTGTCGTCGTACTGGATGCCGGGGTCGGCGCAGGCGTGGGCGGCCTCGGCCATCTTGCGGAACAGCGCGCGGGCGTCGACCTCCTCGATGACCTCGCCGGTCATCCGGGCGCGCAGGCCGAACTTCGAGCCGGACTCGACGGCCTTCATGAAGGCGTCGTTGACGCGGACGGAGTTGTTGGCGTTCTGGTACTGGACGGACGTGATGTCCTCGCCGCCCAGGTCCATGTCGAAGCCCGCGTCGCGCAGGGCGCGGATCTTCTCCTCCTCCTTGACCTTGGTCTCGATGAACGCCTCGATGTCGGGGTGGTCGACGTCCAGGACGACCATCTTGGCGGCGCGGCGGGTGGCGCCACCGGACTTGATCGTTCCGGCGGAGGCGTCGGCGCCGCGCATGAAGGACACCGGGCCCGAGGCGTTGCCGCCGGAGGACAGCAGTTCCTTGGAGGAGCGGATGCGCGAGAGGTTCAGCCCGGCTCCGGAGCCGCCCTTGAAGATCATCCCCTCTTCCTTGTACCAGTCGAGGATCGACTCCATGGAGTCGTCGACGGAGAGGATGAAGCAGGCCGAGACCTGCTGGGGCTGCTGGGTGCCGACGTTGAACCACACCGGGGAGTTGAACGCGAAGATCTGGTGGAGCACGGCATAGGTCAGCTCGTGCTCGAAGATCTCGGCGTCGGCCGGGGAGGCGAAGTAGCCGTGCTTCTCTCCGGCGGCGCGGTAGGTCTTCACCACGCGGTCGATGAGCTGCTTGAGGCTGGTCTCGCGCTGGGGCGTGCCCAGGGCTCCGCGGAAGTACTTGCTGGTGACGATGTTGACCGCGTTCACCGACCAGAAGTCGGGGAACTCCACGCCGCGCTGCTCGAAGTTGACCGAGCCGTCGCGCCAGTTGGTCATGACGACGTCACGGCGCTCCCAGACCACCTCGTCGTAGGGGTGCACCCCCGGGGTGGTGTGGACGCGCTCGAACCGCAGACCCTTGCCGGCCTTGCTCCCCCTGCTCTTGGAGCTTCGCGCCGGGTCGCTCGTCGTCTCTGTCATTCCGCCTCCCTGTACAGGCATAACGCCCTGACACACCCGGTCCTTCCCGGGTGTGGTGTCCGTATCGATGGCCGGAACGCCGACGGCGTTCCGGTCCGGTCCGTGCGGGCCGCTCAGTTCCCGGCGGCCGTCGGGACGGCGGGGGCCTCGGGGTCTCCGCCGCCCCCGTGGCCTCTTCCGCCTCCGGCGCCCCCCTCGTCACCGGCGCCGTTCCGGCGTCCGGCGGCGTCCGTGGGGGTGTCTCCGGCCGGGGCCGCGCTCTCGGAGTCCCCGGGTCTCTCCGGGGCCTCGCCGTCGCCACCGTCTCCGCCGTCGCGTGCGTCGGCTCGGGCCGCGCGCAGTTCCGCGATCGCGGCCTCGAAGTCCTCCAACGAGTCGAAGGCCTGGTAGACGGAGGCGAAACGCAGGTACGCCACGAGGTCCAGCTCGCGCAGCGGTCCGAGTATGGCCAGACCGACGTCGTGGGTGGACAGCTCGGCACTTCCCCTGGCGCGCACGGCCTCCTCGACCCGCTGGCCCAACTGGGCGAGCGCGTCCTCGGTGACCGGGCGCCCCTGGCACGCCTTGCGCACCCCGGCGATGACCTTGTCCCGGCTGAAGGGTTCGGTGACCCCGCTCCTCTTGACCACCACCAGTGACGCGTTCTCCACCGTCGTGAAGCGACGGGAGCAGTGCGGGCACTGACGGCGCCGACGGATCGCGGCGCCGTCGTCGGTGGTACGGCTGTCGACGACGCGGCTGTCGGGGTGCCGGCAGAAGGGGCAGTGCATCGCTTCCCACCCTCCTTCACCCTTGACGGCACGGCATGAACAGCATGAGCGCGGCATGAACGCAGCACTGGACAAGCCTTCGAGTGCCCGGTGAACGGCCCTCGAAGCGGCCACCAGCATAGGTGATGTCCTCCCTCCCTCTCAGGCGGGGGACCACAACTTCTGGGTGGCTGCCGACTATCTAACCACTACATCTGGTGGCCGATGACCGAACACGCCGCACGGGCGGGAAACGTCCGGGCCCACGGCGCACGAAACGGTACCGTAGCGATCGGCGACGATCTTCGGGCCATACATCGGCCACATCGATCACGTCAGCTAATCCGCGAAATTTCACTCGAACGTGTGTTTGGCGCAACCTTTCGAAAGCACCTACCGTTGTCCAGCTAGGGAGAACCGCTTGAGAGGGGCCGACGTGAGCACCACCGCAGAGAGCGCCACCATCACCGCACGGGACCGTTCCCGGGACCGAATCGACCATGTGCACGGAGCAAACGCCGCTCCGGGGAAGACCGACGGCGCGAGCGGTCAGGACACCTCCAGGCCCACCCGCGCGCTGCCCGGCCGGCCCCCCGGCATCCGCGCCGACAGTTCCGGCCTGACGGATCGCCAACGGCGGGTGATCGAGGTGATCCGCGACTCCGTGCAGCGTCGCGGCTACCCGCCGTCCATGCGGGAGATCGGTCAGGCCGTCGGGCTGTCCTCCACCTCCTCCGTCGCCCACCAACTGATGGCGCTGGAGCGCAAGGGCTTCCTCCGGCGCGACCCGCACCGCCCGCGGGCCTACGAGGTGCGCGCCTCCGACGCGCCCACCAGCCAGACGACCGACACCACCGGCAAGCCCGCCGCCTCCTACGTCCCCCTGGTCGGCCGGATCGCCGCCGGCGGCCCGATCCTGGCCGAGGAGTCGGTGGAGGACGTCTTCCCCCTGCCGCGTCAGCTCGTCGGCGACGGCGAACTGTTCGTCCTCAAGGTCGTCGGCGACTCGATGGTGGAGGCGGCCATCTGCGACGGGGACTGGGTGACGGTACGCCGCCAGCCCGTCGCGGAGAACGGCGACATCGTCGCCGCCATGCTGGACGGCGAGGCGACCGTCAAGCGCTTCAAGCGCGAGGACGGGCACGTGTGGCTGCTCCCCCACAACTCCGCCTACCAGCCGATCCCCGGCGACGAGGCCACCATCCTCGGCAAGGTCGTCGCGGTACTGCGTCGCGTCTGAGCGACCGACAGACCGGCCCCGGGACCACTGCGCCGGTCCCGGGGCCCACATGTGTCCCAGGGGCCTCTCAGGCCCCTCCCCCGGCTCCGCCGGCCCGCACCGGCGTCCGCCTCCCTACCCGGCGGCCTTCGCCGCCGCGTCGATGGCGGCCAGCGAACGGCGCACCTGATCGCGGTCGGTGGTGTACCAGAAGTCGGGCATCGAGGCCCGCAGGAAACCGCCGTACCGCGCCCGCTCCAGCCGCGAGTCCAGCACGGCCACCACGCCCCGGTCCCCACCGGCCCGCACCAGACGGCCGGCGCCCTGCGCCATCAGCAGCGCCGCGTGGGTGGCCGCCACCGCCATGAAGCCGTTGCCGCCCGCCTCCTCCACGGCCTTCTGCCGTGCGCTCATCAGCGGATCGTCCGGGCGCGGGAACGGAATGCGGTCCATCACCACCAACTGGCAGTTGGGCCCGGGCACGTCCACGCCCTGCCACAGCGAGAGCGTCCCGAACAGACACGTCTCGGCGTCCGCGGCGAACCGGCGGATCAGCTCCCCCAAGGTCTCCTCGCCCTGGAGCAGGATCGGCACGTCCAGCCTCCCGCGCAGCTCCTCGGCGGCGGCCTGAGCGGCCCGCATCGAGGAGAACAACCCCAGGGTGCGGCCACCGGCGGCCTGGATCAGCTCGGACAGCTCGTCCAGCATGTCGCCGCGGCTGCCCTCCCGGCCGGGCGGGGCCAGGTGCCGGGCGACGTAGAGGATGCCCTGCCTGCGGTAGTCGAAGGGCGAGCCGACGTCCAGCCCGCGCCAGCGCGGGACGGTGTCGTCGCCCTCCTCCTCGGCCTCCTCGGCGGCCGTCCGGTCGTCCGGAAGACGGCCCTCGACGGTCAGCCCCAGGGAGGCGCCCACGCCGTCGAAGTCCCCGCCCAGTTTGAGCGTGGCGGAGGTCAGGACCACCGCCCGGTCCTCGAACAGCTTCTCCCTCAGCAGCCCGGAGACCGTCAACGGGGCGACCCGCAGCGAGGCGCCGTAGCGGTCGTGACGCTCGTACCAGACGACGTCGTACTCCGAGCCCGTCAGGATGCGTTCGGCGACCTCGTGGACGTTCTCCACGGACGCCAGGGCCTGCTTGCGGACCGCGTCCTCGTCCTGGACGGACCTGTCGCGGGTGTTGCCCAGTGCGGTGATCACCGCACGGGCCGCGTCCCGCAACGACGCCAGGGCGTATCCGAGGTCCTCGGGGATCTCCTCCAGTCGGCCCGGCAGGGCCAGCTCCATCAGCCTCTCGAAGCCCTCCGCTGCGGTCTGGAGCCGGTCCGCCTCCTTCTCGTCGACCAGCTTGGCCGCCCGGCGCACCGCCCGGTTCACCCCGCCCGGCGTCAACTCGCCTGTGGCCACCCCGGTGACCCGGGAGACCAGTTCGTGCGCCTCGTCGACGATCAACACCTCGTGGCCGGGGAGCACCGGCGCGCCCTCGATGGCGTCGATGGCCAGCAGCGCGTGGTTGGTGACGATCACCTCGGCGAGCTTGGCCCGCTCCCGCGCCGCCTCCGCGAAGCACTCGGCGCCGTAGGCGCAACGGGTGGCGCCCAGGCACTCCCGTGAGGAGACCGACACCTGGGCCCAGGCGCGGTCCGAGACGCCGGGGGCGAGGTCGTCGCGGTCGCCCGTCTCGGTCTCGTCCGCCCAGTCCCGCAGCCGCAGCAGGTCCTTGCCCAACTTGCTGGTGGGGGCGGCGGCCTCGAAGACGTCGAACAGGCCGTCCTCGTCGTCCTGTGGCACGCCCTCGTGGAGACGGTGCAGACACAGGTAGTTGGAGCGGCCCTTGAGCATGGCGAACTCGGCGCGGCGGCGCAGCAGCGGGTGCAGGGCCTCGACGGTGCGCGGCAGGTCCCGTTCGACCAGTTGTCGCTGCAGGGCGAGCGTCGCGGTCGCGATGACCGTGCGCTCCCCGTGCGCCAGGGCGGGCACCAGGTAACCGAGCGACTTGCCGGTTCCGGTGCCCGCCTGGACCAGCAGGTGGGTGTTGTCGTCGATGGCCTCGGCCACCGCCTCGGCCATGGCTACCTGGCCGGGACGTTCGGTGCCGCCGACGGCGGTGACGGCGGCGTGGAGGAGGTCGGTGAGGGCGGGCTTGGTCATAGGGCTGCCACCTTACGCGGCGCCGCCGACAGCCGTGCCGGGAACGCCCCGTCGTCCGCCGGCGAGCCACAAAGGCGCCACGAGAGGTGATGCCACGGAGGCGTCGCGGGGGGCGTCACGGGAGATCTCACAGGACATGACGCAGGCTCCGCTCGCGGACCATCAGCGCGGCGCGCTTGCCCGGCAGGTCGACCTCGGCGGTCAGCCGGAACCCCGCCCCGAGGAAGGCCGCGACGGAGGGGACGTTCCCCACGTCGGGTTCGGCGACGACGCGGTCGCACATCGGCCTGTTGTCCAGCACCAGGTCCGACACGGCGCGCAGCAGCGCGGTGCCGATGCCGTGCCCGCGGTCCGTCACGCCCCCGATCAGCAGGTGGAGGCCGACGTCGTGTGGACGCGCCGGATAGTGCCGGGCGAGCGGGTCCAGGTCGGCGCGGTAGACCTCCCAGTAGCTCATGGGGACGTCGGAGAGCATCCCCAGGCAGGGGACGCTGCGTCCGTCCCCGTCGAGTTGGGCGCGCAGATGGGCTGCGGTGACCTCGCTGGGGCCGGAGAGCCGCCAGAAGGCCGCCACGGCGGGGTCGTTCATCCAGGCCGTGATCAACCGCAGGTCCCGGTCGAGGCGGGCCGGGACGAGCCGGAAGACGCCCACGGCCGTGGTGATCGGCCCCCAGTCGGCGACGGCGCCGAGTAGGTCCGTCCGCGCCGGGGTCGCGTCGTCGTACGACGGCGCGGTCGGCCCCGCGGGAAGGCGCAGGTCGAGGGTGTCGTCCGTGCTGGAGGTGGTGAAGGTCCCGGCCGTGGCGGGCGGGCCGAACACGGCCGGTGCCACGGTGACACGGGAGGCGGCGGGCATGGCGGAGTCGGCCGACGGACCACCGGTGGGCATGGGGGCTCCTGTACTGGTCAGGGTTTCACCAGGGGGTTGGCGACGGTGACGTAGACGGACTGGGTGTCCACCGGGCCGACCAGTTCGTCCAGCCCGTGCAGCCGGGTGAGGAGGTTGGCCTTGCAGCGCAGGGTCGGGGAGTGCAGCAGCAGGGCGGGCAGCGACGACGGACGTCCGCCGTCCGCGGGACGCTCGGACCGGGTGAGGAAGTGGCGCAGCGCCGCGAGCAGCAGCCGCTCGTCGGCCAGACGCTGGGAGCCGAACGCGCCGATCAGTCCCAGCATGTTGTTGACGCCCAGGTAGTAGGCGAAGCGCTCGTCGACGACCTCGTCGGCGACGAAGGTGTCGCTCGCCTCCCCGATGTCCGGCAGCCGCCGTCGGAGTTCCTCGCGGTGGGACTCGCGGAAGTAGTAGCCCTGGTTGTCGCGGTAGCGTCCGCCCGCGGGCCAGCCGTCCCGGTCGAGCAGGACCACGGTGTTCTGCTGGTGGGCCTCCAGGGCGACGCCCGCCTCGGCGTCCAGCCACAGCACGGGACGCACGACGGTGTGGAGGTAGCGCAGGAACCACTCCACGGCGACGGCGGCCGGCGACCGCCCCGTGCGGGTCGCGAGACGGGTCACGACGTCGGCCAGGCGGGAGCGCAGCGCGCCGCCGGGGGCGCCCGGCCAGGGCCGGGGGGAGGTGAGGCCGGCCAGGCACACGGCGTCGTCGGCGAGTCCGAAAGGGTTGTGGCGGACGACGACGTCCAGCCCCGTGACGGGTTCTCCGCGACCGTCGTCGACGGCGATCCAGGCGGGATCGCGCACGATGTCGAATCCGGGGCGGCCGGGGAAGACGGCGTGCCACCGCTCGGCCAGACCGGTGCGGAGCAGTCGGTGCACCTCGACGCCCCGGTGCAGTTCCTTGCGGAGGTTCTCACGGCGGGAGTTGGTGATCCGCAGGCCCAACGACAGCTTGAGCATGGCCGGCACGCCCGGCCGGTGGACGGTGCGCACGGAGGACGTCGGGTGCCAGGGGTCGCCGTGCGGGCCGAGGTCGTGCAGCAGTCCGGCCTCCAGCAGCGCGGCGACGGCCGGCCGGTGCCGCGCCTCGCGGGCCTGCCAGGGGTGCAGCGGCAGCGGGACGGTCCCCTCCGGCGGAGACAGCCCGGGCCCGGCCAGTTCGGTGACCAGTTGTTCGGCGGACACGGTCCGGCCGCGGACGGTCCAGGCCGAGTCGGCGGCCAGGAGGGAACGGTCCACGGCCATCCAGTGCAGGGGGAAGGCGCCGCGCGTCTCCGGCGAGTAGACGCGCGCCTCGGCGTCGGAGAGTCCCTCGCGGCTCTTGGGGGTGGGGTGCAGGGGGTGGCCGAGGAGCAGGGACTGCTCGCCGTCCAGGAACGGGTCGACGCCGGGCGGGGTCTCGGGGCGCACGCGGCGGTCGGCGAGGAAGGCGGCGGTGTGCCGTACCGAGTCGGCGACCCGGCCGACCAGCGCGGCGCTCTCGCCCGCCGAGCCTCCCCGGCCCGGAGCCCCCAGGTGTGCCGCCTCCCGCGCCAGCAGCGCGGCGAGCGTCACGGCGTCGAGGGGGGCCGCCCCGGCCGGCGCGCCGGAGGAGCGGGTGCCCGGCCCGGTCGCCGCCACGACGGGCGGTCCGAAACGGTGCCAGCCGGTGTCCGACCAGTGGAGGACGGGCACCTCCACCGTCAGGCCACAGGACGCCAGGACGACGCGCAGGACGTCCCCGCCGCCGGGGCCGCCGCCGGGGACGTTCCGGTCATCGGGGCGGGGCAGGCCGCTCTCGCGCACCCAGCAGCGCAGCAGGTTCTCGCGGGCCGCGGCGTCGGCGGCCGTCACCGGGTCGGGGTGTTCCAGCGGGTCGTCGGGGCCCCGGTCGGTGGTCGCGCGCGGCGGCGCGCCGCCCGCCGTTGCGACGCCGCCCTGCGCGTCCGTCTCCCCGCGGGGCGACTGCCGCGGGACGGGGGGCCGTTCCCGCGTCGTCCTCCCGTCCGGACCGGGACATGCGTTCACGGAAGTCTCCCTGGGGGTGAGGGCACCGCACCGGTGCGTGGTCGTCCGGTTCCCGTGGCGCGACGGAGCGCGCCGTGTCTCCGCCCGTACCAACGACGCCGCCGCTGTCCGATCACGGTCGCGGTCAAGATCCTTCGCCTGTGGGCCGTCGGGAACCGGGGACCCGCCGAGTGCCGTCCCCTCCGGCACCGGCATAGTGGGGCCGTCTCCTTCGAGAAGTCCATGACAAGCCGCACCGTACGACGTTCCGTTCAGGGGGATTTTCGTCCATGTCATCTGTGAGCAGAGGGCGGTCGGCGCTGGCCGCCGCGGCGGTGGTCGCGGCCTTGGCCGTCACCGCCACCGCGTGCGATCCGGCGGACGGCGAGGCCGACGCGAGCGCCAAACCCAGCGCCTCCGCCGAGGACGGCGGCAACGCCCTCGAGGGCGGTCTGGGCGATATCCGCCTGCCGGACGAACTGCCCGCCGCGCTGAAGGACTTCGACCCCGAGAAGTGGAGGAACGGGGAGTGGCGGAACTGGGACAGAGAGGACTGGCTGCGCGAGGCCAAGGACTTCGTCAATCCCATCATCGAGGGCCTGTGGGATCCGGACCGGATGAAGGACGCCGAGGAGAACGACCGTCGGGTCGACGACTCCGACATCGACGGCGGTGAGGGCGGCGGCGGGTCGGACGAGGGTGTCACCGACCCCGAGCCCGCGCCGAAACGGGCCCAGCCGGTGAAGGCCCCGTACCGGGAGAACGCCCCGGCGGTGGGCAAGGTGTTCATGGACACCCCCAAGGGGGCCATGGTCTGCTCCGGCACCGTCGTGCAGGACCCGCGCAATCCGGGCAAGTCCAACCTCGTCGCCACCGCGGGCCACTGCGTCCACGCCGGCAAGGAGGGCGGCTGGTTCCGCAACATCGTCTTCGTGCCCGCCTACAACGACAAGGCGCTGACGTCGAAGGAGCTGGAGAAGGCTCCTCGGGAGGAGGTCGCGCCGCACGGCGTGTACTGGGCCACCTGGACGCAGACCACCGACCACTGGATCGCGGAGGGCGCCCAGACGGGCGGGGCGGGCGCTTCCCAGGACTTCGCCGTGCTGCACGTGGAGCCCGAGGAGAAGGGCGGCAAGTCCCTGGAGGAGACCGTCGGCACCGCCCTGCCGATCAACTTCGACACCCCGGCGGTGTCCGCGCTCTCCTCCGTGCGGGCGCACGGCTACCCGGCCGCGCCGCCCTTCGACGGGCTCACCATGCACACCTGCGCCGACGAGCCCGGCCGGCTGACCCTGGGCCCGTCGGAGTCCACGATGTACCGCATCGGCTGCACCATGACCGGCGGTTCCTCCGGCGGCGGCTGGTTCGCCACGGGGGCCTCCGGCAAGCCCGTGCTGGTCTCGGTGACCTCCATCGGCACGCTCGACCACACCTGGCTGGCCGGTCCGCGACTCGGTGACGAGGCCAAGGCCGTCCACGACGCCGTCAGCCGGAAGCACGCCGGAGACTGACCCCCGGCGAGGGGGTCTCCACACCCCGTTCACCGTCCCCGCCCCCGTCCGGGGCGGGGACGGTGTCAACCGGAGCCGCAGTCGACACCACAGGGGGACGCACACCTCATGTCATCGATACGCAGGCGACGCCTGGCACCGGCCGCCGCCGCGGTGGTCGCCGTCCTGGCCGTCACCGCCACCGCGTGCGGGCCGACGGACGGAGGGACCGACGCGAAGACCAAGCCCGGCGCCTCCGCGCGGGACGGCGACAACGGCGACGACGCCGACGTCGACGACCTCGGTCTGCCCAAGGAACTTCCCGACGCCCTGAAGGACTTCGACTTCGACAGGTGGAAGGACGGGGAGTGGCGGAACTGGGACAAGGACCGGTGGCTGCGTGAGGCCAAGGACTTCGTCAACCCCGTCATCGAGGGCCTGTGGAAACCCGAGCGGATGAAGGAGGCCGAGGACAACACCAAGACGGTCTCCACCACCGCGGGCGCCGACCAGGGAGCCACCGACCCCGAGCCGGACCCGGTGGAGGCCGAACCGGTGAGGAGGCCGTACCACCGGCACGCCGCACCGGTGGGCAAGGTGTTCATGGACACCCCGCAGGGCTCCATGGTCTGTTCCGGCACCGTGGTGCAGGACCCGCGCAATCCGGGCAAGTCCAACCTCGTCGCCACCGCGGGCCACTGCGTCCACGCCGGTGGGAGCGGCGGCTGGTTCCGCAACATCGCGTTCGTGCCCGCCTACAACGACAAGGGCCACTCCTCCGCGGACGTCGGAGGCGCGCCGTACCAGGACGTCGCGCCGTACGGCGTGTACTGGGCCACCTGGGCGCAGACCACGAACTACTGGATCTCGCAGG
Source organism: Streptomyces megasporus (assembly GCF_000718985.1). Lineage (GTDB taxonomy): Bacteria > Actinomycetota > Actinomycetes > Streptomycetales > Streptomycetaceae > Streptomyces > Streptomyces megasporus. Next base: position 61,731 of record NZ_JODL01000012.1, on the reverse strand, counting down.
GCACCGAGTCGGGCGGCGGCGGCGCGCAGGAGGACTTCGCCGTGCTGCACGTCCAGCCGGAGCGGAACACCGGCAAGTCCCTGGAGGAGACCGTCGGCGCCGCGCTGAGGATCAACTTCGACGCGCCGGAGATGGCCCGGATCTCCGGGGTGAGCGTCTACGGCTACCCGGCGGCCCCGCCGTACGACGGCGCGCTGATGTACACCTGCACCGACCGGCCGACCCGGCTGACCATCGACCCGTCGGCGCCCACGCGCGCAGGGGGGGGGGCCCGCCCCCTCGGCGGGGAGCGGCGGGCCCTCGCCGTGTGCGCGCACCGCCCCGCCGGGTGGGCCGGTACGGGTGGGTCTCAGGCCATCGCCATCGGGCTGCGCCGGGTGTCGCTGCCGGGGACCGGCTCGGACGGGTCGGCGCCCAGTTCCACGATGCGGTTGTCCGCGTCGACGTGCACGACCGACGGCCGGAAGGAGCGGGCCTCGGCGTCGTCCATCTGCGCGTAGCTGATGAGGATCACCAGGTCACCGGGGTGGACGAGGTGTGCGGCGGCGCCGTTGATCCCGATCACCCCGGAGCCGCGCCGCCCCTCGATGACGTACGTCTCCAGGCGGGCACCGTTGGTGATGTCGACGATGTGGACGAGTTCTCCGGGCAGCAGGTCCGCGGCCTCCATCAGATCCGCGTCGATCGTGACGGAGCCCACGTAGTGGAGATCCGCCTCGGTGACCGTGGCCCGGTGGATCTTCGACTTGAACATGGTGCGCAGCACGGTGCCGTCTCCTAGGAGTGAGAAGGGTCGCGCTCCCGGCGGGATGCGCGCCGTCGCGCCCAATCGTACGGCCGGACGCCCCGGTCACCCGGCGGCCGTGACCTGGATCACGGCGATCTTTCGGCCACGGCTGCCCCGTCGTTCGGTGAGCCGTTCAGTGGGGCGAACACCGCCGTTCCGCCGCATGCTGCGGGCTCAGGGCTCGAGGGCCCGGTCCCGACGCTCCGACCTTGCCAACCTCCTCACCACCCTGGCCCCCGTCGGCCAGAGGACCGGGGAGAGGAAGGCGTACGCGGCGTACAGCAGGGCCAACGTCACGAACACCGGCGACGCGAGAAAACCGGTGAAGCCGGCAAGCCGGGCGTCCCACGGTCGATCGCCCAGCAGTACCCCGAGCACGAACAGGGCGAGTACGGAAGCCCCGAGCAGCAGGACGAAGCATCGGACGCGATCCCACCGCCCCCGTGCCCGGATGTCACGCTCCCGCGGAATGAGATCAGCGGACATCACGTCTGCCCCCAGCAGAGGGAAACCGATGACCAGCCACGCGTACAGCACCCACTGCAGCACCCCGATCTGCCCGAAGACCTCTGCCCAGGAGCTGCCCGTCGCTATCGTGTTGCTCGCGGCCAGCATCAGAATCGCCCACAGGAAAGCCAGGGAGAACGCCACCCGGCTCGCCGGGCGCGGCCCGGCTTTCCGCCGCCTCAGCACCGATTCCACTCCGCCGTCTCGTCTCTCATGTCCGCTGTCTCCTTGCCTGCGAAACAAAGGAGGGAGCAGGGCAAAATTGATCAGACCGGCCCCTATCAGAGGCAGAACGAAGGCCCAAGTCTCCCGAAAGAACAAGATCGCAACAAGGAAAGCCGATGCGTACACGGCGGCCTGAACGAACTTGTGCATTTTATTCCGTTCTGTTGTCGGAGTATTCGCCTTGGGAGGTGGAGACGCTGTTGGGTCCGACCCTCTGAGGTCGGACCCAACAGCAATCCATGTATTGCCTGCCAGGTAGAGAGGGGGGAACAGTGCCTTGTCGATGGTGCCTGCCGCGCTTATAGCCGTGCTTGCCGGAGGACTTGCTCCACGGAAGTGACCAACGAGTCCACCCGTTTCGGCGTACCTCGGTCCCTCTGCCGGCGAAGCCGGAGCGAGTGCACCGCTTTGCGCCCATGTTCCGATTGACCACATAACTCCCGCCGCCGGCGAAGGCCCCTGTCGCGGCACCGGCCAGCACGCAACCAACGATGGCAGTGGCAGCGCACACAACACCAGTAGCCAGGTCGGCGCCAACGGTGATCGCGGCATATCCGACGAACCTGGCGGCCCGCGCGCCTCGGCAGGACCCGTTTCGGTTCTTGCCGAACCAGCACCGCTTCCCGTCGAGGTCGAATCGGCTGAGCGGGTCGGCGTGGACGTACTCATAGGCGCCGGCGTTGCCGCCGTGGACCGGGTCGACGGACAGGAAGCGGCCGGTGGCCGGGGTGTAGAGGCGGACACCCATCAGGGCAAGGCCGGTGAGGGCCTCGGTGGAACGCTGCTCGGCACCCGGCCGGCCGTAGCGGGTGGCCGACCGACCACGGGCGACACCACGAGTTCGATCTCGGTGGGAGGTCTCACGGCAACAAAAAGGCCCAGAACCAGGCGGAGAGGATGGGAACGAGCAGGAGATCCATCCAACCGAATCGGATCCGACGCACAACCTCGCCGCTCTCCTGCCCCGTCTCCCCCTCGACGGCCCGCAGCACCGCGTGCCTCATCTCGCGCCTTGCCTCATTGGCTCTCTTTCCGTCGAAAACCGACCGCGAGAGCGCCCACGGAGGCACTTCCCCGATTCCCTCGACACCGAGCGCTCCCCCCTTGCCCGCCCTGCCGACCAGCCTCACCTTGCCAAGCGGAGCCGAGTACGACACGAACGGATTTTCCACGGATATCCTTCCGTCGCCCCAGGACACCCTCGGCAGGACCCCTGCTCTGAGGAACGCCCATGTCACAGCCGACGGGACGGAGAGAGCCAGAACAGGCTCCCAGATGTCGCGCCCGACAAGCCCGAGTCGAGGAAGACGAAGTATGCGGCCACGGCGGGCTGCGGCGCGATGGCGACGAGAGAGAAAAGGTAGAGCGGCCTGTTTCTGTATTCCATCCGGGATGCCTCCGAAGCGGTGGGGCAGCTTCCAGTCCATGCCACGGGCGAGCGTTCCGGTCCAGGAGTTGCGCGGCGACGCCGGACTCGATGCGGTACCGAGCCACACCGCCGGCAGCACTCAGCGCCGCTCCGCAGACGAGCCCGCCCGCCCCCGCACCATCGGCTCTCCCCTCACCCGGCGCAGGCACACCGGCAAGCGGTCACCGACCGCCTCCCTCTTCCCCCTCCCGCCGCTCCCGACGGGAGCGGATCCGTTCGGCCACCCACGAGACCCCAAGCACCACGGAGGAACAGAAGAAAAGCCTCTGCCCGTCCCTGGCGCCGTAGGCAAAAGACGCGATCACGCCCAGAAAGAAAACAAAAGCGCCGGCACCGAACAACGCTGCGGACTCTCTTCCAGGTTTGCTCACTTTTCCCTCCGGTCGGCACATACATGTTTCATACTGCGATAGCGCTTTGCGGTACCGCCTCGGAAAATCTCTGAGCCGGCCCCTGCCTCTCGGACCTGCACCGGCTGACGCTGCGTCAGCCGGCTGCTGAAGCAGCGGACTGGGCAGCCTGCGAAAACAGCGGATCACGTCTGTTCCCTGATTGAGGCTCGGCGCCGCCACCAGTCCTTACGCGTGCCGCTTCCGCGTCCTGCTCGACGGCCCGCCGGCCGGGACGCCGGCCCCCAGCGGCGCAGGCAGGTGCCCACCCTCTGCTCGGTCAGGCGCACCCGGTACGGCTTCGCGAACAACTCGCCGACCTGGGCACGTGTTCACAACTGCCCGGAGAGCCCCAGGCCACAGGGCTGTGGTGGTCGAGCACCGCCGACCGGAGGGCCGCCCATTCGGTCGGGGACAGCGCCCGGTGCTCACCCACGCGCCGCCCGCGCGGCTGGGACACCAACGCCTGCCGTGCACCGGACGGCCACCTGGTCCACCGGTGGTCCACTGCCTTGAGCGAGACCTTGGACATCGCCGCGGCGTTCTCGCGGTCCCGGTCCTCGACCAGCGCGGCCGCCGCCCGCATCCGCAACGCTTCCCGCGCCGCCGGCGACAAGTGCCGCGCGTCCCCCACCGGAACACTGGGACGAGGTGGTGGGCCGCGACGATCAGTCACGACCCACCACCGGGCTTGCTCCAGGTCAGACGCCCCACCTCTGTTGGTAACGCCGGAGTTCGTTCGTGCTTAGCCGTCCTTTTCCCGCCGCGAGATGCGCTCGAATATCCACGCACCCGCGAATACCACGGACGAACAGGCAAAGAACAATGCCGAATCTGCCCTTCCTGACACTCCCCAGAAGATGATCCCCGTCACGAAGGAGATCGCACCCAGGCCAAAAAACGCGCCTGAATTCTTCCGTGATTCACTCATTGTGACTCCGTAATCCACGTGTGAAGCCCTCCCTGGTTCCCTGAGGGAGCCAGGGCACCAAGGAGAGCGCATGTCACCGTCGCCAGCTCGACCACCACGACGACTTCTTGCGGTGGCTGTGGCTGGACTTGCGGTGCTTGCCGCTGGCGGGGTAGCGCTTGGTGGCCCACCGGGTAACGGTCCGCTTCACGCCCCAACGGCCAATGGCTCCGACTACGGATCCGAAGGGGCCGATACCCGTGGCGCCCGCCACTCCGGCACGTGCGATCGAACCGACCGATGCCTTGCGGTTCCAGTACCACTTGGCTCCAGCACCGGCGGCCGCGCCAAAGACGACCGCGCACCCGGCTGCTGCCAGACCAGCGGTGAACAGGCCGCAACCAATTCCCGCCGCAGTCGCTGCGATGCCGACTCGGTGCCGCTTGATCCAGCGCTTGGTCTTCTTCCAACTCCACCGCTTGCCGTCCAGGTCGTACTCGTTGACGGGGTCGCCTGGGTAGGCATAAGCGTTGTCGCCGCCGCCGTAGACCGGGTCGACGGACAGGAAGCGGCCGGTGGTCGGATTGTAGAGGCGGACGCCCATCAGGGTGAGGCCGGTGAGGGTCTCGGTGGAGCGCTGCTTGGCGCCCAGCCAGCCGTAGCGGGTGGCCGGCTGCCCGGTGCGGGGGTTGCCGTACTCGTCGCTGTCCAGGGCGACGGGCGCCTTGCCGGCGTCCAGTGGAAGCTGGAGGGCGATATCGCCGTGGACCGTGCCGAGCTGGAGGACGGTGTCGCCGGTCTTGCTCGTGGTGGCTGCCAGGTCGCCGGAGGCGGAGTCGACGTTGCGGGTCAACGCTCCGGTGGCGGTGTCCTCCACGATCCAGCGGGGGTTGTCACCGTCGCCGTCGTAGTGGTTGCGCTTGGACTGCGTCTGGGTCCAGGTGCTGCCGCTGCCGGTCTCCACGGTCCAGGCGCGGAAGCGCATGGCTGCGTCCAGAGTCCAGGTCTGGCGCTTGCCGTCGGCGGTCTGGCGGTGGACCAGGTCGTTGGCGTAGTAGCCGAGGGTGCCGTTGCCGGGCGCGGTGGTGGTGCGGCCGAAGGCGTCGTAGGCGTAGCCGGAGTCCACGATCCGGTCGGCGCTGTCGTAGGTGTGGCTGGCGGTGGTGCCTCCGGTGGTGGGGCAGTCGGCGCCGGGTGCGCCGGTCGCGGTGGTCAGGGACTTGCGGTTGGTGCGGGCGTCGAAGGCGTAGGAGCGGCGGGTGCAGACGGTGTCGGCGGTGTCCTCGACGGTGGTGAGGCGGCCGATCGCGTCGTAGCGGTAGGTCTGGCCGGACCAGCCGGCGTGACTGGTGTTCTGGCCGTGGACGGACTCGGTGACGGTGTCGGCGTAGACGAGCGTTCCGTCGCTGTCGCGGGTGTAGGTGCGGTCGGTGGTCGAGCCGGTGGTGTCCTCGGTGACGGTGAGGGTGTAGCCGCCGGGCAGTTTCTCGGTGGCCACCGAGCCGTCCGCGTCGTAGGTGGCGGAGAAGGCACCGGCGATGGAGTCGGTGGTCCTCGTGGCCAGGCCGCGGGGTTCGGCGGTGTGGTCGTAGGTGTAGGTGACCGTCGACGGCACGGTGTCGGTGGCCTTGACCGGGCGGTCGAGCAGGTCGTACTCGGTGGTGGTCTTTCCGCCGTCGGCGTCGGTGTAGGCGATCTGGCGGCCGAGTTTGTCGTACGTCTTGGTGATCGTTCCGCCGGTCGGGGAGACGGTTCTGACGGCCTTGCCGGTGTCCGGGTCGTACTCGGTGGTGGTCTCCGGCACCGCCTGGCCGACTCCGCCGGTGATCTTCACCGTGGTGGGGCGCCCGGCACCGTCGTGGGACGTGGTGGTGGTGCGGGTGACGCCGCCTGCGGTCTCGGTGACCTTGGTCGTGTTGCCCCACCAGTCGTACTCGGTGGTGGTGGTCGGCAACTGGGTCGGGTTGGTGCCGCCGCCGGTGATCGCGCCGCCGGGTCCGACCGAGCAGACCAGGTCGGCCCACTCCGGGCGTCCGGCGCAGGCTCCGGTGCCGCTCGCCGACCAGTAGGTCGTCACGCGCGTCCCGGCGTCGGTGCCGGTGGCGCCGGGCAGGAGGTGCTTGGTGATCCGGCCCTGGGCGTCGTACTCGGTGGTCTCGGTGATGGCCAGACCGCCGGGGTCCTTGATCGTCTTGGTCGGCAGGCCCTTGACCCAGTCGTAGACGGTCTGGGTGACGCGGGTCTCGCCGTGGACGGTGGGGTGCTCGCGCACCTGCGCGCCGACGGTGACCTTGGTGATCTGGTCCTTGACGGTGGCGGTGCCGTCGGTGGGCCGTCCGGCGTCGTACTCGTTGGCCGTCCAGCTCCGGGCGGTCACCGAGGTGCCGGAGGGCACCAGGGTGGTGGTGCCGGACTTCAGGTCGGCGGTGAGGTCGACGCGGCGCAGCGGGCCGAACTCCTCCAGCTCGCGGGTGCCGTTCTCGTTGTAGACCGAGCGGGTGGCGAGCAGGTCGGCGCGCTCGGCGCCGGTGAGTTGGGCGATACCGAGGTCGGCCTGGACGGCCCGGTCACCGGCCGTCAGCCCGAGGGCGACGGCCCGGTTGGCCGCCGACAGTTCGCGGACGGTGTTGCCGAACCGGTCGTACTCGGTGGTGGTGATGTGGCCGCCGGGGGTGGCGGAGTTGACCTCGCGGCCGGAGACCCCGAGGTAGTGGACCTGGGCCCGTCGGTAGGCGGCGGCGGTCAGCGAACCGCCGGTGTGGGAGGCCGGGACGGCGTCCGCGGGGAAGACCGCGGTGGCGTCGGTCGGGGCGTCGAGCTGACCCCATGCCCGCACGTCGGAGGCGCCCATCTTGTACGGAGCGGCGGTGCCGGTCAGGGGCACGTCGTAGACGACGCTGGTGGCGGCCTCGCCCTCGACCGTGTCGACGGTGCCCTGCTTCAGGCCCGGCCGGGTGGCCTTGAGCAGCATGCCCTCACCGGCGGTGGAGGCGTTGCCCGCTCTGCCGTAGGCGAAGGTCCACGGCAGCTCGCCGGGCGGGGTGAGCTTGGTGACCCGTCCCGCCGCGTCGTAGGCGTACTCCGTCTTCAGCGCCGGGCTGATCTGCGGGTTCCATGCCCGGCGCAGTCGGCCGGAGGTGTCGTAGGCGTAGGTCTGCACCGCCTTGGAGGTGGCGTTGGCCGCGTCCGGGGCGGTGGACCACAGCCGGATCTCCTTCACCTGGCCGCTGTAGTCGCCGAAGGCGTCGGCGGTGGCGGTGGTGGAGGTGGCGTAGACGAACTCCATGACCCGGCAGCCCTTGGTCGCCGGGTCCGCGGTGCAGGCCGCGGCCGTGGTCGCGGAGGTCGGGGCGATGATCCGCTTGGGGCGGGCCAGCTTCTTGCCGTCCACGGTGACCGTCTCGGAGACGACGGTGGTGGTGGAGTTGGTCAGGCCGTCCAGCAGCGTGCTGGAGACCTGCCAGGTGGTGGCGGACGTGTCGGGCTTGGTGAACTTCGTCACCGTGCCCTCGGTGTCGGTGAGGGTGAAGGAGCCGGTCACGCTGCCGGTGAGGGTCAGGTCCTCCGCGCCGGGCTCGGGGATCCAGCCGTTCTTCGCCGCGTTGGCGGTGAAGTGGATGGCGTCGCCCTCCTCCGTCACCACGTCCACGGCGGTGTCGGAGACCCTGCGGATGTGGGTGTAGTCGGACTCGGTCAGCTCCGCGACCGTGCCCGCGACCCACTCCTTGCCGAAGATCGGCGCCTGTCCCTCCTGTGTCGCTCCCTTGTCGGGGGTGCGCGAGGAAGCCGTACGGCTGACGGAGAGGTCGAACGCCGAAGCGTCGGTCTCCGACAGGGTGTAGTCGCCGGTGAGCAGGTTGACCGAGCCGGGGCCGATCTCGTCGGTGGCGGCTCCGGTGGCGTTGCGGTCCACCACGACGGTGATCGGTTCGGTGGCGCCGGAGGCGCTGTTCGGGCCGGTGAAGTCGGCCTTGATCTGCACGCTGCCGTCGGGGTCGACGGTGTCGGTGGCGTTCCACACCAGGCGGGCGTTCTTGCCGTTCGTCAGCGGCACCGGCCAGGCGGAGACCGGGTCGCCGCCGGCGGTGACGTCACCGACCGGGATGCGGGTCCAGGGGTCGGCCTCGGAGCGGCGCCAGGAGAAGGACACCTTGTCGTACTTGGCGCCGTCGGCCTCGGCGACCAGCGGCAGCCGCCGAGCGGTGCGCTCGCCGTCGGAGGGCTGGAGGAAGCCGCCGGGACCGGCGTGGAAGGTGTACTCGACCGCGTCGGACTTGTTGTCGGCCTTGTCCACGGCCCGCACCTGGAGGGTGTGGGTGCCGTCCTTGGGCGGGGCGATGGAGATGTTTCTGGCGGTGGACGAGCCGCTGGTGGCGACCTTGGTCCAGGTCACGCCGTCCAGGGTCCACTCCAGCCAGTGGTGGTCGGTGCCGGAGGGCGGGGTGACGGTGAAGGTGCCGGCCTGGCCCGCGCCCTTGACCCACTTGTCCACCGGATAGTCGGTGGAGGCGATCTTGGTGGGGGCGGAGGGGGCGGTGGTGTCGACGGTGAAGGTCTTCCACGCCGACCAGCCGGTGTTGTAGTGCGTCCCGTCATAGGGGGAGGTGCGGAACCGGTAGGTCTTGCCGTTGGCGAGCACCCCGGCGGGGACGGTCACCGAGGCGACCTGCCCGCTGGGCACGTACTTGGAGACCAGCACGTTGCCGACCTGGGTGTTGGTGGCGTCGTCGAAGATCTGGAAGGTGCCGTTGACCTTGTCGCCGTCGGCGTCGACGAAGGTGTCCCGCAGCGTCGGCGTGGTGGTGTTGACCATGTAGGCGCCGCCGTAGGAGAAGTACGGCGGACCGGCCTCCTGCTTGGTGCCGGTGCGCGGCCGGTAGTTGTAGGTCACCACCAGCCTGGGCTGGTTCCTGGCCGCGTTGGCGGAGCTGACCTGCTTCCAGTGGGTGGTCGCGTCGACCGCGGCGCGCAGGCCCATGTGGCCGCGGGTGGCCTTGGCCGAGGCCCATTTCTGCACCAGGCCGGTCACCTCGGCGTTGATCCACCCCGCCCCGCCGCAGGCCGCGCGGCCCTTGGTCTCGGTGGAGGAGTGGTGCTGGGCGACCCAGGTCGGCTGATTGTCCCACCGGGTGGCGGTGGAGGCGGCGCCGGTCTCCCAGATCGTCCACTCGTAGGGCTTGCAGTCGGAGTTGCCGGAGTGGACGTTCCACAGCGACAGCTTCGCGTCGGAGACCAGCGCGTCGGAGATCGGCGAGGTGTTCCAGGTGATGAACGACCGCGACAGCCGCGTGGTGCCGTCCGGGTTGGTGGTGCCCGGATTGCCCAGGTGCAGCTCGGTGTTGGTGGACCAGTCCGTCGTGTCGCCGCGCTTGACCAGAGTGTCGAAGACGTTGGACAGCGCCGAGGTGGAGGGGTCCACCGTCACCGGGTACTTGGTGTCCGGGTCGGCGAGGAAGTCCGCGTCCGGGGTGACGACGAGATCGACGCCGCCCTTGGTCTCGACGACCTTCCAGTCGACCTTCGCCCGGTTGGCGTGCTCACCGGAGACCTTGTCGACGCTCGCGTCCCACATCACCGGCGCGGGCATCACCGCCCGCTTCTTCTTGCCCGACTTCTTGTCGGTGAACAGCAGGCTGCCGTCCCTTTGTTGCTCGACCCTCAGCCCGTCGGTCTTCAGCGGCAGGGTGTAGGAGTAGTCCTTGGCGGTGGGCCGCTCCTTGAGCTCGACGAACTGCTCGAAGCCGGTGCGGGTGGCCTCCACGATCAGGTCGGCGCCGGGCAGGGCGTCGGGGTAGGTGGCGCGGGTGCCGTCCAGTTTCGGCTTCGGCAGGCCGCCCTTCCAGCGCAGGGTGATCCGCTCGTCCCCCTCGCCCAGCGTCACCAGGTCCCGGGCGGGGGCCTCCTCCGCGGCGGTGAGGGACTTGGGCACCGTGCCGCCCTCGCCCGCCAGGCTCAGCCCCGCCGGGTGGGCCTTGGCGGACACCGAGCCGTCGCTCTCCTCCCGCAGCTCGACGTCCACCTCCACCCATTCCCCGTCGCGCTGGAAGCGGGCCGGGCCGGCGGTCAGCTCGGTGGTGAGGCTGCCGTCCTTGTTCACCCACGTCCGGGAGGTCTCGCTCCGCTCGGACAGCGCCTCGACCCGTTTCCCCGACAGTCGGGCGGCGACCTTCGCCGACGGAATGTCGGCCGCCTCGCGCGGCGCCTTGTCGGCCGCCGGCCGGGCCGGGGCCCGGACCTCTTGCCCGGCAAGCGCCACGGCCTGGCCCGACGTGGCGACGACGAGCGCCGTCTCGGCGGTGAGCAGGGCCGCGGCGGCCAGGGCTATGCGGGGCAGGAGTCGTTTGCGGCGCCGTAGCGCCAGGACGGACCCCTGCCACTGTTCGGGCAGGGTGGTGTGGTCTCTCACCGGGGGTGTCCTTCTCTCGACGGCACAGATCGCGTCGATCCGACCACCGAGCCGGCCGGCAAAGAAGTGAAATCTTCACCGAATCCACGTACAACTTCCCAGGGGCTCCACGGATGACCGGCATCCGGCGACGCCCCGACACTGGGAGGATCGGATGTCCAACGGCGAGCGGGACCGCCCCCGGATACCGCAGGGCTCGCGGATCGCCTTCGGGACCGTCGCCGTGGTGGTCGCCGGATCGCTCACGCTGCTCGCGCTGGACGTGCTCAGCCAGCCGTTGAGCCGCCGCGCGGTGATCACGGGGCTCCTGCTGCTGATCGTGCTGCCGGCCGTACTGCTCGGCCAGTACGCCCCACCCCCGTACCGCCTCCCCTACCGGTGGCGCTGGTGGCTGTTGGGGACGCAGGCGTTGTTGACCTACCTGCCGCTCGTGCTCTTCCGGGCCCCCTGGCTCAGCCTGCTGGGCTTCCTGGCCGGGGCCGTCCTGCTCACCATTCCGCCACCCACCTCACTGGTGCTCGCGGCCGGGGTCGCCGCCAGCGGCCCCCTGCTGGCCGTGACGCTCGTCGACACGCACCGCGGCGCGCTGAACGTGCTGGTGTCGGGCGCGGTCACCGCCGGCAGCGTCTACGGCGTCGCGCACCTGGCACTGCTCGTCTCCCGGTCGCAGGCGGCCCAGGCACAAGCCGCCCGGCTCGCCGAGCAGCGCGAACGCGACCGGATCGCACACGACCTGCACGACCTGCTGGGTTCCTCGCTGGTGTCGATCGCCGTCCGGTGCGAGTCCGCGCTGCGCCGGGCGGGCACGCCCGGCCCGGTTCCCGCCACGGAGGAGGCCGCCCAACGCGCGCTGGCCGAGGTCGCGGCGATGGCCCGCCGTACGCACGCCGAGGTGCGGGCGGTCGCGCACGGGCACCTGTCGCTGTCCCTGCACGCCGAACTCGCCCACGCCCAGTTGCTGCTCACGCACGCCGGCATCGCCACCCGCACGGCCATCCCCCCGCACAGCCGGCTGTCGCATCCCGTCGACGGCTGCCTGGGCGCTGTGCTGCGGGAGGCGACCGGCAACCTCCTGCGGCACAGCCGGGCCGCGAACTGCGCGATCACCGTGGCCGAGGACCACGGGAAGGTGGTCCTCACGGTCGTCAACGACGGTGCCCCGCAGCACCGGCCGCGCCACGGCGCGGGGTTGACCGGCCTGGCGGCCCGGGTGGCCGCTCTGGGCGGTCGGCTGACCGTCTCCGCCAAAAGCGGCTCCTTCCGGCTGGTGGCGGAGGTGCCGTCAGATCCAGCCGTTGCGCTCGGCGATGCGGACGGCGTCCACGAGGGTGCGGGCGTGGAGCTTGCCGACCGCGGTGGAGAGGCGGTTGCGCACCGTCCCCACGCTGAGGAACAGGTCGGCGGCGATCTCCCTGGCCCCCGCCCCGGCCGCGGACAGCCGCAGTACCTCGGCCTCGCGGGCGGTCAGTGGGTTCCGGCACAGCGCCGCGCTCTGCTCGGCCAGCCGAGGGTCGACGGCCCGTCCCCCGGCCGCGACGGTGCGGATGGCCGAGGCCAGTTCCCCGGGGGTGGCGGTCTTGAGCAGGTAGCCGGCCGCTCCCGCGTCCAGGGCCCGGCGCAGCAGCCCGGGGCGGTCCAGCGCGGTCAACATCAAGGTCCGACACGCGGGGAGCCGGTCGCGTAACCGTCCGGCCACCTCGATGCCGTCCAGGCCCGGCATGTCGATGTCGAGGACCGCGACGTCGGGGCCGCACCGCCGGGCCGTCTCCAACACGGAGGCGCCGTCCGCCGACTGCCCGACCACCTCGATCCCCAACTGCCCTCTCAGGACCTCGACCAGCCCCGCCCTGACCACGTGCATGTCCTCGGCGACCAGCACTTTGACCATGTGTGCAGTATGCCCGGCAGGCCGGACACGGCACGGTCCCGGCACGGTGGGTCGGAGCGGGCCGCTCGGTGTCGGGCGGCTCGGTCCTCGGTGCGAGCCGCCCCGGGCGACCGCGGTGGCCGGATGTCGTCGCTCCCGTCCCGCCTCCGCTCCCTGGCGTGATCGACTGGGACGCGGCATCCGCGTCCGCCCCGACCGGACGTCGTGGAGCTTCCTTCGACCGATCACCGGCACACGACCCTTCGACACCGTGAGGACCGTGAATGTTCGAACTCGTCGAGCCCATCAAGACCGAGCGCCTCGTCCTCCGTCCCTTCACCCCGCGGGACGAGGAGGACATGCTGGAGTTCGAGTCGCGGGAGGACGTGGCCCGCTACCTCTTCAACGAGCCCCGCACCCGTGAGGACAACGCCAGGGAACTCGCGGTCCGCGTGAACCGGACGGCGCTGCGCAAGGAGAAGGACACCCTGATGGTCGCCGTCGAACTCGACGGCAAGGTCATCGGCTACGTCCTGCTCGTCTGGCTGAGCGAGGAGCACCGGCAGGGCGAGTTCGGGTACGTGTTCCACCCCGATTACCACGGCCGGGGGTACGCCTCCGAGGCCGCCGTGGAGATGCTGCGCATCGGCTTCGAGAAGATGAACCTCCACCGCGTCATCGGCCGCTGCGACCCGCGCAACACCGGCTCCGCCAGGCTCATGGAGCGGCTGGGCATGCGCAAGGAGGCCCATTTCGTGGAGTCGGAGATCTTCAAGGGCGAGTGGGGCGGCGAGCTGCACTACGCGATGCTGGAATCGGAGTGGCGCGCGTCCCACGGCGCTCGGTGATCCCGCCTTCGTCCCCGCTCCCGCCGGGGCCTGCCCTTCCTGGTGCGGCGGCGTACCGCGGGGAGTCGGCGGCCACCGCGCCCTGGCCGTGGCCCCGGAACGAGGGGAAGGTGCGTGCCCCCGGACGGGGACACGCACCTTCCCGGTTGTCGTTCCGCGATCAGGGCCGCGCGTCCGCCGGGACGTACGCCCTCAGCTCCGCCGCCAACTCCTCGTGGACACGGGCCGAGAGCACCGTGCCGGCCTCGGTGTGCTCCTCGGAGAGCACCTCGCCCTCGGAGTGGACTCGGGAGACCAGGTCACCGCGGGTGTAGGGCACCAGAGCCGTCAGCTCCACGCCCGGATGCGGCAGCTCCCGGTCGATCAGCTCCAGCAGTTCGTCGATGCCCTGACCGGTGCGGGCCGAGATCGCGACGGCGTTCCGGTCGGCGCGCAGCAGCCGCTGGAGGACCAGCGGGTCGGCCACGTCCGCCTTGTTGACCACCACGATCTCGGGTACGTCCGCCGCGCCGACCTCCCGGATCACCTCGCGCACGGCGACCAACTGCTCCTCCGGCGCCGGGTGCGCGCCGTCGACCACGTGGAGGATCAGATCGGCTTCGCCGACCTCCTCCATCGTGGAGCGGAACGCCTCGACGAGGTGGTGCGGAAGGTGCCGCACGAAGCCGACGGTGTCGGCCAGGGTGTACACCCGCCCGCTGGGCGTCTCGGCACGGCGCACGGTCGGGTCGAGAGTGGCGAACAGCGCGTTCTCCACCAGGACGCCCGCGCCCGTGAGCCGGTTGAGCAGGGAGGACTTGCCGGCGTTGGTGTATCCGGCGATGGCGACCGACGGCACCTTGTTGCGGCGCCGCTTCTGCCGCTTGACCTCGCGCCCGGTCTTCATCTCCGCGATCTCCCGGCGCATCTTCGCCATCTTCTCGCGGATCCGTCGCCGGTCCGTCTCGATCTTGGTCTCACCGGGACCGCGGGTGGCCATGCCGCCGCCCGCGGAGCCGGAGCCACCGCCACCCATCTGCCGGGACAGCGACTGACCCCAACCGCGCAGCCTGGGCAGCATGTACTGCATCTGCGCGAGCGAGACCTGCGCCTTGCCCTCTCGGGACTTGGCGTGCTGGGCGAAGATGTCGAGGATCAGGGCGGTGCGGTCCACCACCTTGACCTTGACGACGTCCTCCAGGTGGATGAGCTGGGCGGGGCTGAGCTCACCGTCGCACACGACGGTGTCGGCCGCCGTCTCCACCACGATGTCGCGCAGCTCCTGGGCCTTGCCGGAGCCGATGTAGGTGGCCGGGTCGGGCTTGTCGCGGCGCTGGATCACGCCGTCGAGGACGACCGCACCCGCCGTCTCGGCGAGGGCCGCGAGTTCCGCGAGGGAGTTCTCGGCCTCCTGCACCGTGCCGGAGGTCCACACGCCCACGAGCACCACGCGCTCCAGGCGGAGCTGCCGGTACTCGACCTCGGTGACGTCTTCGAGTTCGGTGGACAGGCCCGCGACCCTGCGGAGGGAGGCGCGGTCGTGACGGTCGTACTGGTCGCCGTCGCGCTCACCGTCGATCTCGGGGACCCAGGCGACGTCCTCTTCCATCAGGGCGTCGGCTCGGCGGTACGACTCGGCGGTGCGCTGGCCGTTCTGCGGAAGGGAGGAAGAGGGGGTCATTGTGTCCTTACGTCGTTGAAGTGGGTCTGTCGGGACAACGCCTGTGACGTCCGGAACATTCCCCGGGGGTCGAGGGTGGAACCCGATCCGGCGGCGGCCCGACCGTGACGATGGTGGCACGACGCGGCCCCGCCGTCACCTGCTTTGTACGGCCATCCGTCCAGTGGGGCGACTACGAGGCGCCCAGGTCGCGGGTGGCGCGGACGACGTCGTAGACGCCGGGCACGTCCCGCATGGCGCGCATCAGCCGGGGCAGGTCTCCGGCGTCGGAGAGCCGGAGGGTGTACGTGTGCCGCACCCGGTGCTCCCGCGGCGGCTCGACCTCGGCGGAGATCACGGCGACGCCCTCCGCGGCGATGGCCTCCGTGAGGTCGGCGAGCAGGTGGGGGCGGCTCAGCGACTCGGCGTGGAGCGTCACCCGGCAGCCCGCGTCGGACGCCTGCCAGCGCACGGGGACGGTCTCGCGCCCGGCGGCGGCCATCCGGGCCACGGTGGGGCAGTTCTCCCGGTGGGCGGTCACCGCGCCACCGCGGACCGCGAAGCCGACCACGGCGTCGGGCGGCACGGGCGTGCAGCAGCGGGCCAGCCGTACGGGCGTGTCGGACGTCCCGGCCACGGCCGCTGACTTCTCGCGGGCGCGCGCCGCGCGGGCGGAGGAGAAGGTCTCGGGATCGGTCCCGGCGTCGGCTTCTCCGGCGGTCTCTTCGGCGATCCCTTCAGCGGTCAGGCCGTCGGGCTCCGGCTCCGTCCGGGATTCCGCCCGGTCGCCGTCCTCGGGACGGGAGTCGAGCCAGGCGCGGATGGCGATCCGCGCGGTGGGCGTGCGGGCGTGTTCCAACCACTGCGGGGAGGGGCCCGAGGTGCCCTCGGGGGCCATCAGCAGTTGCAGCGCGTCACCGTCGCGCAGCGCGGTGCCCAGCGGGGTCAGCCGTCCGTCCACCCGGGCGCCGACCAGGGCGTGCCCGGCCGCGCCGTAGCGGGCGTAGGCGGCGTCCACGCAGGTGGCGCCCGCGGGCAGGTGGAGGGTGGCGACGTGGCCGGTGGTGCTTCCGGGGTCGGTGCAGAAGACGGTGATCTCGCGGTCCTGGGCGAGGTCGTCGCGGAGCTCGGCCCAGAAGGTGTCCGGGTCGGGGGCGTGGCTCTGCCACTCCAGCAACCGCTCCAGCCAGCCGGGACGGGTGGGGTCGGTGCGCTCGCCGTCCGCGCCGGCCGTCTCGCCCTGGGAGGCGCCGGAGGTCCGGTGCGGGTCCCCGAGGGCGATCACCCCGGCCTCGGCGACCCGGTGCATGCGGTGGGTGCGGACCAGGACCTCCGCCACCCGTCCCCGGGTGTCGGCGAAGGCGGTGTGCAGCGATTGGTACAGGTTGAACTTGGGGACCGCGATGAAGTCCTTGAACTCCGACATCACCGGGGTGAAGCAGGTGTGCAGCTCGCCCAGGACCGCGTAGCAGTCGGCGTTCTCCCCGACCAGGATCAGCAGCCGTCCGAAGTCGCAGGGCCCCAACTCGCCGCGTTTGGTCCGGGCCCGGTGGACGGAGAGGAAGTGCCGCGGCCGGATGAGGACCTCGGCCGCGATGCCGGCCTCGCGCAGCACCGTCCGTACGGACTCGGCGATCTCGGCGAGCGGGTCGGGGCCGGCGTTGTGCTCGCGGATCAACTCCCGGGTGCGGGCGTACTCCTCGGGGTGGAGGACGGCGAAGACCAGGTCCTCCAGTTCCGTCTTGAGCGCCTGCACCCCGAGTCGCTCGGCCAGTGGGATCAGCACGTCGCGGGTGACACGGGCGATCCGCGCCTGTTTCTCGGGCCGCATCACGCCGAGGGTGCGCATGTTGTGCAGCCGGTCGGCGAGCTTGATGGACATCACGCGGACGTCGTTGCCGGTGGCCACGAGCATCTTGCGGAAGGTCTCCGGCTCGGCGGCGGCGCCGTAGTCCACCTTCTCCAGTTTGGTGACGCCGTCGACGAGGTAGCTCACCTCCTCGCCGAACTCGGCCCGTACCTGGTCGAGGGTGACGTCGGTGTCCTCGACGGTGTCGTGGAGCAGCGAGGCGGCCAGCGTGGTGGTCTCGGCGCCGAGCTCGGCCAGGATCAGGGTGACGGCGAGCGGGTGCGTGATGTACGGCTCGCCGCTCTTGCGCGTCTGACCGCGGTGCGAGGACTCCGCCAGGACGTACGCGCGGCGCAGGGTGTCGAGGTCGGCGCCGGGGTGGTGAGCGCGGTGGGCCTTGGCGACGTGCTCGATGGCGTCGGGGAGGGCGTGGCGGGGCGATGGCCCCAGGAGGGCCGCACGACCGAGCTTGCGAAGGCTCCGTACTGCGCTCAAGGCGCCTCCCACTGCGTCGGGGTGCCTGATCCTATCGAGCCTGCCATGCACCATGTGCCGCCTCCCGTCCACAGTGGCCGGGATCACCCGTTCGAGCGGTCGTTCTCCCGAGGGGCGGCTTCCCGGGAGGCCGTGAACCATTCGGGGTCGACGGTCCCCTCGGCCACGATCACCGCCGGTCCGGTCATCTCGACGCCGCCGTCCGCGCGTTCGGTGATCACCAACCGTCCGCCGGGGACGTCGACGGTGTATGTGGCGGGAACGCCGTCGGCGGACGGATCGACGCCGTCCCGGCGGGCGGCGGCGACCATCACGGCGCAGGCTCCCGTGCCGCAGGAGCGGGTCTCGCCGGAGCCCCGCTCGTGCACCCGCAGGGCCACGTGGCGCGGCCCCCGGTCGACGACGAACTCGACGTTGACGCCCTCGGGGTACGCGCCGGCCGGCGCGACGGCGGGAGCGGTGAGCAGGTCGCCCGCGTGGTCGAGGTCGTCGACGAAGGCGACGGCGTGCGGGTTGCCCATGTTGACGTTGCGGGCGGGCCAGTCGCGCTCGCCGACGGTGACGGTGACGGACGGTTCGGGCCCGTCGGGCAGTCGGGCGGCGCCCATGTGGACGGTGATGTCGCCGTCCTTGGCCACGTGCACCCGGCGCACTCCCGCCCGGGTGGCGACGGCGAGGTCGCCGGCGTCGGCCAGGCCGGCCCGCCGGAGGTACCGCGCGAAGACCCGCACGCCGTTGCCGCACATCTCGGCGACGCTGCCGTCGGCGTTGCGGTAGTCCATGAACCACTCGGCCTCGTCGGCCATCGCCCGGGCCTCGGGATGGGCGGCCGAGCGGACCACGCGCAGCAGGCCGTCCCCGCCGATCCCGGCGCGCCGGTCGCACAGCCGGGCCACGACGGCCGGGGACAGCTCCAGCGTCCCGTCCGGGTCGGGGATGATCACGAAGTCGTTCTCGGTGCCGTGTCCCTTGAGGAACCGCACGGGCGCTGCGCTGTTCACGGTGCCATCGTACGGGTGCCCACGGAGCCGCGAGTCCCTAGCGGAGTCGGGCGACGCGCCAGACGGCCAGCGCGACGAGCGCGACGGCGACCGCGGTGTACAAGGCGATCAGACGCCAGTCGGGGCGTTCGCCCGAGCCGCGCGGCGGCAGTCCCGGCCAGCCCAGACCGGCACGGCGGGCGGCCATCATGCCCCAGCCGGCGGCACAGCAACTGAGCAGCAGGCCGAGCATGGCGACCACCGCTCCCCCGTCGCCGAGCCCGAAGGCGAGGGGGAAGGCGAACATCAGCGAACCGGCCGCGGCCAGCCCCACGACCGGGGCGATCTGCCACAGGCGCAGCCGCCGGGGCGGGCGGAGCTCGCCGTAGGACTCGTCGCCCTCCACGGCGGCGTCCTCCAAGGGCCCCACGTCCTCCAGGCCGTCCAGCCCCGAGGGGCCGTCGTCGTCCGGACCGTCGGCCCGGAGCGGTCCGACGACCGGTTCGTCGCCGTCACGAGGGCCGGCCTCCATCGCCACGTGCCCTCCCAACTCCCGGCTGTGCGGCTCACTCGAAGCCGATGATGGCACGCTCCGGCACCCGTCCACGGCCGACGGGGCGTCCCGATGCCATGACGTGATCAGGCTGTGACCGGTCGTTCGAGGAGTGCCAGGGCACGCTCGGCGAGGTCCTCCCGGCGGTCGGCGGACCCGTCGAGCCAGTGCACCCGCCGGTCGCGCCGGAACCACGAGTCCTGGCGCCGTGCGAAGCGCTTGGTGGCCCGCACGGTCTCGGCGCGCGCCTCCTCCTCGGTGCACTCCCCGGCCAGCGCGGCCAGTACCTGTTGGTAACCCAGGGCGCGCGAGGCGGTGCGCCCCTCGCGCAGTCCGACGCGCTCCAGCGCGCGCACCTCCTCGACGAGACCGGCCTCCCACATCCGGTCCACCCGGCGGGCGATCCGCTCGTCCAGTTCGGGGCGCGCGACGTCCACCCCGATCTGGAGGGTGTCGTAGACGGACTCGGGGCCGGGCAGGTTGGCGGTGAAGGGACGTCCGGTGATCTCCACGACCTCCAGGGCGCGGACGATCCGGCGACCGTTGCTCGGCAGGATCGCCCGGGCGGCCTCCGGATCGACGGCGGCGAGCCGGGCGTGCAGCGGCCCGGAGCCGCGCTCGGCCAGCTCGGCCTCCAGGCGGGCGCGGACGGTCGGATCGGTGCCCGGGAACTCCAGGGCGTCGACGGCGCCGCGCACGTACAGGCCGGAACCGCCCACCAGCACGGGCGTGCGCCCCAGGGCCAGCAGGCGGTCGATCTCGGCGCGGGCCAACCGCTGGTACTCGGCGACGCTGGCGGCGACCGTGACGTCCCAGATGTCCAGGAGGTGGTGCGGGACGCCCCGGCGTTCCTCCGGTGTCAGCTTGGCGGTGCCGATGTCCATGCCGCGGTAGAGCTGCATGGAGTCGGCGTTGATCACCTCGCCGTCCAGGTGTCGGGCGAGGGCGACGCCCAGGTCGGACTTTCCGGCCGCGGTCGGGCCGACCACGGCGATCACGCGGGGGGTGGGGAGTGCGCTGCTCACGGGGCAAGTCTCCCAAACACCCGGTGGGGACTCCGAACGAGTGACGTGACATCACACGTCCGGAGTCGTTGCCCGATGCGAGGTTCCGTCCGTGGACTCACGGGCCGGTGGCCCCGAGTGCCACCCCGAGCCGCTCCGGAGGCGCGGAACTTCACTCGCACGAGTATCGTCTGGAGTAGATATGGGCGTTTTTGCCTGGTTCCGCCGTGGCTCGAAGCCGGCGAAGGAGGACACGCCCGCGGTCCTCGCCGACTCCCCCGCGCCCTCGCCGGAGGCGGAGGGGACCGCGGCGCCGCGGGAGTCCGACGGAGACGGTCCGGCCGGAGACGACCGGGAGGAGACGGTCCGGGCCGCGGCCGACGACGGAACCGACGGCGCCGACGGAACCTCGGAGGAGGGCACCGCGACGAACGTCGACATCCCCAGGCAGCAGGCCGCCGAGCGGACGACGGACGGCGTGGGCGTCTCCGACGGCCCGGCGGACGAGGACGCCCGTCGATGAGCCCGCCGGCGGACGTCGGCGGCAACCGCCACGGAGCCACGGAAACGGGGTGACCACCATGGGCTTCATGGACAAGGTCAAGGGCAAGATGGGCCGGCACGGCGACAAGGTCGACCGGACCGTCGAGCGGACCTCAGAGACCGCCGACGCCAAGACCGGCGGCCGGCACCGGCGGCACATCAGGATGGGCACCGGCAAGGTCCGGGAGCGTACGGGACGCATGTCGCGCGGGCGGCACGGCAAGGGCGGCGGCTCCGCCTCCTGACCGCCTTCCCACGAGAGGTTTTCCGTCACGGGCCGCGCCGTCTCGACGAGACGGCGCGGCCTCCTCACGCGCGACGCCCCCGCGGCGGTCTCGCAGCGCCCCCGCGGCGTCCTCGCGGCTCCTACGACCAGCACGCCACCAGGTACCCGACGCCGTACGGCGCCCGGTCGTACAGCAGCCGGCCCGCCAATCCCGCCCCCTCCGCGGCTCCGGCCAACACCTGCCAACCGGCCCGCCCGGACGCTCCCAGCCGGCGTGCCAGTCCCTCGTCCAGCGCCGACAGCGCCTCGGTGTCGGCGGCCTCCAGGGCCCGGGCCACGGCCGCGTCGAAAGGGGCGGCGCGCTCGTCGAGGTGACCGGGGGCCTTCTCCGTCCGGCAGTTGGTGCCGTCGCCCATCACGAGCAGGGCCACGCGCTCCGCCCCGCCGGCCAACTCCCGGCCGGTGGCCGCGCAGTGCTCCCTCGGCGACGACTCCTCCACGCCCAGTCCCTCGACGGGAGCGGAGTCCCAGCCCGTGCGCTCCAGCAGCCAGGCGCCCACCGCCAGGGACGGCGGCAGCGGACGGTCGGCGGGTTCGCCCCGGCCGAGGCGGACCTCCAGATCGACGCCGAAGGGTCGGAAGGACCCCACGGCCCCCTGCGGATGTCCGCCCCGACCGGACGGGTCGGCGGGGCCGACGACGTACAGCCGGTCGGGGCGCGCGGCGGCCAGCACGGCGACGGCGTCGTAGCAGGCGGCCCGCGCGTCGTCCATCTCGTGCGCGGCGCCTCCGGCGATCTCGGGCACCAACAGCGGCGGACAGGGGCATACGGCGGCGGCGACAAGCATGTCGCGCAGCCTACCTCCGCGCGACGGCCCCGCCCGCGGGTGCGGAACGGGGCCGTCGGCGCCGGTCGGAGCGGTTCAGCAGGTGCGGCAGCCGTCCGGGGCGGCAGGCAGCGGCTCGGGGACGCCCACGGTCGGCAGACCGAGCATCACGCCCTTGGGCTCGGGCGCGGCGGTGCGCCGCTCCCAGGCGTCGCCGGCGCGGGTGCGGCGCACCCCCAGCACCGGCCCCTCGGCCAGGAGGTGGTGCGGAGCGGCGTAGGAGACCTCGACCGTGGCCATGTCGCCGGGCCGGACCGGCTCCTCGGGGCGGGTGAAGTGCACCAGGCGGTTGTCGGGGGCGCGGCCGGACAGCCGTCGGGTGGCGCCGTCCTTGCGGCCCTCCCCCTCGGCGACCATGACCTCCAGCGTCCGTCCGACCTGCTTCTTGTTCTCCTCCCAGGAGATCTCCTCCTGGAGGGCCACCAGGCGCTCGTACCGCTCCTGTACGACCTCCTTGGGGACCTGCCCGTCCATCTCGGCGGCCGGGGTCCCCGGGCGCTTGGAGTACTGGAAGGTGAACGCCTGCGCGAAGCGCGCCTCGCGCACCACGTGCAGGGTCTGCTCGAAGTCCTCCTCGGTCTCGCCGGGGAAGCCCACGATGATGTCGGTGGAGATCGCCGCGTCCGGGATCGCGGCCCGGACCTTCTCGATGATCCCCAGGTAGCGCTCCTGCCGGTAGGAGCGGCGCATCGCCTTCAGCACGCGGTCGGAACCGGACTGCAGCGGCATGTGCAGTTGCGGCATCACGTTCTCCGTCTCGGCCATGGCGGCGATGACGTCGTCGGTGAAGTCGCGCGGGTGGGGCGAGGTGAAGCGGACCCGCTCCAGGCCCTCGACCTTGCCGCAGGCCCGCAGCAGCTTGGAGAACGCCTCGCGGTCGCCGATGTCGGACCCGTAGGCGTTGACGTTCTGCCCCAGCAGGGTCACCTCGGTGACGCCCTCGGCGACCAGCGCCTCGATCTCGGCGAGGATGTCGCCGGGGCGGCGGTCCTTCTCCTTGCCGCGCAGGGCCGGGACGATGCAGAAGGTGCAGGTGTTGTTGCAGCCGACGGAGATGGAGACCCAGGCGGCGTACGCGCTCTCGCGCCGCGTCGGCAGCGTGGAGGGGAACGTCTCCAGCGACTCGGCGATCTCGACCTGCGCCTCCTGCCGGACGCGGGCGCGCTCCAGCAGCACCGGCAGGCTGCCGATGTTGTGGGTGCCGAAGACCACGTCGACCCAGGGCGCCCGCCGGACGATGGTGTCGCGGTCCTTCTGCGCCAGGCAACCGCCGACCGCGATCTGCATGCCCGGGCGGTCCGCCTTCTTCGGCGCGAGTCGCCCGAGGTTGCCGTAGAGCCGGTTGTCGGCGTTCTCCCGCACCGCGCAGGTGTTGAAGACGACCACGTCGGCCACCTCGGCGTCCTGGGGCGCCCGGACATAGCCCGCGTCCTCCAGCAGGCCCGCCAGCCGCTCGGAGTCGTGGACGTTCATCTGGCACCCGTAGGTGCGCACCTGGTAAGTCTTCGCACTCATCTCAGACGACAGGGTACGTGCTCGCACCCGGCCCCCGCCCCTCCCTTCCGCACTCGGCCCCTGGCAGGATCGGGGCCGTGCTCTCCTCGTCGTCGCGCCGCCCCGAAATCCGGCGCCTGCTGACGGCCGTCGCGTGCGCGGTGGCCGTGCTGGCGCCGCTGCTGTGGTGGCTGTCGCCCGGCGGCGGTCCGACGCCCGGCGGGTCGGTGACCTTCGCGACGGGCGTGCGCGGCGGGGTGTACGAGCGCTACGGGGAGCTGCTGAAGGAACAGCTCCGCCGCGACCTCCCCGAGGTGGACGTGACCCTGGCGCCCAGCCAGGGCTCGGTGGAGAACATCGAGCGGCTGGTCTCCGGCGAGGCGTCGTTCACCATCGCCGCCGCCGACGCGGTGGCGGCCTATCTGGAGGAGGGCCGGCCGGGCGCCGACCGGCTGCGGGCCTGCGCGCGGCTGTACGACGACTACATCCAGCTCGTCGTCCCGGCCGGCTCCCCGGTGCGCGCCGCGGCGGACCTCAAGGGGCTGCGGGTCGGGCTGGGACAGCCGCGCTCCGGCGTCAACCTGATCGCCGGACGGCTGCTGCGGGCGGCGGGCCTGGACCCCGAGCGGGACGTCGTCCCGGTGCCGGAGGGCATCGACCGGATGCCGGACCTGCTGGCCCGCGGCGGGCTGGACGCCTTCTTCTGGTCCGGCGGGCTGCCGACCGGTGCGATCGAGGACCTCGCCGAGGAGTTCGACATCCGTCTGGTACCGCTCGGCGACCTGGTCCCGACGCTGCACGCCCAGGAGCCCGAGACACGTTCCTACCGGGCCGCGCTGATGCCCGCCGACGCCTATCCCGGCGTCCAGGACGGCAAGGCGATCGAGACGGTCGCGGTGGCCAACCTGCTGGTGACCGTGGACGGCGCGGACGACGCGCTGACCGAGGGGATCACCCGTTCGGTGATCAACAGTCGGGACCGCATCGGCCGCGAGGTGCACGCGGCCCAGAAGGTCGACCTGCGCACCGCCATCTACACCCACCCGCTCGACCTCCACCGGGGAGCCGAGCGCTACTACCGCTCGGCGAAGTCGTAGCGGCGGTTGCCCCACCGCCGTCTGCGACGCCCGGAGCCCGTCGTGAGGCGACCCGGTTCGAGGTGACCGGGCGGGTCCTCACCCCGCGTCCGGCGCGTTCCGCGGCAGGGCGATCGACACCCGCAGGCCGTGCGGCTCGTTGTGGGCATAGGAGATCGTCGCGTCGCCCGCGGCGAGCAGCGCCTGGGAGATGGACAGCCCGAGCCCGGAACCGGAGACGTTCTGGTGGCGGCTGCTGCGCCAGAAGCGGTCCCCGACCCGGGCCAGCTCGTCCTCGGTGAGGCCGGGGCCCCGGTCCGCGACCTCGATGACCACCCGGTCGCCCTCGGAGGCGACACGGACCGTGACCGACTCTCCCGCCGGCGTGAACTTCAGCGCGTTGTCCACGACCGCGTCCAGCGCGCTGGACAGGGCGACCGGATCGGCCCAGCCCGTCGCCGCCCCGTGCCCTTCCGCGCTCAGCGCCACCCCCTTGTCGTCGGCGACCGGCCGCCAGGCGGCGACGCGTTCGGCGGCGAGTTCGGCGATGTCGGTCAGCCGCAGGTCGGCCGGGGTGTGTTCGGCGAGCGCGAGGTCGAGGAGGTCGTCGAGCACCCGCGCCAGGCGTTTGCCCTCGGCCCGCACCGAGGCGATCTCCTCGTTGCCCTCGGGGAGTTCCAGGGCCAGCAGGTCGATGCGGAGCAGCAGCGCGGAGAGTGGGTTGCGCAACTGGTGGGAGGCGTCGGCGACGAAGGCGCGCTGTTGTTCCAGGGCGGTCTCGACGTGGTCGGCCATCTCGTTGAAGGACCGCGCCAGGCGCCGCAGCTCCGGCGGCCCGCTCGAGACCACCACCCTGGAGGCCATCCTTCCGGTGGCGATGTCGTGGGCGGCCTTGTCCAGGACGCGCACCGGTTCGAGTACCCAGCCGGTCAGCCGGAAGGCCAGGGCGACCGCGACGAACATGGCGGCCGCCTCCCCCGCGGCGAGCGGCAGCCAGCCCCGCAGGACACGCGAGCGCATCGGCCCGGTGGGCGAGTCGGTGAGGACGACGGCGACGACGTCCCCGTCGCGGACGACCGGCGAGGCGACCGCTATCCGTCGGTCGGTGTCCCACGGCCACACCTGGGCGGGGTCGTGGCTGCGCCGTCCGACCAGCGCCTCGGCGAAGGCCTCGGCGCCCTCTCCCTCTCCGGGGACCTGCCAGTGCGACGGGGCTGCGGCCATCGCGCTGCCGTCGCGGTAGAAGACGCCGGCGCGGATGCCGTACAGGTCGTGGTAGCGCTCCAGCTCGTCGTAGAGGGTGGCCAGCCGTTCGTCCCGCTGCCGGGCCTCGGCCGTGGTGGGACTGCCGGCCGGGGGGCGGGCGGTGACGTACTGGGCCAGGGAGGCGAAGCGGGCGGTGTCGTCGATGCGGTCCACGACCACGTTCTGCTGTTCGGCGGCGGCGATGCTCGCGGCGAGCGGGAAGCCCAGGGCGAGCAGCACGGCGGTCAACAGGACGATGAGGACGGCGAGCAGACGGGTGCGCACGGCGGTCGGTCCGCTCCGGGTCAGCCGACGGGGGCGACGAGCCGGTAGCCGACGCCGCGCACCGTCTCGATGAGGGACGGCAGGCGCAGCTTGGAGCGCAGCGAGGCGACGTGCACCTCGAGGGTGCGGCCCGCGCCCTCCCAACTGGTCTGCCAGACCTCGCTGATGATCTGCTCGCGACGGAAGACGACTCCGGGACGCTGGGCGAGCAGCGCGAGCAGGTCGAACTCCTTGCGGGTGAGGGAGACCGCTTCCCCGTTCACCGTCACCCGGCGGGTGGCGATCTCGATGGTCAGCGGTCCCAGGAGCAGTTCCCGCGCCCGACCGTGCCCGCGCTCGCCGTCGGGGGCGGGCGCGGTGGCGCCGGGGGCGCTGCGCCGGCTGACGGCGTGGATGCGGGCGAGGAGTTCGGCCGTGTCGTACGGCTTGACCACGTAGTCGTCGGCGCCGAGGTTGAGGCCGTGGACGCGGGAGCGCACGTCGGCCCGCGCCGTCACCATGATCACCGGGACGGTGGTCAGCCGGCGGATGCGTGCGCACACCTCGAAGCCGTCGGCGTCCGGCAGACCGAGGTCGAGCAGCACCACGCCGAAGGGCGGGGCCGTGCCGTCCGGCAGCAGACGGCGGAGGGCCTCCTGGCCGCTGCGGGCGTGCACCACGTCGAACCCGTGTCGGAGCAACACCGCGGACAGTGCCGCGGCGACACGGTCGTCGTCCTCGACGAGCAGCAGTCTCATGGGCCTCCTCCCCCGTACCCACCCCGTGCCGTCCCCGCGCGACGGGCATCCGCGCCGTCGCCGACGGCGCGCCACAGGGTCGTCATCAGCGCGGACGCCTACGTTATGCAGCCAATACGCCGTCCGCTGCCCTCTTCGCGGAATATGTCTGTTTGCGGCTGGATCGTTATGCTCAAGTTCAGCTCAGATGTGATGACGTTCGCCGGCGGCGGTCACTAAGGTCCCCTCAACCGACGAGGACGGAGCGAATGACGCCGATGAGCAACGTATCGGTGACCAAGGATGCCGCGCCGGCGGCGGAGGACCTGGTCGTCCTGAAGAACGTCGACAAGCACTTCGGTGCCCTGCATGTCCTCCAGGACATCAACCTGACCATCGGGCGTGGTGAGGTCGTCGTCGTCATCGGGCCCTCCGGGTCCGGCAAGTCCACGCTGTGCCGCACCATCAACCGCCTGGAGACGATCGACTCGGGAACGATCACCATCGACGGCAAGCCCCTGCCTGCCGAGGGCAAGGAGCTGGCCCGGCTGCGGGCCGACGTCGGCATGGTCTTCCAGTCCTTCAACCTCTTCGCGCACAAGACGGTGCTGGAGAACGTGATGCTCGGGCAGATCAAGGTCCGGGGCGTCGACAAGAAGGCGGCCGAGGAGAAGGCGCGTTCCCTTCTCGACCGGGTCGGGGTGGCCACCCAGGCCGACAAGTACCCCGCCCAACTCTCCGGCGGTCAGCAGCAGCGCGTCGCCATCGCCCGCGCGCTGGCGATGGACCCGAAGGTGATGCTCTTCGACGAGCCGACCTCCGCCCTGGACCCCGAGATGATCAACGAGGTCCTGGAGGTCATGCAGCAACTGGCGCAGAACGGCATGACGATGGTCGTCGTCACCCACGAGATGGGCTTCGCCCGTTCCGCCGCGAACCGGGTGGTCTTCATGGCCGACGGGCGGATCGTCGAAGAGGCCACTCCCGACCAGTTCTTCAGCAACCCGCGCAGCGACCGCGCCAAGGACTTCCTGTCGAAGATCCTTCACCACTGAGCTCGGCTCAGCGGAACCACGCACAATTCGATTTCAGGGATGTTCACCATGACTCTCCGCAAAGCCGGCCTCGCCGCCGCCACCGCACTCGTTCTCTCCCTGACCGCCACGGCCTGCGGTGGTGGGGGCAGCGACAGCGGCTCGGGCAGCGACAAGATCAACATCGGCATCAAGTTCGACCAGCCCGGTCTGGGTCTGAAGACCCAGGACGGCGAGTACACCGGCTTCGACGTCGACGTGGCCAAGTACGTCGCCAAGGAGTTGGGCTACGACGAGAAGGACATCGTCTGGAAGCAGGCGCCCAGCGCCGAGCGCGAGAACATGATCGCCAACGGCGACGTGAAGTTCATCGTCGCCACCTACACGATCAATGACGAGCGCAAGAAGCGGGTCGACTTCGCCGGGCCGTACCTCCTCGCCCACCAGGACCTGCTGGTGAGGGCCGACGACAACACCGTCCGGAGCGAGGAGGACCTCAACGACAGCAAGATGAAGCTCTGCTCGGTCACCGGCTCCACCTCCGCGCAGAACGTCAAGAAGGACTTCGCCCCGAAGGCCAACCTGATCAATTACGGTGGCTACTCCGAGTGCCTGACCGGCCTGGAGAACAAGGCCGTCGACGCTCTGACCACCGACGACTCCATCCTGGCCGGCTACGCCGCGCAGAAGGAGCACCAGGGCAAGTTCAAGCTCGCCGGTCTCAGCCTCAGCGACGAGCCGTACGGCATCGGCCTGAAGAAGGGCGACACCGAGCTGCAGAAGCAGATCAACGACGCCCTCAAGAAGATGGTCGAGGACGGTTCCTGGGAGAAGGCCGCGAAGAAGCACTTCGGCCCGGCCGACTACAAGTACGAGGCCGCCCCGGAGATCACCGAGACGAGCTGATGGCCGTCCGCGGTGCGCCGCCCACCCGGGGCGGCGCACCGCACCTTTGACGAGACGCCATCCGATGAGGCGAGAGCGCGGGAGAACGTGTTCGACTTTCTTGAATCCGGGCAGTACGACGTGCTCGGAGCCTTCTGGGTGACGGTGCAGCTCACCTTCTACTCGGCCATCGGTTCCCTGATCTGGGGAACGGTCCTGGCCGCCATGCGGGTCAGCCCGGTGCCGCTGATGCGCACCTTCGGCACCGTCTACGTCCACGTCGTACGGAACACTCCGCTGACGGTCATCGTCATGGCCGCCTCACTGGGCCTGTTCCAGACACTGGGAATCACGCTGACCGGCAGCGACGACTTCGAAGTGATCGGCTTCAGGCTCGCCGTGCTCAGTCTGATCGCCTACCACGCCACCTTCGTCTGCGAAGCACTGCGGTCCGGCATCAACACGGTGCCCGTCGGGCAGGCCGAGGCGGCGCGCGCCCTGGGACTGAACTTCTCCCAGGTGCTGTCCCTGATCGTCCTCCCACAGGCGTTCCGCGCCGTCGTGACCCCGCTGGCGAACGTCCTGATCGCCCTGACCAAGAACACCACGGTGGCGGCGGCCATCGGGGTCGCGGAGGCCGCGCTCCTGATGAAGGAGATGATCGAGACCGAGAGCGACGCCATCTTCCTGGTTTCCGCGATGTTCGCCTTCGGGTTCGTTGTCCTGACCCTCCCCACCGGCATGCTGCTGGGCTGGGTGAGCAAGCGCGTGGCGGTGAAGCGATGAGCAATCTCTCCGTTCTGTACGACGCCCCGGGCCCGCGGGCCAAGGCGCGGAACGTCCTCTATTCCGTGGTGTTCGTCGTCCTCCTCGGCCTCGCGCTGTGGTGGGTGCTGGACATCATGGCCGACAAGAACCAGCTCGACGCGGAGAAGTGGAGCCCGTTCGTCAGCGACGGTCGGGTGTGGACGACCTATCTGATCCCCGGTCTGCTCAACACCCTCAAGGCCGCGGCCCTGTCCATCCTCATCGCGCTTCCGCTGGGTGCGGTGTTCGGCATAGCCCGGCTGTCGGACCACCGGTGGGTCCGCGTGCCCGCCGGCGCCGTGGTGGAGTTCTTCCGCGCCATCCCGGTGCTGCTGATGATGTTCTTCGCCAACGCGGCGTACGCGCAGTTCACCGACATCTCCTCCGATGTGCGCCCGCTGTACGCCGTGGTGACCGGCCTGGTGCTCTACAACGCCTCGGTCATCGCCGAGATCGTCCGGGCGGGCATCCTCTCCCTGCCCTCCGGCCAGACCGACGCGGCCAAGGCCATCGGCATGCGCAAGGGCCAGATCATGGTCTACGTGCTGCTGCCGCAGGCGGTCACGGCGATGCTGCCGGCGCTGGTCAGCCAGATCGTGGTGATCGTCAAGGACACCGCGCTGGGTGGCGCGCTGCTGGGCTACATGGAGCTGCTGAGCCAGGTCCGGCTGATCACCGCCAACTACGGCGCCAACACCATCGCCGCCTTCACGGTGGTCGCGCTGATCTTCGTGGTGCTGAACTACCTGCTCACCAGTCTCGCGAGCTGGGTCGAGGGCCGGGTCCGGCGCGCCAAGAGGTCGACCGGCGCCGTGCTCCACGCCGACACCAACACGGAGATGGAGTTCGACGAGCCCAACGTCGCTTCCTGAAACCACAGGGAGCGGAGGGCGGACGAGCCGGGAACGCCTCCCCGGCCACACCGGCCCCTCCGCCCTCCGTGCCCACTGCCTGTGCCCCCGTCGCTTGACGGGGGCACAGGCAGTGGGTTGCATACGTCGTGTGATCGTCTTCCGGGTTCCATCGGCTCCAACTCGCCTTCCTGTCAAGGACCGTGAGAACTGCGAGGTCCGCCCGTCGTGGACCCGGTGATCGTCGTCGGCGCGGGACCGGTCGGGCTCGCGCTGTCCCTGGCGCTCGTGCGCCACGGCGTCCCCTCGGTGGTGCTCGACGCGGGCGACGGAGAGGTCGAGCCGCGCACGGCCCGCACCTGTGTGCTGCGGCCCGACACGGCGGCGTACGTGTCGGTACTGGGCGGCGCGCGGTGGGCGGCATGGCGCGCCGAGCGGCGGCGGCAGGTGGTGCGTCGGGTGGAACTGGAGGCCGCCGACTCGCCGGTGCACCTCCAGCAGTACGCGCTGGAACGGCTTCTGCGCGCCACGTTGGAGCGCGAGCCCCTGGCCCGGATCGTCACCGGGGCCCGGCTGGAGGAGTTGGAGCAGGACGCGCACGGAGTCTCGGCCCGCACGCGCGGTTCCGACGGCACCTGGTGGCGCGGCAGCCACCTGGTGGGGTGCGACGGCGCCCGCTCCACGGTGCGCAAGCTGCTGCGCGTCCGCTTCCCGGGACGCACCTCCGTGGAACGGCACGCGGTGGCGGCGCTGCGCGTGGAGTTGCCCTGGGACGGTGAGGCACTGCTGCACCGGGACGTCCCGGACGGGGGCGGCGAGGTGGTGGCGCGTCCGCTGCCGAACGGGGTGTGGCGGCTGGACTGGTTGCTTCCGCCCCGCGGCGACCTGGTCACCCCGGAGGAGGTGGTCGCCCGGATACGGCAGACGCTCACCGCCTGGTGCGACCGGGTTCCGCCGTACGAACTGCTGGACACCGGCGTGCACGTCGCGCACCAACGGCTGGCCCGGCACTGGCGCTCGGGGCGCGTCTTCCTGGCCGGGGACGCGGCGCGCCTGTTGGGCGCGCTGGGCACCCAGCCGGTCGATGAGGGGCTGCGGGACGCCGCCAACCTCGCCTGGAAACTGGCACTGTGCCTGCACGGCCGGGCCTCGGAGGATTTGCTCGACAGTTATGAGACCGAACGCCGGGGAGCGGCCAAGGCCCGACTGCGCGCCCTGGACCAGGCGCTGCCGCTGGTGCGCGGGGGCGGTGGGCTGCGCACCCTGCTGCCCGGTGGAGTCCGAGGATGGCTCGATCTGTTGACGGACGGTCACCTGGGACGTGGCCCGCTGGGCGCACCGCCCCACTACGGACACTCGCCCCTGACGCCGGGGAGGGACACGCTGCCCGAGGCGGTCCGGGTCGGGACCGAACCGGGCGCGCTCGTGGACGACGTGCCGGTCACCGCCCTGGACGGATCGCGTGGGCGGCTGTGGCAGCGGTTGGGGCGTGATCCGCTGGTGTTGCTGGTCGCGCCGGGGACCCATGTGTGGGACAGCCGCCACTGGTTGTCGGCGGGGCTGATGCCGAAGCTGGCTGCCGTGGTGGGAAGGCTGCCCGTGCCCGCCGACCTGCTGGTGACCGAGAGCTATCCAGGCGCCGCCGCCCACACCGTTCTGGTGGTCCGCCCGGACGGACACCTGGTGACCGCGTTCCCGGGGGCCCGGCCGGACGACCTGATCGCCTGTGCCGAGGTGATACGCGGCGCCGGCATCGAGGGAGCCGAGACACCCACCGACCGCGCCGACCGTTCGGCGCATCGTCCCTGACCCTCGCTCCATCCCCTTGGCCGCGCCGCCGGCGAGGCCGTGACCGGTGCTTCTCCTCCGCCCGTGGAACTTTGCCAAGAAAATTCTGCAAAAATTGTTTTGCAGAACTGGTGCAGGCCTCTACCCTCCTCCCATGACCGACGAGGAAACCGAGAGAACCGAGGGAACCGAGGGCCCCGAGGGCCCCGAGGGAAGAGCCCGCGCACTCGACCCCGAGCGAGACGCCGAGGCGCTGAAGGCGCTCACCCACCCCCTGCGCATCCGGCTGCTCGGGCTGCTGCGGGAGGACGGTCCCGCGACCGCGACCGAGCTGGCGGAGCGGACGGGGGAATCCTCCGCTTCCACCAGCTACCACCTGCGGGTGCTGGCCCGGCACGCCTTCGTCGCCGAGGCCGAGCACCGGGACGGACGGGAGCGCCGCTGGCGGGCCGTGCACTCCCTCACCTCCTGGAACAACACGGCCATGCACGCCTCGCCCGACGGCCGGGCCTCCGTCAGCGCCATCCGGAGGTTCCAACTCGACCACTTGGAGCGCGTCCTGCGCCGCCACGAGGAGGACCTCGCCTCCGGGCGGCTCGGGCCGCGGTGGGTGGAGCCCTCCGGTGTCGAGGACCTGCTGGTCCGGCTGACCCCCGAATCGCTCACCGAACTACGGGAGACGCTCCGTCGGAAGACCGCGGAGTTGGCGGCCCGTGACGAGGGAGACCCCCGCGGGGAGAAGGTCGTGTTCCTCTACGCCGGGCTGCCTCTGGCCTCCGACGGCCCGGCCGCTGACGCCTCCGACACCGGCGGCCGACTGGACACCCCGTGACCGGGCCCCTGGACCCGCGGACCGCGCGCCGCCGCTTCGCCTCGGTCACCTTTCTGCTCTGGCTTCCCGCCGGGCTGTGTCTGCCGACGATGGTCCTGCTCATGGGTGAACGCGGCATGGGTCTCTCCGCCGTCGCCGGACTCTTCGCCGTCCACTCCCTCACCGTCGCCGCGCTGGAGTTGCCCACCGGCGGTCTCTCCGACGCCATCGGCCGCCGTGCCGTACTGGCTTTCGCGGGAGTGCTCTCCGTGGCCGCCATGCTCCTGCTGGCACTGGGCACCACCCTCTGGGCCCTGGTGCTCGCCATGGTCCTGATGGGCTCGGGCCGTGCGCTGTCCAGCGGCCCCGCGGAGGCCTGGTACGTGGACACCGTCCAGGCGCGCTCCGGCTCCGATGCCGAACTCCGCACCGGACTGGCCCGGGGCAACACCGCCTCCGCCGCCGCGCTGGCCCTGGGCACCCTGTGCGGCGGTGGCCTGCCCTGGCTGCTGGACCTCGCCCCGCTGCCGAGCGCGTGGACGGCGTCCATCGCCTCCGGGCCGGTGCTGCCGCTGTCGATTCCACCGCTGGTGGGCGCGGTCGTCGGACTGGTCCACACGGTCTACGTCCTGACCGCCCTGCCCGAGCCGCCCCGTGCCCCGACCACCGTGCGAGGAGTGCTGCGCGGTGTCCCGGCCACCATGCTGGACGGACTGCGGCTGGGTACCCGGAACCTCCTCGTCCGCCGCGTGCTGTCGAGCACCGCCGCGATGGGCACGGCCTTGGCCGCCATCGAACTGCTCGCTCCGGGACGCTCCGCCGAGCTGACGGGCGCTCCCGAGTCCGGTGCGCTGCTGTTCGCCTCGCTCGCCTGTGCGGGCTTCGTCTGCACGGCCCTCGGCAGTCATGCCGCGCCGGCGGTGGCCCGCCTGACGGGCAGCGGCGAGCGGGCGATCCTGGTCGCCCTCGGGGTGAGCGTGACGGGGCTGCTGCTGCTCGGGGTGACCGTGCTGTGGTCCGGGCCCTCCGCCCTGGGACTCGCTGCCGCCGGCTATGCCCTGGTCTATCTCGGGCTCGGCTCCTCCGGCCCCAATCAGAACACCCTGCTGCACCGCAACGTCGACAGTACGGGCCGGGCCACCGCGTTGTCCGTCCAGTCCCTGGCGCAACAACTGGCCGGTGCCCTTGCCGGTCTGGTCATCGGCGCCCTGCCCTCCGGCCCACTGCCCTGGCTGCTCGCCGGCGCGGTCCTGCTGGCGGGAGCCCTGCCGTGGGCGCGCGGTGGACGTCGGGACGGTGCCGCTTCCGGCGGGAGACCCCTCCGGCAACCCGAGGCCGAGCCGTCCGAGCCGTCAGGACCGTCCGAGGCGGACGACAAGGTGGGTGGCCCCGGCCCCGCTCAGTCCATCCCGTAGAGGCCGTACTCCTCCGGATCCTCGCCCTCGGCCTCCAGAACCTCCCGGACCACCCGCAGGGCGAGCCCCTCGGGGTATCCCTTGCGAGCGAGCATCCCGGCGAGCCGACGCACCCGCTTGTCCCGGTCGAGGCCCCTGGTCATACGCAGTTTGCGTTCCACCAGGGCGCGGGCCGTCCTCTCCTCCCGTTCCGGATCGAGCCGGCCGACCGCTTCGTCGATCAGGGCGGAGTCCACACCCTTCGTCCTCAACTCGCGGGCGAGCGCCCGGCGGGCGAGACCTCGCCCGTGGTGCCGGGACTCCACCCAGGCGTCGGCGAACGCCGCGTCGTCGATCAGACCGACGTCCTCGAAACGGGACAGCACCGCCTCGGCCACGTCCTCCGGGATCTCCCGCTTGCGCAACGCTTCCGCGAGTTGCCCCCGGGTGCGCGGCGTCCCGGTGAGCAGGCGCAGGCAGATCGCCCGCGCCCGCTCCTCCGGGTCGGTCGGGAGTTCCTGGCGTCCCGCCACGGCTCAGCTCTTGGCCGCGGTGCTCTTGACCGCCTTGGCCCGGCTCGCCGGCGCGGGCACCGCCTTCGCCGCGGCGACCGGCGCCTCGGCGGGCCCGGCGGCGTCCACGCCCGGCTCGCTCTCGGGGGCCTCCGTCTTCGGGCCGATGCCCAGCTTCTCCTTGATCTTCTTCTCGATCTCGTTGGCCAGATCCGGGTTGTCCCGCAGGAAGTTACGGGCGTTCTCCTTGCCCTGCCCCAACTGATCGCCCTCGTAGGTGTACCAGGCCCCGGACTTGCGGATGAAGCCGTGCTCCACCCCCATGTCGATCAGCCCGCCCTCACGGCTGATGCCCACCCCGTACAGGATGTCGAACTCCGCCTGCTTGAACGGCGGCGCGACCTTGTTCTTCACCACCTTCACCCGGGTGCGGTTGCCGACCGCCTCGGTGCCGTCCTTCAGCGTCTCGATGCGGCGGATGTCCAGCCGCACCGAGGCGTAGAACTTCAGCGCCCGCCCGCCGGTGGTGGTCTCCGGCGAGCCGAACATCACGCCGACCTTCTCGCGGAGCTGGTTGATGAAGATCGCGGTCGTCTTGGACTGGCTGAGCGCGCCGGTGATCTTCCGCAGCGCCTGGCTCATCAGCCGGGCCTGGAGGCCGACGTGGGAGTCGCCCATCTCGCCCTCGATCTCCGCGCGCGGCACCAGGGCGGCCACCGAGTCGATCACGATCAGGTCGAGCGCGCCGGAGCGGATCAGCATGTCGGTGATCTCCAGCGCCTGCTCGCCGTTGTCCGGCTGGGACAGGATCAGGGCGTCCACGTCCACGCCCAGCTTCTTGGCGTACTCCGGATCCAGCGCGTGCTCGGCGTCCACGAAGGCCACCGTGCCGCCCGCCTTCTGCGCGTTGGCCACCGCGTGGAGGGTCAAAGTGGTCTTGCCGGAGGACTCCGGGCCGTAGACCTCCACCACCCGACCGCGCGGGAAGCCGCCGACGCCGAGGGCCACATCGAGAGCGGTCGACCCGGTCGGGATCACCTCCACCGGCTCGTTCGGCCGCTCGC
The DNA here is from genome assembly GCF_000718985.1 of Streptomyces megasporus. Taxonomy (GTDB): domain Bacteria; phylum Actinomycetota; class Actinomycetes; order Streptomycetales; family Streptomycetaceae; genus Streptomyces; species Streptomyces megasporus. The sequence goes on along the minus strand of NZ_JODL01000012.1, from coordinate 26,225 downwards.
CGAGACGCATGACGGCGCCCTTGCCGAACTGCCGTTCAATCTGTGCGAGCGCGGCGTCCAGCGCCTTCTCGCGGTCGGTTCCTGCCATGGGTGCCACCCGGTTCGCTTGAGTCGATCGCTTCACGTCAGAGACGCTAACGCCTACCACTGACAATCGGTCCGGGCGCCGTTCCCGGGCCGCCCGACCCTTCCATGAGAATGGTTGTTCGATTTTTGTGTCAAGTCGCCCCGTCGCCCTGTGGAAAACCGGGAAACCGCAGCTCAGGGCCGGTTCCGACAGGGCGTGTCCGCGCGGCGCGCACTCACCTCGGAGTTCACCGCAGATCGGCGGGAACGTCCATCGCGGCACAGACCGCGCGCCAGACGTCCTTCGCCTCCCACCCCGCCTCCAGGGCCTCGTACACCGTCCGGCCGCCCAGCTCGGACATCACGTGATCGCGTGCGAAGGAGTCGGCGTACGCCTCACCGAAGTGGGCCGCCATCCGCTCCCAGAAGATCGTCAACCGCATGCTTCCAGTATCCGTCCCGACACCGGTCGACCGCCCGGCCCGACGGACCTGCCCCACACCTACCCCAGAGCCCGCACCCCCGCGGTGACCACGACCGCGACGGCCACCACCACCAGGAACGGCGCGCGCAGCACCAGGGCGACCGCCGCCGCCCCCACCCCGGCGGCGCGGGCGTCGACCACCAGCGCGCCGCCGTCGCCGCCGAAGGTCTGCTGCGCGGTGAGCGCCGCCAGCAGGGCCACGGGCAGCAGGGCCGCCAGCCGCCGCACCAGCGGACGCTCCAGCGCCCCGGCCGGCACCGACAGGCCGAGCAGTTTCACGAGGTAGCAGCCGACGGCCGTCACCGCTATCGCACCCCACACGCTCATCGGGCCCCCTCCTCGCCCCGTCGCCCGCGCACCAGCAGCACCGAGGGGGCGGCCAGCGCCGCCACCAGCACCGGGACGCCGGCGGGGAGCACCGGCAGCAACCCCAGACCCAACAGCACCGCCAACCCCGCCGTGGCACGCTCCACCGTCGTGCGCAGCATGGGGGCCAGCAGTGCCAGGAAGACGGCGGGACCGGCCGCGTCCAGCCCCCAGGCGTCGGTGTCGCCGAGCGCGGCGGCGCCCAGCGCGCCGAACAGCGTGGTGAGGTTCCACAGCAGATAGAGGGTGACGCCGGTGACGGTGAACCCGATCCGGGCGGACCGCCTGTCGCGCTGGGCGAGCGCGACCAGGGAACTCTCGTCGATGACCAGTTGGGCGGCGAACGGACGCACCGCGCGCGGCAGCCGCAGCAGCGTGGACAGCCGCAGCCCGTAGAAGGCGTTGCGGATGCCGAGGAAGAAGGCCCCGGCCGCGGCGGTGAGCGGGTTGCCGCCCGCGGCGAGCGCTCCGACCAGGGCGAACTGCGAGGCGCCGGTGAACACCAGCAGGCTGAGCGCACAGGTCTGGGCGAGGTCGAGCCCGGCGCCGGCGGCGGTCACCCCGAAGGCGAAGCCGGAGAGTCCGACGGCCACGCCGACGCCGAGCGCGTCCCGTACGACGGCGCGGTCGTCGCTCGCGGGCGGGCCCTCGACGACGGCCGTCCCGGTTTCCGCGGGGACGGCCGGTGGGGTTTCCCTGTCTGTTCGGGTGGTCTGGGTCCGTTCTGGCACGGATCCGATGCTACGGGCGATCTTTCCGCTCGGTCTTGTACGTTCTTGCGCGTTCGCGCTGGTAGGCGCCGGGAGGCACCCCGACGATCCGGCGGAAGTGCCGTCCCAGGTGTGGCTGATCGGCGAACCCGACGGCCGTGGCCGCCTCGGCGGGCGGCACCCCTTCCTCCAGCAGGCGGCGCGCGCGGCGGACCCGCGCGCTGGTGAGCCAGGCGTGCGGCGGCATGCCGTACCGCTCCCGGAAGGCGCGCAGCAGCGAGAAGGGGCTCGTGCCCAGCTCCGCGGCGAGCCTCTCCAGGGTGGGCGGGTCCGTCATGCGCTCCACCAGGATCTCGCGCGCCCGCGCGGCATTGCGCGCGCCCGCGGTGCGGACCGTGCGCGCCGGGAGCGGGCCGCCGCTCAGCCGCAGCAGCCGGGTGACGGCGACGCGCAGCAGGGTGTCGGCGGCCAGGGCGTCGCCCCGTTCGGCGGCCCGGTGCACCCCGGTGATCAGTCGCGCGGCCTCCGGGTCGTGCACCAGGGACTCGGCGAACCCCACGGTGCCCCGGACGGCGGTGGTCTCGGCCGCGATGGCGGCGACCGTGTCGGCCGCCGGGTAGAGCGTGGCGTAGGACCACCCGTCCGGCGTCCCGGCCCGCGCGGTGTGCGCCACCTCCGGATTGATCATGACGACGGACCCCGCGCCGGCCCGCAGGACGCCCCCCGGCAACCCCACCTCCTCCACCCCGCCGGTGACGGCGGCGAGCACGTAGCCACCGTGGGCGTGCGGCGGGAAGGTGTGCCGGATGTACCGGGCACGCAGCAGGTCCGTGTCCGGCAACCGCTCGTACCGCCAGTGCCGTGCCCACTCCTCCGTGCCCATGACCCCATTGTGCTCGGCCCCGCACAACGGCCCCGGCCGTGGCCCCACCTGCGACGGCGGTGACGGAGTCGGGGCGGTGTCGGTGGCGGGGTGCACGATGGACCCATGGACCGGGCACCCGCTCTCGACATGTTCTCCCCCGCGACCCGCGCGTGGTTCGCGGGGGCGTTCCACGCGCCCACCGCCGCCCAGGAGGGCGCCTGGCGGGCGCTCGCCGAGGACAGCGACGTGCTGGTCGTCGCCCCGACCGGTTCCGGCAAGACGCTGGCCGCCTTCCTCGCCTCCCTGGACAGGCTGGCCGCCACACCCCCGCCGGCGGACCCGGTCCGCCGCTGCCGGGTGCTGTACGTCTCACCGCTGAAGGCGCTGGCGGTGGACGTGGAGCGGAATCTGCGCAGCCCGCTGACCGGCATCCGGCAGGAATCGGCGCGGTTGGGGCTGCCCGAACCGGACATCCGGGTCGGCGTCCGCTCCGGGGACACCCCGGCCGCCGAACGCCGGGCGCTGGTCCGACGCCCCCCGGACATCCTGATCACCACGCCCGAATCGCTCTTCCTGATGCTCACCTCCTCCGCCCGCGAGGCCCTACGCGGCGTCGAGACGGTGATCCTGGACGAGGTGCACGCCGTGGCCGGCACCAAGCGCGGCGCCCACCTGGCGCTCTCCCTGGAGCGACTGGACGAGCTGCTGGACCGCCCGGCCCGGCGGATCGGCCTGTCGGCCACGGTCCGCCCGGTGGACGAGGTGGCCCGGTTCCTCTCCCCGCGGCGCGGTGCGCGCGTCGTGCAGCCGCCCTCGGGCAAGGAGTTCGACCTGTCGGTCGTGGTGCCCGTGCCGGACATGGGCGAACTGGGCGGGGCGCCACCCGGGGACTCCGGCGGAGAGGGCCCCGGCGGTCAGAGGGACCGTCCGTCGATCTGGCCGTCCGTGGAGGAGCGGATCGCCGACCTCGTCCAGGCCCACCGCTCGACGATCGTCTTCGTCAACTCCCGCCGACTGGCCGAGCGGTTGTGCAACAGGCTGAACGAGATCGCGTACGAACGGGCCGGCGGCGAGCCGGCACCCGAGCACCGCTCGCCGGCCGAGCTGGGGGCACCTCCCGGACGGAGTCCGGGGGAGGGGGGATCGGGGTCCGCCGGGGACGCGCCGCCGGTGCTGGCCCGCGCCCACCACGGATCGGTCTCCAAGGAGCAGCGGGCCCAGGTCGAGGAGGACCTCAAGGCGGGCCGGCTGCCGGCCGTGGTGGCCACCTCCAGTCTGGAACTGGGCATCGACATGGGCTCGGTGGACTTGGTGGTCCAGGTCGAGTCCCCGCCCTCGGTCGCCTCCGGGCTCCAGCGGGTGGGTCGCGCGGGGCACCAGGTGGGCGCGGTCTCGGCCGGGGTGGTCTTCCCCAAGTACCGCGGCGATCTGGTCCAGGCCGCGGTCGTCACCGAGCGGATGCGCGAGGGCGCCATCGAGGCCCTGCGGGTGCCCTCCAACCCCTTGGACGTGCTGGCCCAGCAACTCGTCGCCATGGCCGCCATGGACACCTGGGACGTCGACGAGCTGCTGGCGGTCGTCCGGCGCGCCGCGCCCTTCGCCTCGCTGCCGGAGTCGGCGTACACCGCTGTGCTGGACATGCTCGCCGGCCGCTACCCCTCCGACGCCTTCGCCGAACTCCGCCCCCGCCTGGTGTGGGATCGCGTCGCCCACACCGTCACCGGGCGTCCGGGAGCCCAGCGGCTGGCGGTCACCTCGGGCGGGACGATCCCCGACCGCGGGCTGTTCGGCGTCTTCCTCGCGGGCGCCGATCCGAAGAAGGGCGGTGGCCGCGTCGGGGAACTGGACGAGGAGATGGTGTACGAGTCGCGGGTGGGCGACGTGTTCACCCTCGGCACGACCAGTTGGCGGATCGAGGACATCACCCGTGACCGGGTGCTGGTCTCCCCCTCCCCCGGAGTGCCGGGACGGCTGCCGTTCTGGAAGGGCGACCAGCTCGGCCGCCCGCTGGAGCTGGGTCGCGCACTGGGCGCGTTCCTCCGCGAGGTGGGCGGTCTGCCGCCCGAGGCCGCGCGGGAGCGGCTGGCCGCGGCCGGGCTGGACGACTGGGCCGTCGACAACGTGCTGGCCTACCTCGACGAGCAGCGACGGGCCTGTGGCCACGTCCCCGACGACCGCACGATCGTCGTGGAGCGCTTCCGCGACGAGCTGGGCGACTGGCGGATCGTCGTCCACTCCCCCTTCGGCGCCCAGGTGCACGCCCCCTGGGCCCTGGCGCTGGGCGCGCGGCTGAGCGAGCGGTTCGGCATGGACGCGCAGGTGATGCACGCCGACGACGGCATCGTGCTGCGTCTGCCCGACACCGATCTGCTGGGGTTCGACTCCGACGCGCTCTTCGACACGGGCCCCGGCCCGGAGTCCGACGCCGCGGGGTACGGGTCGGAGGAGCCGCCGGTCGGCGCCGCCGACGTCCTGTTCGACAAGGACGAGGTGGAGCGGGTCGTCACCGACCAGGTCGGCGGCTCGGCCCTGTTCGCCTCGCGGTTCCGCGAGTGCGCCGCCCGCGCCCTGTTGCTGCCCCGCCGCGATCCGGGCAAGCGCACCCCGCTGTGGCAGCAGCGTCAGCGCGCCGCGCAACTGCTGCAGGTGGCGAGCGAGTTCGGGTCCTTCCCGATCGTGCTGGAGGCCGTGCGCGAGTGCCTCCAGGACGTCTTCGACGTGCCCGGGTTCGCCGAGTTGATGGGCGACGTCGAGGCGCGCCGGGTGCGTCTGGTGGAGGTCACCACACCCGAGCCGTCCCCGTTCGCCCGTTCCCTGCTGTTCGGTTACGTCGCGCAGTACCTGTACGAGGGCGACTCCCCCCTCGCCGAGCGCCGGGCCGCCGCGCTCTCCCTGGACTCCCGGCTGCTGGCCGAGCTGCTGGGCCGCAGCGAGCTGCGCGAACTGCTCGACCCGGAGGTGCTGGCCGAGCTGGAGCGCGAGCTGCAGTGGCTGCCCGACCCCGATGGCGTCCGCCGGGTCAAGGACGTCGAGGGCGTCGCCGACGCGCTGCGCGTGCTGGGCCCCCTCACCGACGACGAACTGGCCGAGCGGGGTGCCGAGCCGCGGTGGGCGCGGGAGTTGGAGCACGCCCGACGCGCCATCCGGGTCCGTGTCGCGGGCCGGGAGCACTGGGCGGCGATCGAGGACGCCGGACGGCTGCGCGACGCCCTCGGCACGGCACTGCCCGTGGGCGTCCCCGAGGCGTTCACCGAGCCCGTCCCCGACCCGCTCGGCGACCTGCTCTCCCGGTACGCCCGTACCCACGGCCCGTTCACCACGGCCCGAGCGGCCGAACGCCTCGGCCTGGGCACGGCGATCGTCGACGGCGCCCTGCACCGGTTGGCGGCCTCCGGCCGCCTGGTCCAGGGCGAGTTCCATCCCTCGGGGGTGGAGCAGGAGTGGTGCGAGCCCACCGTCCTGCGGCGGCTGCGCCGCCGTTCCCTGGCCGCGCTGCGCCAGGAGCTGGAGCCGGTGCCGCCCGCCGCGCTCGCCGCCTTCCTCCCCCAGTGGCAGCACCTGGGCTCGGGAGGACTGCGCGGCGTCGACGGACTGCTGCGCGCCGTCGAGCAGGTGCAGGGCGTCCCCGTGCCCGCCTCCGCCCTGGAGAAACTGGTCCTGCCGTCCCGGGTCGCCGACTACCACCCGTCGATGCTGGACGAGCTGACCACCACCGGGGAGGTGCTCTGGGCGGGTGCCGGCGCGCTGCCCGGCAAGGACGGCTGGGTCCGGCTCCTGCTCGCCGACACCGCGCCCCTGCTGTTGCCCCCTCCGCATCCGCTGGAGCCCACCGATGTCCACCGGGCGATCCTGGAGGCGCTCTCGGGCGGGTACGGACTGTTCTTCCGGCAGATCTCCGAACGGGTCCGAGCCGCCGGGCACGAAGCGACCGATCCGGAGCTGGCCGAGGCCCTCTGGGAACTGGCCTGGTCCGGCCGGCTCACCAACGACACCCTCGCCCCCCTGCGCGCCCTGCTCGGCTCCGGTCGCACCGCGGGGGCCACGGCGCACCGCGCCAGGCGGGCCACGCCCCGAGGCCGGTACGGCTCCCTGACGGCTCTGTCCTCGGCGGCCTCGGCGGCCTCGGCGGTCTCGGCGGTCTCGGCGTCCCGTTCCCTCCGTCCCACCGCCTCCCGGACCGGCCCCCCGACCGTGGCGGGCCGCTGGTCGCTGCTGCCCGAACGGGAGACCGACCCCACCCACCGCGCCCATGCCCTGGCCCGCACCCTCCTGGACCGGCACGGCGTCGTCACCCGGGGGGCCGTGGCCGCCGAGGGGGTGGAGGGCGGCTTCTCGGCCGCGTACCGCGTGCTGTCGGTCTTCGAGGAGAGCGGCCAGGCCCGGCGCGGCTACGTGGTGGAGGGGCTGGGCGCGGCGCAGTTCGCCATGGACGGGGCGGTGGACCGGCTCCGCGCGATCGACACCGCCCGCGAGAAGCCGGAGGGGGCCCGTCCCCGAACGGCCGTGCTCGCCGCCGCCGACCCCGCCAACGCCTACGGTGCCGCTCTGCCGTGGCCCGATCCCCCGACGGTCTCCACCGACGGCTCCGCGCCGGGCCGCGCCGCCGCCCACAAGCCGGGCCGGAAGGCGGGCTCCCTGGTGGTCCTCGTCGACGGCGAACTGGTCCTCTACCTGGAGCGCGGCGGGAAGACGCTCCTGGCCTGGCGGACCGAGGGGCCGATGCTGGACGCCGCCGTCGAGGCCCTGGCCCACGCCACGCGCCGGGGCATGGTGGGCACCCTCACCGTCGAACGCGCCAACGGCTCCCCCGTGTTGGGCTCCCCACTCGGTCACGCGCTGGAGGCCGCCGGTTTCCACACCACCCCGCGGGGGCTGCGGATGCGCGCGTGACGGCGTCCGGTGGTGCGCAAGGGCGTGCCACAGTGGAGAGGTCGGTGGAGAGGTCACGGACACGGGCGACGACGAGGGAGGGCGGATCACGGTGCCCGAGGGAGACACGGTCTGGCGCACCGCCCGGCGGCTGCACCGGGCGCTCTCGGGTGCGCCCGTGGTCCGCGGCGACCTGCGCGTGCCGAAGCTCGCCACCGTCGACCTCACCGGCCGCGAGGTGCTGGAGACCATCGCGCGGGGCAAGCACCTCCTCACCCGCTTCGAGGGCGGCCTGACGCTCCACTCCCACCTGCGGATGGACGGTGCCTGGCGCGTCTACGCGCCCGGTGAACGCTGGAGCGGCGGGCCCGGCCACCAGATCCGCGCGGTCCTCGCCACCGCCTCCCGCTCCGCGGTGGGCTACCGCCTCCCCGTCCTCGACCTGCTGCGCACCGCCGACGAGGAACGGGTGGTCGGCCACCTCGGACCGGATCTCCTCGGTCCCGACTGGGATCCCCGGGAGGCCCTGCGGCGCCTGCTCGCCGACCCGGCCCGCCCGGTCGGCGAGGCCCTGCTCGACCAGCGCAACCTCGCCGGTATCGGCAACATCTTCATGGCGGAGCTGTGCTTCCTGGCGCGGGTGACCCCTTGGCTCCCGATGGGCGAGGTGCCCGCGCCCGAGCGGCTGCCCTCCCTGGCGAGGAAGCTGCTGGAGGTGAACAAGGAGCGCTCCCTGCGCGTCACCACCGGCGATGTCCGAAGCGATCGGAGTCTGTGGGTGTACGGCCGGGCGGGGAGGCCGTGCCTGCGCTGCGGCGGCGACATCCGCAAACGGACGCCGGACCCGTCCGACCAGCAGCGGGTGGCGTACTGGTGCCCCCGCTGTCAGACGGGGCCGGCTCCACCGTGACCGCCGGCCCGCCGGGGCGTGGGGCATCCCTCGGTGGGCAGTGCCGCACCCGACCGTACCCTCGACCGAATCGGTGCCCGTCCGCGTCCTTCGTCCACCCGGTGGGCACCCACACCCCACCACCGGGCGCTCTCGCGGCCGTGGACGGCACGCCACTGCCGTCTCGGGCCCGGTCCGGAACGCGCGGTGTGCGATCGGACCGGGCCCGTACCGGCTTTCCGGCGTGTGCCCCGGACCGCGTCGATCAGGCGGCGACGACGTCGACGGCTTCCGTCGGCGCCTTGATCGTCACTCGTTCGTCCGGGCGTCCGGTGACGGACGTCACGGACACCGGATTGAGAACGGGACGACGCATCGGCGCGGGCACCGTGTCGCTCGCAGCGGACTCCGCGAGTTCCGCGAGTGCCAGCTCGTCACTGACCTCTCGCATGAGCTCGGACATCCGCACGTCCAGCGCATCACAGATCGACGCGAGCAATTCGGAGGAAGCCTCCTTCTGACCCCGCTCGACCTCGGAGAGGTAACCGAGTGACACCCGGGCGGACGAGGAGACTTCGCGCAGGGTACGGCCCTGGCGCTGGCGCTGCCGACGCAGCACGTCACCCAGCAGGCGACGGAGCAGAATCATCGGTGGCTCCCTCCTAGGACCGCTGACCCGGATCCTTCATGCCCCACCGTACCGCCTACAACCGCGGCCGTGCGGGGAGCGATGCTGTGTTCACTCAGGGCTGCAAACATCCATTCCCCCCACTGTGTTCCGTATCCTTTGTCGCCGCATTTTCCATGAGTTCGCTCAAGAGCAGTCGGAGGACCGCCTGAACGCTCTTGTCGCGAATTTCCTTCCTGTCGCCGTCCAGACTCAGCCGGCGCGCCACGGTGCGGGGCTCCCGTCCCGGTCCGCCCGGCCCGGCGACCGCGACGTAGACCGTGCCGACCGGCTGCCCGTCCTGGGGCTCGGGACCGGCCACCCCGGTCGTCGCCACGCCCCAGTCGGCGCCCAGCAGCCGCCGGACGCCCGCCGCCATCTGGCGGGCCACCTCGCCGTCGACCGCGCCCTGCTCCTCCAGCAGGTCCCCGTCCACGCCCAGCACCTCGTGCTTGACGGCGGTGGCGTAGGACGTCACCGACCCCCGTACGGTCACCGAGGCCCCGGGGGCCTCGGTCAGTTCGGCGGCGACCAGACCTCCGGTCAGCGACTCGGCGGCCGCGACGGTCTGCCCCCGGTCCGCCAACAGCTTCAACGCCTGCTTGGTGGTCGTGTCACTGCTCATGGGCGTGCTCCGCCGCCAGTCCGGCCCGCCTCAGGGCCACCGCCTGCCGTACGTAGTCCAAGCCGGTGCCGACCGTCAGCACCACGGCCGCCGCCATCACCCACCAGCGCAGTGTGGCCAGCGGCCCGGTCAGCACCAGGATGTACATTCCCACGGCGACCCCTTGGGCGAGGGTTTTCATCTTCCCGCCGCGGCTGGCCGGAATGACGCCGTGCCGAATCACCCAGAAGCGCATCAGGGTGATGCCGATCTCTCGGAAGAGAATCACGCCCGTCACCCACCAGGGCAGATCTCCGAGTGCCGAGAGGCAGATCAGCGCGGCGCCCATGATCGCCTTGTCCGCGATCGGATCGGCGATCTTGCCGAAGTCCGTGACCAGGTTGTATCGCCGCGCCAACTCGCCGTCGAAGAGGTCGGTGATCATGGCGGTGGAGAAGGCCGCCCAGGCGAGGGAGCGCCAGGCCGGGTCGTGCCCTCCGTCGGCGATCATCAGGAACACGAAGCCCGGCACCAGGAGCAGCCTCACCATGGTGAGGATGTTCGCGATGTTCCACAGGCTCACCTTGCGGACAACACCGCTCTTCGGGCCGCTCTTCGGTCTCACCACAGGTCCACCGCTCGCCGTGGAGGCGTGGACGTCCGTCATGTTCCCGCCTCCTCACTCTCGGGCCGCCCCCACTCGACATCCCGGGACGGCTCGGCAACGAGATCCACACCCTCGGTCGCCACCACCTTCGCCTCGACCATCTGCCCCACGGAGAGCCCCGAGACGCCGGTGAGGAAGGTCTGCCCGTCGGTCTCGGGGGCCTGGTGCTCCCCGCGTCCCGTCGGGCCGTCCTCCTCGCCCACCGACTCGACCAGCACCCGTACGGTCTCGCCGATGCGTTCCTCCGCGCGCTGCGCGGTCAGTTCCTCGGCGAGTCGTGAGATGTGGGCCAGGCGTTCGGCCACCACCTCCGGGTCGGTCTTGTCCTCGTAGGTCGCCGCTTCGGTGCCTTCCTCGTCCGAGTACCCGAAGACGCCGATCGCATCCAGCCTCGCCTCGATCAGGAACCTCTCCAGTTCGGCGAGGTCGGCCTCGCTCTCGCCGGGGAAGCCCACGATGAAGTTCGACCGGATGCCCGCCCGGGGCGCCTTGGCGCGGATGGTCTCCAGCAGTTCCAGGAAGCGGTCGGTGTCGCCGAAGCGCCGCATGGCGCGGAGCACTCCGGGAGCCGAGTGCTGGAAGGAGAGGTCGAAGTAGGGCGCGACCTTCTCGGTGCCGGTCAGGACGTCGATCAGACCGGGGCGCATCTCGGCGGGCTGGAGGTAGCTCACCCGAACCCGTTCGATGCCGTCCACGGCGGCCAGCTCGGGCAGCAGCGTCTCCAGCAGTCGGATGTCGCCCAGGTCCTTGCCGTAGGAGGTGTTGTTCTCGGAGACCAGCATGATCTCCTTCACCCCCTGCTCGGCCAGCCACCGGGTCTCGGTCAGCACGTCCGAGGGGCGGCGGGAGACGAAGGCCCCCCGGAAGGAGGGGATGGCGCAGAACGAGCACCGACGGTCGCAGCCGGAGGCCAGCTTCACCGAGGCGACCGGGCTGCTCCCCAGCCTGCGCCGCAGCGGCGCCCGCGGTCCGGAGGCCGGGGCCACCCCTTCGGGGAGGTCGGCGGGGGCGGTCGCGGCGACCTCCCCGTGGCCGGGCAGCGCGACGGCGGCGCCTTGGCGCTCGACCGGGCTGATGGGCAGGAGCTTGCGCCGGTCGCGCGGGGCGTGCGGGACGTGCGCGCCCCCGGCGAGGATGGTCCCCAACCGCTCCGAGATGTCGGCGTAGTCGTCGAAGCCGAGCACGCCGTCGGCCTCGGGGAGCGCCTCGGCCAGTTCCTTGCCGTAGCGCTCCGCCATGCAGCCGACGGCGACCACGGCCTGCGTCCGGCCGTGGTCCTTCAGATCGTTGGCCTCCAGCAGGGCGTCGACGGAGTCCTTCTTGGCGGCCTCGACGAAACCACAGGTGTTGACGACGGCCACGTCCGCTTCGGCGGCGTCCTCGACGAGCTCCCAGCCGTCCGCCGCCAGACGGCCTGCGAGCTCCTCCGAGTCCACCTCGTTACGTGCGCAGCCAAGGGTGACGAGGGCGACGGTACGGCGTTCGGGCATGGCCTCAGCCTACTTCGTCCCCACCGCCCCTCCCGCCGTCAGGGCTTGATCATCCCTGCTCGGGGTCGCCCTTGGTGTAGCTGACGCGCTGCACCTGGCCGACCTCGCCGACCTTGTCGACCTCCTTGCCGTTGACGAAGAGGGTGACCGCCCCGGCGTTGCCGAGCACCAGGTCGATCCGCTTGTCGTCGGTGAAGGTCCTGGAGTCGCCCTCCTTGAGCACGCCCTCGTGGAGCAGCCGTCCGTTGTGGTCCTCGGCCGAGATCCAACTGTTGCCCTTCTCGGCGACCAGCTTGACCGTGACCTTGTCCGCCGGGACGGCGGCGATGGCGCTTTCGGAGCCGGACGGCTCCGGCTCGGGCTTGGGGTCGGCGGGCTTGCCCGGATCGGGTCGGTCGACGGAGTCCGGGGCGTCCTCCCCGGCCACCGGGGTGCGTGCCTGTTCGTCGCCGTCGCTGAAGAGGGTGAAACCGACGAAACCGACCACCGCCACGATCGCGGCGACCATGGCCGCGGTCCAGTTGGGACGGCTCGGCTCGGGACGGATGCGCTCCGCCTCGAAGAGGGCCGCCGCCGGGGTCGGCTCCGGACGCCCGCCGTGCTCGGCCTCGTACTGGGCCGCCAGTTCGTCGGGGTCGAGGCCGACGGCCTTGGCGAGCGTGCGGACGTGGCCGCGGGCGTAGACGTCGCCTCCGCAGCGGGAGAAGTCGTCCTGTTCGATGGCGTGCACGATCGGGACGCGGATGCGGGTGGTCGCGCTGACCTCGTCCACCGTCAGTCGCGCTTCGATACGGGCTTGCTGGATCGCCTGACCGACGGAAAGCCGGTCTTCTGGGGAGGAGTTGCCGATGGACACGGGGGCGCCTTTCGAGCGTGTAGCCACCTGCTGGATGTTCAGTCTAGAGCGGAGGCGGAAGGGTCGGGCAAGCGGGCGGAGGGGGTCTGTCCGCCATAGGGATGGCCTTGCCACCCATCGGTGAACACATGACCGCGCCCTCCTCCGAGTTGACGTTCGACCAGGGGAAACGGTTGCCCTGCTCACCCCTACGAGTGAGTCTCGCCCCGGATCACCGCCAGCACGTCGTCCAACTCGTCCGGCTTGACCAGCACGTCCCTCGCCTTTGAACCCTCGCTGGGACCGACCACTCCACGGGACTCCATCAGATCCATCAGTCTGCCCGCTTTGGCGAAGCCCACACGCAGCTTCCGCTGGAGCATCGAGGTGGAGCCGAACTGCGTGTTGATCACCAGTTCGGCCGCCTGGCACAGCAGGTCGAGGTCGTCGCCGATCTCCTCGTCGATCTCCTTCTTCTTGCCCTGCCCGACCAGGACGTCGTCGCGGAAGACCGGGGCCATCTGCTCCTTGCAGTGCGCCACGACGGCCGCGACCTCCTCCTCCGTGACGTAGGCGCCCTGCATACGGGTGGGTTTCCCGGCCCCCATCGGCAGGAAGAGACCGTCGCCCTTGCCGATCAGCTTCTCGGCCCCCGCCTGGTCGAGGATGACCCGGCTGTCGGCGAGGGAGGAGGTGGCGAAGGCCAGCCTCGAGGGCACGTTCGCCTTGATCAGACCGGTGACGACGTCCACGGAGGGGCGCTGTGTGGCCAGCACCAGATGGATCCCCGCGGCCCGCGCCAGTTGCGTGATCCGCACGATCGCGTCCTCCACGTCGCGCGGGGCCACCATCATCAGGTCGGCCAACTCGTCCACGATGACCAGCAGATAGGGGTACGGGGTCGGCTCCCGCTCGCTGCCCTCGGGGGCCTTCACCTTGCCGGCGCGCACCGCCGCGTTGAAGTCGTCGATGTGCCGGAAGCCGTAGGCGGCCAGGTCGTCGTAGCGCAGGTCCATCTCGCGCACGACCCACTGCAGGGCCTCGGCCGCCTTCTTCGGGTTGGTGATGATCGGGGTGATCAGGTGAGGGATGCCCTCGTAGGCCGTCAGCTCGACCCGCTTGGGGTCCACCAGCACCATCCGGACCTCCTCGGGGGTGGCGCGGACCATCACCGAGGTGATCAGGCAGTTGATGCAGGAGGACTTTCCGGACCCGGTCGCGCCCGCGACCAGGACGTGCGGCATCGTCGCCAGGTTGGCCGTGACGTAACCGCCCTCGACGTCCTTGCCGAGACCGACCAGCAGCGGGTGGTCGTCGCCCGCGGCCTCCGCCAGACGGAGCACGTCGCCGAGGTTGACCATCTCCCGGTCGGTGTTGGGGATCTCGATGCCGACCGCCGACTTGCCGGGGATCGGGCTGATGATCCGCACGTCCGGACTGGCGACGGCGTAGGCGATGTTCTTGGCCAGCGCGGTGATCTTCTCGACCTTGACCGCGGGGCCCAGCTCCACTTCGTAGCGCGTGACCGTCGGGCCGCGGGTGAAGCCGGTGACGGAGGCGTCCACCTTGAACTGCGAGAAGACGGTGCTCAGCGCCTCGACGACCGCGTCGTTGGCGGCGCTGCGGGTGCGCCCCGGACCGCCGCGCCGCAGCAGGTCCAGCGGCGGCAGCCGGTAGGTGATGTCCCCGGCGAGCTGGAGCTGTTCGGCGCGCGGCGGCAGGGATTCGGCGGGTTCGGCCGCGGCCTTGGTCAGGTCCGGCACGGAGCTCCGCTCCGTCGGCCGTGCCCCTTGCCTGCCGGGCGCGGGGGCCTCCGGCTCCCGCGGAACCGTCGGAGCCGTCGGGGACGGCCCGGCCGTCGGGGTGCCGGTGTGCTCGCGTTCCTCCCGGTCGGCCCTGACTCCGCTGGTGAGGTCGGCGACCAACGGCGAGGGATGGACGCCGTGCAGGATCGCCCCCTCCAACTGGGCGGCGGCCTGGGCGGCCACGTCCACCGCGTCGGGGAAGCCGTCGGGGGCCGGTGCCGAGCGGCGGGAGCGGCGACGGCTGTCCAGCGCCTCCTTCTCGGCCCGGAAGGCGTCGTCGTCCGCCTTGCGGAGGTTCGCCCGTCGCGGCCGGGGCTCGTCCTCCCCGGGGTCGTCGTACGCCCCGTACCCGTCGTACCCGTCGCGTTCGTCGTACCCGTCGCGCCGTCCGTCGTCCTCCGCCACCACGCCCAGCCGTACACCCAGTTGCCTCAGCCGCTGGGGGATGGCGTTGACGGGTGTGGCGGTGACGACGAGCACCCCGAAGACGGTCAGCAGCAACAACAGGGGAACGGCCAGCGCCTCGCTGACGGTGAAGATCAGGGGCTTGGACACGGCCCAGCCGATCATGCCGCCCGCGTCCCGCACCGCCTCGTCGCCCTCGCCGCGTCCCGGGGCGCCACAGGCGATGTGCACCAGTCCGAGCACGCCGATCGCCAGCGCGGAGAGCCCGATGACGATCCGTCCGTTGGCCTCCGGCTTCTCCGGATGCCGCATCAGCCGCACGGCGACGGTGCCCAACAGCACCGGCACCAGCAGATCGAGGCGTCCGAAGGCGCCGGTCACCAGCATCTCGACCAGGTCGCCGACCGGCCCCTGCAGGTTGGACCAGGTGCCGGCCGCGACCACCAGGGCGATGCCGAGCAGCAGCAGGGCGAGCCCGTCCTTGCGGTGCGCCGGGTCCAGCCCCTTGGCGCCGCGACCTATCCCTCGGAACAGCGCGCCGACGGTGTGCGCGAGGCCGAGCCACAGCGCGCGGACGAGGCGGTAGACGCCGTTGGTGGGTGACGGCGCGGGCCTGGGGGGCGCCTTGGCCGCCGTCTTCTTCGCCGCCGCCCTCCTGGCCGGTGGCTTCTTGGGCGCGGCGGACCTCGATGCCGGGGGCTTCCTGGCCGGAGCCTTCTTCGCGGGCGCCTTCTTGGCGGCCTTGCCGGACGTACGTGAGGCCATGATGCCGAGGTTACCCGCGACCGTCCCACCGGACACGGCCGGCCGTGGGACCGGTGGGACGAGTGTGCCGCCACCGGGGAACACCTGACGCCCCGCCGGCTTCCGATCCGTCCGGGCGACCGCCCTGCTCGAACGTCAGTTCTGCGACGGCAGCGAGGTCGTCCGGCCGTCGTTGCCCGGCTCCAGGGCGTCGAGCGCCCGCCGCAGGCCGGTGAGCTTGCGCTCCAGGTGGGCCGCCGTCGCGACCGCCGCGGCGTCCGCGGACTCGTCCAGGTGCTTGGAGAGCGCCTCCGCCTGCTCCTCCACCGCGGCCAGGCGGGCGGAGAGTTCGGCCAGCAGGCCCGAGGGCCCCTTGGCGCCGTCCTCGCCCGCGTCCCGGCCCTCCAGTTGGAGCCGGAGCAGGGCCGCCTGCTCGCGCAGTTGGACATTCTTCATGTACAGGTCGACGAACACCGACACCTTCGCCCGCAGCACCCACGGGTCGAACGGCTTGGAGATGTAGTCGACGGCACCGGCCGCGTAGCCGCGGAAGGTGTGGTGCGGGCCGTGGTTGATCGCGGTGAGGAAGATGATCGGGATGTCCCGGGTACGCTCGCGCCGCTTGATGTGGGCGGCGGTCTCGAAACCGTCCATGCCCGGCATCTGCACGTCCAGCAGGATGACCGCGAAGTCGTCCGTGAGCAGCGCCTTGAGCGCCTCCTCCCCTGACGATGCCCGCACCAGTGTCTGGTCCAGCGCGGAGAGGATGGCCTCCAGCGCCAGAAGATTCTCCGGCCGGTCATCGACCAGGAGGATCTTGGCCTTCTGCACCATGGCCCGTCCTCCTCGCCCCGACAGCGTCCTCGACGCCGCCACTGGCAACGACTCCTTTGCGCCGCCCGTCCTTGTGCCGGTCATGGTAGCCCCACCTCGCGGCCCACCACACCCTGTCACCGAGATGTCACTGTGCACGTAGGTGAAACGCTGTGAGAGACCCGAAGGTTCCCCCAATACAGCACTTCACACGTAATGAGCACCAACCGGTCGGCACGCCTCGCGCCCGCGCCCCGGAACCATCCCACATCACTCCCCACGCATCCACTGCGCCATGACGGACAGCAGGTGATCGGTGTCCACCGGTTTGGTGACGTAGTCGGAGGCCCCGGACTCGATGCTCTTCTCCCGGTCCCCCTTCATCGCCTTCGCCGTCAGCGCGATGATCGGCAGCCCGGCGAACTGGGGCATCCGCCGGATCGCCGCGGTCGTCGCGTACCCGTCCATCTCGGGCATCATGATGTCCATCAGGACGACCGCCACGTCGTCGTGCTGCTCCAGCACCTCGATGCCCTCGCGTCCGTTCTCGGCGTAGAGCACCTGCAGGCCGTTCTGCTCCAGCACGCTGGTGAGCGCGAAGACGTTGCGGATGTCGTCGTCGACGATCAGGACCTTCTCCCCGTCGAAGGCGACCCCCGGGCGTCCTCCCTCCGTCTTCCGGTCGCCGCTCGGCCACACCTCCTCCACGCCCGGACGGTCCCGGTCCGTGTCCCGCTCCGGCAACGGCACCGTACGGCGGCGGGAGGCGAGCTCCGCGGCGGCGCGTTCGGCGGCGGGCACGTCCAGCGCGCCCTCCGCCTCCCGGCCCGTCTCCTCCTCGCCCTCGGCTCCGGGCTCGCCCTCGAACACCGGGGCGATCTCCGGGACGCCGCCGGCCTGCGGGTAGCCCGGGGGCGGCAGCTCGGCCGGCGCCAGGGGCAGGTAGAGGGTGAAGGTCGAGCCCCGGCCCGGCTCGCTGACCGCGTGGATCTCGCCGCCGAGCAGTCGTGCGATCTCCCGACTGATGGACAGGCCCAACCCGGTGCCGCCGTACTTGCGGCTGGTCGTGCCGTCCGCCTGCTTGAAGGCCTCGAAGATCACGCGCATCTTGCTCTGCGCGATGCCGATGCCGGTGTCGGTCACCGAGAAGGCGACCATGTCGGAATCCGGGTCGCGCAGCGTGCCGGACTCCAGCATCTGTTCGCGGATCGACTCCGGCACGTCCGACTTGGCCGAACGGATCACCAGCTCCACCGCGCCGCTGTCGGTGAACTTCACCGCGTTCGACAGCAGGTTGCGCAGCACCTGGAGCAGCCGTTGCTCGTCGGTGTGGAGGGTGGGGGGCAGCTCCGGCGAGACCCGCACCGAGAAGTCGAGCCCCTTCTCCGCGGTGAGCGGCCGGAACGTCGCCTCCACGTAGTCCACGAGCTGCACCAGCGCGATGCGGGTCGGGCTGACGTCCATCTTGCCCGCCTCGACCTTCGACAGGTCGAGGATGTCGTTGATGAGCTGGAGCAGGTCGGAGCCGGCGCCGTGGATCGTCTCGGCGAACTCCACCTGCTTGGGAGTCAGGTTCCCCTCGGCGTTGTCGGCCAACAGCTTGGCGAGGATGAGCAGCGAGTTGAGCGGGGTGCGCAGCTCGTGCGACATGTTCGCCAGGAACTCCGACTTGTAGCGCATCGAGACCGCGAGCTGCTCGGCGCGCTCCTCCAGGACCTGCCGGGCGTCCTCGATCTCGGAGTTCTTGATCTCGATGTCGCGATTGGTCTTGGCGAGCAGCTCGGCCTTCTCCTCCAGCTCCTCGTTCGACGCCTGGAGCGCCCGCTGGCGGCTCTCCAACTCGATCGAGCGCTCCTGGAGCTGCTCGGCCAGCTCCTGCGACTGCTTCAGCAGCAGCTCGGTCTTGGTGTTGACGCTGATCGTGTTGACGCTCGTGGCGATCATCTCGGCGATCTGGTTCAGGAAGTCCTTCTGGATCTGGGTGAAGGGCTGGAACGAGGCCAGTTCGATGACGCCGAGCACCTGGTCCTCGAACAGCAGCGGCAGCACGATCACATGGGCGGGCGGCGCCTCGCCGAGCCCCGAGGAGATCTTCAGGTAGCCGGGCGGGGCGTGCTCGACCAGGACCGTGCGCTTCTCCTCCGCCGCGGTGCCGATCAGGGACTCGCCCGGACGGAAGGTGGTGGGCATGGTGCCCGGGGAGTAGCCGTAGCTGCCGATCATCCGCAGCTCGTACGAGCCGTCCTCGCTCGCCCCCACCCCGATCTCCGGGCCGCCGCCGGTCGGCGCGGCCACGAAGAACGCGCCGTGCTGGGCGGAGACCACCGGAGTCAGCTCGCTCATGATCAGCCGCGCCACGTCCGCCAGGTCGCGGCGGCCCTGCATCAGACCGGAGATCCGGGCGAGGTTGCCCTTGAGCCAGTCCTGCTCCTGGTTGGCGAGCGTGGTCTCGCGCAGGGTGGCGATCATGGTGTTGACGTTGTCCTGGAGCGCCAGGATCTCGCCCGCGGCGTCCACGTCGATCTTCACGCCGTGGTCGCCGCGGGTCACCGCGGCGGCGACCGCGGCGATGGCACGCACCTGGCGGGTCAGGTTCCCCGCCATCTCGTTCACCGACTCGGTGAGGTCCTTCCAGGTGCCGGAGACGCCGTCGACCCGCGCCTGACCGCCCAGCCGCCCCTCGGTGCCCACCTCGCGGGCCACCCGGGTCACCTCCGCGCCGAAGGCGGAGAGCTGGTCCACCATCGTGTTGACGGTGTTCTTGAGTTCGAGGATCTCGCCCCGGGCCTGGATGTCGATCTTCTTGGTGAGGTCGCCCTTGGCGATCGCGGTGGTCACCATCGCGATGTTGCGGACCTGACCGGTGAGGTTGGAGGCCATCGAGTTCACGGACTCCGTCAGGTCCTTCCAGGTGCCCGACACCCCGGGCACGTGGGCCTGACCGCCGAGGATGCCCTCGGTGCCCACCTCGCGCGCCACCCGCGTCACCTCGTCGGCGAACGACGACAGCGTCGTCACCATGGTGTTGACGGCGTCGGCGAGCTGGGCCACCTCGCCGCGCGCCTCGACGGTGACCTTCTTGGTCAGGTCGCCGTTGGCGACCGCCGTCGCCACCTGGGAGATGTTCCGCACCTGACCCGTGAGGTTGGACGCCATCAGGTTGACGTTCTCGCTGAGGTCCTTCCAGATGCCCGTGACCCCGGGCACGTGGGCCTGACCGCCGAGCTGGCCCTCGGTACCGACCTCGCGCGCCACCCGGGTGACCTGCTCCGCGAACGACGAAAGCTGGTCCACCATCGTGTTCACGGTCGTCACCAGGGCGAGGATCTCCCCCTTGGCGTCGACGGTGATCTTCTTGGAGAGGTCACCCCGGGCGACCGCGGTGGTCACCTCGGCGATGTTGCGCACCTGGGAGGTCAGGTTGTTCGCCATCCCGTTGACGGACTGGGTGAGGTCCTTCCAGGTGCCGGAGACGCCCTCCACCTCGGCCTGGCCGCCGAGGATGCCCTCGGTGCCCACCTCGCGCGCCACTCGCGTCACCTGCTCCGCGAACGACGAAAGCTGATCCACCATCGTGTTGAGGGTGTTCTTCAGCTCCAGGATCTCGCCCCGGGCGTCCACCTCGATCTTCTGCGACAGGTCACCACGCGCCACCGCCGTCGCGACCTGCGCGATGTTGCGCACCTGGGCGGTGAGATTGCCCGCCATGCCGTTGACCGAGTCGGTCAGGTCACGCCACACGCCGGCCACTCCGGGCACCTGCGCCTGACCGCCCAGCCGCCCCTCGGTGCCCACCTCGCGCGCCACCCGGGTGACCTGCTCCGCGAACGACGAAAGCTGGTCCACCATCGTGTTGAGGGTGTTCTTCAGCTCCAGGATCTCGCCCCGGGCGTCCACCTCGATCTTCTGCGACAGGTCACCACGCGCCACCGCCGTCGTCACCTGCGCGATGCTGCGGACCTGGGCGGTGAGATTGCCCGCCATGGAGTTGACGGAGTCGGTGAGGTCCTTCCAGGTGCCGGAGACGCCGTCGACCCGCGCCTGGCCGCCCAGCCGTCCCTCGGTGCCCACGTCCCGGGCCACCCGGGTGACCTGCTCGGCGAAGGCGGAGAGCTGGTCGACCATCCTGTTGACGGTGTTCTTCAACTGGAGCATCTCGCCGGAGACGTCCACCGTGACCTTCTGCGACAGATCGCCGTTGGCGACCGCCGTCGTCACCTGCGCGATGTTGCGGACCTGGCCGGTGAGGTTGCGGAACGCGGTGTTCACCGAGTCCGTCAGGTCCTTCCACGTCCCGGCCGCTCCCGGAACCTGCGCCTGACCGCCCAGTTCGCCCTCGACACCGATCTCCTGTGCCACCCGGGTCACCTCGGCGCCGAAGGCGGAGAGCTGGTCGACCATCGTGTTGACGGTGTTCTTCAGCTCCAGCATCTCGCCGGAGACGTCCACCGTGACCTTCTGCGACAGGTCACCGCGCGCCACCGCCGTCGTCACCTGCGCGATGTCCCGCACCTGGGCCGTCAGGTTGCGGAACGCGGTGTTCACCGAGTCCGTCAGGTCCTTCCACGTCCCGGCCACCCCCGGAACCTGCGCCTGACCGCCGAGGATGCCCTCGGTGCCCACCTCGCGGGCCGCGCGCGTCACCTCGTCGGCGAACGTCCGCAGCGTCTCGGTCATCGTGTTCATGGTGTCGGCGAGCTGGGCCACCTCGCCGCGCGCGTTCACCGTGACCTTCTGCGACAGGTCACCGTTGGCGACCGCCGTCGTCACACGCGCGATCTCGCGCACCTGGGAGGTGAGGTTGCCCGCCATCGTGTTGACGGAGTCGGTGAGGTCCTTCCACACGCCCCCCGCGCCCGGCACCCGCGCCTGGCCGCCGAGCTGGCCCTCGGTACCGACCTCGCGCGCCACCCGCGTCACCTCGGACTGGAAGGCGGAGAGCTGGTCCACCATCGTGTTGACGGTGTTCTTCAGCTCCAACATCTCGCCGGCCACGTGCACGGTGACCTTGCGGGACAGGTCGCCCTTGGCCACCGCCGTCGTCACCAGCGCGATGTCGCGGACCTGGGCGGTCAGCCGGGAGGCCATGGTGTTGACGGAGTCCGTCAGGTCCTTCCAGGAGCCGGACATGCCGCGCACCCGCGCCTGACCGCCCAGCTTGCCCTCGGTGCCCACCTCGCTGGCGACCCGCGTCACCTCGTCGGTGAACGTCGAGAGCTGGTCGACCAGCCCGTTGACCGTGCGGCCCACCTTCAGGAACTCGCCCCGCAGAGGGTGCGTCGCCCCGTCCGATCCCTGGAACCGCAGGTCCATCCGCTGCTCCAGGTCGCCCTCGGCCACCGCCGACAGCACCCGGCCGACCTCCGAGACGGGCCGTGCGAGATCGTCCACCAGGGCGTTCGACGCGTCGATGGCCGCGGCCCAGGCCCCCTCACAGGGCCCGGTCTCCAGCCGCTCGGTCAACTTGCCGTCCCTGCCGACCACCCTGCGCACCCGGGCCAGCTCGCTGGTCAGGTGGAGGTTCCGATCGGCCACCTCGTTGAAGACGGCCGCGATCTCGGCCATCGGACCGTCGCCGGTCACCGTGAGGCGTTTACGGAAGTTCCCGTCCCGCATCGCCTCGAGAGCGGTCAGCAGACGGTTGACCGCCGCCGCCTCCACCTCGATCGTCCCGTTCGCCCGGGACCGTCCGCTCCTCGTGCGCGTGCCGGCGCCTCGCGCCGCTCCGCCAGACTGCACCGTGTCCCTCCCGTTGGATCGAACGTTCCGCCCGGGCATTCCCTTCGAGCGTTCCCAGTGTTTCACCCTGGTGGAACCAGGTGATAACAGTTCGGCAGCATCGCACACCGCCGACCGATCGCCCCAAGGGGGAAACACCCGCATCCGGGGCCCGCTCGCACTGCGAACGTAAGTAACCTGGCATCCGGCTGTCCATCCGTCCCGGTCCGCCGGGGCCGCGATGGTACGTGATCACGACGGGCAACGGAGGGGCGCTGCGGTGGACGAGGCGAGTGCCGGACAGGGGCTGGCCGCGGCGGCGGTGGGTGCCCAGCGCACATCTTCGGCGCCGGCGCGCGCGGACGGCACCGACGTCCACGGCGTCCACGGCGCCGACGACACCAACAACGCCGGCAACACCCACAACGCCGACGACAGAGCCATGGGGAGAACAGTGATCACGGCGCGAGCTGCGGCTACCTTCGAGCCGGTCGGACGCTCGGTCGCGGCCGCCCGCGCCTTTGTGCGCGACACCCTCCAGGGCTGGGGGCTGGCGGACATCATCGACGACGCGGTGGTCCTCACCAGCGAACTGGTCACCAACGCCGTCGTCCACGCCGGAACCGCCGCCGACGTCCTGTGCCTGCGCGACGGCGACGGGAGCGTGCGCGTCGAGGTCGCCGATCGCTACCCCGACCGGGGCCTGCCCGTCCAGGATTTGGGCCACCACTTCGGCGATCCCGACCGTGAGGGCGGACGCGGCCTGCTGCTGTGCGCCTCGCTCGCCGACCGCTGGGGCGTGGAGTACACCTCCACCGACAAGCGCGTCTGGTTCCGTCTCGACCTCCCCGAACGCCCGGTCGGCACCCGCAGCGCCGGCCCCGCGCTCCCCGACGACGCCCTGCCCGCCACCGACACCCGGGTCCGCGTCGCCGTGGTGCAGGTCGACCGTGCCGGTGCCGTCTCCTCCTGGAACGACGACGCCCGCGAGCTGTTCGGCTACACCGCCGAGCAGGTCGTCGGCAAGCCCCTCACCGACCTGGCCGCCTGGCCCCACACTCCCGGCACCGGCACCGGCATCGCCGAGGCGCTGACCCTCTCCCGCTGGGAGGGCTCATACGGCGTCCGCGGCGCGGACGGTCGCACGATCCCGGTCTACGCCTCGCACCTGCGCGTCCGCGACGCCGACGGCGAACCCTCCACCGTCTGCCTCCTGGTGCGCGACCACGAGCGCGCGGTGCTCCAGTCCCCGGCGCGCGGCACGGCGTCCGACACCGCCAACGCGTCCGAGAGCCGCGACCGCACCGCCGATCCCTTCGAGACCTTCATCGGCTCGCCCCCTCCGGACGACCTCGACGGGCTTCTCCAGCGCACCGTCGAACGGGCCCGCGACATGCTCGACGGCGACGCCGCGTTCCTCCTGCTGGCCACGGACGACGAGACCGAGCTCGAGGTCCGCGCCACCACCGGACTGCCGTCCGCCCGCCAGCGCTTCGCCCGTGTCCCCGTCGAGGCGGGCAGCGGACGGTACGGCTCGGCCCGGATGCCCTCGGTCCACGAGGACCTCACCGCCGTGCCGGGCGCGGTGCCCCTGCTGGAGGGCACGGGGATGCGTTCGGTCGTCACCGTCCCGTTGAAGGTGGAGGGACGGCTGACCGGTTCCCTGGGCGTCGCCGCCGAGGCGTCCGGCCGCTACACCAACGAGGAGGCCCTGCGCCTGCAGTTCGCCGCCGACCGGATCGCGCTCGCCGTGGAGTCCGCGCGGCTGACCGAACTGGAGAGGCTGCGCCGCGGCTCGCTGTCCTTCCTCGTCGAGGCCTCCGACCTGCTCGCCGGGACTCTCGACCGCGACCAGACCCTCGCCCTGATGGCCCAGATGACGGTACCCACCCTCGCCTCCTGGTGCGCCGTCTACACCATCGCCGACCAGTCCTCCGAGCCCGAACTCTCCTACGTGCTGCACGAGGACGAGGATCGCATCGACGGTCTCAAGGCCCTGCTGACCAAGGTTCCCCCGCCCGATCCGGTGCCCACCCCCGGCGCCCGGGTGTGGACCGCTCCGGGCGACGCGGCGCACTCCGCGGCCCTGCGCACCTCCCTGCGCAGCCTGGGGCTGGATCAGGCCGGCCTCTCCGGCGACCGTCCCCCCACGGGCGTCGCCGGCACCACCCTCGCCACCGCCGCCGCGGTCGGCGGGGAGACGGTGGTCCTGCCCCTGGTGGCCCGCAACCGCGTCATCGGCATGCTGACGTTGGGCAAGCCGACCGAGGAACGCTTCCGCCAGGAGATCCTGGAGCTGGCCGAGGATCTCTCCCGCCGGGCCGCGCTCGCCCTGGACAACGCCCGGCTCTACAGCGAGCGGACCGCCATCAGCCAGTCCCTCCAGCGCAGCCTGCTGCCGCCCGAACTGCCCGAGGTGCCGGGCGTCGAGGTCGAGGTCATCTACCGCGCCGCGGGCGAGGGCAACGAGGTCGGCGGCGACTTCTACGACGTCTTCCCCATCCGCGACGGCGCGTACGGCTTCGCCATCGGCGATGTCTGCGGCACCGGCCCCGAGGCCGCTGCGGTGACCGGCCTGGCCCGCCACGCGTTGCGCCTGCTGGCCCGTGAGGGGTTCGGCGGCCCGGCCGTTCTGGAACGGCTCAACGCCGCGATCCTCGACGAGGGCGCCCGCAGTCGCTTCCTCACCCTGCTCTACGGCGAGTTGTGGCCGAAGCCGGAGGGCGGCGCGACCTTGAAGGTCGTCTGTGCGGGCCACCCGCTGCCGCTGCGTCTGCGTCAGGACGGCAGCGTCGAGCCGGCCGCCGAACCGCAGCCACTGCTCGGCGTGCTGGACGACCTGGAGTTGTTCGAGGAGACGGTCACCCTCGATCCGGGCGACGTCCTGCTGTGCGTCACCGACGGGGTGACCGAACGCCGCGAAGGCGCCCGCATGTTGGGGGACGAGGGTCTCGCGGACGTCCTCACCACGTGTACGGGGCTGACCGCGGGTGCCGTCGCCGCACGCATCATGCGCGCCGTGGAACGCTTCGCGGCGGACGCCCCCTCCGACGACATGGCGATCCTCGCGATGCGCGTTCCCGAGTGATGTCACGGGGCGAAGGAACGAATGACGACGAGGCCCCCGCCATCCGGCGGGGGCCTCGTCGTTCTCAACTCGCTGAGCCCCAATACGGAATCGAACCGTAGACCTTCTCCTTACCATGGAGACGCTCTGCCGACTGAGCTATTGGGGCGCGGCAGCGAAATAGATCATACCTGAGTTCCGGAGCCCTTCCGACCACCCTCCGCCCTCACGGCTCCCGAGGAGCGCGACCGCCTCAACAGGCGGGTTCCATCAGCAGTCCGCCCAGGGCGTTGCAGGCCGAGACGATCCTCTGCAGGTCACGACGGGTCATCGCCGCGTCCAGCGGCAGCGCCAGGCACTCGTCCGCCGCCCGCTCGGCCTCGGGCAGCCAGACGTCCGCCCGGAACTCCGGCAGCCGGTACAGAGGCGTCCTCACCGGTACGTGGCACTGCACGCCACGCGCCCTCAGCGCGTGCTGGAAGGCGTCCCGGTCGGGCCGTCCGTTCCCCGGCACCCGGACCACGTACTGCTCGTAGGCGTGCCGTACACCGGTCGCGGTCCGCGGAACGATCACACCGTTCAGCCGCGCGTTCAGGAACTCCGCGTGCTGCCGGCGTCGTGCGGCTTCCACCGAGGAGACCGCCGACTCCTCCGCCGAGTCGATCACCTTCACCTCGTGCTGCTGTGCCAGCGCCCGCAGACACACCATGTCCACCGGGTGTCCGAAGAGGTGTACGGGGATCACGGCCGCGGTCCGCTCGGTCAACACCGCGGCGACGGAGGCGGGGGCGATGCAGAGGCTTTCCGTCTCGATGTCGGCGAAGACCGGCAGCGCTCCGACCTCCTGGACCGCCGCGGCCACCTCACCGTCGCAGTAGGCGGGTACGACGACCTCGTCCCCGATGCCTATGTGCTGCTCCTCGAGCCTTGCCCGCAGCGTGCTGCCCAGCGTCGTCGTCCCCATGACGGCGATACTGGCGGCGCCACGTGAACTCCCGGTAACAGAACACAGAAAGGCCGTGGTTCCCGGAATGACATCCGGGAACCACGGCCTTCTCAAAGTTTGTTCGGCGGCGTCCTACTCTCCCACACGGTCCCCCGTGCAGTACCATCGGCGCTGAAGAGCTTAGCTTCCGGGTTCGGAATGTAACCGGGCGTTTC
>NZ_JODL01000011.1 GCF_000718985.1 Streptomyces megasporus | reverse complement strand
GGCCGACAAATCCCAAACAGGACAGTCGAGAACGTCGGTCAGCCCAAGAGTCAGACCCACCGGCAACGTCACCACGTCACATCCTCACTGTCAGCCCAGGTCCGGGGCGAGCAGGGCCCGTACGCCCTCGATGTTGGCGTCCAGGTAGGCGCGGAGGGAGGGCGGCACCATCTCCACCGAGGCGATGCCCTCGCGGGTGAAGGGGACGCGGACGATCTCGTACTCGCCGCGGGGCTCGTCCACCTCCGGGCCGTGGCGGCGGGAGAGATCCATGCCGGTCAGTCGGCAGACGAAGAAGTGCTGCACCTTCACGCCGGGGGCGCCGTTCGGGTCCTCGGCGTCCGGGTCCTCGGCGGGGTCGTAGGGAACGGTGTCGACGAAGGCGGGGACCACGTCGGTCGCCTTCGCGCCCAGTTCCTCGTCCAGTTCGCGGTGGAGGGCGTCGACGACGGTGGCGTCCTCCGGCTCGACACCGCCGCCCGGGGTGATCCAGTACGGTTCGCGACCGGGCTTGGTGCGCTTGATCAGGATCAACTCGTCGTCGTCGAACAGGATGGCTCGGGCGGTGCGTTTGACCACAGGGCGTGCGTCGACGGTCATGGGGAAGGTCTCGCCCGGTGCGGTGGGCGCGAAACCTCACCCCGACCCCGCCCGGTCCCGCCCTGCCCGGCCGCGCCCGACCGTGCCCGAACCGCGCACGATGATCGACAGCCGTGATTGGACAATGACGCTCGGTCAACTAGCCTTGACCCCGCGCGTTCCACGCGCGTCGCGTGGGGCGGCTTGAGGCACCAGGGGGGGAGCGTCAAGCCGCCCGCGCCCTTTCGCGCGCCCGTGCCCCGGCCGGTCGTCCGGCGCGTCAGCCCCGCCCGGCGGCGTCCAGCGCCGCCCGGACGTCGGCGATCAGGTCGACCGCGTCCTCCACGCCCACGGACATCCGCACGAAGCCCTCCGGCACCGCGTCCCCGCCCCACCGGCCGCGCCGCTCGGCCGTGGACCGCACGCCGCCGAAGCTGGTCGCCTCGCCCACCAACCGCAGCGCGGCCAGGAAGCGCTCGGCGAAGGCCTTGTCCGGCAGGGTGAACGAGACCACGCAGCCGAAGCGCCGCATCTGCCGGACGGCCACCTCGTGCGCCGGGTCGCCCGGCAGCCCCGGATGCCGGACGTCGCGCACCTCGGGACGTTCGCGCAGCGCCTCGGCGACGGCGAGGGCGTTGACCGCCTGCCGGGCGGTGCGCAGCTCCAGCGTGGCCAGTGAGCGGTGGGCGAGCCAGGTCTCCATCGGCCCCGGAACGGCCCCGACCGTCTTCCGCCACAGCCGTACCGGCGCCGCCGGCTCCGGGCCCCGGCAGGTCACGTAGCCCAGCAGGACGTCACCGTGGCCGGTGAGGGCCTTGGTGCCGCTGGCCACGGAGTAGTCGGCGCCGAGCGCCAGGGGGCGCTGGCCCAGCGGGGTGGCCAGGGTGTTGTCCACGGCGACCAGCGCGCCGCGCTCGTGGGCGGCGTCGACCAGCCGGCGGATGTCGCACACGTCCAGGCCGGGGTTGGAGGGCGACTCGATCCACAGCAGCGTCGCGCCGTCCAGCGCCTCCAACTGCGCGTCACCGCCGGTGGGGGCGGTGCGGACCGTCACGCCGTGGCTCTCCAGGCGCTCCCGCATGGAGACCAGCAGGTTGTAGCCGTCCGAGGGCAGCACCACCACGTCACCGGGCTTCGTCCGCGACAGCAGCACCGCGGAGATCGCGGCCATGCCGGACGCGAAGACGGTGGTGTGCGCCGCCTCGTCACCCGGCGCCTCCAGCTCGCTGATCGCGCGCTCCAGGGCCGCCCAGGTGGGGTTGTCGTCACGGCCGTAGGTGTAGGGGGCGTCCGCCGGATCCCCGGGCAGGTGGTAGTGCGCCGCGAGGACGGGGCCCGGCATCGGCGGCGCGTACGGCTCCTCCTCGGGCAGCCCGGCCCGTACCACCCGCGTTCCGTCGCCGTCGCCGAGCCTGCCGTCCGCCATGTGCCGCTCCTCGCGTTCGTCCTCCGCCCGGCGTCCTCCGACCGGCGCCTTCCCGACCGCCGTTCTCCCCGATCGCCGTTCCCCTCAACCGCTCGACCGCCGTTCTCCCCGGCCGCCGTGCCGGCGCCTTCGAGCGTACGCGCGCCGCTCAGCCGAGCGCGGCCCGGGCTGCCGCGCCGCACCGGGCCCCGTAACCGGAGCCGAAGAGGACGGCGTGCACCAGCAGGTGCTGGAGCTGGTGGAGCGGCAGCCGCGCCCGGAGGCCGGGCAGGGGGCCGACCTCCTCGTACGCGGCCAGCAGCCGCTCCAGGTGCGGACAGCCGAACAGCTCCAGCATCCCCAGGTCGGTCTCCGGCCGGCCGCCCTGCGCGGCCGGGTCGATCAGTCGGGCACGGCCGTCGGCGGACCACAGGACGTTGCCCGACCACAGGTCGCCGTGGACGACGGCGGGCGGCAGGGGCGGCCCGGAGACGCCCGTGCCGTCTCCCGGATCGGCGTACAGCTCCTCGCACAGCCGCTCCACGTCACGGGCGTCCCGACCCGCGATCCCGCCGCCGTCGACGGCCCGTCGCAGCAGGGGCAGCAGCCGCCACTCGGCGTGGAAGGCGGGCCAGTCCTCCGGCGCGGCGGGGGGATCGGCGGGCGAGGGCAGGGGAACCGAGCCGAGGTAGGCGGGGCGGGACGGGTCCGGGTTGCCCCAGGCGCGGGCCGGTGTGGCGTGGAGGGCGGCCAGTTCGCGGCCGAGCCGTTCGGCCTGCGCGGCGTCCGCCCGGCCCGGCTCGACCCACTCCAGCACCAGCACGTCCTCCTCGACGGCCGACACCTCGGGGACGGCGACCGTCCCCGAGGAGGCCAGCAGCTCCAGGCCGGTGGCCTCGGCGGCGAAGAAACCCTCGGGGGCGGGACGGAGGGTCTTGGCGAAGACGGTGCGGCCGTCGGAGAGCGCGACCCGGTAGGCGTCGCAGATGTCGCCGCCGCCCACGGGCCGCATCTCCTCGACCGAGGCTCCGGTCAGAGCGGCCACCTTCCCCCGGAG
This sequence comes from Streptomyces megasporus, assembly GCF_000718985.1. GTDB lineage: Bacteria > Actinomycetota > Actinomycetes > Streptomycetales > Streptomycetaceae > Streptomyces > Streptomyces megasporus. The sequence continues at coordinate 135,815 of NZ_JODL01000011.1, read as the reverse complement.
TCCTTCGGACCCGGGAGGTGCCCCCATCCGGAGTCCTTCGGACCCGGGAGGTGCCCCCATGGCGTCGGACGTCCCGCTCACGGCCGCGCGGCGGCGGTCCCGTCGGCCTCCACCGCCGCCCGCACCTCCTCCAGCAGCCTCGGCACGGCCTCCTCGACGAGGGCCAGGCACTCCTCGAAGCCCTCCATCTCCCCGTAGTACGGGTCGGGGACGTCCAGGTCGCACCCCTCGGCGTCCGCGCCTGGGGCGTACGAGCGCAGCAGCCGGATCTTCGCCGCGTCCCGCGGGGTGGGGGCGAGCGCCCTCAGCTCCCGCAGGTGCCCCTCGTCCAGGGCGATCACCAGGTCCAGCCGTTCGAACCAGTCGCCGCGGAACTGCCGCGCGACGTGCTCCAGGGCGTATCCGGCCGTCTCCAGCACCGTGAGCGTGCGGTGGTCGGCACCGTCGCCCACGTGCCAGCCGCCGGTGCCCGCGCTGCTCACCTCCACCAGGTCCGCCAGCCCGGCCTCCTCCACACGGGCGCGGAAGACGGCCTCGGCCATGGGGGAGCGGCAGATGTTGCCGGTGCAGACGAAGCAGACGCGGTACGGCGGACGGGCGCCGTCACCGGGCGGGGCGTCGGGAAGATCAGGGGTGTCGGAGGGACGAGTGCGCATGCCCTCCATCATCGCCCCTCGGCGGCGCCGTGCCGATGTCCCCCGACCTTCCGCGCTCAGTCACCGTCGGGCAACAGCATGTTCACGGCCCACGACACGATGGAGATGATCAGACCGCCGAGCACGGCGGTCCAGAAACCGTCGACGCGGAAGGCCAGGTCCACCTGCTCGGCGAGCCAGGAGGTGAGCAGCAGCATCAGCGCGTTGATCACCAGGGTGAACAGGCCGAGCGTGAGGATCAGCACCGGGAAGGAGAGCAGTTTCGCGATCGGCTTGACCACGACGTTGACCAGACCGAAGATCAGCGCCACGAGGACCAGCGTGAGAGTCTTGTCGGCGGTGTCGTCACCCGTGAGCGTGATGTCGTCCAGCAGCCACACGGCGACGGCCAGGGCCACGGCGTTGGCGATCGTTTTGACGAGGAAATTCACCATGGTCGAGATCGTCCCAGACACGGACACGGCCGCCTACCGGTGAGGGGTTGAGTACCTGTGAAGGTGTTCCGGCTGGACGAACTGGAGGCGGAGCGGGCCGCCAACGAGGGTGCCTACCTCCAGTTCCTGCGCGAACGGAACATGTCCGTCGGCCTGTACGCCCTGGACAGCGGCCAACTCGACCCACAGCAGCCGCACCGCCAGGACGAGGTGTACTTCGTCGTCAGCGGCCGGGCGCTGATCACCGTCGGGGACGAGACCACCCAGGTGGCGCGCGGCAGCGTGGTCTACGTGCCGGCCGGGGTGCCGCACAAGTTCCACCACGTCTCCGAGGACCTGCGGGTCCTGGTGGTCTTCTCGCCCCCGGAGAGCTGACGGGCCCGGCCTCGGGGTTCCCTAGGGGCCGGATCGGGGAAGGACCGGGGCCGGTGCGTCTCCCGCCGGGCCCCTCGCCCGCCTAGCATCGGAGGCGGAGAAGAGGATCGCGGCACAGGGCCGCGGCCCCGGAACGACCGGGCACGAGGAAGCGGGTAACGGGCATGGACGTCAAGGGGATCTTCGCGGCGCTGCCGTGGTGGGTGAAGTGGGTCGCGATCCCCCTCATCGCGATCTTCGTCTTCGGAGGGCTGATCGCCAACATCGTCGGCTTCATCCTGGGGTTGCTCTTCAAGCTGCTGCTCTTCGCCGCGCTGGTCGGCGGACTGGTCTACGTGGTGCGGAAGTTCACCTCCTCCGGCACCTGACGGACGTCGGTGGCGCCGCGGGCGCGGCTCAGCGCCGCGCCCGACGCCGCCCCCGCCTCCCCCGCGCCCGGTCCCGGCCGTCCCCGCGGTCCGCCACCGCCACCAGCGCGGCCAGCGCCGTCGTCACCGGCACCGAGGCGACCAGGCCGATCGAGCCGATCAGCGTCCGCACGATCTCCTCCGCCACCACCTCGCTGCCGGCGACCGTCCCCATGTCGCTCTCCGCGACGGAGAACAACAGCAGCAGCGGCAGCGAGGCACCCGCGTACGCCAGCACCAGCGTGTTCACCACCGACGCGATGTGGTCGCGTCCGATGCGCATCGCCGCGCCGTAGAGGCGACGCCACCCCGCCCGGGGATCGGCCCGCCGCAACTCCCACACCGCCGAGGTCTGCGTCACCGTCACGTCGTCCAACACGCCCAGCGAGCCGATCAGCACACCGGCGAGCAGCAGGCCGCGGATCTCGATGTCCGGGTAGAGGGTGTGCACCAGACCGGTCTGGTCGTCGGTGTTGCCCGTCAGCTCCGCCCAGCCGATGAACGCCGAACCCAACACCCCGATCAGCAACAGCGACACCAGCGTCCCCAGGACGGCGACGGAGGTGCGGGCGTTGACGCCGTGGCACAGGTACAGCGTCGCCAGCATGATCGCGCTGCCCCCCACCACCGCCACGGCCAGCGGATCGGAGCCCTGGAGTATCGCCGGCAGGATGAACAGCGTCAGCACCGCGAAGCTCGCCGCCAGCCCGACCAGCGCCAGCAGTCCGCGCAGCCGCCCGACGACCACCACCGCCAGCGCGAAGGCGGCGGCCAGCACCACCAACGGGACGGTGCGCCGCACGTCCACCACGCTGTACTGCAACTCGCGCGGCGCCTGGGGCGCGTGGGCCACCACCACCTCCTGGCCGGCCGCCAGGCGGCGGGTGGCGTCCGGGGTGACGATCTCCGGGAACGTGTGGCCCGCGTCCTCGCCCTCGGTGACCTCGACGGTCGCCTTCAGGCACGTGCCGCCTTCCCGCGGCGGCGCGTCCGCCGCGCCCCCGCTCGGACCGGGTTGCCCACCGGCGGCGTTGACGTCCTCGCAGTCCACCTCCTCCACCGCGGTGACCCGTGCGGAGAACATCTCCCGGTCGTAACCGACGCCGCTCTGCCCCTCCTTCCCCTCCGGCGTCCCACCGGGCCACAGCACCACCAGCCCGGTGAGCACCGCCACGGCGAACGGCACCAGCACCACCGCGATGATCCTGCGCAGCCGCGCCGAGACGGGCTCGGCGGGCCCGTGGTGGTGGGCGTGCGAGTGACCGTGACCGGGCACGGACGCGGGCGTGTGGTCGGGCTCGGGCGGCCGTGAGGGGCGGGGGAACGGAGAGCGAGGAGGAGAGTCCACGCCCCGATCATCCCAGGGCGAGGTGGGGGCGCCCTGGCGCGCATCGGGTATCAGCCGCTAGCGTGGGGGCGCTTTTGCACACCGCGGGAGCTCCGAGCACGGGGCTGAGAGGACGCTGACCTCCGTGGGACGGCCACGGGGACACGCTGCGTCGACCGCCGAACCTGTTACCGGGTAATGCCGGCGTAGGGAGTTGGGTCTCATGACCACGCAGGACGCACGCACGCCCGAAAACGCTGCACAGAACGCCGAGAACCTCGAAACCGCCGCCCAGAGCGCCGAACCGCGGCGCGAGATCGGCCGGCACAAGGGCTACCTGAGCGGACCGCGCCCCGACATCCGGGTGCCCGTCCGCCGAGTGCACCTCACCAACGGCAAGGACGTGACGCTGTACGACACGTCCGGTCCGTACACCGATCCGAACATCGACACCGACGTCCGCCGCGGCCTGCCGCCGCTGCGGGAGAACTGGATCATCGCCAGGGGGGACACCGAGGAGTACCCGGGCCGCGAGGTGCGGCCCGAGGACGACGGCATCAGGCACACCTCGCCGCGCGGCGGCCTGCGCAACCTGGACGCCGTCTTCCCCGGCCGTCCCCGTCTGCCGCGCAGGGGCCGCGGCGGCACCACCTCCGTCACGCAACTCGCGTACGCCAAGCGGGGCGAGATCACTCCCGAGATGGAGTTCGTGGCCGTCCGGGAAGGCCGCTCACCGGAGTTCGTCCGCGACGAGATCGCCGCGGGCCGCGCCGTCCTCCCGGCGAACGTCAACCACCCGGAGACCGAGCCGATGATCATCGGCAAGAACTTCCTGGTGAAGGTCAACGCCAACATCGGCAACTCCGCCGTCACCTCCTCCATCGAGGAGGAGGTGGAGAAGATGACCTGGGCGACCAGGTGGGGGGCCGACACCGTGATGGACCTCTCCACCGGCCGCAACATCCACACCACCCGCGAGTGGGTGCTGCGCAACTCCCCCGTCCCCATCGGCACCGTCCCCCTCTACCAGGCGCTGGAGAAGGTCGACGGCAAGGCCGAGGAACTGAGCTGGGAGATCTACAAGGACACCGTCATCGAGCAGTGCGAGCAGGGCGTGGACTACATGACCGTCCACGCCGGCGTCCTGCTGCGCCACGTCCCGCTGACCGCCCACCGCAAGACGGGCATCGTCTCGCGCGGCGGCTCGATCATGGCGGCCTGGTGCCTGGCCCACCACAAGGAGAACTTCCTCTACACCCACTTCGAGGAACTCTGCGAGATCCTGCGCGCCTACGACGTCACCTTCTCCCTCGGCGACGGACTGCGGCCGGGGTCCATCGCGGACGCCAACGACGAGGCGCAGTTCGCCGAGTTGCGCACCCTGGGCGAGCTGAACCGGATCGCCAAGTCCCACGACGTGCAGACGATGATCGAAGGTCCGGGCCACGTCCCGATGCACAAGATCAAGGAGAACGTCGAACTCCAGCAGGAGATCTGCGACGAGGCGCCCTTCTACACCCTCGGCCCGCTCACCACCGACATCGCCCCGGCGTACGACCACATCACCTCCGGCATCGGCGCCGCGATGATCGCCTGGTGGGGCACGGCGATGCTCTGCTACGTCACGCCGAAGGAGCACCTGGGCCTGCCGGACCGCGACGACGTCAAGGCGGGCGTCATCACCTACAAGATCGCCGCCCACGCCGCGGACCTGGCCAAGGGACACCCCCGCGCCCAGGAGTGGGACGACGCGCTCTCCGACGCCCGGTTCGAGTTCCGCTGGGAGGACCAGTTCAACCTGGGCCTCGATCCGGACACGGCCCGCGCCTACCACGACGAGACGCTCCCGGCGGAGCCGGCGAAGACGGCGCACTTCTGCTCGATGTGCGGGCCGAAATTCTGTTCGATGAAGATTAGTAGAAACATCATGGAGGACTATGGAGATTCCATGGAGCTGACCAGCAAGGAGGAGCGCGAAGCCCTCGCAGGCATGCAACAGAAGTCCAAGGAGTTCGCGGAGGCGGGCAACCGCGTCTATCTCCCGATCGCCGACTGATCCCGTCTTCTCCCATGGTGCTGAGTGGCCTCGGTGACCCCGGGGCCGCTCATTCTTCAACGACCGCACGGGAACTGATCGTCACCCTCGGAACTGGGTGAGGGTGTCCAGGTGGCCGAGTGCTTCAGACAGCGAGTGCGCGTAGCCGGTGTTTCCGATGGGCACGGCCGGTGCCATCTCGGTGAATCCGAGATCTGACGGCGTGATCTTCCGCCCCAGCTTCTCGCTCAGCGCTTCCGCCAGGAATGCAGCCGTCTGCGGCTGGATGCCGCCACCGTCCAACCAGCGTTGGACGGAAACGTGAGTGGTCTCGAGGTGGACGCCTTGCCGTGCGGCGATGTCCTGTACACGTCTGGCCAGTCCCTTGTTTGAGGCTCCGGCCTCGGCCATGACGGCGACCAGTCGGTGATTCGGCTCCCTGCGCATGCTCCCCTGCCATCCCGAGAAGGCGTCAGACGGCCATCGTTACACGGAGATTGCCCCTCTGGTCAGGGGGTTCATTGGTGAACCACCGCCCCTCCGTGAATCCCCAGGCGTACACATGGACCCCTCGGCGATCACTCCCACCTGCGTGAAACCCGCCTTTGACTGTTCTCACACGACGGCGGGGGCGCCGCCTCCGCCGATGGGTCGAAGGGGTACGCCATGGAGACGCGCGAAGCAGTACATGAGCCGTTCCTGCGGACTGCGGGCCGCACCCCCCTGGAGCCTGCGTCGCTCTCGGCGGCCGAGCGCTTCCGCGCGGTCATACTCGACGCGGAGTCGCCGGACACTGCACACGTTGCGCGCCGTACGGCGGCGGAAGTGCTCCATGACTGGGAGCTGCGGCACCTGGTGGACGACGTGACGCTGTGCGTCTCGGAACTGGTCGGCAATGCCGTGCACCACGCCACCCCGGACGGCTGGCAGGGCGGGTTCGGCGGGGAACGGCGCATCTCCGTCGCCTTCCGAGCCTGGCCGAAGTGGCTGTTCGTGGAGGTGTGCGACCAGGACTCCACACCGCCGATGCTGCCGACCGGGGACCTCCCCGACCCGCTGGCCTCCGCCGTCTCGTCCGAGATGACGTTGCCGGACCACGGGCGCGGCCTGCTCATCGTGCAGAACCTCGCCGATGCGACTTGGTGGGCGCCTCGGGACACCGGCGGCAAGAGCGTCTTCTGCCGCTTCGACCTAAACGGCTGGGCCAGCTGATGACCGGCCCCTCACAGACTCCGCAGACGCCACAGGCAGCCGGACCCCGATGGGTGCTCATGGGTCCGGGTGGCGTCCTCGGGGACCGCCTGGGGGAGCGGCGAGAACTCCCCGGCGCGGTGGGCGGCTCTCCGGCGGATGGGCCCCCCGGGGAGCCGCCCGGCACGCCACACAGCAGAGAGCGGAAGGGATACCGATGCTGGCACGCTGGTACGTCGAGGCGATCGTTCCGCAGCAGTGTACGAGCAGGTATTGACAACTAGGTGCTGTCAAGTCCTCTGCGGAACAAGGGCGTTGCTTGAGAAAAGCTTGATCACGTGGGGACGGCCTTTCGGAGAGAAGGCTGCGGCTGTTCGGTTCCTCGCGTAGACCAACTTGTGCACACGGTTCCGGAGGTCGTTTAGCTTCCAGAGGAAGCCGCTGGTCGGCGCCTTTGCAGGTGCTTGGCTGGCTGAGAGCCGTCCACAAATAGTCCACGGCCCTGTGACCAATGTTCTAGAGTCTGGTCCTGGCATCGGTGCGAGGGCGGCTACCTCTTGGTGAGACGGCGGCTGCCTTTCTGCCTACTCGAAGCGCCTACTCGGGCTCAACCAGCAGACCTGTCTTCGGGTCGATGCTCCACCCGTCATCCAGCAGTGTTGCCGTCGCCGTCTGCAGATTGAGGTCCGCAACGCTCCATCCTTCCCGCAGTGCGCGGCGGAGCAGCTCCAAGTACAGGTGGCTCGGAGAGGCAGGGCCAGCAGCACCAGCCAGCTCGCGCGTCGCCGCAGCCACCGCTTCAGTCGTCGGCTGCTTGAACGAAGCCTCGGCGTCGTCTTGCGGAACCATCGTCAAGACAAGGTCGAGCGTGGCGACGTGCTCGAAGCCCGAGGCCAGCCCCTTTACGGAGCGCTGACCCTTGTTCAGGATGGCGATCTTCTCCGGCTCGATGCGGAGGCCGGCTGCTGCGACGGCTCGCTGGACGACTGCCCAGATCTTGCCCGAAGAGTTACCGAAGACCATCGAGATGCGCCCGCCAGGCTTCAGGACGCGGCGGCACTGCTTGAGCGACTCCGTCAGCAGTGTCTCGTAGCGGCCCGCCGTGCGCTTCGTACCGGTGGAGCGATCGATCACCGCTTCCTTATCGGCGTCCGTGAAGCCATCCAGCCAGCCCTCCTGGAACAGGGCCATATCCGCGTAGAAGAGGTTCGAACCGAACGGCGGATCCGTGAACACGTAGTCCACGCTCGCGTCCGGCAGGGATAGCTCCGCAGCGCTCTCCGTGACGTACTCCGCAGGCACCATGCCCGCGTCCACGTTATGCGTGAGCGCCTGCGCCCGGATCCAGTCATCAGCCTTCAATACGGCGGTCGTCTTGCGCTCGAAGAGCTCGAAGACGTTCCACTCGTAGAAGACCGGCGCGATGTAGTAGTTCTGGTTCGCGGCATTCAACGGGCGCTTGTGTGACCACTGGTACCGCTTACTCGCCCGCGTCAACGTCGCGGTGAACGCGAACAGCAGCTTCTGGCTCAGGGCGCGGTCCTCAACCCCGCGGATCTCATCGCGCAGGGCTACCAGAGTGCGCAGGTTACGTGGCGAATAGAAAGAAGCTACGGTCGTGTAACCACTCTTACCCAGTGCAGACGCCCGGTACATCTCCCGGTCAGGCGTGATTTCGACGTGGGGGAAGTCCAGGCCATCGACGTCGATGCTCGGCGCGGCGACCGCTGGCTGCTCACGCTGCTTCGAGGAGCAGGCGCAGTTGATGTAGTCGACCACGGGCCGCTCGCCCACGCGCTCGAGCTTGCTCGAGATGCGGGCTGAGCAGTGGGGACAGATCATTTTCGGCTTCGACCATTCCGCGGCCTCGAGCGAGTGGTAGTAGTTCACGGGCTTCTCGCAGCCCGCGCACTTCACCAGGACGCTCCACACGGTCTTCGCGAGCTGGCCGGTTCCACCGCACCCACTGCAGGGGACCTCGTAGATCTTGCCGATAGCGTCCTTGGCCCGCTTGATGACGGCCTGCGCAGCTCTGGTGAATTCATCCCTTTCGACCATATTCAGGTAATTGGAGCCGATATGGCGTCCCAGTACAGAAATGTCCGACAGTCGCGCTTGGCGTCCGGTGATCCGCGCTGCGACCCCGGTCATGCCAGACCCGGCGAACGGGTCAACCACGACGCCGCCGGGCGGGCAGTAGGCCTTGATGAACGGCGTAATCGCGGGCACGGGTACCTTCGTCAGGTAGGCGTGCGCGAGATAGACGGGGTCGCCGCGGCCTACCACGATCTCCTCGGTCATGCCATTCATGTTACTCATAGTCTGTAGACCCATTGTCTGCACCGCCCTAGCGTTCCGAACATCATGACGCAGGCCCCCGACAAGCTTCGCATCCAGCGGCAGCGCGAGACGTTTGGCCGCCGTGTGCGGGAGCACCGTATCTTGGCAGGCCTATCGCAAGAAGAGCTCGCAGAAGCCGCGGGGATCCACCGCACCTACGTCTCTTCGTTGGAACGAGGTCAGCGCAACGTAAGCCTTGACAACATCGTTGCCCTCGCGCGTGCGCTCAAGGTCGATGCCGCACAACTGATCGAAGGTATTTGATGGGTTTCAAAGAAGACGCTGATTTTGCTCGGTTCCTGAGCATGGGAGTCTACGCCGCCGACGCGATAACTCAGGATCTCGAACAAAATCATGGGCATCGCATAATCGAGCTCGAGCGGTACGCCAAGGCAAACAAGGTTTGGCAGACAAAGGTCAAGCGCATGCGTCTGCCCGACCTCATGTGCGTTAGCTGTGGGCGCCGTTTCGAGTCCAAGGGCAAGACGAGGCTTGAGGTCAAGCTCTCCGACTCCACGCTGCCAGGTCGTGCCTGGCGTGACGGAGGAATGCGCTTGGACGACGTCTTCGCCTTCGCGCGTGTCGACATGAAGGCGAACCCCGTGAGGGTGTCGAATCTTGTCTATGTAACTCGGCAGAGCTTGGAAGACGCTCTGGGATCCTCCAAGGAGGGCAACCGAAAGTCTGTATCCGAGGGATCGGAGATGGACCGTAGATGGCCGATGTGGACCCCGGAGTATGCCGGTGAGGTCGTTGCCGTCGACAACGTCCTGAAGAAGGTTCGCGTCACGAAGGGCACCAGCACGTATCTCTATGGGAGCGGTAGCCGTTGGGACACGTTCCACACGTTGGCAGTAGGGACGGCATTCGAGGCCGGCCAGCCGGTCGCGTTCTCCTTTCGCATGGCTGAGGTTGCCTGCCCTGGCGACGGCTCTTGGAACTGGCAGAAGGACCTCCTGTCGACTGACGAGGACATCCGGTTCCCGGCCGTCAAGGCGGCTCGGTTTCTTGGTGTGGAGACGGTCGAGGACATTCTCCTGAGCATTGCGGGCGACGAGGCCAATGACTGGCGCCTGCGCCTCGAAGCGCACGCCAGCCTTGCCCCCACGCGCCCTGCGTCTGTCGCTGCGCTGCGCGTGCTTGCTGAAGGCACTGACTCGACCGATGAGGTTCGCATGGAGGCGGTGTTCTCCCTGTCGGAGATCGACACCGAGGAAGCCGTGGAGGCGCTGTACTCGGTTGCCAGTAGCACGGAGCCAGCGATTCCGGAAGAGGTACGCGCAGCTGCGGCCTGGGGGCTCGGGATTGGGGCTCGCAAGGCGCCTGCCAAGCTCATACGCCTCGTCAACGATCCCAGTGTGCTCGTCTCGACGCATGCAGTGGCGGTTATGCCTTCGGAACTGCCCCAGGAGTGCCTGGAGGAGCTTCTCGACTGGCTTCGCGCCGATGACTTGCACCGGGCCGCTACGGCTGCGCACCTGCTGGCTGAGCGTGATCTCGTCGCCGAGCTTGTAAGCGCCCTCCAGACCGCGCCGGAGGGCGTTCGTAGGCTGATAGTTCTGGCTCTCGGAGACACCTCGCGTGAGGCCGTTTCTGGCCTGCTGAGCCAGCTCGATGTTCAGAGTCGTGCCGGCATCGCCACCCTGTGGGCGAAGAAGGATGACTGGCTCCGTCAGCCGGACACGGACGGCATTCTCGACGCCCTGAAGCTTCAGACGCTTCGCCGGTAGCAGTGGCTCGAACACTGCTGTGTGTCCTGGCGAACCCACCTGTTGGTGATGGTGCCCGTACCCGCGCGAGTCGCACTCGCAGGCGAGCTGCTCGGCTACGACGTGGTCACCATGGGTAACCTCTTCGCAGTCCCGTCGCCTAGCGTTACGGACATCGCCGCCCTTGGGGCGGGCCCTGCTGGCCGGAGGCTCGTGTAGCGCTCCAAGCGCAGCTCGAGGCCTGCGCGGGGGTATTGCTCGCCTACGGTGTAGCGGCTCCGATGGGTCCCGCGCGCCGTCACTACGGGGAGCAGATGGAGTGGCTCAACGGCGCGCTATATGGGCTCCCAGTGCCCCGGTACCAGGTTGGAGGCATGCCCAGGCACCCGTCACGCTGGCAGCGGTGGACGGCCCGACACCACCCACAGCTCGAGTTCCAAGATACTCTGAGCCGTAGCTTTCACTTCCACAGGACGGACAGCACCATGACTCTTTGAGTCAGAGCGTGTCCTATGTGGTGAGGCGGATCAGTCGCTTGTGGCAGGCCAGGGCGGCCGCGAGACCGGGAAAGGCCAGGTAGCTGCGAAGATCCCGCTCGTAGCGGCGGGTGAGGCGGCGATAGCCGGTGAGCCAGGACATGGTCCGCTTGATCACCCAACGATGGCGCCCCAACCGCTCGCTGGACTCGATGCCCTTGCGGGCGGTCCGCACGGCGATCCGCCGGCTGCGGAGCCATCGACACAGGTCAGGGTTGTCGTACGCCTTGTCGGCGTGGAACTTGCCGAACCGATAGTCGCGGCCGCGATCTGGGTCGTGTCTCGATTGGAGATCGGCCAACATCGGCTTCAGCCCCTGGCTGTCGTGGGTGTTACCGGCTGAGATGCCGACCACGAGGGGCAGTCCGGAGCGGTCGGACAGGAGGTGCATCGTGGTACCCGGCCTGCCCCGGTCCACGGGGGCTCGGACCTGTGTGTTCGCCCCTTTTTGGTCCACACGTGAGCCGAGTCGAGCACGATGCGGGAGAGGTCCAGCAGGCCTTTGTCGGCGAGTTTGTCGAGGGCCTGGTGCAGCCGGCCCCACACCCCGGTCTGGGACCAGATCAGGAAGCGGCGGTGGGCGGTGGGCTTGGAGATCCCGAAGCAGGGCGGCAGGGTTCGCCAGGCGCAGCCGCTCGCCAGCACATAGACGATTGCGGCGAACACCGCCTCATCAGGCGCGTTCTGCGTGCCGCCGCCCTGCGGCCGCACCTTCGCCGGTGGCAGCAGCGGCTTGGCGATCTCCCACAGCCCGCCCGGCATGATCCAGCTCCACTTATCCCGTCCCATGGCTGGCCCAACAAGCCACCGCCACATAGGACACGCTCTAAAAGGGGGGCAGTACACGGGTCCGCCGCCGGTCAACCGAGGCCGGTCCGGCTCGAAATACCACCTGATCACCGACGGTCACGGCACCCCACTCGCGGCCCTGCTGACCGGCGGGAACCTCAACGACGTCACCCGGTTGTTGCCCCTGCTCGACGCGGTCCCGCCGATCCGCGGCCGGGTCGGCCGTCCCCGCTGCAAGCCGGACTCGCTGCTCGCCGATCGAGGCTACGACCACGACGCCTAGGGATCGGCTAGGAACGGCGAGCCGACATCCACGAAGCGTTCCTCAAGCTCGCCTGCTGCCTCATCACCCGCCGACAGCTCGGCTCATTGTGTTAGCCGCTTTAAGGAGAAGTTCAACGCCGTCCTCGCTGTTGGCGGCCTGCTTTCGGCTACCGCAACGGTGATCGTTCCTGCTGTGACAGGAGGGTGAATTCCTCCCACCGTCGCCAATCCCAGTCGCTTCTCTGGTACTTGCCGACCTCCTGGATGAACACAGAGGGTAGCTACTCGATGGTGACGGAGTGCCGACCCAAAAGGTCATCCAGATTAATAAGGGGCTTACGTCAGAGCGCGGCCAAAGTCTGGGGTTTCTTGTTCCTGGTTTTCGCGATGGTGTCGCAATCGAGAGTCGTGGCGTCCTCGCGCGTGAGAATTTTGGCGTTTACGGCCTTGCGTATCATGCCATTGAGGTCGGAGGTATGCCGGAGATAGCTGTGCTCCCTGAACACCAAGTCAAAAATTTTTTTGCCGACCTTCGTGGAGCTGGAGGTGAGGACGTGGCTGGCTTCGGCATGCACCTGCTCACCCATGACGAGGATGCGGGTGAGCTCGGTGCCGAGGTGACGCGAATGATGTTTAGCTAGGCGTGTGCTGCGGATGGCTTGTGGCATGGCCTCCTCTCGGTATCGTCGGCCTTGCCGATCTTGACAATTTCTTTTCCGCGGGCCTTTGCGGCTGAGGTCCATGATTCCAACTACGTAGACAACATTGCTGGACTGGCTGGTCGACCTGATCCCTTTTCCAAACTGTGGCTTGCGGGGTGCTGATTATTTCGACTCGCGCATTCGAGTTGCAAGAGATTGGTGTTGCGGGCTTAAGTTGGGAAGGCTGCTCGGCTCATGATGGCGTCACATCCGCATCACCGGCACTTTCATGGCTATCGCAACCCACGGCGAATCTCGGCTCCCATCCCGTCTGCCGTCGACCCACACGCCTGCTCGGCTCTGCCTGGGGCGACGGCAGACGGGATGGGAGTTCCCCACGTGCGCCATCCCCGACCGGCACTCGCGTGCGGCGTCCCGTCCATCCCGGAGCCTGAGCACCCCCGCCGAAGGCATCTATATCTGAGGGCAGGTGGCTGATCGCTGAGCGCGCGGGCCGGGCGGAGCGGGGCGGAGACAAGAGCGCAGGCCCGGCGGCGAGCCGCCTTGAGGGAGTGAAGACAGGCTTCGACAGCGGCGGTTCAGCCGCTGGGCTGGGCCTGGTAGGGGCTGTCGGCGGTGGCGAACGGGATCAGGGTCCGGTGCAGGGCGCGGGTGCCGGTGGACGGGTCGGTCAGGAGTCGGTCGACGCCGAAGAGGGCTTCGCCTTCGTCCAGGGCGAGGAGCGGTCCGGTGGTGGCCGTGGTCTTGGTTCGGTAGGCGCTGGACTCCTCGGCCGGCTCCCAGGCGTCGTGGCCGGTGGTGAAGCGCCCTTCGGTGTCGCGGGTGACGGTGCGGTCGATGGTCAGGACGGGGACCGGGGTTCCGCGGACGAATCTGCCCTTTGCCGTGGATGACCTCGATGAGTCCTTCGCTGCTCAGGGCAGCGATCGCGTTGCGCACGGTGAGCCGGGAGACCTGGTAACGGGCGATGAGCTGGACCCCGAGGAAGGCATGCGCCGCAAGTCCGAGGAGTTCGCGGAGGCGGGCCACCGGGTCTACTTGCCGATCGCGGACTGAGCGACCCTCCGCCGCGCGTTTCCGGCGTCCCCGGCCCACGTTTCCCGGGCCGGGGACGCCCCTCGCGCGCCCCGCGGCCCGGTCGACGGCGGCGCCCGCCCTACGGGCCGGTGTCGTCCCCGGTGAGGGCGCGGGCGTAGTGGGTCAGTGAGCGGCCGTACGCCGGCAGGTGGGGGGAGAGCGCGGTGAGGGTGAGGGCCGCCGCCTCGCGTTCCCGTCCGGCGTCGACGAGGGACAGGGCCAGGAACGCCGTGACCGCGTCGTCCAACTCGTCGGAGGCGGCGTCCCGTTCGGCCGACAGCACCGCGATGCTCTCCTCGGCCCGGCCCAGGTTGCGCAGGGTGCTGCCGAGTTGGATCACGGCCCGGCGCCGCCGCCGCTCGGGCAGCCCGGCGGCGAGGGCCCGGCGGTAGAGCGGGGCGGCCTCCTCCTCGTGGCCGAGGGCGTCGTGGGCCGAGGCAAGCTCGTACAGCGCGACCGCGTCGTCCGGCGGACGCTCGGCGGCCAGGGCCCGGACCTCCCGGAGGAAGTCGTCGGGCTCGTGGTCGTCGAAGGTGTCCCACAGCGCCCCGATCCGCTGCTCCCACCGCGCTTCCGTGGTCGTCATCGCCCCAGCCTCCCAGACCGTCCGGAGCAGTGCCCTCCCCGGCGCCGGCCACGGACACGCGAAGGCGCTCGTCGCCCGCACGCTCGCCGAGGACAGCGGCGCGTGGCAGCGGCGAGTAATCCGGACGGAGCGCGCCGTCGCTTCTCGTGAACAGCGAAACGCACCGTGCCCCGCCTCCGTTCGACGGAGGCGGGGCACGGGCGGTTCGGCTTACTTGTGGAAGGTGATGTATCCGTTGCCGTCGCGGTCGGATCCGCTCTTGGTGTAGGCGTGGACGTCCGCGCGGCTACCGGAGGGCTTGAGCAGGTAGATCGTGTCGCGGTCGTTGTTCCACAGGAAGTTGCAGTTGTTGCGGTAGACCACGTTGTTCTTGTCGGAGTCGGTGCCGCGACCGCCGCGGAGCTTCACGTAGTCACCCGGCTGGAGCGAGTGGCTCGCGGTGAAGGTGAAGCGGTTCCCGGCGGCGTCCTTGACGATGTAGCCCTTGAGGTTGACGGTCGCCGTGGACGAGTAGTTCTTGATCGTCAGGTACTCCTCGTGGGTGTTGCCGGAGGAGCAGTTGTTGGAGTCCTTGCCGGGAGCGTCGTACTGGACTCCGCGGACCTTCAGGGCCGAGCTGTACTCGGCGGCCTGGGCCGGGGTGGCGACGAGGGCGGCCAGCGCACCGGCGGTGACGGCCACGGCTATGACAGGGTGCTTGCGCACGAAAGATCCCCCCCTGGGATGTGATGAAACGACAGGAGCATACATAAACCCATGAGGCGTTGGTTCCGGTCTCGGAACCCCATCCCGGGCACCAACTGCCAAGCGGAGCAACAGTGTTGGTCTCCGACGCGGTTCTCGGCGGTACCGACCTGCGGTTCCGTCGCGGTGGGGCCTGACGTCCGCCTCGGTGGAGCGGGCCGGGGTGTCGTGAACGACACATCTCCACAGCCCCCGCGTCGCCGGTGAACCGGTGCCGTGGACGGATCGGGCCGCCGGAAGGGGGCGGGAGGCCCCGAGTTCCCAGGGACTCTCGCCCGGAGGAGTGGGCAGACTGGAGGGCGTGAATCCGATATCGCTGAGCAAGGGCGCCAACGTCTCCCTGTCCGTTCCCGCCGTGCGGGCCGTGCTGAGCTGGTCGGACGCCCCCGGCGCGCCGGACGCCGACGCCTCGGCGCTGTTGCTGACAGCCGGCGGACGGGTCCGGGACGACGCCGACCTCGTCTTCCACAACCAGCCCCACCACGCCTCCGGCGCCGTGCGCCACCTGGGCAAGCAGCGGCGGGACGGCGCCGTCACGGACACCGTCGAGGTGGACACCGCCCGGCTGGAGACGGGGATCGAGCGGGTGCTGCTGTGCGCGTCGGCCGACGGCGGGACGTTCGGACGACTGGCCGAGCTGAGGCTGTCGTTGCTGGACGCCGCGACCGGAGCCGAGTTGGTGCGCTTCGACATGGCGGCGACGGACGAGACGGCGTTCGTCGGCGGCGAGCTGTACCTGTGCGGCGGGCAGTGGAAGTTCCGCGCGGTGGGTCAGGGGTACGCGTCGGGGATGGCCGGGCCGGCCACCGACCACGGCATCACCGTGGACGAGGAGCCGGAGCCCTCGGCGCAGGACGCCCCGGCAGCCCCGGCGGTGCCGGCGGCACCGCGGTCCCCGCGGGCACCGCGCTCGGCCAGGGGCGAGGAGGACCTGCCCGTCGACATGCGCAAGCGGCTGTCCCTGCGGAAGGAGCAGGTCGCCGTCAGCCTGCGCAAGCACGGGGCGGAAGGGGTCAGGGCGCGGGTGATCCTCGTCCTGGACGCCTCCGGTTCGATGACGGTGGTGTACGGCCAGGGGACCATCGCCGACGTGGTCGAGCGCATGGCGGCCGTCGCCGCGCAGCTCGACGACGACGGCGAGATGCAGGCGTGGACGTTCGCCACCCACCCGGCCCGCCTGCCCGACCTGCGGATCGGCGAGCTGCCCGAGTGGATCCGCCGACACGTGCGGGTGGGCGAGATGAGCCTGTTCGGCCGCCCGAAGAAGCGCAAGCGGGGGCTGGAGCCCGAGCAGGTCGACATGCGGCTGGTCGGCATCATGAACGAGGAGCAGCGGGTCATCGCGGAGGTCCGCGCGCACGTCCGCGAGAACCCGGCCCCGGACCCCACCCTGGTGCTGTTCTTCTCCGACGGCGGCGTGTACCGCAACCAGGAGATCGAACGGGAGTTGAGGGAGGCGGTCGAGGAGCCGATCTTCTGGCAGTTCGTGGGCCTGGGCCGGGCGAACTACGGGGTGCTGGAACGATTCGACACCCTGCCGGACCGTCGGGTGGACAACGTCGGGTTCTTCGCCGTGGACGACATCGACCAGGTGCCGGACCCGGAGCTGTACGACCGGCTGCTGTCGGAGTTCCCGTCCTGGGTGCGGGCCGCTCGGCAGGCGGGCATCCTGCGCCCCTGACCCCGGCGGCCACCGGAGGACGTCACCGGGCGAACCGCCGGCGGGTCCGCGCGTACGTGTCGCCCTTGGCGAAGCCGAAGGCCACCGTCCAGCCGGACGGCCGGCAGCGGGGTGATGTGGGGGCGGGTGTCGACCCGTACGGTCGGCAGCCGGAACACCTCCTCCGCCGCCGGTTCCCGCACGCCTCGGTCCAGGGGTGGGGACGGCGTCCGCGCTGCTGAACCGAGGGTCGAGTTCGGCCACCGGCTCGACGGTCCCCGTGCCCGTCGCGCGTGCCGTACGGTCACGTGGCCGGTGTGCGAGGTGCCCGCCATCTCTCCTCCCGCGGCTTGCCCGCGGGAGGGGTGCCCGCATGCCTGTGAAGGTGGAGACGCGAGCCGTCGGCCGGACTCGTCGGCACCCGCCGGGGTCAGCGGTCGGGGGATTCCCCACCCGGCCGGAGGAACGTGTCGGTGACGTCCTTGGTCTGTCCGGCGGGAGGCGCCGAGACGTCGACCGGGGTGCCGAAGTCGTGGAACTCCAGCACCGTGCGGACCGTGGCGCTCCGCGCCCGTTCCGGCTCACCCGGTTCGTTCGGCTCGTCGAGCTCTCCCCGGTCGTCGGGCTCTCCCCGATCGTCGGGGTCCCGCGCGTCCGTCGAGTCCTCCGTGTCCGTCGGCGGGGTGCCGGTGCCGGTGGCCTCGATCTCGAACCGCTGGCGGCGGATGCGGTCCTGGTCGTCGATCCACAGGTCCATCGGCAGGGACTCGCCGAGTTGACGCCGGAGCCGTTCGCCCTGGGCCGTGTCCTCGCCGGCGAGGTCCTCGACGTCCACGGTCACGCGGTAGTGCGTGGTGTCGACGCCGCCGACCTTCTCGCGGCCGACCCGGGTGGCGTCGTCGTCCGACAGGGCCCTGGTGTAGTCGACGGCCTGCGCGGGGTCGCTGATGTGCACCCCGTTGACGCCCTCGGCCCGGTCGGCGATCTTCCGCAGGTCGATGCCGATCCACGGCTTGCCGTCCGACACCCGGTCCCGCAGGGACTCCGGCAGCCTCTGGTAGAGGGTTTGGTCCACCACGCGCTGCCGGAGCGTCTCGCCGCCCATCCGGATCGTCAGGTCGCTCGTGCCGTCGGCGAGGTCGATGGAGCCGCTTCCGGTGACCGTCCGCTCCTCGCCGCCCGAGGCGGCGTGGAGCTTCAACGTCATCTTCGCGGTCTCGGCCGCCACGGTCTTCTCGTGTGCCGTCCGCACGGCCTCGGCGGCGTCCTCGCGCCCCTCGGCCTGCGGGCTCCCCTCCTGCACACGTCCGCCCGTGTTCCGGTCCGTCTCGCCGCCGCCGTTTCCGCAGCCGACCAGCGCCGTACCGGCCAGCAGTCCGGCGGCCACCACCGCACCGGTTCTGGTCCTGCGTGACATGCGCGCCATTCGTTCTCCCTCGGTGTCGCGGAGCGGTGCTCTTCCGAACGCTTCCGACACCGCTCCGCTTATCCGCGCGCATGGCGATCAACCGCTTGAAATCGGACAATCAAGCCAACCGTGGTGTGAATACGCGGAGTCGGGGGCGGGGGTGGGAACCCAGGCGGTGTGCGTCTCGCCGTTCGCCGGGACGCCGACGCCGTGCCTGTCGCGCCCATGGGGCCTGCCGGACGTCACGGTCGTTCGGCGACCTCTTTCCTCAGTTGGCGACGGAGGCCGTACCAGGCCAGGGAGCCTCCGGCCGCGCCGCCGACGAGCATGCCCATCAGCGTGGCGGGGGTGAAGGGGGAGGAGTCGGAGGTGAGGAGGAAGGCGCCGAGGGACGCCCACGTCACCGCGACCGCCACGAGCAGCCACCGGTACTTCGTGCTGAGGAAGAGGCGGCGGGCCGGAGCCTCGGGGACGTCGGGGAGTTCGGCGGCGGGGCCGGTGAGCGCGGCGAGCGGGCGCTTGAAGTACGCGATGTACGTCCACCGGCCGCACGGCTCCCAGCCGTCCGGGGCGAGTCGGGCGGCCGACGCGTCGTGGCCCTCGCGGCCGATGATCTCGCGGCGGTACTCCCAACGCATCGGGTTGTCGAGGTCGCGGCGGCAGACGAAGCGGCCCAGCCGGTCGACGCGCTCGACCTCCCAGCCCTGGTCGCCGAAGCGGGCCAGCAACTCCCGGTCGGTGTAGATGTCGCAGGACCAGCGCCACTCCTCGGCGCGGGAGCCGGGCTCCCCGACGGGTTCGGCGGGGGAGGCGGCCGTGTCGCCGGCGGCGAACCGCTCGGCGAACTCCGCCGCCGGGCCGAACTCGGCCTCCGGGGTGGTGTCGGCGTCCAACAGGTACTCGTGCAGGTCCGTCAGGACGACGGTCACCCGCTCCTCGGCGACGCCCCGCGCGCGGAGCCGCTCCGCCAACTCCGTGAAGTAGGTGTCCGTGCTCCGTGTGGTCTTCCCCTGCCCCGTCATTCCTCCACCCCTCCCTTGCCCAGCATGTCCTTCACCGACCGGTGGAACACCAGCCACGCGCCGCCCTGTTCGACCAGGCTCCGGCGTCCGTCGTCGGTCAGCCGGTAGTAGCGGCGGCCGGGGCCGCGTTCGGCGACCCGGAACTCGGCCTCGACCAGCCCGGCCTCCTCCAGCCGGTTGAGCACCGGGTAGAGCGTGCCGCCGCGGATCGTGCCGAGCCCGGCCTCGTCCAGCCGCTTGGCGATCTCGTAGCCGTAGCTCTCGCCCTCGGTCAGGCAGGCGAGGACCAGCAGGTCCAGAACGCCCTTGAGCCAACTGGCCCTTCGGTCTGTTGCCATATCTAGATGACACCATGAGCTATGTAGTTGTGCAACCTAGGTGGCCGAGCAGAGCGACGAACGAGAAAGACGGGTGACCGAGCGCGACGGCACCTCCGTGGCCTGCGAACACGTCGTCGCCGGCGCCGGAGGAGGTGACTCGCCCCCGCGCGCGAGGGCGAGTCACCGCGAGGAGGCGCGGGAGGCGCGGGAGGCGTGCGGAAGCGGGTCCGCGACGGGCGTCCGCGCCGCGGACCCGGGCCGGACGGTGGGGAACCGGACGGTCAGGACTCGATCGCGCGGACCGACTCGGCGGCCCCGGCCACCAACTCCTCCAGCCGGCTGCCGTGCGCCCCGCGCCAGTAGACGTGCCCGCAGTCGCGGCAGCGGGCGAAGGTGTCGTACGTCCGGCGGGTGCCCGGCCGCAGCAGGTGCTCCACCTCGGACTTGGGGACGCCGTCCAGCAGCCCGTTGCACGCCGTGCACCTCGTCCACGGCGCCAGGGGCGGCGCGAAGCGGTCCAGGACGTCGGCGAGCTGGTCGTCCGGGCGGGAGCCGCGCACATAGGCGCCCAGCCACAGTTGGCGGCGCATCAGCAGGCCGCGGTCCTGGGAGAGCAGGACGCGCCGCTCGGCGTTGGCCTGCTCGACCAGGGCGGCGTCGTCCATGTCGTTGTGGTAGGCGGTGTCCAGGCCGGCCACCAGGCGCAGCCGCCGGGCCAGGGTGCCCAGGTGGACGTCGAGCAGGAAGCGCGGCGTCCCGCCCGGCACCCGCTGTGGGCACTCGACGGGCTCGACCCGGACCGTCTCGCCCGCCTCGGGCCGGTACTCCGGTGCCACCCGCCGCCCGTCGGCCAGGACGAGGGCGCCCACCTCCGTCAGCGGAACGCCCGTGGACTGCACGATGTGGACGAGGGACGACGTCCCGTCGTGGGGGACGGGGAGGGTCTCGGCCTCGCGGTGCCGCGCGGGCAGGAAGATCCGCAGGTCGGGGGAGAGGCGCAGGAACAGCTCGTGGTGTGCCCGGGACTCCTTCGGGCTCGGTGATCGGTCCGTCACCCTCCCCAGGATGCCGGCCCCCCTTCGCCGATCACACCGGTTTACCGCCCCCGCCCCGGGACGGCCGACCCGGGACGGCGCCCTCGTCGGGGGAGCGGGCGGCGGGGCGCCGTCCGCAGGCGGGTCAGTCAGGGACGTGCTCCGGTCCGCCGAAGTCGGGGCTGGAGAAGCCCGGATGGGTGTAGCCCAGCCGGGGGTGACGGCTCTCCCGCGGGGGCTCCGGCACCCCCGTGGCCTCCGGCGCCCCTGCGGTCCCCGGGAACCCCGCGGCTTCCGCGGCCTCCTCCGCGGTGTTCCCGGGCGCGGCCAGGGCCTCGCGGAGGAAGGGCAGCACGCCGCGCTCCAGCAGCGCCGTCCGCCAGGCCGCGCGGGCGCGGTCGACCTCCTCGGCGAAGGCGTCCCGCCCGGACGGACCGCCGGCCCGGATCGCGCCGGAGCCGTGGCGCAGGGCGGTGACCAACAGGCCGACGCACGCGGCCAGGAGCGTGGCGGCGGTCAGGGCCGCGAAGGCCCACCCCGCGTCGCGCAGCGACGCGGCGATGGCCGGCTCGGGCGTCAGCACGCGCAGGGCGTGACCGACCAGCAGGAAGATGACCGATGCGGTTCCGGCCAACAGGGGGGCCAGCACGGAGAGCGTCGGGAGCAGTCCGGCCCCGGCGGAACCGGAAGCTCCGGAAGAGGCCGCGTCCGCTCCCTGAGCCGAGGGAGCCCGGTCGGGGCGGCGCAGCTCCTCGCGGAGCCGGACGAAGTGGTCGTACTCGGCGGCGGCGCAGGAGGCGATCGCGGCGGCGGCGCCCAGCGCCATGGCGCGCAACTGTTCGGTGGTCAACCGTCGGCCGTCGGCCGGTGGGTCGAGGTGGTCGTGGGCGGTGCGCAGCGCCTCGTCGAGGACCCGTTCGAACTCGGGGCGGTCCTCGAGGCGCAGGTGCGGAGCGCTGTTCATGTACATCCCCCGATGCCTCCGTGGGGCCGTGAGGGCGGAAACGGAGGAGAGCTCGCTGGAGACAGGGCCCCGATGGTAGAGCGGTTCCGTCAGGCGGTGACAGGGTGTTTCCGGAAAATACGCACCCGCCGGCGACGGCGCGTACCGCCGAGGCCGCCCGCGCGCGGTCGGATCAAGCGGACACCGGGGGATACAACGCTCAGGCGGAGAGCGGGAGTTGGGACACCAGTAGCTTTCCGGCCATGGTCACCCCGCCGTCCATCGCGACCGCGAGGGAGTCGGCGTAGACGTGCGGGCCGTGCACCTGCGGCGCCCCGTCCTCACCGTCCTCGGAGCCGACCTCGCCCAGCAGGTACGGGATGGGGCTGTGCCCGTGGACGAGCCGCCGCCCGCCGTAGGTGTCGAGCATCTCGCGCACGGCCATGGAGCCGCCCTCGTCGCGGAAGGCGAAGCGCTTGGTGAACTTGCGGAACAGGTCCCAGGTCTCGTCGGCGTCGTGGTGGGTGAGCGCCTCGGTGACCGCGTCGTTGACGTCGGTGATGGTGTCGCCGTACTCCAGGTAGGCGGTGGTGTCGGAGTGCACCAGCAGGTGGTCGTCGGCCAGCGCCATGGCGTCCAGTCGGGACATCCACTGGATGTGGTGGTCCTGGAGCCGCTCCATGTCGGAGTGCTGCCCGCCGTTGAGCAGCCAGGCGGCCTTGAAGGAGGCGGTGCCGGCGCCGGAGTTGACGGGGGTGTCGCCGAAGCGCTTGGCGCCGATCAGCAGCAGCTCGTGGTTGCCCATCAGGGCCTTGCAGTAGCCGCCGGCGGCGGCGGCCTCGGCGGAGAGCTGCATCACCAGGTCGATGACGCCGATGCCGTCCGGGCCCCGGTCGGTGAAGTCGCCCAGGAACCACAGCCGCGCGTTGCCCGCGATCCAGTGGTCCTCGGTGTCGATCAGTCCCTGGTTGAGCAGGGCCGCCCGCAGTTCGTCGAGGTAGCCGTGGACGTCGCCGACCACGTACAGCGGGCCCGGCTCGCCGCCGGACGGGGCGAGGGGGGAGGGCGTGTCGACCAGCGTGGGAGTGGGGACGGGCGGGCCGGCCGCGGGGTCGACGACGGGCAGGTCCCGCCGCGTCGGGGTGTAGCCCTCGGGGAGCGGACCGGGAGCCGCGCCCATCGCGCTCGCGTTGTGCCACATGTCGGATCCCCGACCGGCCCCCTGAGTCATCGACCCCTCCACCGTCGCGCGCGCCTGCACCTTCCGGACCCTCTCCGCCTCCCTCGGGGCTGTCCCGTGTCGAAGGCCGGTCCTGGTGTGTGCGCCCATCATAGGAACGCAGGTCGTGCCTTGTGACGCACCCGGGGGACGGCAATTCGGGCCGGATTCGGCCGGGAGCCGGACGAGGTGGAGTTTTCTCCCGTTGTGGCCGGTTCGCTCGCTCAACTGTGCTGTTCGGGGGCGCGGGGTGCGCTGATCGTCGTCTGTGGACGGCGGCGCTGGGAGGAGGCGCGGACGATCAGGTCGGTCGGCATGATCCGCTGTACGGGCCGCCCGCCGCCGGTGCCCTCGATGGCGTCGATCAGGAGTTGGACGACCGTCGTGCCGATGCGTCCGGGCTTGAGGGACAGGGTGGTGACGGGCGGCTCGGTGGTGGCGTAGACGGCGGACTCGCTACAGCACACCAGCAGCAGGTCGTCGGGGACGCGCAACCCGTAGCGGCGGGCGGCGGCGAGCAGGTCGGTGCCGTTGGGGTCGAACAGGCCGTACACGGCGTCGGGGCGGTCGGGGCGGGCCAGCAGCCGGTCGGCGGCGACGGCGCCCGCGCAGGGATCGTGCGCGGGGTACGCCTCGTACACCGGGGGCTGGCCGTTGCGTTCGCACCACCGGAGGTAGGCGCTGGTGGACAGCCGGGTGTAGGTGTCGGTACTGGTGCCGGTGAGCAGACCGATGCGGCGGGCGCCGGCGGCGGCCAGGTGATCCAGCAGGCCGGTGACGGCGGCCTCGTGGTCGTTGTCGACCCAGGCGGTGACGGGAAGGTCGCCACAGGGACGGCCGTCGGAGACGACGGGAACGCCCTGGCGGACCAGTTCGGTGACGACGGGGTCGCGGTCGGAGGGGTCGATGACGACGGTGCCGTCGAGGGCGACGTTCGACCAGACGTCGTAGGGGCTCTGCCGGGTGCTGCCGGGCAGGATCACCAGGGCGTAGCCGCGGGCCAGGGCGGCGGAGGAGGCGGCGCGGGCCATCTCGGCGAAGTAGGCGAACTCGGTGAAGGTGAAGGGCTCCTCGCCGTAGGTGGTGACCGTGAGCCCGATCAGCCCCGACTTTCCGGTGCGGAGGGTCCGGGCCGCCGCGGAGGGGCGGTAGCCGAGACGGTCGGCCACCTCGCGGACGTGGCGCCGGGTGGCCTCGGGCAGACGGCCCTTCCCGTTGAGCGCGTCCGAGACCGTCGTGATCGAGACACCGGCCGCGGCGGCCACGTCACGGATGCCCGCGCGTCCCAGCCGGCGGCCGTGGGAACGACTCACCTGGTGCTTCCCTGCTGCTGTCATGGCGTGCCGATAGTAGGGCGGCGGCATGCCGTTCGCAGAGGCGTACGGAGAAGGGCGTGAAGAACCGATTCTGCAAGCTGGAACAGCGGTGACGACCATGGAAGAGGACGCGGTCGAGCGGTTCGGCCCATCGTTTCCGTGGCTCTCCCGCTGCTTGTACCGGCAGAAGGGACGGTGGCTCGCGGTCACCTCAACTCACCCGTACGGGTGATGCGCGCCACGGCGCGCGCCACCCGCGCACGCTTCCGAGCCGGCGCCGTTCACCGATCGGGCCGGCCCTTCCGGAATCCTGCTGAGATAAGCAGTATTGGTTCCGGCACGAGCGGCGGCAGGCCGCTCCACGACTGGCCCGGAGGGTCGAGGAGGACCTGGCATGACGGAGAAGGCCCCGAAGCTGCGCGCGGTACTGGAAGGGATCCCCACCTACAAGCCCGGCCGTCCCCCGACGTCCGACGGCCCGGTGGCCTACAAGCTCTCCTCCAACGAGAACCCCTACCCGCCCCTGCCCGGCGTGCTGGAGGCCGCCACCGCCGCGGCCGGCTCTCTCAACCGCTACCCCGACATGGCCTGCGGCGCCCTGTTGAGCGAGCTGGCGAGCCGCTTCGACGTGCCCGTGACCCACCTGGCCACCGGCACCGGCTCGGTGGGCATCGCCCAGCAACTGCTGCAGTCCACGGCCGGCCCCGGCGACGAGGTGATCTACGCCTGGCGGTCCTTCGAGGCGTACCCGATCATCACCCGGATCGCCGGCGCCACCCCCGTCCAGGTGCCGCTGACCGAGGACGAGGGCCACGACCTGGACGCGATGGCCGACGCCGTCACCGAGCGCACCCGCCTGATCTTCGTCTGCAACCCCAACAACCCCACCGGCAGGTCCGTCCGCCGCGCGGAGCTGGAGCGCTTCCTGGACCGGGTGCCCGAGGACGTCCTGGTGGTGCTGGACGAGGCGTACCGCGAGTTCGTCCGCGACGAGGAGGTGCCGGACGGGCTGGAGGTGTACCGGGAGCGTCCGAACGTGTGCGTGCTGCGCACCTTCTCCAAGGCGTACGGCCTGGCCGGGCTGCGGGTCGGGTTCGCGGTCGCCCACGAGCCGGTGGCGGCGGCGCTGCGCAAGACGGCGGTGCCCTTCGGCGTGAGCCAGATGGCGCAGGACGCGGCCGTCGCCTCGCTGCGCAGCGAGGACGAGCTGCTCAAGCGGGTCGAGGCGCTGGTCGAGGAGCGGCAGCGGGTCCGCGACGGGCTGCTGGAGCAGGGCTGGACGGTGCCCGAGTCGCAGGCGAACTTCGTCTGGCTGCGGCTGGGCGAACGCACCACCGAGTTCGCCGAGGTCTGTGAGAAGGCCGGTGTGACCGTCCGGCCGTTCGCGGGCGAGGGCGTCCGCGTCACGATCGGCGAGACGGTCGCCAACGACATCTTCCTGCAGACCGCCCGGGCCTTCCGCGCGGAGCTCTAGCTTCACGGACCGGGACCTTCCCCGATCGGGCCCGGCCGAGTGCCGGCCGGGCCCTCCCGAACCGGGACTCTCCCGAATCGGGACGAAGGTCCCGACGAACAGGTCCTTCGCGCCCTCTCACCCCCCGGTGAGAGGGCGCGAAAATATGTGCGTCATACTTCTTGTGAATGTGAACGCATTCACGAGCGCGTGTGTTACGTCACACCTTGTCCACTTTGGAGAGTGCCGTGGACCTAGCTCTGGCACCGGAAACCCTGGCGCGGTGGCAGTTCGGCATCACCACCGTCTACCACTTCCTGTTCGTGCCCCTGACCATCTCGCTGGCCGCGCTGACCGCCGGCCTCCAGACGGCCTGGGTGAGAACGAACAAGGAGGTGTACCTCAAGGCGACGAAGTTCTGGGGAAAGCTCTTCCTGATCAACATCGCCATGGGTGTGGTCACCGGCATCGTGCAGGAGTTCCAGTTCGGCATGAACTGGTCCGACTACTCACGGTTCGTCGGCGACGTCTTCGGCGTCCCGCTGGCCTTCGAGGCGCTGCTCGCGTTCTTCTTCGAGTCGACCTTCATCGGGCTGTGGATCTTCGGCTGGGACAAGCTGCCGAAGAAGCTCCACCTCGCCACCATCTGGATGGTCTCCCTCGGCACCGTCCTGTCCGCCTACTTCATCCTGGCGGCCAACTCCTGGATGCAGCACCCGATCGCCTACCGCATCAACCCCGAGAACGGGCGCGCCGAGCTCACCGACTTCGTCGCGGTGCTCACCCAGAACACCGCCGTGGCGCAGTTCTTCCACAGCATCACCGCGGCCTTCCTCACCGGTGGCGCCTTCATGGTCGGCATCGCCGCCTACCACCTGATCCGCCGCCGCCACGTCCCCGTCATGCGGACCTCGCTCCGCCTGGGCCTGGTCACCCTCGTGACCGCCGGAGCGCTCACCGCCGTCAGCGGCGACGTCCTCGGCAAGATCATGTACGAGCAGCAGCCGATGAAGATGGCCGCCGCCGAGGCCCTGTGGGAGACCGAGGGGCCCGCCCCGTTCTCCGTCTTCGCCTACGGCGACGTGGACGACGGCCACAACAAGGTCGCCATCGAGATCCCCGGACTCCTCTCCTTCCTCGCGCACAGCGACTTCTCCACCCCCGTCCCCGGCATCAACGACACCAACGAGGCCCTCCAGGAGCAGTACGGCCCCGGCGACTACAAGCCCAACATCCCCGTCGCCTACTGGGGCTTCCGCTGGATGATCGGGTTCGGCATGGCCTCCACCGCCCTGGGCGCGGTCGGCCTGTGGCTCACCCGGCGCCGCTTCTGGCTCGCCGAACGCCACCGCACCGCCGCCGACGAGGTGCCGCGCCTGGCCCTCACCCGCGAGACGCTCCTCGGCCCCACCCTCACCCGCTGGTACTGGCGGCTGTCCTTCCTCACCCTGGGCTTCCCGCTCATCGCCAACGCCTGGGGCTGGATCTTCACCGAGATGGGGCGCCAGCCGTGGGTCGTCTACGGCCTGCTGCGCACCTCCGCCGCCGTCTCGCCCGGCGTCTCCCAGGTCGAGGTGTTCATCTCCATGACCGTCTTCACCCTCCTGTACGCCACCCTCGCCGTCATCGAGGTCAGGCTGCTGGCCAAGTACGTCAAGGCCGGACCGCCCGAGTTGACCGAGGCCGACCTCAACCCGCCCACGCGGATCGGCGGTCACGACAGGGACGACGCCGACCGCCCCATGGCCTTCTCCTACTAGGTCCGAGGTTTCCTCCGATGGAACTCCACGACGTCTGGTTCGTCCTCATCGCCGTCCTGTGGACCGGCTACTTCTTCCTGGAGGGCTTCGACTTCGGAGTCGGCGTCCTCACCCGGCTGCTGGCCCGCGACCGCACCGAGCGCCGCGTGCTGATCAACACGATCGGACCCGTCTGGGACGGCAACGAGGTCTGGCTGCTGACCGCCGGCGGCGCCACCTTCGCCGCCTTCCCCGACTGGTACGCCACCCTCTTCTCCGGCTTCTACCTGCCGCTGTTGCTGATCCTGGTCTGCCTGATCGTCAGGGGGGTCGCCTTCGAGTACCGCGCCAAGCGGCCCGAGGAGAAGTGGCAGACCAACTGGGAGCGCGCCATCTTCTGGTGCTCCCTGCTCCCGGCCTTCCTGTGGGGCGTGGCCTTCGGCAACATCGTCCACGGCGTCGCCATCGACGCCGACAAGGAGTACGTCGGCGGCCTGATCGACCTCCTGAACCCCTACGCGCTCCTCGGCGGCCTGACGACCCTGACCCTGTTCACCCTCCACGGCGCGGTCTTCACCGCCCTGAAGACCGTCGGCGACATCCGGGTCCGCGCCCGCGCCCTCGCCGTCCGCCTGGGTCTGGCCTGCGCCGCCCTCGCGGTCGCCTTCCTGGGCTGGACCCAGCTCGACCGCGGCGGCCTCGCCAGCCTGGTCGCCCTGGCCGTCGCCGCCGTCGCGCTGCTCGCCGCCGTCCGGGCGATCGCCGCCGGGCGCGAGGGCTGGTCCTTCACCTTCTCCGGGGTGACCATCGTGGCCACCGTGGCGATGCTCTTCCTCACCCTCTATCCGAACGTCATGCCCTCCACCCTCGACCCCGCCTGGAGCCTGACCGTCGACAACGCCTCCTCCAGCCACTACACCCTGACGATCATGACCTGGCTGGCCGCCCTGGCCACACCACTCGTGCTCCTCTACCAGGGCTGGACATACTGGGTGTTCCGCAAGCGAATCGGCACCCAGCACATCGCCGCCGACGTCCCCCAGCAGGAACCGGAACCCAGCCGCCCATGAAGCCCGTCGACCCCCGCCTGCTCCGGTACGCCCGCACCACCCGCGTCTTCCTCGTCGCGGCCGTGGTGCTCGGGCTGGCCGGAGCGGGCCTGGTCATCGCCCAGGCCGTCCTCATCGCCGAGGTCGTCGTCCGAGCCTTCCAGCAGGGCGCGGCCCCCGCCGACCTGACCACGCCGCTCGTCCTCCTCGCGGTCGTGGCGGTCGGCCGGGCCCTGGTCTCCTGGCTGACCGAACTGGCCGCCCACCGCTCGTCCGCCGCGGTCAAGTCCGAACTCCGCCTCCGCCTCCTCGACCGGGCCACCGCCCTCGGGCCCGCCTGGCTCGGCGACCGGCGCACCGGCGAACTGGCCAACCTCGCCACCCGAGGCATCGACGCGCTCGACGACTACTTCGCCCGCTACCTCCCCCAGCTCGCGCTCGCCGTCGTCGTCCCCGCCGCGCTGCTCGCCCGGATCGTCACCGACGACTGGATCTCCGCGGCGACCATCGTCGTCACCCTGCCGCTCATCCCCGTCTTCATGGCCCTGGTCGGCTGGGCGACCCAGGCCCGCATGGACCGCCAGTGGCGGCTGCTGACCCGCCTCTCCGGCCACTTCCTCGACGTCGTCGCGGGTCTGCCCACCCTCAAGGTCTTCGGCCGGGCCAAGGCCCAGGCCGAGAACATCCGCGCCATCACCGCCGACTACCGCCGCGCCACCCTGCGCACCCTGCGGATCGCCTTCCTCTCCTCCTTCGTCCTCGAACTCCTGTCGACGATCTCCGTCGCGCTCGTCGCGGTCGGGATCGGCATGCGCCTGGTCCACGGGGACCTGGACCTCTACACCGGCCTGGTCGTGCTGATCCTCGCCCCCGAGGCGTACCTCCCCCTGCGCCAGGTCGGCGTCCACTACCACGCCGCCGCCGAGGGCCTGTCCGCCGCCGAGGAGGTCTTCGACGTCCTCGAAACCACGCCCCCCGCCCCCGGCGCCACTCCCGCCCCCGACGCCCGCACCGCCACCATCTCCGTCGAGGACCTCACCGTCCGCCACGAGGGCCGCACCGCCGACTCGCTGCCCGCCACCACCCTCACCGTCCGGCCCGGCGAGACCGTCGCCGTCACCGGTCCCTCCGGCGCCGGCAAGACGACGCTCCTGAACGTCCTCCTCGGCTTCACACGCCCCACCTCCGGTCGCGTCACCGTCAACGGCACCGACCTGACCGACCTCGACCCCGCCGGCTGGCGCTCCCAGATCGCCTGGGTCCCCCAGCACCCGCACCTGTTCGCCGGGACGATCGCCGAGAACGTCCGCCTCGCGAAGCCCGACGCCACGGACGCCGAAGTCCTCGCCGCCCTCCGCGACGCCGGCGCCCCCGACCTGTCGCCCACCACCCTCCTCGGCGAGATGGGCGCCGGGCTCTCCGCCGGTCAGCGGCAACGCGTCGCCCTGGCCCGCGCCTTCCTCGCCGACCGCCCGCTGCTGTTGCTGGACGAGCCGACGGCCGCGCTCGACGGCGCCACCGAGGCCGCCGTCGTCGAGGCGGTCGCCCGCCTGGCCCGCGACCGCACCGTCCTGCTGATCGTCCACCGCCCCGCGCTGCTCGCGGTCGCGGACCGCGTCGTCCGCCTCGCGCCCGCCCCCGTCCCCGCGCCGTCCGAGCGGACACCGGCCACCCCCGTACCCCTCATCACCGGTACGTCGGTCGGCGCCCCCACCCACACCCCGATCCGCACCCCGGGCCACGACGGCCCCGCAGTCGGCAGTGAGCCGGAGGGGACGGGGAGGGACGGCCGTTCCGGACACTCAAGCGTTATTTGCGGGCCCATCACCGGGTCACAGAACGGCACAGGGCAACGGCCCGTAAATAATGCCGTCCGGAATGGTCGTCCCGGACCGGCCCCGACCCCGGCACGCTCCGCACCCGCACCCGCACCCACACCCGCCCCCACGACCACACCCGCACCCGCACCCGACACCCTCGCCCGGGTGCGCCGCATCGCGCGCCCCCAGCGCGCCCGCCTCGCCCTCGCGCTGCTCCTCGGGGCGCTCGCGCTCCTCAGCGCGGTGGGTCTGATGGCCACCTCCGGCTGGCTGATCTCGCGCGCCTCCCAGCAGCCCCCCGTCCTGTACCTGATGGTCGCCGTCACCGCGACCCGCGCCTTCGGCATCGGCCGCGCCGTCTTCCGCTACGCCGAGCGCCTCGTCTCCCACGACGCCGTGCTGCGCCTCCTGGCCGACCTGCGCGTCACCGTCCACCGGCGCCTGGAGCGTCTCGCCCCCGCCGGACTGCGCCACGCCCGGCGCGGCGACCTGCTCGCCCGGCTCGTCGCCGACGTCGACGCACTCCAGGACTACTTCCTGCGCTGGCTGCTGCCGGCCGCCGTCGCCGCCTGCGTCTCCGTCGTCGCCACCGGCTTCACGGCGTGGCTGCTGCCCGAGGCCGGGCTGGCCCTCGCCGTCGGGCTGCTCGTCGCCGGTGTCGCCGTCCCGGCGTTCGCCGCCGTCGTCGCCCGGCGCACCGAGCGGCACCTCGCGCCCGCCCGCGGCGTGTTGACCACTCGCACCGTGGACCTGCTCACCGGCACCGCCGAGCTGACCGTCGCCGGCGCGCTGCCCCGCCGTGCCGAGGCCGTGCGCGCCGCCGACGCCGAACTCACCCGCCTCACCGCCCGCAGCTCCGCGGTCACCGCGCTCGGCGGCGGGCTGTCCACGCTCGCCGCCGGACTCACCGTCGCCGTCGCGGCCTGGGCCGGCGTCGCCGCCGTCCACGGCGGGCGGCTGGACGGACTCCTCATGGCGGTGGTCGTCCTGACACCGCTCGCCTCCTTCGAGGCGGTCACGGGAATGTCGCAGGCGGCCCAGTACCGCCAGCGCACCCGCCGGTCCGCCGAGCGGCTCCACGAGGTGGTCGACGCGCCCGCGCCCGTCCGGGAGCCGGAGCACCCGCTCCCGGCGCCGACGTCCCCGTTCCCGGTCGTCCTCACCGACCTCACGGCCCGCCACCCCGGCCAGGACCGTCCCGCCCTCGCCGGGCTGGACCTGCGGCTGACGCCGGGGCGCCGCGTCGCGGTCGTCGGGCCGTCCGGGTCGGGCAAGACCACCCTCGCCCACGTGCTGCTGCGCTTCCTCGACGTCGAGGGCGGCGGCTACACCCTGGGCCCGGACGCCGTCGACGCCGCCCTGCTGGACGGCGACACCGTGCGCCGCCTCGTCGGCCTGTGCGCCCAGGACGCGCACATCTTCGACAGCTCCCTGCGCGAGAACCTCCGCCTCGCCAGGCCGTCCGCGACCGACGACGACCTCCACGCCGCCCTGGCCGCCGCCCGCCTCGACACCTGGGTCCGGGAACTGCCCGAGGGCCTGGACACCCTGGTCGGCGAGTTCGGCGCCCGGCTCTCCGGCGGACAGCGCCGGCGCCTGGCCCTGGCCCGCGCGCTGCTGGCCGACTTCCCCGTGCTGGTGCTGGACGAACCCGCCGAGCACCTGGACCTCGCCACCGCCGACGCCCTGACCGCCGACCTGCTGGCCGCCACCGAGGGCCGCACCACCGTGCTGATCACCCACCGCCTGGCCGGCCTGGAGGCGGTGGACGAGGTGGTCGTCCTCGACGGCGGACGCGCGGTCCAGCGCGGGACGTACCGCGAACTGGCCGAGGCGGACGGCCCCTTCCGCCGGATGCTGGAGCGCGAGCGGACCACCGAGGAGCTGGTGGGCGCGGTCCGGGGCTGAGCCGCGCCCGCGCCCCGCCGGCGGAACGTTCCGGCAGGCGTCGGGCGGCGGGCGTCAGGCGCCGGCCGGCAGGCTCAGCAGCCGCTCGATCACGGCGGCCACGCCGTCGTCCTCGTTGGTGGCCGTGCGGTGCGTGGTCGCGGCCAGCACGGCGGGGTGGGCGTTGGCCATGGCGAACGAGGCGCCGGCCCAGGTCAGCATCTCCAGGTCGTTGGGCATGTCGCCGAAGGCGACGACCTCCTCCGGCGTGACGCCGCGCCGCTCGCAGCACAGGGCCAGGGTGCTGGCCTTGCTGACGCCGGGCCCGCTGATCTCCAGCAGCGCGCTGGGACTGGAGCGGGTGAACTCCGCGTGGTGACCCGCCGCGTCACGGGCCAGGTGGAGGAAGTCGTCCGGGGCCAGCTCCCTGTGGTGGGCGAGGAGTTTCAGGACCGGCTGGTCGGCGTGTTCGGAGTCGTCCGACAGCAGCTCCTCGACCGATGCGATCACCGCGCCCGGGTCGAGGTGGAACTGCGGGTAGAGCGGCTCGTAGTGAATGCCTCCGGTCCGCTCGACGGCGAAGTGGACCTCCGGGGCGACCGTCCGCAACTCCTTGACCACGGCGAGCGCGGTGCTGTGCGACAGGTCCCGCACCCGCACGATCCGACGTCCGCGGTGGAGGTCGACGACGGCCGCGCCGTTGGCGCAGATCGCCAAGCCGTGTCCGTGGACGTGGTCGGCGACCACGTCCATCCAGCGCGCGGGGCGTCCGGTGACGAAGAAGACCTCGATCCCGGCCTCCTCGGCGGCGGCCAGCGCCTCGACCGTGCGGTCGGAGACGGACTTGTCGTCGCGCAGCAGGGTGCCGTCCAGGTCGGTGGCGATGAGGCGCGGACGTGTCGTCGGGAACGCGGAGGCATGAGTCACAGTCCCCATACTCCCGCATATGCCCGCACAGCCGTGCAGGCAGGTGCCCGAATGAGCCACCGAACGAACACATCCGAAACCGGACGGACACGGACAGTCAGGGGCCCGGCTCCCCACCCGGAGGAGCGCCGAACCCGTGCCGTCCGACCGCATACGCTCGGGGGATGCGCCTGAGTACCGTGATCCTTCCCGTCCTGCGCTGGGCCGAGGGTGGGCGCGAGAGGTGGCGGCGGGCCGAGGAACTGGGCTTCCACACCGCCTACACCTACGACCACCTCTCCTGGCGCGAGCCCTTCCGCGACGGCCCGTGGTTCGGCGCGCTGCCCACCCTCACCGCCGCCGCGACGGCCACCGAGCGGATACGGCTCGGCACCCTGGTGACCTCGCCGAACTTCCGGCACCCGGTCACCCTGGCCAAGGAGTTGATCACTCTCGACGACGTCTCCGGCGGACGGATCACCCTCGGCATCGGCGCGGGCGGCTCGGGGTACGACGCCACGGCGCTGCGGGCGCCCGGCGAGCGGCCGTGGACGCCGCGTGAGCGGGCCGACCACTTCGGCGAATTCCTGCCCCTGCTGGACCGGCTGCTGACCGAGGACGCCGTCACCCACCACGGGGAGCGCTACCGCGCCCACGAGGCCCGGAACATCCCCGGCTGCGTCCAGCGGCCCCGCGTCCCCTTCGCGGTGGCCGCCACCGGACCGCGCGGCATGCGCCTGGCGGCCCGGTACGGGCAGGCCTGGGTGACCGCCGGCGACCCCGCGGTGGCCAAGGGCGGGACCGCGCGGGAGTCGCGCGACGCGATCCGGGAGCAGCTCCGGCGCCTGGAGCGGATCTGCGCGGAGGAGGGCCGGGACCCGGCCGGACTGTCCCGCGTCCTGCTCACCGGCTTCACCCCGGACCGCCCCCTGGCCTCCTTGGAGGCCTTCGTGGACTTCGCCGGGACGTACCGGGAGCTGGGCATCGACGAGATCGTGCTGCACTGGCCGATCGAGGGCACGATGTTCGAGGCCGACCCGGAGGTCTTCGAGGAGATCGCGACCGAGGCGCCGGGACGACTGGCCTGACCCGCCCGGCCCGTCGGTCGGTCGGGCCCGTCGGTCGAGCCCATCGGTCGGTCGGGCCCGTCAGCCGGGGAAGCGGATGTACTCCGGCGGCACGTACGTCACCAACCACACCCCGTTCTCGCTCACCCGGAACTCGTGCCCGTCCCGGCGCATCGCCCCGGCGTCCACCACCAGCACCACCGGCTCCCCGCGCCGCGCCCCCACGGCGCCGGCGGTCTCACGGTCGGGCGAGAGGTGGACGTCGTGACGTCCCATGGCCCGCAGGCCGTCCCGCCGGATGCCCGCCACCCTCCGTCCGACCGTCCCGTGGAAGAGGTACGGGGGCGGCTCGGCGACCGGCAGGTCCAGGTCGACGTCGATCGTGTGCCCCTGGTTGGCCCGGATGCGGTTCCGTTCGCCGTCGACGGAGAACCGCCGCTTGTCGTTGCGGGCGACGACCTCCGCCAACTCCTCGCGGGTGAAGCGGAACCCGTCGCGCGCGGCGGCGGCCACCAGCTCGTCGATGTCCACCCAGCCGTGGCCGTCCATGGTCAGCCCGATCCGCCCGGGGTCGTGCCGCAGGTGCCGTGCGACGTACTTCGAGATCCGCTTGTTGCGTCGGTCGTCCAGCCGGTCGTTCATGTGCGCCCCGTCCATACGAGCCCAGGGTGCACCCGGGGCCCGGCGCGCGGCACCCCGTTCCGTCGTTTCGGTCCCTCCGGGCGGCGGCCGGCCCGGCGGTCAGGCCCGGACGTTGATCCGCGCGAACGCCCGCAGCGCGCTCGGCGCCACCCGCGAGAGCACCATCCCGGCCCGCGCCTCCAGGTTCACCGGCACCACCGCCCGGTTCTCCACCACCGAGCGCAGCACCGCGTCGGCGACCTTCTCCGGCGGGTACCTGCGAATCCGGTAGGCCTGCCGGGCCCGCTTGATCCGGGCCTGACGGTCCTGCTCGTCGAAGCCCCGGAACCGGGTGTCGTCCAGGATCGTGGTGCTGACGATGCCCGGACAGATCGCCGAGACCCCGATGCCCTCCCCGGCCAGGTCGGCGCGGAGGACCTGGCTGAGCATCAGCACCGCCGCCTTGGAGGTGCAGTACGCGGGCAGGGCGCGGGTGGGCTCGTAGGCCGCGCAGGAGGAGAGGTTGACGATGTGGCCGCCCTGGCGGCGCGCGGCCATCTGCCGTCCGAAGAGGCGGCAGCCGTGGATCACGCCCCACAGGTTGGTGCCGAGGACGGCGTCCCAGTCGTCCTCGGTGTGCTCCAGGAACGGTCCGGCGGCGGCGATCCCGGCGTTGTTGACCAGCACGTCCACCACGCCGTACCGGTCGGCCACCCGCTCGGCCAGCGCCGCCATGGACCGTCCGTCGGAGACGTCGACGGTCTCGGCCCACGCCTCGGAGGCGCCGCCGAGCCGGGCCAGTTCGGCGGTGCGCGCCGCGCCCTCGCCCTCGATGTCCGCGGCGACGACGCGGGCCCCGGCCCGGGCGAAGGCCAGCGCCGTCTCCCGGCCGATGCCGCGGGACGCCCCGGTGACCAGCACCAACTGCTCGCCGAAGTACTCGGCGTACATGCCCTCCCGCCCGGTGCGCCCGGCGCGCTCGACGGACGCCGACGACGCGACCCCGCCGTTCCCGCCGTCCCCGCCACTCCCGCGCCGCCCCTCGCAGACGTCGACGAACGCGGCGATCCAGGCGGCGAGCCGGTCGGGCCGGGTGCGCGGCGCCCAGTGGCCCGCCCGCAGCGTCCGGCGCGTCAACCGGGGCACCCAGCGGTCCAGGCCGTCGTGGACGGCGGGGGAGAGGAAGGGGTCGTCGGCGGACGTGATCAGTTGGACGGGCACGTGGGCGTAGGCGTCCTCGCGCGGGGCGCGCAACCGGGCGCGGACGTTGTCGCGGTACAGCCAGGCCCCGTGCGCGGCGTCGGAGGGCAGCGAGGCGGTGGGGTAGCCGCCGTGCGGGACGCCTTTCCGGCGCGCCCGGCGCCGCGCGAGCGCGGGCCCGAACCGGCCGAACAGCGCCTCCGGAACGCGGGGCAGGTGCATCAGGTACACGTGCGGGGCCCTGGCGCCCTGCCCGAGCGCCTGGGCCGCACCGCGCGGGGACGGCCGGGTCAGCCGCCCGGCGAACCAGTGCCCGAGGTGGTCCAGGGACGGTCCGGAGAGGGAGGTGAAGGACGCGATCCGGCCCTGGGTCCGTCCGACCGTGGCGAACTCCCACCCCTGGATCGACCCCCAGTCGTGTCCCACCAGGTGCACCGGGGCGTCGGGGCTCACCGCGTCCGCGACGGCCAGGAAGTCGTCGGTCAGCTTCTCCAGCGTGAAAGCGCCGCGCGGCGGGTCGGGCGCCGTCGACTTCCCGAAGCCGCGCACGTCGTACAGCACCACGTGGAAGCGGGGGGTGAGCCGCTCGGCGACCGGGTACCACAGCTCCTTGGTGTCCGGGTAGCCGTGCAGCAGCACCACCGTCGGACGGCGACCGCCGTCCTCGTCCGTCCGCGTGCCCAGTTCGGCGACGCACAGCTCGACGCCGTCCGTGGGGATCCACCGCTCCCGTGCGTCCCTCGACGCCCTCCCGGTTCCCATGGGCACTTCTCCCTTCCGCCGCGGCACGGCATCGGACGGTTTCGAGGACCACGGGTAGCCGGTCTCGGCGTCCTGACACCGCCCGTGCCACGACCGGGCGGCCCCGCCCCTCCCCCGGACTCCCCGGTTCCGCCCCCTAGGGGCGTCTCCGCCTCCGGTACGAGACGCATGCACGCCCCCGGGCTGACGTGGCCCGCCCGGAGGACCACTACGGTCGGAGCGTGACTGTCATCGCGACCGAGAACCTCACCAAGAGGTTCCCCAGGGTCACCGCGCTGGACCGGCTCACCATGGAGATCACGCCGGGCGTGACCGGCCTGGTGGGGGCCAACGGTGCGGGCAAGTCGACCCTGATCAAGATTCTGTTGGGCCTCTCCCCCGCCAGTGAGGGGACCGCCTCCGTCCTCGGCATGGACGTCGCCACCCAGGGCGCCGGCATCCGCGAGCGTGTCGGGTACATGCCCGAACACGACTGCCTGCCGCCCGACGTGTCGGCGACCGAGTTCGTCGTCCACATGGCGCGGATGGCCGGTCTGCCCGCCACCGCGGCCCGCGAGCGCACCGCCGACACCCTGCGCCACGTCGGCCTCTACGAGGAGCGCTACCGGCCCATCGGCGGCTACTCGACCGGTATGAAGCAGCGGGTCAAACTGGCCCAGGCCCTGGTCCACGACCCGCGGCTGGTCTTCCTCGACGAACCGACCAACGGACTGGACCCGGTCGGCCGGGACGACATGCTGGACCTGATCCGCCGCATCCACTCCGACTTCGGGATCTCGGTCCTGGTCACCTCCCACCTGCTGGGCGAGCTGGAGCGCACCTGCGACCACGTCGTCGTCATCGACGGCGGCAGACTGCTGCGCTCCTCCTCCACCGCCGACTTCACCCAGGAGACCACCACCCTCGCGGTCGAGGTCACCGACACCGACGCCCACCCCGACGGCACCGACGCCCTGCGCACCGCCCTCGCCGGCGCCGGGCTCGCCGTGGCCGGCTCCGGCGAGGGCGGCCTGCCCGGCGCCGGGCGCGTCCTGCTGGTCGAGGCGGCCGACGACACCGTGTACGACACCGTCCGCGACACGGTCGCGGAGCTGGGCCTGGGACTGGTCCGGATGGAACAGCGCAGGCACCGCATCGCGGAGGTCTTCAAGACCGCCGACGCCGCCGACGCCGCCGCCGATGCCGCCCGCACCACCGGAACCACCGAGAAGGGGGGCAGCACCGATGCGGCCTGAACCGACCACGACCCCCGCCGTCCCCGCCCCGCGCGGCGAGGACGCCAGCATCCACAACATCGGCTACCGCCACTACGACGGCCCCCGCCTCGGCCGGTCCTACGCCCGCAGGTCGCTGCTCACCCAGTCCCTGCGCGGCGCGTACGGGCTGGGGCGCTCGGCGAAGTCGAAGGTGCTGCCGTTCGTTCTGCTGGCCGTGATGGTGCTGCCGGCGGGCATCCTGGTGGCGGTCGCCGCCGTGACCCCCGGCGCCAAGGCGCTGGAGGTGCAGTACACCGAGTACGCGCTGATGATGCAGCCCGTCATCGGTCTCTACCTCGCCTCCCAGGCACCGCAGTCGGTCTCGCGCGACCTGCGCTTCCGCACCGTGCCGCTGTACTTCTCGCGCCCGATCGAGCGCGTCGACTACGTGGCGGCCAAGTACGCGGCCATGGCCTCGGCCCTCTTCCTGTTCGTCACCGCCCCCCTGGTGGTCATGTACGTGGGCGCCCTGCTCGTCGAGCTCGACTTCGGCGACCAGACCACCGGGTTCCTCCAGGGGCTGGCCGGGACGGCGGTGTTCTCCGTCCTCCACGCGGGCATCGGCCTGGTCGTCTCCGCGCTCACGCCGCGCCGGGGCTTCGGCGTCGCCGCGGTCATCGCCGTGCTGACCATCCCGTACTTCGCCGTCACCACCGTCCAGGTCATCGCCGAGGCACAGGGCAGCGGCGGCGCGGTCGCCTGGCTCGGACTGGCCTCCCCCGGCTCGCTGATGGACGGCTTCCAGTCGGCGTTCCTCGGCGCCCCCACCGGCTTCCCCGGCGGGCACGAGCCCGGTACGGCCGTCGCGGCCGTCTACGTCCTGGTCATCCTCGGCCTGATCGCGGCCTGCTGGTTCGCGCTGATGGGCCGCTACCGCAAGGCGGGGCTGTGACGACCGAGACCGTGAAGACCCACACGCAGAACGAGAAGGCGGCGTAGGCCATGACCACGATCCACATCGACCACGTGTCCCGCTGGTTCGGCAACGTCGTCGCCGTCAACGACGTGACCATGGACATCGGCCCCGGCGTCACCGGCCTGCTCGGCCCGAACGGCGCGGGCAAGTCCACGCTGATCAACATGATGGGCGGCTTCCTGGCCCCCTCCGCCGGCACCGTCACCCTCGACGGGACGGTGATCTGGCGCAACGAGCAGGTCTACAAGGAGATCGGCGTCGTCCCCGAGCGCGAGGCGATGTACGACTTCCTCACCGGCCACGAGTTCGTCCTCGCCAACGCCGAACTGCACGGGCTGCCCGATCCGGGCGAGGCCGCGCGGAGGGCGCTGGCCACCGTCGAGATGGAGTACGCCCAGGACCGGAAGATCTCCACGTACAGCAAGGGCATGCGGCAGCGGGTGAAGATGGCCTCCGCGCTCGTCCACGACCCGTCCGTGCTGCTGCTGGACGAGCCGTTCAACGGCATGGACCCGCGCCAGCGCATGCAGTTGATGGACCTGCTGCGGCGGATGGGCGCCGAGGGCCGCACGGTGCTGTTCTCCTCGCACATCCTGGAGGAGGTCGAGCAGCTCGCCTCCCACATCGAGGTGATCGTCGCCGGGCGGCACGCGGCCTCCGGCGACTTCCGGCGCATCCGCCGGCTGATGACCGACCGCCCCCACCGCTACCTCGTGAGGTCCAGCGACGACCGCGCGCTGGCGTCCGCGCTGATCGCCGACCCCAGCACGGCGGGCATCGAACTCGACTGGTCCGAGCGCGCCCTGCGCGTCCAGGCGATCGACTTCGCGCGCTTCACCGAGCAGCTCCCGCGCATCGCCCGGGAGCACGGCATCCGGCTCCTCACGGTCTCGCCTTCGGACGAGTCCCTGGAGAGCGTCTTCTCCTACCTCGTCACGGCCTGAGAACCAAGGAGCCCACAGCGATGTACGACCCCACGGTCGCCCGGCTCACCTACCGGGCCCTGCTCGGCCGCCGCCGGGCGCTGATCCTGTTCGTCCTGCCCGCGGTGCTCGTGGTGATCTCCGTGGCGATCCGCCTGCTGGTCGGCGCCGACGACGCCGTCGCCACCGAGGTGCTCGGCGGCTTCGCGCTGGCCACCATGGTCCCGCTGATCGGCGTGATCGCCGGGACCGGCGCGATCGGCCCGGAGATCGACGACGGCGCGATCGTCTACCTGCTGGCCAAGCCGCTGAAGCGGCCCACGATCATCCTCACCAAGCTGACCGTCGCCATCGCCGTCACCATGGTGTTCTCGGCGGTCCCCATGCTGGTCGCGGGCTGGATCCTCAACGGCAACAGCCAACAGATCGCCGTCGCCTACACCGTCGCGGCGGTCGCCGCCTCCATCGCCTACAGCGCGGTCTTCCTGCTGCTGGGCACGGTCAGCCGGCACGCCGTCGTCCTCGGCCTGGTCTACGCCCTCATCTGGGAGGCACTCTTCGGCAGCCTGGTGCCCGGCGCCCGGACGCTCAGCGTCCAGCAGTGGGCGCTGGCCCTGGCCGAGAAGACGGCGCCCGGCGCGAACATCGCCTCCGACGTCGGACTGCCGACCGCCGTGGTGCTGCTGGCGGTGGTGACCGTCGCGGGCACCTGGTACGCGGGGCGGAAACTGCGCACTCTCACCCTCGCGGGCGAGGAGTGAGCGGGGCACCCCCCGCCCGTACACCGGCATCGCGCGCCCCCGCCCCGCTCCTCGGGGCCGGGGGCGCGCGGCGTTCGGTCCACGGGAGCAGCCCGTATGCCCGTTTCCTCCGTACTCGTACGCTGGAAACATGGGCACGACACGGTGGTTGAACGACGAAGAGCAGCGGACCTGGCGGGCCTTCCTGGCCGCAACCCAGCGCATCCGCGAGGAACTGGACCGACAGTTGCAGCGTGACGCCGGGATGCCGCTGGCGTACTACCAGACCCTGGCCATGCTCTCCGAGGCTCCGGACCGGACCCTCACCATGAGCCAACTGGCGAGGATCACCCGCTCCTCGGCCAGCCGGCTCTCCCATGCCGTCGCCAAGCTGGAGAGCCGGGGCTGGGTGAAGCGGACCCAGCACCCCGCCGACCATCGCACCACGTTGGCCACGCTGACCGACGAGGGGTTCGCCACGCTGGAGGAGGCGGCCCACGGCCATGTGGAGCAGGTCCGCCGAGCCCTGTTCGACCACCTCACCCCGGAGCGGACCGAGCAGCTCCACGCCATCTGCCGGGCGGTCCTGGAGGGCACCACGGAGGGACCGCCCCCGGAGTGAGCGCGGGCGGTCCCTCGGCAGCCGGTTGCTCGACGGCCGGTTGCTCGGCGGCCGGTTCCTCAGAGGGAGAACAGCCGCTCCAGGACGACCGCGATGCCGTCCTCGTCGTTGGACGCGGTCACCTCGTCGGCCACCGCCAGCAGTTCGGGGTGGGCGCTGCCCATGGCGACGCCGTGGGCGGCCCAGGCGAACATGGGGATGTCGTTGGGCATGTCGCCGAAGGCGATCGTCGTCGTCGCCGACACTCCCAGCCGGCGGGCGGCGATCGACAGGCCCTTGGCCTTGGAGAGCCCCAGCGGCAGCATCTCCACGATGCCCTCGCCCGAGACCACCACGCCCACCAGGTCGCCCGCGGCCCGTCGGGCGGCGTCGGCGAGGGCGTCGTCGTCCAGCCCGCCGGGGTGCTGGAGGTAGACCTTGTTCAGGGGCTCGGCCCACAGCTCGGCCGGATCGGCGGTGGCCGTCGCGGGCAGTTCCTCGTTCCCCACCCGGTAGTGCGGACCGAACAGCACCTCGCCGTCCAGCCCGTCCCGGGAGACGGCCAGGGCCACCGGGCCGATCTCCGCCTGGATCTTCTCGATCGCCAACCGGGCCTGCCGGCGGTCGAGCGTCACCGAGGTGAGCATTCGGTGTTCGCCGGCGTGGTAGACCTGCGAGCCCTGCCCGCAGACGGCCAGGCCGTCGTACCCCAGCTCGTCCAGGATGTGCCTGGTCCAGGGCACGGAGCGGCCGGTGACCACGATGTGCGCGGCACCCGCCGCCGTGGCGGCGGCGAGCGCCTCACGGGTGCGGGGCGAGATGGTGCCGTCGCTGCGCAGCAGTGTGCCGTCGAGGTCGGTGGCGACCAGCCGGTACGGGAGGCGGGAGGACTCGGCACTCACCGGGCGGCGGTTCCCACGGGCTCCAGCACCTCGCGTCCGCCCAGGTGGGGCCGGAGGATCTCGGGCACCCGCACCGAGCCGTCGGCCTGCTGGTGGTTCTCCAGCAGGGCCACGATGGTGCGGGGGACCGCGCACAGCGTGCCGTTGAGCGTCGCCAGCGGACGGACCTTCTTCTCCTGGCGCATCCGGATGGACAGCCGGCGGGCCTGGAACTCGTCGCAGTTGGAGGCGGAGGTCAGCTCGCGGTACTTGCCCTGGGTCGGGATCCACGCCTCGCAGTCGAACTTCCGGGAGGCGGAGGCGCCCAGGTCACCGGTGGCGACGTCGATCACCCGGAAGGGCAGCTCCAGGGAGTTCAGCCACTGCTTCTCCCACTCCAGCAGCCGCAGGTGCTCGGCCTCGGAGTCCTCGGGCGCGACGTAGGAGAACATCTCCACCTTGTCGAACTGGTGGACGCGGAAGATGCCGCGGGTGTCCTTGCCGTACGAGCCCGCCTCGCGACGGAAGCACGGGGAGAAACCGGCGTACCGCAGCGGCAGCTTCTCCGCGTCGAGGATCTCGTCCATGTGGTAGCCGGCGAGCGGTACCTCGGAGGTGCCGACCAGGTAGTAGTCGTCCTTCTCCAGGTGGTAGACGTTCTCGGCGGCCTGGCCGAGGAATCCGGTGCCCTCCATGGCGCGGGGCTTGACCAGCGCCGGGGTCAGCATGGGGATGAAGCCCGCCTCGGTGGCCTGGGCGATCGCGGCGTTGACCAGGGCCAGCTCCAGCAGGGCGCCGACGCCGGTCAGGTAGTAGAAGCGCGAGCCGGAGACCTTGGCGCCGCGCTCGACGTCGATGGCGCCGAGCGCCTGGCCGAGCTCCAGGTGGTCCTTGGGTTCGAAGCCCTCGGCGGCGAAGTCGCGCGGGGTGCCGTGCGTCTCGCGGACGGTGAAGTCGTCCTCGCCGCCCACGGGCACGTCGGGGTGGACGAGGTTGCCGAGTCGGAGGA
The DNA here is from genome assembly GCF_000718985.1 of Streptomyces megasporus. Lineage (GTDB taxonomy): Bacteria > Actinomycetota > Actinomycetes > Streptomycetales > Streptomycetaceae > Streptomyces > Streptomyces megasporus. The sequence continues at coordinate 92,931 of NZ_JODL01000011.1, read as the reverse complement.
GCAGCCGCTGGGTCTCCGCGTCGGCCTCGTCCCGCTCGGCGTCGGCCGCCTTGACCGCGGCGGCCAGCTCGCCGGCCTTCTTCAGCAGCTCGGCCTTCTCGTCGCCGGTGGCCTTGGGGATCAGCTTGCCGAGCTGCTTCTGCTCGGCGCGCAACTCGTCGAAGCGGACGCCGGACGACCTGCGCCGCTCGTCGGCGGAGAGCAGGGCGTCGACGACGCCGACGTCCTCTCCACGGGCACGCTGGGAGGCGCGCACACGGTCGGGGTCCTCACGGAGCAGGCGAAGGTCAATCACGCCGCCAGGGTACCGGGGGGCGGGCGGCACGCTCGACTCGATACGGCGATACGTGCCGATATGTTCCTTTTGAGGGTTTTCGGGAAAGGGTGCGGAGGTGCCGTCAAGGTAATTTCCGATGTCACCGTACGGGGGGAGTTCCGCGGTGCGGGGGTGGACGGAATCCCCGTCCCGGCGAGGCATCCGGAAAACGTCGGGGCGCGCCGGGAAACGCCGGAAAGCCGGCGGAAAGCCGCCGGGCCGCAGCGGGCGTCGGGGCCGGTCCGATGCCCGGGGGCGGGGCCGGGCGCGGCGATGGGCGGCCGGGTTATCCACAGGGGTGTGGGAAGATGCCCTGTTTTCCACAGGCCCTCTGGAAAACCTGTGGAAGAAGACGAGGAGAGGGCGAGGGCGAGAGGCGCCGGCGGGTGTGCTCGCGCATCGATTCCCCTTCTTCACCTCGTCTACACACCCTTTCGGACGGAAATGCCGTCCTTTCGAGTGTTGATCAAGTTATTCGACGGGGGTCGCAGGGTTCTGCTCGGCTATGTACAAGGAAGGGAAATAAGGGCGTTTTGTCGAGAATGCGCGCTTAGCGAGAATGTGTTGTGCACAGGTCGCACACAGGTCCTGTGGATAACTCGCGCGAACCTTCCCGGCCGTCCCCTCAGGCGCGTCCGTCGACGCAGCGCGCCAGCCAGTCCGACGCCTCCTCGAACTCCTCGTCCGTCGTCCCCTGCCGCAGCGGCGTGGTCTGCGAGGGCTCGACGCCCGCCCGCGGATACGAACCCAGGAACCGCACTCTCGGGCAGATCCGCCGCAGACCCATCAGCGCCTCGCCCACCCGCCGGTCGGTGATGTGCCCCTCGGCGTCCACCGAGAAGCAGTAGCGGCCGATGCCCTCGCCGGTGGGCCGCGACTCGATCCGCACCAGGTTGACGCCCCGCACCGCGAACTCCTGGAGCAACTCCAGCAGCGCGCCCGGACGGTCGTCGCCGAGCCAGAGGACCAGCGAGGTCTTGTCGGCTCCGGTCCGCGCGGCGGGCCGCCCCGGTCGGCCGACCAACACGAAGCGCGTCTCCGCGTTCTCCACGTCGTGGATGCCGGTCACCAGCGGAACCAGGCCGTACGTCGCCGCGGCGAACTCGCCCGCGAACGCCGCGTCGTACCGCCCCTCCTGCACCAGCCGGGCGCCGTCCGCGTTGGAGGCCGCCGACTCCCACTGCGCGTCGGGCAGGTGGGCGGCCAGCCAGCGGCGCACCTGGGGCTGGGCGACCGGGTGCCCGGTCACCGTCTTGACCGACGTCAGCTCGGTGCCCGGCCGCACCAGCAGCGCGAACGAGATCGGCAGCAGCACCTCGCGGTAGATCATCAGCGGCGCGCCGGTGGCCAACTCGTCCAGGGTGGCGGTGACCCCGCCCTCCACCGAGTTCTCGATCGGCACCAGGGAGCCGCCCGCCTCCCCGTTCCGCACGGCGTCCAGCGCGGTGGGCACCGACACCATCGGCACCAGCTCCCTGGTGGCCGCCTCCGGGAGGGTACGGATCGCGGCTTCGGTGAAGGTGCCCTCGGGCCCGAGGTAGGTGTAGCGGCTCGCTGCTGACATACGGCCACAGTAACGATGCCGACGGTCGGCCGGCCGTCGATCTCGATTCTCGGACCTCACCCCTCCAGCAGTCTCTGCCCCACGTACTCGCCCTCGCCGGCGCCGCCCGGCACCGCGAACAGCGCGCTCGCCTCGTGGCGGATGAAGCGGGAGAGCGCGTCGCCCCGGTCGAGCTTGCGCTGCACGGGCACGAAGCCCTTCATCGGGTCCGCCTGCCAGGCGATGAACAGCAGTCCGGCGTCCGGTGCGCCGTCGTCGCGGAAGCCGTCGTGGTAGGAGAAGGAGCGCCGCAGCATCACGGCGCCGCCGTTGGTCTCGGGCGCCGTCACCCGTACGTGGGCGTCGGCGGCGATGGCGAGATCGCCGCCCGCGTTCCGCTTCTCCAGGTCCACCGGGGTGGTCTCGGAGCCGCCCGACAGCGGGGCGCCGTCGGACTTGCGGCGGCCGATCACCTTCTCCTGCTCCGCGAGCGGCGTCCTCTCCCAGTCGTCCAGCAGCATCCGGATGCGCCGCAGCACCGCGTACGAGCCGCCGGCCATCCACGCCGGGTCGCCGCCGGAGGGCACGAAGACCCGCCGCTCGAAGTCCTCGTCGGTCTCCCTGGGGTTGTTGGTGCCGTCGACCTGGCCCATCAGGTTGCGGGCGGTGCGGGGGGTGGCGGTGGCGCCGGGGGAGCGGTTGAAGCCGTTCATCTGCCAGCGCACCCGCGCCGTGCCGTCCGCCTCGCGCTGGAGGGCGCGCAGCGCGTGGAAGGCCACCAGGGCGTCGTCGGCGCCGATCTGGACCCACAGGTCCCCGTCGGAGCGCTTGGCGTCCAGTTCGTCGGCCGAGAACGGGGGCAGCGGTTCGAGCGCGGCCGGGCGGTGCGCCGTCAGGCCCGTGCGGTCGAAGAAGCTCCGGCCGAAACCGAAGGTGACGGTGAGGGAGGACGGTCCGGCGTCCAGGGCGATGCCGGTGTCGTGCAGCCGGGAGGAGGGCGTCTCGCCCGCCATCAGCGCCTCGGCCGTCCGCGACCAGCGGCGCAGCAGCGCGGCGGCCTCCTTGCGCCCCGCGTCCGCGACCAGGTCGAAGGCGATCAGATGGCCGTGGGCCTGGGCCGGTTCGACGATGCCGGGCTGGTGGACGCCGTGGAAGGGGACGCGGTTCCGTCCGACCGTGGCCAGGGCGGTGGGCGACTCGGTCGCGACGGCGGTGCCCAGGGCGCCGCCCGCCGCGCCGAGCACCAGTCCGGCGGCGCCCGCCGCGCCCGCGGTGCCGAGCAGTCGGCGGCGGGAGGGGCCGGCGGGGCGGATGGCGGACTCGTCGGAGCGGCCGTCGGGGTGGTGCGTGGTCATCGCTTCTCTGCTTCGGTTCCTCGGTGGTGACGGGTGGTGCGGGGGTGTTCGGGGCTTCGGGTGTTCGGGCTGTGCGGGTGTTCGGGGTTTTCGGTTGTCAGGGGAGGAGGAAGGTCGTCCTCTCGGTGACCTGGTCGATGTCCGAGGTCCTCACCGTCACGGAGGCCCGCCAGGTGCCGGACAGGGGGAGCTGGAACCCCTCGGCCGTCCAGTGGCCCTCGGCGACCTTCTCCAGAGGGGCGGTCAACGGGCCGATGTCCCGCTCCTCCAGGGTGAAGGACACCTTCACCTCCGGCGCGTCCATGGGGCGGTCCTCGGGGTCGGTGAGCCGCAGGTGGAGGGTGTTGTCACCACTGCGACCGGGATCGATGTCGAGTCGGGCCGACCCCTTGCCCTCCGGGCCGCCGGTGTCGAAGGGGGTGACGAGGGAGATCGGCCCGGCCCCGACGGACGGCCGCTCGGTCGTCGCCGTGCCCGAGCGGTCGGCGGCGACCGCCGTACGGGCGGGCTCGGTGCCGGTGAGCAGGGTCGTCACGGCGAGCACGACGATCGCGATGACCGCCTCGACGAGCACCGAGCGCCGCAGCCCGGACCGCACGGGGTCGGCGTCGCGCTCCCGCCTGCGGCGCGCGGTCTCCATGGCGTCGCGCTGCCGTGCGAGCTGGGCGGCGCGTTCGGGGGTGAGGACGGCGGCGCTCTCGGTGGCCTCGGTGCCCTCCGAAGCCTGCTCGTGCCCGGCGGACTCCGGCTCCCGCCGGGCCTCCTCTCCCTTCTCCTGCTTCTCCTCTTCTTCCTCTCTCTCCGTCTCCTTGTTCGCCGCCGCCGCGTCCACGAGCCGCGCGGTCCAGCGGCGGGAGGAGCGGGCGACGCCCACCAGCAGCACCACCAGCCCGACCTTGAGCAGCAGCAGCCGCCCGTACGAGGTGGAGACGAGCGCCGACCAATCGCCGACCTGCCGCCAGGACTGGTAGAGGCCGGTCACGACGAGGGCGGACACGCAGCACAGGGCGAGCCGCGAGAAGCGGGCCACCGCCTCACGAGGGACCGCCGGGCCCCGCCACAGGTCGACGAGCAGGGCCGCCAGGCCGCCCAGCCAGACGGCGACGGCGAGCAGGTGGACGATGTCCAGGGGGATCGCCACCTCGGTCTGGATGCCGGTCGAGGCGTGTTCGGCCATGGCCCAGGTCGCGGCGAGCCCGATGGAGACGACCGCGCCGCCGACGGCCAGGCCGATGGCCAGGTCACGCCGTTCCCGCGCGGCGTCGCCGGCGTCCTCGCCGGTGGCGTTCCCGGTGGCGTCCACGGCGGCGTCCTGCCGCGCGTACGCCCCGAAGAGGATCGAGACGAGCAGCGCCGCCGCCGCGAGCAGCAGCAGCCTGGAGACCAGCGCGGTGCCCTGCCGGGTCTCCAGGACCTCCCGGATCACGCCCGGGTCGAGGACGTCGCCCAGACCGCCCGAGCCGGTGTAGGGGCCACGCAGCAGCAGCGTCGCGATGGTGGCGGCGGTCAGCGAGACCCAGCCGGTCACCACCAGGCGCCGCACCGGACGGACCCGGGCGGCGCCGGGCCGGCAGGCGAGGACGAAGACCGCCCCGCCGACGAGCAGCACCCAGCCCGCGTAGGCGACGTAGCGGGCGGTGTCGTACAGCGCGCCGGCCGAGCCGCCGCCCGGCTCCTCCCCCGACACGGTGACGGAGGTCTCCGAGGGCGCGCCGATGGAGAAGGTGAAGCCGCCGGCGATGGGGTGGCTGTCGGCCGAGACCGCCCGCCAGGCCACGGTGTACGTGCCGTCGGCCAGACCGTCGCGCAGTTCCACCCCGTAGCGGAAGCCCTCCCCGTCCCCGCCGTCCTCCGCGGGCCGCTCCCCCGGTTCGCCGGTGTCCACGCGCTCGCCGTCCGGCGCCAGGACGCGGATGGAGTCGTCCGACAGCGCGACGCTCTCGGTGAAGACGAGCGTCACCTCCCGGGGCGCCTCCGGCACCACGTCCCCCTGCGCCGGGGTGCTCCCGGTCAGCACGGCGTGCGCGCCGGCCGGGGTCGCGCCGCCCGGCAGACCGAGCACGGCGAACACGGCGAGCAGCGCGGCCGACAGGAGGGTGCGGACGAGCCGCGGCGCGCGCGAGGGGGACCGGGGCGTGGTGCGGGGAACGGCGGTGGTCATGGCGGTGGCCTCACTGGTGGTGGCTGCCGGGGACGTGGTTGGTCGCTTCGACCGGGATCTCGATCGTGATCGGGTCGGACTTCTCGAAGTGCAGCTCCACCGACACCTTCTCGCCCTGAGCGGGTCTGCGGGCGAGATCCATGAACATCAGGTGGTCACCACCGCGGCTGAGCTCCAGGGCGCCGCCCGCGGGCACGGGCAGCGACGGGACGCGGCGCATCGTGCCGTCGCTGGTCGTGTGGATCTGGACGTCGTCGGAGATGTCGCTGTTCACCGAGGTGAGCCTGTCGTCGGTGTCGCCGTCGTTGCGGATGGTCATGAAGCCGCCGGCGGTGTCGGTGGTCACCGGCCGGGGCAGGTACGCGTCCTCGACGGTCAGCCGGGGGCCGGAGTCGCCGGAGCCGCAGGCGACCGCGCCGCCGGCGAGCAGGGCGGTCGCGGCGGCGAGTCCGAGGGCGCGGCGGGCGCGTGCGGTCCTCATGGGAGCCGTCCCTCGGCCAGCTTGGGAAGGTCCTCCTCGTACACCTCGACCGGCACGTCCGAGGTGTACAGGACGTGTGCCTTGTCGTCCTTGGGCAGGAAGGCGAGGACCTGGTCGCCGTGGGTGGAGACGATGTCGCCGTTCTCCTCCACCACCGGCGGCTCCAGGCTGACGCCCAGGGAGCGGGCACCGGCCTGGATGGTGTCGAAGTCGCCGGTGAGGCCGATGAAGTCGGGGTCCTGGGCGCGCAGCCACTTGCCGAGCGACTCGGGGGTGTCGCGCTCGGGGTCGGAGGTGATGAAGACGACGCGCAGCTTGTCCTGGGCCTCCTCGGGCAGCTTGGACTTGGCGACGGCGATGTTGCTCATCGTCAGGGGGCAGACGTCGGGGCAGTGGGTGTAGCCGAAGTAGATCAGGGTCGGCCGGCCCTTGGTCTCCTCGATCAGGTCGTAGGTCTCGCCCTTGGTGTCGGTGAGGACCAGGTCGGGCTTGTCGAAGGGCTTGGTCAGGGTGACGCCCCGCTTCACGGAATCGGTGGACTCCATGGCGAAGGGAGCCTGGTCGGCCCGGTCGGAGCCGGAGTCGCCGGAGCCGCAGGCGACCGCGCCGCCGGCGAGCAGGGCGGTCGCGGCGGCGAGTCCGAGGGCGCGGCGGGCGCGTCCGGGAAGGCGGGGCTGGGGGTGGTGCATGGCTGTGTTCTTCCTTGCGGTGGTGGGGTCTCGGAGCGCCGTCCGGGAAGGGGCGCTCCGGGTGGTGCGCGGCCCGAGGGGCCCGGCCCGTGGAGGGACGCGGGCCCGCTCGGACCGCGGCCGTCAGGAGGTGCGGCGGCGTCCGGCCAGGACGCCGAAGACGATGCCGCCGATGCCGACGACGATGCCGACGACGGCGAGGACGCGGGCGGTGGCGTCGGTGGCGGCGTTCTCGTCGGCGTCCGCGGCGGCGTTCTCCGCGGTGTCGTCACGGTCGGAGGCGGCCTCGGCGTCGGAGTCGCTCTCCGCCCCGTCGCCGCCGTGACCGCCCCCGTCCGCGGCGGGAACCAGACGCAGCACGGGCGCCGGGTGCTCCGGCTCCTCGCCGTCGTCGGTGGGCTCCTCGATCCAGCGCACGACCTCCTTGTTGTCGTACGTCTGGACGGCCTTCAGGACGAGCCGGTCCACGTCCTCGGGGAGCTGCCCGACGGAGACGGGGAACTGCTGGAAGGTGCCCGGCTCGATGCCGCCGTCGGTCTCCGTCCAGGTGATCTTGGAGGGGACCTCGTCGAGCTGTCGGCCGTGGACCTCCAGGGGCTTGTCCAGCTTGGTCTTGGTGATCTTCACGTCCCAGCCCGGAACCGGCTGCGGCATCACCGAGGCGAGCGGGTGGTCGGCCGGGAAGGTGATCTCCAGCTTCACCGTCGAGGCGTTGTCGCGCTCGTTGGGCACCTTGATGTCGATGGTGGCGTAGCCGCCCTGCTCGGCCTCGTCGGGGTTGACGGAGACGTGGGCGGCGGCGGGTCCGGCGAGGGCGATGACACAGGCGGCGGCGACGGCGCCCGTGGCGGCGAGACGGCGAGTGGACCGCGTCGTGAACTGCATGCTGATGACACTCCTCGTACGGGGAACACGCTCCCCGGCGTGCCGGCGGGCTCGCGTCGGAGCCCGTGGGCCGGGTGAGCTCGGGCGTGGTGCGCGCGGCGTCGGCGCACACCTCGTCCCCGGGTACGGAAAGTGGGGGGTGTGCGTCAGGCCGCGAGGGCGAGGTCGTGCGCGGAGCGCGGCGGCCCACGCCGGATCACCGAGTGCGTCGGCACCAGGGAGTGGGGCGGTACGGGGTCCGAAGCCCCGTCGGCGTGGGGCGGACGGGACGGCACGGAAGCGTTCGGGAACAGCCCTCGGTACAGGGCGCGGAACCAGCACAGCACCGTGTGCAGCGCCCGGGCGAGCGGCGAGCCGGCGAGTTCCTCGCCGAGGTGGGTCGAGATCCGCACCAGCCGCCACAGCGCGGCGTCGCCGCGGCGCAGCAGCCAGCCCATGGCGAGCGCGACCAGCAGGTGGCCGAGCAGCATGGGCCCGGAGAGCATCGACAGGGCGGTGCGCACGGCGACCTGGAGGCACTCGGCCGGGCCGAGTGCCTCGGCGGTGCTCGGCAGGGCGTGCCCGCCGTGGAGCGCCGCGGCCTCGGCCGTGGTCCGCGGCGCCAGGTGGGAGAGCCCGGCGGCGGTGACGACGCGGCGGGCCTCGGCCTCGGTCAGGCCGGCCGCGACCTGGTCGTTGCAGAGCAGCCGGCCGGCCAGGGCCAGCAGCCCGTCCCGGTCGGCGCTCTCGACGGCGCCCTGCCCGGCCGGGACCGCCCGCGCGGCCTGGCCGTAGGAGAAGAGGGTGTGGAGCGCGAGTTGCCCGAGGGCCAGCAGCGCGGTGATGCCGGGGAGGGAGCGTTCGCGTCCGGCCAGCGGCGCGGCGACGGCGAACACGGCGGCGAAGCCCACGCCGACCGTCCACAGCGGCAGGCCCTCTCCGGCCGCGAGCACGTGACCGGCCGCGGACAGCGTGACACAGGCCGCGGCGAACACCGCGGCCCGAAGCAGTCGCAGGTCGGCGGCGGCACGCGCGACAGGGGCTCTCATGGCTCGACCATCATCGCACCACCACATCGGTTCGAACACGGGGGTGGGGGCCCAAGACGGCGGAAAAGGGTCCTGAGTACCGTCCCCAAGATCCTTTAAGGTCTGAAGGGGGAGGTGAGTGATCGTTTCTCGTACATTTTCGGTACATTGGCGAACACACTGCGTCCGCCGAATGAGCGGTAGCGCGTCGACCCCGGGCTTACCACCACGGCCTCGGGCAATACGTAGGCGTATGTCGAGCCGCAGCCAGGAGGCTGAGCATGAGCATCTGGTGGTCTCTCCACTTGCGGCGCGAGGCTGCGAGCGTTCCGCTCGCACGGCGGCTTCTGCTCGGCGCGATGGAGGCGGCGGGCGTCGACCCCGACGTCTCCTACGACCTGTCGGTGGCGCTCTCGGAGGCGTGCGCGAACGCGGTCGAGCACGGCGGACCGGTGGGAGCCGGACCGTCGGGCGCCGGGGAGTTCCACGTGACGGCGTACCTCGACGACGACATGTGCCGCATCGAGGTGACCGACCACGGGCCGGGCTTCGAGCGCGGACGCGGCGCGTCCCGCGCGGCGGGCGCCGACCCGACCGCGTGGGACGGGCACCGGGACGGGACGCACGACGGGGTTCACGGCGGGGTTCATGACAGTGGCCACGACGGGGGCCACGACGGGGGCCACGACGGGGCGCATCATCCCCCCGAGCACGGCAGGGGACTGTTCCTGATCGAGGCCCTCGCCGATCACGTCGACTTCCGCAGCCGCCCGGGCGACGGCGCCGTGGTCTGTTTCGACAAGCTCCTCAAGTGGAAGAAGGACGCGCTGCTGAGGGTGTCCTGACCCGAGAAGGGACACCCCTTGTGTCCGCCCCGCGCCGGACTCGCCGTCCGGCGCGGGGCGGACGTGTGCACGGAGCCTCGCGAACACCGCGTTCCGGTTCCCGGAAGCAGCGGATCTCCCACTCGGAGAGCCGACTCCCCCAACGGCTCAGGACGAGTTGCCGCAGCAGTTGCCGAGGTCGAGGGTCAAAGCAGGCCGGCGAACCCGGAACGACGACGTCGCGCACATGTCGGATCCGCCGCCGCAATCCGTTGCGGGCCCGATCATTCGGCGTGCCTTGGAACCCCTCAAGAGAAGGAAAAGGGCATGGGGAAGAAATTCTTCCTGTCGGCTTGCGTGGCGCTCGCCGCCGCTCTCCCGGCCGTGCCGGCTCACGCGGACCCGGTGGAGATCGTCGTCGACGACGATCTGGTGCAGTGTCCCGAGGCGGACTTCATGGCGATCCAGGACGCGGTCGACGCGGCTCCCGCCGGCAGCCGGATCATGGTCTGCGCCGGAACGTACGACGAAGTGGTCACGGTGGGGAAGAGCCTCCACCTGGAGGGCGCGAGCGCGCCGAGGGCGTGCGACAGACCCCAGGCGCCGGACCCGAGAAGGGACTCGATCATCCAGTCGAGGAACTCCTCGGGAGGTGTCGTCAACCTGGAGGCGGACGGGATTTCGTTCAAGGACTTCACCGTCCGGGACAACACCGCGGGACCGGGCGTCGCCACCGACGGCTCCTTCTCCGGCTACCGGCTGGAGCGGAACGTGATCCAGGACAACGTGTTCGGAATGCACCTCGACATTCGCGATGCCAAGGAGCAGAACGAGGTCGAGAAGAACTGTATTCGCCACAACAATCGTCCGGGGCCCGAAAGCGGCTATGGCATCTATGTGGACCGGGGTCTGGACGCCACGGAAATCGTGGAGAACTCGTTCCACCGGAACGATTCCGCCGCGATCGCCCTCGCGGGCGAGAAGCCGGGGGACGTCTCCGACGTCGACGTCGAGCGGAACACCTCGCTGCGGGACGGGTCGCTGCTCGTCATCGTGAACTCGGTCGACACCGAGGTGGAGCGGAACGACGTCCGCGGCAGCCGGGGAGCCGCGCTCTTCGTCGGTCACGACAACGACTGGCTCCAGATCAAGTACAACGAGATCGCGGACAGCGCGGGCGGCCTGCGCACGAGCACCGGGTCCGGCGGAGTGCCGGGCGCGATGGCGAGCGGCGGGCCGAGCACGGACGTCAGGATCGTCCGCAACCGCGTCGGCGGGGCCACCGTCGGCGACGGCATCGGCGTCGGCCCGGACTCGCTGACGGGGTCCGTCGTCTCCCACAACCGGGTGGCGGGCAACTCGCGCAGCGGCATCCGGATCGACGCGGGCGAGAACGGGGACAACCTCCTCGCCCACAACCGACTGCGGAACAACGGCGAGCTGGACTGCCACGACCGCACCGAGGGCACCGGCACCGCCGGTACCGCGAACACGTGGCGGAAGAGCACCGGCCGGACCGAGAACCGGGCCGGCCTGTGCGACCGGGCGACGGCTCCCGGCGGCTCCTGACGCCTCTTGACGCCTCTTGACGCCTTGACGGTGGAGGCGCCCCACCGGAGGGGCCTGTGAACCGAGAGGCTCCCCGGACGGATCGTCCGGGGAGCCTCCGGCCCGTTCCACGGGCGGTCCGGGCACGACGACGCGACGGTATGACGCGGTCAGCCGCGCAGCCGCGCCATCCACGCCTCGACCTCGTCCGACCGGCGCGGCAGCGCGGCCGAGAGGTTCCGGTTGCCGTCCTCGGTGACGAGGATGTCGTCCTCGATGCGCACCCCGATGCCTCGGTACTCCTCGGGCACCGTCAGGTCGTCGGGCTGGAAGTACAGGCCCGGCTCGACGGTCAGGCACATGCCCGGCTCCAGCGTTCCCTCGGCGTACGTCTCGCGGCGCGCGACGGCGCAGTCGTGGACGTCCATGCCGAGCATGTGGCCGGTGCCGTGGAGCGTCCAACGGCGCTGGAGGCCCAGTTCCAGCACGCGCTCGACCGGGCCCTCCACCAGGCCCCACTCCACCAGCTTCTCGGCCAGCACCCGCTGGGCGGCGTGGTGGAAGTCGAGGTACTTCGCGCCCGGCTTCACCGCCGCGATGCCCGCCTCCTGCGCCTCGTAGACGGCGTCGTAGATCTTCCGCTGGAGGTCGGTGAAGCGGCCGTTGATCGGCAGGGTGCGGGTGACGTCGGCGGTGTAGAGGGTGTGGGTCTCCACGCCGGCGTCCAGCAGCAGCAGGTCGCCGGAGCGGACCGGACCGTCGTTGCGCACCCAGTGCAGGGTGGTGGCGTGCGGGCCGGCGGCGCAGATGGAGCCGTAGCCGACGTCGTTGCCCTCCACCCGGGCGCGCAGGAAGAAGGTGCCCTCGATGTACCGCTCGGAGGTGGCCTCGGCCTTGTCCAGCACCCGCACGACGTCCTCGAAGCCGCGCACGGTGGAGTCGACGGCCTTCTGCAGCTCGCCGACCTCGAAGTCGTCCTTGACCAGGCGCATCTCGGAGAGGAAGACCTTCAGCTCCTCGTCGCGCTCGGCGGTCGTCTTGTCGGTGAGGGCCGTCTCGATCCCCGCGTCGTACCCGCGCACCACGCGGACGTCGCCGGAGGCGTCCCGCAGGACGTCGGCGACGGTGCGCACGTCCCGGCACGGCAGGCCGTAGAGCCGTTCGGCCTCGGTGAGGCTGTGCCGGCGGCCCACCCACAGCTCGCCCTGGCCGTCGAGCCAGAACTCGCCGTTCTCCCGGTTGGAGCGGGGCAGCAGGTAGAGGACGGAGTCGTGGCCGCCGTCCGCCCGCGGCTCCATGACCAGGACGCCGTCCTCGGTCTGGTTGCCGGTGAGGTAGGCGTACTCCACGGACGCGCGGAACGGGTAGTCGGTGTCGTTCGAGCGCGTCTTGAGGTTGCCCGCGGGGATCACCAGCCGCTCGCCGGGGAAGCGGGCGGAGAGCTTCGCGCGCCGTTCGGCGGTGCGGTCGGCCTGGGGGATCGGCTCCAGATCGCGCAGCTCGGTGTCGGCCCAGCCGGTCCTCATGTTCTCGGCGAGTTCGTCGGAGACGCCCGGGTACAGGCCGTTCTTCCGCTGCTTGATCGGTTCCTCCGAGGTGGGTTCTCCCTGCTCCTCCGGGATCTCCGGCGTCTGCTGGTCAGCCACGTCGCTGCCTCCTCCTGCTGATGGCATGGGCCTCCGTGGGCCGTCTTCCATCGTAGGTCCGTACGGTTTTCCGGGGATACGGCCCCGCGGAGGGCGCGCGGAAGGGGGGCGGGAGGGCCTTCGTGGTGGGCCTTCGGGGAGGGGCTTTGCGGCGCCGGACGGGCCCGCTCAGAACCGCGCGGCCAGCAGCACCACGTCCTCGGCGCTGTCGGCGTCGGCCCGCCCGTCGGGGAGCACGAGGTGCAGGACGTGGTCCACCAGGGCGTCGGGATCGTCGCGGACGGCGCGCGGGGCGCCGATGGCGGCGGCCTGGAGCCGGGCGAAGGCGCGGTCCGTCGACTCGCCGGTGCGGTGCAGCAGGCCGTCGCTGTACATCAGGAGGGTCTCTCCCGGCGCCAGCCGCAGCTCGATGCTCGGCGCCTCCCAGCAGGCGAGCATCCCCAGCGGCGCGGAGAGCGTGGTCTCGGCGAACTCGACGCGGCGCGGACCGATGATCAGCGGCGGGCAGTGCCCGGCGCCGGCGAGCACGACCCTGGTGGCGGCCCCGGCGTTCCCGAGCTCCCCGGCGCCCCCGGACCCTTCGGGGCGTCCCGCCCCGCCGCCGGACGGGTGCGGGGGCACGGTCCGTTCCGCGTACCCGAACAGCGCGGTCGCCGCGCGCGCCGGTTCGGTCAGCCTCAGCAGCAACTCCAGATCGGACAGGACCGCGACCGGGTCCTCTCCCTCCATCACCGCGTACGCCCGCAGCGACGCCCGCAGACGCCCCATCGCGGCCACCGCGTCGGGCCCCGAGCCGGTGACGCCGCCGACGGACAGGCCGAGCGCCCCCTCGGGCAGCGGCAGGACGTCGTACCAGTCGCCGCCGCCGCGCGGCCCGGTGCGGTGCCGCACCGCCAGCCGTACGCCCGGCACCCTGGGCAGCCGGGCGGGCAGCAGCTCCTCGCGCACGCCGGCCAGGTCGGCGCGGGCACGGGCGAGGTCGAGCCGGCGGGCGATGTGCTCGGCGGCGTGTCGGACGTACAGACCGAGCAGATGACGCTGGCGCTCGGTCGGCTGCGCCGGTTCGTCGTACAGCCAGACGGCCGCGCCCACCCGGCCGGCGCTCTCGGACACCAGCGGCACGGCGTAGCTGGCGGCGTAGCCGAGCCGGGCGGCGACCTCGCGGTGGCGCGGGTCGAGACCGGTCTCCTCGGCGATGTGGGGGTGGGCGATCTCCAGGGGCCGGGCGCCGGTCTCCGGCAGACCGCCGAGGAGGTGGACGTGGGAGGCGGAGTCGCTCGGGACGGTTTCGAGGTGTCCGAGGTCCGCGACGCCCAGGCCGAGCCCGAAGGTGGTGGCTGAGTCGTGGGGGAGGTCGAGGGGGGAGTCGTGGGGAAAGTCGTGGAGGGAGTCGTGGGGGAGGCGCCCGGAGCGGGGCCGGGGAGGGACCGGGGCGGAGGGCTCCAGGGTGATCAGTCCGCGCCGGGCGCCCACGAGGGCGGCCCCGGCGTTCAGGGCCTCGCGCACCGTCCCGTCCAGGGTCTCGGCGCGCGCCAGCCGTTCGGTGAGGTCGTGGAGGGTGGTGAGGTCGGAGATCCATCCGGCGAGCCGGTCCTGGACGGCGGCGAGCCGTTCGACCGAGTGCGTCAGGGCCGGGTCCTCGACGGCCGTCGGGCGCGGGGGGACGGCGGGCTGCTGGTGAGGGGCGGCGGAGGGCGGAACAGTCTGCTGGGGCGGCGGTGCGGGCGAGTTGATTCCGGCCAGTTTCGGTGGTTGTTGGGCGCTCATGGCCGGCGCCCCTCACCGTGGATCGGCAACCTCAATAGCATCGCAAACCCCCATGTCGTGCTGCTCCGCTATCAGTGTCTCCAGATGTACACGCCCTGATAACGAGATGTCCAGCATTGTCCCAGCGGGCCGCGGGTGTACCTTCCGGAGGCTTTTGTCGCGGGGGCGCGAGGGTGGATGCGAGGGGCGTGGAAGTGACCGTAAGCTTGGCCGAAAACCTACCTTGGGATGGGTGGCTCGCGGTCGACTGACGTCCATTGCGACAGCGCGTCAACACGGTCGTTGTGGGTACGTGGGTACGTACGGCAAGAGGAGAACGGGCGGTCGGGTCCCGCCGGAACCCGATGACGAGTCCGCGCGTCTCACGGAGTGGAAACCGGAGCGCGTCCTCGTACGGGGCGAAAGATCAGGGCACGGTCGCCGGGCGATCACCGACGGCACGGCCGGCACGAGCACGAGAGCGGTCACCGGGCACATCGCCCCGCCGCGCTTCCCCGCCCCACGAGTTGCCCGAACGGCAGGCGTCGAGAGACGGAACGCGGTGGCGCTGCCGTGATCGCGTACGCGCGGTCACACGAGATCCACAGGTGTAGAGGTGTGAAGGACCGGCCGGCCGTCGTCGGCCGCCGGTCCCGATAGGTCCTTGTCGATCCTTGGCGGTACGGAAAGGAACGAGCGCTGATGCGCGAGATCCTCGGAAGGCGACGCATGACCCGCTGGGCGCTGCGGAACGCGGCGCTCGTCTGCGCCACACGGTGGAGGTGGCCGGTGCTGCCCGGGGTGGCGCCGCGGGGGTCCGGACGCCCGGCCGCACGCCAGTCCGGGCGGTCACAGGGGCGCTGTTCCTGTCCACGGCCCGACTGCGTCGTGCCCGGCGCGCACCCCTTCGATCCCGAACTGCTCGCCGCCACCACCGACGCCCGCATGGTGCGCTGGTGGTGGACCAACCGCCCCGACGCGCCGATCCTGTTGGCCACCGGAGGCCGCGCGCCGTGCGCGCTGAGCCTTCCGGCGTCCGTGGGGGCGGGGGCGTTGGCGGAGTTCGACCGGCTGGGTCTGCGCACCGGACCGGTGGTCGCGACCCCGACCCGTTTCGTGCTGCTGGTCGCGCCGTACGACCTCGAGGAGTTGGGCGAGTTGCTCTACGCCCAGGACTGGGTGCCCAGTTCGCTGCGCTTCCACGGCGAGGGCGGTTACGTCCCGCTGCCGCCGTCGCGCATCGGCACCGGGCAGGTGCGCTGGGAGAGGCCGCCGTCCGCGGGGGACGGCGGAGCTCCGTGGCTGCCCCGGATGGAGCCCCTGGTGGACGTACTGGTGCGGGCCGGCACGGAGGCGCCGGACACCGGCAGCCGGTTGGCGTACTGAGCCGCCGCGCGGCACGCGGCCGGGGAGTCCGCGCCCTGCTCACTCGCGCGGGGTTCACTCGTACGGGTAGCAGGGCGCCGGAGATGGCGGGAAAGGGCCACTCTGTCCCCTTGGGCGCCTTCTTCCTCCCGATATGTTCGGGGCGCCCCGGGGCCTCTTCCGTTTCCGGCCCCTCTCCAGCGAGTCGCAGGTGGACTTCATGCATGACCCGCAGCAGCGTGCCCCGAACCTCCGCGTGATCGCGCTCGCCGGCGCGGTGGTGCTCGCGGTGGCCCTGCCGCTCGCCGCCGCGACCGCCGGGCCGGACGTGTCCGACGGACGCCCCGTCGCCGGTGCCCCGCCCTCCCCGGCCCCTTCCCCGGCTCCCTCCGTGCCGCTCGCGCCGGAGCCGGCGGAGCGACCGGAGTCGCCGGAGGGCGACGGGCCGTCGGACGTCACCGCCGTCTGCGGCCCCCAGGCCACGTCACCGGAAGGAGTGCGGGCGCAGACCTGCGTTCTGACTCGGAACAGAACGACATGGGGGCGGATGTACTACCGGAATAACACCGGCGAATCACTGCACGGAGCCCTGAGTCTGATGGGGCCCGGCGGGCGGAGTGTGCACATGCCCTGCTCCCTTCCCGCGACGGACCGTCCGGGTACGTGCGACACCCCGCGCGGGAAGACGGAGGAAATCCGTCCGGGTGGGGAGCCGTATGTGGCGGTGGCGGAGATCGGGGCGCCGGACGGGGACGGCCTGCTGCTGCGCTCCGGCAGCAACTCCACTGGCCTGTCGGGGAGTTGAGCTGCGGGGCCACCGTCCGGAGGGGCGTCCGGGGGCTCGTGCGGAAACGTCCGGACATGGAAAGACCCGATCGCTGGCGACGGGGGATGCACCAGCGACCGGGCCCTTAAACGGTAACAAGCAATTGGCCGTTCGCAAATTCCACCGATCTCTTCAAGCCGACTATTTACCTGCTGGTACGGCCTGTTGTGACGCGAATCACGGTGCGAAAGTCCGCATGCCTCACCGAAATTCGTCTGTCAGTTGAGAGTCACCTGTCGATTGGTGAATCCGTTGCGGGCCCGACGCTCGTCCGCCGTCAGCGGAGCGGTGGCCTCCAGAGCGTCCGCGAGCCGCTCCGCGAAGGCCGCCGCGGGCTTCTCGCACTCCTCCGCGCCCATCGCGCTCGGCAGGTCCCACACCGGCACCACCAGGCCGTGCGCGCGGAACGAACCGACCAGTCGCGTGCCCTCGCCGAGCGACGAGGCGCCGGCGGCGTGCAGCCGGGCGAGCGCGTCGAGCATCCGCTCCTCGGGGTGCGGCATGACCCAGCGCAGGTGGTTCTTCTCCGGGGTCTCGCACCAGTACGCGGCCTCCACCCCCTCCAGACGGGCGGTCGGCAGGGCGGCGGAGTTGGCTCGTTCCAACGAGGCAGCCACCTCGGGGCTCTGGTTCTCGGCGTCCTCCACCCAGAACTCGAAACCGTCGTGCACCTCGGGCACGAACGGGGCGTCGAGGTCCAGCAGGTCCTGCAGACGCGGGGCGTCGGCTGCGGTGCGCTCGGCGGCCACCGGGGTGCCCGGCCG
This sequence comes from Streptomyces megasporus, assembly GCF_000718985.1. GTDB lineage: Bacteria > Actinomycetota > Actinomycetes > Streptomycetales > Streptomycetaceae > Streptomyces > Streptomyces megasporus. The sequence goes on along the minus strand of NZ_JODL01000011.1, from coordinate 75,775 downwards.
TACCGTCAGGGCCCGCCGCAGCACGTCGGCGAGGTCCCGGCTGAGGTCGCCGGAGGGCGTGTCGTTCTGCAGCCCGACCAGCACGGCCCCGTTGTCGCGGCGCAGCGCGGGCCAGGCCATGGGCAGAACGGTGGCGAGGGTCAGGGAGGGGACGTCCTCGGGCAGACCGTCCTTCAGCTTCAACGGCACGGTCGCGGCGGGCACCAGCTCGCGCAGCGCGACCCAGTCGCACTCCCCGGGCAGCCCCTCGAACGGCCGGCGGACCAGCTCGGTCACCGCCTGGGCGGCGGCCCGGCCGTGGCAGGCCTTGTAGCGGCGGCCCGATCCACAGGGGCAGGGCTCGCGGGCACCGACGACGGGGATCTCCCCGTCGACGAGCTGCGGCTTGGCGGCCTTTGTCTGGGGGCGGCGCTTCTTGGCCATGGCGTGCGGATCTCCCGGTCGTACGGACGCTGTCGGCGCGAGCCTAGTCCGTGGGGCCGGGCCCGCACGCGTACGCGGGAGACGCCACCCGAAACGCCTACGCGAAGTCGTCCAGGTCCACCAGATCGAAGTCCATCGAGGCGGAGAACCCGCCGTCGCCGGGAGGCACCACCGCCCAGACCGTCACCTCGCCGGGCTCGTCGCCGTCCCGCACCCCCCAGTCGCGGGCGAGGGAGGTGATGATCGACAGCCCCCGGCCGCCCCGCGCGGTCACCGACGGGTTGGACAGGCGTGGACGGGTCGGCCCCCCGCCGTCCGTGACGGAGACGGACACCCCGCCGTCCCGGGTGAGGCCCCACGCGGCGTGGACGAAGTTCCCCGCGCCGAGCGGTCTGGCGTGCCGGTACGCGTTGCTGAGGAGTTCGGAGAAGACCAGAACCGCGTCCTCGACGACCGCTTCCGGCGCACCGAGACCGAGAAGCTCCTCGCGCATCCGCCGCCGTGCCGCACCCACGCCCGCCGGACCGTGGGGTACGGCCATCGTCGACGACGTCGGCGCTTCTTGTGCAACCACCAACGCCACCCCCGAGACCTCCTTCTTCGCCCCACGCCACGTGATGGATGCCCCTTTGTCCGAGACCGGAAACCGGCCGGAACATTCCCGTGACGCACCACTCACGAATGATTCACGACCCCCGGGGCGCGGAACGCGCCCGCGCACTCCCCCTCGGTACCTCGGAAAACGCCGTCAGCCCCCTTGTTCCCGTTCCAGCCGGGCCAGTTGGGACAGAACGTGTTTGGGGCGATTGGTGATGATGGCGTCCACCCCCAGCAGCGCGCACAGTTCGACGTCGACCGGATCGTCCACCGTCCACACGTGCACCTGGTGGCCCATGCTGTGCGCACGTGCCACGTACTCGGGGTGGTTGCGCAGGATGCGGATGCTCGGTCCGGCGATGCCCACCCCCGGCGGCAGCCGCCCGTCCCGGTGGCGCGGCAGCAGGAACTGCATCAGGTAGACGGTGGGGATCCACGGCGCCGCGGCCCGCACCCGGTGCAGCGAACGGGCCGAGAAACTCATCACCCGCACGGGGATGGCCGGATCGTGACGGGCCAGCACCCGCAGCAGCTCCTCCTCGACCTGCCCCGCCCAGCGGGTGGGGTGCTTGGTCTCGATGGCCAGGTCCACCCGGCGACCCGCGGCGGCCTGCTCCTCCACCAGCCGCAGCAGCCGTTCCAGGGTGAGGACGGAGGTGTGCTCACGGCTCTCGGTCTCCGGCGACTCGTGTGTGTCGCCCCAGCCCTTCCAGGAGCCGAAGTCCAGGGCGGCGAGATCGGCCAACTCCAGTGCGGAGACGGCGCCGCGGCCGTTGGATGTACGGTTGACCCGGCGATCGTGCACACAGACGAGATGGCCGTCGGCGGTGAGCCGCACATCGCACTCCAACCCGTCGGCGCCGTCCTCGATTGCTCTGCGGTACGCGGCCAGGGTGTGCTCCGGGGCGTCCTCGGAGGCCCCGCGGTGGGCGATGACGGAGATGGGGCGTCGTGACCCGGGCGACCCCTGGCGGATCTCATAGCTCACCGCGTTATGGTGCCACCCCGCCGCCACGCCGTGGACCGCCGTGCCGACCGGGCCGCCACGTCGTCCGGACGGAGGTGCTTACGCCACCCTGACGTGCGGCGGGCGAAGCTGACGTCATACACCTGAATACGCGCCGGTCCCCGACGGCGCGCGACTGTCGTGTACCTGAGGAGATAGCTGTGAGCACCGAGAACGAGGGCGCCGCCGACAAGCCCGCGGCCGGCGCCCCCGTGCCGCCCCCGCCGGCCGAGCGGTCCGGCGCGAGCGCCGCCGCGCCCAGGACACCGACCGACGACTCGTCGGAGGACTACGACCTCCCGGCACCCGCCCCGGCGCCGGCGTCCGCCCCGGCGCCGGCGTCCGGGGGCGAGGTGACGACCCACCTGCGGAAGATCGACCCCGAGGCCGCGGAACCGCCCGCCCGACAGCCACCCCAGACCCCGCAGTCCTCGCAGGCGCCCCAGGCTCCGCAGTCCCCGTCTCCCGCGGCGGAACCGACGCAGCAGACGCAGCAGTCCCCGTCGCCCCAGGAGCCGGCGACGCACGAGCAGGCGACCCGGCCCTCCGTCACCACGCCCCCCACCGCTCCGCCCGCCCAGCAGTACCCGGGGCCGTGGGGCGCGCCGGGCGGCTACGACGGCTACGGCACCACGCCCCCCGCCCCCGGCGCGCCCGCGAGCCCCGCCTCCCCGTGGAACGTCCCGCCCGTGGCCCCGATCCCGGAGAAGAAGCGGCGGTTCGGCGCCCTCATCGCCGCCGTCGCCGTGGTGGCCCTGCTGGCGGGCGGCGTCGGCACCGGCGTCGGCTTCTGGGCCGCCGACCGCGCGAACAGCGGCGGCTCGACGACCATCTCCTCCGACGGAAGCCTCGAACGCATCGACCGCGCGCCCGACTCCGTCGCCGGGATCGCGGCCAAGGCCCTGCCCAGCGTGGTGACGATCGAGGCCGAGGGCAGCGGCGAGAGCGGCACCGGCACCGGCTTCGTCTACGACAAGCAGGGCCACATCATGACCAACAACCACGTGGTGGCCAGTGCCGCCGACGGCGGCCGGCTGACCGCCACCTTCTCCGACGGCAGGAAGTACGAGGCCGAGGTCGTCGGCCTCGCCCAGGGCTACGACGTCGCCGTCATCAAGCTCAAGAACGCCTCCGACGCCAAGCTCACCCCGCTGCCCCTCGGCGACTCCGACAAGGTCCAGGTCGGCGACGCGACGATCGCGATCGGCGCCCCGTACGGCCTGTCCGGCACGGTCACCACCGGCATCGTCAGCGCCAAGAACCGTCCGGTCGCCTCCAGCGACGGGCAGGGCTCCCAGGCCTCCTACATGAGCGCCATCCAGACGGACGCCTCCATCAACCCGGGCAACTCCGGTGGCCCCCTCCTCAACGCCGAGGGCGCGGTGATCGGCATCAACTCCGCCATCCAGTCGGCGGGCAGCGGCCTCGGCCAGGGCGCGGCCGGCAGTATCGGCCTCGGCTTCGCCATCCCGATCAACCAGGCCCAGCGCGTCGCCAGGACGCTGATCGAGACCGGCGAGCCGGTCTACCCGGTCATCGGCGTCCAGGTGGACCTCCGCGACCTGGGCGACGGCGCCCGCGTCATCGAGGACACCGACAACGGCAGCGAACCGGTCACCCCGGGCGGCCCGGCCGACAAGGCGGGCCTGCGGCCGGGCGATGTGATCACCAAGTTCGACGGCGTGGTGATCGACAGCGGTCCCACCCTGATCAGCGAGATCTGGGCCCACGAGCCGGGCGAGAAGGTCTCGCTCACCTACGAGCGCGGCGGCAAGGAGAGCACGGTCGAGCTCACCCTGGGCTCCCGCCGAGGAGACTGACGAACCGGCTACGCTATCCCCACGCCGCACCACCCGGCGCGGCGTGGGGAGGCTTGCCCGAGCGGCCTAAGGGAACGGTCTTGAAAACCGTCGTGGCGGCAACGTCACCGTGGGTTCAAATCCCACAGCCTCCGCCGAGGTGAACGAAACACCAGCTCAGAAGGGGTGCCTCCCACCGGGAGGCACCCCTTCGACGTTCGCTCTGTCTCACCAGCCCGCCCGTATCCCGCCGTCGACCAGCGCGCGTGGACCAAGCGCAGGTGCCGCGGGTGCCCGTTATTTCGGGTGCGTAACCGTAAGAGAGTGCTGGTTACCGGTGCTCGGCAAACCCTCGGTCGATCAACTCGTTCATGCGCTCCTCCTGGCCGTCGAGCACCTTCGCGTAGTAGCGCTGGAGCACGGCGATGCTCTGGCCGGCCCGGCGGGCGGTCTCCGCCAGGCTCACCCCGGAACTGAGCCAGAAGGATACGCACGTGTGTCGCAGGTCGTACGGGATCGCGCGAGGGGCGAGGAAACCTGCTCGGGCGTCAGGGCGACCCTTCGGCTGAGGTCTTCGAGCTGAACGCCTCCCGCTTCGAGAACCCGACCTTCCCGCGGAACGGCGACAGTTGCAGCACGGATGTGACGGCCGCCGGCCTGCCGGCCGCACCAGGCCTTCCGCGTCGAGGCGCAGCCGGCCCCGCCGAGGTCGGGTCTCGAAATTGACCAGCCGATTGCCGCTGGGGCTTGGTGGAACCGGCTCCCAGATGGCGCTGAGCCACATGTCTTGGGAGGCATCGTGTCGGGACCGGCAGTGGGGCTGTGGCTCTCGGAGCCATGCGACGTCGAGGACGTCCTGACCGATGTGGCCCCGTGGCTGCGGTCCTTCTGCGAGCCGGTGAAAGTCGAAGCCGGTGGTGACCTGTCCTTCCGGGTGCGCGACTGCGCGGCCCTGGGGCTGCGCGGCGTTGCTCCCCAGGCCGCCGGCGCGTTCTGGTTGTCCGAGGACGAGTGCATACCGGCGGAGGACGAGGACTACTCGGCCTTCTCCCAGCCGCCGGCGCAGGGCCTGGTTCTCGCAGCAGGCTGCTCGGGCGCGGTCAACCACATGCCGCTCGGCCACTTGGCACTCGCTCTCGCCCGCCGTCTCGGCGCGTTGATCGACTTCGACGGCGTCCTGGGCTACCCCACCCCACGCGATGAAACGGTGGACGACGCGCACCTGGCCCGGGCGAGAGCGCTGGTGGCCTCCCTGCCCGGGATGGTCGCGGAGGTCTCCTACGACACCGGCAGCGGTAGTCGTTGGTTCCGGCACGTCGGTGACGTCGAGTTCCTGGCCGCTTGGCTGCGCCATCCGGAGTTTCACCTGGTCAAATAGCGTGCTGCCGGCCGGAAGCCGTCGGCTCGCACCCGGTGTCACGCAGCCGGGGTCAGCGACGCGATGACGACGCCGGCGCGGTAGCAGGAGGCTGCCTTGTCGAGTTGGGCGCGACGGTTCGGAACTGCGCCTCGGCAGGCCCGGTTGGCGATCTGGTCGCGGCGCTCGGGAATGGTCGCCTTGCTCTTGCGCTGCCGCGGAAGGAGCGGCTCACACTCGCCGAGTTCCGGATGGAGATCGGTCATCTGGAAGCGGTGTGCAAGGCATGGCACGAGGCACTGGACGAGTGTCCGATGGTTCAGAGCGGCCGGGGGGACGACCGCATCCTCGCCATGTACGCGAGCATCCGCCCGCGAACTCCACGAACGTGCCCGGACGGTGGCCCCGCCCGTCCTCCGCGTCCGAGGGGAGTCAAGCGCGCCCTAACCTGACGTCATGACGGATGGTGTGGACTTCCGGGTGGGCGATGTGCTGTCGGTCGCCTGTCCGTTCACGCGGACCCGGGTCGCGGAGGGCTTGAAGTGGGACCATCTGTCGTTGGAGTGGCCGTGGTGGCGACCGGACCCGGCCTGCGAGTTCTCCCACTGGAACGGGGTCGTGGCACTGGGGATCGACGCGAGTACCCGTGCCTGGGACGAGATGGAACTGTTCCGCACCGACCCGGCACCGGAGCACTTGAAGCCGGGTGACGCGTGCCGGGTCGGTGTGCCGCCGGCCGTGGTCCACGTCACCGCGGTCGACCACTTCGATCCCCCGCTGGAGACGGGCCGGCTGCCGCGCCCGCGCCTGTCCGTCGCGGTGCTTCCCCGAGGGCTGTCCTACCGGGAGGTCCCGGCGGACGGCCATGTCAACGGCACGGGGTACGAGCTACATCCGGGCGACGGCATACCGTTCACCTTCGACCTGCTGTTCAGGCCGTACGCGTTCCTGCGTCCGGGTGACGAGGTGGCCGACGCGGCGGGACGGGCGTGGCGGTTCGACGGCCCCTGGGACTGGCACGCCTTCGACGGCGAGGAGACCCCCGAGCATCCCGAGTGGCCACTGACCCTTCTGACCCGCTCCGGAACGCCGTGCGACCCGGATGACGCCGCAGTGGTGGTCGAGGCCACCGCGACCGGTTCCCACCGGGAGACCCTCCTGCACTGGACCCGCCTCGCCGACGCCACTCCCACCCCTCTCGGCACAGTCGTCCCAGGGCTTCGATGACCCTCTCCCGACTTGTTCGGCATCGCCTGCTTCTGACCAGGGGGACCGCTCCGTCACGGTGTGCGTGAACGCCCCCGTCGGTCCCCGTCAGTCCTCGTCGGGGAGCTGGATCTCGGCGGTGTCGGGCCGGTGGTCGGGGAGGGAGGACTGGGTGGTGGCCTCGCGGTGCAGGCGCAGGAACTCCATGTGCCGCTCGTACTGGTCGAGGATGTCGGCGATGAGCTGGTCCTTGTGGTAGCCCATGACGTCGTAGCCCTGGCTGCCCTCCGAGAGGTGCACCTCGAAGCGGACGTAGGTGTTCCGTGCGCTGATCGAGCGGGTGGCGAAGGTCGGGGCGGGTGCTTCGATGGGCCACACCCGGTACAGGAACTCCTCTCCCTTCCCGATCGGCACCTTCAGCTCCAGGTGGGGGATGCCGATCTCCTCGTCCATCTGCTCGGTGACGGTGGCCGGCACGCCCTGCTTGCGCAGTTCCTCGGCGACCTCGCGCATCGCCGGGCGGCACACCTCGTCGATGAACCGGGCGCCGGCACGCCGGTCGGGGAAGCTCATGGAACGGGCGAGCCGCCGGCGCCAGTCGAGTCCGGCCGGGTGACCGGGGTGGAGGGTCCGTCCGGAGAGGGAGGAGGGCAGGGTGGTGTTCATCGCCTCCGCGCGGAAGTGCTCGACGCGCAGCGCCCGGTACAGGCCGGCCATGATCAGGAACATCACGAACGAGAACGGCAGGCCCATGATGATCGTGGCGTTGGTCAGGGCCTGCACACCGCCGACGATGAGCATGGCCAGGGTGAGCAGGCCGGTCACCAGTGCCCAGAAGGCACGCAGCCAGAGGGCCGCGTCGACGGTCGGGGTGGGCAGGTGGGAGCTGAGGTTGCCGATCACCAGTGCGCCGGAGTCGGCGGAGGTGACGTAGAACAGCAGCCCGACGAAGGTCGCCAGCACGGCGCTGAAGACGAAGCCCGGGTAGTGCTCGAGCAGTCCGTAGAAGCCCTGCTCGGGAGTGTCCACGGCGGTCCGGCCGAACGCGGTGTCGCCGTCCCGCACCCTGCCCAGGGCGCTGTTGCCGAAGATGGACACGAAGGTCAGCGTGAACAGGAACGGGATGATCAGCGTGGCCGCGACGAACTGGCGGATGGTGCGGCCGCGGGAGATGCGGGCGAGGAACAGTCCGACGAACGGCGCCCAGGCGACCCACCAGGCCCAGAAGAACAGCGTCCAGGAATTGAGCCACTCGGTGGGCTGGTCGAAGGCGAAGGTGTTCAGGGTCATCGACGGGAAGCGGCTGACGTAGTCGCCGATGTTGAGCATCAGGGTGTTGAGGAGCCGGATCGGATGGTCGGCGATCAGCACGTACAGCATCAGCACGATGGCGAGCAGCACGTTGAGCTGTGACAGCAGCTTGATGCCCCGGTCCACGCCGGAGACGGCGGAGGCGGTGGCCATGAGCACCGCGATGGCGACCAGGGCGGTCTGGGCGGGGACGCCCTCGGGGACGTCGAAGAGGAGTTTCAGGCCGTAGTTGAGCTGGACGACGCCGATGCCGAGGGTGACGGAGATGCCGAAGACGGTGCCGAGGACGGCCGCGAGGTCGACGGCGTCGCCGGTCCGTCCGTGGATGCGCCGGCCGATGAGGGGGTAGAGCGCGGAGCGGATGGCCAGCGGAAGGCGGTAGCGGAAGGAGAAGTAACCCAGCGCCATGCCCATGAGGGCGTACATGGCCCATCCGGTGAGGCCGTAGTGGAACAGTGTCCACACCACGGCCTGTCGGGCGGCCTCGACGGTCTCCGGATCGCCTTCGGGGGGCGCCAGGTAGTGGCTGACGGGTCCGGAGACGGAGAAGAACATCAGGTCGATGCCGATGCCGGCGGCGAAGAGCATCGCGCCCCAGGAGAAGATCCCGTAGTCGGGGGTGGAGTGCTTGGGGCCGAGTTTGACCGTGCCGTAGCGGGACAGGGCGAGGTACACCACGAACACCAGGTAGAGGGTGGCGGCGAGGAAGTAGTACCAGCCGAAGCCCTCGGACACCCAGCCCACGAGGGTGCCGATGGTGCTCTCGGCGCCCGTGGGGGTGATGATCGCCCAGATCGAGATGGCGAGGATCAGCGCGGCCGAGCCGAAGAAGACGACGGGCTTGAGGTGCCCCCGACCGTGCTCCGCCGACCAGGGGGCGTCCTCGGTGCCGCCCTCTTCGGCGGTGCTCGCGGGGCCTTTGTTCCCGGTGCCGCCGTCGATGCCGGCGGCACCGTCGACGTTCCGGGGGTCGCGTTCTCCGTCCCGCGCCATCGGTTCATCCCTCCTGCGCGCGGTGCCGGTGGAAGGCGACGTCGGCCGGGGGCAGGGGCGTGTTGCCCCGGACGAATCCGCCCGCCTCGAAGTGGTCGGTGGCCGCCGGTCCGGTGCGGAAGAGGAGCCACTGCAGGCCGATCAGGGCCTGCCGGGTCGGCTTGAGCGCCGGGTTGAGGGTGACGGGCTGTTTGCAGGCGTGCTGGACGTGGACCTCCAGGTGGTCCTGGAGGTTCTCGCCGACGCCGGGCAGCGCGTGCACCATCTCGACGCCCGGCGGGCGCAGCTCGTCGGGGCTGCCGATGCCGGAGAGCCGGAGGAGCTGCGGGGTGTTGAACGCGCCGCCGCAGAGGACGACCTCGCCGCCGTACGCCCGCATGCGGCGGCCGAGGCGGCGGTAGGCCACGCCCACGGCGCGCTTGCCGCTGAAGAGGATCCGGTCGACCTGGGAGAAGCAGCGCACGGTGAGGTTGGGCCGCCTCAGGACGGGGTGGAGGTAGGCGCGGGAGGCCGACCGGCGGCGTCCGTTCCTGATGGTGCGGTCGAAGCGGTCGAAGCGGGCGAAGCCCTCCTGCCGGTGGCCGTTGACGTCGGAGGTCAGGGGGTGGCCCGCCTGCTGGACGGCCTCCAGGAAAGCGCCGAACAGGGGGTTGGTGGCCGGTCCGCGCTCCAGCCACAGGGGGCCGCCGCGTCCGCGCCGGTCGTCGCCGCCGACGACGCAGTGTTCCATCTTCTTGAAGTACGGCAGGCAGTGCGCGTAGTCCCGGGTCTCCATGCCCGGGTCGGCGGCCCAGCGCTCCAGGTCCATGGGGTTGCCGCGCTGGAAGATCATGCCGTTGACGGAGCCGGATCCGCCCAGCAGCCGGCCGCGTCCTTGGCTGACGCGTCGGCCGTTCATGTACGGCTCGGGTTCGGAGTGGTACCGCCAGTCGTGGAAACGGTTGCCGATGACCATGGTGAGGGCGGCGGGCATGTGGGTGAGGACGTCCCGACTCCGGTCCGGGCGCCCGGCCTCCAGGACGAGGACCTCGTTGCTCGGGTCATCGCTCAGGCGGTTGGCGAGGACGCAGCCCGCCGATCCCCCGCCCACGATGACGTGGTCGTAGCCCGTCCGGCTCATGCCGCTCCTCGGATCCGGTCTGCTTTGCGTCCCGCTCTTGGATGTGACTAATCTGATATTATTGCTCTTTTCGGGCAAAATGGTCAGCATGTCCGGGCCCATGGCGGAAGGGGTCGGTCACGTCCAGTCTGTTCATCGGTGGCGAGTGGACCTCGGCGTCCGACGGCGCCACCCGCGAGATCATCAACCCCTACGACCGCTCCGTGGTGAGCACGGTGGACGAGGGCGGGCGCGCGGACGCGCAGGCCGCCGTCGCCGCGGCGCGGAAGGCGTTCGACGCCGGGGACTGGCCCACCTGGACCGCGCGGCGGCGCTCCGGACTGCTGCACCGGATGGCCGAGCTGCTCCAGCGGGACAAGGCGGACATCGCCCGCCTCGAAACCCTGGACACCGGCAAGACGCTCACCGAGAGCGGCATCGACGTCGACGACGTGACCGAGGTGTTCCGCTACTACGCCAACCTGGCCGAGGCCGACGCCGGCCGGATCGTGGACGCCGGCGACCCGCGCGTGCGCAGCCGCGTCGTCTACGAACCCGTCGGGGTGTGCGCGCTGATCGCCCCGTGGAACTACCCCCTCCTCCAGGTCTCCTGGAAGGTGGCGCCGGCGCTGGCCGCGGGCAACACCATGGTGATCAAGCCCAGCGAGATCACCCCGCTGACGACGATCCGGATGGTCGAGCTGCTTCAGGAGGCCGGGGTTCCGGCGGGCGTGGTCAACCTGGTGCTCGGGCCGGGCGGGACGGCCGGCGCGGCCCTGTCGGAGGACCCGGGCGTGGACCTGGTCTCCTTCACCGGCGGGCTGGAGACCGGCCGGACGATCATGCGCTCGGCGGCCGACACGGTGAAGAAGATCGCCCTGGAACTGGGCGGCAAGAACCCCAACATCGTGTTCGCGGACGCCGACTTCGAGGCCGCCGTCGACTACGCCCTGACGGCCGTCTTCTTCCACGCCGGCCAGGTGTGCTCCGCGGGCACCAGGCTCATCGTCGAGGACTCCCTGTACGACCGGCTCATCGCCGAACTCGTGGAGCGGGCCGACCGGATCCGGCTCGGCAACGGGCTGGACGAGCACACCGAGAGCGGTCCGCTGGTCTCCGCCGAACACCGCGCCAAGGTGGAGTCCTACGTGGAGATCGGGCTCCAGGAGGGCGCCAGGCTGGTCGCGGGCGGCCGGCGGCCGGACGAACCGGAACTGCGCGACGGCTTCTTCTACCGGCCGACGGTCTTCGTCGACTGCGACCGCGACATGCGGGTCGTCCAGGAGGAGACGTTCGGCCCCATCCTGACGGTGGAGCGGTTCACCGACGAGGAGAGCGCCGTCGAACTGGGCAACCACACCGACTACGGACTGGCCGGAGCCGTGTGGACGCGGGACGCCGGACGGGCCGAGCGGGTCGCCCGGCGGTTGCGGCACGGCACGGTGTGGATCAACGACTTCGGACCGTATCTGCCGCAGGCCGAGTGGGGCGGGTACAAGCGTTCCGGAGTCGGTCGGGAGCTCGGATACGAGGGGCTCGCGGAGTACCGGCAGGCCAAGCACATCTACGAGAACACCGCCCCGGAACCGCAGCGTTGGTTCGCCCGCTGAGCGAACGCGGGAACGGGTGGGTTTTGCGGTTGCGTGAGAGGTTTATCGACACGTCGTCATTCGTGCGAGCGAATGAGGCGTTGGTGACGCTTCGTCGGTTTCCGGGTGGGGCAGCCTTGCTGCGCGACGTCGTTGGATCGGAAGCACTCGCCCCACAGGAGGACAGAACATGGCACGTACCCGCACCGTCCGCCTCGTCGCGGCGGTGCGTCCGCTTCACGGGCTCCGGTGAGCCAGGGGCGTCGGCCGGGCGGGGAACCGGCCGACGCCCGATGGGAGAAGGGATGGAGCGGCGCGGCCGTACTCGGGGAGTACGGCCGCGCCGTCGTGCGCGTGAGCCGCGCGTGTGGTCGGGGACGGGCGCGCGAACCCTGAGCCGGAGCGGTACGGGTGTCCCCCCAGGGGAGGTGTGGAGGAGGCGGCGCCTCCAACCTGAGAGGGAGCCGGTATCGGCACCTGTGGCCGATTCGGGAGGGGACCCCGGCTCATAGCGTTGGGCCATGACCACGCATGGGACCACCGCGACCGTGACGCCGCTGACGTTCACCTCGTACGTCCGGGCACGCAGACCGGTGCTGCTGCGCACGGCCCGCTCGCTCACCCCCAATCCGTGCGACGCCGAGGACCTGCTCCAGACGGCTCTGACCAAGACGTATCTGGCGTGGGAGAGGATCGAGGACCAGCGCGCGCTCGACGGTTACGTGCGCCGCGCGCTGGTCAACACGCGCACCTCGCAGTGGCGCAAGCGGCGGGTGGACGAGTACGCCTGTGAGGAGTTGCCGGAGCCGGAGCCGGTGCCGGTGTCCGATCCCGCCGAACAGCAGGCCGTGCGCGACGCGGTGTGGCGGGCGGTGCGGGGGCTCCCGGACCGGCAGCGGGCCATGGTGGTCCTGCGGTACTACGAGGATCTGAGCGAGGCCCAGACGGCCGAGGTGCTGGGGGTCTCGGTCGGCACCGTCAAGAGCGCGGTGTCACGGGCGCTGGCCAAGCTCCGCGAGGACCCGCGGCTCGCCGTGGACGTGTTCGGGGGCGCGGAGGACGGGGAACGCGCGGGCGCCGTGTCGGCCGGGCGGGGCGTGGCGCGTCGGAGGAAGGCCGGGGTCGGGCAGCACCACGGACTGACCACCGCCGCCTGACGGGCCACCGCGACGGCGCGGGAGCGGGGGCGGGGACGGCCGCAGGCGCGGATGGGGGGACGCACGGGCGAGCGGACACGGGGACGAGCGGGGGCGGGGACGGAGGCCGGATCGGAGACATCTTCGCGCGCTCGCCTAGTGACATACCGACCGGTCGGTGGCAGTCTTCCGAGAGAACGCCCGCGTTACCGAAGCGTAGCGCCCGTATAACTCGGGAGGCCCCGGTGCTGAGCACGATGCAAGACGTACCGCTGACCGTCTCGCGCATCCTGCGCCACGGAAGCACGGTCCACGGAAAATCGCGGATCACGACCTGGACCGGGGAGGGCGAACCTCAGCGCCGCACGTTCGCGGAGGTCGGCGCCCGCGCGGCCCGGCTCGCGCACGCCCTGCGCGACGAACTCGGCGTGGCCCGCGACGACCGGGTGGCCACCTTGATGTGGAACAACGCCGAACACGTCGAGGCGTACTTCGCCATCCCGTCCATGGGGTCGGTCCTGCACACCCTCAACCTCCGGCTCCCCGCCGAGCAGCTCGTGTGGATCGTCAACCACGCCGCGGACCGCGTCGTCCTGGTCAACGGTTCGCTGCTGCCGCTGCTGGCGCCGCTGCTGCCGAAGATGGAGCCGGTCGAGCACGTCGTGGTCGTCGGCCCCGGCGACACCTCCCTGCTGGAGGGCTGCCGTCCCACCGTCCACGAGTACGAGGCGCTGATCGAGGGGCGTCCGACCACCTACGACTGGCCGGAGTTGGACGAACGCGAGGCCGCCGCCATGTGCTACACCTCCGGCACCACCGGCGACCCCAAGGGCGTGGTCTACTCCCACCGCTCCATCTACCTGCACTCGATGCAGGTCAACATGGGCGAGTCCATGGGGCTGACCGATGCCGACACCACCCTTCCCGTGGTGCCGATGTTCCACGTCAACGCCTGGGGACTGCCGCACGCCGTCTTCATGACCGGCGTCAACCTGCTGATGCCGGACCGCTTCCTCCAGCCCGCCCCGCTCGCCGAGATGATCGAGGCCGAACGCCCCACGCACTCGGCGGCCGTCCCCACCATCTGGCAGGGACTGCTGGCCGAACTGGCCGCCAGACCGCGCGACATCTCCTCCCTGAAGAACGTCACCATCGGCGGCTCGGCCTGCCCGCCCTCCCTGATGAAGACGTTCGGCGAGAAGTACGGCGTGACGGTCACCCACGCCTGGGGCATGACCGAGACCTCCCCCCTGGGCACCGTCGCCCACCCGCCGGGCGGGCTGAGCGACGAGGAGGCCTGGCCGTACCGCATCAGCCAGGGCCGCTTCCCCGCCTCCGTCGAGGCCCGGCTGATCGGCCCGGACGGAACGGAGATGCCCTGGGACGGGGAGTCCGCCGGCGAGCTGGAGGTGCGCGGCCCCTGGATCGCCGGGGCGTACTACGGGGGCGCGGACGCCGACCCCGTCCGCCCCGACGACAAGTTCAGCCCGGACGGCTGGCTGCGCACCGGCGACGTCGGCGTGATCACCCCCGACGGCTACCTGACGCTGACGGACCGCGCCAAGGACGTCATCAAGTCGGGCGGCGAGTGGATCTCGTCCGTGGAACTGGAGAACCAGCTCATGGGCCACCCGGCCGTCGCCGAGGCCGCCGTCGTGGCCGTGCCCGACGAGAAGTGGGGCGAACGCCCGCTGGCCACGGTCGTCCTGAAGGACGGGGCGGGGGACGTCACGTACCAGGAACTGCGGGAGTTCCTCGCCGAGAGGGTCGCCCGGTGGCAGGTCCCCGAGCGGTGGGCGCTGATCCCGGCCGTGCCGAAGACGAGCGTCGGCAAGTTCGACAAGAAGGTGATCCGGGCGCAGTACGCCAAGGGCGAGCTGGACGTCACCCGACTCTGAACGGGCGGCTCCCGGAACGGGCGGGTCGCACGGGTCGCACGGGTCGGCCGGGAACCCCGGCCGACCCGCTCTAGTTGGCCCCGATCTTCGCGAGCAGGTCCACGATGCGCGACTGGACCTCCGTGCTGGTGGACCTCTCCGCGAGGAAGAGGACCGTCTCCCCGGAAGCGAGGCGGTGGAGCTCGTTCGGGTCGATGCCGGCCGAGGTGTAGACGACGAACGGGGTGCGGTTGAGCAGGCCGTTCGCCCGCAGCCAGTCGATGATCCCGGCGCGGCGGCGACGCACCTGCATCAGGTCCATCACCACCAGGTTCGGCCGGACCTGCGCGGCGACCTGCACCGCGTCCGCGTCCGAGGGGGCGTGCGCGGTCTGCATGCCGCGTCGCTCCAGCGTCGCGGCGAAGGCCTCGGCGATCTCGGCGCGCTCCTCCACCAGCAGCACCCGCGGCGGGTGCTGCTCGCTGTCGCGCGGCGCCAGGGCCTTGAGGAGGACGGCCGGGTCGGCGCCGTACGCGGCCTCCCGCGACGCCTGCCCCAGCCCGGCCGTCACCAGCACCGGCACCTCGGCGGCGACGGCGGCCTGACGCAGCGACTGCAGGGCCGTGCGGGTGATGGGACCGGTCAGCGGGTCCACGAAGAGGGCCGCCGGGTACGCCGCGATCTGGGCGTCCACCTCCTCGCGGGAGTGGACGATGACGGGGCGGTAGCCGCGGTCGGTCAGGGCCTGCTGCGTGGAGACGTCCGGCTCGGGCCACACCAGCAGCCGCCGCGGGTTGTCCAGCGGCTCGGGCGGCAGTTCGTCGTCGGCGGGCATCGGCACCGACGCCCCGTGGCTGCCCGTGACCTCGACCGCGCCTCCCGGCCCGTCCAACGGCTCCGGTCCCTCGACCCCGGCCTCGGGAGCGCCGATCGCGAACTCCCGCCCACCGGACGTGGAGTTGTGCGGCGAGGCGTGCGGCGCGCCCGGGACGTGGGGGAGCTGGGGCTGCTGCGGCTGGGCGTGCGTCGGTGCTCCGGCCGCGGCAGCCGCTGCCGCCGCGGCGGCAGCGCGCTCGCCCTCGTCGGGCGGGGCCGCGAGCTTGCGGCGGCGACCCGGCCCGGCGGTCGGTGCGGGAGGGGGCGTGGGCGTGGGCGCCTGGGCGGGGGCCTGTGGGATGGCGTGTTGTCCGGAGTGCTGCCCCTGCATCTGTTGGGGGATGGGGTGCTGTCCGGAGTGCTGTCCCTGCGCCGGTTGGGGGATGGGGTGCTGTCCGGAGTGTTGCCCCTGCGCCTGCTGCGGGAGGGGGTGCTGTCCGGAGTGCGCGCCGTTCGCCTGCCGGGCGAAGGGCACGCCCTGGCCCAGCGTGCGCACGCTGACACCGGACGAGTGCTCCGGAGACGTCTCGCTGCCCGGCATCGGCAGCGCCCGCTGCCGGGGCGCGGCCGTGGGCGGGACCGCGCCGCCCAAGATGGGGCTGGCCGCGACCACCGTGAGGTCGGGCCGCTGCGGCTGTTCGGCGTCGCCCGCGTGAGCGTGCTCGACGGGCTCCTCCCCGGACGCGGTCGCGCCCGGAGCGTCGGGCCGGGGGGCGTCGGGTTCGGCAGAGGGCTGCTGCGGCGCCTCGTCGGCGGGCGGGACGCGGCGGCGACGTCCGGTCGGCCGGTCCACCTGCGCGGGGGTGGCGGTCTCGGGCGCCGGGAACCCGGCGGGCGCGGGCGTCTGCTGCGGGTCGGCGGCCGGTGCCTGGTTCGGCGCCTGGTTCGGGGCCTGGCCCTGGAGGTGCGGGGCCTCCTGCGGGACGGCCGGCGCGGGCGGCAGCGCGAACGCCGCACGCTCCGGTGCCTGGGCCGCCTGGGCCGCCTGGGCCGCCTGGGCCGGCGGGGCTTCGGCCTCGGGGGCGCGGCGCGCCCGCCGGCCGCTCGGCCTGGCCTGCTGCGGGAAGGAGGGCGTGCCCGTCCCGTCCGTGGGAGGCTGCGGCACCGCGTGCTCGCCGCTGTCGCCGGCGCCGCCGTCCACGCGCTCCTCGACCGGCGCCAGCGCACGCCGGGCCCGGCGGCGTCCCGTGCCGGCCGGAACCGTGCCGGCCGGGAGCGGGGTGGCGCCGCTCGCGTCGCCGTCCGGCACCGTGGGCGCGGACGGTTGGGCGGGCGGCTGGACGGGCGTGGCCTGCGGGGCTGTGGCTCGCGGGGCGTCCGAGGTGGGACCGGCGGGCAGGGCGATCGCCCCGGCGGGCGCCTGTGCCCGCCCGGGCGCGGAGGCGTCGGTGCCGGCCGCCGGGGTGTCCGCCGCGTCGGGAGCCCCGGTCTTCCGCGCGCCGTCCGCGTCGCGGGCCGACCGCTTCACGACCGACGGGTCCGGGGAGCCCACCGGCACCTCCAGGACGTAGGCGCTGGCGCCCGCCGCCCCCGGCACCTGGTGGGTCTGGAGGACGCCGCCGTGCCGCTCCACGATCCCGCGCACCAACGGCTCGTGCACCGGGCTGCCGCCGCCGTACGGGCCGCGCACCTCGATGCGTACGACGTCCCCGCGCTGGGCCGCGGCCACCACGATCGTGGAGTCGCCGGAGGCGGTTCCCTGCGCGTTGCCGGTCGAGTCCACACCCGCGACGTCCGCCACCACGTGGGACAGCGCCTGCGCCAGCCGCACCGGGTCGACCTCCACCGCGACCGGCGGGGCGTGCACCGCGAACTGCGCGCGTCCGGGACCGATCAGCTCGACCGCGCCCTCGACGCCGGCCGAGACGACCTCCTCCAGGGAGACCGACTCGCGCTTCAGCTTCTCGCCGCCGGAGTCCAACCGCTGGTAGCTGAGGACGTTGTCCACCAGCGTGGTCATCCGGGTGTAGCCCGCCGCCAGGAAGTGCAGGATCTGGTTGGCCTCCGGCCAGAGCTGCCCGGCCGGGTCGGACGCCAAGCCGGTCAGCTCGCCGCGGAGCTGCTCCAGCGGCCCGCGCAGCCCGTTCTCCAACAGGGAGACGAGCTGTCGGTGGCGTGCCACGAGCGCGTCGTGGGCGGTGCGGTCGGTGAAGGCGAGGACGGCGCCGACGAGCTGGTCGCCGTCGCGCACGGGCGCGGTCGTCAGGTCGACCGGCACCGCGCGTCCGTCCTTGGTCCACAGCACCTGCCCGCGCACCCGGTGCTTGCGGCCCGAGCGCAGGGTGTCCGCGAGCGGCGTCTCCTCGTACGGCAGGGGACTGCCGTCGGGACGCGAGTGGTGGACCAGCGGGTGCAGCTTCTGACCGCCCAGGTCGCTCGCCCGGTAGCCCAGGATCTGGGCGGCGGCCGGGTTGACCAGGACGACCCGGCCCTCGGTGTCCACGCCGACCACGCCCTCGGCGGCGGCGCGCAGGATCATCTCGGTCTGGCGCTGCTGCCGGGCCAGTTCGGCCTCGGTGTCGATGGTGCCGGTGAGGTCGCGGACGACGAGCATGAGCAGTTCGTCGCCGGTGTAGCTGTTGCCGTGGTCGGCGTAGGCGGCCTCGAAGGACGACTCGTAGGGGGTGCGCCCGTCCTCCAGGTTGGCGCTGGTCACCTCGGCCATGAACGGGGTGCCGTCGGTGCGCCGGGCCACCATCCGCGTCGGCTTGGTGCGGGCTTGGGGGACGTCGTCCGGGCGGCGCATCGAGCCGGGGATGAGCTTGGAGTCGAAGTCCGGCAGCAGGTCCAGCAGGCCGCGACCGACCAGGGCCGTGCCCGGCGCCTCGAAGAGCTCCAGCGCGATGCTGTTGGCGTTGACGACCGTGCCGTTGCAGTTCACCAGGAGCAGCGCGTCCGGCAGGGCGTCGAGTATGGCGGCGAGGCGAGCAGCGCCTCGGGATGGCCTGCTGCTCACGACGACGCATCCTCCCTGCTGACCGGCTGGTGCCTCGTGACAGCACCGGGGACGCGGTCGGTGTGCCGTTCTCCTGTGCGTGCCACTAGGGGGAGTCTACGGGCAGCGGTGGCGGAAGCGACGGCGGATGCGTGGGGAGGGTGGGGAGAACGTGGGGCCGGCCCCGTCCCGAGGTATGAGATGCGTCACGTGCCCGGGTGGGGGAGGGCGGGGACGAGGGCGTCCCAGCGCGCGATCTCGCATCCGTCCGTCCGGTCGAAGGAGGCGTCCACCGGTGCGCCGCGCCACGTTCCGGTGACCCGCGCGACGGCCGAACCGCCGTACACCTGGGCGCACATGGACCCCTCGGGGACGGGTGCCCACGGGTCCCCGGCGCCCTTGGCGGCCCGGTCGATGGCGCCGCAGGCGGCGAGGGGGTCGGGGTGGCTGCCGCCGGCCGGGTGACATTCGAGCGTGTACGTCCGGGGAGCCCGCTCGGTTCCCTCGACGGCGGCACCGTCCCCGGTGACGGTGATGGTGAGTTGGTCCTGGTGGGCGGGCGGCACGATCGGTCTCGGCCAGGGCCAGGGACGGGCGGCGGCCGGCGCGGCGACGGCGGCCAGCACGGCGGCTCCGGCGAGGACGGCGGCGGTACGGCGCAGCATGGCGACTCCCGGAAGGTGGCGCACGGGTGGACCCGCGGGAGCGCGGGTCTCTTTCTCTCCCATCCCCCTCCAACGCGCGACGGTGCGCGCCGTTGCGCACCTCCACCCGCCCGCCTCACCACCGTCCTGCCACCGGCGGCAAAGGGCTTTGCTCGGGTGGCCGCCGGCCGGGTAACGTAGGTGGCGATTGGTGACAGCCCCCAGGCTGTGCCATCATCTGCACACGCGCCGCGGTACCGCGGCGCGTGAGGAGGCTTCGCCTAGTCTGGTCTATGGCGCCGCACTGCTAATGCGGTTTCGGGTTACCCCCGATCCCGGGTTCAAATCCCGGAGCCTCCGCTCGATCTCCGTGATCGACGAAGCCCCGACCCACAGGGTCGGGGCTTCGTCCGTTCCAGGGGCGCACGGGGGGCCGTCGAGGACGTCGACAGAGAGCCGCCAGGAGAGCCGTCAGGGAATTTCCGCAGGTCAGTCGGGGTGGGCCAAACGGATTTCGCCTCTGGGCGGAGGTCATGTAATGTTGTTCCCGCAACGACGGCCGGGCCGAAAGGGCCGGAAAGTCAAGCGCTCGTAGCTTAACGGATAGAGCATCTGACTACGGATCAGAAGGTTGCAGGTTCGAATCCTGCCGAGCGCGCACAGCTCAGAGCCCCGTTCCGATCATTCGGAGCGGGGTTTTCTCATGCCTCTACAGCCCCGTGCTCTGCGGCGGTGAGGTACGGCATCGGGCCGGGGGCGGCCCGATGGGCGGCCGTCGCGGCCCCGGCGCCACCGTTTTCGCGGTCAACCGATCCGCGGTGCGGAGGAGGGGCCTTGTTCCGCACCGCCGGCCGGGATGTGGGTGATCGCGAGGGCCGCGGCGTCGTCTTCGAGTGCTCTGGCGTGCCGGAACAGGGCGGCGAGCATGGTGTCCAGGACGACCGCGGGGTTCGGGGGGAGGGGACCGGTCAGCGGTGGGACGGGGTCGAAGAAGACGCCGTTCCGGTCACGGGCCTCGATGATGCCGTCGGTGAACATCACCAGTGTGGCGCCGGGGGCCACGCGAACCGGTCCACCGGGACTTCGGGCCCGGCCAGGTCGCCCATGCCCAGCGGCAGTGACGGTTCCTCCGGTTCCAGGGGGGTCGCCGTGCCCTCGTGGACCATCAGCGGCGCCGGATGGCCTCGGTTCGCCATGCGCAGCACGGAGTGGTCGGGGGAGACCTCGGCGATGACGGCGGTGACGAAGTCCTCGTACGCCGCGTCGGTCTGGCGGCTCTTGACGTCCTGCAACTGCACTTCCACACCGCGGACGATGTCGGCCAGGTCCGGCAGGTGGAGGGCCGCCGTGTGGAAGGAGCCGAGCAGGGTGTTCACCAGGGTCACCGCCTGCATGCCCTTGCCGCGGACATCGCCGATCATCATGCGGAGACCGTAGGGGGTGTCGTGGATCGCGTAGAGGTCGCCGCCGATCAGGGCTTCCTTCTGGGCGGCCTGGTACCGGGTGGCGACAGCCAGCCCTCGGACACGGTCGGGCATCACCGGCAGCACCGCGCGCTGGACGGCCTCCGCCACCTGGCGGGCCGTTCTCAACTGTTGCCGCTCGTGCGCGAACATCCGATTGAGGAACACCGCGACGACGGTCAGGACGCCGATGGTCACGAGTTCGAGCAAGAGCGGACGGTTGATGAAGTCCCCGCTCTGGTGAAGGGCCAGAAGCATCCCGATCAGGCCGGCCGTCACACCACTGGCGATCGTCCGGACCAGAGAGAGCATCGGTGCCGCGATCACGGGAGCGGCCGCCAGAAGGGGGAAGATGTTGACTTCCGGCCGGATGAGGTCGACGACGGCGGCGGTGAGGAGCACGGCGGCGGGCAGGAGTCGGGACCACCGTGTTCCCCTGGAGGCGCGCTCTTGCTGGTACCGCTCCATCCATGTGGTCCTCGGCTCGTCCCGTATCGATCTATTCCCCAGTTTCCGGTATGTCCCGGCCTGGAGCCACCGCTGGGGACCATTCGGTCCCCGTCGAGCGCGCGGTGACGAGAGGCTCGGTGTGAGGCCCTCGCCGTCCGCGCCTCCCCTCGGATAACCGCTTCCGGGGCGGGCCGGCCCTGTGCGAGGGTCGGCCGGTGAGTGTTTCCCGACGTGACCTGTTGCGCCGACAGTTCGAGCTGACCTGGTCCCTGTTCGAGTACCACCTGGAGCGGCTGGAGCCCGGCGACTTCCTCTGGGAGCCCGCGGCCCACTGTTGGACGGTGCGCCGGAACGCCGACGGCGTGTGGGTGCCGGACTGGGCGGAGACCGAGCCCGATCCCGTTCCGGTCCCCACCATCGGTTGGCTGAGTTGGCACATCGGCTGGTGGTGGAGCACGGCCGCCGACCACGCGCGGGGGCGGACGCCCCGGGAGCGGACCGAGATCGTCTGGCCGGGGGAGGGCGCGGCGGTCGTCGAGTGGTTGCGCGGTCTGCGCGAGGAGTGGGTGGCGGTGCTGGACCGGCTCACCGATGCCGAGCTGGACGCCACCGCCCCGTTCCCGTGGCGGGGCGACCCCGCCCACACCGTCGCCGACATGGTCGCCTGGGTGAACTCCGAACTGATGAAGAACGTCGCCGAGATCGGCCAGCTCCGGATGCTGCGTGCCGCGTCCCGGGAGCGTTCACGGGATGACGCCGGCCCATTGGAGGGGAGCCGCTGACCCATATCAGCGGTTTGTCGTACCGCGATGTTTCCCGTGAAACATCGCCCTCTGCGGGGTGGTCGATCGCGGGAGTTCCGGGAGGGGCGGTCGGTGCCCCGAGGCGCGGTGGGAGCGTCACCGAACGACCGGGAGCACGGAGAGGCCCCGGCGGGTTCGCCGGGGCCTCTCCGTGGGGGTGGGGTGTCGGTGCGCGGGTCAGGCCGAGGTCTTCTCCTCGGTGCCCGTGGTGCCCGTGGTGCCCGTGGTGCCCGTGGTGCCTGCGGCGCCTTCGGTGTCCTTGGTGTCGGTGGTGTCCTGCGGCACGTCGAGCACCGTCCGCAGCGGCACCTCCTTGACGAGGATCACCAGCACCAGGGCGATCACGGCGATCGGGGCGGCACAGAGGTAGATGTCGGCGATGCCGTGGCCGTACGCGCTCTCCACGACCGTGCGGACCGGGGCCGGGAGCGTGTCCAGGTCCGGGATGGCGCTGCCGCCGCCACCGGTCGCCCCGCCGGACGGGACACCGATCCGGGCCATGCCGTCGTCGACGTACTCGGTGATGCGGTGGGCGAGCACCGCGCCCAGTGCGGAGACGCCGACCGCGCCGCCGAGCGTACGGAAGAAGGCGAGCACGGAGCTGGCCGCTCCCAGCTCGGAGAGGGCGACCTGGTTCTGGGTGGCGAGGACCAGGTTCTGCATCATCATGCCGACGCCCGTGCCCAACAGCGCCATGAAGAGGGCGACCTGCCAGTACGGGGTGTCGTGCCGCATCGTGCCGAGCAGCCCGAGTCCGGCGGTCAGCAGTACGCCACCGGAGACCAGCCACATCTTCCAACGGCCGGTGCGGGTGATGATCCAGCCGGAGCCGGTGGAGGAGACGAACAGGCCGACGATCATCGGAATCGTCATCACGCCGGACATCGTCGGCGACTGGCCCCTGGCCAGTTGGAAGTACTGGCTGAGGAAGACGGTCGCGCCGAACATCGCGATGCCGACGAAGAGGGAGGCCAGCGCAGTGAGCGTGATGGTGCGGTTGCGGAAGAGACTCAGCGGGACGATCGGTTCGGCGGCGCGCGATTCGACGAGGACGAAGGCCGCGCCGAGGAGCAGCGAGGCACCCACCATCGTGTAGGTCTGCCAGGACAGCCAGGCGTAGCTGTCCCCGGCCAGCGTCACCCAGATCAACAGCAGCGAGACGGAGGCGGTGATGAGCGTGGCGCCCAGCCAGTCCACCGTGACGTCCTCCCGCTTGACCACCGGCAGGCGCAGCGTCCTGCGCAGCACGAGCAGCGCGATGATCGCGAAGGGCACGCCCACGTAGAAGCACCAGCGCCAGCCGAGCCAGGAGGTGTCGGTGATCACGCCGCCGAGCAGCGGCCCGCCCACGGTGGCCACGGCGAAGGTCGCGCCGATGTAGCCGCTGTACCGGCCCCGTTCACGCGGAGGGATCATCGCGGCGATGATGATCTGGGTCAGCGCGGCCAGGCCGCCCGCGCCCAGGCCCTGTACCGCCCGGAAGGCGATCAACGTGCCGATGTTCTGCGACAGGCCCGCGCCCGCGGAGGCCAGGACGAAGAGGACCAGGGCCATCTGTACCAGGGTCTTCTTGCTGTAGAGGTCGGCCATCTTGCCCCACAGCGGGGTGGAGGCGGTCATGGTCAACAGCGAGGCCGTCACCACCCAGGTGTAGGCGCTCTGGCCGCCACCCAGTTCCGAGATGATCTCGGGCAGGGCGTTGGAGACGACCGTCGACGCCAGGACCGAGACGAACATGCCGAGCAGCAGCCCGGAGAGCGCCTCCATGATCTGCCGGTGCGTCATGGTCGCCGGTTCGGCCCCCTGCGCGGTGCGGACGGGGGCGCCCTTCCGCAACTCCGATGGTATGGCCATACGCTCCTTGCTTCCTCTGCCTTCTCGTGGGCTTCTCGTGGGTGTCGCGTGGTGTCACGCCGTGGGGGGTGCTTCCGGTCCGGTCGTGCTCCGGGGGCCCCGACGGACGGAACCGTCCGTCGGGGCCCCCGGGCCCGAGGCCGTGCCCTCAGAGGGGCGTGGTACTGCGGAGGTGGCGCGGGTCGAGGTGCCGCTCGCACTCGCCGAGGTCGACACGTAGCCGGGCCAGGAGGTCGGCGAGGCGTGCCACGTCCTCCAGGGGCCAGTCGTCGAGACGGCGCGCGAGGGTCTGGGCGACACGCTCGTGCGTCTCGGCCAGCAGTCGTTCGCCGCTCTCGGTGAGCCGCATCAGCCGGGCCCGGCCGTCGAGGGGGTCGGGGCGACGGTCGACCCAGCCGCGGTCGACGGTGTGCGTGACGTGGCGGCTGGCGACGGACATGTCGACGCCCATCAGATCGGCGAGTTCGCTCATCCGCATCTCGCCGCGCCGCCCCAGCAGCATCAGCACGATCGCCGTCGCGGGCTGGCAGTCGTGGGGGAAGGAGCGGGCCAGCTCACGCCGGACGGCTCCGACGGAACCGAGTTGCCGGGCGAGCTCCCGGTACGGGTCTTCGGTCTGTGCCACCCGGCACCCCTCATGCTCCGGAAAGTTTATTGCCGAAAGCAAGCATATGTTTTGTTGGCAACCCCAAGCAACGGAGTCGGGTGTGGGGAAGCGAACAGTTGCCCAGGGACGGGTGTACCGGCGGCCGGACGATCGGGCGCGCCGGCCGCCCCGAGGGAGATTCGGAGGCGTGACCGGGGTGACCGGCCGGTACCCCGTTCGCTAGGGTCCATGACCATGGCTCACAACCCCCATGCACCCCAGGGCCCGGCCGGCAACCACGACCCGGCCGGAAGCACCCAGATGTTCCGCGCCTTCGTCGATGAGGAGGGGCCGCGCCCCACGGCCGCGACCTCGTCCTCCTCCGGCCCCAGGGTCGGTCTGATCATCGGGATCGTCGCGGTGGTCGCGGTCGTCGCCGCGGTCGCCTGGCTCGCACTCTCCTGACGGGTGTTCGGGCGGCGCCCGAACACCCGTGAACGAGGAGCGAGGCCGCGGAGACGAGAGCGCGGAACGGAACCACGGAGAACGAGACAGCCGCCGGCGGGGTTCCGTCCGGCGGCCGTCCTGTGTGGTCTCGTCCTTTCCGGGGCCGCGCCCGGGACGCTCCCCGGGCTCCCCTCCGAGCCGATCACTCCTCCGCGATGAGGCCCTCCCGGAGCTGCGCGAGCGTACGGGTCAGCAGCCGTGAGACGTGCATCTGCGAGATGCCCACCTGCTCGCCGATCTGCGACTGCGTCATGTTGCCGAAGAAACGCAGCATGATGATCTGCCGCTCGCGCGTCGGGAGCTTGGCGAGCAGCGGCTTGAGCGACTCGCGGTACTCCACCCCCTCCAGCGCGCTGTCCTCGTAGCCCAGACGGTCGGCGAGGGAGCCCTCGCCGCCCTCCTCCTCCGGGGAGGGGGAGTCCAGGGAGCTGGCCGTGTAGGCGTTGCCCACGGCCAGCCCGTCCACCACGTCCTCCTCGGACACCCCGAGCGCGGTGGCCAGTTCGGCCACCGTCGGGGAGCGGTCGAGCTTCTGCGACAGCTCGTCACTGGCCTTGGTGAGCGCCAGGCGCAGCTCCTGGAGGCGTCTGGGGACGCGCACGGACCAGGAGGTGTCCCGGAAGAAGCGCTTGATCTCACCGACGACCGTCGGCATCGCGAAGGTCGGGAACTCCACGCCGCGTTCGCAGTCGAAGCGGTCGATGGCCTTGATGAGCCCGATGGTGCCGACCTGGACGATGTCCTCCATCGGCTCGTTGCGGCTGCGGAACCGGGCCGCCGCGTAGCGCACGAGCGGGAGGTTCAGCTCGATCAGGGTGTCTCGGACGTAGGCGCGTTCCGGGCTGTTCTCGTCGAGGGAGGCGAGCCGTTGGAACAGGGAGCGGGAGAGGGTGCGGGTGTCGATGGCGTCGCAGTCTGAGGGAACGTACGGTGCGGCGTCGGCCTTGGTCTCGGACTCGGCGAGCACCTTCGAGCTGCCCAGTTCTACGGACATGCCACCCCCTTGAGGTCGCGGACGGGTCGCGGCGGCACCCTCGGACGCGAGGGAGGCACCTCTCGGTGGATACCGGCGGTGCCGTCGCGGCAAACGCAGTTCTTGCAGAATGTCACAAGTAGGCAACGCGACGTAGCCCCATGTCGATAAAACCGCACAGCTCGAGACGGGATGCGCCTGAACGAGTGTCACACGCAAGAGTTAGGAGTCGATGGGGTTTGCGGCACGCAGTCGGGCGAAGCTCCGCGACAGCAGACGGGACACGTGCATCTGCGAGACCCCCAGTTCCGCGCTGATCTGCGACTGCGTCAGGTTCCGGTAGTACCGCAGAAGCAGGATGCGCTGCTCTCGTTCGGGGAGTTGGACCAGCAGGTGCCGGACGAGGTCGCGGTGCTCCACGCCGTCCAGCGCCGGGTCCTCGTAGCCGAGCCGGTCGATCAGTCCGGGCATGCCGTCCTCGCGCTCCTGGGCGGCCTCCAGGGAGGTGGCGCGGTAGGCGCGACCGGCCTCCAGGCAGGCGAGGACGTCCTCCTCGCTGATCCGCAGCCGCTCGGCGATCTCGGCGGTGGTGGGGGAGCGGCCGTGCAGCACGGTCAGGTCCTCGGTGGCGCTGCTGACCTGCACCCACATCTCGTGAAGCCGCCGCGGCACGTGCACGGTGCGGACGTTGTCGCGGAAGTAGCGCCGGATCTCGCCGATGATCGTCGGCATCGCGAAGGTGGGGAACTGCACCCCGCGGTCGGGATCGAAGCGGTCGATCGCGTTGATCAGGCCGATGGTGCCGACCTGGACGATGTCCTCCATCGGCTCGTTGCGGCTGCGGAACCGGGCGGCGACGTAGCGGACGAGGGGGATGTTGGCCTCGATGAGGGCCCCGCGCACCCGGTCGTGCTCGGGAGTGCCGGACTCCAGGCCGGACAGCCGCTCGAAGAGCACCTGGGTCAGGGCGCGGGTCTCCGCGCTCCGACGGCTGGGGGCTGCCCCGGTGGGGGACTGGGGAAGGGTCTGCGTGGCCGCCACCGTTCGTCCAACCCCTTCGTGGTCGAGACTCGTCCGGCAAAAGCGGTCATAGCATCACAAGTTATGTGCACCGTGCGCAAGCACCGTGTAACTCCGTGTTGTTGCGGCCGGGCGCACGGCTGACGCCCGTCCGGGGCAGGGCGGGGTGCCGGGGAACCGATGTCCGCATCGGTGGTCTCCGTCGGAGGCCTCGGACGGTGGTCTCCGTCGGGGCGGGCCGGCCGTACACGTGGTCCGGCTCAGTTCACCAGTTCGGTCATGAAGGCGCCGACGCCCTTCGCGGCGCTGGATATGCCCTCGAAGCCGACGCCGACGAGCTCGGCGGACCGCTCGGGGGAGGTGATGATCGTGTACAGGATGAAGACGAGGAGTATGTAGAGCGCGACCTTCTTGACGTCCACGTAGTCCTGCCTCTCCCCGTACATTCCGCACAAGACCGTTCACGCGGTCGCGAGAGTCTATCGAGAGCGGTCCGGCAGTCCCAGGGGATCGGCGGGGATCGGCGCGGTCACGGAGTTCGAGAGGCCCGGTGGGGAGGGCGGAACCGGACGGAGACGACCAAGGACCCCCTCGATCGCGCTCGATCACGAGGAGGCCCTTCGTCCGCTGCGGTAGCGGTGGGATTTGAACCCACGGTGGAGTTGCCCCCACACTCGCTTTCGAGGCGAGCTCCTTCGGCCGCTCGGACACGCTACCGGGAGGAATCCTAGCCCACGGGAGGGCGTGCTCCGAAATCGGTATCCGGCCGGCGCGCGCTCCGCTCCTACGAGGCTCCTACGAGGTGCGCCGCGGCGTGCGGAAGAAGCTCGTCAGGAGCGCCGAGCACTCCCGCGCCAGCACCCCGGAGATCACCTCGGGCCGGTGGTTCAGCCGGCGGTCGCGCACGACGTCCCACAGTGAGCCCACCGCGCCCGCCTTCTCGTCCACCGCTCCGTACACCACCCGCTCCAGGCGGGACAGCACGATCGTGCCCGCGCACATCGTGCACGGCTCCAGCGTCACCACCAGCGTGCAGCCGGACAGCCGCCATTCCCCGACGGCGCGGGCCGCCTCGCGGATCGCGACGACCTCCGCGTGCGCCGTCGGGTCGCCGGTCGCCTCGCGTTCGTTCCGGCCGCGGCCCAGGACCGCGCCGTCCGGGCCCAGGACGACCGCGCCGACGGGGACGTCCCCGGTCCGCGGGGCTCGCGCGGCCTCCTCCAGGGCATGGCGCATCGCCGCCCGCCACGGGTCGCGCAGCGGGTCGGTCCCTTCGGTCTGTCCGGCTTCGGTCTGTCCGGTGGACGGTGGCTCGCTCATACGGCCAGTCTCCCCGCCCGCCGGCACGTCCCGCCGCACGGGTTACCGCACGGCTTCCAGCATGTCCGTGCAGCCGAGCGCGTCGGCGATCTCGCTCAGCGCGTCCTTCGAGGTCAACGAGAGCAGCACCTTCTCGTCCAGGCCGAAGTCGGCCAGCAGTTCGGCGTCGCCGACCGGCCCCGCCGGGAGCGCGTCGGCGCGGGCCGCTCCGTCCTCGTCCTCCTCGTCCCGTTCCGGCTCGCCGTCCTCCGTGCCGTCGAGGTCCACGAGCAGGTCGAGATCCTCCTGGTCGTCCGGTTCCCGGCCCAGGAGTTCGTCGGTGAGCAGGATCTCCCCGTACGAGCTGCGCGCGGCCGCGACGGCGTTCGAGACGAAGATGCGAGGATCGTCCTCGCCCTCCACGCGGACGACGCCGAACCACGCGCCCTCCTGTTCGATGCAGATCAGGACCGGTTCGTCGTCCTCCGCGGCCTCCCGGGCCAGGTCGGCGAGATCGGCCAAGGTCTCGACCTCGTCGAGTTCCGTGTCGCTCGCTTCCCACCCGTCTTCGGTGCGCGCGAGCAGTGCGGCGAAGTACACCGTGACTCTCCCACTGGTTTTCAGGTGCCCGAGTGCTGACGGGACCGCGCCCCGCCCAATCGGAATCGTGGCAGAAACCGGCGTCCGCCGAGAGGTCTTCGACCGTGCGTCGTGTGGGTGTTGCGGCGGACTACCAGCGGAATGTTCGCATCCGCATGGCTTGCCGCATGCGCGCGGCGCGGGCGCGGCGTGGCTGAACTCGTTCGCGCAGCGCCTTGGCCTCGTTCAGTTCGCGCAGGAAGACCGCCCGGCGACGACGTCGGTCCAGGTCGCTCTCGACGTACTCGGAACCCCCGGTGTCCGCGGGGTTCCCGGCGGCCCCCGGGTTCCCGGGACTCACGGCCTCCTCGGTCTCCCGGGGGGCCTCCCGAGGTTCGCCGTACCGCTTGGGGGACTCCCGGCGCTGCCCGAGGGCCTGGCGTTTGTGCCGGTCCTGGCGTATGGACGTCCGACGGGGGTCGGGCTTGTCGTCGTGCTGGTCCCTCGGTTCGGGCATGCGACCACACCTCCGGTCCTCCCTGTCCACTGTCCCCCGAAAGGACGCCAGTACGCCAGTGCGGGCCCGGATCGGGCCTCGGTTACTGTCGTGGCATGCGGATTCACGTCGTCGACCACCCGCTGGTGGCGCACAAACTCACCACGCTGCGCGACGAGCGCACCGACTCCCCCACCTTCCGGCGGCTCGCCGACGAGTTGGTGACGCTGCTGGCCTACGAGGCCACCAGGGACGTGCGCATCGAGCCGGTCGACATCACCACCCCGGTGACGGCGACGACGGGTGTCCGACTCTCCCACCCGCGTCCGCTGGTGGTGCCGATCCTGCGGGCCGGGCTGGGCATGCTCGACGGGATGGTGCGGCTGCTGCCGACGGCCGAGGTCGGCTTCCTCGGCATGATCCGCGACGAGCGGACGCTCCAGGCCTCCACGTACGCCACCCGGATGCCGGACGACCTCTCCGGACGCCAGGTGTACGTCCTGGACCCGATGCTGGCCACCGGGGGCACGCTGGTGGCGGCGATCAAGGAGCTGATCCGGCGCGGCGCCGACGACGTCACGGCGCTCTGCCTGCTGGCGGCGCCCGAGGGCGTGGAGCTGATGGAGCGCGAGTTGGAGGGCAGGCCGGTCACCGTGGTGACCGCCGCGGTCGACGAGCGACTCGACGAGGACGGCTACATCGTCCCGGGCCTGGGCGACGCGGGCGACCGCATGTACGGGACGGCGGGTTGACGGAACCGGGCCGGGCGGTCCCGTTCCGCCCCGGACCGCCCGCTCAGCAGGTCGAGGGGGACGGCGAGGGGGACGGACTGGCGAGGGCCGCCATGGCCTCGCGCACGTCCTTCTCCTTCGCCAGGCCCGTGAACGCCTTGCCGATCACCAGGTCGATCTCTCCGCCCTTGCGGTCGACCTCCTTGATCCGTGCCTGGGGGAGCTGGGTGTGGAGGACGTCGAACGCGCCGGTGCGGTGCGCGGCGGGCGGCCCCATGAGGAGCCCGGCCTCCTTCACCTTCTTGTCCAGGGACGCCGGGGCGTTGGCCACCTCGCCGATGGTGAAGCCGCGCTTCTTCAGCGCGTCCGCGGTGTCCTTGGCCAGGCCGCTGCGGGTGGTGGCGTTGTAGACGTTGACGGTGATGGCGGACGGCTTGGGGAGCGCGTCGGCGGTGGGCTTCGCGGAGGACTCGGCGCTCTTGGCGTCCTGACCCCGGGGGGCTTCGCCGGGCTCGCAGGCTCGTCCCTCGGCGGCGGCGCGCACCGTGGTGTCGCCGCCGGTGAAGACGTCGACGAGTTGGACCGTCCCCCAGGAGAGAACTCCGAGGCCGGTGGTCACCGCCAGGGCGGTGACGACGATCCTGCGGCGCCTGCGCGGGCGACGCATGCGCGGGTAGCCCTTACCCGTGATGCGGTACTTTCCGCCCATGCCGGGGGGAGTGAGCATGCTCATGGGCGCAGCGTAGTGCGATAACGCCGCAATGCCTACTAAATGATCAACGCCCGTACCGCGGTCGGCCCCGAAAGGGCCAACGGGGCCGCCGCGAAGGGGCCGCGGGGTCGCGGCCGTCAGTCGAGTTCGAGCACGCGGGCGTGCAGCACCTGCCGCTGCTGGAGGGCCGCCCGTACGGCGCGGTGCAGACCGTCCTCCAGGTAGAGGTCGCCGTTCCACTTCACCACGTGTGCGAACAGGTCGCCGTAGAACGTGGAGTCCTCGGCGAGGAGGGTCTCCAGGTCGAGCTGTCCCTTGGTGGTGACGAGCTGGTCAAGACGCACCGGCCGTGGGGCGACGTCCGCCCACTGGCGGGTGCTCTCCCGGCCGTGGTCGGGGTAGGGCCGCCCGTTTCCGATTCGCTTGAAGATCACACGGAAAGCCTACCGGGCCGGCGCCACCGGGCGCAGCCTCCCGTCGTCGGAGCGAGTCGGGGTCCCCGTCCGCCGCGTACGGCGCGTCCCCGGACACGCCGCGCGGCCCGCCCGGATGGACCGGACGGGCCGCGCGGAACGGGTCGAGCAGCCGGATCAGGAGGTGGGCCTGTGGTCGTGGTCGTGCAGACCGCCGCCACTGCCCGCCGTGCCCTTGGTGGACTCGAACGGCACCTCGTCGTCGAGGGAGCCGGTGTCCCAGGCGTAGGTGCCGACGGCGTTGGCGATCACGTCGACGTTGATGTCGAGCGCCTTCACGCTGACGTTGCCCAGGTCGTCGCACTTCAGGTGGTAGCACTCGTCGTACGCGGCCCCGGCCTTGCCGCCCCACAGGGCGGCCTCCTCCGCCGTCTTGACGCCCTCGGCGCCGGTGAAGGTGCCGCCGGAGGGGATGCCGACCTCGATGAACGGGCCGTAGTCGGAGCGGCCGGTGAAGTCGGTGCCCCGCGGCTCGTGGCCCTGCGACCGCATGAAGGTGTTGATCGCGTGCTCCAACTGCGCCGAGCCCTCGGGGCCCGGACCGGCGCCGACGCCGTCGGAGTCGTCGCCGTCGTAGACGAACAGGCCGTAGTTCGGAGAGGCGATCATGTCGAAGTTCAGGTAGAGGGCGATCTTGTCGCGCTCGGCCTGGGAGAGGTTCGCCACGTAGTGCTCGGCGCCCTGGAGACCGAGCTCCTCGGCGGACCACAGGGCGAAGCGCACCTTGTTGGTGTGCTTGCCCTTCTTGTCGGCCTTGGCGAGCTGGAGGGCGGCCTCCAGGATGCCGGCGGAACCGGAGGCGTTGTCGTTGATGCCGGGGCCCTCGGTGACGGAGTCCAGGTGGGCGCCGAACATCACGACGTTGTCCGGGTCGCCGCCGCGGGTCTCGGCGATGACGTTGGGGGTGGTGCGGGTCTCCTGGAGCTCGCGGACCTCCAGGTTGACGGTGACGGTGCCCTGGGCGACCTTGGCGGCCAGCGCCTCGCCGTGCTCCTTGCTCAGTCCCCCGGTGGGGATGCGGCCCGCGGCGGCGTCGCCGAGGGTGCCGTTGAGCTCCCCGTCGACGTTGTTGTAGATGATGGCGCCGACCGCGCCGGCGTCGGCGGCGGCGGCCTGCTTCTCGGCGAAGGTGCAGCCGCCGCGCTGGATCAGCGCGATCTTGCCGGTGAAGTCGTCGGACGCGAAGTCCTCGGCGGTGCAGCCGGTGGTGCCGTCGGCGTCCACGGGCACGGCCGCGACGGCGGCCTCGGTGCCGCCCTCGGGGGTGCTCCTGGTGTACGTCATCACCTTGATCGGCAGCTCGGCGCGCTCGGGCGTGAGGACGGTCAGCCTCTCGGCGAGGGTCTCGGTGTAGACGAAGTCGAAGTGCTGGTACGTGACCTTGTAACCGGCGAGATCGAGCAGCGTGCCCGCGTACTTCGCGGACCAGGTGTGGCCCTCGGCGCCGGCGGCGCGGTTGCCGTCCTTGAGCTTGGCGATCTGCTGGAACGCCCGCAGGTGCATCATGGCGCCCTCGGCACTGGTCTGCCGGACCAGCTTCCTCGCCAGTTGCTCCCCCTTCTTGCCCGGGTCGGGGGCCGCCGAGGCGGGCGTGGCGGACGCGACGAGCAGCAGGGGGCCTGCGAGCGAGGCGGCAGCGGCGGCCGCGATGACTCTGCGCTTCCTGCCTCTGTGGTGAGGTGCGTGCACGGGAGGTTCCTTCCGGTGCGGACAGCTGGGACAGGGCTGTTCGACGTGGGGGATCGCGTGTCCGGGTTACGGACGCGGTGGAAGGGAAGGTAGCGATCTGACGGCCCGGAGGGAATGAGTCGGCGACAACTGGCCCGATTTGGGCCACGTCAACCGCCCGCACGGTGAGGCCAAACCCGTCCTTTCTCGGGAAGTCGGACCCGTACGGCCACCGCCCGCCCGCGCCCGCCCGCTCGCCTACCGAGGGAAGTACCGGTCGATCAGCTCGTTGCGGAACGTGCCCTTCGGGTCGAACCGCTCCAGCAGGGCGCGGAAGTCCTCCAGCCGCTCGTAGGAGGCGCTTGTCGCCTCCGGCGCGATGGAGGAGAGCTTCCCCCAGTGGGGTCGGACGTCGAAGGGGGCCAGTGCCGCCTCGACGCGGGGCAGCACACCGGCGACGGCGCGGGCGTCGGAGGTCCAGGTGAAGTGGAAGGCGACGCTGTCCCGGCCGTGCGCGGGGCTGAGCCAGTGCGGATCGGCGGCCACGGTGCGCACCTCGGACACCCGCAGGACGGGGGCGAGCAA
The DNA here is from genome assembly GCF_000718985.1 of Streptomyces megasporus. Classification (GTDB taxonomy): domain Bacteria; phylum Actinomycetota; class Actinomycetes; order Streptomycetales; family Streptomycetaceae; genus Streptomyces; species Streptomyces megasporus. The sequence goes on along the minus strand of NZ_JODL01000011.1, from coordinate 42,728 downwards.
CGGTCCGAGTTCGACCAGCGCGGCGGCGGCCTCGGCGGCCCGCTCGGCGGGCACGAAGTACTCCGACTGCAACTCGTCCCCGACGCTGGGCACGAAACCGGCGCGGAAGTGCGGAAGCCGCTCGTCCCACGGACCGGGCACCCCCGACTGCTCGGTGGCGTTGGCCGTGGGCATCCCCTCGATGGGATGGCGCGGCCCGTCGGCGGGACGGGTGCCGGACAGCAGGGTCGGGTCGGGCGGCGGGTCGCCGACCCGGCGCTTGACCCACACCCGCGCCGGGCCGGACCAGTCGGTGAAGACGCTGACGCTGTACGCGACGCCCAGCACGCCGGTGAGGTCCTCCGGGAAGGCCGGCCACGCGAGCCCCTCGTGGACGTACTGCTCGACCTCGAACGTCGGGCACGTCTCCAGGGTGAGGGCGGTGACGACGCCCAGGGAGCCGAGCGAGACCACGGTCCCCTCGAAGTGGTCGTCGGTCCCGCGCGAGACGGTGACCGTCTCCCCGTCCGCGGTGACCAGTTCCACGGACCGCACGGCGGCGGCCAGCGTGCCGCCGGTGTGCCCCGAACCGTGCGTGCCGGTGGCGTACGCCCCGGCGAGGGTGAAGTGCGGGGTGGACGGCAGGTTAGGCAGGGCCAGGCCGTGCCGCCGCAGCACCGGGCACAGCTCGGCGAACCGGGTGGCGGCGCCGACCCGGACCGTCCCGTTCGCGGAGTCCACCTCGACGGCGCGGGGCAGACCGTCGAGGACCACCAGGTCGCCCGTGGTGTCGGCGATCCGGTTGAAGGAGTGCCCCGAGCCCAGCACCCGGACGCGGTCGCCCGTCGCGACGATCTCCCGGAACTCCTCGAACGTCGTCGGGCGGCGCAGGGCACGCGCGGCGAACTCGACGTTCCCCGCCCAGTTGGTCGGTTTCGCGGCCATGGCGTCTCCCCACTCTCCCCGGTCCGTCGGCCGTGCGAGCGTACGCCGGCGGGCCGACGGCACCCGCCGGCCGCCCCCGGAGGAAGCGCCTCCAAAGAAACGTGGAGCGCTCCCCGTTTCCGGTGCTACAGTCGCTTCTATAAATGGGGAGCGGTCCCCGTTTGAGTGGCCCGTCCGGTGCCGAGCGTGGCCGTGGGGCACCGGACGGAGGAGTGCGCGGGCAGACGCGGACGCGAGCGCGGGCGCGGTTCGGGACGGCGGGAGGGAACGGCATGGCGGACAGGGCCCTGGTGCTGGGCGGCGGCGGGTTCACCGGCGGGGCGTGGGAGATCGGCGTGCTGGCCGGCCTGGCCGACGCCGGAGTGGATCTCACCGACGCCGACCTGGTGGTCGGCACGTCGGCGGGCGCGATCATGGGCGCGCGGGTCGCGGCGGGGACGCCCCTGGAGGAGCTCTACGAGGACCAGACGACCCTCCGCGGGGACGAGCCCGTCCTGAGAGTCCCGCCCACCGTGACGCTGAGGTTCCTGTGGGCGATGCTCCTCTCCCGCACCCCGGAGGCGACGGCGCGACGGCTGGGCCGGATGGCGCTCGCCGCCCGCACCGTCCCGGAGGAGGAGGCGCTGGAGGCCGTCGGCACGCTGATGCCGGTGCGGGAGTGGCCCGACCGTCCGCTGCGCCTGGCCGCGGTGGACGCGCGCACCGGCGAGCCGGCGGCCCTCCACGCCGGCAGCGGCGTCGACCTGCTCCGGGCGGTCGCCGCGAGCTGCGCGCTGCCGGGGGTGTGGCCGCCGATCGCCGTCGGCGGGCGGCGGTGGATCGACGGCGGCGTGCGATCCACCACCAACGCCGACCTCGCGCGCGGCCACGGACGGGTCGTGGTGCTCGCCCCGATCCCCAAGGGGCCGGGCGGCGTGGGCGCGGCCCGACACGCCGCTGAGCTGAGGGCGGACGGCACGGAGGTCGCCCTGCTCACGCCGGACGCCGCCGCGCGCCGCGCGTTCGGCCGCGACGCCCTCGACCCCGTGCGCAGGGCGGCCTGCGCACGCGCGGGACGTGCGCAGGCCGCCGCGTACGCCGAGGCCGTGGCCGAGGTGTGGCACGACTGAGCGCCGCACCCCGACCGGACGGCCACCGGTCACCGATTACCGGCCACCGGCTACCGACTACCGGCGGCCGGGGACGGGCACCCGCGACCAGTCGGTGTCCGCGCCCAGATGGAAGCTCGGGTACGCGGGCTGGTTGTACGTCGTCTGCTGCCGGGCGATCTCGACCCGGTACTGGGGGTCGTGCATCAGCGTGTACAGCTTGTGCTCGGTGAGCTCGGTGCTGATGTACATCCGCACCGCCGTGCTGTCCGCCGTGCGCACCAGCAGCTCCTCGCGCCAGTCGCCCAGGACGTCGGCCACCAGGGACGGGTTGCCCTTGGTGCCGTTGTTGGTGCGGGTGCCCTCGGCGGTCAGCAGCGTGCCGCGCCGCCAGTCGTCGACGGTCGGTGTCGCCTCGCCCGCGCCGTTCACGATCTGCGTGGTCAGGTCCGCGGACCAGCGGACGCTCATGTTGGTGCCGGGCGTGGCGCTTCCGAGCCGCAGCCCGTCCGCGCTCCACAGGCCGACGCCGTTGGACCCCCAGGTCTCCAGTCCGGGGCGGGTCGGGTCGATGTCGCCGACCATGCCGCGTCCGGTGTCCACGCCCGTGTAGCCGCCGTACAGCACCTCGCCGGTGGCGGCGTCGCGCAGCGCGTGGCCGTAGGGCGCCGAGGAGCCGCCCTCGTGGACGGTGAAGATCTCCATGCCGGGCCGGTTCGGGTCGATGTCGGCGACGTGCATGGCGTCGCCGTGGCCGAGGCGCACGGCCTGCCCCGGCACCGCGCTCTCGGGCGGGCCCTCGGCGAACGAGCTGTACAGCAGGCTGCCGTCGTCGTCGATGGTGGCGGCGCCGTAGACGATCTCCTGGCGTCCGTCGCCGTCCACGTCCGCCGCGCTGAGCGAGTGGAAGCCCTGCGTGGTGAGGGTGCCGTACTCGGGATCGGTGCCGTCCACGCCGTGGGGACCGTCGTCGAACGGGTTGTCCATGGGCGTCCAGCCGCTGTCGACGTACCAGTCGCGCTTCAGACGCTTGCCGTCCCAGCGGTAGGCGACGAGGGTGGCGCGCGTGTAGTAGCCGCGGGCGAAGACGGCCGAGGGGTGCTCGCCGTCCAGGTAGGCCACGCCGGACAGGAAGCGGTCGACGCGGTTGCCCGGCTCGATGCGGCTCATGGCGTAGTCGCCCCACATCAGACCGTCGTCGTGCCGTCCGGGCTGGTAGCGGACGGTCTGGAGTTCGCGGCCGGTGGCGCCGTCGAAGACCGTCAGGTACTCGGGGCCGGTGAGGACGAAGCCCTCGAAGGCACGCAGGTTGTTGCGGGCGCTGCGGCTCGGCGCGTAGACGTCGAGGAAGTGGTCGGCGAGGTCCTCGGCGGCGGCGCGGGAGAGCGGGTACGTGTGGCGCCGCTCGATGCCGAACGCCTCCTCCAGGGTGGCGGGCCAGTTCCCGGCCACCACCTCGGGGTGCTCGTGCCAGCCGCGGAACATGTCCACGAGGTGCTCGCGGTAGTCCTCGGCGCTCATCCGGTGGTCGTCCCGGTGGGAGTGCCCGGCCTTCACGTCCGCGCGCGGCATGGTGACGTACCGTTCGGAGACGACGCGGCCCCGCTTGTCGTAGCGGATGGTCTTCGTGCCGGGCGCGGTCTTGAACATCATCTCCGAGCGGCCGTCGCCGTCGAAGTCGTAGACGAGGAACTGCGTGTAGTGGGCGCCCGCGCGGATGTTGACGCCCAGGTCGACGCGGTGCAGGAGGGTGCCGTCGAGGCGGTAGGTGTCGATGTAGACGTTGCCGGTGTAGCCCACCTGCGAGACATCCTTGGAGTTGGACGGGTCCCACTTGACGACGTACTCGTACCGGCCGTCGCCGTCGACGTCGCCGACGCTCATGTCGTTGGCCGAGTAGGTGTACTTCTCGCCCGCCGGCGTGACGCCGTCCGCGGGTTTCCTCAGCGGCAGTTCGACGTACGCCTCGGAGCGGGGGGTGACGGCGGCGCTGCGGTCGGTCTCCTTCCCGCGGACGACGGCGGCGACGCGGTACTCGGCGCCGGCGGGGGCGTTCCGGTCGAGGAAGTTGGTGCTGTCGGTGACGGTGGCGATCCGCTTCCCGTCGCGGTAGACGCGGAAGTCCGCGCCGGCCATGCCGCTGGCGGTGTGGCCGGTGACCTCGTGGCCGAGCAGTCGCCAGCTCAGGAAGACGCCCTCGTCGGTGGAGACGGCCACGAGGCCGCGGTCGAGGCGTTCGAGGCGGATGCCGGACGAGCCCTTGCCGCGGTCGCCGCGGGGCGTCCCGTCGGCCTGGGCGGCCGGGGCGCCGAGCGCCAGCAGCCCGGCCACCGCCGCGGCCAGCAGCGCGGTCGGTCTCCGTCGGCGTCGGACTTCGAAGGTCTTTCCACGTTTCGCCGTGGGTGTCATCGCGCGGCCCTCTCCCACTCTCGGTCCCCGCCCCGGACGGCCGGGACAACCGGGTTGATACGTTTCAATTGATTCGTTTCAAAGAGCGGGCGCGACAGTAGGCCCCCCGGGGTGCCCCGTCAAGACTCCGCGTCGCACATCGCTTCTGACCTGGGAGGGAGCACTCGCCTCCCGCCGGCTTTACCCCTGGCTTTCCCGCCTTTCTCGGCTTTCCCCGGTCTTCCGCCGGCACCGCTGTCGTCGGACGCCGGGCCGACGCGTCCTCGGCCCGAGCGCCGTCCCGAGGATCGCGCCGAGGACGACCGTGCCCCCGCGCTCGGGCGCGGGGGCACGGGGTGGGGCGCGTCAGGCCATCTGGGGCTTGAGCAGGACCTTCGTCCAGCCGTTCTCCCGCTTGTCGAAGCTCTCGTAGGCCTCGGGTGCCTTGGCCAGCGGCAGCCGGTGGGAGACCACGAAGCTGGGGTTGGCCCGCCCGGCGATGATCATGTCGCGCAACTGGCGGTTGTACGACTTGACGTTCGCCTGGCCGGTGCCCATGCGCAGGCCCTTCTCGAAGAACTTGCCGATCTTGACGAGCAGTTCGCCCTTCTTCGCGCTGTCGCTGGGGCCGCCGGGGTCCGAGGGGACGTAGAGGCCCACGACGCCGAGCATCCCGGTGGGACGCACGGACTCGACCAGGGTGTTGAGCACCATCGCCGGCTGCTCCTGGCCCTCGGCCACCGTGGCCTGATAGCCCACGGCGTCGATGCCCTTGTCCGTGCCCTCGCCGTCCGTCTGCTCCCTGATCTGCTCGGCGGCGTCCCCCTTGCTGTAGTCGATCGGGATCGCGCCGATCTCGTGCGCGACACGCAGCCGGTCCGGCTGCCGGTCGACGACGAAGACGCGGGACGCGCCGCGCAGGAGCGCGGAGTAGGACGCCATCAGCCCGACCGGTCCGGCGCCGAACACGCACACCGACTCCCCGGGGGAGACGTGTGCCAGCTCGGTCGCGTGGTAGCCGGTGGGGAAGATGTCGGCCAGCAGCGCGAAGTCGTCCTCGTGCTCGTCGCCCGGGGGCAGCTTCAGGCAGTTGAAGTCGGCGTAGGGCACCCGCAGGTACTGCGCCTGTCCACCGGTGAAGGGCCCCATCGACACGTAGCCGTAGGCGCCGCCGGCGAAGCCCTCGTTGACGGTCAGGCAGAAGCCCGTCCTACCGGCCAGGCAGTTCTTGCAGAACCCACAGGCCACGTTGAACGGGAGGACCACCCGGTCCCCCTGGTGGATCGAGGTGACGCCCGGTCCGGTCTCCTCCACGATGCCCATGTTCTCGTGGCCGAAGACGATGCCCGGTTCCGCTCCGGTGCGCCCCTCGTACATGTGCAGGTCGGAGCCGCAGATCGCGGTGGTGGTGACCTTGACGATCACGTCGTTGGGGTGCTCGATCCGCGGGTCGGGTACGTCCTCCACGGCCACCTTGAACGGTTCCTTGTAGACGACGGCTTTCACTGGTGCCTCCCTGGATGGGGTGCTGCGTCCAGGTTCCGTGGGCGTGCGGCCGGGTTCGCACGGCCGGGGTACACACCGCATGATTCGGGTATATGGGGTATTCCTCTGATCGGGTGTGCGAGTGTCCGTGTGTCGTGGGGCGAAACATCGGCGGACCGTGGTGCTGTCGACTTCCTCCAAAGCCACTAACCTGACATTCAGGACAGTGAACTGAGGGTGATGCCGATGTACTCAGTGCCACCCCAGTGCGTACTGGCGGCCACCGACCTCTCCGAGCACGGAGGAGAAGCCGCCGACCGCGCCGTCGCGCTCGCCACGGCCCACGGCGCCCGCGTCCGCGTGGTGCACGTCCTGTCCCCCGGCGTCGATCCCGACCTGGTGGAGTTCGCCGGGGCGCGGTTGCGCTCCCGGACCCGCCGGTACGCGGACGGCGGGGAGAACGTCGAAACCGGACTGCGGTTCGGCCGGACCGGGCACGCCCTTTTGGACGAGGCGCGGAAGACGGACGCGGACCTGCTGGTGGTGGGGGCCCACGGAGCGCACCGGCGGCCGGACGCCTCCATCGGGGGCGTTCCCGCGAACCTGGTGCGGGCGAGCGGGGTCCCGACCCTGATCGTCAGACGCCCGGCGGACACCGCGTACCGCAGGGTCCTGCTCGCCGTCGACGACTCGGAGGTCTCCCGCGAGGCCGCCCGCGTCGGCACCGGGCTGACCCCCGAGGCGGAGCACCTGGTGCTGCACGCCGGTCTCGTGCCCGGCGAACGTCTGCTGCTCCAACAGGGCGTGGACGACGCCGGACTGGAACAACTGCGGAGCGCGGTCGTCGAGCAGGCCCGCCCAGGCATCGAACGGCTGGCGGACACCCTGCACCCGAGACCCGACCGCGTCCTGGTCGTGCCGGGACGAGCGCAGGACACCGTGCCGGAACGGGCCGAGAGCCTGGGAGCCGATCTGGTCGCGGTCGGCACGGGGACGCGCTCCGGCCTCGGCTACACCTTCCTCGGCAGCGTCGCCCGGCACGTGGTGGTCCGGTCACCGTGCGACGTACTGGTCGTCCCGAACGCCGAACGGTGACGTCGCCCCGCTCGCGTCCCGCTCGGGACCGCTCCTGTCCCGCTCGGGACCGCTCTCCATCCGCCCCACCCTGAGCGAGCGGAAGCCATGGAAGCGCACGACTTCTCCATCGTCGCCGCGGTCCTCGCCATCTCGGCCGCGGTGGGGCTGCTGGCCGTCAAACTGCGGCAACCGCTGATCGTCGCCTTCATCGGGGTCGGCATCCTGGTCGGCCCGACGGGCACCGGCTGGGTGGAGTCCGAGGGCACCGTCGAACTGCTCGCCCGACTGGGCATCGCGGTGCTGCTGTTCCTGGTGGGGCTCCGGCTGGACCTGCACCTGGTCCGCACCACCGGACCCGTGGCCCTGGCCACCGGTCTCGGTCAGGTCCTGTTCACCTCGGTGATCGGCTACCTGATCGCCCTCGCGCTGGGCATGGACACCGTGACGGCGCTCTACGTCGCGGTCGCGCTCACCTTCTCCTCCACGATCATCATCGTGAAGCTGCTCTCCGACAAGCGGGAGTTGGACGAGCTCCACGGCCGCATCGCGGTGGGCTTCCTCATCGTCCAGGACATCGTCGTGGTGCTGGTGATGATCGCGCTGACCGCGTTCGGGCAGCGGACCGGCGGCACCGCCGACAGCATGGCCCTGGAGGTGGCGCTGGTCTTCGCCAAGGGGCTGGGGCTGCTGGCGGGCGTCGCCCTCCTCACGCGCCACGTCCTGCCCCACCTGCTGCACCACGTCGCCCGGTCCCAGGAACTGCTGCTGCTCTTCGGCGTGGCCTACGCCGTGTCGGTCGCCGCGCTGAGCGAGTGGCTGGGCTTCAGTTCCGAGGTCGGGGCGTTCCTGGCGGGCGTCTCCCTGGCGGGCACCCCCTACCGCGACGCCATGGGGGCCAGGCTGGTCAGCCTGCGCGACTTCCTCCTGCTCTTCTTCTTCCTGGAGCTGGGCGCCCGGCTGGAGTTCGACGACGCCGGCACGCAGCTCGTCGAGGCGCTGGTCTTCTCCGCGTTCGTGCTCGTCGGCAATCCGCTGATCGTGGTCGTCATCATGACCGCCATGCGCTACCCGGTGCGGGTGGGGTTCCTCGCCGGGCTCACGGTCGCCCAGATCTCGGAGTTCTCCCTGATCCTCGCCGCGCTCGGGTACGGCCTCGGCCACATCACCAGCGCCACCGTCAGCCTGATCACCGTCGTCGGGCTGGTCACCATCGGCGGCTCCACCTACCTCATCCTCTATTCGCAGCAGATCTACCGGCGCGTGGAGCGGTGGTTGACGCGGTTCGACCGGAGCGACGGCCGCACGGCCCGGCTTCCGGCGGCCCACCACGAGGTCGACGTCATCCTCTACGGGCTGGGCCGCTTCGGCGGTCTCCTGGCCGACCGGCTGGGCGCGGCCGGACACCGGGTGCTGGCGGTCGACTTCGACCCGCACCGCGTGCGGCGCAACGACCGGACCGGGGTGACCGCCGTCTTCGGCAGCGCCGAGGACGTGCACTTCCTGGAGGCCCTGCCGCTGGGCCGGGCCCGGTGCGTGATCAGCACGATCCCGGTTCCGGAGACCAACAAGGTCCTGTTGCACGGACTGCGGCACCACCGGTACCGGGGCGTGGTCGCGCTCACCGCGCACTCCCGTCGCGTGGCCGGGCAACTGCGGGCCGAGGGCGTCGACCTGGTCATCGAGCCCTTCGGCTTCGCCGCGTCGGCCGTGGCCGAGTCCCTGGAGGAACTGCTGCGCCGGTGACGGCCGCAGGTCACCGGTGCTCGGACCGGTCCGGTCCGCGAGGAGGTCCCCGAACACGCCGAAGGGCCCGGTCGCCGCGCGACCGGGCCCGAGGGCGAGCGGGTGGGGTCAGAGGGAGGTCGCCACCAGGCGGAAGGACTGGGCCGCCGAGCCGTCGCACGTCCGCTGGGACAGGCCGGCGCCGTCCGCGGTGGAGCCGCCCTCGACGGTCAGGCACTTGCCGCTGTGGTGGGCGACGAACCGGTGGGCGCCGGTGCCGACCGGCTCCGCGTACCAGTGCTGATTGGTGTTGCCCGTGTGACTCCACAGGTGGACCCGGGTGCCGTCGGCGGTCGCCCCGGAGCCGCCGTCGACGTCCCACACCTTGGAGTTGTGCCGGTTGACCACCCGGTGCTGGCCGTCGCCGACGGGGATCAGCCGCCAGTTCTGGTTGGCCTGGTCGGGGGAGCCGCACGCCCACTGCTGGAGCCGCGTGCCGTCCGCCGTGCCCCAGTCCGCCGCGTCCAGGCAGCGACCGCTGCCCGTGTTGACCACCTGGTACCAGCGGTCCGGGTCGATGGCGTCGGAGGGCGGCGGGGTGGTGCCGTCGCCCCAGACGAAGGTGGCCACGGCGCCGGCGGGCAGCTCGTGGGAGAGCGAGCGCCCGTTCTCGGTGATCGAGAACCGCTGGGCGGAGGAGGCGGTGTTCACCACGTACGCGGCCCGCGAGCCGTCGGGGTTGCGGAAGACGACGTTCTGCACGCCGCCCGGTCCCTGGCTGGTGGAGCCGACCCGGACGGCCCCGGGCTCGACGAACCTCGTGACGTGGCCGAGGACGTAGTACTCGGCGCCCCGGGTCACGCGGTCGCCCGCGATCTCCACCACGCCGTTGCACCGGGTGCCGCAGTGGCCCTGGTGCGGGCCGCCGTCCGCGTCGAGGGCGAGGTTCCAGGTGATCACGGTCTCGCCGCCGTTGCGCATGTTGCGGACGACGAGGTTCTCCGCGTGCCAGCGGAGGGTGTCGGCGAAGGTGGCGGCGGGGTCGGCGCTGTCCGTGCCGGAGCACTCGGTGAAGAAGACCCGCTTGCCGGCCTGGCGGATCCGGTCCTGGGCCTCGGGGGAACCGCCGTAGCAGTGGAAGGCGGCGCCGATGACCCGGTCGATGCCGCGGGTGGCGTCGAGGACGGCCAGCGGGTAGTCGGGACGGTCCCAGTTGTGGTCGTGGGCGAGCACGTTGGTGGGCAGGCCCGCGGCGGTCAGGGTGCGGTCCAGGACCTTCAGGAACGCGGCCTGCTCGGCCGCGGTCATGCTCATGGACGGGTAGGTGGTGGCGAACAGGGGCTCGTTCTGCACCGTCAGGTCGGTGAGGGTGATGCCCTGCTGCCGGTACGCGCGGATGGCCTTGACCAGGTAGTCGGCGTAGTCCTGGTGGTGCTCGGGCTTCAGGCTGCCGCCGTTCAGCGATCCACCGGTCTTCATCCACGCGGGCGGCGACCAGGGGGAGCCCATGAAGCGGATGTCCGGGTTGATGGAGACGGCCTGCTTCAGGACGGGGACGATCTCCGGCAGGTCGCGGGCGATGGTGAAGTTGCCGCGCGTGTCCTCGTAGGTGGAGTGGCTCGCGTCGGCGTCGAAGTCGGTGCTGCCGAGCGGCTGGCGCAGGTAGTTGAGGCCGATGCCGTTCTCCTCGGAGAACAGCGACTCCAGCAGGGAGTCCCGCTGCCCCTGGGGGAGCCGCCGGATCAGGTGCGCGGACGCCTCGGTGACGGAGGCGCCGGCGCCGGTGAAGCGCTGCGCGGTGCTGTTCGCGTCGACGCGGATGTCGATCGACTGCGGCCGGGAGGTGAAGGGGACGGTGCCGCCGTCCGCGAGCTTCCTGGCCCCGTCGGGGGTGGTGGTCCACACCCGCGCGGTGGGGTCGGCCGCCCGCGCGGTGTCGGGGCCGGTGACGGCCAGGCCGCCGCCGGCGAGGAGCAGGGTGCCGAACGCCGCGAGGGCGGCCCGGCGGACCGGACGCCCGGAGGTGCCTCTTCGAAGGGTGAGTGCCATCGGTGCGGCTCCTTTTCGTGGGGGGGGTGTGGTGGGGGGAGTGTCGTGGGGGGTGTGGGGGTTGGTGTGGGAGCCGGGGCGGCCGGACGGGCGTTCGGCCGCCCCTGGTTCAGGCGCCGGTGCCGGCACCCGTCTCGACGCCGGCTTCGCTCCCGGCCTCGACGCCGATCTCGACCTCGACGGAGAGCCGCAGATCACGGCTGGACCGCCCGACGCGCAGCCGGTACCGGCCGGGTGGGACCGTCCAACCGCCCCGGTCCGCGTCCCAGACGCGGAAGGCGCGGGCGGGGACGTCCACGTCGGCGTGGACGCGGTCGCCGGCCGCGGCCCGGACGGTGGTGAACCCGGCGAGCGTGCGCGGGGGGCGCTCGGGGCCCTCCGTAGGCGCCTCCAGATAGACCTGGACGGTCTCCCGCCCCTCGCGGGGGCCGGTGTTGGCCAGCTCCACCGTCACCCGGAACCCGCCCGCGCCGTCCCGTGCCGCGGGGGTGGCGCGGGCGGACTCGTAGGCCCAGGTCGTCCAGCCCAGGCCGTGTCCGAAGGGGAAGGCGGGCGTCAGGCCGGCCCGGTCCCAGGCGCGGTGCCCGATGTGGACGCCCTCGGAGTAGGTCACGGTCCCGTCGACCGGCAGGGCGTCGGGCACCGGCACGTCCTCGGCGCGGGCCGGCAGGGTCCACGGGAGGCGTCCGGCGGGCTCGACGCGGCCCAGCAGCACGTCGGCCAGCGCGTGTCCGGCCTCCTGGCCCGGCAGCCAGGCCCACAGCAGCGCCGGCACCTCGTCGGCCCAGGGCAGCAGGACGGGTGCGCCCGCGTTGACCACCACGACGGTCCGGGGGTTGGCGGCGACCACCCGTCGCACCAACTCGTCCTGCGGCGCGGGCAGTTCCAGGCCGGTGCGGTCCCAGCCCTCCGACTCGACCTCCTCGTTGGTGCCCACCACCACGACGGCGACGTCGGCCCGGCGGGCCGCGGCGACCGCCTCGGCGATCTCCTCCTGTGGCGAGGGCCCCGGCGGACGCAGACGCAGGTGGGCGGTGACGAAGCGGCCGTACCCGTCGGCGTCCACGACGGTCAGGTCGACGGTCACCTCGACGCGGCGCGGCCCGGTGCCGTCGACGGTCACCTCGACGCCGTGCGTGCGGGGGTGGTTGTGGCTGGAGTCCAGGACCAGGCCGACGCCCCGGTCGTCGTCCCCTCGGAACACCGTCTCGCCGTCCACGTCCACCCGGAACCGGCCCACGCAGCCGAACTCCAGGTGGTGCGTGCCGGGTTCGTCGAGAGTGAGGGCGGTGCGCAGCACCACCCGGTGGGTGTCGGGCGGGAAGTCGCCGTAGCCGCCCCAGTCTCCGGTGGCGCGGACGTCCCCGCCGAGCCGCCGCCCGTCGGCGGCCAGGTGGTCCGCGCGGACGCCCGGTCCGCTGCCGTCGGGGTCGGTGAGCAGGGCGGCGGGGACGAAGGGCGGCCGGCGGCGGGAGTCGCCGCCGCGGTGCGTGGTGAGCCGTACGCGCTCGGGCAGCGCCGCGCGGAGCCCCTCGGCGAAGGAGACCGTGCGGACGGCCGGGACGAAGGCGCTGCCGCCGCCCTGGAGGTAGGGGTCCACGGCGTTCGGGCCGATCAGGGCGATGCCGGCGTCGCCGTCGAGGCCGTCCAAGGCCAGCGGCAGCAGCCCGGTCTCGTCGCGGAGCAGGACGGTGCCGCGCGCGGCGATCTCCCGCAGCAGGGCGAACTCCTCCTCGGAGGGCGCTTCGGGCGGTACTTCGGACGGTTCGCCCCCGCGCACCGGGAGCGGCGGCGGGGGCGTGCCGGGCTCCCACGGATCGCCGAGCCGGCCGGTGCGCCGGGCCAACCGCAGCAGCCGCAGCACCTTGTCGTCCACGAGCTCCTCGGGCACCTCGCCCGCGCGCACCGCCGCCGTGAGCGCCGCGCCCCACGGGCCGTCGGGCCCCGGCATCACCAGGTCGAGGCCGCCGACGGCGGAGGCGACGGTGGAGCGGGTGGCGGCCCAGTCGCTGACCACCGGGCCGTCGAAGCCCAACTCCCCCTTGAGGACCCCGCGCAACAGCCGCCGGTGCTCGCTCATCGGAGCCGACTCGACGCCGTCGTCGGTGCCCGAGTAGGCCGCCATGACGCTCCACGGGCCGGCCTCGGCGACGACCTGCTCGAAGGGCGCCAGGTAGACCTCGCGCAGGGTGCGCTCGTCGATCCGGGAGCGGTAGCGGGTGCGGTCGGTCTCCGAGTCGTTGGCCACGAAGTGCTTGGGGCACGCCGCCACCCCGCGGCCCTGGAGACCGCGGACGACGGCGGCGGCCAGGACGGCGGTGAGCAGGGGATCCTCGGAGAAGTACTCGAAGTGCCGCCCGGCCACGGGGGTGCGCTGGAGGTTCAGCAGCGGGGCCAGCACCACGTCGACGCCCTTGCGGCGGGCCTCGACGGCGAAGAGACGTCCCAGCCGCTCGGCCGTCTCCGGGTCCCAGGTCGCGCCCACGGCGCTGGGCGCGGGGGCGAGCAGCCCTCTGGCGTCGGGGTCCGCGCCGGTGCCGCGCACGCCCTGCGGGCCGTCGGACATCACCACCGGGCGCAGGCCGAGCCGGGGTTCGTCGGGCAGATCCCACAGGGCCGCCCCGGTCAGCAGCCGGACCTTGGACTCCAGGTCCAAACCCCTTGTGCGCCGCAGGAGTTCGGCGTCGTCCAAGGGGTTCACGGGGTTCACGGGGTTCACGGGGTCCGCCGGCCGGCCGGAGGTGGGCGGGCGGTTCCGCGGCCGGTCGGAGACGGGATGGGAGAGGGAGTTCATGCGCGTCCTTCCAGGCCTCCGACGAGGCGTGAAGCGGGCGGAACGGGAGCATGAAAGCACACCTACCGAGTACTTGGTAAGTTGCCGTGGAGAGATCCCGCCGATCTCGCCGAGGGCCCCGGGCGGGCCGTGAGGAGGCGGTCGGGGGGCCGTAGACTGCGGCCGGTGAACGCGAAGAAGGCGGGCGGGGCGCGGCGGCCCCGCGTCCCCAAGAGCCCGGAGGCCCGGCAGCGGAGCCAGGAGATCCTGCGCATCGCCATGGAGACCTTCGCCGCCCGCGGGTACAACAACGCGTCACTGGCCGAGATCGCCGACCGAGCCGGACTCACCCAGGCCGGCGTGCTGCACTACTTCCGCTCCAAGGCGCTCCTGCTCGCCGGTGTCCTGGAGCTGCGCGATCGGACCGACATCGAGCACCTGGGCCCCGAACGCCCCCGTGGCCTGGCGTTCCTGCGGCACCTGGTCGACACCGTGCGCCGCAACGCCGAACGCGAGGGCATCGTGCGCATGTACGCCGTGCTCTCGGCGGAGAGTGTCACCGAGGACCACCCCGCCCAGGAGTACTTCCGCGACCGCTACGCCGGCCTGCGCGCGCTCGTGGTCGAGGCGCTGACCGAGGCGTGCGAGCTGGGCGAGGTCCGCGAGGACCTGGACGTGCGGGACGCGGCCAACGCGATCATCGCCGTCATGGACGGCCTCCAGGTCCAGTGGCTGCTCTCCCCGGAGTCCGTGGACATGGCCGCCTCCACCGAGCGCGCCATCTCGGCCCTGCTCACCGGGTTCGGCGCCGGGCCGCTTCCCGAGACGCGGGACGGGACGTCCGCGCCCGGCGCGGAGTGATCTCCGGCGCGTTCCGGAGCCGTCCGGTCACCCCGCCGATGGGGCGACCGGTCGGCCGGAGGAGCGGCACACCGTGCGGAGACCGCCGGCTCAGCGGCCGACGGCGGAGTTCCTCCGGAACCTCTCGTGCAGTGCGATGCCGACCGAAACCGAGACATTGAGGGACTCGGCGGAATCGATCATCGGAATGGAGACCGATGTGGCGGACACTTCCTTGAACGGGTCGGAGGGACCGCCCTTCTCGCTGCCGAACAACAGGGCAAGCCGCTCCTGGTTGTCGCCGAGCTCCTTGACGGTGAGCTCGCCGTCGGCTTCGAACGTCATCAACGGAATCCCGTTGTCGCGGATGAAGGCGACCGCGTCCGCACGGCTGGAGAGCACGACGGGGAGGGAGAAGACATAACCCCGACTGGCCCGCAGCAGACGCCGGTCGGCGATGCTGGTGAGGTCGCTGTCGACCAGGACGATTCCCGAGGCCCCCAGCGCCAGGGACGTCCGCACGATCGCGCCGATGTTCCCGACGATCCTCACGCCGTCGAGAACGACGACGTCCCCGCCGCGCTCCGCGATGTCACGGAACCGAGCCGGTCGCGGAACACGCGCGATGCCGAACGTCTTGGCCTTCCGTTCCCCCTTGAACAGTTGATTGACGATCGTCGATTCGACGAGACGGACCGGAACGTTCCGCTGCCTGCACGCGTCGAGCAGTTCGGGAGAGAACGGAACGCTGTCGCTGCCGTACACCTCGATGAATTCGACGCCCGCTCCCAGGCATTGCATGAGAGGTTCGGTGTCCTCGATCAAAACGGTTTTGATACTGGCCCTCGAAGGTTTGGTGACGTCGATGATTCGCCGCACCGCGGGGTCGGAAGGGGAGGTGATGGTGGTCAACTCGGTCATGCGCCGATCCTAGCGCCTCCCGGGCCGGGATTTTCCGGGTGACGGCCGGCGGTGTGGGGCCGGGGAGAACAGGCGCCGCGCGGCCCGTGGCCGGTGTCCGGCCGCGATGGGGAAATGCCGTCCGGTGGTGTGGGGAGAGAGGACGCCACGCGGGAGTGCGGCGCTCTCTGAATTCGGGGAATTCCGTGAATTCCTTTCGGGTCGTCGCGCGCGATCATTTCCCTGCTTTCCCGCAGCGCTCCGTGTTCTCCGTCGAGAAACGAAAGGGGAGTTTTCCGCGGTGCGAAGCTCCGGCCGGGATCAGGTGGCGGCGGCGGTGGGGTGTGGGGTGCCGTGGAAGACCTGGCTGGTGTGCCAGGCGCGATGGGTCGCCGCGACGGGGGGGACGCCCGGGCGAGGACCGATGACCGTACGGTCGGCGAGCGCCGTGACGTGCTCACGGGCGGCGGAGCTCCGGCCGACGAAGCGCTGCGAGACCAGGATGCGGTGGTCGTCGCCGATGCCGAGGACGCCTCTGTCGAAGAGCTTGTGGTGCAGCGAGCACAGACACAGTCCGTTGTCGACGTCGTCCGGGCCGCCGAACGCCCACCACCGCACGTGCGCGGCCTCCAGCCCGACCGGCACCGCGCCGATCCTGCCGTCGTAGCCGCAGAAGGCGCACCGGTACTCGTAGGCCGTCAGGACCAGCTCCCGCATCCGTGGGTCCCGCCGCCTCCGCGCGGACGAAAGCCCCGTGACCTCCGCGTGCTCCGGCTCCAGGCCGACGGCCTCGCACAACTCGTCGTGGAGCGAGGGCGGAAAGTTCAGGTCGAGCAGGACCCGCGCCATCCGGCCGAGCAGTGAGGGGTCCCGCCGCAGCGCCGCCCGCAGGTCCGGCGCCAGCCGACCCGCGGCACCCGTCGCCCGCAGCTTCCGTACCTCGCTGCCCGGGCTGCCGGGGCCACGATCGGTGCGCACCTCCCACACCCCGTCGCTCACCAGGTGATGGAACGGGTAGGCGGGCGTCGTCCTGTGGGGCGGGCCGTACTCGGCCAGCAGCCGTCGCAGGTCTTCCTCCACCGAGGTGTACCGCAGCTCGTCGTCGGCATCCCGTTGGAACCGGCCGAGTGCGTACAGGAGCAGCAGCGGCTTGTGCGGGGCGCGCGCCCCGCTTCTGCTCCACTGCCGCAGCTTCGCCGTGCGCTCGAGCCAGTCCATGGCCGGTGAGCGTAGTGCCGCGCCGCCCCGACCCGCACGGGGCGGGATGCGGACCACGGCCGAGGGGCACCGATTCGCCGGCGGCCGGCGTCCTCGGCTACGCGGGCATGACCCCGTGAATCCGGGAGAGGGTGAACACGCGCTCGTCGTCGCGCAGATGGCACCAGGCGTACAGGTGGGGCGCGTCGAGTTCGAGCTCGCTGACGGTGCGCACGGTGCGGTTGCCCGAGGCGGCGACGTACTCGATGGTGACCGCCTGCCCCTCGTCGACGGCATGGGCCAGTTGGCGGACATCGGCGAGGGGCAGCCGGCGCGCGCACCCGGCGATGATCTCCTCGGTGTCGCTGTCGAAGGGCACCCCGTTGTACGGGTCGGGCTGCGGGGCGACCACTGGGGCGGCCCGCAGCCGGGCGGCCAGCGCGCTCGGGTCCACCGCCGTGGGAACGCCTGCCGTGGAAACCCCTGCCGTGCGGGCGGCCTCTCCCCGGTGGCCCGACGAGCGCGGCGATGGGACGGGGGAGGCCGCGCGGCGGCGCGTGGCCCGATCGACGCGCACGGTCCCGTCGGCCTCCTCGGCGACGGGCGCGCAGCCCGCGGTCCGCAGCGCGGCCAGGGTCCGCTCCAGCGGGGTCCGGCTCACCAGCACCGTCGGCGCCAGTCGCCGGAGGCCGAGCCCGGCGAGTTTCCGATGGGCGGCCAGCTCGTCCAGCAGGGCGGGCTCCTCGCTGTGGATCACGCAGGCCGAGGCCGCGACACGCACCCGGCCGTGACCGCGCGCCGTGTCGTGGATCAGATAGGACAGCGGCTGGGGCAGTGGCTCGGCGGCGACGGCGGTCAGCTCGTCCACGATCGAGTCGGGGTCGCGACCGGCGTCCAGGGCGCGGCGGACGGTGGCCGGGCCGAATCGCCACACCGACGCCGTACCGCCCGCTTCCCGATCGGCGACGGAGTCCAGCAGCGCGGCGAGGCGGGCGGACGGTATGCCCGCGACGACGGCCGTGAGGTCGGCACCGAAGCGGGCGACCGTGGTGGCGGCGGGCACCAGCCGTCGGCAGGCGGCGGCCAGTGCCCCGGCCGCCCCGGCGTCGTCCTCCAGCAGAGCGGTCCCGAGGGGGGACAGGGCGCCGCGGGCGATGACACCGAGCAGTTCCGCCTCGCGGATCACGGTGGCGAAGGGCGTGGCGTCCTGGGGGAGTTGCTCGGTCAGGGGCCGATGCCAGGCGATCAGCGCTCCCAGTTCCGCACCACTCCTCACCCCCCGTCCCGCCGGGAGTCGCGCCGCGGTGACGAGGAGCCCTTCCCGGGCGTGGCGGCAGCCGGCGCAGGGCGGTGCTCCGGCGAGAGCGGGCAGGGCCCTGCCCTCCTCGTCGCGGGTTCGGGCCGGGGTGAGCGGCAGCTTCCACCACGCCCGAAGGAGCACGGCGGCCTGCTCGGCCGGTTCCCGCTCGGTCCAGGCGTCGTAGGCCTCCGTCACGGCGACCCTGTCACCGTCCCGGGCCAGCAGCCCGGCCGCGTACGCCGTCTCCAGGACGACGCGCACGACGACGTCGTCGCACCGGGCCGCCTTGCCGACCCTGGACAGCTCCCGCGCTCCGATCCCGCCGGCCTTCAGACGGGCCGGCGGAGCGGCGGCGGACACGGCCAGAACCGATGTGGCCCGGGTGGCGAAGGCCATGGCCGCTGCCGCCGCCTCCCCCGCCACGTCCGCCGGTGTGGCGGGCACCGACGCCGTGACGGGCGGGGTGGGCTCGAACGGGGCGCGCCAGTCGGCCCCGCGCAGCGCGAGCGCCACCTCGGCCGGCATGCGCGCGGGCCCGTACCGGTGACGGTCCTGGATCAGCAGCCCTCGCTCCAGGGCCCACCGCGCACCCGGCTCGGAGTTCTCCCCCAGACCCCCGAACACGATGGACTCCGGTCGTTCGGGCGCGGTCCTCGCCCGGCGTTCGAGCAGCTTCCGGGCGGCCGCGGGCGCCTGTGCCACCACGTCGGCGACTCTTTCCGGATCACCGTGGTGATCGACCAGCGCCGCCATCCGCTGCTGCCTGGTGCTCGGTGCCTTGATCCCCAACGTCCCCAGCATCCGCCGCAGTTCTTCGGAGGTCACGTGGGACAGCAGGTCGGTCAGCGGCGCGTCCAGCCCCAGCGGCGTGTCCCACACCTCTCGCAGCGGCGCCGCCATGCGCAGCAGCCCCTCGCCGTCCGGCCAGACCAGGGCACGGTCGGCCAGCGCCTCCAGTGCGGCGTCCAGCCCGCGACCGCGCTCACCGTCCACGGCTCCCAGCAGCCCCGCCAGGGCATCGCGCGACACGGGCCCCAGCGCCGCGAGGGCTTCGGCGACCTGCAGGTGCGGCAGCGCGAGCCGGGGCAGTACGAGCGCCACCGACCCCGGGCGCTGAAGCCGGTCCGCCAGTTCGCCGACCGACCGCGGCTCGGGCGGGCACACGGCGTCCGCACGCGCCACCAGGATCTGTTTCAGCCGTGTGGCGTCCAGAGCGTGCAGCCAGGAAGCCAGTGTTGATCCACCGGACGTACTGATGTCGAGCACCTCGCTTGGAGCCTTGGAACGACGTCGCGCTTGGACCGGAACGCGGCCCGGTACAGGACGCAAGCATGGCGGACGGGCCGGGCCGCACGCATCACACGGAAGGGGACTCCCCCACCACGCTGTTCGAACAGGTATCCGCGGCGGGAAGAACGGTTCGACGTCGGCCGTCGACGCCACGGCCACGACACGACGAAGGCCCCGACCTGATCGGTCGGGGCCTTCCGTCTGCCCTGATGGGCGGGTGAAACGCCTACGGGGTCGAGAAGCGCGCCGTTACAACTGTCAGCGGGCGACGGCGACGAGCATGGCCAGCAGCGCCACCATCGTCGTGATGCCGCCCATCGCGGCCTGGACCGGTCCGGTCAGCGTGGGGCGGAAACGCACCAGCGCGCCGAGTGCGAAGGCCACGAGCAGCGTCAGAACGACGACCACCATGGCGAGCACAAGAGTGTTCAGAGTCATCAAACGTCCCTCTCAGTAGTCGTGCGGTCGCACGTACTGGGGTGTGCGTGGAGTTCACCCCTTCTGCGGGCTGCGGAGGTCTCCGGCAGCACGGCGAGAATGGGGGACGTGAGGGTTAGCGCTGCAACCCCCATGTGACCTGCGGTTTTGGCAGCGGATCCATAATCTGCGAGGGCCCTACACCCTTGAACGGTTAGGCGCGCAACTCCCTGCCCGGTGTGCTTGCTCACGTCGGCGACGGCCTGTCCGCACTGGCCGGCTGTACTCCGATCGTTGTCGGTGGCAGGGGCTGCGTAGATCCTGCCGAGCACGGAGAGGACCGCTCGATGTGCAGCAGGCGCCGTGGCCATGGTCAGGGTCTGGAAACGTCCTGGCACGAGTTCGGCACCCGCTGCAGGACCGACTGAGACGGAAACTGAGACGGAAGAACGCCAGAGGGCCGGACCGCTGATGCGGTCCGGCCCTCTGAGCCGGCGGAGGATACGAGATTCGAACTCGTGAGGGGTTGCCCCCAACACGCTTTCCAAGCGTGCGCCCTAGGCCTCTAGGCGAATCCTCCGCCGGAAACATTACATGACGCGGGGGAGTGGAAGCGAACCCGCCCTCGCGGGCTCCCCCCGGCATCGGTCGCCTCCGACATCCGGTAGGCTGGGCGCAGCCCCTCACGTGGCGCTATCTCACTGAACCCCCCCCAGGGCCGGAAGGCAGCAAGGGTAGGTGGGCTCTGGCGGGTGCGTGGGGGGCGCTCGGTTTCCCGGGCACGGTTTGTCGGTGCGGGCCGATATCGTCGTAGACGTGTCGTCTCTCGCGCTGTACCGCCGCTACCGACCCGAGACCTTCGCCGAGGTCATCGGGCAGGAGCACGTCACCGACCCCCTCCAGCAGGCGCTCCGCAACAACCGGGTCAACCACGCGTACCTGTTCAGCGGGCCGCGCGGCTGCGGCAAGACGACCAGCGCGCGCATCCTCGCCCGCTGTCTGAACTGCGAGAAGGGCCCGACGCCGGAGCCGTGCGGGGAGTGCCGGTCCTGCCTGGACCTGGCCCGCAACGGGCCGGGCTCGATCGACGTCATCGAGATCGACGCCGCGTCGCACGGTGGTGTGGACGACGCCCGCGACCTGCGGGAGAAGGCGTTCTTCGGCCCGGCCTCCAGTCGTTACAAGATCTACATCATCGACGAGGCGCACATGGTCACCTCGGCGGGCTTCAACGCCCTGCTGAAGGTGGTCGAGGAGCCGCCGGAGCACCTGAAGTTCATCTTCGCGACGACCGAGCCGGAGAAGGTCATCGGCACGATCCGGTCGCGCACCCACCACTACCCGTTCCGTCTGGTGCCGCCGGGCACCTTGCGCGACTACCTGGCCGAGGTGTGCGAGCGTGAGGCGATCCCCGTGGAGGACGGGGTGCTGCCGCTGGTCGTCCGGGCCGGGGCCGGTTCCGTGCGCGACTCGATGTCCGTGATGGACCAACTGCTGGCGGGCGCCGGCGCGGACGGCGTGACGTACGCCATGGCCACAGCGCTGCTGGGCTACACCGACGCCGCGCTGCTCGACGACGTGGTGGACGCCTTCGCGGCGGGTGACGGCGCCGCGGCCTTCGAGGTGGTCGACCGGGTCATCGAGGGCGGACACGACCCGCGGCGCTTCGTCGCCGACCTGCTGGAGCGGCTGCGGGACTTGGTCATCCTGGCGGCCGTGCCCGACGCGGCGGAGAAGGGCCTGATCGACGCTCCCGCCGACGTGGTGGAGAAGATGGCGGCCCAGGCGTCGGTCTTCGGCGCGGCGGAGCTGAGCCGGGCGGCGGACATCGTCAACGAGGGGCTGACGGCCATGCGCGGCGCGACTTCGCCGCGACTGCAACTGGAGCTGATCTGCGCCCGGGTGCTGCTGCCCGCCGCGTACGGCGACGAACGGTCGCTCCAGGCCCGGCTGGACCGGCTGGAGCGGGGCGCCCTGGCGGGTGGGTTCGGAGGCGTTCCGACGGGTGCCGCTCCGGCGGCTCCCGCGCCCGCCCCGGCGGCCCCCGCAGCTCCCGCACCCGCCGCACCCCAGGCCCCCTCGGCTCCCGCCCCCGCGCCCGTCGCGCCTCCGGCGGCCCCCGAGCAGCAGGTGCGGACGGACACCGACAGGCGCCCCGGAGCCTGGCCCACGGCCGCCCCCGGCGGGGCGAACGCGGGCGCGTCGGGCGCCCCGGTGTCCCGCCCCGGCGCCTGGCCCGGGCAGACCGGGCAGGCCGGTGGTGCGGAAGCCGGCGGCGGTCCGCGTCCCGGTGCCTGGCCCACGGCGGCCCCCGTCGGTGGCGGGCGGCAGCCCGAGGCCCCCGCACCGGCCCCGGCGGCCCCCGCTCCCGCACAGCAGCCCGCGCAGCAGGCTCCCCAGGGCGGTGCCGCCGCCGGCGCCGCGCAGGTGCGGCAGATGTGGCCCGACGTCCTGGAGGCCGTCAAGAGCCGCCGTCGGTTCACCTGGATCCTGCTCAGTCAGAACGCCCACGTCGCCGGGTTCGACGGCGCCACGCTCCAGCTCGGGTTCTCCAACCCGGGCGCGCGCGACAGCTTCGTCAACGGCGGTAGCGAGGACGTGTTGCGGGCCGCGCTGGCCGACGCCTTCGGCGTCCAGTGGCGGATCGAGGCCGTCGTCGACCCCTCGGGCGGTGCGGCGTCCTCGCAGGCCCCGCCCGCCGCCCGTCCGCCCGCCGCCCACGCGGCACCTCCGCAGGCCCCGTTCGGCGCGCCGCACGCGCAGCCGGCCGCCGCCGCGCCGTCCACCCCGCCACCGGCCGCCGCTCCGTCGCGGCCCTCGGCGCCGCAGGCCCCTCCGCAGGCGGCGCGTCCCGAGGCCGCTCCGCCGCCTCCGCCCCCCGTGGCGCCGGAGGACGACATGCCCGAGGAGGACGACCCGGATCTGGACGACGCGGCCCTGTCCGGTCACGACCTGATCGTGCGCGAGCTGGGCGCGACGGTGCTGGAGGAGCTCTACCACGAATGACCACCGCACGTGCGATCTCCGCCACCGTCCGGGACCGGCCCGGCGGAACGGGGACGAGCGGCGGCATGGCGAGGTCAAGACGCGGGGGGAGCGCGTAGGCTCAGGGGGTACGGAGTACGGGGGCCCGTACACGTACGCACACGTCGTCGACGAGCCAGGAGCGAAGCCGTGATTCCCGGTGGTGGCCAGCCCAACATGCAGCAGCTGCTTCAGCAGGCCCAGAAGATGCAGCAGGACCTCGCCGCGGCCCAGCAGGAGCTGGCCGACGCGACCGTCGAGGGCTCCGCGGGCGGTGGCCTGGTGAAGGCGACGGTGTCCGGAGCCGGGGAGCTCAAGGGCCTCGTCATCGATCCCAAGGCGGTGGACCCGGAGGACACCGAGACCCTCGCCGACCTGGTGCTCGCCGCCGTACGCGACGCGAACGGCGCCGCGCAGCAGCTCCAGCAGCAGAAGCTCGGCCCCCTCGCCCAGGGGCTGGGCGGTATGCCCGGTTTGCCCTTCTGACGGTCCGGCGGGGCCCGGGCCCGGTGGGCATGCCGCCGGGAAAACCGGAAACGAGCGTACGGTCGGCGCGTGGGACCGCACGAAGGGCGACAACAGCAAGAGCACGAAGAGTGGAGTAGGCGGTCGTGTACGAAGGCGTGGTTCAGGATCTGATCGACGAGCTGGGCAGGCTGCCCGGCGTCGGTCCCAAGAGCGCGCAGCGGATCGCCTTCCACATCCTTCAGGCGGAACCGGCCGACGTCCGTCGGCTCGCCCACGCGCTGACCGAGGTGAAGGAGAAAGTCCGGTTCTGTGAGGTCTGCGGGAACGTCGCGGAGGCCGAGCGGTGCCGGGTCTGTCTGGACCCGCGCCGCGACCCGTCGGTCATCTGCGTCGTGGAGGAGCCCAAGGACGTCGTCGCGATCGAGCGGACGCGCGAGTTCCGTGGGCGCTACCACGTGCTCGGCGGCGCGATCAGCCCGATCGAAGGCGTGGGACCGGACGATCTCCGGATCAGGGAACTGCTGGCCCGGCTCGCCGACGGCACCGTCACCGAGCTGATCCTGGCCACGGACCCCAACCTCGAAGGGGAGGCGACGGCCACCTACCTCGCGCGCATGGTGTCCTTCATGAACCTGCGCGTGACGCGGCTGGCCAGCGGCCTCCCCGTCGGAGGAGACCTGGAGTACGCCGACGAGGTCACGTTGGGACGTGCCTTCGAGGGGAGAAGACTGCTCGATGTCTGACGCCACGCTGGAAACGAGAAACCCGAACCAGAATCCGGACGACTTCGCGGTACAGATCGCGGACCAGGTCGAGAGCTTCATCCTCGCGGTGAACGAGGTGGCGAAGGGGGACGAGCCCGACAGCGCCATCCCCTACCTCCTGCTCGAGGTCTCCCAGTTGCTCCTCGCGGGCGGACGCCTGGGCGCGCACGAGGACATCGTCCCGGAGGAACGGTACGAACCGGACACCGGGCCCGAGCCGGACGTCGACGACCTGCGTCTGCGGCTCGCCCGGCTGCTCGACCCGGTGGACGTCTACTCGGAGGTCTTCGACCCGTACGCGCGCAGCGCCCCCGTGGCCTGTCGCATCTCCGACGACCTCGCCGACGTGATCACGGACCTGCGGCACGGCATGGCCCACTACCGGGAGGGCCGGGTCAGCGAGGCGCTGTGGTGGTGGCAGTTCTCCTACCTGTCCAACTGGGGACCCACCGCCTCCGCCGCCCTGCGCGCCCTCCAGTCGTTGGTGGCGCACGTCCGGCTGGACACCCCGCTGGAGGAGCTGGACGGCCTGGACACCGACAGCGACGCCGCGACCGACGACTCCGAACTGGAACGGGAGGCGGGCGCGGTGATGGCGGCGGAGATCGCCGCTCCGCTGGGCCTCAAGCCGACCCTGGACTGAGCCGACCCCGTACCGACCCGTCGGAGCCGGGCCCCTTCCGGCCCGGCTCCGGCACCGCACGCGCCGTCGGCCGTTCCCTCCGTCTTCCTGCGCCCTTCCTGCGTCTTCCTGCGCCTTTCTCCGGTTTCATCCACCTTCCTCTGTCCGGTGGTCCGGGGAACGCCGTTCCGGGTGCGCACTCCAGGCCCCTGTTGAGTACGGGAACTCATGTGCCCGTGACGGCCGCGGAGTTGGATGACCGGCATGGTCGAGATGGTCGAGAACACACCGGGCGCCCGCGCGCCGAGCCTGTGGGTCGCGCCGCTGGTGTCCACGGTGGCGACCCTGGCGTTGGCCGTGGTCTCCTTCTTCTTCGTCGCGCTCTCACCCATGGCGTGCGACTCCTGCCACGGCGCCGAACTCGCGCGGTTCGAGGCCGGCTTCGACATCGGGTTCGCCGTGTTCCGGTACGGCCTCCTGGTCCCGTCGGCCCTGCTGGTCACGGGCTGGGCCTTGGCCGTGAGGGGGCGGGAGTCGCCCTGGCGGAGGCTCGTGTGCGTCCTCGCGCCGCTCTCCGTGGTCCTCCTCCACATGACGTTCCTGGGTCTGGTGGACTGGCCCTGAGCCCGCGCGACCACGGGCGACTACAGATGACCGCGGACGACCGCAGGTGATCACGGACGACCACGGGAATGGGCGATCAGGTCCGTCGGCGGTCCAGATCGAGGATCAACGCGACGGCCGGCCCCAGGGCGGCCGTCTCGGCCGCGCTCATGGTGGGGTTGGCGGCCCGGCGGGACTCGGCCCGCGCGAGGTGGCCGGTGTCGGAGCCGTCCAGGACGATCGCCGGGTCCCGGTGGCGGAGGAGGGAGGCGAGCACCTCGCGGACGCCCTCCGCCTGGAACTCGTCAAGCGCCCCGCTCTCGGCGACCTGCGCGATGATCAGCGCCGACATCGCCCAGTCCAGCCCCGGATGCCCCTCCTCGGTGGTGCCCCAGTCGATCACCGTGGGCCCGTCCGGCGTGAGCATCACGTTGTCCGGATGCAGGTCGAGGTGGAGAACGCGGTGCGAGGGATCGACGGAGACCCGCGGCGGGACGGCGTGCAGCCGTTTCAGCAGTTCGGCGAGGGTCCTTCCCACCTCCGTCGGCGTGATCGCGCCTCCCCTCAGAGCCTGGAGCATGGACGGGCCGTGCAACCGCCGCATCACCAGGTCCGCTGCGGGAAGCGTCCCGCCGTCGACGGTGGGCCGTACGTCCGGCACCGGATAGCCGTGCTCGGCCAGGTGGGCCATCACGGCGGCCTCGGCGGTGGCGTCGCGGCCGTCCCGGTAGCGCCGCAGCGCCCAGCGGTCGTCGATCGCGTACACGTCCGCACTGCGGCCGGAGCCGAGCGGTTTCCCCTTGCGCATGCGGGGAACCTACCGGTCGCCCCGGGGGCCGTCCTCCTCGGAGCCCCGGTCGACGCGGGCGAGGACCTCGGCCAGCCGGCGCGCCGTCTGGGGCGTGCAGCGCCCCAGCTCCACCAGCGGCGGATCGGCCGTCTCGCCCGCGTACGAGACGAGGTCGACGCGGAGCGACGGCAGCGTGACGCCCACGCCGTGCAGTGCCTCCCGCAGCTCGTCGGCCGCCTCCTCCGCGACCTTGAGCCGTTCACTGTCGACGTGTCGCCTGGCCGTGGCCATGGGCCGACCTCCCTGTGTGCCGAGTGTTTCCGATCCGATACACAGAGTGGTCGATGATGGCCGGACCCGCCAGAGGTAGGGCGTTGCCAACGTGTTTGCTGGTATAGGGGGTTGGTTCGCGGCCGGTGCCCGGTGGAGGCGGTGGGGACGGGGTCGGACGTTCCGGCGCTCGGGGGCCGGTGGGGGAGTTCCGCCGTTGCCGGGCGAGGCGGGGCGGTGGGGAAGCGGGTTGCGTCGAGGAGGAGTTGGGCGACGGGTCCTCCGCGAGAGCGCGCGTCGGTCGGTTCGGGACGGTCGCCCGCGCTTCCCGGGCGAGGCCGTGCGCGGTACGCCGGCGGAGACGGCGGGTGCGACGGGCGCGCGGACGAATGCGTCGCCCGGACGTGTGAGGAGTCGGTCGGCAGTTCGCCGACCGCGGGGCGTGGCGGGTCCGGAGCCCGAGTCTCGGGGGTCGAGACCTGCCTCCGAGGAATGGGTGGTCGGTACGACCCACCCACCCTTCCGCGCGGTGCCGCACCTGCGACGATGACTTTCGGTGATCGGGTCGCGACGAACCGTCGCGGCGGTGTGGCGTGCGGGCAGACAGAGCGACCCCCGACCGGTGTAGACGCACCGACGGGGGCCTGACCACCAGGATCCAAGGACGATCCCGTGGCTGCCCAAGACTTAGCGTCGCCCTGCCCTCGGGCACGCACCCCATGGCCTCTCCGGGGTACGGAAAGCGCTCCGCCCCCGACCAACGGCCGCCCCGCGCCGACGACTTCGCGCACCTGCCCGCCCGCGAGGCGTCCATCGCCGCGTACCTCGACCGGTTGCCCGAGGGCGCCGACATCTCCGTGAAGACCCTGGCCAAAGGGTTGCCGGACCACGGCCAGTGCGCGGTGGGCACGGTGCTGCGGCGGCTGTCGGAGGCCGGACACCTCCGGCACGGCAGGGAGCAGGTCACCGGCGCCGGCGGCCCCCGATGGGTGACGCGGACGTACTTCTCGCGGACGGCGCGGGACGACACGTGGTGGGCGGCGTTCATCGCGGGGGAGCGGTCCGGGAACGGCCCCGAGCCGCGTCCCGAGCCGGCGGCCGTCCGTCCGCCTGTCGTGCTGCGGCTCGTGGAGTGCACGGTGTGCGGCACACCAGGGCGCCCCGACGCCCTCCCCGGCGGCCTGTGCCGGGAGTGCCGGGGCGCGCCCCCGCCCCGCCCGACGGGTCCCTCGGCCGCCCGGGTGCGGGCGCGGGTCGACCGACTGCGCGCCGCCGCGCGCCGTGAGCCGGAGGGCGGGACTCTCAGGGCCGGAACACCGCCCGCACGCAGCCGTCCTTCTTGTGCTTGAACATGTCGTAGCCCCGGGGCGCGTCGTCCAGGGACATGGTGTGGGTGGCCAGGTGGGCGGTGCTGATCTCGCCCTTCGCGATGCGCTCCAGCAGCATCGGGATGTACCGCTGGCCGTGCATCTGGGCGCCGCGCAACGTCAGGCCCTTGTTGACCACCATGCCCAGCGGGAACTTGTCGACCGCCCCGGCGAAGACGCCCAGGACGAAGACCGAACCGCCCTTGCGGCAGGCGTGGATGGCCTGGCGCACGGCGGTGGGACGGTCCGTCTGGAGCCGGAGCTGGTGCTTGACCTGGTCGTACACGTGGTCCGGGCCGGTGCCGTGGGCCTCCATGCCGACCGCCTCGATGCACACGTCGGGCCCCCGGCCGCCGGTGCGTTCCCGCAGTTCGGCGGCGACGTCGGTGGTGGTGTAGTCGATCACCTCGGCGCCGATGTGCCGCTCGGTCATCGCCAGCCGCTCGGGAAGGCGGTCGATGGCGATGACCCGCTCGGCGCCCTTGAGGAGCGCCGCCCGCGCGGCCATCTGCCCGACCGCTCCGCAGCCCCACACCGCCACCACGTCACCGGGCCGCACCCCGCCGAGGTCGGCGCCCATCCAGCCGGTGGGGACGGAGTCGGAGGCGAACAGCGCGCTGATGTCGTCCACGCCCTCGGGGACGGGGAAGGCCCCGTAGTCGGCGAAGGGCACCCGGACGTACTCGGCGTGACTGCCGCGGATGCCTCCCATGGCGTGCGAGTAGCCGAAGATCCCGGCGGTCTCGTAGCCGAAGAGGGCCTGCCCGATCCCGGGGTTGGTGTTGGTGTTGTCGCACAGCGACCACAGGTCGTTCCGGCAGTACCAGCAGCGTCCGCAGCCGATGAAGGAACACACCACGACCCGGTCGCCGACCGCGTGCCGGCGGACCCCCGGGCCGACCTCGACGACCTCGCCGACGAACTCGTGCCCGATCACGTCCCCGGCCTGCATCGCCGGGATGTAGCCGCCGATCAGGTGGAGGTCGGAGCCGCAGGTGGTGCTCGCCAGCAGCCGTACGACGACGTCCTGTTCGTTGCGGATCTCCGGATCGGGGATCTGCTCGACGGACAGCTTGTTCACGCCTTCCCAGCACACCGCCCTCACAGCACGCCCTCCCCGCCCGAGCGCCGGGACGCCGCCCCGACGATCCTGCCGCCGATGGTGTCCTCCCGCGCGGTGGGGGGCGCGTCGGACCGCAGCACCTCACCGGTCTCCAGCAGCGACTTGGCCTCGCGCAGCGCCCGCCGGACCTCCTGGCGCGGGTCCTCACCCGCGAGCCGGGACGGCAGGGAGGTCTCGGCCGCCGAGGGCGTCTCGCGCAGCCGCGCCGCCAACTCCGTGCCGCGGTCGCCGGGGGCGGGCCGCACGGTGATCTCCAGGGCGTCGCCGAACTCGTCCAGCGGCGTGGGCGGCCTGCCCTCGGGCAGCACGTCCATCGGCGGACGGTTGACGGTGACCACCATCCAACGTTCGCCGCGCCGTGGGTCCGACGGCGGGGAAACGAGCCTGCGCAGGACCGCCGCGCCGGCCCCGGCACCCGCGAGGACCAGCGCCGTGCGCGCCGCGTTCTTCATCGCATTCCTGCCTCTCGACGGTTTCCGGATCGGTTCTCGAATCGGCTCTCACATCGGGTTCCGACGTTTCGGGCTGTCCGCGGTACCCGCGGCACGGCACCGCCATGCGTCCGCCGACGGTGCGGGACGGCGGACGCGCGCTCACTCGTGCAGGTGATGGTGGAGGGAAGCCGCTGGGTAGTGTGATTGGGGTCGGCGAGGATACGGCTCATGGGAGCAGTGATGAGTGTCGAGCCCGAGTACACGTGGCCCCGACCGCCGGCGGGCGGGTACACCGCCGACGACCTGGACCGGCTCCCCGGCCTGCCTCCCCACACGGAGTTGATCGACGGGGGCCTCGTCTTCGTGAGCCCGCAGACCAAGTTCCACATGCGTGCCATGCGTTTGTTGGAGCACCGCCTCCTCGCGGCGGCGCCGCCCGAGGTGGAGGTCGTCCGCGAGATGACCGTGACCTTGGGGAAGAGGGACCGCCCGGAGCCGGACGTCATGGTCGTGCGGGCGGCGGCGGACACGGGAATGCGCCAGATCACCTACCGCCCCGAGGATGTCGTCCTCGCCGTCGAGGTGGTGTCGGAGGACTCCATGGCGCGGGATCGGGAGACCAAACCACGCAAGTACGCGACGGCCGGCATCCCGCACTTCTGGCGGATGGAGGAGAACGGCGGGCGGCCCGTCGTTTACGTCTTCGAGTTGGAACCCGCCACCCGCGTTTACACCGTGACCGGCATCCACCACGACCGGTTGAAGGTGGACGTCCCGTTTCCCGTGGACATCGACCTGGTCGCGGTCCACCGACGGTGACCGGCCCCGGAGCCGTCGTCGGGGCGTCCGAGGCCGGGCCGGTGGTTTTCGTGGCTCACATCCTGCCGCCCCCCGCCCGGTAGTCGGCGGTCTGGCGCTCCTTCTGCTTCCGGGGGATGAGGCCGAGCAGACCGAGGAGACCGAGCAGGCCCCACAGTCCGCCGTTGCCGCCCCCGCCGTCGTCCTCTTCCTGGGCGAGTGTCGCCGTCGCCGTCGGTGTGGGGGTGTTCGCCGAGTCGGCCGGCGACGAGGCCACCGCCGCCGTCGTCGGACCGAGGGCGAGGACGAGGGCCGCCGCTGTCGCTGTGACGATCTTGCGCATGTCTCGTGGTGCCTTCCTGATCGGTTCCTTCGCGGACACCCGAACGGCCTCCGGGGCCCACTACCCATCGAGGCACGCGTCCCCTCGGCTGTCGATCGGGGGGAGGGGCGTCCGCGTCCGTTCGGGTGACACGGAAGCGGCGCGGCCGACCGTGTGCCGATCGGGTGAGGAGCGGTGCCGGCACCGTCCGTGCGCGGTGTGACCTGTCCAACATTTCCGTGTGAAGGTCCGACGAGCGGGCAGGGGTCGTCGCTGAGCCGGTGCGACGGGGCGCTGCGCCGCACCGCCCGTGAGAAATGCGTCTCACGATGTGGTAAAGGCGGGGTCGGGAAGGCCCGCTCGTTAGACTGAACTGACCGGTGGGCTCCCGAACGGGGACCACGGAAGACGAAAGTTCGAGGAGCGCACGTGGGCCTTGTCGTGCAGAAGTACGGCGGCTCCTCCGTTGCCGATGCCGAGGGCATCAAGCGCGTCGCCAAGCGAGTCGTCGAAGCCAAGAAGAACGGCCATCAGGTGGTCGTCGTGGTGTCGGCGATGGGTGACACGACGGACGAGCTGATCGACCTCGCGGGAGAGGTGTCCCCGATCACGTCGGGGCGCGAGTTCGACATGCTGCTGACCGCCGGAGAGCGGATCTCCATGGCGCTGTTGGCGATGGCGATCAAATCCCTGGGCCACGAGGCGCAGTCGTTCACCGGCAGCCAGGCCGGCGTCATCACCGACTCCGCCCACAGCAAGGCCCGCATCATCGACGTCACGCCGGGCCGCATCCGGACCGCGCTGGAAGAGGGCAACATCGCCATCGTCGCCGGCTTCCAGGGCGTCTCGCAGGACAAGAAGGACATCACCACCCTGGGCCGGGGTGGCTCGGACACCACCGCGGTGGCGCTGGCCGCCGCGCTGAACGCCGAGGTCTGCGAGATCTACACCGACGTGGACGGTGTCTTCACCGCCGACCCGCGGGTCGTGCAGAAGGCCCGCAAGCTCGACTGGATCTCGTTCGAGGACATGCTGGAACTGGCCAGTTCCGGTTCCAAGGTGCTGCTGCACCGCTGCGTCGAGTACGCACGCCGTTACAACATCCCGATCCATGTCCGCTCGTCCTTCTCCGGGCTGCCGGGCACGTGGGTCAGCAACGAACCGCAAGGGGACCAGCCGATGGAGCAGGCGATCATCTCGGGCGTCGCGCACGACACGTCCCAGGCCAAGATCACGGTCGTCGGGGTGCCGGACAAGCCGGGCGAGGCCGCGAAGATCTTCCGTTTGCTCGCGGACGCCGAGCTGAACATCGACATGGTGGTGCAGAACGTCTCCGCCGCGTCCACCGGCCTGACGGACATCTCCTTCACCCTCCCCAAGGACGACGGGCGCCGCGCCATCGAGTCCCTGGAGAAGGCCAAGGGCTCCATCGGGTTCGACACGCTCCGCTACGACGACCAGATCGCCAAGATCTCGCTGGTCGGCGCGGGCATGAAGACCAACCCGGGCGTCACCGCCACCTTCTTCGAGTCGCTGTCGGGCGCCGGGGTCAACATCGAGCTGATCTCCACCTCCGAGATCCGCATCTCGGTCGTGACCCGCAAGGACGACGTCAACGAGGCGGTCCAGGCCGTGCACACCGCGTTCGGCCTGGACAGCGAGAGCGACGAGGCCGTCGTCTACGGAGGCACCGGGCGATGATCCCCGGCGGGGGCCTCCCCCGTACCGGCGCCGATCGCGCCGACCGGCCCACGCTGGCCGTCGTCGGCGCGACCGGCGCCGTCGGCACCGTGCTGCTGGGGCTGCTGTCGGAACGCGCGGACGTCTGGGGCGAGATCCGTCTCGTCGCCTCGCCGCGCTCCGCGGGGCGCAAGCTGACCGTGCGCGGTGAGGAGGTCGAGGTCCTCGCGGCGGCCGAGGAGGTCTTCGACGGGGTGGACGTCGCGATGTTCGGCGTGCCCGACGAGGTCTCGGCCCGATGGGCGCCGGTGGCGGTCTCCAAGGGCGCGGTGGTGGTGGACGACTCCGCCGTCTTCCGGATGGACCCGGACGTCCCGCTGGTGGTGCCCGAGGTCAACGCCCACGCGGCGCGCATCCGTCCGCGCGGGATCGTCGCCAACCCCGACTGCGCCACGCTGTCGATGATCGTCGCGGTGGGGGCGCTCCACGCGGAGTGGGGCCTGGACGAGCTGGTCGTCTCCTCCTACCAGGCCGTCTCCGCCTCCGGCAAACGCGGCGTGGACGCCCTGCGCGAGCAGCTCGTCGCCGTCGCCGGCACCGAGCTGGGCACCCAACCCGGCGACCTGCGGCGGGCGGTGGGCGACACCGGCCCCTACCCGGCGCCGATCGCGCTCAACGTGGTGCCCTTCGTCGGGTCGCCGACGGACGACGGCTGGACGTCGGAGGAGCTGAGGCTCCGTGACGAGTCGCGGAAGATCCTGGGGATGCCGCGGCTGCGCGTCGCCGCCACCTGCGTCCGCGTCCCCGTGATCACCACCCACTCGCTGGCCGTGCACGCCCGCTTCGAGAACGAGGTCTCGGTGGAGAAGGCGTACGAGATCCTGGCGAACGCGCCGGGCGTGGTGGTGTGCGACGACCCGGCCGCGGGGGAGTTCCCCACCCCCGCCGACGCCGTCGGCACCGACCCGACCTGGGTGGGGCGGATCAGGCGCTCCCTGGACGACCCGCGGGCGCTGGAGCTGTTCGTGTGCGGGGACAACCTGCGCAAGGGCGCCGCGCTCAACGCCGCGCAGATCGGAGAGCTGGTCGCGGCCGAACTCGGTGCGAACCGGCCCTGAACCCTGCGATTCGTCTCGAATCCCGCGAGTCGGTTCCGGCTCCGCGACACGCCCGAGAAGCGCGTGCGAAACGGGACGAAGCATGAAGAAGCGGCGCCGCGAAGGGGGTTCGCGCACGCCACGCGCACGTCGTGAAGGACTTGTGATGAAGTCCTGTCCCGTAACCGCTTGATCCGGACCAAGAACCTGCGTGAGGATTTTGCCTCCGCATGCCCCGGAACCATGGACCGGGCACTGGCGTCTCCGTTCCCACCGCCGGAACTCCACGACGCCTGCACAGCGGCGCAGAGGAAGAGGTGGTGCGCATGTGGTCGTTCGGCACATCGTCAAGAACGATGGCCCGCGCGTACAACCCTGACGGGGGGCAGCGTGTCCAACAAGCGTGGCAGAGGCACTCGGAATCGCGACAGCGCCCGTACGGGTACCCGGGCGTGGCGGCACGCCGGACAGGGGCATGCCCGTGATCGCTCCCTGGTCGGCGTCCCGGCCGGCATCGCTCCCCGCGCAGTCGAGGGACGTTGACGGCGCGATGGCAGCGGGCACCACAGTCGATCACCTCACCGAGACCTACCGCGCCCACTACCGTTCCCTGCTCGGGCTCGCGGCCCTGCTGCTCGACGACACCGCCTCCTGCGAGGACGTCGTCCAGGAGGCGTTCATCCGGGTCCACTCGGCGCGCAACCGCGTGCGGGAGCCGGAGAAGACGCTGGCGTACCTGCGGCAGACGGTCGTCAACCTCTCCCGTTCCACGCTGCGCCGCCGCATCCTCGGGCTCAAACTGCTCTCCAAACCGATGCCGGACATGGCCAGCGCGGAGGAGGGCGCGTACGCGCGCATCGAGCAGGACGAACTGAAGAAGGCGCTGCGCAAGCTCCAGCGCCGCCAGCGCGAGGTACTCGTCCTGCGGTACTTCGCGGACATGACCGAGGCCCAGGTCGCCGAGACGCTCGGCATATCACTGGGCTCGGTGAAGGCCTACGGCTCCCGGGGCATCGCGGCCCTGCGAGTCGCCATGGAGGCGCCCGCATGAGCGGCGACGGACGGCACGAGGAACGGCGCGACCCGCACGGCGAACACGAGCCGGGCGGCGAACACGAGCCGAGCGGCGCCGCCGCGGGCGGCGAGGAGCCGCGCGGCGACCACGGAGACGAACCACCCGGGCGGGAGGCGGCCGAACAGGACGGCTCCGAGCGGGATACCGAGCAGGACCTGCTGGGGCCGGACGAACAGGCGCTGCGGCTGCTGATGCACGACGCGGTGCGGGGCGTCGAGCCGTCCGCGGACGCTCTCGACCGCCTCCACCGGGCCGTGCCCGCCCGCCGCGCCCGCCGCCGACAGATGACGGTCGGGGCGGTCGCCGCGACCCTCGTCGTCGGCGTGGCCGCCCCCGTCCTGACCCAGAGCGGCGTGGTCGCCCGGGTCATGGACGGCGACACCGCCAACACCGCCAGCAGCCACCGGCAGGAGGAGAGCGGGGGAAGCGGCGCGGACGGCGACGCCACCGGCCGCGGCTCCGACCGGAAGTTCGGGACCGGCGACGGCACGGACGACCCGTCGGAGCCGAGCGACTCCTCCGGGGCCGACAGCTCGGCCGGACCCGAGTCCAACGACACCCTCGGCCCCACCTCGCCGAGCTGTCTGCGCTCCCAACTCAGCGACGGCGGCTCCGGCGCGGAGCCCGCCGACGCCAACGGGCACGTGTACGGCTCGTTCCGGGTCGTCAACATCTCCGACTCGTCCTGCCGCGTCGAGGGCCCCGACACGGTCAGTGCGACGGCGACGGGCGGAGCCGACCCCTCCGGGATCAGCGTCGTCCACCACACGCCGGGAGACCGGGCGTCCCGGCTGCCCGACCCGGCGACCGAGCCCACCTCGATCATCCTGGCACCGGGACAGTCGTATGTGGTGCGGTTCGCCTGGGTGCCGAACGGGGAGGGCGCCGGCTCGTGCCGGGCCCCCGGCCCGGCCCCGACCCCCGGTGACGGCGGCAGCGGCGGCGGCACCACCACCGGCGGCGGTACCGGCAGCGGCGGCGCCGGAGGCAGCGGTGACACGAGCGGCGGCGGCACCACCACCGGCGGTGGCACCGGCGGCGGCGACACGGGCGGCACCGGTGGTGGCGGCGGCGAGGGCGGCGACTTCGTGCCGGAGCCCAGCAGCGGCGTGAGCCCCCAACTCGGGTACGACACCCCCGGCGGCGTGGGCGGTCAGAACCCGCCCACGGTGATCCTCCGCTACGTTCCGGCGGCCGGTGAGCCCCGACTGGGGAAGGTCGAGATCAGGAACGCCTGCGCCGGGACTGTGTACCGCACCGGCGCCGTCCTGACCGGATGACGGCCCGCCCGCACGACGTCGGGGCGGGCGGGGCGGACCGCGCCACGGGGCCGGTCCGGGGCCGGCCCACCGCGCGGAGAGGGACACGGGGGCCGCGCGGTGGGGGCGAGTGGGGCGGAGTCGAGACCTCGCCGTACCGTTGAAGGCGTGTATCGGTTCCTGCTGACCCCGCGCTGGTGGGCGATCAACCTCTTCCTGCTGCTGTCGATCCCCGTCTGCCTCTTCATGGGTAGCTGGCAGCTCGACCGCTTCGAGGACCGTGTGGACTCGCACCAGGACCGGCGGGAACGCACCTCCGACGGGATCTCGGACGCCGAGGCCCGGCCGCTGGACGACCTGCTGCCCCTCACCGAGGACACCGTCGGGGAACCGGCCCGGGTCACCGGCCGCTACGACACGGACCACGAGTTCCTGGTGCCCGAACGCCGCGTCGACGACCGCGCCGGCTTTTACGTCCTGACCATGCTGCGCGTCGACGGGGACCGCGCGCTCCCCGTCGTCCGCGGCTGGCTGCCCGGCGAGGCGGACCCCTCCCGAGTGCCCGAGGCACCGGACGGCGAGGTGACCGTCCTCGGCCTGATCCAGGCGCCGGAGAGCCAGTCCTCCAGGGGCGCGCGCGCCGGAGCCATGCCCGACGGACAACTCGGCATCATCAGCGCCGCCACCCTCGTCAACGAGGTGCCCTACGACGTCCACAACGCGTGGATCACCGTCCAGGAGACGCAGGAGCCGATGAAGGCGGTGCCGCCGGTCGCGCCGGAGGGCTCCGGGCTGGACGCCAAGGCGTTCCAGAACCTGGGCTACACCGCCCAGTGGTTCGTCTTCGCCGGGTTCGTCCTCTTCATGTGGTACCGGCTGTTCCGCCGCGAGGTGGAGATCGCCCGCGACCTCGCCCTCGGCATCGAACCGGAGACCGCGCCGACCCCCGCCGGCGCTCCGGGAACCTCCGACGCCTCGGACCCGGAGGCGGCCCGGGACACCGTCGGCGACTCCGCCCGGTGATCCCCGCCCGCTGAATCCCGCCCGGTGATTTCCTCCGACGAACGGGCATGGATCCCGCTCTCTCCTCCCGTCTGAGTCGTGACAGCGAAGGGCCCGCGGGCACCGCCATCGCG
Source organism: Streptomyces megasporus (assembly GCF_000718985.1). Taxonomy (GTDB): domain Bacteria; phylum Actinomycetota; class Actinomycetes; order Streptomycetales; family Streptomycetaceae; genus Streptomyces; species Streptomyces megasporus. The sequence goes on along the minus strand of NZ_JODL01000011.1, from coordinate 6,446 downwards.
CCGATGGGGTGGGGCCGGGGAGCACCGCCCTGGCCGCGCAGGGGACGGCGGCACGCGGTCCGGGGCGTCGTCCGTGCCGTCGGGGGCGCGGGTGGTGCGCTCGCACGAGCCGGTGAAGATCGGCCGGGGAGAGACGCCGGGGCCGGGTTCGGCAGAGGCTCGGCAAGGGCCTCGGCAGGGGTTCGACAGGGAGCGGTCCGTGGGTCTCAGAGGGCCTTCGCGGGTCAGGGGCGTGGGGCGGATGCCCTCCCGGACACCACCTCGACCACCAGCCCGTCCCGGCCGCGCAGTATCTCCAGACCTTCCCGCAACTCGCCGGAGAGGGCGCCCCGGTGAACCGTCAGCGTGGGACGCGGGTCCCTGCCGAAGCGGACTTGCGACACCGCGGGGTCGGCCGCCGCCTCCGCGAGCCGGCGGACCGGACGGACATACGCGCCCTCGCACAGTTCGGCGGGTATCTCGTGGTCGCGCCAGCCCGTGGGCGGGCCGGGAACGGGGAACACGAGACGGTCGTCCTCCGCGTCCGGCTCGGGCCGGCGGGGACGCTCGGCCGCGACCGCGACCCTGCGGCGCAGTTCGGCCTCGGCGTCCCGGGGAGGAAGGACGGGTATGCCGTGCTCCCGCACGACCTTGAGCCGGGAAGCCCTCTCGACGTCCGTGGTGACGATCATGGAAGTGGTCTTGGACGGGCGGGACGAGGCGGAGGCGCCATGGCGCTCGGCCCAGGCGACCACGGCCCGCACGTCGGCGTCGTCACCGCGCGGTACCAGGCGCACACCGCTCAGCTCGTCGTGGATGGGCGGCAGTTCGCCGACGAGTTCGGGCACGTCCAGATCCTGCGCCAGCCAACGCAACGCGCGGGCCGTGCGGTCCGGAACCGGCACCTCCATACTCCGGTGTGCGGCACGCCACACCTCGCGGTGCACGGCGCGCACCGTCTGCCGGTCGAAACCGGCCGCGCCCATCATGTCGCCCAGCTCCGCGATGTCGTCCCCGTCGATGTGGAACCCACCGGCCAGAGCGGTCTCCAGGGCCGAGCGGTACTCGGCCACGGCCGACGGGTCCGGCGACATGCGGGTCCTGAGCGGCAGGGAACGGCACAGCGCGGCCAGATCGCCCCGGTGACCGGCCCAGTAGGTGCGGGCCACGGCGCGGGCGGCGTCCGGAAGGTCGGACGGGTCGGGCAGGTCGGACGGGGAAGGCCACACGGGGGAGGGCCGCAGCCCGAGCCGCAGCGGGGCCCTGGTCAGCAGCGTCGTCAACGCCGACGCCGTGTTGCGGGCGTCGGCCAGGGCGACGTGCTCGGTGCGGGGCCACTCACCGGAGAGGCTTCTGACCGAACCGGAGAGCCGGTACGCGGGCCAGTCCGCCTGGGAACGGAAGGCGGTCACCGTGCAGAGCCCGGGAAACTCCGGCAGCGGCAGGCCCAGGCGGGCGAACTCCGCGTCCAGGAACGCCTCCTCGAAGGGGAGGTTGTGCGCGACGACCACGGCGCCCCGCGCCATCCGGAGCAGGGTGCCCGCGAGCTGCGCGAAGGACGGCGCCCCGGCGACGTCCGCGTCGCCGATCCCGTGGTACTCGGCGACCTCCCGCGGAATGCGGCGGCCGGGGTTCACCATCGAGGAGAACTCCTCCACCACCTCGCCGTCGCCGCGGACGCGCACCACCGCGATCTCACACACCCGGTGCCCACGCCGCGGATCGAGACCGGTCGTCTCGACGTCCACGATCGTGTACTCAAAGGCGAGGGCGTCAACGCCTCCGTCGCGCACGAGGTGAAGGGGGTGGAACATGGTGCTTCCCGTCCGCTGCCGTACGGCGTCCCGGCACCGCGCCGACCGCCGCCCTCATCATGCGCGACGCCCCACCGCCCCGATGCGCGGGGGCGGCCCGCCCCCACTCCGGCAGGAGACCTCGGGTGTCGGAGCGGAGGGCACCGTACTGTTCGGGAGTGCCCGGGCATCAGTTTCCCGACGACTTCCAAAGTCCGGTACGCGGAAACCGCTCGGCGCTTCACCAGAGGGGCGACGAGCAACTCGCGGGTCTGGCCGCGCACTTGGGCGCGCACCTTGATGAGCTCGGCGAGGCGAATGTCGCCGTGCCGGTTCCGGTCGAGGCCCAAGAGCAGGCACGAGGAGGCACCCCGGGCCGAGGCGGAGCGCGGCCCCTTCCGCGTCGCCCCGGAAGCCACACCGCACCCATGCCCGCGAGGTCCGGACGCTCACCGGGCCGCCGGGGAAGGGGACACGGAGCCGGGTGCGTCAGGGGCTCGCTCGCCGACCAGAGCCCGACGCGGGGCGCTGCGGTCAGGAGTGACGGGGCCCACCGATCTGATTCGGATGGCTCCCCGCTTGGCTTCCCGAGCACGACAGAGGCCCTGCCGGATCTCTCCGGCAGGGCCTCTGACCTGCGTCGGGGTGGCGGGATTTGAACCCACGACCTCTTCGTCCCGAACGAGGTTCGGTTGGGGAGCCTGCCAGCCTCGATGGCATTTTCGCAGGTCAGGTGGGTGGGCTTGGTTGGTGTCGCGCGGCCTGGAAGGGGCTCGGGGAGCGGGTTAGCTCCCAGATGGCTCCCAGGGCGTGGTGCCCACCGGCGGCGTGTAGGTCTATGTCAAGGCATCTATGTGTCGACCACAACGAGGGCCAAGGCTCCCGCGCCCGGCGTGCCCTCCGCTGATGGTCGCGCACGGTGTCTGAACGCCGGGAATCTCAGTCCTTCACAATCTCGCCGTTTGCTGATGACGTGGAAGCCTGCGTCGGCAGGTGCCTGGGCTTCGGCTTCTCGAGTTCCAACCGCACTTTCACGTCGTCGAAGCTGAGGTCCGGGGTTCCGATACGCCCCACCGAGCGGCTGTACGCGATGAGCATCGCCTCCGAGAACGGGCTGTCGAGGGTTGCGACACGTCGCCAGGTTCGTGCCTCGGCGAGCGGGACGGATACCACGTTCTCGAAGTCGACCAAGAGGTCGGGGATGTCGAGGTAGCCAGGAAGAGCGCGGTACCGGTTCTGCTTGTCCCCGAAGACCTGTTTGGCCTGGTCCTTGTGGCTGTTGCTCTTCGAGCTGGCCAGCCATGTGGCGATCGCTGGCGACTCCGACTCCTCGCCGTCCTCGGTGAAGATGCGGTCAGCCTTGGCCAGGCGAACGTACTGTGCCTTGGCCTTACGAGGTCTCGCCACGTTGGCGTCCGGGTGGTCCTCATACAGGTCGCAAGCGGGGGTGAGGACGATCCACCAATCGCCCCCGGGGCTGACCACGAGGTCCGTGGCGGTGAGGTGGTGGGTCACGCACGGCTTCAAGTAGACCCGCGCAGCGGAGGGTTGGCCGGCAGTGGCGACCGCCTCGCCGTCCCCGGCGTAGCCCAGTTCGCTGGGGCCGTTCTCCCTGAGCTCGGCCGCGAGGCGGTTGACGATAATCGGGGTGATCTCGTGGGGATCAGCGCCCGCCATCTCGTGCCAGTGCGGGGCCACGACGTCACGGAGGAAAATGCGGACCTTGCGCTCGACGAGACCGGAGATACGACGCCTCAACTCCGACACTCCCGAGAGCAGCCCGTCCCGGACTGCGGGAGCGACGTCGTCCCAGGCGTTCTTGGTCACCACACGAATGAGTGGAGGCTTCTCCAGGTCACGCACCTGTTGAGGGACAGCTGTGAAGAAGACCACGGGCAGCCACCGCACGCCGGCGATGGCGTCGTACAGTTCGTGTCCCCGTCCTTCGATGGCGGCGGAGGGCCTGCCATCGGCGGCGTCGCGGACGTCGAGGATGACTAGGTCGAAGTCCTCGTCGATCAACCGCTGCTCGGCTGCGGCGAAGTCCTGCTCGGACTCGAAGTGGATCTCCCCGAGGTCTGTGAGCTCCTCGGACAGCACTTCGCGAAGGTCCGCGATCATCTGGGCGTCGTCATCGACTATGAGCACCCGATACGCAACGTCCGTCGACGTCACCCAACTCTCCTTCGCAGTCGTGCCCGGAAACTCGCACCCGAGAGGGTGCCGGGGCTCACCAGCCCCAAGTCGCCGTCGTAGAAGTCCTTCACGACGCTGCCTGCGATGCTGAGGCCGAGGCCGACGCCATCAGGCTTGTCACTGAAGTAGGTCTCGAAGATCAGATCCTTGATCTCCTCGCGCACCCCAGGGCCGTTGTCACTGACCGTGATGTCAACCACGTCCAGTTCGCCCTCATGGTTACGCTCCGTCTCGATCAGGATTTCGCGGGGGGTGCCCTTGGGCATGGTGGAGAGCCAGTACACGGCGTTGCTCACGAGGTTGACCACAAGAGTCCTGATGTCACCTGGCTCGGCAGTGACGATCACGTCCTCCCCGCCGATCTTCACGTCTACACCGTGCTTGGTGATCTCCGACTCCAGTACGTCAACGGCTTCGGAAATGCTCTGGTGCAGAGAGAGCCGGCGGGGCCGTCCACGTTTCCGTCCGCTGAGTGGCTCGATGCGAGCGAAGAGCCGGTCGAGAGCCCTCTCCTGTGCGGTGAAGTCCGTCCGCAGCTTGCCCAGCGCAGCTGACAACTCCACATCGTGTGTCTCGACCTTCGTGGTGATCTTGCCGAGGCGGCGAAGGCCCACGCCGATGCGGGAAAGGGCCGTACGTCCGTCGTGGAGGACAACATCGACCAGGGTTCCCAGGGTCGCGAGACGGGAGAACTGGGCGATGACCTCCTGTACCTTGCGTACGCCTTCGTTGATCGTCTCCGTGGCTTCTTCGATGGCGCGGCTGAGGATGATGTCATCTGGGTGCCGCTCGGCAGCCACCTGTCGCAGCGGGTCCAGGTTGAAGTTCTGGAAGAGCCCGTGGCCCCTGCCTTTGGACGGCCCGGCAAGGAGCGGGGCGTCCGTCGGAGCAGCGGGTTCCCGACGCAGCCGGTAGCGTTGCGTCTCCAACCTGGCAATCGCCTGGAGTATGACTGCCTTCAGTTCCTCGTACTCCGGGGTGTCGATCAGTCCTTCGCGGTGCGAGCGGTCCAGGAGGCCGGGGTTGTCATCGGCCGAGATGTAGACGAATCCCGCCACTTGCCGGTTGGAGAGACGCAGCGTCGGGTTGTTGATGCGTCGCTGGTCGAAACCAAGCCAGTCGAACCCGGGTTCCCCGAACGGCTGCACACGGAACCCGTCCCGGTACAGGGCCACACCGCTGTTGTTCCGGATGAGTTCCCGTACGTCGTTGGTGTTCCTCGCGCTGGTGTCGAGTGCCAGGAGCGGCTTGATGGCCGACGACTCAAGGTCCCAGACTCGGAAGTCCAGTTTCAGAGGGCCACACGAGGGTCTCTTCGAGTCCTTCCGGAGGTTGTCCTGGACGACCTCTACTGGTTCTTCGCCGCCGGCGTAAATGGCCAGGCGCGCGTCCCCGTCAGCATCCACGGCGCCGACGAGGCGATAGCGGGGATGGGCTAGTGTCTCACTCGCAGCAACGAACCCGCTGTGGTGGCGGAGCGGCCCCTCCGGAGTGTCGATGTAGATCGAGAACTCCGGCTGGTCCGGCACAGAGAGCTCGGCGGGAGGTGGCGGGGGGAGGAGCCTGGACAGGGAACGCTTGAGGGCCTCAATCTCGTTCGTTCCCCAAGCCGTGCGAAGTCTCTCGAGTCGGACCACGGTGCCATGCGCTGTGCCGACGGCTGTAGCGAGCGCTGACTGAAATTCCCGGAGGACTTCGGAAAAGGTCTGCGCTGCTATACCTCCGTCTACGAAGACGCTCGGAGTGGTCGTGGACAGGGAGACCGGAACCTCATCCAGGTACGCGTCACCATCCGTGAAGTCCCCCCAGTCGATGCGAAGGGTGACTTCCTGCTCATCGACCCGCCGAGTCGTGATTGTGGCGGTATGGCCAAGTCGAGCTGAGGCGAACCGGCCGATGCCCTTGGCGCCCAGCACGCGACGCCCACCTGACTCACTGCGTGGGTTTCGGTGCCTGTGCGGGGTAGCGATCTCCATCCACGTGCCGCGCACCGTGGCAGGCGACATGCCGTGCCCGTTGTCCCAGATCTCGATCGAGCCCTCACCTTCTTCAAGGGGAGGGTTGAAGCGGATCAGGACGAGGCTGGCGTCCGCGTCGTAGGCGTTCTTCACCAGCTCGGTGAGGGCGACGCGTTCGTTGCTGATTAGTTCTTCGCCGAGCGTGCTCATGAGCCGGGCCCGCGGCCGGAGATACGCCTTCGCGTTCTCGGAGTCCACCCATGCCCCCGCTCGTCAACTGTCAACCATGTCTTGCAGTGTGCAGCCGGGTATGATTCTACTAACTAACCGTCAGCGAGGTAGGTGTACGGTCCTCGCAGATGGCTAAAACCGTGCACAAGCTCACGCCAACCCGAACGTGTCTTGAGTCCCGTCGGATCGTTGAACCGCTCCGGGATCGGTGGAGGCTCTATGCGTTGACTCCAGCCGCCGGTTGGGGCTGGTGTTGAGCGTAGTGGTTGGTCTCATGCTCGTGGGGTGG
>NZ_JODL01000010.1 GCF_000718985.1 Streptomyces megasporus | reverse complement strand
ACCTCCGGCCCGGAGAGCGAGGTCGTCAAGCTGCTCCCGGCACTGACCATCTCGCCCGAGGAGCTGGACGAGGGCCTGCGGATCCTGGCCCGCGCGGTCACCGAGACCCTCTGAGGGGCCCCGGTCCGGCGGTGTGCGCGGCCCGTGTTCCGCCGAGCACCGCCTCTCCCACCTCCCGCCTCCCCGCTCTTCCCGCCGAGCCCCGACGGAGTCCCACCGGGACTCGGCGGAGGGGACGGGCCTTCCTCCACGAGGGCGGACCACACCGATTCGCCCCACCGGTAATCCACCGATCCCACGGGTGCCGCGCGGCACCCACCGGAAGTCGGCCACGGGACGGTCCACGTCCCGGCCGACGACGAACGGAGTTCGACCATGCGTATTCGACACCATGTCTCCATCGCCGTGGCGGCGCTGACCGCCGTGGGCGCCTCCGTCGCCCCGGCCGTCGCGGTCGAGCAGATCGGCGAGCAGGACAGCACCTTCCTGAAGGCCGCCCACCAGGGCAACCTCGCGGAGATCGCCGCCGGGCAGGACGCGCTGCGCAACGCCCGCACCGCCTGCGTGCGGAACGTGGGCTCCATCCTGATCCGTGACCACACGCGGCTGGACGCGCAGGGCAAGGCACAGGCGGACAAGTTCGGCGTCTCCCTGCCGACCGCCCCCGACCCCGAGCAACAGCGGCAGTTGGCGGACGTCCGTGCCAAGGCCGGCACGGACGCATACGACAGGGCCTGGCTGCGGGTGCAGGCCGCCTCCCACGAGAAGACCCTGGCCCTGATCGACCAGGAGATCCGGGCCGGGCAGAACCCCGAGGTCAAGGCGGTCGCCCGAGCCGCCCGGCCGGTCGTCGCCATGCACCTGGAGATGGTGCGCGGGGGTACCTGCCGCGAACACGCCACCACCACCTCCGTCCCCGCCGGCGACGGAGGCCAGGCGGCCCGGGCCCAGGCACCGGCCCCGCGCGGAACCGCCCAAGCGGTCGCCCTGGGCGGTGGGTTCCTCCTCACCGCGGCCGGTGCCGTGTGGATCGTCCACGCCCGCCGTGCCTCGGCAGACCGCTGACCGCCCCTCCACCGTGCGCGGCCGGCCGCGACGGTGGCGCGGCCCGGGGCCGGTCACGGCCGGCCCCGGGTTCGCGGTCGTCCTCGCGGGGTTGACGGTGGCCGTCGCCGGCGTCCTGCTGCCGGTCGCTCCCGCCCCGCCGGCGGGGAACGCCGGAACCGTGCCCGGAACCGGCCGCGCGGCGGTGCCGGCCGCTTCTCCGCCGGCCTCGACGGCACCGGCGACCCCGACGGCACCGCCGTTGGCCCTCACCGTTCCCGGTCGTTTCACCGCTCCGGTGGAGGCCGTGGCGGCCGACGCCGACGGGGCTCTCCGCCTTCCCGAGTCACCGCACCGGCTGGGCTGGTGGGCGCTCGGGGGCACGCCCGGTTCCGGGCGGGGCACCGTACTGGTGGCCGGGCACGTCGACCTCCGGCACAAGGGCCCGGGGGTGTTCGCCGCCCTGCGCGAGGTGCCCCTCGGCGCGCGCGTCGAGCTCGTGACGGCGGACGGCGAACGTCACCGCTACCTGATCACAGCGCGCCGCGTCCACCGCAAGGAGGCGCTGCCCCGGGACCTCTTCGACGCCGAGGGCGCCGCCAGGCTGGCCCTGGTCACCTGTACGGGCCGCTGGCGACCGGAGGCGGGAGGCTACGAGGAGAACCTCGTGCTGTACGGCGTTCCGGTCGCGTCCCGCGCGGAGCCGGACCGGCTCCGGTCCGGCTCCGCCCGGTAGGCGCGGCAGCGGTTGTGGTCAGCGCAGGAGGCCCAGGGGGACGGCGTTCGCCATCGCCTCGGCTCCGGCGTCGTTGGGGTGCAGGTGGTCGCCGCTGTCGTAGCGGGGGTTCAGCCGCCCCGGGTCGGCGGGGTCGCGCAGGGCCTTGTCGAAGTCGATCACCCCGTCGAACTCTCCGCTGGTGCGGATCCAGCGGTTGACGGCCTGGCGCGCGGCCTCGTTCTCCTCGCTGTGGAAGCCGAGGGTGTCGTTCTCGAACGGCAGGATGGTGCCGCCGTGGATTTTCAGTCCGCGCTCGTGGGCGCGGGCGATGAGCTGTCGGTGGGCGTCGATGATGTCCCGGGCGGTGACCTTCTCGGACGCGGGGGCGGTGGTGCCCGGGTGCCCCAGGTCGTTGACGCCGAGCAGGACGATGACGTGTTCGACGCCGGGCTGGGCCGACACGTCGCGGTCGAAGCGGCGCAGCGCGCTCGGTCCGAAGTAGGCCGCGTACGCCTCGGCGTCGGAGCCGGCCGGCGGGTTGGGGTCGTGCAGGAGGCGGTTGCCGCTGACGCCCTGGTTGAGCACCCCTTGGGCGTGGGGGCCGGGGGCGGAGCGCAGGCGCCGGGCGAGGAAGTCGGGCCAGCGGTGGTTGGCGTTCACCTCGGTGTCGGAGCCGTCGGTGATGGAGTCGCCGAGGACGACGACGGCCGAGGTCGGGGCCTTCGAGGGACGGTCGGCGCTCACGCTCACGCCGGTCAGGAAGTACCAGCGGTCGAAGGTGGCGGTCGGTTCGATGTCCGTCTCGGCGGTGACGTTGCCGGCGGCGACGTGGTTGTGCTGGAAGGCGAAGGCGTGGACGGTCGAGCCCGGGGTGCGCTCGGGCAGGTGGATGCTGATCACCAGGTCGGATCCCGCGGGCACCTTCAGGGAGACGGGGTCGCTGAGCACGGGCGCGCCCGCGGGGACGGTGACGGAGGCGCGTCCGCCGAAGGTGAGGGCGCGGTCGGTGCGGGGGTCGACGCGGGTGGTCGACGTGCCGTGGGCCCGGCGGGCGACGCGGGCCTCGCCGATGACCAGGGGCCGGTCGCCGAACTCGTTCGACAGTCGGATGCGGACCTTGTCCCCGCCGACGCTGGTGTGGACGGTCTGGCGGATGGTCTGGTTCTCGAAGACGGTGGTGTCCGAGGCGGGGACGGCCGTGGGCGTGGTGGCCCAGGTGCCGACCCAGGCGCGGCCGGGGTTCTTGCCGGGCGCCGTGGACCTCGCGGGCGCGGCGGTCGGACCGGGCACGGCGGGGGTGGCCTGGACCGTGGTCAGGAGCAGGGCGCCGGTGAGCAGGGCCACGGCCCAGCCCCGGGCGCGCCCGGCGCGGCGGGTGCGCCGGGCGGTGGTGAAGCGTGTGGTGTGCGGTCTCACGTGGGGTCTCCTCCGGGCGTCGGGTCGGGGTCAGCCGCGGCGGGCGGGCCGGTCGAAGCGCCAGCCGTCGGCCCGCAGCAGCGGGACGATCCGGTCGACGGCCTCGACGGTCTGGCTCCGGTCGCCGCCGCCGTCGTGCATCAGCACCACGGCGCCGGGCGTCACGCCCTCCACGACACGGCGGACCAACTCGTCGGTGCCCGGGGGCTCCCAGTCGCCGATGGCCAGTCGCCAACCCAGCGGCTGCATCCCCATTTCGGCCGCGACCTCGGGGGTGGCGCCCCAACTGCCGTAGGGGGCGCGGAAGTAGCGGATCGGCACGCCGGGGACGACCTTGCGGATCTCGGCGTTGGTCGCCTCCAGGTCCGCGCGGATGTCCTCGGGCGACCAAGTGCTCATGTCGTCGTGGCGCATGGTGTGGTTGCACAGGGTGTGGCCGCCCTTGACGATGGCGCGCACGAGTTCGGGGTGCCGTCTGACGTGGTCGCCCCACAGGCAGAAGACCGCCTTGACGCGGTGCTCGCGCAGCACCTTCAGCAGGCGCGGGGTGTCGGTGGGGTTGGGGCCGTCGTCGAAGGTGAGGGCGAGGGTGCGGCCACCGTGCCGGGTGGAGTCGACGACGGTGGCGTTCGGCTGTCCCGCCTGTGCCGGTCCCGCCGCGGTCAGGGCACTCAGGCACAGTCCGGTGGTGAGCAGCAGGGGCATCGCGAGGCGGCGCAGCCTGCTCGGGCGTCGGGTGCGCGTTCCGGTCCGGGCCGCCCGTCCGGTGGTCCCGGTGGTCTTTCCTGCGGTGTCTGTGATGCCTGTGGTGCTTGTGGTCTCGGTCAACGATGGTCCCTTCCGGTGCGTCGTCGGGCCGGCGCTCCACCGGGGCGCTTCCGCGTGTCCGTACGGGCCGAACGACAGGGGCCGAAACCTTTCGGAAAACTTCCGGTCGAGCGGGGAGACCATAGAGAGGCCCCGAAGCGGCGTCAAGAGCGGTCCGCTTTCCGCTCGTGACCGCGTTTTCGCAGCTCAGGGTGGGTTTCAAGCCCGTTCCGGGGGCGTTCGCGCCGGGAAACGCCCCCAAGACCGCACGGGTGTCGGACCGGGACCGCCATTGTCCCGACACCCGTCTGATGACCTGGGAGGATTCCCGATGTCACCGTCTCACCACGGCGTCCCCGATGTCGCCGACATCCCTGACGTCCCCGCACGTCCCGTCACCCCCCACACCGACGACCGCGACCGGAGGACGGACATGCGCCACCGGTTCGACCCCGAACTGGCCGCGGCGCTCCCGCTGATGCCCGAGGTCGACATCACCGACGTCGAGGCGGCACGGATCTCGCAGGCGGGGCAACTGGCCGCGCGGGTCGCCGCGGCGGACACCACGGGGGTGGACGTCACCGAGGTCCGCGTGCCCGGACCGGAGGGCGCCCCCGACGTCCCGCTGCGGCTCTACCGGCCGCTTCGGGCCAAGGGGCCGCTGCCGGCCGTCTACGGCATCCACGGCGGCGGCTTCGTGCTGGGTTCGCCGGACGTCGACCACGACTGGAACCTGATGCTGTGCCGGGAGCTGGAGGCGCTGGTGGTCTCGGTCGACTACCGCCTGGCGCCCGAGCACCCCTTCCCCGCGCCCTTGGAGGACTGTTACGCCGGGCTGTGCCGGCTGGCGGGGAACGCCGCCGAGTGGGGCGTCCGGCCCGACCGGATCGCCGTGTGGGGCGACAGCGCCGGGGGCGCTCTGGCCACCGGGACCGCCCTGCTCGCCCGCGATCGGGGCGGACCCGCGATCCGCTTCCAGCACCTGTGCAGCCCGGCGCTCGACGACCGGCTCCGCACCCCCAGCGCACGGCTGTTCACCGACACCCCCGTGTGGAACCGGCGCAACGCCCGGCTGAGTTGGGATGCCTACCTGGGACGCGGGGTGCGAGGCACCGCCGGGGTCTCCCCGTACGCCGCCCCCGCCCGCGCCGGGGTCCTCGAACTGTCGGGGCTGCCGCCCGCCTACGTCTCGGTGATGGAGTTCGACCCGCTGCGGGACGAGGGCGTCGCCTACGCCCACGCCCTGCGGGCCGCGGGCGTGCCCGTCGAGCTGCGCCTGTTCCCCGGCACCTTCCACGGCGCCTGGGCGGTGGAGCACGCCTCCGTCATACGGCGCGCGACGGCCGAGGCCGTCGCGGTGCTGCGCGGGGCGCTGGGACGGTGAGGGGGGCGCGACGGTGAACGCTCAGTCGACGTCGGGCTTGCCGGCCAGCCGCAGGGCGTACAGCGCCAGTTGGGCGCGGAACCGGTCCCGCGGGTCGCGCAGGCGCCACCCCAGTTCCCTCTCGACGTGCGTCAGGCGCGCGGCCACCGAGCTGTGGTGCAGGTGGAGTTCGGCGGCGGCCTGCCGGAGCGAGCCCGTGCGGCAGAACGCGGCCAGGGCGGCCAGCGGGTCCGTGCCCTGCCCGCCCCGCTCGCGGTCGGCCAGTTCCGCCAGTCGCCGCACGTCCGCCTGCTCGCGCAGCCGTTCCACCGGGATGTCCGCCAGCAGCGCGACGGGGCCGAGTTCGTCGTGGTCGGCGACCGCCTCCTCCGGGGCGCCGGGCACCGTGAACCGCAGGGCCGCGCGGGCCTGTTCCCAGGAGGTCCGGGCGTCCAGGGGGTCGGCGGCGCCGCCGACCCCGACCCGTATCCCGCGCGCCGGAGCACGGTCCGCGCTCCGGTCGCGGGCCCGGTCGCGGACGGCCGCCCGCAGCTCCGCGGCCGGCGAGCCGGTGCCGCCGTGCGGGCCGCCGGGGCGCTGCACCAGCACCGCCCCCAGGGAGCCGACCCGCGCGACCCGCACGGAGCCCGGCAGCGCCCCGCGTCCCAGCAGCGCCACCGCCTCCACGCCCACGTCCGTCTCCCGGCCGCCGGCCACCGCGACCACCCGCAGCGGCGTCTCGGGGGCCAGGCCCAGCAGGCGCAGCGCGCGGGCGCGGTCGGGGGCGTCCTCGCGCCCGGAGAGCACCAGCTCGACCAGCGCCGGGTCGGCGGCGCGGGGCGGACGGGTCTGCCGGGGACGGCCGGCCAGCACCCGCGCGGCGATGGCCATCCACTCCAGGACCAGTTCGTCGAAGGGGCCCGGTGCGCCGGGCCGCTCCAACCAGACCCGCCCGGCCGGTTCCAGCTCCACCCGGCCGGAGACGTGTCCGGGCGCGCCCGCGAGGGCGACGCCGCCCGGTCCGTACCGCGCGGCGCGGCCGTCGGGCAGTTCGAGGCCGGCCGGGCACCCGGCGAGTCCGGCGGTGGACCGGGCCAGGGTGGCCGGGTCGAGGCCGCCGCCGAGCAGCGCCTCGAAGTGGGCGATCACGCGCACGGCGGTGGCCGCGTCCGGGTCCAGCTCCGACAGCCGCAGCAGCAGTCCCTTCACAGTCCGCAGTCTAGGAAGGACCACACCACGACCGACAGGTCCGCGCAGCCGACGGAGTCCGCGGGGAGGAGGCGAGCGGGATCCCGCCTGGCGGCGCTCCTGCGGCCGGACGCCCCCTGACGGGGACACCTTCGGGCGTGCGTGGGGATTCATGGCTCGGGCCGCCTTCGGGAGCGGCGCTCCCGGAGGACTTCCACCCTCGGCACCATCCGGGTTCCAACCCGCCCGGACAACCACCACCTTCGCGCTGTTCTCGTCCCGTGGTGTCACGGTTCCGCACCCGGTGCAGGTGTATTCGCGGGCGTACCGCACTCCTGCTTCTCCACCACCGACGGTTCCGGTCGGAACAGCTCCCGCGCCAACGGGACCCGGAACCACGCGCAGCGGCAGTGGGGCGACACGGTCGGAGCGCGTACCCGGGGTACAGCGGCCCCCGGCCGCGCATCCGGATCCGGCACGGCACCGACGACGACACCATCCGCTGCCCGAACTTCACCGAGCAGATCGAGCGGTGGACCGATGTCCACGGCCTGAGCCGGACGCCCTCGGCCACCGACTCCCCGCAGCCGGGCTGGACCCGCTCCCGCCACGGCGGCACCGGCGACCGGGCCCCGACCCCGTCCCGGGAGCCTGCCGGGTCGCCTACACCGCCAACGCCTGGAACACCGGGCCGACCGCGACCGTCACCATCACCAACACCGGGAAGCCCGCCTCCTTCACCCTGAACGGGAGCGCCCCCTCCACCGCCTGACGGGATTCCGGTTCCGGCACGGCCCGGCACGACACGGCACGGTCCGGCCCCGGCGGGGAGCTTCCCGCCGGGGCCGGACCGTCCTCGGCTTCCGGACGGCCTCCGGATCAGCGGACGGCCGGCTGGTCGAACGTGTAGCCCTGGGACCTGAGCTGGGGGATGGTCTGGTCGACGGCCGAGACCGTCTGGCTCCGGTCGCCGCCGCCGTCGTGCATCAGCACCACGGCGCCGGGCGTCACGCCCTGCGTGATCCGGCGGACCAGCTCGCTCGTGCCCGGGGGCTGCCAGTCGTTGATCGCCAGCCGCCAGCCCAGCGGCTGCATGCCCATCGACGCCGCCACCTGCGGGCTCTGTCCCCAACTGCCGTACGGGGCGCGGAAGTAGGTGATCTGCGCGCCGGGCGCGGCCTGGCGGATCAGGGCGTTGGTCTGCTCCAGGTTCTGGCGGATCTGCTGCTGTGACCAGCTCCCCAGGTCCTGGTGGGACATGGTGTGGTTGCACAGTCGGTGACCGTCGGCGGCGATCTGCCGCACCAGGTGGGGGTACTGCCGCACGTGGTCGCCCCACAGGCAGAAGGTCGCCTTGACGCCGTGCCTGCGCAGCACCTCCAGCAGACGCGGGGTGTGGGTGGGGTCCGGGCCGTCGTCGAAGGTGAACGAGACGGTCCGGCCGCCGCTCTGGGTGGAGGTGACCACGGTGCCGTCGACGGCCTGGGCCGATCCCGTCGCGGTCAGGGCGCCCAGGCACAGTCCGACGGAGAGCAGCGCGGACATCGCCAGGCGGCGCGGGCGGCGGGAGGAGCGCGAGCGGCTCCGGAGGGGTCCGTCGGTGGTCCTCGATGTCATGATCAACTCTGGTTCCTTTCCGGTGCGGCGTCGGTCCGGCGCTCCTCGCCTCGGAGCGCGCCGACCCGATCCGCGCCGATGGGGGGTGAAAGTTTTCGGAACCTTTCCGGTCGAGCGGGGAGACAGTAGGAAGCCCCCGCTGTGGCGTCAAGCCTGGGGGCTCGGAGCCTTCGACGTGACGTTTCCGCTGGTCGGAGCGGTATTGGTGGAGCCGCCACGGCTCGTCGGCGGCCCGAAGAGCGAGCGGTTGTCGGTCCCCGGACGCCGTCCCTCCGCCAGTCGTCTGGCACCTCCGGCCCACTCGCGTGGCACCGCCACCGATTCTATAAATTGCAAAATTTTGCAATTCGGCAGATGCTGTAGTGGAGAAGCCGTCCCGCCAGGACGGCCCCCAAGGGCCCGCCACAGGGCCGCGAGAGCGCAAGAGACCGAGGATTTCCGTGCCGGTTCCGCTGTACCAGGCCAAGGCCGACTTCTTCCGCATGCTGGGACATCCGGTCCGCATCCGCGTGCTGGAACTGCTCCAGGACGGGCCGATGCCGGTGCGCGACCTCCTCACCGCGCTCGAGATCGAGCCACCCAGCCTCTCCCAGCAACTGGCGGTGCTGCGCCGCTCGGGCATCGTCACCGCCACCCGCGAGGGCTCCACCGTGGTGTACGAACTCGCCGGCGGGGACGTCGCCGATCTGATGCGGGCCGCCCGCCGCATCCTGACCGAGATGCTCGCCGGGCAGAAGGAACTCCTTGAGGAGCTGCGCGCGTCCGCGGGGGCCGAACCGGCGGAGGACCGGACGGCGGAAGCCGGGGTGACGGCGGAAGCCGAGGTCGTCGCGGAGTGAACACCGTCCTCGACCGGGTGTGGGCCCCGGTGCGTTCCCTGCTGCCCACCCGTGCCGACCTGGCCGCGATGGTCGCCCGTCCGCGCCAGGACCTCCTGGCCGGTCTGACCGTGGCGATCGTGGCGCTGCCCCTCGCCCTGGGCTTCGGCGTCTCCTCCGGGCTCGGCGCGGAGGCCGGGCTGGCCACCGCGGTGGTCGCGGGCGCCCTGGCCGCCCTCTTCGGCGGCTCCAACCTCCAGGTCTCCGGCCCCACCGGCGCGATGACCGTCGTGCTGGTCCCGATCGTCGCCGCCCACGGCCCTTCCGGGGTGCTGACCGTGGGTCTGCTCGCGGGCCTGATGCTGGTCGCGCTCGCCTTCGCGCGCGCGGGCCGCTGGATGCGGTACGTCCCCGCGCCCGTGGTCGAGGGCTTCACCCTCGGCATCGCCTGCGTGATAGCCCTCCAACAGGTGCCCAACGCCCTGGGCGTGCCCGTCCCGGAGGGCGATCGGGTCCTGGTCGTCGCCTGGCGGGCCGTGGAAGAGTTCGCCCACCGGCCGAACTGGACGGCCGTGGCGCTGGCGCTCGGCGTCGCCGCCGTGATGCTGCTGGGCGCCCGGTGGCGTCCGACCGTCCCGTTCTCCATCCTCGCGGTGATCGCCGCGACGGTGGTCGTCGAGGTCCTCCGCCCGGACGGCGCCACCCCGATCGGCGACCTGCCCTCCGGCCTGCCCGCGCCCTCCTTGGGCTTCCTCGACCTCTCGGAGCTGTCCTCGCTGCTCGCCCCGGCGGTGGCGGTGGCGGCGCTGGCCGCCCTGGAGTCGCTGCTGTCGGCGTCGGTGGCGGACGGCATGACGGTCGGCCAGCGGCACGATCCCGACCGGGAGCTGTTCGGACAGGGGCTGGCGAACATCGCCTCCCCGCTGTTCGGCGGCGTCCCCGCCACCGGCGCCATAGCCCGCACCGCCGTCAACGTCCGCACCGGCGCCCGCTCCCGGCTGGCGTCGCTCTCGCACGCCGCCGTCCTCGCCGTCGTCGTCTTCGCCGCCGCGCCGCTGGTCTCCCGCATCCCGCTGGCCGCGCTGGCCGGTGTGCTGCTGGCCACCGCCGTGCGCATGGTGGAGGTCGGCTCGCTGCGCGCGATGGTCCGCGCCACCCGCTCCGACGCGATCGTCCTGGTGTTGACGGCCGTGACGACCCTGGTGCTGGACCTGGTGTACGCGGTGATCGCCGGCCTGGTCGTCGCGGGCACGCTCGCCCTGCGGGCGGTGGCCCGGCAGGCCCGCCTGGACCAGGTGGACGTCACCCCGGACCTGCCCGGCGAGCACGGCGACGAGGAACGCGCCCTGCTGTCCGAGCACATCGTCGCCTACCGGATCGACGGACCGCTGTTCTTCGCCGCCGCCCACCGCTTCCTGCTGGAGCTGTCCGAGGTCGCCGACGTGCGCGTGGTGATCCTGCGCATGTCGCGCGTGACGACGGTGGACGCCACCGGCGCGCTCGTCCTCAAGGACGCGATCGAGAAGCTGAGCGGGCGCGGCATCACCGTGCTGGTCTCCGGCGTACGGCCCGGCCAGCGGCACGTCCTGGAGTCCGTCGGCGCGCTGGACGCCGTGCGCCCGGAGGACCGCGCGTACGCCGACACACCCGAGGCGATCCGGGGCGCCCGCGCGTACCTGCGCGGCGCCGGGATCCTGCCCGGCCCCGTCGGGGAGCCCGCGCCGGCCCACGCCGTCTCCGGCCCCGCCTCCACCCCTGCCACAGCCTCCGCCGAGGAGTCCGTCCCATGAGCAACACCCCCACACGGCTGGTCGCGATCTCCGGTGAGGAGGCCCTGTACCTCCTCTCCGGAGCCCCCGCGGGGCGCCTGGTGTACCGGTGGCGGCAGGGCACCGCCGTACGGCCCGCGACCCACGTCCTGGAGTACGGACGGCTGGTCGTCCGCGCCCCGGTCCCGGACACCGTCCTGACCGGAGGGGACGCGCTCGCCTACCACGCCGACGCGATCGACGCGGCCTCCCACACCGGCTGGTCGGTGACCGTCGAGGGCCCGGTCTCTGCCGTCACCGACCCGGACGAGGCCGCCCACCACCTCCGCACCCTGCCCGGTCGGCCGCACGGCCGGCACGACCTGCTGTTCCACCTCGACCCCCGGTCCGTCCACGGCCACCGCCTCGTCCCGGCCGATCCCTCGGCGCGGCCAAGGCCGGCACGGCTACCGTGAGCCCATGGAGATCTGGATCAATCCCGCCTGCTCGAAGTGCCGCAGCGCGGTGAACCTGCTGGACGCCGAGGGCGCCGAGTACACCGTCCGCCGCTATCTGGAGGACCCGCCGAGCGAGCGGGAGCTGCGGGAGGTGCTGGAGCGGCTCGGGCTGGAGCCGTGGGACATCACCCGGACGCAGGAGGCCGAGGCCAAGGAGCTGGGCCTGAAGTCCTGGCCGAGGGAGCCCGCCGAGCGGGACCGGTGGATCGAGGCGCTGGCGAGGCACCCGCGGCTGATCCAGCGGCCGATCATCACCGCCGACGACGGCTCGGCCGTCGTGGCGCGCTCCGAGGACGCCGTGCGCGACGCGCTGTCCCGCTAGGGCCCCACCCGCACGGTGCGGTGGGCGCGCGGTTCACCCCGTGGGGTGCTGGCGCCCCGGTCCGGCCGCGTCCCCCGGTCGCACCAGGCGCCGCCACCGGCGGGGCGGCCTCTGGCGGGGCGCCGGCGCCGTGTCGCCCGCCGACGCCGGCGCCGCACCGGCCGCCGTCGCTCCCGCCGCCGTCACGCCCGTCGCCGTCACCGTGTCCGACCGCGGGGCGGGCGGGGGCGCGAACGGGTTGCGGGCGTGGCGCGGGGTGAAACGGACGGGCAGGGCGTCCAGGCGGCGGGACCAGGAGGTGGCGGTCCAGGTCAACTCGTCCTCGGGGACGGCCAGTCGCAGGTCCGGCAGCCTGGCGAGCAGGGTCTCGATGCCGGAGCCGGTGACGGCCCGCCCGATGTCCTGCCCCGGGCACTCGTGCGGCCCGCTGTTGAACGCCAGGTGCGAACGGTTGCCGTACATCTCCTCGCCGGCCGTCCGGCCGATCGCCGGGTCGACGTTCCCGGCGGCCACACAGAGCAGCAGCAGGTCCCCCTCGCGGACCTCCCGTCCGGCGATCTCCATGTCGTGGGTGGGGAACCGTCCCGGAAGCACCATCAGCGGCGGCTCGTCCCACAGGATCTGCTCGACGGCGGCCTGGAGCGTCATCCGGCCGCCGTCGAGAGTGCCGCGGAAGCGCGGGTCGGTGAGGACCATCCGCAGCGTGTTGACCATCAGGTTGGTGGTGGTCTCGTTGGCCAGGACCAGAACCAGCCGCAGGTGCTGTCGGACCTCCTCGTCGTCGAGGTTCGCCTCGTGCGCGATCAGCCAGGAGGCGAGGTCGGGCCCGGGCGCGCGGTGCTTCTCCACCACCAACCGGCCCAGGATCTCGTGGATGTGGCGGTCGGCCTCCAGCGCCTTCTCGGTGCCCTTGACGAGCTGTCGGCTGGCTTCGACCAGCCGGGCCCCCTCGTCGTCGGGGAGGCCGAAGAGGTCGGTCAGCACCATCATCGGCAGCAGCTCGGCGAACCGGCCGACCAACTCGACGTGTCCGGCCCCGGCGAACCCGTCGACGAGTTGGTGGGAGCGTCGGTGGACGTGGCGGCGGATGGCGCGGCGGTCGAAGCTCTCCAGGCTGTCCTTGACCGCGCCGCGCAGCCGCTTGTGCTCGTGCCCGTCCTGGGAGATGCAGTCGGGTCGCCAGGCCAGCACCGGCATCAGCGGGGAGTCGTCGGGGACCCTCCCCTCCGCCCGGTCGCGCCAGTGCCGGGTGTCGCGGGCGAAACGGCGCGGGTTGCGGGCGATCCGGAGGATCTCGTCGTAGCCGAGGACGAGCCAGGCGGGGACGTCGCCCTCCAGCAGGACGGGGCGATGGCGCCGTGTTCGGCGCGCAGCCGTTCGTAGACCCCCATGGGGTCGGCCGTGGCGGTGGGTCCGTACAGCCGGACGACGCCGCCGGGCCCCCGGTCCGGGTCGGAGGGCGCTCGGGAGGAAGCGTGGGCGGGGGCGTGGGCGGGGCAGCCCGGCGGGGGCGCCGCGGCACCGAAGAGGGGTCCGGTGTGCGCCCCGGTCGGTGCGGAGTCGGGGGATGGCGTGGTCACGGGGCCTCCGAGGTGGCGGTGGCGGAGTCGTAGAGGTGGCGCATCAGCGTCAGCAGGACGTCGCGGCCGGAGTCGAGCCTGCGGGCGTCGCAGTCGACCAGGGGGACGTGGTCGGGCAGGTCGAGCGCCGCTCTCAGGTCCGACGCCGGGTACACCGGGGCATCGGGGAAGTTGTTGACGGCGACGACGAAGGGGACACCGCCCTGTTCCAGGCGGTCCATGGCCGGGAAGCCGTCCTCCAGACGGCGGGTGTCCACCAGCACCACCGCGCCGAGCGCGCCCGCGATCACGCCGTTCCACAGGAACCAGAAGCGCTGCTGGCCAGGGGTGCCGAACAGGTAGAGGACGAGCCGGTCGTCGAGCGTGATCCGTCCGAAGTCCATGGCCACGGTCGTCTCGGTCTTGCGCTCCACCCCGAAGAGGTCGTCCACGCCGACACCGGCCTGGGTCATCGTCTCCTCGGTGGTCAGGGGACGGATCTCGCTGACCGAGCGCACCATGGTCGTCTTGCCCACGCCGAAGCCCCCGACCACCACCACCTTGACCGACCTCTCGGTCGAGGTCGGCAGCAGATCCTCGCGCCGCGGTCCCAGGGGGAGTTCAGAGTCGTTGTAATCCATCGATCAGCGCTTTCAGGATCTCGACGTCGGGTTCCACGGCGGCCGTGACGTGTGCCGTGCGGGTCTGCCGCGCCTCCACCAGGGACTCGGCGAGCAGGTCCGCCAGCAGCACGTGGACGGCGCTGAACGGCAGGTCCAGGTACGCCGACACCTCGGCCACGGAGAGCGGGTTGGCGCACATGCGCAGGATGGAGACGTGTTCGGGGCGCATGCCGGGTCGCGGTTCGGAGCGGGCCACGATCAGGGTGACCAGGTCCAGCACCTGTGCGTCCTCGGCCTCGGTGCGCCCGCCGGTGACGACGTACAGGGGAACGGGGGTGCCCTCCTCCCAGTCCCGTTCCCCCTTCCGGTCGCCCCCGCTCACCGCGCCTGCTCGGGGGCGCGGGGCGGGCTGGCGAGGTGGTCGCCGATGCGGATCACCAAGTCCCTCATGCGCCGGCTCATCAGTCCGGCGTCCACGCCCTCGTCGGCGGTCACCGCGAGGTAGGAGTTGGCGGCGGCGGCCATGAGGTAGAAGAAGCCGCCGTCGACCTCCAGGACGACCATGCGCACCTCGCCCTCGCCGTGCGGGAGCTCCGCGGCCACCGACTGCGCCAGGCTCTTGAGTCCGGAGGACGCGGCGGCCAGCCGGTCGGCGGTGTCCTTGTCGGCGCCGAACCGGGCCATGCACAGCCCGTCGGCGGACAGCAGCACGATGTGCCGGGTGTGGGGGACGGTGGCGGCCAGGTCCTTGAGCATCCAGTCCATGTTCTTGAGCCGCTGCCGCGTCACGTGCTACTCACCTGATTCCACTACTGGGTCCGCGACTCGTCGCCGGTCGCCGGGGTTGTTCGGGGTCTGGGGGGTGCGGGGGATGCGGGGGGCGTTCGGGGAGCGGTGCCCCTCCCGTCGCCCGCGTCCCTCTCGTCGGGCCCGGCGAAGAAGGCGCCCATCCACAGTCCCGTGTCGGGGTGGACCTCCAGGGGCGGTCGGCCGTCCGCCCGCCGCGCGGCGGGGACGGCGGACGGGGCTCCCGGCGCCCCGCCCGTGGCCCGGACGGCGTGCCGGCGGCGGCGCTGGGGCAGCCCGTTGGCGTTCCGTTCGACGGCGACCGTCTCCTCCACCGCGTCCGGGCGCGGGTCGGTCGCCCTCGGCCGTCGGGGCACGGGGCCGGGGGGACGGCCGCCGACGCGGAGCAGGCCGTCCTTGGGCAGTGCGGTGAGCAGGGAGTGCGGGACGAAGACGACCGCGCGGACACCGTCGCAGGTGGAGGGGCGCAGGGAGATCCGCAGGTTGAGCCGGCCCGCCATGATGCCCGCGACGCGCAGGCCCATGCGGGCCGTCTCGCCGAGGTCCTCCAGGTCCAGGCCGTCGGCCGCCTGGGTGAGCAGGAACTCGGCGTGTTCGCGAGTCTCCTCGGTGAGGCCGACGCCCTTGTCCTCGATGGAGACCTCGATCCCGGAGGCCACCTCCTCGGTGTTGACGATCACCTTGGTGCTGGGCGGGGAGTAGCGGGTGGCGTTGTCCATCAGTTCGCTGAAGACCAGGCTCAGCGGCTCGACGACCGGGCCGTGCACCGCGACCTCGGCGACGCGGTGGAGTTCGATGCGCAGGTACTCGGCGATGGGGGCGCTGCCCGCGCGCAGCACGTCGTAGAGCGAGACCGGCTTCTGCCACTGGCGCGCCGGGCTGCCGCCGCCGAGGACGGCCAGGCTGGTGGCGACGCGGCCGGCGACGTTGACGCCGTGCTCCAGGTGCATCAGATCGCCCAGGATCTCCGGGCCGGGGTGTTTGAACTGCATCCTGCGCAGGTCGGCCTGGAGGCGGTGGATCTCGGCCTGGATGCGGCAGGCGATGTTGACGATCGCGCGGCGGGCGGAGTCGCGCTGGTACTCGCGGTCCTGGACCGCCTGCACCACCACGCGGGTCAACTCCCGGTGGGCGGCGACCAGTCGCGGGTCGGAGTCGGCCGGGTGCAGGGAGGCGGGCACCACGTCGGCGGGCGCCTCGCCGCGCTGGACGGCCGCGACGATGGGGGGCATGACCTTGTGGCAGTACCGTTCGAGGTCCGCGAGTTGACGTTCGGCGCGCTGTTCCAGGGCGGTGATCGCGCGTCCTCGGCGCACCGCCTCGTAGGCGGCCACGGCGACCGCGAGCACCGCCGCGGCCCCGCACCAGGCGACCGCGGCCCGGGCCTCGTCGGCGACGGCGAACAGGGCTGCGACCGCGCAGGCGGTGACCAGTACAGGGGGGACGAGCCACACGCCCCCGCGGGCGGGGCGTCGGCCTCCCGTCGACGAGCCGGCAGGCTCCATGGGCATCCTCGGACTTCGGGGTGGACGGTGGACGGGGGAACGGGTCGGAGGGTGGACGGGACGGTGGTGCGGGGCGGCGGGTGCGGTGGGGAGGCGGCACGTCGGGGAATGCGCCGGTGGCACGGACCCCTGGCATACGCCCGCCCCAGGGGAGGCCCTCGGAGGCGGACTGCTCCCCTGGGCGTCCCCGCTGTCGGGGCGTGCGGGCGTCAGGACATCACGCACGGCGACGACAAGCCGTGACGGGGACGACTCGCTGCGTGACAGGGAGCATAGGGGGATCCGGCGGGCCGTCGCAGAGACTTGACAAATACGATCCGAATATGCGGTCACGCGGACGGTTCGCGGGCGAGCGTCAGCACCCGGTACAGCGCGTTCGTCCCTCTTTGCCGGGGTTTACGCTCCGGAAATGCATGGCCAAAGCCGGACACATGTTCCATCACTCGAACGGGTGACATCCCGCTCCCGTCCCGTTCCCCGGGGACCTCGGGAGGCGTGGCGTGTTCCCGCCGCCACGAACTCCGCGCACCCCGTCGCCGGGTGGCGGCCGGCGGACGCGGCGGCGGACGTGCGTCCCGTCGGGGTCAGCCGGCGAGCCGGGCCTCCGCCGCCGCCAGGATCTCCGTCACCCGCACCCCGAACCGTATGTCGCACGGGTGCGGTTCACCGGTGCGGGCCGAGGCGAGCAGCGCGTCCACGGCGTGCCCCAGGGCGGCGACCGCGTCCGTCTCCCCCTCGGGCAGCGTCACCGCGCCCGAGGCGCCGCGCAGTTCCACCCGGGTCACGGACGCCGCCGGGGCCACGGCGAGACCGAGCGCGCAGGTGCTGGAGGCGCCCGAGGCGTGCCGCAGGGCGAGCTGGACGACCTCCCCGGCGCCGGAGACGGCGGCCACCGAACCGTCCAGGTCGGCCACGTCGCCGAGCACCGGCAGCAGCACGGACAGGGCGTGCGGGCCGACGTCCCACAGCCCGCCCTTCTCCCGCCGCCAGGGCGAGGCCGCGAACGGGCTGTGCTCGGCGCCCTCGCCGAAGATCCCTCCGAGCCAGTCGGCGCGGCCGAGCTGCCAACCCCCCGTCTCCCGCTGCTCCTCGATCCACGCCGCCGTCTCGGGGCGGAACCGCAGGGTGAAGAAGACGACCGAGGCCACGCCCGCCGCCTCCACCGCGTCGGCGATCTCGCGGGCGCCGGCCACGGTGGTGGCCGGCGGCTTGTCCAGCAGCAGATGGCGCCCGGCCTTGGCCGCCCGTACGGCCAGGGGCGCCTGTATGTCCGGCGGCAGCGCCACCGCGACCGCGTCACAGTCGGCGATCAGGGCGTCCACGTCGTCGTAGGGCCGGCCGCCGAAGCGTTCGGCGATGTCCGCCGCCGCTTCCGGGCGACGACCCCACACCCCCGCCAACTCGACATCGGGATGGGCTCGCAGTGCGGGACCGTGGGCGAGTTCCGCCCAGGGGCCGGTACCGAGCAGGCCGAATCTCATGTCGCGGCGCCTCCTTGGCCGTACCGGTCAAGACGGGTGGGGCGTCGCCCACTATGCCGGACGCCCACCGGGCCGCGACATCCCCCTCCCCGTCGGTCGGGGGCGGGGTCCGGGGCGGGTTCGGGACCGGCCGGGGACGAGTACGGGCTCGCCGGTGAGGAGACTCGCCCATCCGAAGGGGCCGCGCCCGCTCCGGGCGGTGCATCGCGGAAAAGCGGGTACGCGCCCGGCATGGCTGTGCGACACGTATGGGTGAACAGGAAGCCCGACAGGGTGTGGAGCGTGCTCGGCGACGCCGACCAGTACCAGAAGTGGGTCGTGGGCACCCGCGAGACCCACGAGTCCGAGGGCCACTGGCCCGAGGTCGGCACCACCCTGCGCTACGCGATCGGCAGGGGACCGCTGACCGTGCAGGGCCACACCATCGTCCGCGTCCACGAGCCGCCCGAGCGGCTGGAGTTGGAGGCGTCGGCGGGACGACTGGGCACCGCCCGCATCGCCATCCGCGTCACCCCCTGGGGCGAGGGCACGCTGATCACCATGGACGAGCACCCCCTGCGCGGCGCCGTCGCCCGACTCCACACCGCTCCCCTGGACGTGGCGCTGCAACTGCGGCACCGACTGATGCTGTCGCGGCTGAGGAGCGTGGTGGAGGAAGGCCGCTCGCGACAGGACAAGGAAGCGGGACAGCACGTATGACGCACACCGACGACCGACCCGCCGGGGACCGCCCCGACCGGGCCCACCGCCGGCCACCGGGTGTGGACGACGCCACCGTCGAGGCCGTCGGCAAGGTCTCCGAGGCCCTGGAGGCCACCGAACGGGCCCGTGGACACCTGTACTCCTTCCACCAGACGACCGGCCGGGCCGACCTGCTGCTGGGCGAGGCCGTGGAGCTGCTCCGCGCCGCCGGGCACGGCCGGGAGGCGGACCTGCTGGAGACCGAGATCCTCGGCCGCAACGTGATTCCCGGCCACTGGACGTTCCAGATCGTCGAGGGCTACGACGACCACTACTACCGGCCGTTCGTCGCCGCCGAGGAGCGGGTGCGCGATCTGGTGGGGGGCCTGCGCCACCTGTACGAGGCGGAGATGAAGGAGGCCCGGCGCACCCACGGCCACGCCGCCCACACCGCCCACCCCGACACCCCCCGCGCCTGACCCGGCCCCGACCGGTCCGTCCCGCCACACCACTTCCCGTCCCGTCCGCAGGAACCACCAGGAGTCACCGATGACCGACGCGCCCGACGCCGTCGTGGTGGGAGCCGGCCCCAACGGGCTGGTCGCCGCGAACATGCTGGCGGACGCCGGTTGGCGGGTGCTGGTCCTGGAGGCCCAGCCCGAACCCGGCGGCGCCGTCCGCAGCGACCGCGGCGTCCACCCCGACTACGTCAACGACCTGTTCAGCTCCTTCTATCCGCTGGCCGCCGCCTCCCCCACCATCCGCGCCCTGGAGCTGGAGCGCTGGGGCCTGACGTGGAGCCACGCGCCGGCCGTCGTCGCCAACCCCTTCCCCGACGGGAGTTGCGCCGTCCTGCACCGGAACAGGGAGGACACCGCCCGCAACCTGGAGACCTTCGCGCCCGGCGACGGGGACGCCTATCTGCGGCTGACGGATCTGTGGGACCGGCTCGGCCCCGACCTGCTGCGGGCGTTCCTCACCCCCTTCCCCCCGGTGCGTCCCGCGCTCTCCATGGCGGCCAAGCTGCGGGCGGCCGGCGGACTGCGGCTGCTGCGCATGCTGATGCTGCCCGTACGGCGCCTGGGCGAGGAGGAGTTCGACGGGCCCGGCGCCCCGACGCTGCTGGCCGGGTGCGCGCTGCACGCGGACATCTTCCCCGAGTCCACGGCCGGGACGATCTACGGCTGGCTGCTGGCGATGATGGGCCAGGAGGTCGGCTGGCCGGTGCCGACCGGCGGCGCGGGCATGCTCACCGCGGCCCTGGTCCGCCGTCTGGAATCGCTCGGCGGGACGGTCCGCTGCCAGGCCCGCGTGTCGAAGGTGGTCGTCGCGGACGGGCGCGCGCTCGGCGTGGTCACCGACGACGGGGACGCCGTGCGCGCCCGCCGCGCGGTCCTGGCGGACGTCTCCGCCCCCGCCCTGTACGGCGGGCTGGTCGACGGGGAGCACCTTCCGGCCCGGTTGCGGGACGACATCCGCCGCTTCCAGTGGGACGCCTCGACGTTCAAGGTGGACTGGGCGCTGTCCGGGCCCATCCCCTGGACCGCCCCCGAGGCGGCCGGGGCCGGCACCGTCCACCTGGCCGACGGCATGGACCACCTCACCCGCCACAGTGCCCAGTTGGCCACCGGCGCCGTCCCGGACCGGCCGTTCTGCCTGCTCGGCCAGATGACCGTCTCCGACCCGACCCGCTCCCCCGCCGGCACCGAGTCGGCCTGGGCCTACACCCACCTGCCGCAACGCGTCCGCGAGGACGCGGGCGACGGGAGCGTCACGGGCGCCTGGGGACCGGGCGAGCGGGAGGCCATGGCCGACCGGGTGGAGGCGGAGGTCGAACGCCGCGCTCCGGGCTTCCGCGACCGCGTCGTCGCCCGTCGGATCCTGGCCCCGCCGGATCTGAACGCCCTCGACGAGAACCTGGTCGGCGGCGCCCTCAACGGCGGCACCGCCGCCGTCCACCAGCAGCTCTTCTTCCGTCCCGTCCCCGGCGCGGGCCGGGCCACCACTCCCGTCCGGGACCTCTACCTCGCCTCGTCCTCCGCCCATCCGGGCGGCGGCGTCCACGGCGCCTGCGGCGCCAACGCGGCCCGCGCGGCCCTCGCCGCCGAACGCCCCCTCGACCACTACCTGCTGGCCCCGGCCCGGGACGCGATCCACCGCGCGACGACGGCGGGGCGCCGGTCGCGGTAGGCGCCGCCCCGGACCGCCCGCCACCAGCTCACGGCGTGCGCGGCGCGCGGGACGGACGGTGCGCGGCCGGGCGCAGGAACCGGCGGTCGGGCGGAGAGACCCGCTCCCGTGGACCCGCCGCGCGCGGGACGACGTCGAGGACGACCGCGCCGGGCGGAGGGACCGGCGTCTCCCACGGGTGCCGTTCCTCCCTTCGACCGCTTTGACGGACGGTCGCCGTGGCGGTCCCCGTCGTGTCGGGGACGTCAGTTCCGGTGTGCGCGGTGGAGGTCGCGGAGGAGGGCGATCTCGGCGCCGTGGTGGAGCAGTTCCTGGTTGACCCACCAGACGATGTCGATCATGGGATCGTCCGGGTCGCTGCCGTGCGGGTAGGTGCAGTGGCCCACGGTGTCGAGCGCGGTGTCGTCGAGGCCGAGCAGCGCCTCCCGCCACGCCGCGGCGGCGGCGTCGAAGGCCGTGACGGCCTCGGCCGCGCTCGCGGCGGCGCGGTGGTCGTCGCGGGTGAGCGTGTGGGTTCCCGCCGTGTGGTCGGCGCGGAGGGTCATCATCTCGGTGAGGTGGTCCAGGCGCCAGGCGATGGTGGTGAACGGCGGCGGCTCGGGGTGCGGGGAGAGGGCGAAGTCGCGTCCCCACTCGCCCGTGCCGACCAGGAGGGTCGCCCGAGGGCCCGGTCCGGCCGTGCGGCGGCGGACGGACCAGCAGTCGGGCACCGGTTCCCAGAAGTACTCCTCGTCGGTCATCGGGCCGACCCGCACATCCGTGCCGTTGCCGCTGTCCACGGTCGGGCCCGCCATGCGGTCGACGAGGCGCCGGTGCGCGAAGTCGAACTGCTCCGGCAACGGGGTCGAACGCGGGGATGACGCCATCGGGTTCTCCTGCCGAACGGGTGGGCCGGTGTGGGGTGGTCTCGCCCTGCCGGTCCGCACCCTGTCACAGCCGCGGCGGTCTCGCGTTTCGTTTTCCCGAGCGGATCGCCCGGCGACCGACCGGAGTCCGGGCGGAGCCCCGTGTCCGGGGCACCCGGTCCGTGCTCGGGTTCCCTGTCGGACCTTCTCCGCCTTCACCGGCCGTCCGGCCGGCGACCTTTCCGGGCGGCCGACGGCCGAGGCGAACACGGTCCCCCTGTTCGCCTCGACCCGAGGCCGTTCGAGCCACGCCGCCAGGGCCGCGTCGACGGCGCGCCTGTGTTCGTGCGGCGGGTGTCAGTCCGCCTTCTCCCACAGCAGCGTGATGTCGTTGCGCGCGATCCGCCAACCGGCGGGGGTGCGCGCGGCGGTGAGGGTGTGGCGGAGACCGGCGGTGCGGTGGGGCGGCTTGCCGGGGCGGAAGAAGTACACCAGTTGGTTGGCGGTGACGCGGGCCCGATCGCCGTCGAGGTCGACCAGGACGTCGGTGTCGAAGTGCTGGGCGTGTTCGTCGCCGGGGTCGGCTCGGCGTACGCGCTCCACGATCGCGTCGATGCCGCGCACGGTGCCGCGCGGACTGTGGACGACGGCGTCCTCGGTGTAGACGGCGCGCAGGTCCCTTCCGTCGGGTGACGGATCGTCCAGGCAACGGGTCAGGCGTGCCACCAGGTCGGTCACCTCGGCGCGGTCCGGCCGGGTCGTCGGTTGCCGCATCGCTCCTCCATGCATGTTGGTTGGGCCAATATTGGATGCGCCAACATTAACAGGATCCATTGGGCGCGCCAACGTTTTTCCGAATCGATTCCGGGGACGGACGAGGCGCCCTCGACGGAGGAGCCGTACGCCGACCGTTCCCCTTCCCGTCGCGTCCACACCCTCCCCGGCGTACCTCAACTCCCCTACGGTGAACGGGTTTTGACCCCCCACACCGAAGGCGGCGCAGATGGGACAGCGGAAGAGAACAGTGGTGTCGACGGTGGCGTCCGGCGTGGGCCTGGCGCTGTTGACCATGGCGGCGGGCGCGCCACCGGCCGGCGCGGCGGACCCCGGGTCGCTGCCGTACTCGGCCACCACCGGCGTGGGCGTGCACAACGCCTACGAGAAGAGCAGGTACACCCACTTCGCCGACGCCCTGGACTCCGGCGCCGCGCTGCTGGAGCTGGACGTGTGGACGAACTTCTCCGGCAGCACCTGGCGCGTGGCGCACAACAACCCGCTCGGCAACGACAACAACTGCGTCAACGCCTCCACCGCCGCCGAGCTGCGCTCCAAGCCCCGCAACCAGAGCCTGGCCGGGTGCCTGGCCGACCTGCGGGCCTGGCACGACGCCAACCCCGGGCACCGGCCGATCCTGATCAAGATCGAGATGAAGGACGGGTTCGCGGCCAACCTCGGGCGCGGACCGGCGCAGTTCGACGCGTTGGTCGCCGACAAGCTCGGCGACGCCCTCTACCGACCCGGTGAACTGGCCGCCGGGTACGCCACGCTGGACGAGGCCGTACGGGCGAGGGGCTGGCCGACGCGGGACGCGCTGGCGGGGAGGTTCCTGATCCACCTCATCCCCGGCACGGTCGAGGAGTCCAACCCCTTCGACTCGCTGTGGACCGACCGCGAGTACGCGACCCACCTGCGCGACCTGGCCGCCTCCGGGCGGCTGGGCAACGCCGTCGCCTTCCCGGCCGTGCACCGGGCCGAGGCCGGCGACCCGCGCACCACCCGCTACGCGGACGCCTCGATCCGGCCGTGGTTCGTCGTCTTCGACGGCGACGCCTCGGCGTACGTGTCCGGCGGCATCGACACCGACTGGTACGCCGCGCGGAACTACCTGCTGGTGATGACCGACGCCCACAACGTGGCGCCCGCCATCAGCGCGACCCGCCCCACCGAGAGGAAGGCGCTCGATCGGGTGGCCCTGTTGGCGGCCGAACGGGCGAGCGTCCTCACCTCCGACTGGTCCTCGCTGCCGTCGGTGCTCTCCACGGTCGTTCCACGGGGCTGACACGGGCCGACACGGGTCGACACAGACCGACAAGCGGCCGAAAAGGCGGGGTTGACGGGCCGTCGGCGATCCGATGGTGTGGACGGCGGTCCTCCGTCCGGGCGCCGCCCGACCGACCCCGGGGAGCCTCCGTGCGTGTTGTTCCGGCCGAGGACCTGTTTCCGCCGCGAGACGGCCTGGTACGGCTGCTGGAGGCGTACGACTTCGAGATCGCGGCGGCCGTGGAGAGCGGGCCGGAGCCGAACCGGGCCCCCGGCCGAGAACGGCCCGGTCCGTCGGCGCCGGTTCTCTCCCCACACGTCGAGCAGCTCCACGCGCGTGAGCTGCTCGCCGACGGGACCGGCGGAGTCGGCCACCCGCCCGAGGACCGGGGCTGCGACGCGGAGCGCGTCGCAGCCGTGTGCCGGGTCGCCGCGGGCGGCACGGCCATGGGTCCGCGGGTGATCCGACAACTGTTGACACGGCGCGAGACGGACCGGCCGGTGGGTCGGCCGGCTCCGCGTGAGAGGGAGGTCATGGAACTGATGGCTCAGGGCAGGTCGAACGCGGCCGTCGCGGCGCGGCTCGTGGTCACCGAGCGGGCGGTCGCCCAGCACACCTCCGACGTCTTCTCCGACATCTTCGCCGACATCCCCGCCGAGTTCGGGCCGCCACCGCCCGACGACGGCCTCCGCCGGGTCCCGACCGTCCTCGCCCACCTGGACCGGGGATGAGCCGCCGGGTGTCCCTCCCCTCCCCCACGCCGGAGGGGACGGGGGGCAGAGGCCCGTCCCGGCGCACCGTGCTCGGCGCCGGAACGGTGGCGGCGGGTCTGGTCGCCGCGATCGGCCCCGGCCCGGTGGTGGGCGGGGGGAGCGCCGCCGCGGCCCCGCGCCCCTTCGGGACCGAGCCCGCCCGGGCGGCGCTGGGGCGTCTGCTGCCGGACCACGTCGACCAGTTCCACCTGACGCCGCTGAGCGCGACGGACGGCGCGGAGCGTTTCCGGGTGACGGGCACGGCGGGCCGGATCGAGGTGGCCGGGACCAGTCCGGCCGTGCTGCTCACCGGTGTCCACTGGTACCTGAAGGAGGTCTGCTCCGCGCACATCTCCTGGGCGGGGAGCCAACTGAACCTGCCCACGACCCTGCCCGCACCCGCGCGCCCCCTGGAGCGTTCCACCACCCTGCCCAACCGGTTCGCGCTCAACGACACCAACGACGGCTACACCAACCCGTACGCCGACTGGGCGTACTGGGAGCGCCTGATCGACGTGTTGGCCCTCAACGGCTGCAACCAGGTGTTGGTCATCGCCGGGCACGAGGCCGTCTACCAGCGGGTGCTGCGGGAGTTCGGCTACTCGGACGCCGAGGCGCGCCGCTGGTTGCCCGCGCCGTCCCACCAGCCGTGGTGGCTGTTGCAGAACCTCAGCGACTACGGCGGGCCGCTCGGTCAGGCGCTGATCGACAAGCGGGTGGAGCTGGGGCGGCGGATCACCGCCCGGCTGCGGGAGTTGGGCATGCACCCGGTGCTGCCCGGCTACTACGGGACGGTGCCCAGGGACTTCGCCACGCGCAACCCCGGGGCCCACACCGTCCCCCAGGGCACCTGGCACGGCTTCGCCCGGCCCGACTGGCTGGACCCGCGCACCGCCGTCTTCCACGGTGTCGCCGCCTCCTTCTACCGGCACCAGAAGGAGCTGTTCGGCGACGCCGGGCACTTCAAGATGGACCTGCTCCACGAGGGCGGCAGCGCCGGGGACGTGCCGGTGGCGGACGCCGCGCGGGGCGTGGAGACGGCCCTGCGGAAGGCCCATCCGGACGCGGTCTGGGTGATCCTGGGCTGGCAGGAGAACCCGCGGCGCGAGCTGGTGGACGCCGTGGACAAGCGGCGGATGCTCATCGTCGACGGCATCTCCGAGCGGACCGAGACCGTCTTCGACCGCGAGGCCGACTGGAACGGCACCCCCTACTGCTTCGGTTCCATCCCCAACTTCGGCGGGCGCACCCTGCTGGGCGCCAAGACCCATGTGTGGAACGAGCGGTTCCACGCCTGGCGCGACAAGCCCGGCAGCGCCCTGGTGGGCACCGCGTACCTGCCGGAGGCCGCCGACCGCGATCCGGCCGCGTTCGACTTCTTCTCCGAGCTGGCCTGGCGCACCGAGCCGGTGGACCTGCCGGCGTGGTTCGAGCGGTTCGCCGGGTACCGCTACGGCGGCGCCGACTCCGCCGCGAAGGACGCCTGGCTGGCACTGCACGACACCGCCTACCGGCACTCCGCGAAGCTGTACGGCTTCACCCACGACAGCCTCTTCGCCGCCCGTCCCGATCTGAACGCCACCCGGGCCGGGCAGTACGGTCCCACCGAGCTCTCCTACGATCCGGCGCGGTTCGACGCCGCGTTGGACGGGCTGCTGGCGGTCGGCGCGGCCCTGCGCGGCAGTGACGCCTACCGGCACGACCTGGTGGACGTCGCCCGGCAGGCCCTGGCCAACCGCAGCCGGCAGTTCCTGCCCCGGCTCCGCGACGCCTACACGCGCGGCGACCGGAGCGCCTTCCGGGAGCTGTCGACGCTGTGGCTGCGGCTGATGGCGCTGACCGACGAGGTGGCCGGCACCCACCGGCTGTTCCTGCTGGGACCGTGGACGGACGCGGCCCGCCGCATGGCGACCTCCCCCGCGGAGGCGGCGGAGCTGGAACGCACCGCCCGCGTGTTGCTGACGGTGTGGGACGGGCGTGCCGCCTCCGAGGGGGGCAGGCTGCACGACTACGCCAACCGCGACTGGCACGGGCTGATGGGCGACTTCTACCTGTCGCGCTGGCGGAGGTGGTTGGACGAGTTGGACGCCGCCCTGGCCGCCGGGCGGGCGCCGGAGCCGGTCGACTGGTACGCGGTCGAGGAGTCCTGGACCAGGGAGCGGAAGGAGTATCCGCTGCGTCCGGTGGGCGACCCGTACGCCACCGCCCGCAAGGTCCGCGACGCGCTGGCCCGCGCGCCCTGGCAGGGCGGGGTGGAGACGGCCCTGGAGCCGGAGGCGCTGGCGCCGGGCGGGCGCGGGCTGCTGACCGCGACCTTCGTCAACACCAACGGGCTGCGGGCCGCGGGTCCGGTGGAGCTGGCCCTGTCCGGCCCGTCCGGTGTCGCCGCCGAACCGCTGGACCCCACCACCGTGGCGCGCGTCCCGGCCGGTGGCCGGGCGCGGGTCCGCTGGCGGGTGACCGCGCCCGACCGGCCCCTGACCGATCCGCTGCGGCGGCTGCCCTACACCGTGACGGCGCGGTACGGGCCCGAGGGCGGCGACCGGGTGCGGGCGGTGCACGACGGCGGGCTGTTCCTGGCCGGGCCGCTGCCGGCGGAGTGGCGCACGGTCAACGGCAACGGGGCGGTCTTCGGCCGGTTGGGCGAGCGGTACGCGATCGACGGCGGGGGCGCGGACCTGTGGAGGGCCACCGCGGAATTCGGCGCCCTGTACCGGCCGGGCGCCCTGGGCGAGCGGGGCACGGTGACCGTGCGGGTGGACTCCCAGGCGGCGACCGGGCCGTGGGCGCGGGCGGGGATCTTCGTCCGTGACGACCTGGCGGAGGAGGGCGCGCCCGGCTTCCTCAACCTGTCGGTGACCCCGGCCAACGGCGTGGTGCTGTCGTACGACTCCGACGGCGACGGGCAGTTGGACACCTACCGGCGGATCACCGGGGTGAAGGCGCCGGTGCTGCTGCGGCTGCGGCGGGCCGGCCGGGACCACACCGGCGAGCTGTCCACGGACGGCGGGACGACCTGGCGGACGGTGGCGACCGTGCGGCTGCCGGCCGCGGCGGCGCGGCAGGACGTCGGGCTGGGGATGACGGCGGCGAGCGGCACCGCGCGCGGCACGGTGGAGTTCTCCGGGTGGCGCCTGGGGTGATCGGCCGCCCGGCGCGCGCCGGGGGCGCCCGCCGGCGGGCGGGAGGTGACCAACGGGGGTTCCACTCGTTCAGCTCGACGTGGCCCTGAAGGACGTGACCTCCCCCCGCCGGACGCCCCGCCCCTCCCCGCCCGGCTCCGTCGACGCCGAGCAGGCCGAGGCCGCTCTCGTCGAGCACTATCCGCGCCTGGTGCGTCTGGCGTACCTGGTGCTGCCGACTTTCGCGGGGCGGCACCGTCGGGTGCTCGCGGCGCACGCCGTGGCGCAGCGCTCGCTGCCGAGAGGGCGCGGGACACGGAGCGCTCCCGTGTCGGGGGGCGCGCCTGATCCGGCGTACGCCCTGTTGCGGCTGCGGGTGCTGCGGGCCGCGTTGGCGGCGGGCCGGCCGCGGGGGCGTCTGTCGAGGTTCGTGCGTCCGGTCGTTCCCGCGCCGCTGCCGTTGGTGCTGGGTCTGCGGCTGTTCCCCCGGCCCGCCGGCGTCGACGCCCCCGCCCTGGAGCGGTCCCTGTCCGAGGTGTCGGCGCCGGCGCGGGCGGCGTACGCCCTGCGCCGTCTGGAGGGACTGGCGGACGGTGACGCGGCGCGGCTGCTGACGGAGGCGGGGGTGGCGGACCCGGGGGCGGCGCTGGCGGAGGCGGACGGAGTGCGGGCCCCGGCCGGGAGCCGGGACCGCGCGCTGCCGGCGTCGGCGGAGTTCGACCCGTGTTCGCTGCGGGCCCGCCCCACCGATCTGGTGCGGCGCCGGCAGAACGCGCGGGCCGCGGCCGTGGCCGGGTGCGCGGTGGCGGTGTGCGGGCTGCTGTTGGGAGTGCCGGGCGACGGCTGGGGTCCGGACGGCGCGGCGGCCCCGGTGTACGCCCGCAATCCGGCGGCGGAGCGGGCCCTGGAGCCGGAGCGGTTGACGAGGACGAGCGCGGAGCGGTGGCGGCGGGCGGCGCGCACCGACTTCTCGGTCTGGCCCGCCCGGGGCGGGCTCGTCGACGACACCGGGCTGCTGCGGCGGGCGTTGGCGGTGTGGGCGCGGCCGGGGCGGACCGTGCGGGTCACCGCGACGCCCGGCACCCCGTCCGGTCCGGCCCCGGGTCCCGCGCGGCTGTTGTACGCGGACGAGGTGGACGGCTCCTCGGTGGTGGTGCTGTACGACGGGCTGCGGGTGGTGCGCTACGCCGAGCCGGCGGGTGGACGGCAGGGGCCGGTCGCGCTGGACTTCGCGCGGGTGGACGGCGCGGACGCGGCGTCCGCCGCGGCGCTGGTGGTCACCCGTGGCGCCGGCGGCGCCCGTTACCTGCTGGCTCCGTGGATCACGGACGCCTCGGTCGTCGACCTGCTCGATCCCGCCGACGAGGGGCGGCCGGTGGGGCGTTCCCCGGACGGGCTGACCGCCACGGTGGCCGGACCGCCGTTGGACGGCGCCTCGTGCGGCGTCTGGCCCGCGCTGCGGCTGACGGCGGACGGCGACACCGGCGGGCGCGGCGGCTCCCCGGGCGTCGGCCCGTACCTGATGACCGACCTCGGTGAGCTGAACCCCGTGCGGTTGACGTTCGGCGCGCCGGGCGGGGCCGTGGACGCCGGGGTCGCCGGGACCGCGGCGCGCACCGTGCTGGCCCGTACCGCCTGTCGGCTGCCGGTGTCGGCGGGACGGGGCGTGCGGACGGTGAACGTCTGGCCGTTCGCCGTGCAGCGGTTGCCGGAGGGCGCGGGTCGGGCCCGGTGGGTGTGCGTCCGGGCGGACACCTGGCGGGGCACGGGGTCGCGGGTGCTGGCCCAGTTCCTGCCTCCGGCCGGGGAGCCTCACGCGCCGGGGGCGGTGGCGGCGCGGGCCGAGGACGGTCCGGCGTGCGGGGTGCGGGAGGAGCGGGTGTTGAGCGGGGTGCTGTGGAAGGCGCCGTCCGACACCTGGTACCTGCTCGCCGCGGGCAGCGACGAGGTGGCGTCGATCTCCGTGACCGGCGGGGTGACGCACGACGCGGTGGGCCGCACCCTCGCCGTGGCGGTGGAGAGGGGCGTCCGGGCCGAGCTCTCCGCCTCCCTGGTGGACGGCGGGCGACTGGCGGCCCTCCACTGAGCCTCTCCCCCGGCACCGGGCCCGGTGCCGTGTCCGGGGCCGGGTCGGCTCCGTCCCGGCACCGGGCCCGGGGCCGGGTCGGCCGCGCGCGGCGCGTTCACGCCGTCCGGCGGGCCCCGGCTCTCGATAGGGTGTTCCCATGACCACCGGGGTACGCCGCAGGATGGGTGTCGAGGAACGTCGACAGCAACTGATCGACGTGGCACTGAAGTTGTTCAGCGACCGTTCTCCCCAGGACGTGTCGATCGACGACATCGCCACGGCGGCCGGGATATCCAGGCCGCTGGTCTACCACTACTTCCCCGGCAAGCACAGTCTCTACGAGGCGGCCGTGCGGCGGGCCGCCGACGAGCTCTCCGCCCGTTTCGTCGTCCCGCCCGAGGGGCCGTTCAGTTCGCGTCTGTTACTGGTGATGGGCCGTTACTTCGACTTCGTCGAGGAGCACGCCCCCGGTTTCTCGGCCCTGCTGCGCGGCGGTTCGGCCGCCGGTTCGGCGCGGACCGACGCCGTGATCGACGAGGTGCGCCGGGCCGCCTACGAGCAGCTCCTGATCCATCTGGGACACCCCGATCCCGGGCCGCGGCTGGCCCTGGTGATCCGGTCCTGGGTGGGCGTCGCCGAGACGACGGCGCTGAACTGGCTGGAGGAGCGTTCGATACCGCGGGAGGAGTTGGAGCTCCGACTCGTCCACGACCTGCTGGCCCTGGCGGCGGTGACGGCCGCGTTCGACGAGGAGACGGCACGGGTGTTCCTCCGCGTCGTCGAACGGGAGCCCGCCGACGGCCCGTTCGCGGAGTTGGCGGGGCGGCTGAGGGTGTTGGTTCCCGGTGTGTTCGACGCCCCGGACGGGGGTACTGACGGGGACGTCGAATCCGACGGCGCCGTCGAAGGCGCCCCGTAGCGTCGAAGGAGCCGATGGCCGAAGTCCGGGGACTGCGCTCGCTGGTGGGTTCGGCGGATCTGCCGCCGGGCACGCTGATCGATCGCACGGTGCTCGGCGTCCGGTCCGAACCGCTGTTGTGGCGTGCCGACTTCCCCGCCGGGCCGGACGGTTGGCGGCGGATGCTGCCGGTGCGGGACGCTACCGGGTTGTGGCCCGTGCTGCTGGGCCGGCACGGACGCGGCACGGCCGTGGAGGACGACCTGTTGCCGGTGCCCGGTGGCGGGCTCAACGGCGGGATCGACGCCGGCGACACGCTGGCCCGCTGGTGGGAGGAGCACGCCGCACGGGAGCCGGACGCACGGGCCCTGCGGCCGTACGGCAGGCGGTGGCCCGGACTCGCGCCGCCCGTCGCGGCGGTGGGCGACCCCGACGGGGCGGCGGCCGAGGTGGCCCGTTCGCTGGTGGCCAACGGCATCCTGCTCGATCCGCGGATCGCCCTGGTCCCGGTCCGTCGCGGCGCCGACGTGCCCGAGGCGATCGGCTGGACGGGCACGCTGGCGTCCGGTGAGGGCGCGGCGCCGTTCGGGGCCGTCCTGCGTTCCTGGGAGGAGCGGTTCGGGGCGCGGGTGGTGGCGTTGGAGCCGGAGGTGCTGCACCTGTCGGTGGCGTCGCCGCCGGGGACGGTCTCGGAGGCGCTCGCGGTGGCGGCCGAGCACTTCGCGTTCTGCCCCGCCGTGATCGGTCAGGGGGCGGGGAGTCTGGTGCGCTACGCGGAGAAGTGGCTCGTCCCCGGCGCCCACGGCGGTGGGAGGCACTGGTCGTTCTGGTGGGACTGACGGTCCCCCGTGGAGGGCGGGACCCGACGAGGGACCCGAGGGTCCGAGGCGCCCGGTGAAAGGACCACGGGGCGGTACCGGTCGCCCGGTACCGCCCCGCCCCCCGTCAGGGTTCCCACTCCGCCCCTACCGTGCGGTGAACACCGCCACCGTGCGCGGCGGGACGGTGAAGGTGCCCGTCGCGGCGTCGAAGGAGGAGGTCTTCACGACCTCGTCGGCGCCGGACGCCTGCACCGGGTGCAGGGTGTGGGAGCCGCCCTTGAGCGCTTCCACGGTCTGCGTCCGCCGCTCGGGCGTGGCGTTGAAGACGACCACGAGGTCGTCCCCGCCGTCCGTCAGCCGCATGGTGATCACGCCCGGGGTCTCGTCCCTGCCCGACAGCGGGAAGGACAGGGCCCGTTGGACGTCGGCCGCCGTGGCCTGGTCGAAGACCCGCTCGGTGGAGCGGATCGTCAGCAGGTCCCGGTAGGCGGCGGACGTCCCCTCGATCTCCCGGCAGGACGGGGTGAGGGTGGCGGAGGTCAGCAGCGGCTTGGCGTAGGACCACTTGTCCTGGTTGTCCCAGGACGGGGGCAGACCGCGGCCGAAGCCGTTGCCGTTCCGGCAGTCCCAGTGGATGGCGTTGTACCAGTCGCCGGAGTCGTAGGAGTTGCGGTCCAGCGACTTCGAGCGCAGCAGGTCGGTGCCCGCCTGGCTGAGGGACGGCCCCTGGGAGAGGGCGGCGGTGGCCATGGCGACGACCTGCGTCCGGGCGCGGTCGGCGGCCGGGGTGTCCTTCGGCAGCTTGAACGCCAGGGCGTCGTAGAGGGTCTCGTTGTCGTGGGCGTCGACGTAGGCGAGCGCGTCGTCGGGCGCCTCCGCGTAGCCGGCCGGCGAGCCGTTGTAGTCGACCTGCGAGCCCTTGACCCGCTTCCCGGAGCTGTCGGTGAAGGTGTAGTCGGCGAGGTTGCCGGACAACCCGACCTTGATCAGGTCCTGGTGGCGCAGCAGTCGCTCGCGCTGCTCCTCGCGGCTGCCGTTGGCGGGCGAGGAGTTGGGGTCGGTGTACAGGCCGCTGGCGAATCCCTGGACGCCGGGGTCGGCGTCGAAGGGTCCGCCGCCGCGGACCGCGTCGCGGGCCCGGTCGGAGAAGGTGGCGATGCCGGTGCCGGCCATGTTCTTCTGCGTGGCCTGGACGAAGCGGGCGTCGTCGGCGACCTCGCCGAAGTTCCAGCCCTCGCCGTAGAGGACGATGCTCTTCCCGTCGACGCCGTCCTTCTCCACCGTGAGGGAGTCCAGCGCCTTCCGGACGGCCAGGATGTTCTCCTTGGGGTGGTGGCCCATCAGGTCGAAGCGGAAGCCGTCCACCTTGTACTGCTTGGCCCAGGTGACGATGGAGTCCACCGTGAGCTTGCCCATCATGGTGTTCTCGGGCGCGGTGTTGGCGCAGCAGGTGGAGGTGGCGACGGTGCCGTCCTCGGTCAGCCGGTGGTAGTAGCCGGGCACGATCCTGTCCAGGACGGACTTCTCGTCCTGTCCGGCGGCCATGGTGTGGTTGTAGACCACGTCGAGGACGACCCGCAGTCCGGCCGCGTTGAGGCTCTGGACCATCTTCCGGTACTCGACGGTGCGGGTGGTGCCGTCGGGGTCGGTGGCGTACGAGCCTTCGGGCACGGTGTAGTGCAGCGGGTCGTATCCCCAGTTGTAGGCGTCCTTGTCGCGGACCTTGCCGACGCACTCCTGCTGCTTGTCGGAGTCGGCGGGCAGGGCCGCCAGGTCGCAGTCGGGCTCGGCGCGGTCGGCGGCGCGTTCGGGGATGGAGGCGATGTCGAAGGAGGGCAGCAGGTGGACGTGGGTGGTGCCCGCGTCCGCCAGCTTCCTCAGGTGCTCCATGCCCTTCGAGGAGTTCTCGGTGAAGGCCAGGTAGCCGCCGCGGTGCTTCTCGCTCACCGTGGGGTCGGCGACGGAGAAGTCACGGATGTGCAGCTCCTGGATGCGGGCGTCGCGCAGCGGCACCGCCGCCGGCTTCTCCAGGGCCTTCCAGCCCTTGGGGGCGAGCCGGGGGTCGTCCAGGTCCACCACCAGGCTCTGCTTCGAGTCGGCGGTCAGGGCGGTGGAGTAGGGGTCGGTGACCTTGTTGACGACCGGCTTCCGCACCGAGGGCGCCCAGACGGTGACCTGGTAGCGGTAGGGCTTGCCCGTCCAGCTCCGGTTGCCCCTGACGCTCCAGACGCCGGTGGCCGTATCGCGGCGCATCGCCACGGTGCGGCCGTCGAGTTCGAGGGCGACGTTCCGCGCGGTGGGCGCCCAGACCGAGAGGGTGGGACGGCCCTGGCGGTCGAAGACCGGGCCGAGGTCGGCCTTGGCGGCCTCGGCGCCGTAGAGGTCGTCGAGGACGCCGGCGATCTGGACGCCGGTCGCCGCCGTCAGGGCCCCTTCGCCGTTGCGCTGGGTGGCGAGGAGTTGGCCGCGCAGGGCGGTGCGGACCCGGTCGCGGTCGCGCGGGTCGACGGTGAAGGCGGCGTACTCGCTCAGGTGCGGGAACCTCTTCCGCTGCTCCTCGGTGAGCCCGCCGGGGACGGGGGTCAGCCGCAGCCAGTGGCCCTCGTGGGACAGGGCGCCGTCCTCGACGGCGATGGTGCCCTCGGGGTCGTACACGAGCTGCTCGCTGCCGGCGTTCGCGGCCTTGATCCTCCAGGCGACGGTGTTCCGGTCGATCCACTGCGCCTCGGCCTTGGTCGGGTCGAGGTCGGGGGCGCTGCCGGTGGTGGGCAGCAGGAAGCCGGGCGTGCCCGACAGCTTCCACACCTCGCGGCCGTGGGTGGCGAAGTCCAGCGACTGGTCGGCGTTCTCGTCCTTGGTGTCACCCTTGTGGATGATGTAGCTCAGTGACGTGGCGCCCTCGGCCAGCGGCACCTCGAAGGTGACGCCGAAGGAGTCCCTGCCGGTGGGCATCAGCGGCCTGGACCAGTCGGTGGGCTCGGCGGCGCCGGTCCAGGTGTGGAGGCCCCAGCCGTCGTAGTCGCCGTCCGCGCGGTGGTAGTGGAGGACGACCTTCTTCTCGTCCTGCGGCGGGTAGACGCCGTCGGGCCGCTCGTCCAGGACCTCGTCCTCGCCCTGCTCGATCCACACCTCGCCGGTCCTCGCCAGGTCGATGGTGCGCTCGGGGCCGTCCGCGGTCCCGTTCCTGGTGACGGTGAACGTCAGCCCGGACTGTCCGTCGGCGACCTTCACCCAGGCGAAGGCGCCGTAGGCGTCGCGGCCGGTGAAGGCGGCGGTCTGCTCGCCGGAGGTCAGCGTCCAGCCGTCGTAGTCGCCGTCCGCGCGGTGGTAGTGGACGACGGCCCAGTCCCTCTCGACCGCCGAGGGCTTCCGCTCCGGCGGGGCCTGGCCGGCGGTGGAGGTCGCCCGGTCGCTCGCGGTGCGTCCCGTGCCGTCGACCACGACGGCCTTGTAGCGCAGCGGCGTGCCGGCCTTCACGTCCTCGCCCAGGTACTGGGTGACCTTGTAGGGGGCGTGGTCGGCGGTGCCGAGGGTGTGCCACTTCCCGTCGCCGGTCTGGGCGGCGAAGACGACGCGGTTCAGGCCGTCCCCGCCCGTGACGTCGGCGGTGATCTCGACGGTGCCGGTGGCGCCCGCGGCGGGGGCCTTCAGGGCGACGGTGGGCTTGGCGTCCGGTGCGGGAAGCGGCTTGCCCGCCCTGAGGACGACGGTGGACAGGGCGGGGACGGTGACGGTCAGCGTGGTGTCGCCGCCGGTGCGGATCGTGCCGTCGGCGCCGGGGTCGCCGTGGAGGGCGCGGAAGGCGGTGTTCGGCGAGCCGGTGGGGATCTTCACCGTGCGGGCCTTCTCGCTGTTGTTGGCGGCGACGAGGTACTCGGTGCGCCGCTTGGCGTCGATGCGGGAGAAGGCGTACACGCCCGGGCCGTCGCCGGTCGCCCCCGCCTTTTCGACGTACCGCTCGATCTGGGCGCCGTCGCGCAGGGCGGGGTGTTCGCGGGTCAGCTTCGACAGCGCGGCGATGGACCGGTAGAGGGGGTGGTCGGTGTCGTAGGCGTCCTGGGCGTGGGTGCGGTCGGTGCCGATCCGGTCGTTCTTCTCCGCGTCGAGGTAGGCGGCGGTCTTGGACGCGAAGAGGGGCTGGCGGGCGTCCTGGTCGCCGCCGGCGCCGGTGAAGCCCTGCTCGTCGCCGTAGTAGATCACCGGGTTGCCGCGGGTGAGGAACATCAGCTCGTTGGCGAGTTCCGCTCGGCGCAGCAGTTCGGCGTCGTCGGCGTCGGGGTTGTCCTGGCGGAGGAAGGCGCCGATGCGTCCCATGTCGTGGTTGCCGGTGAAGGTGACCTGTTCGTAGGCGTTGGACCGGCCGGTGGTGTAGCGGTGGTCCTGGGCGAACAGGTCGGAGAGCTTGGCGGCCGGTCCGCTCTGGGAGGCGTAGGAGCGGGCCGCTTCCTGGAAGCCGAAGTCGAGGGTGGCGTCGAGGTTGCCCCGGGTGACGTAGGGGGCCATCTGGGCGGGGTCGGAGCTGTAGACCTCGCCGAACATGAAGAAGTCGTCGCGGCCCCGCTTCGCGGCGTACTCGTCCAGCGCCGCGGCCCACTGGGTCCAGAACTCCAGGTTGACGTGCTTGACCGTGTCGATGCGGAAGCCGTCGATCCGGAAGTCCTTCACCCACCGCTGGTAGATCTTCTTCATGCCCTCGACGA
Organism: Streptomyces megasporus; assembly: GCF_000718985.1. Classification (GTDB taxonomy): domain Bacteria; phylum Actinomycetota; class Actinomycetes; order Streptomycetales; family Streptomycetaceae; genus Streptomyces; species Streptomyces megasporus. The sequence goes on along the minus strand of NZ_JODL01000010.1, from coordinate 106,215 downwards.
CCTCGGGACGCTCGGTCCACAGGTCGTCCAGGCCGTGGAAGTCGCCGTTGAGCGAGCTCTCGCCGGCGAAGGTGGAGTCGCCGCGGTTGTGGTACATCGTCGGGTCGTTGAGCCAGGACGGGACCTTGACGTCCTTCTCGTCCTCGGCGACCACGGGGGTGCGGGGGAAGGAGGTCCGGTCGACCGCGGGGAACTTCTTCCCGGCGGCACGGTCGGCGTAGTCGGTGTCGTCGAAGGGCTTCCCGTCCTTGGTGAGGTAGGGGAAGGCGCCCTCGGAGAGGTAGGAGGAGGACTTCTCCTCGTAGCCCACCACGTCGGCGGTGTGGTTGGTGATGACGTCGAAGAAGACCTTCATGCCCTTGCCGTGGGCCTTGTCAATCAGCTCGCGCAGTTCGGCGTTGGTGCCGAAGTGCGGGTCGACGCGGGTGAAGTCGGTGATCCAGTAGCCGTGGTATCCGGCCGAGGCGTTCTCGCCCTCGCCCTGGACGGGCTTGTTCTTGAAGATGGGCGCCATCCAGATGGCGGTGGTGCCCAGGCCCTTGATGTAGTCGAGCCTCTCGATCAGGCCCCGGAGGTCGCCGCCGTGGTAGAAGCCCTTGTGGGTGGGGTCGTGGCCGGTCGTCAGGCGGTCGCCCTTCAGGCCACCGCGGTCGTTGGAGGGGTCGCCGTTGGCGAAACGATCCGGCAGGACGAAGTAGAACTGCTCCCGCGTCAGGTCGTGCCGGGTGGGCTCGGCCGCCAGTTTCGCGTCGGACGGTGGCGCGGGCGGTGCGGCCTGGGCGGGCGCCGCCGCGGTGATGAGCGTCGCCAGGAGTGCGGCCGCGATGCTCGCGGCCCCTCCTCTGCGCGCCAGGGGACCTGTCACGGGTCGCTCTCCTCGGGTGCGGTGATCGGTGCGGATGCGTGGGGGGTGACCTGTGGGGGTGGCCGGTGAGGGTGGTCTGCGGGGGGGCTGTGGGGAGGGGAGTGCGGTCGGGGCCTTGGGGCCGCCCGGCCCGGCGGGGAAGTGGGTGGGGGCCGGGCGGCCCGGTTCGAGGGGCCGGTTCGAGGGGCTGGTTCGAGGTTTTGGTTCGAGGTTTTGGAGTCAGGAGCGCCAGGTGTCGTTCAGGACGACCTTGCCGTCGGCCGGGACGGTGGCGGTGCGGTTGCCGCCGCTTTCCCAGGTGACGTTGCCGCCGCCGTCCTTGCGGAGGTACTTGTACTCGAAGGTGGTGCCGGGGGGCAGGGAGACGTCCAGCTTCCACACCGGGTAGGCCGACGGGTCCAGCTTGAGCGCCCGGCCGGTGTTCCAGCCGCCCAGCTCGGCGCGGTCGCCGGTGACGTATATGTTCTCGCCCATCACCGTGCCGGCGGTGACGTTGAACGAGGCGCCGCCGACCGTGTCGCCCGATCCGCCGTTCCCGCTCCCGGAGCAGGTGCGGGCTCCGGTGTGGAGGGCCAGGGCGGTGTTGGCGCCGAGGGTGGCGGTGAACCGGCCGGAGCCGTCCACGGTCACCCTCCTCCCGCTCTGCACGTCGCAGTAGTCGCCGGCCGGCAGGGAGGTGGTGAAGGTGCGGTTCAGCGACGAGGACTCGTGGTTGATCACGACGTACGCCTTGGAGCCGCGGCCGAAGGCGATGGCGTCGCCTCCGTTGTCCCACCAGTCGGTGACGGCCTGCCCGCGGGCGGTGTTGCGGAAGGCGACCATGGAGGAGATCTCGGGCCAGGCGTGCTGGCACTTCCAGCCGTCGCGGTAACAGGCGTTCACCGTGCCGCCGTTGGGGGGACCGGCGTCCTTGTCGGTCCACTCGTAGCCGGAGTGGACGTCCGGGGCGCCGTAGGGCCAGGCCAGCATGAAGACGCTCGCCAGGGTGTACTCGGCGCCGTCCTTGTAGCTGAGGGTGTCGCCGCCGCGCTCGGTGTCGTGGTTGTCGACGAAGACCCCGGACTGGCCGGAGGGCATGTGGCCCCAGCCCTCGCCGAAGTTCTTCAGGTAGGCGAGCTTCTCGCTCTTGAAGACCCGCTTGAGGTCGCGGGCGTAGCGGAACTCCTGGACGTCGCCGTTGCCGAGGTACTCGCTGGGCGAGACGGCCTCGCCGGCGCCGTGAATGGCCTCCTGCTTCCAGTAGGCGTTCGGGTTGGTCAGCCGGGACTTGATGGCCGCCAGGTCGGCCGCGGGCATGTGCTTGGCCGCGTCGATCCGGAAGCCGTCCACGCCGAGGGAGAGCAGGTCGTTCATGTACGCCGCGATCCGGTCGCGCACGTAGGGCTCGCCGGTGTCGAGGTCGGCGAGGCCGACCAGCTCGCAGTTCTGGACGTTGGCCCGGTTCCGGTAGTCGGTGATCTCGGACCGGCAGTCGTCCATGTCCTGGCCCTGGTAGATGCCGGGGTAGTCGTACTTGGTGTACGCCGATCCGCCGGTTCCGGTCCCGCTGCCGGCGGACATGTGGTTGATCACCGTGTCCACGACGACCTTGACGCCCGCCGCGTGGCAGGTGTTCACCATGTTCCGGAACTGATCCCGGTTGCCGAGGCGTCCGGCGATCTTGTAGCTGACGGGCTGGTACGAGGTCCACCACTGACTGCCCTGGATGTGCTCCTGGGGCGGGGAGACCTGGACGTAGCCGTAGCCGGCCGGACCGAGCCGGTCGACGCACTCCCGCGCGATCGAGTCGAACTTCCACTCGAACAGGACGGCGGTGACGTCCTTGGTTCCGGGCGGGGCGGCCTGGGCCTGCCCCGGAACGGCGACGAGCGAGCCTGCCATGCCCGCGACAAGCGCGAGCGCGGCGGCCGTGGATCTTCTGGCCACGTTTCCTCCTGTGGGGGAAGCAGATGCGAGTACCTGCCTGGGGGCAACGCGCCGCGCCCTTAAGGCCGTGGAGACGAAGGACCTTTCTGCAAGAAGACTGAAAGGAGGTGAAAACCTTCGCGCAGGAGACCGTAGGTCGGTCCCCGATGACCGTCAAGACCTTGGGACACTTCCCCGAAACATCGCCGTTTCTTCTGCGCAACCTCTTTCGCAAGAAGTTGCACGGTGCTACGTTCGACCACCATCCCGGTCCGGTCGGTCGGGGGTTCCTTGTGATGGACCCCACGCGCCCGACCGGCCGGGCCGGGCCCCGGGAACGCCTCCGGAACGGCTCGCGGGACGGCTCTCGCGACGTCTCGCGAAAACGGCCTACCGCGTGTTCGACGGCGGAGCCGTCGAGCCCCGCACCACCAGCTCCGGCTGGAAGACGAACTCCGTGTGCTGGACCGGGTTCCCCCCGATCTCCTCCAACAGCGCGTTCACCGCCGCGTTCGCCATGGCCTTGACCGGCTGCCGCACGGTCGTCAACGGCGGGTCGGTGAAGGCGATCAGCTCGGAGTCGTCGTAGCCGACCACCGACAGCTCGCCGGGCACGTCCAGCCCGCGCTGACGGGCCGCCCGGACCACGCCGAGCGCCATCATGTCGCTGCCGCAGACCACGCCCGTGCAGCCCTCGTCGATCAGGCCGCCCGCGGCGGCGTGGCCGCCCTCCAGCGTGAACAGCGTGTGCCGGACCAGCCTCCGCACCTCGGTGTCGGACACGCCCCGCTCGGCCAGCGCCGCCGCGAAGCCCTCCACCTTCCGCCGCACGGGGACGTACCGGATGGGTCCGACCGCCAGGCCGATGCGCCGCGGGTCGTGCCCGAGATCCGTCAGATGGCGGACGGCCATCCGTGCCGCGGCACGGTCGTCGGGCGAGACGAAGGCCGCGCCGATGCGCTCGTTGAACCCGTTGACGAGCACGAACGGCACGCCGCGGCCGGCGAGCCGGGCGTAGCGGTCGGTGTCGGCGGTGGTGTCGGCGTGCAGCCCGGAGAGGAAGACGATCCCGTTGACGCCGCGCTCGACGAGCTGGTCGACCAGCTCGTCCTCGGTGGCGCCGCCGGGCATCTGGGTGCACAGCACGGGGGTGTAGCCGTGCCCGGCCAGGGCCTGCTCGATGACCTGGGCGAACGCCGGGAAGATCGGGTTGGTCAACTCGGGGATGACCAACCCGATCAGCCCGGCGCTGCGCTGCCGCAGCCGCACGGGACGCTCGTACCCCAGGACGTCCAGCGCGGCCAGCACCCTCTGCCGGGTGCCGGCCGCCACGCCCGCCTTGCCGTTGAGCACCCTGCTGACCGTGGCCTCGCTGACCCGTGCCTGGGCCGCTATGTCGGCGAGACGGGCGGTGCCCGGGGCGGTTCCCCCGACGGCGCCGCCGACCGGGGGAACCGTGCCCGTCTCCGTCATGCCTCCCACCAGACGGTGGTGTCCGCCGGGAGGGCCCCGCCGTCGTACTCGCCGCTGGCCAGCAGCACCCGGCCGGGGACGGTGGGCAGCTCCACGGGGGTGCCGGTGGTGTTGACCGTGCAGACGAAGTCCCGGCCGGAGCCGTCGGCGGCGCGGCGGCGGAAGGCGAGCACCCCGGCGGGGAAGTCGTCCAGCCACTCCACGGCGTCGCCCGCGCCGAGCGCCGGGTGCTCACGGCGCACGGCGAGCGCGCTGCGGTACATCTCCAGCGTGGAGGTGGGGTCGCCGGTCTGCTCCTCGACCGACAGCTTCGCCCACTCCTCCGGCTGGGGCAGCCAGCTCCCGCCGGAGCCGAAGCCGTAGCTGGGGCCGGTGGACGTCCACGGGATGGGGACGCGGCAGCCGTCGCGCAGGCCGTCCTGGCCGTTGTCGCGGAAGAACGACGGGTCCTGGCGTACCTCGTCCGGCAGGTCCGTGACCTCCGGCAGGCCCAACTCCTCGCCCTGGTAGACGTACGCCGAGCCGGGCAGCGCCAGCATCAGCAGCGAGGCCGCGCGGGCGCGGCCCAGGCCGCCGCCGAGCCGGGTGCGGTGGCGCACCACGTCGTGGTTGGACAGCACCCAGGTGGTGGGGGCGCCGACCGGACGCATGGAGTCCAGCGACTCGTCGATGACGGCGCGCAGCGCCTCGGCGTTCCACCCGGTGTCCAGGTAGTGGAAGTTGAACGCCTGGTGCAGCTCGTCGGGCCGCAGGTAGAGGGCGGTGCGCTCGGGGCTGGGCGTCCACGCCTCGGCGACGCCGATGCGCTCGCCGGGGTACTCGTCGAGGATGCGCCGCCAGGAGCGGTAGATCTCGTGGACGCCGTCCTGGTCGAAGAACGGCAGCGCCTGGTTGCCCAGCAGCTTGAGCTGTTCGGTCCGTCCCATGTCGGGCAGGCCGGGGGCCTTGACCAGGCCGTGGGCGACGTCGATGCGGAAACCGTCCACGCCCATGTCGAGCCAGAAGCGCAGCACCGAGCGGAACTCGTCCCGCACGGCCTCGTTCTCCCAGTTGAAGTCGGGCTGTTCGGGGGCGAACAGGTGCAGGTACCACTCCCCCGGGGTGCCGTCGGGGTTCTTGGTGCGGGTCCAGGCCGGGCCGCCGAAGATGGACTCCCAGTCGTTCGGCGGCTCCTCCCCGTTCCGGCCGCGGCCGGGCCGGAAGTGGTAGCGGTCGCGCAGGGGCGAGCCGGGGCCCTCGCGCAGGGCCCGCTGGAACCACTCGTGCCGGTCGGAGGAGTGGTTGGGCACCACGTCCACGATGACGCGCAGGCCCAGTTCGTGGGCGTCGCGGATCAGGGCGTCGGCGTCGTGCAGGTCGCCGAACATCGGGTCGATGGCGCGGTAGTCCGCGACGTCGTACCCGGCGTCGGCCTGCGGGGAGGCGTAGAAGGGGCTGAGCCAGACGGCGTCGACGCCCAGGTCTGCCAGGTAGGGCAGCCGCGCGCGGATGCCCGGCAGGTCGCCCATGCCGTCGCCGTTGCCGTCGGCGAAGGAGCGGGGGTAGACCTGGTAGATCACCGCTTCGCGCCACCAGCCGGTGGGCTCGCCCGTGGCGTCCGTACGGATGGCCGGAGCCGTATCGGTGGCGGGGGCTGAGGAGTGCTGGGTCATGTCATCCCTGGTGGTCGTGAGTGGGGGGACGCGAGGTGCCGCCCGGACGGGGCGCCGTCCGGACGGGGATCGGATCAGGACTTGACGGCTCCGGAGGTCAGTCCGGCGACGAGGTGGCGCTGGGCGAATCCGAAGACGATCGCGGCCGGCACGGCGATGATCACCGCGGCGGCGGTCATGGACCCCCAGTCGCCGGTGTACTGGTTGACGAAGGTCTGCAGGCCGCCGGCGAGGGTGAGGTTCTCCTCGCCGGTCATGAAGGCCGACGCGTAGGCGACCTCCGCCCAGGCGGTCACGAAGCTGTAGAAGCCGGTGACGGCCAGGCCGGGCTTGGCCAGCGGAAGGATCAGTCGCCAGAAGGTGCCGAAGGGGTTGAGGCCGTCCACCCGCCCGGACTCGTCGATGGAGACGGGGATGGTGTCGAAGAAGCCCTTCATCATCCAGGCGCAGAACGGGACCGCGATGGTGAGGTAGGTGATGATCAGGCCGACGGGCTGGTTGAGGAGCCCCAACTGCGCCATCAGGTTGTACAGCGGCACGATCAGGATCGCCATCGGGAACATCTGCGTGATCAGCAGGGTCCACATCAGCGGGCGCATTCCGGGGAAGCGGAAGCGGCTGACGGCGTATCCGGTGGTGGCGGAGATGAAGACGCCCAGCAGCGTGGTGACGGCCACGACCAGCACCGAGTTCCCGAACCAGGTCAGGAAGTAGGTGTCGTTGAGGACGTGGTCGTAGTTCTCGAAGGTGAAGTTCTCCACCAGCGAGGTGGTGAAGGCGTCGCTCTTGGGCTTGAACGACGTCACCAGCAGCCACAGCGGCGGGAACACCGCGGCCACTGCGGCCAGCAGCAGGCCCGCGTGCAGCCCGAACGAGGCCAGGGGGCCGCGCTCGCCGCGCCCGCGGACACGGCGGGGACGCGCGGGGGCGGCCGGGACCGAGGCGGTCGTGGTGGGGTCGGGCGTCGTGGTCGCGGTGGTGGCTCCCGTGGAGTTCATCGTCGTCACCACACCTCTCCCTGCTTGCGGAGCGAACGGCGGTAGACCACCGCGAAGGCCATCAGGAGCAGCAGGATCAGCACGCCCCAGGCCGCGGAGGTGGCGAAGTCGCGCGGGCTGTTGAGGAAGGACAGCCGGTAGGCGTAGGTCACCAGGATCTCGGTGGAGTCGCCGGGGCCGCCGCGGGTGAGCAGGTAGATCACCGGGAACATGTTGAACGTCCAGATGGTGCTCAGCAGGACGACGGTGCTGCTGACCGAGCGGATGCCCGGCAGGGTCACGTTGCGGAAGCGCTGCCAGGCGTTCGCGCCGTCCACCTCGGCGGCCTCCAGCAGTTCGGAGGGGATGGCCTGGAGGGCGCCCAGCAGGGCGACGAGCATGAAGGGCACGCCCAGCCAGACGTTCACCACGATGACGGAGATCTTCGCCCAGGTGGGGTCGCCCAGCCAGGGGACCCCGTCGATGCCGCCGCCGCTCAGCACCGCGTTGAGGATGCCGTTCTTCTCGTTGAAGAGCATCTTCCAGGCGAAGACGGAGACGAAGGCGGGGATGCCCCAGGGCAGGATGATGGCGATGCGGTACAAGGTCCGGCCGCGCAGCTTCCGGTTGAGCATCACGGCCAGCATCAGGCCGAGCAGGAAGGTGACGGAGACACAGCCCACCGTCCACAGGACCGTCCAGCCGAGCCGGTCCCAGAAGACGCTGTCGGTGAGGATCGCCGTGTAGTTCTCCAGACCGACGAACTCGTACGTCGCCTCGATCTCGTTGACGCCGATGGTGCGGGCGACGTTGGCCTCGTCCGCGTTGGTCAGGGACAGCCAGACGCCCCGGAGCAGCGGGTACCCGATGATCACCGCGATGACGATCACCACGGGGGCCACCATCGCCCAGGCGTACCAGTGGGTGGCCAGGGCGCGGCGCAGGGGTCCGGGCGCCTTCTCGGGCGTTCTGCCGGTCCTGCGGCCGTGGCCGCGGGCGTCTCCGCCCGCGGCCTGTGCCACCGACCGGCCGGTCTCGACAGCCATGTCGTCGGTCAGCCTCTCCTTGGGAGTCCTACCGGCTCCTACTTGTAGTCCTCGTCCTTGAGGAGCTTGGCGTACTCCTCACCGGCCTTCTTCGCCGCGTCCTTCGGCTCGGTCTTGCCGCTCACCACGTCGGCGAGCTGGACGCGCAGGGGCTCGAAGAGGGAGTTGCCCTGGGCGATCCACGGACGCTCGACGGCCTTGTCCACGGCGGGCTTGAAGAACTGGACCATCCGGTTGTCCTTGACGGTCTGCTCCTCGTACACCGAGGCGCGCGTCGGCAGCAGGCTCAGCTCCTCGGTGACGCGCTTCTGGACCTCGGCGGAGGACATGTACTTCACGAACTCGTAGGAGGCGTCCAGGTTGTCGGAGCCCGCGTAGACCGAGAGGTTGTGGCCGCCCTGCGGGGCGCCCTGGCCCGCGCTGCCGGCCGGGACGGCGGCGACGCCGAGGTTGTCCTCCTTGCCCTTGAACTGCTTGCCCGCGAGGGTGTCCTCGATGGCCCACGGGCCGTTGAGCATCATCGCGACCTTGCCGTCCTTGAAGGCCTTCTGCATGTTCTCCCAGCCGTCGGTCACGTCCGTGAGCGCGGCCTTGGAGTCCACCAGGTCCTTGATCGTCTCGAACGCCTTCGCGCCGGCCGGGTCGTCGATGGTGATCTTCTTGGCGTCGGCGTCGACCATGTCGCCGCCCTCGCCGTAGAGGAAGGGCAGGACGAAGTAGGCGTCGTCACCCCGCAGGTAGAAGGGGGTGACGCCCTCCTTCTCGAACTTCTCGGTGGAGTTCTTGATGTCGGCGAAGGACTCGGGGACCTCGACGCCGGCCTTCTCCATCAGCTCCTTGTTGTAGAAGAGGGCCAGGGTGTCGATGACCTGCGGCACGCCGTAGGTCTTGCCCTCGAACTGGGTGCTGCCCCAGGCCTGCTCCAGGAAGTCGTCCTTGTCCTCGACGGCGCTGGTGTCGTCCAGCGGGGCCAGGTAGCCGAGGTTGGCGAAGTCCGCCACCCAGGCGACCTCGGTGCGGATCACGTCGGGAGCCCCGGAGCCACCGCCGGCGGCGTTCTTGAACTTGTTGCTCGCCTCGCCGAAGGGGACGTTGACGTACTTGACCTGGACCTTCGGGTGCTTCTTCTCGAAGTCCTCGGCGACCTTCTTGAAGAAGGCCTTCTCGGCGTCGTTCGACGTGTCCCAGAACTCGACGGTGCCCGAGAGCTCGCCGTTCGAGCCCTTCTTGCCGTCGTCGCCGCCGTCACTGCCGCCGCAGGCGGTGGCCGCCAGCGCGAGAGCCGCGACCAGTGCGGTGGTCCCTATGCCACGCCGCATGTGAACTCCTCCATGTTCCAGTGCCCGTCTCGCGGGGGCACGGGCGTACTCCGCGCGGGCCGCGTGGTCGCGGCTCCGGGCTGACGAGGAACGTAACAGCGCGGCAATCTTTTAGAAAGACCTTGCGGCAACTTTCTGCAAACGAGTCTGCAACGACTTCCGCAAAAACTTGCACGCCTGCTACCTTCCTCCGCGTTCCAGCGGATCCCCCGATTGAAGAAAGACGGGTAGTGGGGCATGGAAAGTCGCATACGCTCCGGGTTGTCCGTGTTCAGACGTTCGTGTGGCCCGCGCGGACGCCTGCGTCGCGCCGTGGCCGCCGTCGCCTGCCTGACGCTCACGACCGGCGCCTGTGGACTCGTCGGCGGCTCCGATGACGGCCCCGCCGCGGTGTCCGGCACCATCACCTGGTGGGACACCTCGAACGAGGTCGAGTCCCCCCACTTCGAGAAGCTCGTCGCCGAGTTCGAGAAGAAGCACCCGACCATCGACGTCGAGTACGTCAACGTCCCCTTCGACCAGGCCCAGCGGAAGTACCTCGACGCCGTGGAGTCCGGCGAGGACGTCCCGGACGTGCTGCGCGCGGACGTCGGCTGGACGGCCGGCTTCATGGCCGAGGGACACCTCGCCGACCTCACCGGCACCCCCGCCCTGGACGGCGACGCCTCCGACTTCCTGCCCAACGTCACCGACAGCGTCACCTACGAGGACGGCGGCGTGTACGGCGTTCCCCAGGTGACCGACACCCTCGCCCTCCTCTACAACCGGCGGATCCTCGCGGAGGCGGGCGTCACCCGTCCCCCCTCCACCTGGAAGGAGCTGAAGGAGACCGCCCTGCGGATCAAGGAGCGGACCGGAGTCGACGGCATCGTCCTCAACCCCGACCCCTTCTTCGCCCTGCCCTTCCTCTACGGCGAGGAGAGCGACCTGGTGGACGTCGGCGCCCGGAAGATCACCGTCGCCGACTCCGCCTCGGTCCGCGGTGTCTCCACCGCCGCCGACCTGGTCTCCTCCGGCGCCGCCCCCAAGCCCCCGGAGCAGGACGCCTACGGCGCGATGCAGAACGCCTTCAAAAACGGCGAGGCGGCCATGATGATCAACGGCCCCTGGTCGACCGCCGACCTCTTCGCGAGCGAGGAGTTCGAGGACCGCGGGAACCTGGGCATCGCCACCGTCCCGGCCGGCTCCACCGGCACCGCCGGCAGCCCGCTCGGCGGCCACAACCTCGTCGTCTCCGCGGAGTCGGACGACCTCGAGGCCGCCTACCTCTTCGTGCGGCACATGACGTCGGCCAAGCAGCAGGAGCGCACCGCCCTCGCCCTCGGACTGCTGCCGACCCGCACGGCCGCCTACACCGCCAAGGTGCTCTCCGACCCCGTCCGCGACTCCTTCTACCGCGCGCTGACCAAGGCCGTCGCCCGCCCCTCCCTCCCCGAGGGCGGCGACCTCCTCGGCGCCTTCCAACCCCACTACACCGCCGTCCTCCGCGGCGAGAAGACACCGCGGAAGGGACTGACCGACACGGCCGAGGAGTGGCAGGACGAGCTGCTGCCCGGCTACCGGATCGCGAGCTGAGCCCACGCCGGAGCGCCGCCGTCCCACCGAAGGCGGGACGGCGGCGACACCGTGAGGAATCCGGCGAACTCCCGGGTACGGTGGGCAGTCCGACACATGGCGGGTACAGTCCCCTTCTGTGACCGCACGGCTTGCCGACATCGCAGCCCAGGCGGGGGTCAGCGAAGCGACGGTCAGCCGCGTCCTCAACGGCAAACCGGGCGTTTCCCCGGCCACCCGCGAGTCCGTCCTCGCCGCTCTCGATCTGCTCGGGTACGAGCGGCCGGTACGACTGCGCCAACGCAGCGCGGGCCTGGTCGGGCTGATCACGCCGGAGCTGGAGAACCCGATCTTCCCGGCGTTCGCCCAGGTCATCGGGCAGGCGCTGACCCGTCAGGGCTACACGCCCATCCTGGCCACCCAGACCCCGGGGGGTTCGACCGAGGACGAGCTGACCGAGATGCTGGTGGACCGGGGCGTGGCGGGGATCATCTTCGTCTCCGGGCTGCACGCCGACACCACCGCCGACCCGCAGCGCTACGAGCAGTTGCGGGCCAAGGGCGTGCCGTTCGTGATGATCAACGGCTTCTCCCCCCGGGTCCGGGCGCCCTTCGTCTCCCCGGACGACCGCGCGGCGATGCGGCTCGCCGTCACGCACCTGGTCTCGCTCGGGCACGAGCGGATCGGGTTGGCCCTGGGACCGGCCCGGTTCGTGCCCGTCCAGCGCAAGACGGAGGGCTTCCTCGGCAGCCTTCAGGAGCAGTTGGGGATGGACCGCGGCGAGGCCGAGGAGCTGGTCCAGCACTCGCTCTACACCCTGGAGGGCGGTCAGGCCGCCGCCGGCGCCCTGATCGACCGGGGCTGCACGGCCGTGGTGTGCGCCAGCGACATGATGGCGCTCGGCGCGATCCGGGCGGCCCGGCAGCGCGGACTGTCGGTGCCCGACGACGTCTCGGTGATCGGCTTCGACGACTCCCCGCTGATCGCCTTCACCGACCCGCCCCTGACCACCATCCGGCAGCCGGTGACCGCGATGGGGCAGGCGGCCGTACGGGCCCTGCTGGAGGAGATCGCCGGCACCCCGGCGCCGCACAGCGAGTTCGTCTTCCTCCCCGAACTGGTCGTCCGCGGCTCCACCGCCTCCGCCCCTCGGGGTCGGGCCTCCGTCTCACGGAGGAGCCGGGAGGGTCGGGACCGAACCAGGGGATGATCGGTCGGAGACCGGATTCTGGCAGACTGTCGCCCCATGGGGGCTCCGATTGCGAGGACGACAGAGGAAGACCGGGTGACCGTGGTCACTCCGGCAGGTGAACACCGGGAAGACGCCCGTGTTCCGGCACCACGTCGTACCGTCGTCCGACGCGTCCGCGCCCCCCGCAGACCCCGGATCTGGTTCGAGATCCTGCTGATCGCGGTCAGCTACTGGACGTACTCCATGATCCGCAACGCCGTGCCCGAGCAGGAGGCGCAGGCCATGCGGAACGCCGAGTGGATCTGGGAGGTCGAGCGCGCCCTCGGCATCGCCGTCGAGCAGTCCCTCAACCACGCGGTGAACGGCGTCACCTGGCTCATCGTGACGATGAACTACTACTACGCGACGCTGCACTTCATCGTGACCATAGGCGTGCTCGTCTGGCTCTACCGCAGACATCCGGGCCGCTACGCCGCGACGCGCACGGTGCTGTTCGCCACCACGGCCATCGCCCTGCTCGGCTACTACTTCTTCCCGCTGGCCCCGCCGCGGCTGATGGAGGGCGTCCACTTCATCGACACCGTGCAGGTCCACGACACCTGGGGCTCGATGGCCTCGGGCAACATGGCCAACGTCTCCAACCAGTACGCGGCCATGCCGTCGATGCACATCGGCTGGTCGGTGTGGTGCGGCATCACCATCGCCGTCCTGGCGGCTCCCCTGTGGGTGAAGGTCCTGGGCTGGATCTACCCCGCGGCCACCCTGCTGGTCATCGTCTGCACCGCCAACCACTTCTGGCTGGACGCGGTGGGCGGGGTGCTCTGCCTGGGCATGGGCTTCGCCGTCTCCTACCTCTGGTACGGCGGGCCGGCCCACCGCATGCCCCGCCTGGTGCCGGCCCACGCCGTGGGCTCCGGCGGCCCGGCTCAGACGTCCCCGTAGAACAGTCGCTCCACCACGCCCCGCGCCAGTCGGGTGGTGCGGCGGTAGTCCTCCAGCATCTCCCCCACGTGCCCCGGCTCGTGGCCGAGGTAGCGGGCGACCGCCGCCAACTCGCGCGGCTCGGAGGGGAAGGTGTCGCCGGGCCGGCCGCGCACCAGCATCACGGCGTTGCGCACCCGCGTGGCCAGCACCCACGCCTCGTCCAGCGTCCGGGCGTCCTCCTCGTCGATCAGCCCGGCGTCCCGCGCGGCGGCCAGGGCCGGGCGGGTGCGGGTGGTGCGCAGTTCGGGCCGCTCCGCGCCGTGACAAAGCTGCATGAGCTGGACGGTCCACTCGACGTCCGACAGCCCGCCCCGGCCGAGCTTGGTGTGGGTGGTGCGGTCGGCGCCGCGCGGCAGCCGCTCGGTCTCCATCCGGGCCTTGAGGCGGCGGATCTCCCGCACCGCGTCCTCCCCCGGCCCTCCCTCGGGGTAACGCAGGGGGTCGATCAGCTCGACGAAACGGCGGCCCAGCTCCGCGTCGCCCGCCACGGGTTCGGCGCGCAGCAGCGCGTGTCGCTCCCACGCCTGCGCCCAGCGGCGGTAGTAGGCCGCGTAGGAGGCCAGGGAACGCACCAGGGGGCCGCTCCGGCCCTCGGGCCGCAGGTCGGCGTCGACGACCAGGGGCGGGTCGGCGCTGGGGAACTGGAGCAACCGGCGCATCTCGTTGGCGACGGCGAAGGCGACCTCGGCCGCCTCCCGCTCGTCCGCGCCCTCGCGCGGCTCGTGGACGAACAGCACGTCCGCGTCGGAGCCGTAGTTCAGTTCACGGCCGCCGAAGCGCCCCATGCCGATGACGGCGAACCGGGTGGGCAGGGTGTCGCCCCACCGGCCGCTCACGGCGGCCCGCAGGGCCCCGGCGATCGCCGCGGCGTTGAGGTCGGACAGGGCCTCGCCCACCCGGTCCACCGCGGCGGCGGCGCCGTCGCCGGCCTCGGCGCCGCCCACCCGGTAGGCGCCGATGACGTCGGCGGCGGCCGTGCGGAACATCTCCCGGCGCCGCACCCCGCGGGCCGCCGCGACGGCCTGCTCGGGACTCTCGGCGCGGCCCACGGCCGCCAGCACCTCCTGGGTCAGCGCCTGCCGGCCGCGCGGCCTCAGCCCCTCCGGGTCGCCGAGCAGGGCGACGGCCTCGGGCGCGCGCAGCAGCAGGTCGGGGGCGAGGCGTCCGGCGGACAGCACCCGGGCCAGGTTCTCCGCCGCGGCCCCCTCGTCCCGCAGCAGCCGCAGGTACCAGGGCGTCTGGCCGAGCGCGTCGGAGACCTTGCGGAAGCCCAGCAGTCCGGCGTCCGGGTCGGCGGAGTCGGCGAACCAGCCCAGCAGCACCGGCAGCAGGGTGCGCTGGATGGCGGCCTTGCGGCTGACCCCGGAGGTCAGCGCCTCCAGATGGCGCAGGGCGGCGGCCGGGTCGGCGTAGCCCAGGGCCTCCAGCCGCTGTCGGGCCGCGTCCGTCGAGAGCCGGATCTCACCGGGGGCGAGCTGGGCGACGGCGTCCAGCAGCGGCCGGTAGAAGAGCTTCTCGTGCAGCCGTCGCACGACCGCGGTGTGCCGCTTCCAGGCGCGGGTCAGCTCCGCCACGGGCTCCTGGCGGAATCCCAGGGAGCGTCCCAGGCGGCGCAGTTCGTCCTCGCCTTGGGGCATCAGGTGGGTGCGGCGCAGTCGGTGGAGCTGGATGCGGTGCTCCAGGGTGCGCAGGAAGCGGTACGCCTCGCCGAGCGAGGCGGCGTCCTGGCGTCCGACGTACCCGCCGACGGCGAGGTCGTCGAGCGCCGTCAGGGTGGTGGGGCTGCGCAGGGTGGTGTCGCTGCGCCCGTGGACGAGTTGGAGGAGCTGGACGGCGAACTCCACGTCGCGCAGGCCGCCGGGGCCGAGCTTGAGTTCCCGGTCGACCTGGGAGGCGGGGATGTTGGCCACCACGCGGCGACGCATCTGCTGGACGTCGGTGACGAAGTTCTCCCGCTCGGCGGCCTGCCACACCAGGGGGGCGACGGCGTCGCGGTACTCGCGGCCCAGCTCCGCGTCCCCGGCGATCGGCCGGGCCTTGAGCAGCGCCTGGAACTCCCAGGTCTTGGCCCAGCGCTGGTAGTACGCCAGGTGGCTGGCCAGGGTGCGCACCAGCGGGCCGTTGCGTCCCTCCGGTCGGAGGTTGGCGTCCACCGACCAGATGGTGCCCTCGGCGGTGTTGTCGGAGCAGATCCGCATCATGCGGGAGGCGAGCCGGGTCGCGGCCCGCAGGGCCTTGCTCTCCTCTCCGCCCCCGTTGCCGCCTCCGTTGCCGCCGCCCGCGCCACCGGTCGGCTCGGCGACGAAGACGACGTCCACGTCCGAGACGTAGTTCAGCTCGTGGCCGCCGCACTTGCCCATCCCGATCACGGCCAGCCGGCACAGCGCCGCGTCCTCGGGCGCCTCCCGCTCGGCGATGGCCAAGGCCGCGCGCAGGGTGGCGGTGGCCAGGTCGGCCAGTTCGGCGGCGGTCTCGTCGACGGTGGTGGTGCCGCAGATGTCGCGGGCGGCGATGGCGAGCAGGGCACGGCGGTAGGCGACGCGCAGCTCGTCGGGGTCGCCGGCGGGGGCGATCGCCGACTCGAACTCCGCTATCCCCGGATGGAGGTCGCCGGTCTCGTACTCCTGGAGGACGTGCCAGTCGCCCGGGTGCCGGACGAGGTGGTCGCCGAGCGCCTCGGAGGCTCCGAGCACGCCCAGCAGCCGGTCGCGCAGCGGTTTGGCGGCCCGCAGGGTGCCGATCAGGGCCTGCCGCTCGCCCTCGTCCGGCTGGGCCTCCACCAGTCGGACGAGGGAGCGCAGCGCCAGGTCGGGATCGGCGGTGGCGCCGAGCGCGTCCAGCAGGACCGCGTCGTCCCTCAGCGGGGTGAGGGCGGGAGCGTCCAGGAGGCGGCCGGCCGCCTCCGGGTCGGTGAACCCGCGCCGTACGAAGCGTCCGAACCGGCTGTCCCGCCGACCGCCCTGCGCCACCGTGTTTCGTCCTCTCGCCGCGTCGGTCCCGTTCGGCAGGTTACCGGCCGCCCGCTTCCGGACCCCGCCACGGCACCCGCTACAGCACCGGCAGGCTCTTGCGCAGCTCGAAGGCGGTGACCTCGGAGCGGTACTCCTCCCACTCCTGCTTCTTGTTGCGGAGGAAGAAGTCGAAGACGTGCTCGCCCAGGGTCCCGGCGACCAGTTCGCTCCGCTCCATCAGCGCGATCGCCTCGCCCAGGTTCTGCGGCAGCGGCTCGATGCCCATCGCGCGCCGCTCGGCGTCCGACAGCGCCCACACGTCGTCCTCGGCGCCGGCCGGGAGCTCGTAGCCCTCCTCGACGCCCTTGAGGCCGGCCGCGAGCAGCACCGCGTAGGCCAGGTAGGGGTTGGCCCCGGAGTCCAGCGAGCGCACCTCGATGCGGGTGGAGCCGGTCTTGCCCGGCTTGTACATCGGCACGCGGATGAGCGCGGAGCGGTTGTTGTGTCCCCAGCAGATGTACGAGGGGGCCTCGCCGCCGGCGCCCGCGGTGCGGTTGGTGCCGCCCCAGATGCGCTTGTAGGAGTTGACCCACTGGTTGGTGACGGCGGAGATCTCCGCGGCGTACTTCAGCAGGCCGGCGATGAAGGAGCGGCCGACCTTGGAGAGCTGGTACTCGGCGCCGGACTCGTGGAAGGCGTTGCGGTCGCCCTCGAAGAGGGACAGGTGGGTGTGCATGCCGGAGCCCGGGTGTTCGGAGAACGGCTTGGGCATGAACGTCGCCTGCACGCCCTGCTCCAGCGCGACCTGCTTCATGATCTGGCGGAAGGTCATGATGTTGTCGGCCGTGGAGAGCGCGTCGGCGTACCGCAGGTCGATCTCCTGCTGGCCGGGGGCTCCCTCGTGGTGGGAGAACTCCACCGAGATGCCCATCGACTCCAGCATGGTGATCGCCTGGCGGCGGAAGTCCTGGCCGACGTGCTGCGGGGTGTGGTCGAAGTAGCCCGAGGAGTCGGCGGGGGTCGGCCGGGAGCCGTCCACCGGCTTGTCCTTGAGCAGGAAGAACTCGATCTCGGGGTGGGTGTAGAAGGTGAAGCCGAGGTCGGACGCCTTGTTCAGGGCGCGCTTGAGGACGTAGCGCGGGTCGGCGAAGGACGGGGAGCCGTCGGGCATCAGGATGTCGCAGAACATCCGTGCCGTCCCGGGGGCCTCGGCCCGCCAGGGGAGGATCTGGAAGGTGCCGGGATCCGGCTTGGCCAGCATGTCGGACTCGTAGACCCGGGCGAAGCCCTCGATGGCGGAGCCGTCGAAGCCCATCCCCTCCTCGAAGGCCTGCTCGAGTTCGGCGGGAGCGACGGCGACGGACTTGAGGAAGCCCAGCACGTCGGTGAACCACAGCCGGACGAACCGGATGTCGCGCTCTTCGAGCGTCCTGAGCACGAATTCCTGCTGTTTGTCCATGGTCACCCATCCTCGCTGGTCAGACAGCCTCTCCCCGCACCGCCCGGGGATGTGCGGCGGCCGGCACACCAGTATCACGGTGAGGGGTTACCGCCACATTACGCCGCCCCGGCAGCCGGGCGGTTCCGGCCGCCGCACAGCGCCCCCGTGGCCCTGCCAGGGCGGGTGGGGAGGATGTCGACGCGGAGGTGCGCCGGATGGTCGGCTGGTCGGCGAGTTCGGGCAGGGCCATCCGCTCGGAGGTGTGGGGCAGGTCGACCGTGTGGTCGTCCGGGGTGCTCGGGGATCTCCGCCCGGGGGTATCGCCCACCTTCAGCGGAGCGCCCTCGGAAGCGGCGGCGCCCATCGGCGGCGCTCCCTCTCCACCGGGTCAGCCCAGACCGAGCACCCGGTCCACCTCCAGCGTCACCTCGGCCCCGACGGACGCGGGCAGGGTGAAGGACTCCCCCGGCGGATGCACGGCGTGCACCCGGTACTCCCCGTACTCGGGCTCGGTGAGCACGTGGACGCGTCGGTTGCGGCGGTCGGCGATGACATAGACCGGGATACCGGCGATCGCATAGGCGGTGACCTTCTTCTTCAGGTCGTTGCCGTAGTTGGAGGAGGTGACCTCCAGGACCAGCCGGAAGACCGCCGGGTCGTGGCAGTTGTGCTCGGCACGGTGGTCGTCGAAGTCGGCGTCGACCACGGCCAGGTCGGGAACCGCGTAGTCGAAGGGACCGTCGGGCAACCAGACGCCCACGGCTTGGACCACCCACGTCTCCTGAGTGTGCAGACCCGCGAAAGCGAAGGTCAGCTCGGTCAGTGCCCTCGCGTGGCGCATGTCGGCGGGTGGCGTCACGGTGATTTCTCCCCCGATGATCTCGACGCGGTAGCCGGGCAGCTTCCGGGAGAGCTCCTCGGCTTCCTCCAGCAGATTCGGCGCGTCGTCGCAGGGGTGCTCGACTGCTGCGGCGGACATGGCGTTCCTCCTGACGGCCGGTGGTCGAGGCCATCATCGTAGGGCGGTGCCGCGTGCCGTGCCCCGTTCCGAGGCATTCACTCGAACGGGGCGAACACGGTTCCGCGGAAGGGCGGTCCACCGCTTCCCGGTATCGCGTCAGTCAGACGATTAGACTGACCGTGTGCCTCAGCTACGACTCGCCCTGAACCAGATCGACTCCACCGTCGGCGACCTCGCCGGGAACGCGGACGCGGTCGTCCGCTGGACGCGGCACTCCGCCGAGCAGGGGGCGCACCTCGTGGCGTTCCCCGAGATGGTGCTCACCGGCTACCCCGTGGAGGATCTGGCCCTGCGGCCGTCCTTCGTCCACGCGAGCCGGGCCGCGCTCACCGCCCTGGCCGGACGCCTGGCGGACGAGGGCCTGGGCGAACTGCCCGTGGTGGTCGGCTACCTCGACCGGGCGGAGGAGGACCGGCCCCGCTACGGCCGGCCCGCCGGCGCCCCGCGGAACGCGGGGGCCGTGCTGCACCGCGGCGAGGTCGTGCTGACGTACGCCAAGCACCACCTCCCCAACTACGGGGTCTTCGACGAGTTCCGCTACTTCGTCCCCGGCGAGACGCTGCCCGTGATCCGGGTGCACGGGGTGGACGTGGCGCTGGCGATCTGCGAGGACCTGTGGCAGGACGGCGGTCGGGTGCCCGCGACCCGCGCCGCCGGGGCGGGTCTGCTGCTGTCGATCAACGCCTCCCCCTACGAGCGGAACAAGGACGACGTCCGCCTCGACCTGGTGCGTCGCCGTGCCCGGGAGGCGGGCTGCACCACCGCCTACCTGGCGATGGTCGGCGGTCAGGACGACCTGGTCTTCGACGGCGACTCGATCGTCGTGGACCGCGACGGCGAGGTGATCGCGCGGGCCCCGCAGTTCGAGGAGGGCTGCGTCGTCCTCGACCTCGACCTGCCCGCCGCCGCGGCCACGCCGCCGTCGGGGAACGTCGCCGACGGTCTGCGCGTCGACCACCGGATCATCTCGGCCGATCCGCTGCCCCCGTACGAGCAGCGGGTCACCGGTGCGGAGGCGCCGCGCATGGACGACGACGAGGAGGTCTACACCGCCCTGGTCACCGGCCTGCGCGCGTATGTGGTGAAGAACGGCTTCCGCTCGGTGCTCGTCGGTCTCTCCGGCGGCATCGACTCCGCTCTCGTGGCGGCCATCGCCTGCGACGCGATCGGGCCGGAGAACGTGTACGGCGTCTCCATGCCCTCGCGCTACTCCTCGGAGCACTCCAAGGACGACGCCGCGGACCTGGCGCGGCGCACCGGCCTCAACTTCCGGACCGTGCCGATCGGTCCGATGTTCGACGCCTACATGGACGCGCTGCGCCTCACCGGGCTCGCCGAGGAGAACCTCCAGGCCCGGCTGCGCGGCACGCTGTTGATGGCCATCTCCAACCAGGAGGGCCACATCGTCCTCGCGCCGGGCAACAAGTCCGAGCTCGCCTGCGGCTACTCCACCCTCTACGGCGATTCGGTGGGCGCGTACGGCCCGATCAAGGACGTCTACAAGACGACCGTCTACAGCATCGCCCGCTGGCGGAACAAGGCGGCGGCCGAGCGTGGCGAGACCCCGCCCATCCCGGAGAACTCCATCACCAAGCCGCCGAGCGCCGAGCTCCGTCCCGGCCAGGTGGACGCCGACTCCCTCCCCGACTACGACGTGCTGGACCGGATTCTGGAGCTGTACGTCGACCGGGACCTGGGGCGCGAGGAGATCATCGCCCGGGGCTTCGACGCGGAGACCGTCACCCGGGTCCTGCGGATGACGGACACCGCCGAGTACAAGCGGCGGCAGTACCCGCCGGGCACGAAGATCTCGGCCAAGGGCTTCGGCAAGGACCGGCGCCTGCCGATCACCAACCGCTGGCGCGAGACCGGCTGACACCGGCTTGCCCACGACGGCGGGCGCCCCCACGCGGGGGCGCCCGCCGTCGCCGCTGCCGGCACCGTCCGCGACGGACGCCGGCGCACGCGCCCGCCCGACTCGGCTCGCGGGCGGCCGACCTCAGCCGACGCCGACCCCGTCCCGGGCGCCCACCCCGCGGGCGACCACCCGGGACCGCCGCACCGACGCCCCACGGCCGCCCCGGCCGTCCAGCGCTCCGGCCACCACCGCGATCGCCAGGCCCACCGCCGCCAGCGCCGCGCCCACCAGCGTCGGGGACGTCCAGCCCCAGCCCGCCGCGATGGCCGTGCCGCCGGCCCACGCGCCGCCCGCGTTCGCCAGGTTGAACGCGGAGTGGTTGGAGGCCGCGGCGAGCGTGGGCGCGTGGCGGGCCTTCTCCATCACGAGCATCTGCAACGGTGTGGTGGTCATGAATCCCACCGCGCCGATCACCACCACGGTCGCCAGGGCCGCCCACGGCACGTGCACCGTGAAGCGGAAGGCCACCAGCACGAGTGCCAGGGCTCCCAGCGCGCCGTAGAGCGTGGGCCTCGGCGCCCGGTCGGTCAGCGGCCCGGCGGCCAGCGCGCCCAGCGTCATGCCCACGCCGAAGAGGGCCAGGACGACCGTCACCGACGCCTCGGTCAGGCCCGTGACCTCGGTGACCATCGACGCGAGGTAGCTGTAGAGGGCGAAGACGCCCGCGAATCCGAAGACGGCCGTCAGCAGGCCCAGCAGCACCTGACGGTCTCCCAAGGCCCTTATTTCCCGGCGCAGTTCGCGGCTCACGCCGCCGCCTCGCCGCTCCAGCGGCAGGTGCGGCACCAGCGTCGCCAGCGCGCCCATGGCGGCCAGGCCGATCGCCGTGACGACCAGGAAGGTGGCGCGCCAGCCCAGTTGCTGTCCGAGCGCCGTGCCCAGGGGGACGCCGACGATGTTGGCGACGGTCAGGCCGAGGAACATCGTGGCCACGGCCCGCGCCTGCCGTCCCTCCCGGACCAGGCGGGCGGCGACGACCGCGCCGACACCGAAGAACGCGCCGTGCGGCAGTCCGGACAGCACCCGCCCGGCCAGCAGCGTGCCGTAGTCGGGGGCGAGGGCGGAGGCGAGGTTGCCGAGGGTGAACAGGCCCATCAGCGCGATCAACATGCGCCGGCGCGGGACGCGGACGCCGACGGCGGCCAGGAGGGGGGCGCCGACGACGACCCCGAGGGCGTAGGCGGAGACGAGGTGACCGGCGGTGGGCACGGAGACGCCCAAGTCGTCGGCGACGTTGGGCAGCAGGCCCATCATCACGAACTCGGTGGTGCCGATCCCGAAGGCCGCGACTGCCAGTGCGAGCAGGGCCAAGGGCATGGATGGGCCTTTCGATGCGAAGAGGTGGTGGCCGAGGGAGAGGGACGGAGCCGGTGCGCTCCGAACGGCCTCCAGTCTCGCAGCCTTTTTGTTCCTGCACAAAACAAAAAGGTGACAGCCGTGCTACAACCAGCAGAAGACAGAGGGGATTCGTGAAACTCCAATGAAACAGAGGACGACCCACCCTCGTCGGGCAGGTCGTCCTCTCGACGTCGAAGAGTTCGGTTCTCCAGAACCTCGCGCTACCAACTCACCGACGCCGCGAGCGGCAGGTGGTCGCTCCCGGTCGGCGGCAGCGTCCACGACGACACCGGCTCGACCCCCTTGACCATGATCTGGTCGATCCGGGTCATCGGGAACGACGCGGGCCAACTGAAGCCGAAGCCGTTGCCCGCCGCGCCCTGTGTGGAGCGCATCTGGGAGGTGACGGACGCCAGCGCCCGGTCGTTCATCGTCCCGTTGAGGTCGCCCAGCAGCACGACCCGGTCGATCGGTTCCCGTGCGATGGCCTCGCCCAACAGGTCGGCGGCCATGTCCCGCTGACGGGCGGTGAACCCGGCCTCGAACCTCACCCGCACCGACGGCAGGTGCGCGCCGTAGACGGCGACGTCCCCGCGCGGCGTGGTCACGGTGGCGCGCATCGCCCGGGTCCAGCCGATCCCGATGTCCACCGGCTCGGCGTCGTCGAGCGGGTACTTGCTCCACAGGCCGACCGTGCCCTGCACGGTGTGGTGGGGATAGGCGTCCTCCAACGCCTCCTCGTACTCCGCCACCGACCGACCGGGCAGTTCCTGCAGGGCCACCACCTCGGCGCCGGACTCCGCCAACCGGCGTGCCGTGCCCGCGGGGTCGGGGTTGCCGGCGCTGACGTTGTGGGTGACGACCGTCAGATCGCCGCCCGTGCCCCGCTTGTCGGTGATCAGACCGCCGAACATGTCCACCCAGACCAGCACGGGCAGCAGCAGCGCGACGAGCCCGGTGGCCGAGCGGCGCAGCACGGCGGCCAGGAGCAGCACCGGAATCGCCAGTCCCACCCACGGCAGGAAGGTCTCCAGCAGACTGCCCAGGTTGCCGATCCGGTTGGGCACCCGCGCGTGCAGGGCCATCACCAGGGCGAGCGCCACGGCGAGCAGTGCGATGAGCCGGCCGCGCCGCCACCACCCGTCGCCGTTCAGGCGGGCGATCGCGCGCCGGGCCCGGGCGACGGCGGGGGATGTGGAACCGGACCGCCGGTCCGTCCCGTTCCGCCCCGGCTCCGTGTCCGCCTCCGTCGTGTACGCCCGTGCCATCCGCCGTCCTCACTTGCCATCGCCACGGCCCGCCGCCCGGCTCGGCGTTCCGGACGGCGACCGGTCCTGCCCTTCGAGGCGTGCCGACCGCGCCGAGCGGCCCGCACGCCGGTACGTCTGCCAGGACGAATACGGTCGGGCGGCGGGTTCCTGACCCCCGGCGGCACCCCGCCACTGTAACGAAACGCGCACATTCCGGCGTCCGCACCACGGGCACAACGGGTGAACCGGACACCATCGGCGCGTCGGGGGCGGATCGGCGCCCATGGTCGGGCGACGCCTTTTCGCCGCGTCGTCCCACCGTGTCGTCCCACCGCGTTCCGGCCGTCTCCGGTTCACTCGCGCGGACGCGCCCCTTCCAGCACGCCGTCCACGATCCGTTCCGCCAACCCCTCGGGCAACTCCGCCCATGCGCGCAGCAGCGCCCGTGACAGCATCGGCCCGATGAACAGCTCGCCCAGCAGTTCCACGTCCAGGTCGGCGCGGATCTCGCCGCGGGCCATGCCGCGCCGCAGCACCGAGTGCAGCAGGTCGCGCCGCGCGCGGATCACGGTGTCGTGGTACTCCTGCCACAGCCTGGGGTGACTGTGGAAATGGCTGGTCATGGCCCGCAGGATCGCGGAGTTCCGTTTGGCCAGGCCCCGTTGTCGCAGTCGCTCCAGAATGTCCACCAGATCGTCGCGGACGGATTCGCCGCGCACCTCGTCCGGGGGTTCCTCCAGGGTGCGCATGACGTCCAGCAGCAGGGCGTCCTTGCCGGACCAACGGCGGTAGACGGTCGCCTTGCCGACCCCCGCCTCCCGGGCTATGCCCTCCATGGACAGCGCGTCGACGCCGACGCCCCGCTCCAGCAGGCGCAGGACGGCCTCGACGATCGCCCGGTCCGCAGCGGCGCTGCGCGGCCTGCCGCGGGCGGCAGGCCGCGCGCCGCGGGCCTCCGCCTCGGATTCGGTCACCGTTCCGCCTCCACGGGCTCCACGGGGTTCCGTTCCCGACCGGCCTCCTCGGCGCCCTCCTCGGACTCCTCGGACTCCTCGGCGCCCTCCGCGTCCTTCCGGCTCTCCGCGTCCTCCGTCTCCCCCGCGTCCTTCGTCTCCTCCGTGTCCCGTTCCCTCTCCTCGCCGGCCCGCTCCCCGGGCGCCCGTCGGCCGGGCAGGAAGAGCGCGACGACGACCGCGCCGAGCAGGGCGATCGAGGCGGAGCCGATGACCGTGACGTGCATGGCGTGGACGAACGCCTCGCCGGCCCGTTCGGCCAGGGACCGGCCCGCCGGGCCCAACCGGTCCGCCGCCGCCAGGGTGGCCTCGATGGACTCGCCCGCCGCGTGGCGCGCGCCCTCCGTCAGGCCGGGGACGGCGGCCACGTCCTCGTCGATCCGCCGGCGGTAGGCCGCGGAGAGCAGCGAGCCGAGCAGCGCGACGCCCAGCGCGCCGCCGACCTGCCGGAAGATGTTGTTGACCGCCGACCCGGAGCCCGCCTTCCGCCGGGGCAGCGACTGCATGACCGCGACGGTGGCGGGCGTCATGATGTGCGCCATCCCGGCGGCCTGGAGGAAGAAGACCACCGTCAGGAGCCAGATCGGGGTGTCGGCGTCGAACAGCAGGAACGACGCCATGGTGGCGGCGATGACCAGCATGCCGCCGGTGCACGTCGCCCGGATGCCGAAGCGCTCCACGACCAGCCGGGCCCGGGGCGAGAAGAACAACTGCGACGCGGCGAGCGGCAGCATCAGCAGGCCGGTCTGGAGCGGGCTGTAGCCGCGCACGCTCTGGGTGTAGAAGACCATGAAGAACGTCACGCCCATCAGCGCGAAGAAGGCCAGCGCGATGGCGGCGACGGCCGCCGAGAAGGCGGGGTCGCGGAAGTGCCGGACGTCGAGGGCCGGGTGGTCGCTGCGCCTCTCGTGGAACACGAAGCCGACCAGGACGACGAGGCCGCCGCCCACCGTGAGCAGCACCTCGGGATCGGTGAAGTCGGCGAGTTGGCCGCCCTTGATGATGCCGTACACCAGCAGCACCAGGCCGACGATCGTCAGCAGGACGCCGAGGGGGTCCAGCCGGCCGGGCGCGGGGTCCCTCGACTCGGGGACCAGCAGCGCCATGGCGATCAGGGCGACGATCACGATGGGGACGTTGACCAGGAAGACCGACCCCCACCAGAAGTGCTCCAGGAGCACGCCGCCGGTGATCGGGCCGATGGCGATGGCCAGGCCGACGCCGCCCGACCAGACGCCGATGGCCTTGGGCTGCTCCTCGCGGTCGAAGACGTTCATCAGGACGGCGAGGGTGGAGGGCATCACGAAGGCGCCGCCGAAGCCCATCAGCGCACGGTAGGCGATCAGCTCGCCGGGCGTGTCGGAGAGTCCGGCCAGCACCGAGGCCACGCCGAACACGGCCAAGCCGAACAGCAGCACCCTCTTGCGCCCGTACCGGTCGCCCAGCAGGCCCGAGGTGAACAGCAGGCCCGCGAAGACGAGCGTGTAGGAGTTGATCGCCCACTCCAACTGGCTCTGGGTGGCGCCCAGGCCGGTGGGGGCCGGGGTCGCGATGGTCTTCATCGCGACGTTGAGGATCGAGTTGTCCAGCACGACGATCAGCAGGCTGAGCATCAACACGGCCAGGATCGCCCAGCGCCGGCGGCGGACGGACTCGGGTACGGGTGCCTGCGCGGACCCGACACTCATTTCGGTCATAAAGGACAGAGTAGAACTTTCCGATACGGAACCGTCTCGTATCACCTCCGTGCCTCGCGTCCGGCCGAATCCCGCCGGCCGAACCCTGTGAGCCGTGCCCGTCCCCCTTCCCCCCTCCCCGACGGGGATGCCACCATGGACGTGATCCGGGGACGCCGTGAGGGCGCCTCGAGACGACCACACGGGAGCCAGCGCAATGACGCATGCCCAGCAGGCCACCGACAGCAGCCGGAGCAAGGCGCTGTACGGCGGAACGCAGCAGCGACGCATCACCGTCCGGGACCTGGCCGCCGCCAAGGGGCGCGGCGAGAAATGGCCCATGCTCACCGCCTACGACGCGATGACCGCGTCCGTCTTCGACGAGGCGGGCATCCCCGTCCTGCTGGTCGGGGACTCGGCGGGCAACTGCCACCTCGGCTACGACAGCACCGTCCCGGTCACCATGGACGAGATGGCCGTGCTCTCCGCCGCCGTCGTCCGCGGCACCAAGCGGGCGCTGGTCGTCGCCGACCTGCCCTTCGGCGCCTACCAGGAGGGCCCCGTCCAGGCCCTGCGCAACGCCACCCGCCTGGTGAAGGAGGCGGGCGTGGGCGCGATCAAGCTGGAGGGCGGCGAGCGGTCCCTGCCCCAGACCGAGCTGCTGGTGCAGTCCGGCATCCCGGTGATGGCCCACCTGGGCCTGACCCCGCAGTCGGTCAACGCGCTGGGCGGCTACTACGTCCAGGGCCGCGACGAGGAGGCGGCGCAGCAGTTGCTGCGCGACGCCAAGGCCGCTCAGGAGGCGGGCGCCTTCGCGGTCGTCCTGGAGCTGGTCCCGGCCGAGCTGGCCGCCGAGGTCACCCGCTCCCTGCACATCCCGACCGTCGGCATCGGCGCCGGCGCCGGGTGCGACGCGCAGGTCCTGGTCTGGACGGACATGGCGGGCCTGACCTCGGGCCGCGTGCCGCGCTTCGTCAAGCAGTACGCGAAGCTGCGCGAGGCGCTGGGCGAGGCCGCCAGGGAGTACGCGCAGGACGTGGTCGGCGGCACGTTCCCGGCCGAGGAGCACTCCTTCCACTGATCACGTTCCGCTGATCCCGGGCCTCCGCCGCCCTCCGCGACCACCCTCCCCTGACCGGCTTCCCCCACCGGTCACCCGCCGACGGCCCGTCGACAGAACTCCCCCAGCCCCTGTCGGCGGGCCGTCGGCCGTCCGTCGGCGCCCCGCACGGTCCACCATGGCCCAGTCCACGGCCACGGCGCCCCGGCCGCGCGGCCCATTGGACGCGCTCGGACGGTTTGGGCATGTTCGGGAGCGCTTGGGGGTGTTCGACCGAGAATGAGTCGGTTCATCACGGATACCCGCGTGGCGCGACACCGGTGGAGGGCGTCCGTCCGACAGCCCCTCGTACGGGCGGCCGGGCGCCCTCCGCGACCGAAGACGGCGCCGGGAGGAACGAACAGTGGTGAAGATGCCAGTACGGCGTGGAGAGAACGCCCCGGGTCCGACGCGGCACCAGCCGGGCTGGGGCCGGCGGGACCCGCTCAGCGAGTTCGAGAACCTCTGGGGGGAGATGAATCGCTTCTTCCGCCAGGGCACCATGCCCACCGGCGAACGGCCGTGGGTGCCCATGGTCGAGGAGGAGGAAGCCGAGGACGCCTACGTGGTGCGGGCCGAGCTGCCCGGCATCCCCCGAGACAACGTGATGGTGGAACTGGACGGCAACGAACTGCACATCACCGGCCAACTCGACGAGGAGCAGCAGGGGAAGGTGCTCAGCCGCCGGACCGGCCGCTTCTCCTACCGCACCATCGTCCCGAACGACATCGACGGCGACAAGGTGGCGGCCGAGATGGCCGACGGGGTGCTCACCGTGCGCATCCCCAAGTCACCGCGGGGCAAGCGCCGCACGATCCGCATCGGCGGGACGTGACCCCTCCCGCCTCCGCGGGGCGGCCCCCTCGGGAGCGGCCCCGCGGAGGCGGTCTCCCGGGGCGCGGGCACCGGCGGCGACCGGGTTCGCGCCCCGAACCGCGCGCCGGGTACGGTCGGGGCCCATGAGCGTGTCCGGCACCCGCAGCGACAGACGGATCAGCCCCGTGTTCCTGGGTCTCCTCGCCGTGATGGGCGTGTCGGCCTGGGGGGTGTGGACGGACTTCGCGTCGAACGCCGGCTTCGCGGTGTTCCTCTTCGTCGTCTCGGCGTGGATCGTCTCGCTCTGCCTCCACGAGTACGCGCACGCGCGCACCGCGCTGCACGGGGGCGACATATCCATCGGCGCCAAGGGCTATCTCACCCTCAACCCCTTCAAGTACACCCATGCGCTGCTGAGCGTCGTCCTGCCCGTGCTCTTCGTCGTGATGGGCGGGATCGGACTGCCCGGCGGCGCGGTGTTCATCGAGCGCCACCGCATCCGGGGCCGGCTGCGGCACAGCCTGATCTCGGCCGCCGGCCCGCTGGTCAACGCGGCCCTGGCCGTGGCCCTGACCGCGCCGTTCTGGCTGGGTCTGGTGGACGACGTGCCGGTCGCGTTCCGCTGCGCGCTGGCCTTCCTGGCGATGCTCCAGGTGACGGCCGCGATCCTGAACTTCCTGCCCGTGCCCGGCCTGGACGGATACGGCGTCCTGGAGCCGTGGCTCTCCCCCGCGATCCGCCGCCAGGTGGAGCCCTTCGCGCCCTTCGGCCTGATCGCGGTCTTCGCCTGCCTGTGGATTCCGGAGGTCAACGCCGTCTTCTGGGAGGGCGTCGACTCCCTCATGACGGCCCTGGGCATCTCCTGGCAGGAGACCGCCTACGGATTGCAGTACTTCCGGTTCTGGGAGGGCGAGCCCCAGAACGTCGTCATTCCCCGTTGACCCCGGCGCCGTTCGCCTCCGCCGTGGCCCGCGCCAGCCGGTCGCGGCGGACGTAGTACCAGGCCATGTTGGACGACAGCCCGGCCATGAGGACCCAGACGACCCCCACCAGCCAGGCACCCTTCACGAAGGACACCACCGCCGCGACGACGGCGAGGCCGCAGACGACCAGGGCGAAGACGGACAGTCGCCGGGACGGGCCGGACGGGGACGAGGGGGCCATGGGGGCGGGCTCCATACGTGCGGACGGTGGTACGACACGCCCATTGTCCCCCATCCCCGGTGCCGTCCCGCTCCGGGGAGGCCGTGTCCTGGGCGCGCCCCCGGAGCGTCCCGCGCGTCCGGCGCCGCCCGTCCGGCACGGCCCCGGTCCGGGCGGCGAACCCCTCGCCGCCCGTCCGGAACGGCTCAGATGTCCGTGAGCCGGATGCCCGCGTGCGCCTTGTACCGGCGGTTGACCGAGATCAGGTTGGCGACCAGCGACTCCACCTGGTGGGCGTTGCGCAGCCGGCCCGCGAAGACGCCGCGCATGCCCGGGATGCGGCTCGCGAGCGCCTGCACGATCTCGCAGTCGGCCCGCACCTCCCCCAGCACCATCACGTCGGTCTCGATCTCCTCGATCTCCGGGTTCTGGAGCAGGACGGCCGACAGGTGGTGGAAGGCCGCGGTCACCCGCGAGTCGGGCAGCAGCGCGGCGGCCTGCTCGGCCGCGCTGCCCTCCTCGGGCTTCAGCGCGTAGGCGCCCTTCTTGTCAAAGCCGAGCGGGTTGACGCAGTCCACCACCAGCTTGCCCGCCAGCTCCTCCCGCAGGCTCTCCAACGTCGCGGCGTGGCCCTCCCACGGCACCGCGACGATCACGATGTCGCTGCGGCGCGCGCACTCGGCGTTGTCCGCGCCCTCCACGCCGTGGCCCAGTTCCTCGGCGGCGGCCCGTGCCCGGTCCGCCGCCCGTGAGCCGATGATCACCTTCTGTCCGGCCTTGGCCAACCGGTACGCCAGGCCGCGTCCCTGGTCGCCGGTGCCGCCGAGGACGCCGACCACCAGGCCGGAGACGTCCGGCAGCTCCCAGGGGTCCTTCGCGGGGGCCTTCTTCGGCGCCTCCTGGGCGGCGCCTGCGGTCTGTGCGGATGCGTCGTTCGAAGTCATGCCCGCATCCTGCCGGCCCTCCGCCGCGCACTCGCTACCAGGTGGTAACAAACGTCCGGGTGCCGCGCCGGGCCACCCGTACGAGGGCAGGTCGGGCCGAGCGGGCGGCAGCGACCGGACGCGGCGGGACGCCGCCGGTGCTCCCGCCGGCGCTTCCGCGACCGTCCGGTGCGGCGGCCCGCGCGCAAACCCGTTGCGGCGGCGGGAGCGCCCGCCCACGATGGGCCCTCGTGTCCTTCAAGCCGAGCGCCCTGCTGCCCGACCTCTCCCCCTGGCGCTCCTCGCGGGATTTCCGACTGCTGTGGTGTTCGGGCGCGGTCACCGTCTTCGGCACCTTCCTCACGTTCGTGGCCCTGCCCCTCCAACTCAAGGAACTGACCGGCTCGACGGTCGCCGTCGGCGCGCTCGGCGTGGCGGAGTTGGTGCCGCTGGTGGTCTTCGGCCTGTACGGCGGGGCGCTCGCGGACGCCGTGGACCGGCGCAGGCTGCTGCTGTGGACCGAGGGCGCCCTCGGGGCGACGGCCCTGATGCTGTTGGCCAACAGTCTGCTGCCCGAGCCGATGGTCTGGCCGCTGTACGCGGCGGCTGCCCTGAACAGCGCGCTCGGCGGCCTCCAGCGTCCGGCGTTGGAGGCGATCGTGCCGCGCGTCGTCCCGCACGAGCAGCTCCCGGCGGCCGTCGCGCTCAACTCCGTGCGTTGGCAGATCGGCGGGGTGGCCGCACCGTCCCTGAGCGGTGTGCTGATCACCTTCGCCGGACTGGAGTGGGCGTACGCGATCAACACCGTGACCTTCGCGATCTCCGTCGCCCTGGCCCGCGGTCTGCGCCCCTCCCCTCCCTCCCACGGGGCCGCGCGGCCGTCGCTGCGCGGCATCGCCGAGGGCGCGCGCTACGCGTGGAGCCGCAAGGACCTGCTGGGCACCTACGCCGTCGACCTGGCGGCCACGGTCCTGTCCTTCCCCATCGCGCTCTTCACCTTCCTCGCGGACGACCTGGACGCGCCGTGGTCGGTGGGGCTGATGTTCGCCGCCTTCCCGCTGGGGGCCGCGGTCGTCAGCGCGACGAGCGGCTGGGTCCGGCGCGTCCACCGGCACGGCCGGGCGGTGGTCCTCGCGGCGGCCGGCTGGGGGGCGTCGATGGTGGCGGCCGGGCTGGCCGGGAACGTCTGGTCGGTACTGCTGTTCCTCACGGTGGGCGGCGGGTGCAACGCGGTGAGCGGGATCTTCCGCCGCACGATCTGGAACCAGACGATCCCCGACGAGCTGCGGGGGCGGCTGGCCGGGATCGAGATGCTGTCGTACGCGGCGGGTCCGCAGCTCGGGCAGATCCGCGCGGGCGGGATGGCCGCCCTCACCTCGGTGCGCTTCTCGGTCTGGGGCGGTGGGCTGGCGTGTGTGGTGGCGGTGGGGCTGCTGGCACTGACCCTGCCGAGGCTGATGGCGTACGACGTGCGCACGAGTCCGCACGCGGCGGCGGTGCGAAGGGCCGCCTCGCCGGACGGCGAGGCCGACTCCGGGCCCGCCCCGACGACGCTCTGAGCCCCGCTCGCGGCTCGGGGGCGGGCCGGCCGCCCCTCCCCGTCCGCCGCCACGGGACCGCCCCGCCCCGCGGCGGTCCGGCGCGGGGCGATTCCGGCGGCGTCGGACGCCCCGGACGCGGAGGGACGCGCGTCAGTCCGCGGGCTTCCGGGGGGAGTCGGGGGTTTCGTCGTCGTCGTTCCAGCGGGCGTCGTTCTCCCACTGGGCGTTCCGTTCGTGGGCGGTCTCCATCGCGCGTTCCGCCTCCGCGCGGGTCGGGTAGGGCCCCAGACGGTTCCTGGCCGGGCACTGTGGACCCTCCTCGACCGTGCGGTGTTCGAGGCAGTAGAACCACTCGCCGGGCCTGCCGGTGTTCCTGCGTTTGAAGAGTGCCATGGGGTCATGCTGCCCCCTGGTGGCGTCACCTATCGCGACTAGACTCGCGCACATGTCTGGCCAGTCGCTTCTTGTTCCCGGCACCCTCTCCCCGAGGCGCACGGTGCCCGCCTCGATCGCCCGTCCGGAGTACGTCGGGAAGGACGCTCCGACGCCGTACACCGGGCCGGAGGTGCAGGACGCCGAGACCGTCGAGAGGATGCGGATCGCGGGCGGGATCGCGGCCCGCGCGATGGAGGAGGCCGCCAAGCACATCGCGCCCGGTGTGACCACCGACAAGCTGGACGAGGTGGCGCACGAGTACCTGTGCGACCACGGGGCGTACCCCTCCACCCTGGGGTACCGGAACTTCCCCAAGTCGCTGTGCTCCTCGATCAACGAGGTGATCTGCCACGGCATCCCGGACTCGACCGTGCTGCGCGACGGCGACATCGTGAACCTGGACGTGACCGCCTACATCGGCGGCGTGCACGGCGACACCAACGCCACCTACCTGTGCGGGGACGTGGACGAGGAGTCGCGGCTGCTGGTGGAGCGGACGCGCGAGTCGCTGAACCGCGCGATCAAGGCGGTGAAGCCGGGCCGGCAGATCAACGTCATCGGCCGGGTCATCGAGTCGTACGCCAAGCGCTTCGGTTACGGGGTGGTGCGCGACTTCACCGGCCACGGGATCAACACCTCGTTCCACTCGGGGCTGATCATCCCCCACTACGACGACCCGCGCGCGACGACCGTGATGAAGCCGGGCATGACGTTCACCATCGAGCCGATGCTGACGCTGGGCACCCACGAGTGGGAGATGTGGCAGGACGGCTGGACGGTCGTCACCAAGGACCGCAAGCGGACGGCCCAGTTCGAGCACACGCTGGTGGTCACCGAGACGGGGGCGGAGATCCTGACACTGCCCTGAGTTTTTCCGACAAGGTGTCGGCAACACATTGACTTAGGCATACCTAACCAATGAGAATCATGGCGCGGCGGCGCCACCACGGTGGCGTTCCGCCCCTTCCGTCGCCTTTCCCCGGAGGCCCGCCATGACTCCGTTCTCCACCCTCATCCGCACCGCCTCGCAGCAGCAGCACACGGAGGCCGAGACCTCCGCCTTCATGAGCGACCTCCTGGGCGGGCGGTTGGGGGTGGAGGCGTACGTCCGCTACACGGAACAGTTGTGGTTCGTCTACCGCGCCCTGGAGGGCGAGGCGGACCGACTCGCGAACGATCCGGTCGCCGGACCGTTCCTCCGGCCCGAACTGGCCCGCACCGCCGCGTTGGAGCGGGACCTGACGCACCTGCACGGCGGCGACGGTTGGCGCGGGACGCTCGCCCCGCTGCCGGCCACGGCCGCGTACGCCGACCGGATCGCCCGCGTGGCGCGGGACTGGCCGGGCGGCTACGTCGCCCACCACTACACCCGCTACCTCGGCGACCTCTCCGGCGGACAGATCATCCGGGACCGGGCCGAGCGGACCTGGGGCTTCGCGCGCAAGGGCGACGGCGTGCGCTTCTACGTCTTCGACGGCATCCCCAACCCGGCGGCGTTCAAGCGGGAGTACCGCGAGTCGCTGGACGCGCTGCCGGTCGACGACCTGGAGAGGCAGCGCGTCGTCGAGGAGTGCCGGCGCGCCTTCGCCCTGAACACCGCCGTCTTCCGCGAGTTGGGCGAGCTGTTCCCGCTCAGCGCCTGAATCCGGCGCTTGAACCCGGCCCCTGAATCGCGGGGACGTTCCCGGCGTGCCCGACGGGGACGTCCCCGCGGCGCTCGCCCGGCGGCGACGCGGCGCCGGGCCGCAACCGGAATCGATCATTGTCGCACCCCTTGACGCGACATCAGGTGCGGATGTTCATTGGGAGCGCTCCCGGAGTCACTGCCGCAACACCACCACCGCACGGTTCGACATCGTTGTCACAGCACACGGTCTGGAGTGACGGATGAGACCACGCACCCCCCGCACCACGGCCGCGGCCGGAGGAGTTCTCCTCGGCCTCGCGTTATCGCTGTTCGGCCTCGGCCAGCCCGGTCATGCCGCCGGCCACGCCGCCGAGGAGGACACGGCCGCCACCGGCCTCCACGTCCGAGGCGGACGGCTGCTGGAGGGGAACGGAAACGACTTCGTGATGCGGGGCGTCAACCACGCCCACACCTGGTACACCCACGAGTTCGACTCCTTCTCCCACATCAAGGCCAAGGGCGCCAACACCGTCCGGGTCGTCCTCAGCAGCGGCGACCGCTGGACCCGCAACGACGCCTCGGACGTGGCGAGGGTCGTCTCCGAGTGCAAGGCCAACCGCCTCATCTGCGTCCTGGAGGTGCACGACACCACCGGCTACGGCGAGCAGAGCGGGGCGGTGTCCCTGGACCGCGCGGCCGACTACTGGATCAGTGTCAAGAGCGCGCTGGAGGGCCAAGAGGACCACGTCATCGTCAACATCGGCAACGAGCCGCACGGCAACAGCGGTTACCAGAACTGGACCGCCGACACCCGGGGCGCCATCCAGAAACTGCGGAACGCCGGGTTCGACCACGCGCTGATGGTGGACGCCCCCAACTGGGGCCAGGACTGGTCGGGCACCATGCGCGCCAACGCCGCGTCGGTCTTCGCCGCCGACCCCGACCGCAACACGCTCTTCTCGATCCACATGTACGGGGTCTACGACACCGCCGCCGAGGTCCAGGACTACCTGAACCACTTCGTCGACGCCGGACTGCCCATCCTGGTGGGCGAGTTCGGGCACGACCACTCCGACGGCAACCCCGACGAGGACGCGATCCTGGCCACCGCCCAGCGGCTCGGCCTGGGCTACCTGGGCTGGTCCTGGAGCGGCAACAGCAGCGACGTCGGCTACCTGGACATGGTCGACGGCTTCGACCCCGACTCCCTGACGAGCTGGGGCGAGCGGATCTTCAACGGCCCCAACGGCATCGCCTCGACCTCCAAGGAGGCCACCGTCTACGGCGGCGGCTCGGGCGGCGACACCACCGCGCCGACCCGGCCCGGCGCCCCCACCGCCTCCGGCGTGACCTCCACCGGCGTCACCCTGTCCTGGGCGGCCTCCTCCGACGACGTCGGGGTCACCGGGTACGACGTGGTCCGGGTGAACGGCGCCTCCGAGACCACCGTCCGGACCACCACGGGCACCTCGGCCACCGTCACCGGCCTGACGCCGGGCACCTCCTACACCTTCGCCGTGTACGCGCGGGACGCCGCCGGCAACCGCTCCCAGCGCTCGGCCACGGTCACCGTCACCACGAGCGGGGGCGGCGAGCCCACCGCTGCCTGCTCGGTCGCCTACAAGATCGTCGGCCAGTGGCAGGGCGGCTTCCAGGGCGAGGTCACCGTCCGCAACACCGGCACCTCCGCGATCCGCGACTGGACGCTCGGCTGGCGGTTCGCCGACGGGCAGACGATCACCAACATGTGGGGCGGCACCCCGAGCCAGAGCGGCGCCACCGTCACCGTCCGGCCCGCCTCGTACACCTCCACCATCCCCGCGGGCGGCTCGGTGACCGTCGGCTTCACCGGCACCTGGAACGGCGGCAACGCCAGCCCGAGCGCCTTCACGCTCGACGGCGGTGCCTGCTCGGTCTCCTGACGGCCGGCCCCGGACGCCCGGCCCCGCCCTTGACCTGGCCCGGGGCGGGACCGGGTACGACCCCGTGTCCGCCGGTGGGACGCCACCGGCGGACACGGTTCGGCGCGGGGCTCGACATGGGCACGGGCCACCGGCTCTCCGCGTCTCGACGGCGGGCTTCGACGACGGACGGCCCTCCCCTCCCCCTCTCCCCCGCGCCGCCGTGGCAGGCAGCGCCGGCCCCGCGTCCGGGCCGGGTCGGACACCGGTAGGGTTCGGCCCGGAAAAGCCTGTCCGGGAGGGGTCGAGGAGAGTGCGGACCAAGGCACGTGGGTTGAGGGCCGTGGCGGTGCTGGTGGCGGTGCTGACGGGGCTGACGGGGGTGTCGGGCTGCCTCACGGTGCACGGCGAGAAGGCCGTGGTGCCGGCGACGACCGAGGCGGAGGCCGCCAAGGTCCTGAAGGAGTTCGTCACGACCGGCAACAAGGCCAACCGCACCCACGACCCCAAGCTCAACACCACCGTCGAGACGGGCGCGCTGGGCGCCATCGACCAGGCGGGGCTGCGGGCCAAGCAGGCCGTCCACCCCGACGGCAACCCCGACCACAAGCCGCTGGAGCTGACCGACGCCCGCTTCCTGATCCCCAAGCAGGCGGGCTGGCCGAAGTTCTTCGTCGCCGACACCGCCAGCAACCGCAGCCGGGGCGCGCGCTGGCTGCTGGTCTTCACGCGGAACGGCATCGAGGAGAAGTGGAAGGCGTCGTACCTGGCGGTGCTGCCCGAGGACTCCGTCCCGGAGTTCGCCGAGGACGGCGAGGGCCACGTCGAGGCCGTTCCCACCGACGAGACGGCCCGCCTGGCCGTCGCCCCGAAGGACCTGAGCCGCGCCTACACCGACTACCTGCGCGAGGGCGGCGGCACCTTCGCCGACGGGCCGCTGACCAACCGGGTCCGCGAGGAGCGGAGGAAGTCGGCGACCAGTCCCGGCGCTCGCACCGAGTGGGCCGACCTGCCCGCCGAGGACGCGCGGTTCGGTCCGCTGGGGCTGCGCACCGAGGACGGCGGTGCGCTGGTCTTCTTCACCACGCACCACCAGATGAAGCAGACGGTGGCCAAGGGCTACCGGCCGGAGGTCAAGGACCCCTACATCAAGGCGCTGTTGGAGGGGACGCCCAAGCAGTCCGTGACGTACGTCCGGGTCGCCCTCCAGGTCGCGTCCGTTCCCGCCGCCGACGCCGCCGAACCCCACGTCGGGGTGGTGTACCGCCTCCAGGGCCTGACGAGCGCCAAGGGCGAGTGACGCGAGTGACCACGGCACGCGGACGGCGCCGGCGACACGGGCGGCGCCGTGCGGGCACGTTTCAACGCACCGGCCACGGGGCCGGCTGCTCCGGCTGCTCCTCGGCGTGCGCGGCGCAGGCGTCCGTCAGGGCCTCCAGCAGCGTCAGCGGATCGGGCAGCGGACGTTCGGGGGCGCGCAGCCAGCCGACCGCGGGGCCGTGATCGTCGCCG
Source organism: Streptomyces megasporus (assembly GCF_000718985.1). Lineage (GTDB taxonomy): Bacteria > Actinomycetota > Actinomycetes > Streptomycetales > Streptomycetaceae > Streptomyces > Streptomyces megasporus. Next base: position 69,643 of record NZ_JODL01000010.1, on the reverse strand, counting down.
GGCAGCCGCGACGGCGGTACGAGCACGTAGCTGCCGCGGCAGTGCCAGCGCAGCCCGGGGTGGTCGTCCAGCGTCTCGGGATGGCAGTCCAGCTCGCACGGCCACCACTCGTCCTCGTCGTCGGGCGTGCCGCGGGTGGCCGTGAAGAACAGCATCCGGCCCGACCACGGGTCGTTGCCGCACACGGCCACCGGCCCGACCTCCACGTCCTCGGCCTCCAGCCGCTCCAGCGCGGCCCGTCCGGCCCCCACGGGAACGTCCAGCACGTCGTGGGTGCGGCCGGTGGCCGTGACGAAGTTCGCCAGGGGCTGGTTGCTCGCCCAGCGGGCGATCTGCTCGGGGTCGGTGGTGGCCTGCGTCTGCCAGGCGAAGGAGACGGGGTGGCGTCCGGGGGTCGGACAGCCGATCCGGTCGCAGGAGCAGCCGTACCCCTCGGGGTGCGCGGCGGGCGCCAGCGGGAAGCCCGCCGCCGCGGCCGTCAGCAGCAGATCCTCGCGGAGGCGGGCCGCCTCCTGCGCGGCAATCGTGCGCGCGGTGCTCCGGGAGCGTCGCCGCAGCCACCGGGAGAATCTGCTTTCGCGTTCCATGTACCGCCTCACTCGCGACCGGGACCGTGTGTTTTCCGAGGGTACGGAACCGAGCGCCCGTTGCCGGGCGGAATCCACGGATCTCGGATGACCGTTTGTCCATCCTGCTCCCTCCCCGAGACCGTTCGGCAACCGGGGGGTCCTTGTATGCGCCAACTTGGCCGGATAAGGCTCCTCCGCCCGTATGACGCCGGGCCTCGCCGTCGAGGAAACGCCTTCCGGGCGGTGCCGTTCCGGGGCTCCGGGTGGACCATTGCTCACACAGCGCACATCTCCCACCACACAGCGATCCTGTGAGGAGTCCCACGTGTACGCACCCCGCCGCTATCTGATGTGTCCACCGACACACTTCCGGGTCACCTACTCCATCAACCCCTGGATGGACCCCGCCAAGCCCGTGGACCTCCGGCTGGCCGTCACCCAGTGGGAACACCTGCGCGACCTGTACCGCTCGCTGGGCCACACCGTCGAGGAGCTCGTCCCCGACCCGGAGCTGCCCGACATGGTGTACGCCGCCAACGGCGCGCTCGTCGTCGACGGCCGGGTGCTCGGCGCCCGGTTCGCGCACCCGGAGCGGGCCGGGGAGGCCGCCGCGCACCGTCGGTGGTACCGCGCGCACGGCTTCGCCGAGGTGCGTGAGCCGGAGCACATCAACGAGGGCGAGGGCGACTTCGCCGTCACCGCCTCGTGGCTGCTGGCGGGGCGCGGCTTCCGCAGCAGCCCGCTCTCCCACCCCGAGGCGCAGGAGTTCTTCGGCCGCCCGGTGATCGGCCTGGACCTGGTCGATCCGCGCTTCTACCACCTGGACACGGCGCTGTGCGTCCTGGACGACTCCCGCGACGACGCGGTGATGTACTTCCCCGACGCGTTCTCGCCCGGCAGCCGAGCGGTGCTGGCCCGGCTCTTCCCCGACGCGATCGTCGCCGGGGAGGCCGACGCCCGCGCCTTTGGTCTCAACGCGGTCGGCGACGGGCACCATGTGCTGCTGCCGCAGGCGGCGGTGGGGCTGTTCGAGCCACTGCGCGAACGCGGCTACGAGCCGATCGGCGTCGACCTGAGCGAGCTGCTCAAGGGCGGCGGCAGCGTGAAGTGCTGCACGGCGGAGCTGCGCGCCTGACACCGGCCCCGGCGCGGGTCGGGGCGGCGCTCACGCCTCGTCCCGGCCCGCGTCCCGCTCCCCGTCCCGCCCGTCGTCCCGTCCGCCGTCCCACTCCTCGCCCCAGTCCGCGTCCCGCGCGGCCCGGTAGGCGGGGCCGTGGCGTTTGGTGACGGTCTCGCGCCGCAGCCCGCCGCGCCGGGCGTCCGGTCCGGCGCACAGATCGAGGAGGACCTGGCCCTTGCGGATCTGCGGCCGGCGCACGATCCGCGCCCCGGCGGCCGTGCCGGCCACCTCGGGACGGACGGCCGCCACGTAGGAGAACTTCTCGTCCTCGTACGCCAGCGAGCCTCCCTTCACCCGCCGGTGGAGGGAGGAGCGGCCGACGCGGGCGGCGAAGTGGCACCAGTCCGAGCCGGGCTCTATCGGGCACGTGTCGCCGTGCGGGCAGGGGGCCATGACGCGCAGCCCGGCGTCGATCAGCCGCCCGCGCGCCTCGATGATCCGCTCGTAGCCCGCCGGCGTGCCCGGTTCGACGATCACCACGGCGCGTCCCGAGGCCGCGGCGGCGTCGACCAGACCGTGCCGGGCGTCCTCGGTCAGCTCGTTCAGCACGTAGGAGACGGTGATCAGCTCGGCGGCGGGCAGCTCCCCGCCGGGCGCGATCCGCGCGCGCCGCCACTCGACGGCGCGCAGCGCGGCCGAGCGGGACGTCCCGGCCAGCTCGCGGCCCAGCGCGAGGGCGGGCTCGGCCCAGTCCAGGACGGTGGTCGCCCTGGTGCGCTCCCCTCCGTCGCCCCAGATCCCGGCGGCGGCCCACACCGCCGCGCCCGTCCCCCCGCCCACGTCCAGGTGGTCGGCCGGGTCGAACCCGGGCGCCCGGTCGGCGAGGGCGCCCAGCGCGGCACGGACGGCCTCGAAAGTGGCGGGCATCCGGTACGCGGCGTACGCCACCACGTCCGCCCGGTCCCGCAGCACGGGCGCGCCGGTGGGGACCTTTCCCCGGTAGTGGGTGATCAGTCGCTCGACGGCGCCGGCGGCCTGCCGCGGCGGCAGCCCGTCGAGCAGACCGGCGAGGGCGCCGCGCAGTTCCTCGTCGGCGTGGGGTGCGGTGTGGAAGGGGATTGGCACCCGGAAAGCTTAGGACCCCGGTGGCCGCGCCCCGCCCCGGAGGCCAGGGCGCCTTCCGTTCCCCGCCGCCTCCCTCCCGCAGCACGGCACCGATGTGCGCGCCGGCCTCGGCGTCACATCAGGCCGCGCGCTTCGAGCACGCCCAGGCACTCCTCCGGCACCACCATCATCGTGGCGAAGGCCCTGTCCCGGACCACGGGGTCCGCGGACGGGTCGAGCGCTTCCCGCCGCTCCCGCTCGGCCTCGGCTCGGGACCGCGCGACGTGGTCGGCGATCTCCTCACAGTCGACGGCGTCCGTGGCCGTCGGAGTGGGCTCCCCGGTGGGAGAGGCCGGCGGGCCCGTGTCCGGCTCGGCGTCGAGGGCGGAGGCGGCGACCACCCCGGCCAGGCACAGCCCCGCCCAGACGGCGACGATCCGCCGGCGGGCGCTCACGCGCCGGCCGTTCCGACGGCGCGGCCGACGACAGCGAGCGCGGTGACGGCGGGCGACGTGGTGCGCGCGGGTCTCATCGAAGTTCCTTCCCCCGGTGGGCCGGTGCCGCCGCATCCTCCCAACCCGCCCACTCCTCAGTGCGGTTGGCCCCCACCGGGCTCGACGGAGCGACACGGCGGCCCACGCGAGGAGAAAACCCGAGAACCGAGAAAACCGAGAAACCGAGAAAGAGGACGGAAAGGCCGCCCCTCTGCTTCTTCACCCCCGTGCGTCCCCTCTTGCCAGGACATGTCCCTGTGGCGTCTCCACACCTCCCCGGGATTCGACTGGTTGACGAGTCAATGCGCGTAGAAAAATTCACCGGCAGTACTACCGGAGGCCCTTCGTTTCCGGAATGATCGCCGCTGCGTCCGGCGGCGGAGAAAGCCCGCCGCTTTCCCGTACCCGTCAACTCCCCGCCGTGGAACGGCTCGCATGTCCCCGGGAGAAGACGGGGCATCACCGAAGGAAGGTCATGCGCATCCCCCTCACGCGCCTGTCCGCACGGGCCGTCGCGGTCGTCGCGACGACCGCCGTCGCCCTCGGTCTGGCCGGCACCGCCCCGGCCCAGGCCGCCTATCCGAGCAGTTACAGCGTCAAGGGCATCGACACCAGCCGCTGGAACCACGGTTCGGCGATCAACTGGAACAGCGTCGCCGCCTCGGGGCAGAAGTTCGTCTTCCACAAGGCGACCCAGAGCACCGGCTGGGTGGACCCCTACTTCGTCCAGGACTTCAAGGCGTCCGCCGCGGCCGGGCTGATGAACTCCGGCTACCACTTCTACGCGGAGGGCACCGGCAGCGCCCAGGCCGACCACTTCATCGCCACCCTGCGCGGCGCCGGTTACACCGGCAAGGCCGCCGGCCAACTGCCCCCGGTCATCGACCTGGAGCACCACAACGGCGCGTGCCCCGCCTACGCCACCACCACGCACATCGGCACCTTCATCAACAAGATCAAGTCCGCCTTCGGGGTCACCCCGATCGTCTACACCTCCAAGTGGTTCGTGGACGACTGCCTGGGCGGCAACGGCGGTGTCTTCGCCACGACCCCGCTGTGGCAGCCGCGTTACCAGAGCGGTTCCAACGAGCCGGCGGCCATCCCCGGCGCGAACCGTTCCTGGTCCTTCTGGCAGTACAGCGACACCGGCTCGGTCTCCGGCATCAGCGGCAACGTGGACCTCAACGTCTTCCGCGGTTCGCTCTCCGAGCTGCGCGCCATGGCCAACCTGGGCAGCGGCGGCGGTGGCGGCACCCAACTCCCGGCCTGGCCGGTGCTGAAGTCCGGCAGCACCGGCGTGGACGTCCGGGCGCTCCAGTACCTGCTCAACGCCCGGGGCTACGCCACCACCGTGGACGGCAGCTACGGACCGGCCACGACCTCGCAGGTCACCGCCTTCCAGCGGGCCAACGGGCTGGTCGCCGACGGCATCACGGGGCCGGCCACCTGGTCGAAGGTGATCGTCACCGTGCAGTCCGGCGCCACCGGCAGCGCGGTGAAGGCCGTCCAGACCCAGCTCAACTCCAAGGGCTACTCGCTGGCCGTCGACGGCAGCTTCGGCCCGGCGACCCTCTCCGCGGTGAAGTCGTTCCAGTCCTCCAAGGGCCTCGCCGTCGACGGCAGTGTCGGCCCGATGACCTGGCAGGCCCTGATCGGCAGTTGACCGCCGCGCGTGCGCGGGGACGCCTCCCGCGCGCTCCCGGCCTCGCACCGACGGCCCGCGCCTCTCTTCGGCGCGGGCCGTCGCGCGTCACCTCCCGCGTGGCGCCTCTCGCGGGGGCCGCTCCTCCGTGGCCGGCGGCGTCTCCTCACCGGTGGTGGCTCGCTCGGGCTCGCCGTCCCGTACGGTCAGCGGTTCGGCGGCGTCCACGCGCAGCGGCGGACCGTCGTCCAAGCCCAGCACCATGACGAGTCCGCCCAGGGGCGACCGCTCACCACGGGCGCTGCGGACCGTCTGCCACAGCCCCCACAACTTGACCTGCTGGCCGGGTTGGATCGTCACCGCCGCGATCTCCCGTTCGACGGGTTCGGCGGTCAGGTCCGGGGCTTTCAGTTCGGCCCACACCGTCTTCCCGATCCCGTGGGGGCGCACCTCCACGCCCCAGCGGTGGGCCAGCGATTCCACGAGGAGCAATCCGCGCCCGCCCGTCTCGTCCACGGCGGGCCTGCGCACCTCGGGCCGGCCCGCCCCGGCGTCGCTCACTTCCAGTCGCAGGAGACCGTCCTCCCGTGAGTGCGCGATCCGCACGCCCACCTGTCGGTCACGCGGCACACGCACCCGCAGGGCGTTGGTCACCAGCTCCGACAGCACCAGCTCCGCCGTGCCGACGACGTCCTGATCGATGCGCCACTCCCCCAACGCTGCGTGCAACATCGCCCGTGCTCTGGGAGCGCTGCTCCGACGGCGAGGAAGGCGGAAAGCGACTTGTTTCGGTTCGGCCACGACAGCCCCCAGGAATCGACGCTCAACCGGAGTTCCGCACGGAGAAGGCACGTTGGTCAGCGGGACGCCGGCGTCCAAGGCCCGCAGCATGTACGCGCACCACGCCAGCTTGCAACGTTTCCAATGCAGATGGTGTCGATGTTCCCTCTTTCGGATTAATGCTGTTACGCGAGACTCGTTGCTCTGCTAAACGTGTCGACATGCTTACGAAGAGCAACACCGCGAACCCATCCACCGTTCTCGGCCGCCAGCTCGGAGACGAGTTGCGCCGGTTGAGAGAAGCAGCGGGGTTGACCACCGTCCAGGCGGCCGAAGCCCTCGACTGCACCAAGGGCAAGATCAGCCGCATCGAGAACGGTCGGGTGGCAGTTCGACTCCCCGACCTGACGGCCATGTTGCACGCCTACCAGGTGTCGGACGCCGAACTGCGCGATCGCCTGGCCGCGTTGGCTCGCAAGGCCAACCGCCGTCGCAGGCAGGGGTGGTGGAACCAGTACAGCTCTGTCCTCGCGGACACCTACCGCGACTACATCGCCTTGGAGACGATGGCGGAATCCATCCGCACCTTCCAGGCGCAACTTGTGCCCGGACTGCTCCAGACACCGGAGTACATCCGAGCCGTGACCGTCGCTTCACGGCAGTGGCAGACAGCAGACGAGATCGAGAAGTTCGTGCAGGTGCGTATCGCCCGCCAGGAGCGGTTGAGCGGCGACTCCCCGCTGCGTCTCTGGGCTGTGCTCTCGGAAGCCGTACTCCTCCAACAGGTCGGCGGACCACAGGTGATGAAGGCGCAGCTACAGCACCTTCTGGACGTATCCGAGCGCCCCAACGTAACCGTCCAGGTCATGCCGTTCTCCCGTGGCGCCCATGCGAGTATGTTCGGCCCATACGTAGTGCTGGGTTTTCCCGAAGAGGGAGCGCTCGACGTGGTGTTGGCCGACAACCCGACCGGCTCCATGTGGCTTGAGCGTGAGGCGGAGGTCGCCCGATACCGGGACCTGTTCGACGCCGCACGCACATCCGCGCTCTCTCCGGTGGAGTCCCGTGCCGTCATCCACCGCAGGGCCAAGGAGCACAGACCATGAAGAGCACACGCCACAGCACGCCGGACCTGTCGGGTGCGGAGTGGCGCAGCAGCACGTACAGCGGCGGCAACAACGAGTGCGTCGAAGTGGCCGACAACGTCCCCGGCGTGGTTCCCGTGCGCGACAGCAAGCGGCCCTCCGGGCCGGTGCTCGGGATCGGTCCGGAGGCATGGAGGGCGTTCCTCGACCACCTGCGCTGAGCCGGCCGTCCGGCCGTGTCCACGTGGTGGGTGGCCCCGCCGCGTCGGTCTCCGGACGGTGACACGCTCCGCAGGCGTCGGACACGGTTCGGAACCCCCTCGCTCACCCGCGCGCCCGTGCGCACCCGGCCGGCGCGACAGCGGTTGGGAGGCGGTCCCGGCCGGTGTGGCGGCGATCTTTTCCCTCCCGGCACGCACGCATTTCCCTCCTCGCGGGCCCATGGCGTCCGCTCTCTTTCCCCGATCCCTTCTCCCGCGCCCTTCGAGGGGTGTCCTGCGGCGCTCCCCGTGGGAACGTCGCATTCTCGCCGGCGCTTCCGGCGAAGGAAACAACCGCGTCCGGTCGCGTTCGGCCCCGGCCCGAGAGGGCAGACGGAACACGAGGTTCGGAAGAGACAGGAGGACCGATGCGTGGAGGAAGGGACCGGTCTCGAGAACGGTTGTCGATCCGTCCCCCGCAGTCCGGAGAACGGGCGCGGGACATCACGCGCGGGTTCCTGCGGGCGAAGAAACCGGGTGCCTATCAGGCGGACGTGGACGCCGTACTGCTGGGCGTCTCGGAGTTGGTGACCAACGCGATACGTCACGCCGGAGGAGTCACGGGCTTCCGTCTGGAGGCGGAGCACGAGGGCGTCGCGGTGGAGGTCTCGGACGCCAGTGTCCGGCGGCCCAGGACGGTGGAGATCAATCCGTCCGTGCCCGGCGGGTTCGGCTGGCTGCTGGTGCGCGAGTTGGCCTCCGAGGTGACCGTCGCCCTCCGTCCGGGCAAGGGCAAGACGATTCGTGCCGCCTTCCCGGTGCGGACATGACGTACCGAAAAGCAGATCGGCCTCAGGAGGGAATTCCCCTGGTCCGCTTCCACGATTCCGGAGGATTTCCCGCCGGCGTTTCCGGTACCACACGAGCACGAACGGATTCCCGACGAAGAAGAGGGCCCCTTCGCCGTAGGGGGTGACCACCTCGTGCCGAGGTCGGCCGCTCCTTCGACGGCCGGCACGACGGCGCGGAGAAGCGACCACGGAAAAGCGGTCACGAGAAAACGACAAGGAGCCCCCACCAGGGCGTTCGCTCTTTCCATCGCTCTACCGGCACCCTCCGCTCCGCCTTCCCACCCGGCGCCGGGAAACCCGTCGGGCCGCCTTCGCGTCGCACCGGGGCAAACCCGTCCCGGAAGGCGCAGAGCCGCGCTGCCGTCGACGCCGACGATCCGGGCCGCGCCGCGCCGGCGCAGTTCGGCGGCGTGGTGCCCCGCCCCGCAGCCGAGGTCCAGTACCCGTGCTCCGGTCACGTCACCGGCCGGTTTCGGCATGGCCGGCCGGTCGATGTGGGCGTTGTAAACGCTCTCCGCGGCGTGGGCGGCGAATCGCTCGCCCGTCTCCCCGTGGCAGGCGGTCCCGGCTCCCATCCGGGCACCCTCCCCCCGCTCCACGCCCTTCGCACCGGTGTCGTCGCACCGGGGCGGGCGTGCCGGTGCCGTCGTGCCGGGGCGGGGCGTCTGGCAGACTGGCCGTGCTCACCAGGCGGCGATGGACAGGAAACCGGTGCGAATCCGGTACGGTCCCGCCACTGTGACCGCACGCCCCGCGCGGGCGTACGGGAGTCAGACACTGACGCGCCGCCTTCCGCTTCGACCAGGGGACGAGGAAATCCCCCGGAGAGGTACGGCCATGGCCAGATCCCGCGCCGCCCTGCGCACCCTCATAGCCTCCGCCTTGCTGGTCCCGCTCGCCGCCTGCGGCTCGGCCGACGGCGGCGAGAACGGGAAGGACCGGGGTGCCGCCCCGGTGGAGGGCTTCCCCCTCACGGTGACCAACTGCGGTGTGGAGACGGTCTTCGACGCTCCCCCCGAGCGCGCCGTCACCATGAACCAGCACACCACCGAGATCCTGCTCGCCCTCGGTCTGCGGGAGCGCATGGCCGGCACCGCCTACCTCGACGACGCGATCTCCCCGAAGTACCGGGAGGACTACGAGGAGGTGACGGTGCTCGCCGAGGAGTACCCGTCCAAGGAGGTGCTGCTCGGCGCGAATCCCGACTTCGTCTACGGCGGCTACGCCAGCGCCTTCGACAAGGCCGCCGGCCGCGACCGCGCCTTCCTGGAGGGGGCCGGGATCGGCACCCGCCTCAACGTCGAGTCCTGCGCCGACGGGCCCGTCGGGCTGGACGAGTTGGAGACCGAGATCACCGAGGTGGCCCGCGTCTTCGGCGTGCCCGAGCGCGGCGCGGCGCTCCTGGAAGAACAGCGGAGGCGGATCGAGCGGGTCGAGAAGCGGCTGGCGGACGTGGCGAAGCCGACGGTGTTCGTCTACGACTCCGGCGACTCCTCCGCCTTCACCGCGGGCGGCCACGGCATCGGCAACCAGATCATCTCGGCGGCCGGCGGCGAGAACGTCTTCGCCGACCTGGCCGACGACTTCGGCGACGTCTCCTGGGAACAGGTCATCAAGCGCGCGCCCGAGGTGATCGTGATCCACGACTACGGCGGCACCACCGTCGAGGCCAAGAAGAAGCGGCTGCTCGGCGATCCCGCGCTGGCGGACGTGCCGGCGATCCGCGACGAGCGGTTCGCGGTGCTGCCCCTGTCCTCGGCCGTCCTGGGCGTCCGCGTGGCCGATGCCGTGGAGAGCCTGGCCGAACAGCTCCACCCCGCGGCGGGGTGAGGGGCGTGAGGGGGCTCCCGGGCTCCTCCGCCGTCCGCTGCTCCGCCCTGCTGGTCGTGCTGGCCGTGCTGTTGGCGGCGGTGGCGGTGGCGAGTCTGGCGCTGGGGTCGGTGCGCATCCCGCCCGGCGAGGTGGTGCGGATCGTCCTCGACGGGGAGCGGAGCGGGGCGTTCGCCTCGATCGTGTGGGACGTGCGGGCGCCGCGGATGGTGCTCGGGGCGCTGGTGGGGGCCGGGCTCGCGGTCGCGGGAACGGTTCTGCAGGCGCTGGTCCGCAATCCGTTGGCCGATCCGTTCCTGCTGGGCGCCTCCTCGGGCGCCTCGGCGGGCGCGGTCGTGGTGATCGCGCTGGGGGCGGGGGCGGGCACGGCCACCACCGTGATGCTGCCCGTCGCCGCGTTCGTCGGGTCGCTCGGGGCGCTGGTGGTGGTCTGGGCGCTGGCGCGGCGCGGCGGCGCCATGACGACCGGACGGCTGGTGCTGTCCGGGGTGGCGGTCCAGTACGTGCTGTCGGCGTTCACCAGTCTGGTGTTGGTGCTCTCCGCGCGGGCCGAGCACGTGAGGTCGGTGATGTTCTGGACCCTGGGCGGCCTCGGCGGCGCCCGGTGGAGCGAACTGCTGGTGCCGACGGTCGCGTTGACGCTCGGCACCGGGCTGCTGCTCGCCCTCGCCCGCCCCCTGGACACGATGCTCGCCGGCGAGGAGGACGCGCGGGGCCTGGGGCTGGATCCGGGCCGGTTCCGGGCCTGGGCGTTCGTGCTGACCTCGCTGGTGGTGGGCGTGCTGGTGGCCCACAGCGGCGCGATCGGCTTCGTCGGCCTGATGGTGCCGCACGCGGCCCGGATGGTCGTCGGCGCCTCCCACCGCCGGCTGCTGCCGGTGGCCGCGCTGGGCGGGGCGGTGTTCCTGCTGCTGGCCGACCTGTTGGCGCGGACCGTCGCCGCGCCGCAGGAGATACCGGTCGGCGTCGTCACCGCGCTGGCCGGCGGCCCCTTCTTCCTGTGGCTGCTGCGCCGCACCACCCGTACGGAGGTGACCGGATGAGCGCCGTGCCCCGGCCGGCCGCGCTCGCCGCCGAAGGCGTCGGCTACACGGTGGAGGGCCGCGCCCTGCTCGCGGACGTGGACCTCGTGGCCCGGCCCGGCGAGACCGTCGGGCTGGTCGGCCCCAACGGGAGCGGCAAGACCACCTTCCTGCGCTGCGTCCACGGAGCGCTCCGTCCCACCGCGGGCCGCGTCCTGGTGGACGGCGCCGACACCGCGGGGCTGCGGGTCAAGGAGCGCGCCCGGCGGATCGCCGTCGTCCCCCAGGACGCCGTCGGGATCACCGGCCTGACCGTGGACGAGGTCGTCGCGATGGGGCGCGGGCCGCACAAGCGGTTCTGGGAGCAGGACGGCCCCGACGACGCCCGGCTCGTCGCCGAGGCGCTGCGCCGGGTGGGCTCCGCCGACCTGGCCCGCCGTCGCTTCGAAGGCCTCTCGGGCGGCGAACGGCAGCGGGTGCTGATCGCCCGCGCGCTCGTCCAGGAGCCCGGTCTGCTGGTGCTGGACGAGCCCACCAACCATCTGGACATCCGCTTCCAGTTGGAGGTGCTGGCCCTGGTGAGGTCGCTGGGCACCACCAACCTGCTGGTGCTCCACGACCTCAACCTGGCCGCCTGGTGCTGCGACCGGCTGTACGTGCTGCGGGACGGCCGGGTCGCCGCCTCCGGCACCCCGGTGGAGGTGCTGACCGAGGAGCTGATCGCCGACGTGTACGGGGTGCGGGCCCGCGTCGCCGTCCACCCGGACACAGGAGCGCCCACCATCGTCTACCTGCCCGGCTCCGTGCCCGTCCCGGCCGGCCCGGCCGCCTCGACCGTCCCCGCGGTGTCGTCGTGAGCGGGCCGTGGACGCCCGTGCCGTACGGGCCGCGGTGGCACGTCGCGGTGGGCGGGCCGGACGCCGCCGAGGCGGGGCGGTGGCTCGCGGCGTCCTCGCTCGCCGACCCGGCGGGCGAGGCGCTGGGCACGCTGATCGAGCACGAGTACCACGGCAGCGGTCACCGCACCGCGCACGCCGCCGCGCTGACGGTGATGGCGGTCTACGCGGGCCGGGTCACCGCCGCGGCCGTCCTCCACTGGGCCCTGACCGACCGGGTGCCGGACCTGTCGGCGGGCAACGTCCTGGTGCGTCCGCACGCCCACGGCATCGCGGGAGTGCGGGTGCGCGAGGCTCGGTTCGCGGCGGCCCGCCCCGGCGAGGAGTCCGTGGCGGTGCTGCGCCGGACGGTGCTGGAGGAGCACCTGCTGCCCGTCGCCGACGCCCTCCACCGACGGACCCGCGCGGGCCTGCGGCAGTTGCGCGGCGGCATCGCGCACGGCTGCGCCGTCGCCCTGTGCGCCTTCGACGGCGGTTCGGACGGCGGTTTCGGCGATCTCGACGGCGCTCACGACGGCCGTCTCGACCTGTTGGAGCGGCGGTGGGAGCGGTTCGTCGCGGGCGCGCCCGGCGGCCTGGCCGCGCTGGGCGAGACGGCGCGGGTGCGTCGGGTCTCGGACGGTCGGGAGCGCCTGGTGTACCTGCGCCGCACCTGCTGCCTCTTCCACACCTCCGCCGAGGCGGTGCGCTGCGCGAGTTGCTGCCTGACCGATCGCGGGGAACGGTTGCGCGCCTACGCCCGGAAGCGCTGAACCGGGCCGCCGCCGCTCCCCGGGCGGGGAACGGCGGCGGCCCGGTGCGAGGGTTCTCAGCCCACCGGGGCCTCGACACGGACCTCTTCGAGCCGTTCCGTCCTCAGATCCAGCACGAAGCCGCGCACGGACTCCTTGTGGGGGATGAAGGGGCTGGCGTGCACCCGGGCCAGGGAGGCCCGGACGTTCTCCACGGGGTCGGTGAAGCTCCCGGGCACCCAGTCGGGCCGGACGCCGGCGTCCTCCTCCAGGGAGGCGAGGAAGTCCCCGTCGGCGAAGGTGGCCATGCCGCAGTCGGTGTGGTGGACGAGGATGATCTCCCGGGTGTTCAGCAGCCGCTGACTGACGGCCAGGGAGCGGATGACGTCGTCGGTGACGATGCCTCCGGCGTTGCGGAAGACGTGCGAGTCGCCCACGGAGAGGCCGAGGAGGGCGTAGACGTCCAGTCGCGCGTCCATGCAGGTGACGACGGCGGTGCGGCGGGCGGGGGGCATGGGGAGCGGTTCCCGGGGCCCCGTGGCGCGGGCGAGGTTGTGGGCCAGGTAGGCGTCGGTCGCGGTCCGGTCCGTCTGCATGTGGTCACCGTTCTCCGGTTCGGGGGGACGTGGTGAGCGCCGAGGCGTCGCCGTTCCGCAGCGCGGCGTTCTCGCGCTCGAGGTCTTCCAGGCGCCGGCGCAGTGGCGCCACGGCCCGCTCGACCTCCTCGGCGGTGTAGCGGGGGGTGATGTGCTGGGGGCAGTTCCAGTCGTACGCCTCCACGTCGATGACGATCAGGCGCTCGGCCGGGCTGCGGACGCCGGCCGGGTACAGCCGGGCGATGAGGTCCCCCGCCTCCGGCGGGTCCACGGCGCGGGCCCGTCCGTAGACCTTCAGGCGGGCCCGCGCGGGGTAGTCCATCAACAGCAGGGAGACCCGGTTGTCGTGGTCGAGGTTGCCGACGGTGATGTACTGGCGGTTGCCCCGGTAGTCGACGAAGGCGAGGGTGCCGGGGTCGAGGGCGTGGAGGAACCCCGGCGGGCCGCCCCGGTGTTGGACGTAGGGCCAGCCGGTCTCGCCGACGCTGGCCAGGTAGAAGCTGTCGCGCCCGGCGATGAAGTCGATCTCGTCGGGGCCCAGCAGGTCGGCCTCCGCCGGTCCCTGTTCCATGCGCGCGTAGGCCCTGCGACTGCTGTGCGCCTCCTGGTGGCGCCGGACGTTCCGGGTGAAGGCGACCTGGGCGTAGCGGCTGGTCATCTCGGTCCTCCGGGCGAGGCGGACGAGGAGCGCCCCGTGGGGGCGCCCCTCACCACCAGTAGGTGGGGTAGTCGGTGGTGGCGCGGAGTCGGCCGACCGCGACGCCGACGAGGACCAGGACCGTCGACGCGGCGGCCAACAGGACCAGGAACAGCGCCGGTTCGGGCGACTGGGCCACGACGATCACGGCGGTGGCCGCCGCGGGCGAGTGGGGGGTGCGGGCCAGCATCATCACGCCGAGCGCGAGACCGCCCGCCACCGCGGCCCCCCACGCGGAGCTCCCGGCCACCGCCAGGACGGCGAACCCGGTCAGCGCGGACAGCAACTGCCCGCCGACGACGCTGCGCGGCTGGGCCAGCGGCAGGGCGGGGGCCCCGAAGACCAGGGCGGAACTGGCCGCGAGCGGGGGGATCAGCCAGACCTGGTCCAGCCCGGTGCCGATGGCCACCAGGAGGACCAGTGCGACCACCGAGCCGGCGGTGGCCACGGCGACGGTGAGGGCGCGCGGACGCGCCGGCGCCTTGCTGCTCAGCCGCCCGGGGGCGGCGGCCGGCGCGGCCTGGACGGGGGCCGCCGCCGTGAGGGTCGGGGCCGCCGCGGTGCCGACGGACGGTTCTGTTGTCACGGAAGACCTCCGGGTCGCTGCCGTCTCTCATCTAATGGATTGGAAGCCATCTAATCCATTAGATCGGGAGTATGGCATTATCGAGTTCGAGGCAGCAACCCGGACTTGGGGAGGGCGGCAGAGACGCAGAGCAGGCAGACGCCCCGGCCACCTCTGACCGGGGAACCACTGGCACTGGACCTGGTGAACACCACGTTCGTCCAGGGTGGGTTGCGCGGTGGCCCGGTCGACGCGCTGACCACCCCGGCCGACCTGGACCGCTGGATCGAGGAGCACGCCGAGGCGTTCCCCCGGGAGCTGATCGAGCGGGCGACCGACCGGGCGACGACCTTCCACGTGGAGGAGTTCCGGCGGCTCCGCGAGGCGCTGAGGGAGCTGAGCCGCGCCTGCACCGCCGAGGAGCCCTACGACGAGCAGCCGGTCACCGTGGTGAACCGGGACGCGCGGCTGGCCGTGAGCTGGCCCGAACTCGGGCACTCCGGGGCGCCGGGGCCGGTGGTGCGCTGGGTCGAGGCGGACCCGCACCTGATCCTGCTGGGCATGGTGGCCGTCTCCGGCGTCGAACTGCTGGCGGGCCCGCGGCGACACGAGGTGCGCGCCTGCGCCGCCCCCGGCTGCATCCTGTACTTCGTCAAGAGCCACCGGCGCCGGGAGTGGTGCACCCCCGGCTGCGGCAACCGGGTGCGGGTCGCGCGCCACCACGACCGCCGGCGGTCCTGACCGTCCGCCGAAGCCTCCCCGCCGCGGGCCGGACGGCCGCGACGGGGAGGCGGAGGGAAGCCGGGCCGCGACGCCGCGGGGGGACGCGGGCGCGGCCGGCGAACGTCACTTCAGGGCGTTGGCGTAGACGTACTGGGCGAGCGCGTAACCCTGCTGCAGCGCGGCTTCGTTGTCCATGCGGAAGTGGACGCCGGCGTACAGACGGCTGTCGGCCTTCTCCTGCGCGGCCTGGCTCAGGCTGGTGAAGCTGCGGGTGACCCCGACGGCCTGCGGGTCGTCGGTGGTGCCGGTGAAGCTGATGTTGTCGGTGCCGTAGTAGGCCCGCAGGATGCCGGCCCAGGCCGCCGCGATGCCCGAGTGACCGGACGAGTAGCTCGGGAAGGACGGCGAGAAGTGGACGCCGGCCGGAGTGGACGACAGCGGCTTCCAGTTCGGGTCGGCGACGGTCAGGTCGTTGTTGTCGGTGTCGGCGAGCTTGATCGCCGTCTCCGGACGCCACAGGTTGGTGCTGTACTTCGAGTCCCAGACGGAGATGGCCGCGTCGGCCAGGCTCACCGACAGCAGGGCGAACAGCTTCGACGTCTGGTACGAGGTGTCGTTGGGCCGCAGGCTCTGCTGGACGATGATGGCGTGCTCGTACTGCTGGCCCACCGGCTTGTAGGTGCCGTCCGCGTCGTTGGCCCAGAAGCGGGCGATCTCGGTCTGGTCGGCGGTGCGCTCGGTGGAGGTCGCGCCGCCCAGCCGCTTGACCTCGTTGACCTGCTCCGCGTAGGCGTCGCTGGCCAGCAGCTCGTTCCTGTTGGCGAAGCCCAGCGGCTCGGCCGGACGGAACTGCGAACCGCTCCGGATCACCCAGGGCTTGACCTTGCCCCAGTTCGCCCCGGCGGGCATCGCGCCCGGGGTGGTCGGCCGCCAGTAGCCCGGCGCGTTGATCTGGCTGTACGGCGTCGTGTCGGCCGAGCCGTCGTTGGCGCGGGCGGCGACGATCGCCCGGCCGACCGCGGTGCCCAGCTTCGCGGCGTACGTCCGGTGGGTGCCGGTGCTGGAGTCGGGCAGGGCGAGGGCGTCCGCGAGCTCGTCGCTGAAGTCGAGCTGCGGGTAGGCGCCCTCCAGCGCGTGGTAGGCGGCGAAGTCGAGGGCGGTGTTGAGGGAGGCGTGTCTGCCGCGCGCCCCGGTCACGTCGGTCAGATAGGGCTTGCCCGCTCCGGATATGGAGTTGGCGACGTCGTAGAGAGCCGTGTTGAGCATGGCCCCACCGCGGGTGAGCGGACCGGGGTGGCCGCCGACCTCGCGGAAGGCGTCCAGGAGCACCCGGTTCCAGTAGATGACGCGGTCGGTGCCGGCCGGAGCGGTCTCGGCGACCGCGGTGGTGGGCGCGACGGAGACCAGGGTGCCGACCGCCAGGGCCGTGGCGGCGGCCTTGAACAGGGTGCGACGGCGCGGTGAAACGGTTCCGGACATGCGGATAGTCCTCTCGTGGGTCGAGTGGTGCCCCACTTGACGGACCGGCGCCGGCGACCGTGGACACCGCCGGCGCCGGTCCGTGACAGGGCCACGCGAAGGACGCTAACGACGTGGAGGGCACTCTCCGCGCCGCGTCCTCGATACCTGCCATCGGCCTGACCGATGAGGGTCCCCCAGGTGTCGGCGACATGGGCCGGATGTTGTCGGCTAATGAATTTTTGCCTTTTCATTGCCATGCGCGGACCGGGGTTTCCGTCACTGTCCGTGATCGCCGTGGTGCCTCGCCTGGTGCCGGGCGACCCGCGCGCGGTTGCCGCAGCCGTTCGAACACCACGCACGGCGGGGGTGGTGGCGGTAGAAGAACCACACACACCCCGGAGCCCGGCAACTGCGCAGCAACGCGCCCTGCTCCCCCGCCAGGAGGAGCACCAGGGCACGGGCGATCAGCCCCAGCGAGTGGGTGACGGCGTCGGCGGTGCAGAACAGTTCCGTGCCGGGTGTCCGGGCGTCCGACCAGACCAGGACGGGCCACGACTGACACATGCCGGAAGCGCGGTTGACGTGCGCGACGTCCCACGGATCAGGGGCTTTCCGGTCCACCCGCGCCGCGATCAGACGCCGGGCCGAGTCGCGCAGGGCGCGCGCGTGGCGCAGTTGCTGCCCGCTGACGCGGAGCGCCTCGTCCCCCGGCGGGAGGCCGGGCTCGGGGAGCAGGCCCCGGTGGCGCCACAGCCACGCCTCCAGGTCGGCGGGCGTCTTGAGCCCCTCCACGAGGACGCCCTTGTCCGCGGAGAGGGTGTTGGCGAACGCGACGGGCAGCGGCTCGGACCGCACCCTCCTACCGCTGTCTGTGACACGGGGTTTTGCCACTGTCATCTCCTAATGCTCTACTCGTGGTGCTAGCGTTTCATCTGTTGCGCGACACAGACCAACATCGATCACGGGTTCGCATACGGGGGCGTGGGACATCGAGTCGGGGACGGTGCGGTCGAGGCGGCGGACCGAGCAGGCCGCCGCGGGGGCTCAGGGAAGCGGGCCGGGAGGCCCGTTGCCCCATCGACCGCGGAACCGGGCCCGGGAGGTGGTCCGCTCGCGACCGTGTGGACCACCGGAACAGCCGTGGGGGGCTCCGCTGTGGATTTTTCGGTCTACCAACTCAAGACATTCTGGGAAGTAGCCAGGACCGGAAGCCTGACGAAAACCGCGAAGAATCTCGGTTACTCCCAGTCGAGCGTGACGGCCCATGTGAGATCCCTGGAGAGCAGGGTGGGTTCTCCGCTTTTCCAACGTCTGCCGCACGGCGTTCGCCTCACAGCCGCCGGTGAGACGTTCCGCGTCTACGTCAGCCGCATCTTAAGCGTCATGGACGAGATGTCCGTCGCCCTCAAGAACAAGGGCGAACCGGCCGGGCGGATCGTGGTGGGGGCGACCGCCCCCCTCATGGACTACGAACTACAGGAAATACTCCGGGAGTGCCGCTACCGGTATCCCAGAATCCACCTCTCGCTCAAGGTGGTCTGCGCCAGGGACCTGGAGGCCGCGGTGGCCTCCGGGGGCGTGGACGTGGGGCTCACCTTCGTCCGCGACCCCGGCGAGCGGCAGGACGAGACGGCGGGTGACATGCTCCGCCGGACGCTCTTCTCCGTCCCCTTCGTGCCGGTCGGCCCGGCCGCTCCCCAGCCGGGCACCCCCTCCCCGCTGGACCGGGTCCTGGTGGTGGACCCGGACTGCGCCTCCCAGGGCATCCTGCCCCGTCACCTGGCGTCGGTCCGGGGGAAGGCGCCGGCCGTCATGGAGACCGGCTCCACCCGCGGCGCCCTCAGCCTGGCGAACCGCGGGCTGGGCGTCGCCATGGTCCCGCAGGCCGCGGTCGGCTGCGGCCTGACGCCGGACGGCCTGGTGGTGATCGACTCCCTGCCCGGCGCCCTGGTGCACGTGCAGGCCCTGCTGCCGAACGGCGGCTGGCTCTCCCCCGCCGTCTCGGCCTTCCTCGACCTGGCCGGCCGGACGCGCGGCGGCCTGCCCTCCGACACTCCGGGGACGGCCGCCGATCCGGTCCCGGCCTGACCACGTCCCCCGAGAAGTCCGCTGAGAATTCCCTGAAAAACCGGTCGCCGGCCGAAGCCGGACCCTGACCGGAGAAACCGACCGACCAAACCGACCGACCAAACCGACCGACCAAACCGCCCGGCACCTTCCGAGGTGCCGGGCGGTTTCGCGTTCCCGGGCGGGCCCGCGACCTTTCCCGGCACCTCTCGCGGGGATACCGGCAAAGGGCCATCGGAAACCCCGATACCGGTCATCAAAATCTCTCCCAGGCAAGAACCCGCGGCCCGGATAGCCTCGTGTCCGGGAGTTTTCTTTCAGGCGTCGAGCCCCTTCTCCGCGTCCACTCGGGAAGGCTCACGACCCGCTTTCGAAAAAGAGGAAGAGATGTCCGACATCGAATTCATTCCCAATGTGTTCCGCAGCGGCTTCGAACTCACCGACCTCTCGTGGGTGCCCTGGAAGGAGCCCGGCCGGGTCGGGGTCGAGCACCACGTCCTGTGGGCCCCCGACGAGGAGAAGGGCGAGGACTCCGTCGGCCTGCTCCTGCGCTTCCCGCCCGGCGCCCACGGCGACTTCCACGAGCACCTGGGCTACGAGCTGATGCTCGTCCTCGACGGCGTCCTCGACCACAGCGACGGCACCTCCTACAACAAGGGGGACCTGGTCGTCGAGGCCCCCGGCACCCAGCACCAGATGTCCAGCCGGCAGGGCTGCACCGTGCTGGCCATCCGGACACGGCCCGCCGCCGCGCGCACTCCCGACCGGCCCATCCGGCCCGTCGCCGAACCGGCCGCCGCGCAGGCCTGACCCGTGTGGCCCCGGGACCGGGGGGTCCGTCCCGAAACCGGCCCCGGGGCCCAAAGCGGTCCGCGGCCCGACACCCGCCCCGCTCACCCACCGAGCTCCTCACACCACTCCACGGGAGATACGCACACCATGTCCGCTGCCGCCCCCGCGGTGATCACACCGGAGCCGCTCCCCGACACCACCGGCCCCCGCCGGGTGCTGGTCTCCAGCGTCTCCTCCGACTCCCACACCTGGAACCTGGTCTTCCTCCAGCTCCTGATCGAGGAGTACGGCCACACCGTCGTCAACGTCGGAGCCTGTGTCCCGGACGAACTCCTGATCGCCGAGTGCCGGCGCCACCGCCCCGACATGGTGGTCATCAGCAGCGTCAACGGGCACGGACACCTCGACGGCCGCCGTCTCATCGCCCGGCTGCGCGCCGAGCCCGACCTGGCCGACCTGCCCGTCGTCATCGGCGGCAAGCTCGGCACCCGCGGGGCCGAGGGCGGCGGCCACACCCGGGCCCTGGTCGAGGCGGGCTTCGACGCGGTCTTCGAGGACTCCGTGGGCATCGGCGAGTTCCGCCGCTACCTCGCGGCCCCCGACACGCGGGCCCTGCGCACGGCCGGCTCCGCGGCTCCGGCCCTGTGAGCGCCCCCGTCGGACGCACCACCCCCACCGGTTCGTTCGCCGCCGCCGTGGCCGCGGCGCGCTCGGACGGGGAGCTGGTCGTCCAGCCGCGCATGGGATTCCCGACCGTGGCTCAGATGGGCGCCGGACTCAAGGCCGTCCACGGCACCTCCGCCCGCACGGTGGGCACCATCACCCTGGACAGCTACACCCGGGTCGGCGACCACGCCTCCGCGGCACGCGCCCTGGAGAGGGACGAGGAGCTCAACGGCTTCCCCATCGTCGCCCACGGAGGCCGAACGACCCGCGAGATGATCGCCGCCGCCGGCGCCGGGGACTTCGCCATCCAGGTGCGCCACGGCTCCCCCCTGCCCCTGGGCATCGTCCAGGCCCTGATCGACGCCGGGCTCGACGCCACGGAGGGCGGGCCGGTCTCCTACTGCCTCCCCTACAGCCGCACCCCGCTGGTCGAGGCCGTCGACGCCTGGGCCCGCAGTTGCGAGGTCCTGGCCGAACAGGTTCCCGGGGCCCACCTGGAGAGCTTCGGCGGCTGCATGCTCGGCCAACTGTGCCCGCCGAGCCTGCTGGTGGCCCTCTCCGTCCTGGAGGGCGTCTTCTTCCGCCGGCACGGCCTGCGCAGCATCTCCCTCAGCTACGCCCAGCAGACCAGCTTCCCCCAGGACGTGGCGGCCCTCGCCGCGCTGCGGCGGCTGGCCGGGGAGTACCTGGGGGACACCGACTGGCACGTGGTGCTCTACACCTACATGGGCGTCTTCCCGCGCACCGTCCCCGGCGCCCAGGCCCTGCTGCGCGAGAGCGCGCGGCTGGCCGCGCTCACCGGCACCGAGCGGCTCATCGTCAAGACGGCCGCCGAAGCCCACCGCATCCCCACCATCGAGGACAACGTCCACGCCCTGGAGACGGCCTCCGAGGCGGCCCGCACCGCGACCGCCACCCCGGCCGACCGCCCCGACGAGGGCGAGGCGGAGGAGATCCACGCCGAGGCCCGGGACATGGTGGAGGCCGTCCTGGAACTCCACCGCGACATCGACCGCGCGATCCCGGCGGCGTTCGCCCGGGGATACCTCGACGTCCCTTACTGCCTGCACGCCGACAACGCCCAGCGCACCCGCAGCCACATCGACTCCCGAGGCCGGCTGCGCTGGTCCTCCGTCGGCCGGATGCCCGTCCGGAGCGCGCCCGGCGGCACGGCCGCGTCGGTCGGCGCCGACGAGCTGCTCGGGATGCTCTCGCACGTCCAGAACACCTTCGACCGCGCGGCCCTGGACCCTGCGGCGTCACCGGAAGCCCTGCCGGCCGCGGGCCGGATCCGACAGGAAACGAAGTGAGGAACAGTGACCGGACTACCGACTGATCCGCAGCCGCTCGCCATCGCCGTGATCGGCACGGGCCCGCGCGGACTGTCCGTGCTGGAGCGGCTCGCCGTCCGGCTGCGGGAGGAGCCCGCGCCGCGCCGGCGGCTGCTCGTCTACGCCATCGACGCGGTCGAGGTCGGCGCGGGCCGCGTGTGGCGCACCGACCAGCAGGACTGGTTCACCATGAACACCGTCGTCGGCCAGGTGACCATGTACTCCGGGGACCCCGACGACGGTCCCGCCCGGCCCGGCGCGGGCCCCAGCCTGGGCCAGTGGATAGCCGAGCGTGCCCGTGCCCACGGCGAGGAGCCCCTGGGGCCGAACGACTACGCCTCCCGGCTGCGCTACGGGCAGTACCTGCGCTCGGTCTACCGCACCATCGCCGAGCACCTGCCCGAAGAGGCCGAACTGATCCCGGTGCGCGACCGGATCGTCCGGCTGCGACCGCGCCCGGGCGGGGGCTACGACCTGGTGCGCGAGAACGACCCGATGCCGCTCTCCGTCGACAAGGTCGTCCTGACCACGGGTCACCCCCGCAACGAGCCCGACGACTTCGCGCGCGAGATGCTCGACTTCGCGGCCGACCGGCCCGGGGTCCACTACCTGTGCGGCGACTCCGCCGCCGACCTCGCCCTGGACGCCGACACCATCCCGCCCGGCACGGCCGTCGGCATCCTGGGCATGGGGCTGTCCTTCTACGACGTGATGGTCGCCCTCACCCTCGGCCGCGGCGGCGCCTTCACCACCCTGCCCGACGGCACCATGCGCTACGAGCCCAGCGGTCGCGAGCCGCGCATCGTGGCCGGCTCCCGCAGCGGGCTGCCGATCCCGGCCCGCGGGAAGAACCAGAAGGAGCCGCACCACAGCCACCGCGCGCTCTTCCTCACCCCCCACGCCGTCGAGCAGGCCCGCAAACGGCGCGCGGCGGAGACCGGCAGCCCCCGCCTGGACTTCGACGAGGACGTGCTGCCGCTGCTCCTGCGGGAACTCGACCACGTCTACTGGACGGCGCACGTCACCGCCCGGGACGGGAAGGAGGCGGGCGAGCGGTTCGCCGAGCGCCACGCCGCCGTGCTGCTCTCCGGCGGCGACCCGACCGAGCTGCTGCGCGAGGCCGGCCTCGACGGCGTCCCCGCCCTCGACCTCCACCGTCTGGCCCGCCCCTTCGGCGACCGGAGCTTCCCCGACCCACAGGCCTTCCGCGCCGAGCTGCTGGAGGTCATGCGCCGGGACCTGGACGAGGCCGACCTGGGCAACAGCGAGGGCCCGCTCAAGGCCGCCCTGGACGTCCTGCGCGACATCCGCAACGTGGTCCGGGAGGCGGTCGACTACGGCGGGCTGCGCCCCTCCTCGCACCAGGACGCCTTCCTCCGCCGCTACCTGCCCGTCAACGCCCTGCTGTCGGCCGGGCCGCCCCGGTACCGGGTCCGCCAACTGCTGGCCCTCATCGACGCCGGGATCGTCGAGGTCGCCGGTCCGGCCACCGCCTACACCCCGGACGAGGAGGCGGGCGGCTTCCGCGTCGCCTCCCCGCGGGTGGCGGGCTCGGCGCGGACGGTCCGGGTGCTGATCGACGCCCGCATCCCCACCCCGAACCTGCACCGCGACACCTCCCCCCTCGTCCGCGGCCTGCTGGCCGACGGCCTGGTCTCGGAGTACGTGGTCGAGGACGCCGTCCACGGCGAGCGGTTCGAGACCGGCGGCCTGGCCGTCACCCGTGCCCCGTTCCACGTCGTCGACGCCGCCGGCCGCGTCCGCACCGACCTGTACGCGCTGGGCATCCCCACCGAGCACACCCGCTGGTTCACCCAGGTCGGCAGCAGTCGCCCGGGGATGCGCACCCTGTTCCACCGGGACGCCGACGCCATCGCCGCGGACCTGCTGGCCGACGCCCCGCGGGAGTCCCGGCCCACCGGGCGGGCGCTCGTCGGCGCCGCCTCGGGGGCACCGGCCGGAGGGGAGGGGGCATGACGTTCGGCCCGGCGGGGCTGCTCTTCAAGCAGGCCCGCGACACCCTGCTGCGGCACCGGGAGGACCTGACGGCCGCCCGCCGGGAGTTCTCCTGGCCCCGGCCGGACACCTTCAACTGGGCGCTCGACTGGTTCGACCCGATGTCCCGCGACAACCACCGCACCGCCCTGCGGGTGGTGGGCGGGGAGGGCGACGTCGAGCTGTCCTTCGCGGACCTGTCCCGGCGCTCGGACCAGGTGGCCAACTGGCTGCGCGACCAGGGTGTGCGCCGCGGCGACCCGGTGCTGGTCGCCTTGGACAACCGGCCCGCCCTGTGGGAGACGGTGCTGGCCTCGATCAAGCTCGGCGCGGTGGTGGTGCCCACCTATGTGACGGCCTCCCCGGCCGAACTGGCCGACCGCGTCGTCCGCGCCGGGGTCCGGCACGTCGTGGCGGAGGCCGCCCTGGCCCCCCGCTTCGAGGGCCTGCCCGGACGGTGGACCCGGATCTCGGTGGGCGGCGAGCCCGCCGGCTGGATCGACCACCGGCACTCCCGGTCCGCGCCGGCCGACTTCCGGCCGGACGCCGCCACCGCCGCCGACGACCCGCTGTTCTGCTACTTCACCTCGGGCACCACGTCGCTGCCGAAGATGGTCCTCCACACCCATCTGAGCTACCCCGTGGGCCACTTGTCGGGCATGTACTGGAACGGCCTGCGCCCCGGCGACGTCCACCTCAACATCTCGGCCCCCGGCTGGGCGAAGCACGCCTGGAGTTCCTTCTTCGTCCCCTGGAACGCCGAGGCGCAGATCGTCGCGTTGGCCGCCGAGCGCAGCGGTCCCGAGCACATCACACAGGTGCTGCGCACCCGCGAGGTGACCTCGTTCTGCGCGCCGCCCAGCGTGTGGCGCGCGCTCGTCCGGCACGGCATCGGGCGGCGCCCGCCCGTGCTGCGCGAGGCCACCAGCGCCGGCGAACCGCTGGACCCGGAGGTCTTCCGCACCGTCCGGGACGCCTGGGGCGTCGAGATCCGGGACGGCTACGGCCAGACCGAGACCACCGGACAGCTCGGCACCCCGCCCGGCCGTCGGGCGGTGCCCGGCCGCATGGGCTGGCCGATGCCCGGCTACCGGGCCGTCGTCGTCCACCCGGAGACGGGCGCGCCGCTGCCGCCGGGGGAGGCCGGCGAGCTCTGCGTCGACCTGGGCGTCGACCCGGCGGACCGGCCCGTCGGCGTGATGGCCGGGTACGCGGGCGACGAGCGGCGCACGGCGGCGGCCTTCGCCGGCGGCCTCTACCACACCGGCGACCTGGTGGTGGGCGAGGCCGACGGGAGCTTCCGCTACGTCGGTCGGGCCGACGACATGTTCAAGTCCTTCGACCACCGCATCTCCCCGCTGGAGTTGGAGCGCGTCCTGTTGTCCCACCCCGCGGTCGCCGACGCGGCCGTGGTGCCGCACCCCCACCCGATCGGGCAGTGGGTGGCCAAGGCGTTCGTCGTCCCGGCCGCCTCCCACACCGGCGACCGGTCCACGGCACGGGAGGTCTTCGCCCACCTCGACGAGGAGTTGCCCCCGCAGAAGCAGGTGCACCTGATCACCTTCACGGACCGGTTGCCGCGCACCGCGTCGGGGAAGGTGCGCCGGGCCGAGCTGCGCGAGCGCACCGGGACCGTCGACTTCCGGCGGGAGCGGTCCCCCGCGCCGGCCCACGCCGAGTGAGCCGGGCCGCCGGCCGGACCACGGCCGGCGGCCCGTCGTCAGACCACGGAGTGACCTATGGAAACCACCGCGCCGACCGATGTCGACGCACTCATCGCACGGGTCGCCGCCGCCCAGGAGGACTTGCGGGCCACGGTGGCCTCCCTCGACGACGCGGCCCTGACCGCGCCCTCGGCACTGCCGGGGTGGACCCGCGGCCACGTCTGCGCCCATGTGGCCCGCAACGCCGACGGCCTGCGCAACCTCCTGACCTGGGCGGAGACGGGCGTGCCCCGTCCGATGTACGCGGGCGACGGCGCGCGGGAGGCCGAGATCGAACGGGACGCGCACCGGCCCCTCGCCACGCACCTGGCGGACCTGGCCCGCTCCGGGGAAGGGCTCGTCGAGCACGCCCGCCGGCTGGACGACGGCGCGTGGTCGGTCGAGGTCGTCCTGCGCAACGGCGACCGGCTGCCCGCCCGCGGGCTGCTGGGGCACCGGCTGCGCGAGGTGTTGATCCACCACGTGGACCTGGCGGCCGGCCACACCCCGGCCGACTGGTCCGAGGAGGACGCCCGGTTCCTGGTGGCCTCCCTGGCGTCCGCCTGGTCCGGGCGCCGGGACTGCCCGCCCCTGGTGCTGCACGTGGCGGGCACCGCGGAGCTGTTCACCGCGGGAGCCGGTTCCGAGGACCCGGTGCGGGTGACCGGCCCGGCGCACGCCCTGGCGGCCTGGTTGGCGGGGCGCGGGGCCGGGCACGAGTTGCGGTGCGCCCGGGGCGGGCTTCCCGCGCTCCCCGCCTGGATGTGACCGCCGCGTTGATGTCGACCGCCGCCTCGATGTGACCGCCGCCCGCGGGTGGTGGGCCCGGGGCTCCCCGGCGGCCGGTGCCGGACCGTGGTCCGGCACCGGCCGCCGGGCCGTCTTCCGGCGATCGCCCGGGGGGCGGGACTACCCCCGGTCCTCCGTGTCCTCCCGGTCCCGGTGCCGGCGGGTGCGCGCGTAGTGCCGCGAGGCCTTGGCGCGGTTCCCGCAGCCGGACATGGAGCACCAGCGGCGGGTGCCGTTCCGGGAGACGTCGTAGAAGTGCAGGACGCACTCGTCGTTGGCGCAGGCCCGGATGCGGTCGGGTGCGGTGCCCACCAGACGCAGGTAGTCGTCGGCCGCCAGCCAGGCCGCCAGCCAGGCGGGGTCCTCGGGCTCGACGCGCTCGGCGGGCCCGTCGGGGCCGAGGCTGCGCAGGACGCGCCCGCGCGCCAGGACGGCGTTGAGCCCCTCGCGGGCGCGCTCGTCGCCGGGGGTCGCGACGACGGCTCCCAGGGCCTCCCGTGCCTCCAGGGCGGCGGCCAGTGCCTCGGGGCCGGCGCCGGCCCGCTCCAGCAGGCCGTGGCCGGCCAGCCACACGGCGAACCCGTCGACGTCCTTCAGCAGGTCGTGTCGGACCCCGTTCTCGATCCACCGGGTGTTGAGCAGGTCCAGGCTGAGCGGTTCGCCCCGGAGCGGCCTGGGGTCGGCACCGGACGCCGTGGGCGGAGGGCTGGTGTCTCCCGTGCCGGCACCCATGCGAGCTCCTTCCGTCGGCTGTCGTTCCCCCACTCTAACCGGCTAACGCGCAGTAGGAAGTTGACCCTCTCTCCTTCTAACCCCTAAAGTCTTCGACAACGGTTAGTTCGGGGTGGTCCCGAACACCGTGTTGGAGGTAATCCGTCATGTCCGCTTCCGCCGTCCCCGCCGCTCTGCAGACCGGCCACATCGGCCTGAACGTCACCGACCTGGACCGTTCGCTGGACTTCTACCGGAAGGTCTTCGGCTTCGAGATCCAGGGCGAGGGCCGCGAGCCCGGCCGCGCCTTCGCCTTCCTCGGCCGCGAGGGCCGCCTCATGGTGACCCTGTGGCAGCAGAGCGAGGGCGGGTACGCCCCCGGCCTCTCCGGCCTGCACCACCTGTCCTTCCAGGTGGAGACCATCGAGGAGGTCCGGGCGGCCGAGGAGGTCCTGCGCAGCCTGGGCGCCGAGTTCAAGTACGACGGCGTCGTCCCCCACGGAGAGGGCGCCTCCTCCGGCGGCATCTTCTTCACCGACCCCGACGGCATCCGTCTGGAGATCTACGCCCCGGCCGGCGCCGACGCCGCTCCCGCCCCCGTCGCCGCCGCCCCCACCTGCGGCTTCTTCTGAGCCGCTCCACGGCCGGGTGGCCGCCGCACCCTCTCCCCGACCGCGGCCACCCGGCTCCTCCCGCCCGCCCCACCGCACCGCCTTCCGAGGAGCGACCACCGTGACCGGCCCCTACCACCACGGCGAGCGCGAGGTCCAGCGGCGCGCCGGCCTCCGGGACGAGGCCGACGTCTCCGGACGCGCGATCCGCGACACCGTGCCTCCCGTGGCGGCCACCTTCCTCACCCAGCAGCGTCTGCTGGTCGCCGGGGCCGCCGACGACCACGGGGACGTCTGGGCCACCCTCCTCACCGGGCCCGAGGGGTTCCTCCGGGCCCCGGACGAGCGCAGCCTGTCCATCGCGGCCCGCCCCGCCCCGGAAGACCCCCTGGCCCCCGTCCTGGAGCGGCCGGTCCACCTGGGGATGCTCGCCATCGAGGCCGCCACCCGGCGGCGCATGCGGATGAACGGCACGGCGCGCCCGCACGACGGCGGCCTCCTGGTCGACCTCGACCAGGTCGTCGCCAACTGCCCCAAGTACATCCAGAAGCGCACCCCGCCGGAGACGGACGCCGGTCCGCCCGCCGCACGGCCCCCGGCCCGCCGGGGCGACCGGCTCGACCCCGACCAGCAGCGCCTCCTCACCGGCGCCGACACCTTCTTCGTCGCCACCGCCGACGAGCGGGGCCGGGCCGACGCCTCCCACCGCGGCGGCAACCCGGGCTTCCTCCAGGTGCTGTCGCCCACCCGACTCCGCTGGCCCGACTACACCGGCAACGCGATGTTCCTCACCCTGGGGAACCTCCTCGTCAACCCCCGGGCGGGTCTGGTGGTCCCGGACTACCTCACCGGCGCCACCCTCCACCTCACCGGCACCGCGGAGGTCGTCTGGGACGCCGACGCCGTCGAGTCCGGCGGCACCGGCCGCATGGTCGAGTTCACCGTCGCCGGCGTCGCCGAACTCCCCGGCACCCTGCCCGCCGGCTGGAGCCCGCCCGCCGCCTCCCGCTTCAACCCTCCCCTCCCCCAGGCCGGGCCCCGAAGCGCCGTCTGACGCCCCGGCTCCGGCTCGCCACCCACCAGGAGAGATCCGTGCACATCCACGTCGACATGAACCGCTGCGAGAGCCACGGCCAGTGCGTCTTCGCCGCCCCCGACCACTTCTCCTTCGACGAGGACGACACCCTCGTGGTCCACCAGGGCGTCCCCGACGGCCCCGAGGGCGAGGCCGTCCGCGCCGCCCTCCGGGAGGCCGCCGCCGCCTGCCCCGTGCAGGCGATCACCCTCCAGGACACCCACCACGGCGCCGGGGCCGGGGCATGAGCGCACGTCACATCGTCGTGGTCGGCGCGTCCCTGGCGGGCTCCCGGACCGCCAGGGCCCTGCGCGACCAGGGCTTCGACGGCCGGCTGACCCTGGTGGGCGACGAACCGCACGCCCCCTACGACCGGCCGCCCCTGTCCAAACAACTCCTCGCCGACGCCTGGGAGTTCGACGACATCGCCCTGCCGTCCACCGACGACCTCGACGCCGACCTGCGCACGGGCGTCCCCGCCGCCGCGCTGCGGCTCGCCGACCGCGAGCTCGTCCTCGCCGACGGCGACCGAGTGGGCTGGGACGGACTCGTCATCGCCACCGGCGCGGCGGCCCGCCCCTGGCCCGCGACCGTGCCCGACGGCGTCCACACCCTGCGCACCCTCGACGACGCCCGCGCGCTGCGTCGGGACCTCACCGCCGCCGGCGCCCGGCTCCTCGTCGTCGGTGCCGGGTTCCTCGGCTCCGAGGTCGCCGCCACCGCCGTGGCGCTGGGGGTTCCCACCACCCTCGTCGAGGCCGAGGAGCTCCCCATGGCCCGCGCCATCGGGGCCGTCGCCGGGGACTTCGTCGCCAGGCTGCACCAGGAGGCCGGCGTCGACCTGCGCACCGGCACCACGGTCCGGTCCTTCACCGGCGCCGACCGCGTCACCGGGGCCGACCTGGGCGACGGCACCCACGTCCCGGCCACCGTCGTCCTGCTGGCCCTGGGCGCCGTCCCGCACACGGCGTGGCTGCGCGGCAGCGGCCTGCGCGTGGACGGCGCGGTCGTCTGCGACGAGTACGGCCGCGTCCTCGCCGAGGACGGCACGGTGGTGCCGGACGTCGTCGCCGTCGGCGACGTCTCCCGCCGTCCGCACCCCCTGGCCGACGGACCGGCCGACGGAACGCTCCACCTCGGGCACTGGAGCGCGGCGGTGGAGCACTCCGCCCTCGCCGCCCGTGTCCTGCTGCACCCGGCCGGGGACGGCGACCTCCCCGAACCCCCCGTCACGGTGCCCTCGTTCTGGTCCGACCTGCACGGCGTCCGCATCCGCTCGCTGGGGCTCCCCCACCTCGCCGACGAGGCGCGGACCGTCGAGCACGACCTCCCCGGGCGACGCCTGGAGATCTCCTACCACCGCGACGGCGAGCCGATCGGCGCCCTCACCGTCGACCGTGCCCGCCGGCTCGCCGCCTACCGCCCCCTCCTGGTCGAGGCCGCGCGCCGCCGCCGCGCCGCGCCCACGACGGTCGGATCCGTGCCCACGACGGTCTGACCGGACGCCGTCCCGGTGCGGCGGGACGGCGGAACGCGCGAGGCCCCCACGAGCGGAAGCACGCTCGCGGGGGCCTCGCACGCGGTGTGCCGGAAGCCCTTTCCACCCCTACCGGGCCCGGCCGCGCCCGGAACGGCGGAAGAGGGCGAAGCACCCTGTGCCACCAGGTGGCACAGGGTGGCGTGCGCCGCGTACCGTGAGCGAGCGGGGCCCCACACGGTCCGCCGGAACGAGGAACAGGACGACCACGACGAGCACATGGAACGGGCCGGGAGGCTCGATGCGCTCCAGCGCGCGGAGAACGAGTTCGCCCCGATCCCCTTCGGCGCGGAAGCGGCCCGCGCCTACGGGCGGGTCTGCGCCGCCGTGGTCTCGGCGGGCCGCAAGCCCCGGCGCCGCGTGGCCGACCTGATGATCGCCTCCACCGCGATCGCCGAGGACCTGCCGCTGTTCACCACCGACCCGGACGGCTTCGCGGGGCTGGACGGCCTCGTCACCGTGGTCCCCGTGACCCGCCCGGTGGCGCCGCACGAACGACGAGACGCGCCGGCCGGGGCATGCGAGCCGTTCGGCGCGACCCCGATCGGAGCGCCCTCACCTCCGGACGCGACCGCGCTCGGGGCGGCAGAAGAGGGCGAAGCTCGCGATCGCCAGGAGGACGGCGCCCAGTTGCGTCGCCGCCATCGGCACGGCCGTGTCCTCGCCCGCGATGCCCACCAGCGGAGGGGCGAGGGAACCGACGAGGAACTGGGAGGAGCCCAGCAGCGCGGAGGCCGAGCCGGCCGCGTGCGAAGCCCGCATCAGTCCCTGGGAGTTGGCGTTGGGCAGCACCAGGGCCATCGCGGACATCAGCACGAACAGCCCGACGGAGACGGGAAGCAGCCCGACCCGCCCGAACACGCCGGAGGTCATCAGCAGCAGCGCCACGGCCGACAGCAGGATCACGGCCAGACCGACGGCGATGACCCGGTCCAGGGACACCCGCCCGACCAGGAGCTTGCCGTTGACCTGCCCCATGCCCACCAGTCCGATGGAGTTGACCATGAACAGCAGGCTGAACGTCTGCGGCGAGGCGCCGTAGATCTCCTGGACGACGAACGACGACGCGGACACGTACGCGAACAGCGCCGCGAAGGCGAAACCGCCCACCAGCAGGTACCCGGTGAACGCCCGGTCGGCGAAGAGTCCCCGCATGGTGCGCAGCGCGTCGGGGACGCCGCCCCCGTGTCGCCGTTCGGGCTCCAGGGTCTCCGGCAGGCTGCGCGCGGTGACCAGGGTGACGACCAACCCGAAGCCCGCCAGGACGAGGAAGACGCCGCGCCAGTCGGTGAACCGCAGCACCTGCCCCCCGAGCACGGGCGCCAGGATCGGGGCGACACCGGAGATCAGCATCAGGGTGGAGAAGAAACGGGCCATGGCCAGCCCGTCGAACATGTCGCGGACGACCGCGCGGGCGATCACGATGGCCGCCGCCCCGGCCAGGCCCTGGGCGAGACGGAAGGCGGTCAGGGAGTGGACGCCGGGGGCCACCGCACAGGCGACGCTGGCCAGGACGTATCCCGCCATGCCGATCAGCAGCGGGCGGCGGCGGCCGAACCGGTCGCTCATCGGACCGGCGACGATCTGCCCGACGGCCAGGCCCAACAGGCACGCGGTGAGGGTGAGTTGCACCTGGGCGGCCGGACTGCCGTAGGCGGTGCCGATGTCGGGCAGCGCCGGGAGGTACATGTCCATCGACAGCGCGGGAAGCGCGGTGAGGCTGCCGAGGATGAGGGTGATCAGCAGGCCGGCGCGGGCGCGACCGGAGGGCCGCGCCGTGTCGGCGGTCGTGGGCGCGGGACCGTGGCCACCGGGTCCGCGCGGTGTCTCGCGTGGTGTCGCGCCTGCCGTCTCGCGCGGGGTCCGGGATATCCGGGTTTCGGCGGCCGGGGACGGGCCGGAGTCGGACATGCACCTCTCCAGTGGAATCGATGAGAACCGTCCGATCATCCCAGGTTTTCCGTCCCCGGCCCATCTCGTTCCGGGGGATGGAACACCGCCCCCCGGAACACCTCCCTCGAGGGGTGTCAGGCCGGCGACAGCCCCGGCTCCCCCGCCGGCGAGACGAAGGACGCCGCGGTGGCGATCGGCGCGCCCGGGGTGGTGACCGCCGGGACCGTCCGGTAGTCGGCCCGCAACTTCTCCCGGTCCAGGCCGAGGACGACGTAACCGCGCCGCCCGTTGTAGTACTTCAGGTGCGGGTTGGCGGTCATCAGCGTCTGCCAGTTGGCGGGCCTCTCGGCACCGTCCCGGCCGCTGGTGACGGAGGTGGTGACGATCTCCACGCCGGCGGTGCGGGAGTCGGGGTCGTCGAAGTCCCGCTTGATGTCGAATCCGTAGTGGACGTGGACGTCGCCGGTGAGGACGACCAGGTTCTCCACGCCCGCGGCGTCCGCGCCCGCCAGCACCCGCTCGCGCGAGCCGGGGTAGCCGTCCCAGGCGTCCATCGACAGCGGCCAGGGGCCCTCGACCCGGTTGCGGCGGCGGGAGAAGACGACCTGCTGCGGGACGACGTTCCACAGCGCCCGCGACTGCCGCCAGCCGTCGATCAGCCAGCGCTCCTGACCGGCGCCGAGCATGGTGCGCGAGGGGTCCTCGGACTCGGGGGTGGGAACCTTCCAGCCGTCCCCGTTCGCCTGGTTGTCGCGGTACTGACGGGTGTCGAGGACGTCGAACTGCGCCAGGTTCCCGTAGTGGAGGCGCCGGTAGAGCCGCAGGTCGGGGCCCTGGGGGCGCTGGGGGCGGCGCAGCGGCATGTTCTCGTAGTAGGCGCGGTAGGCGGCGGCGCGGCGGATCAGGAACTCCTCCGGCGGGACCCCGTTCTCGGGCACGCCGTTGGCGTAGTTGTTCTCGGTCTCGTGGTCGTCCCAGGTGACGATCCAGGGGTGGGCGGCGTGGGCGGCGGCGAGGTCGGCGTCGGACTTGTACAGGGAGTACCGCAGCCGGTAGTCCTCCAGCGTCACCGTCTCCCGGTCGAAGAGGTCCGGCAGGAGGCGGTCGGTGTGGTTGCGGTGGCCGCCCACGGCGGAGACGGCGTACTCGTACAGGTAGTCGCCGAGGTGGAAGACGGCGTCGAGGTCCTCGTGCGCGAGGTGTCCCAGGGCCGTGTAGTAGCCGTCGTGGTACGCCTGGCAGGAGAGCAGGCCGAAGCGGAGCGCGGCGGGCGAGGAGCCGGCCGCGGGCGCGGTGCGGGTGCGGCCCGCCGGGCTGGTCCAGCGGCCGACGCGGAAGCGGTAGTGGTAGACGCGGCCGGGTTCCAGACCGGGCACGTCGACGTGCACGGCGTGGTGGAACTCGGGGTGCGCGACGACGTGACCGCGGGCGGCCGGGCGGCGGAAGCGCTCGTCGTGGGACATCTCCCACCGGACGGCGACCGGGCGGGCCGGCATCCCGCCGGCCGGCTCGTACGGCCTGGGGGCGAGGCGGGTCCACAGCACCACGGAGTCCGGGCGCGGGTCCCCGGAGGCGACGCCCAGGGTGAAGGGGTCCTCGGCGA
Source organism: Streptomyces megasporus (assembly GCF_000718985.1). GTDB lineage: Bacteria > Actinomycetota > Actinomycetes > Streptomycetales > Streptomycetaceae > Streptomyces > Streptomyces megasporus. The sequence continues at coordinate 36,504 of NZ_JODL01000010.1, read as the reverse complement.
TCCGAGCGGGGTCGAGGGTGGGCGCGGCGTGCGCGGTGGACGGCAGGTTGGTACCGAGGGCCAGTGCTGCGGCGGCCCCGGAAACGGTGAGGAACCGCCGGCGGTTCAGATGGCGTGCGGCGGCTCTGAGTTCGGCGGTGGCACTCGGCATAGGCGTCATGTACACGATTACAGAGTTCCGGGGCGGCGCCCCGGCGGCGCGGTGTTGGCCCGTACTCGACGCTTGTATGGCCGACAGGTGACGCCGGACGGCTCGCGGCGCACAAGGGACCGGAGACCGCCGGCGCCGGGCGAGGCCGCCTGGAATACCCCTCCCGCGAAAGGGAGTTGACCGGGCATGACCACGAAGAGCACCGGGGCCGGCGCCCCCGAGGTACTGCGGTACACGGCGTTCTCCTCCGACCCGGACGGCGGCAACCCGGCCGGAGTCGTCCTGGACGCGAGCGGCCTGGGGGAGACGGAGATGCTCGCGATCGCGGCCGAGGTCGGGTACTCGGAGACGGCCTTCCTCACGCCTCCGCCCGCCGGACTCGGCGCCGAGCCGGGGCGCGGCTTCGGCATCCGGTACTTCAGCCCACTCGCCGAGGTGCCCTTCTGCGGGCACGCCACGGTGGCGAGCGCCGTCGCGCTCGCCGAACGGATCGGGCCGGGCGAGCTGGTCTTCGCCACCTTGGCCGGCCACGTCCCCGTCACCGTCGCCGACGACCTGCGCGCCACCCTCACCAGCGTCGAGCCCCACGTGGCGGACGTCGCCGACGGGGACGTGGCCGAGGCCCTGGCCGCGCTCGGCTGGGAGAGCGGCGAGCTGGACCCGGTCCTGCCTCCCAGGGTCGCCTTCGCCGGGGCCCGGCACCTGGTGCTCGCCGCCGCCGGCCGGGAGAGGCTCGCGGCGCTGGAGTACGACGTCGAGCGGCTGAAGGCGTTCATGCTCCGCCGGGACCTGACCACCCTTCACCTGGTGTGGCGGGAGTCGGAGACGGTCTTCCACGTCCGTGCCCCCTTCCCCGTCGGCGGTGTCGTGGAAGATCCCGCCACAGGGGCGGCAGCGGCGGCGTTCGGCGGGTATCTTCGCGCCCTGGGCCTGGTCACCGCACCGGCGCGGCTCACTCTCCACCAGGGGCACGACCTGGGTCGCCCCGGTCTGTTGGAGGTCGAGTTGCGCGCGGACGATCCGCGCGTGCGGGTGTCGGGAAGGGCGGCCCGCATCGGGTGAGCCGCGTGGGGCCACGGCGAGAGCCGCGGAGAAGGGAGCGGGCGATGAGCGACACGGAACGGGACGCCGGGACGGCGACGGGGGCGTCGGAGGCGGTGGAAGCGGCAGCGGCAGTGGAAGCGGCGGGGGCAGCCGAGGCCGTGGTGGGCACCACCTTCGGCGCCTACCAGAGCGAGATCTACCTCAACGGCCTGGGCGGCGTGCTTCCCCCCTTCACCACCGACCCGACCGCCCTGGAGGACTCCGCCCGGGAACGGATGGAGGACGGCCCGTTCCGGTACGTCGCCGGGGCGGCCGGTTCCGGCGCGACCGCCCGCGCCAACCGGGAGGCGTTCGACAGGTGGCGGCTCGTCCCCCGCATGCTGCGCGACGCGACCGTCCGCGACCTGCGCACCACCGTGCTGGGCACCGAGACGCCCGCCCCCGTGCTGCTCGCGCCCGTCGGCGTGCAGTCCATCGTCCACCCCGACGGCGAACTCGCCACCGCGCGGGCGGCGTCCGCGCTGGGCATTCCCATGGTGCTCTCCACCGCCTCCTCCCACACCCTGGAGGAAGTGGCCGAGGCGAGCGGGGACGGGCCGCGCTGGTTCCAGCTCTACTGGCCGAACGACGACGAGGTCTGTGCCGGCATCCTGCGGCGGGCGAAGGCGGCGGGTTTCACCACCCTCGTGGTCACCCTGGACACCTGGACGCTGGCCTGGCGCCCCCACGACCTGGACCTGTCCTACCTGCCGTTCATCCGGGGCATCGGCACCGCCATCCCCTTCTCCGACCCGGCGTTCCGAGCCGGGCTGGCCAAGACCCCCGAAGAGGACCCGATCTCGGCGGTGCTGCGCTGGGTGCCGATGTTCACCGGCACCGACCGCTCCTGGGACCGGCTGCCGTTCCTGCGCGAACACTGGGACGGGCCCATCGCCCTCAAGGGCATCCAGCACCCGGACGACGCCCGGCGCGCGGTGGCGGCGGGCATGGACGGCATCGTGGTCTCCAACCACGGCGGCCGTCAGGTGGACGGCGCCGTCGCCTCCCTGGACGCCCTGCCGGAGATCGTCGAGGCGGTGGGCGACGAGATCGAGGTGCTCTTCGACTCGGGGGTGCGCACCGGCGCGGACGTCCTCAAGGCCCTGGCGCTGGGCGCGAAGGCCGTCCTGATCGGCCGCCCGTTCGCCTACGGCCTGGCCCACGGCGGCGAGGACGGTGTGCGGCACGTGCTGCGCGGACTGCTGGCCGACCTCGACCTGACGCTGGGCCTGTCGGGCCACCGCTCCCCGGCGGAGCTGTCCCCGGACTCGTTGCGGCGCGTGTGAGGCGCGGGGCCCGCCGCCGTTCCCGGGCGCGGGCCCCGCTGCTTTCCGTCACGCTTTCCGTCACGCCCCCTTCCGCCGGAGGGGGCCGTCAGACGGCGTCCGCGAAGCGCTCCACCCTGTTGATGCGTCCGAGGACGAGGATGGCGTCCCCGTAGGCCAGGACGGTGTCGGGTCCGGCGGGCTCGAACCCGCCCTCCGCGGGCTTGACCGCGATCACGTCGATGCCGTACCGGGCGGGCATCCGGGCCTCGCCGAGGGGGACGCCGACCAGCTCCCTGGGCGGCCTGACCTTCGCGATGGCGTGGTTCTCGTCCAGCTCGACGTAGTCCTGCATGTGGCCGGAGACCAGATGGGCCACCCGCTCCCCCATGTCGTACTCGGGGTAGACCACGTGGTGGGCCCCGATCCTGGACAGGATGCGGCCGTGCTCGCGGCTGACCGCCTTGGCCCAGATGTCCGGGACCTCCAACTCGGCCAGCAGCGAGGTGGTCAGGATGCTGGCCTCCATGTTGGTGCCGATGGCGACCACGGCGCTGGGGAAGTTCGGCACGTCGAGCTGCCGCAGCGCCTCGATGTCCGTGGCGTCGGCGGTGACGACGTGGGCGAGCCGCCCGGACAGGTTCTGGACCGTCCTGGGGTTGCTGTCGATGGCGAGCACGTCGGTGCCGCGCTCGGTCAGCTCCAGCGCCAGCGCGCTGCCGAACCGGGCCAGGCCGATCACGACGACGGGTTCGTTGTTGCGGTCAGCCAACGATGATCCTCTCCTCGGGCAGGTCGTAGCGGCGGGCGCGTTCGCGCAGGGCCAGGGCGGTCGCCAGGGTCAGCGGGCCGAGCCTGCCCGCGAACATCAACACGGTCAGGAGCACCTTCGCCGCCGGGGGAAGCTCACCGGTGATCCCCGTGGAGAGCCCCACCGTGGCGAAGGCGGAGATCACCTCGAACAGGACCTGGTCCAGGGTGAAGGCCGTCATGCCCAGCACCGCGAACGTGGACGCCGCCACCGCCCCCACGCTCAGCAGCACGATGGCCAGCGCCTGCCGCTGGTTGCCCTCCGGCACCCGCCGCTTGCCCACCCGGATGCCGGGGTCCCCGCGCATCTCCGCCCAGATGACGAACGCCAGCAGGCCGAACGTGGTCACCTTGATCCCGCCCGCCGTTCCCGCGCTGCCCCCGCCGATGAACATCAGGACGTCGGTGGCCAGCAGACTCTCGGACCCCATGGCCGAGGTGTCGATGGTGTTGAAACCGACACTGCGGGCGGTGACGGAGGCGAAGAACCCCGCCAGCCACTTGTCCTCCCCGTCCAGTCGCCCCAGCGTCTCGGGGTTGGTGTACTCGGCCATGGTGATCACCAGGGTGCCCGACACCAGCAGCAGCGCCGTGAACACCACCGTGACGCGGGTCAGCACGGACCAGCCGCGGGGCCTGCGCCACGACCGGACCAGTTCGAAGACCACGGGGAAGCCCAGCCCGCCGACGATGGCCGCCGCCGCGATCGGCAGGCACACCCACGGGTCGCCCACATAGGACATCAGGCTGTCGGGGTGGGTCGAGAACCCGGCGTTGTTGAACGCCGAGACCGCGTGGAAGACGCCGTCGTAGAGGGCGTCGCCCGGCGGGCGGTCGTACCGGACGAGGAACACCACCGTCAGGACGGCGGCCACGACCGCCTCGCAGACCAGGCTGAACCGGATGATGTTGGGCACCATCCGACGCAGGTCGCCCATGCCCGGGTTCTTGGTCTCCGTCCGCGCGACCAGTTGCGCCCGCAGCCGCAGCCGGCCGGAGACCAGCACCGCGAACAGCGCGGCCAGCGTCATGATGCCCAGGCCGCCGGCCTGTATGAGCAGCAGGACGACGACCTCGCCGAACGTCGACCAGTGGCTCCCGGTCTCCACGGTGATCAGGCCGGTCAGACACACCGCCGAGGTCGCGGTGAACGCCGCGTCGACCACGTCCGTGCGCTCGCCGGACACCGCGGCCACCGGCAGGGAGAGCAACACCGTGCCGACCGCGGCGGCCACCGCGAAGCCGGCGACGGCGATCCTCGCGGGGTGCCGGAGCCGGCTCCCCTCGACTCCGAGACCGGCCGGCCTCGCCTGCCTGTCCCCGACATCCCTCACCACGACGCCGCCCTCGCCCGCACGTGACATCTCCGCATCCGTACCGGCCCGCGGCCGGGCGCCTGCCGCCGGGCCCGGTCGTACACGACAACGCGGGCAAGGTACCAAAGCCCCGACACCGACGGTCGCCGGGTCCGTTCCCACGCGCCGAACACCTCCGCATACCGCGTGACGGGTGGGGTAAACGGGTGAACGGCCATCGCCGGCACGCGGCGCAGAACGCTTGACAAGGAGTGGGTTCGTGGAGCGGATCACGCTGGGCCTCGACGACCACGGGACGGTCCCCGTGCCCCGGGCACGGGCCGGCGCCGCGTACGACGGAGGGCCGGAGACCATCCCGGCCGCACGGCACTTCGCCACCGACTTCCTGCGCCGGCTGCGCACCGAGCACGGCGTCCCCGTCGCGCCCCGGGCCGTCGACACCGTCCGACTGGTCGTGAGCGAACTGGTGACCAACGTCTGCAAGTACGCCCCCGGCCCCTGCCTGATCGACCTGGAGCTGGTCGGCGACACGGTGGAGATCACCGTCTGGGACCGCGAATCGGTCCTGCCCATCGCGCGGGCGGCCGAGCCGGGGCGGGTCGGTCAGCACGGTCTGGAGATCGTCCTCGCGCTGTGCGAGGGCTTCGACGTCCGGCGGGAGCCCGTCGGGAAGCGGATCAAGGTGCGGGTCTCCCTGAACGCCCCGGACTCCGCGGTCTGAGCCGGCGCGCGCCGGACGTCCGGGCCTCCCCTACCCCTCCTGTTCCTCGGCCGCGTCGGCCTCGGCCTTCGTGCGGTGCACGGTTCCGCGCGGGTGCTCGGGCGGGCCGTAGAGGGAGTAGATCTTCAGCGGCTCCTCGCCGATGTTGATCACGTTGTGCCAGGAGCCGGCCGGCACCAGGATCACCCAGTCGTCGGCCACTTCGCGGTCGAAGTCGAGCCGGTCCCGGGCGGGCCCCATCCGGACCCTCCCCCTCCCCGACTCCACCCGTAGGAACTGGTCGCGGTCGGGGTGCGTCTCCAGGCCGATCTCGCCGCCGGGTTCGATGCTCATCACCGTCAACTGCAGGTGGTTCCCGGTCCACAGCGCGGTGCGGTAGGTGTCGTTGGCCAGGGTGGCCTTCTCGATGTCCAGCACGTGCGGCTGCGGCCCGTGGTCCTGAGGGGCCTCGGTGCCCATGGCGGTGCTCCTTCCGTCGCGTACCGGCATCATCCGCGATGAGCGGCGTCCGCGCAGCGGTGCGGCACTCCGGTGCCACTCGGCCGGCGGCTCGCCGTCCGACGCTCCGGCCGTCCGACCGGGACCGTCTCGCCCGCCTCGGCCGTCTACCGGATCCGCGCCCCGTCCGGGACCATGCGGGCATGGCCACCACGACGACCGCCGTCCGCCCGGTCGAGGCGGACGAACTGAACGCCGTCGCCGGATTGCGGTGGCGGTGGGTGCGGGAGAACGGGGAGGAACCCGCCGTCGCGCGCGAGGAGTTCACGCGGGGCTTCACGGCGTGGGCGCGGGAGAACGCCTCGTCCCACCGCTGCCTGGTCGCGGTCCGCGACGGCACGGTGCTCGGCATGGCGTGGCTCGCGGTCGTCCCGCGCGTACCCACCCCCGGCGACCTCGACCGCGGCTCGGGCGACGTGCAGTGCGTGTACGTGGTGCCCGAGGAGCGGGGCGCCGGGCTGGGCGGACGGCTCGTCGACGCGGTCCTGGACCTCGCGCGCGAGCTGGGCCTGGAGCGAGTGACCGTCCACTCCAGCGACCGGGCCGTCCCGGCCTACCGCCGCCACGGATTCGCGTCCGCCCCGACGCTGCTCCACACCCACCTCGCGGACCGGGGGCGTCGAGAACGGAATCGGTGAACCCGACGGGCCGTCAGGCCATGAGTTCCTTGAGCTCCTCGGTCGCCAACACGATCCCCACCGGGTCGGGCAGCCGCAACTCCTCGCCGAGACCGGTGGTGGTGTGCACGTCGCGGTAACGGCCCTTCTCGGGGTGGGAGTGGACGACGAGTTCCTGCCGCTCGCGGTCGACCAACAGGTGCACCGGGATGCCGGCCTCCGCGTACCCGTCGGTCTTCCCAGCGTGGTCCTTCCCCGGCCGGGCGGAGGCGACCTCGACGGCCATCAGCACACCGCTGGGGTCGGACCACTCACCGCGCCCGGCGAAGTACCCCTTGGGAGCCAGCGCGCCGTCGGGTCGAGCCCGGCCGTTGCCGTACTTCTCGACGATGAGTCCTTGCTCGGGATACAGGCGAAGTTCGGGGCGCTGTGCCATACAGCGCTCCAGCAGCCACATGACGATCTCTCCGTGGTCCCCATCCGGCACCGGCTTGACCCTCAACTCTCCACGAACGAATTCCAGCGTCACCGTCTCCGGGGCCGAGGCTTCGAGTTGCTCGAACTCCTCGACGCTCATCTGCGCGGAGTCACTCGCCTGTACGGACCGATCGATGGCCATGGTCATCACGGGTCTCCCTTCGACTCCACCGTAGCGGCGCCCTTCGCCCCGCGCGCACGATAACGGCGCTCTCGCGCAGGGAAGGGTGGAGAAGCCCGGCGCTCACCCGAAAGGGTGAGCGGGACGGCGGGCGGCCTTGTGGGTGTCGAGGCCCGAGCATGACGGCGCTCGCGGCGGGACATCTTCACCTCGGAACCGCACCGCACGCCGTGAGAACCGGCCGGGCACCACACCCGACGCACACGAGAGACGAGGCAGGGCCATATGAACAGTCCCTTACCCAGGAAGGTCGTCGTCGTCGGCGGCACGCGCGGCATCGGCGCCGCGATCACGTCCACGTTCGTGGCCGCCGGAGCGGACGTCCTCCTGACCGGGCGCAGCGTTCCCGACCACGTGGTGGAGACCTTCCGGAGAGCCGGGTGCCGGGCCGGGCAGACCGTGGAGGGACTCGCTCTCGACGCCACCGCGCCCGACTTCGCACCCCGGCTGGCCGAGTCCGCCCGGACGTCGCTCGGCGGTCTGGACGTGCTCTGCCTCAACGCCGGTGTCTTCCCCAACAAGCCGCTGGCGGACCTGACGCACACCGACGTACGCGAGGTCTTCGCCACCAACGTGGAGAGCCAGATACTCGCCGTCGCGGCGTGTGTGCCGCTGCTGCGGGAGTCGCGGCGCGGCCGGATCGTGCTGACGTCGTCGATCACCGGCCCCCTCACGGGCTTTCCGGGCTGGAGCCACTACGGCGCCAGCAAGGCCGCACAGTTGGGTTTCATGCGTACCGCCGCGCTGGAACTCGCCCCGTACGGCATCACCGTGAACGCGGTGGCACCCGGCAACGTGGTGACCGAGGGGCTTGAGGAGTTGGGTGCGGCCTACCTCGCCCAGATGGCCGCGACCGTTCCCCTGGGCCGCCTCGCCCGGCCGCGGGAGATCGCCGATGTGGTGGAGTTCCTCGCCGGCGACGGGGCGTCGTTCATCACGGGGCAGGTCATCACCGTCGACGGTGGCCAGACCCTGCCCGAGTCACCGGAAGCGGTGCTGCCGACCGGCCCGGACGACCGGTCCTGACCTGCGGCGCCGAGCGGGGTCGGAATCCCCCGGGCAGTCCCCGGCCCTCGTCCGGAGGCGGACGGGGAGGGCGTCTCGGCAGGTCGGGGCGGGGAGCGAGCGGGTAGCGGCAGACGAGTCGCGCTGTACGCCGGGTTCTGTCTCCGGCGGGCCTCGCGGCCCGCCGGGAGGCGGTCATCCATCTGGGACCGATGTCGCCACCGGCCTCGTGCGGTCCACCCGCGGACTCGGGCGGGCCACCCTCGAACATCCGCGCAGGGCCGCCGTCCCTTCCGGGACGGCCGCCCCTTTTGACCTTGCTCCGGGTGGGGTTTACCGAGCCGCCCAGGTCACCCTGGGCGCTGGTGGTCTCTTACACCACCGTTTCACCCTTACCGGGGGCGGTGAGGCCCCCGGCGGTCTGTTTTCTGTGGCACTTTCCCGCGGGTCACCCCGGGTGGGTGTTACCCACCACCCTGCCCTGTGGAGCCCGGACGTTCCTCGACGGTTTCCCCGAAGGGGCCCCGCCGCGACCGCCCGCACGACTCGTCTGCCGTGCCGTCCATGCTACCGGCCGCGTCCCGCGCCCTTGACCTTGTCGCGACGTCAATGTGTTGACTCGGGGCCATGAGGATCGGCGAACTGGCCGCCCTGGTGGGTGTCACCACCCGTACCGTGCGGCACTACCACCGTCTGGGTCTGCTGCCCGAGCCCGTGCGGCGCGCGAACGGCTACCGCGAGTACGGGCTGCGCGACGCGGTGCTGCTGGCGCGCGTGCGGCGGTTGACCGAGCTGGGGCTGAGCCTGGACGAGGTGCGGGACGTCCTGGCCGACGACGACTTCGGCGCGGGGCGCGAGCTGCACGAGGTGCTGACCGAGCTGGACGGCGACCTGGCCCGGCAGGAGGCGGCGCTGCGGGAGCGGCGGGCCCGCGTCCGTGAGCTGCTGCGGCTGGCCGAGCGGGGCGAGTTGCCCGCCGAGGGGCCGGTCTCCCCCGAACTGGCCGCGCTCTTCGGGGAGATGGCCCGCGCCGCGGCGGATCTCCCCGGTCCCGAGCCGGCGATGGCGGCCCGGGAACGGGAGTTGCTGGCCCTGTTGGAGACGACCGCGTCGCCCGAGGTCCGCCGGGAGTTGTTCGCGGCGCTCGGCGAGACGGGCGGCGATCCGGCGGCAATGGCCCGCGCGTACGAGGTGTACGCCCTGCTGGACGCGTTGGCGGACGCCGAGGTGGACGATCCGCGCGTGGCGGGGACGGCCCGCGCGGTGGCGGACGCCGTACCGGAGGCGGTGCTGGGGACGATCGGGGGCGTCCCCTCCGGCGCGGGGGACGGCAACGGGTTCGACGGGTTCGCCGAGGCGCTGTTCGCCGACTTCTCCCCCGCCCAGGTGGAGGCCCTGCGGCAGGCGATGCGGCTGCTGGCGGAGCGGGCTCGGTGAGCCGGGGGCGGGCCGCGCGCCGGGTCGCGCGGTGGGGGGTGTGCGCGGTGGTGCCGGTGGAGCTGGGGCTGGTCGTCTGCCTGGTGGCCGGGGTGCGGGTGCCGGCGCCGGTGGTCGTGGCCGCCGAGGCGCTGGTGGGGTGCGTGCTCGCCGTGGAGGCGACGGTGTCGGCGCGTGCCTGGCGGGCGGCGCGGCGCGGGGGATCGACCGGTCGGGAGGCGGCGCGCGCGGCCCTGCGGGCGGCCGTGCCCGCCCCGGTGCGGCGACTGGTCCTCCACGAGCTGCGGGTGGTGGCGAGCCTGGTCCGGTGGGCGGCCCGGCGTCCGCACGGGGTGGGCGCGGGCGACACGGCCGTGCGGTACGCGGGCGAGCAGGCGCCGATGATGTACGGGCTGCTGTTCGTGACCGTCGTGGAGACGGTGGCGATGAGTCTGCTGCTGACCCGGTGGCCGACCGCGCACCTGGTGGTGCTGGTGCTGGACGTGTGGGCCGTGGTGCTGGTGCTGGGCCTCCACGCGGCCTGCGTGGTGCGTCCGCACGTGGTGGGCGCGGACGGTTCGCTGCGGGTGCGGTACGGCGCGCTGGTGGACGTGCGGGTGCCGGCGGGGCGGATCGCCTCGGCGCGGGTCGAGCAGCACTGCCCCGACGGGCGGCTGCTGCGGGTCGTGGACGGGGTGATGGACCTGGCGGTGGGCGGCCGGACGACGGTGACGGTGGAGCTGGACGCGCCGGTGGAGATCGTCCGTCCGCTCGGCGGCCGGGAGCGGGCGCGGGTGCTGCGGTTCTGTGCCGACGATCCGCGGGCGGCGGTCGCCGCGCTGCGGGGGACGGCCGGACGACGAGCCCTGCCCACCGGCTGACCCCCGACGGACGCACGGGCCCGGACCTCCCCGAACGGGATCCGGGCCCGTGCGTCCGTCGGGCAGGCGCCGGGGGCTCGCCCCGCGAGGTTCGTGTACCTCTTCGAGCCCGTTCGGCGCGGCGCCGGCCGCCACACCGACCGCTACACCGACCGCGTCTCGCCGCTGCGGTCCAGGTAGGCCTCGACCGTCCGGCCCGCCAACGCCGTCATGACGCGTCGGTGCAGGTCGTGGACCTGTTCCGCGTCCCCGGTGTGGACGGAGGGCGCCAGGGTGTCCCGGACCGTGTCCGCCGCGCGCCGCACCTCGGCCGCGTCCTCCTCGTCGCGCACGGCCACCGCCAGGTCGCGCAGCATGCGCAGCAGGGCCACCAGGACGGTGGGCTCGGCGGCCGCGTAGCGCCGTAGCTGCCCGCAGGCCAGGTCGAGGTAGTACCGCAGGTCGCGGTCCGGTACGACCGCCCGCCCCACACCGTCCGGGTCCTCGTGCACGGTCGGCCCCAGGCGGCTTCCGGCGAGCCTCACCAGCAGGTCGGCCATGTGTCCCACGGCGGTGCAGGCGGTCTGCGGGTCGTTGTTCCCCGGTGCCACCGCCTTGACCGCGATGTCCTCCAACTGGCGGAAGCCGAGGCCACGTCCTGGTCCAGGGTCCGCTCGTAGCCGAGCACCAGGGCGTCGCCGACCAGGTCGGCGGCGCCGGCCTCGTCGGGGTACGGGCTCAGGGCCCCGGTGGAGGGGTCGCGTGCCCACACGGTGGCGACGGGATTGCCGGAGACGACCAGATCGCCGGGGCGGACGAGGAGCCGCACCACGGCGCCGTCCCGGCGGGCCCGTTCCACGAGTTCGTCGACACGGACCAGCCGCACGAAGCCGCTGTTCCGCCCGTGCGCCGTCGTGCCGGGCGTCCGGTCCAGGCCCGGGTCGTCCGGGGAGCGCCGGGGCGGATCGGTGCGGGCGGGGTAGAACATCCCGATCGCCTCGTCGGTCTCGTCGTGGACCGACAGCATCATGGAGTCCACCCGCACCTCGCGGACGATGTGGGTCAGGAATCCCAGCACGGCGGCCAGGGAGGCGATGCCGAGCGAGGCCGCGCAGAACAGCGCGACGGCGGGCACCGGCCGCTTCGCGTCCAGGAAGGCGAGGGTCGTCAGGGTGAACACGGCCGTCGCGATCAGCACGGTCAGGACGGCCTTGATGGTCCGGTCGCGCGCGTACCGCCGCAGCAGGCGCGGGGAGAACTGCTGCGAGGCGAGTTGCAGCGTCACCACGGTGATGCTGAACGCCACGGTGGTCACCGTGACGGCCCCGGTCGCCAGCACCTGTAGCGCCGTGGAGGCGGAGTCGGTGTCGCCGGGCCACAGGACGGAGAGCGGCGTGCCGCGCTCGGGCCTGATCCGGGCCAGCGCCAGTGCCGCGACGAGGGCGCAGACCCCTCCTGTGGCGGGCCACGTCCACAGGGGGTGGCGGGCCTTCTCGGCCTGGGGTGTCCCGGAGGTTCGGAAGCGTTTCATCCTGCTCGACTTGCCGTGTCGCCGGGGGCCGACACCGGCATCCGGAATCGGTGCGTCCATGCGGCGGACGTACGCTGCTGACCGCGCCGGTGTGTGCGGCGCGTGTACCGCCCTGTGAGGAGTCCCACCGTGCTCGTGCTGCTGCCACCGTCCGAGGGGAAGGCCACCGGCGCCTTTGGTCCCGCGCTCGACCTGGGCGCGCTGTCGCTGCCGGGGTTGACGTCCGCCCGCGAGGCGGTGCTGGACGAGTTGGTGGAGCTCTGCTCGGCCGACGAGGAGAAGGCGCGGGAGGTGCTCGGGCTGAGCGAGGGTTTGCGCGGTGAGGTGGCCCGGAACGCCGCGCTGCGGACGGCTCCGACGCTGCCCGCCGGGGAGGTCTACACCGGCGTGCTCTACGACGCGCTGGACCTGGCCGGGCTGGACGCGGCGGCGCGGGAGCGGGCCGAGCGCCGGCTGCTGGTGTTCTCGGGGCTGTGGGGCGCGGTGCGGATCACCGACCCGGTCCCGCCCTACCGCTGCTCGGGCGGGGTGAGGCTGCCGGGGCTGGGGAGTCTGGGCCGGTACTGGCGGGAGCCGCTGGCGGCGGTGCTGCCCGAGGCGGCGGGCGACGGGCTGGTGCTGGACCTGCGGTCGTCGGCGTACGGGGCGATGTGGAAGCCCACGGGCCGGCTCGCCGAGCGCACCGCGACCGTGCGGGTGCTCCAGTCGAAGATCGTCGACGGAGTGGAGAAGCGGTCGGTGGTGAGCCACTTCAACAAGGCCACCAAGGGGCGGATCGTCCGTGCCCTGCTCCGGGCGGGCGAGGAGCCGGCCGGCCCGGCGGAGCTGGCCGAGGCGCTGCGCGGGCTGGGGTACACGGTGGAGGGCGAGCCGCCCGCGCGGGGCGGGACGCCCTGGCGGCTGGACGTGGTGGTCACCGAGCTGTGAGCGGGGCCGGCGGACGGGGGCCGGCGGACGCGCCGGCCCCCGTCCGTCCCGGCGTCCGTCCCGGCGTCCGTCCCGGCGTCCGTCCCGGCGCGTCTCAGCGCAGGTGGCTCGTGTCGTTGAAGAGTCGCACCGAGGCGTTGCCGTCCGGGTAGTGGGCCACCGCCGACAGGGAGGCGGCCGACAGCTCCATCCGGAACAGCGACTCGGGCGGCGCGCCCAGTGCCAGCCGCACCAGCACCTTGACGGGCGTGACGTGGGAGACCACCAGCACCGTCCGGCCCGGGTAGCGGGCGAGGATCCGGTCCAGGGCGCGCTCCACGCGGCGGGTGACGGCGGCGAAGGACTCGCCGCCGGTGGGGGGCGCCTCGGGGTCGGCGAGCCAGGCGTTCAGGTCGTCCGGGTGGCGTTCGCGCGCCTCGGCGAAGCTCAGTCCCTCCCAGGCGCCGAAGTCGGTCTCGCGCAGGTCCTCGTCGATCTCGACCTTCAACCCGAGCCGTTCGGCGACGATCCCGGCCGTCTGCCGGCAGCGGGTGAGCGGCGAGCTGACCACGTCCTGGACGGTGCCGCGCGCCGCGAGCGCGGCGGCGACGGCCTCGGCCTGCCGCAGTCCGACCTCCGACAGGGCGGGGTCGGTGCCGCCGCTGCCGGAGAACTTCTTGAGGGGGGTGAGGGGGGTCTCGCCGTGCCGCAGCAGCACCAGGGTGGTGGGGGCGTCGAGGGAGGGGCCCCAGCCCATGGAGGGGGTCTTCGGCTCGGTCTCCTCGGGGAGGGCCGTGGGGTCGGCTCCGGTGTCCCGTGTCGGGTCCGGCGCCGTCCCGCCGGGGCGGGAGGCGTCGCCCCGCGCGGCCCGCCGCACGGCGTCGCGGGCCGCGGCCCGTGCCTCGGCGGAGCTCTCGGGGGTCGCCGGGGCGGCCTCGGCGAGGGCGTCGGCGTCCCGCGCGGCGAGTTCCGCCGTCGAGGCGGACGGCTGCCAGGTCTCGCCGCGGCGGCCGGCGTCCATGGCCTCGTTGGCCAGCCGGTCCGCGTGGCCGTTCCGCTCGCGTGGGATCCACTCGTAGGAGACGGCGTCGGGCGGGAGGATCGAGGCGGCCTCCACCGCCAGGGGACGCAGGTCGGGGTGCTTGATCTTCCAGCGGCCCGACATCTGCTCAACGACCAGCTTGGAGTCCATCCGGACCCGCACCGTCGCCTCCGGGTCGAGCGCGTGGGCCGCGCGCAGGCCCGCGATCAGGCCGCGGTACTCGGCGACGTTGTTGGTGGCGGTGCCGATGTACTCGGCCGTCTCCGCCAGGGCCTGTCCCGTCCGGGCGTCGCGGACCACCGCGCCGTACCCGGCCGGGCCGGGGTTGCCGCGGGAGCCGCCGTCGGCCTCGACGACGAAGGAGCGTCGGGACGTGGGAGGGGACGCGGGAGAACCCGTCATCACAGGCCGGACTCGGGGGTGCGGACCAGGATGCGGCGGCAGTTCTCGCAGCGCGTCACCGAGTTCGCCGGGGCCTGACGGATCTCGTTGATCTCGGTGATGTTCAACTCCAGGCGGCAGCCCTCGCAGCGCCGCTGGTAGAGGCGGGCCGCGCCGACGCCGCCGTGCTGCTCGCGGAGCTTGTCGTAGAGCTTGATCAGGTCGGCCGGGACCGCGCCGGCCACGACCTCGCGCTCCTTGGTGACCGTGGCGGTCTCGGCGTCGATCTCCTCCAGCGCGGCGTCGCGCCGCGCCGTCGCGTCGTCGATCCTGGACTGGACGGACTCGACCCGCCGCGTCAGCTCCGCGACCCGCTCCTGGGCGGCCTCGCGGCGCTCCATGATCTCCAGGACGACGTCCTCCAGATCGCTCTGGCGCCTGGCGAGGGAGGCGATCTCCCGCTGGAGGTTCTCCAGGTCCTTGGGGGAGGTGATCGCTCCGGAGTCGAGCCGCTCCTGGTCGCGGGCGGCGCGCTTGCGGACCTGGTCCACGTCCTGTTCCGCCTTGGTCTGCTCGCGGGCGGTGTCGCTCTCCTCCGTCTGGGCGGCGATCAGCAGGTCGCGCACCTGGGCGAAGTCGGCGTTCAGGCTCTCGAGTTCGGCGTGCTCGGGCAGGTTCTTGCGCCGGTGCGCGAGCTGGGTGAGCCGCAGGTCGAGGGCCTGGACGTCGAGGAGACGGATCTGGTCGGCTGGCTCGGCGTTCAGTTGGGGGCTCCTGTGTGGGTGGTGGGTGCGGCGCCGTCGGCGGGGGCGGACGCCGCGTGGGTGGTCCAGGGGTCGGTGGCGGTCCGGGAGACGTGGACGCGCAGGTTCCAGCCGTGCCGCCGCGACACCTCGTCGAGCTGGGCGGCGGCCTGCTCGCACCAGGGCCACTCGGTGGCCCAGTGCGCGGCGTCCACCAGCGCCGGTCCCCCGGTGAGGGCGGCGTGCTGGACGGCCTCGGAGGCCGGGTGGTGCCGCAGGTCGGCGGTGACGTAGGCGTCGACGCCGGCGGCCCGCACCTCGTCGAAGAGGCTGTCGCCGGAGCCGCCGCAGACCGCGACCGTGCGGATCGGGCGGTCGGGGTCGCCGGCGGCCCTGATGCCCTGCGCGGTGGCGGGCAGGGCGTCGGCCACCCGCCGCGCGAAGCGGGCCAGCGGCTCGGGCGCGTCCAGTTCGCAGATCCGGCCGAGCCCGCGGCGTCCGTCCGCGTCGGTGGGGTCGGGCACCAGCGGCGCCACGATCCGCAGGCCGATGGCTCCGGCGAGGGCGTCGGAGACGCCGGGGTCGGCGCGGTCGGCGTTGGTGTGGGCGACGTGCAGGGCGACGTCGTTCCGGATCAGGGTGTGGACGACGCGCCCCTTGAAGGTGCCGGCCCAGACCGTGTCGGTGCCGCGCAGGTAGAGGGGGTGGTGGGTGAGGAGCAGGTCGGCGCCGAGTTCCACCGCCTCGTCGGCGATCTCCTGAACGGGGTCGACGGCGATCAGCACCCGGTTCACCTCGGCGTCGGGGTCTCCGCAGACCGTTCCGACGGCGTCCCATTGTTCGGCCCGCTCGGGGGGCCACAGGTCGTCGAGTGCGGCGATGACATCGGAGAGTGCAGGCACGGGTGAGAGGTTACCTTCCGTCCGCCCCGGCGCGTCGGGCCGGAGGTCCGGCCGCTCCGGGGCCCGGCGGGGCGCGCCGTCTCACCGCCGGGTGGAGCACATCGCGCACCGGCGTCCCCGGCGATTCCGTCCGCCGTCCCCCGAACGTGTGAAGGCTCCCGACTCGTGCCGCCCGGCCGGGAACACGAAAACTAGCTTCACTACCGGAGGTGATTGGTCGATGACAGTCTGTGCTGTCGACACCGTTCCGGGTGACGGCGGGAGAGCGGCGTACACCGGCTTCACGATCGCCGCGGACGGCTCCTACGCGGCCAGGCTCGCGGTGGCCGAGGGGGGCGGGGGGTGGACTCCCGAGCGGTGGACGCTGGACGGCCCCGAGCCGTACGCGGTGCCGCTGCCGGGGCCCCGGCCGGAGGGGCCCGGCACCCAGGTGCTGCCGCTGCCCGACGGGCGGGTGCTGATCTGCCGCAGGGCCGCCGACCGGCACCACCTCGCGCTGCTCTACCCCACCGGCCCGTGCACCGGCGAGCTCCACCTCGGCTCGGTGGAGTCGGAGCGGCTGACGCTGCTGCCGCCCGCTCCGGGCGGCCTGTCGGCGTACGCGCTCTCCCCCGGCCGGGCCGGCGCGAACAGCACGGCGGTGTGGCTGGTGCACGGCGGCCCCTACGGCCCGGAGCCGGTGGCCGAGGTGCCCGGCCGGTGTTCGGGCGGCACCTGGCTGGATCGCGGGGGGCGGCTGCTGGCGCTGGACCGCACCGACGCCTCCGGCCGGACGAAGGCCGTCGTGGTCGACCTGGAGCGCGGCGAGGTCTCCCCCCTGCTGCAGATCACCGACGACAGCGACGACCGGCTGCTGCTCGCCGACCCCGACAGCGGGCTGCTGCTGGTGCGGTCCGACGCCCCGGGCGAACCGCGGCTGGGCTGGGGGGTGCTCGGCAGTCACCGGCCCGTGCGCTTCCCCGAGGCGCTGCGCCCGCAGGGGGTGGCGCTGGCCCCGTTCGCCATCCAGCCCGGTCAGGCCCTGGTGCCGGAGGGCTGCGCGGTGGCGCTGCGCGTGGACGGGCCGAACGGAACGTGGGTGGCCGTGTGGCGGCCCTCGCAGCGGCGGTTGCAGCACCTGGCGGCTCCGCAGGGGTGGCTGCGGGGTTCGGGGTTGTGGACGGTCGACGGGGAGTTGCGGCTGCCGTACTCCACCGGCCACACGCCGTGCGGGCTGGCCCGGATCACGGTGTCGCGTCCGGAACCCGAGACGCTGCCGGGTCCGCGTCCGAGGCCGACGGTCGAGGAGGTCGGGCCCGCGCCGGCGGCGCGGGCCGCGGTGGAGGAGGGGGAGACCGGCTCGTTCACCGTCTTCACCCTCCGGTCGGTCGCGCGCGCACCGACGCCCCTGCAGCAGGCGCCGCTGTCGCGGACCGCCGCGGACCGAAGATCGTAGAACTACTACGATCCGGTCGGGTACGGAGGGAACCGACCGGATTCACGGAGTAGTTGGCGATGTCCCAGACCCAACCCCAGACCCAGACCCACGTCCAGCCCCAAGCCCAGACCCACGTCCAGCCCCAGTCCCGGCCCGCGAACGGCGGCGGGACGGGCGCCGCGGCGGGCGGCGAGACCACCGAGAGCCGGGGCAGGCACCGAGGGCCGGCCGCCGTCGGCGAGGAGGCGACGGTACCCGCCCAGGGCCGTCACCGCCGCCCCGGCGGGCAGGAGGGAAGCGGCCGGTAGCACCGCCGAACGGCCGAGACCGGCCGGACGCGCTACGTGTGGCGGACGACGGTGTCGGCCAGGACGGGGGCGTCGTCGCGTTCGACCGCGGTGACGGACGCCCTCAGCCGGGTGTCGTCCTGCCGCCGGACGCGGATGCGCAGGGTCTCGCCGGGGAAGGCGACCCCGGCGAAGCGCGTGCCGTAGGCGCGCACCCGGTCGGCCTCGCCGTCCAACACGGTGTCCACCACGGCCTTGAGGACCATGCCGTAGGTGCACAGGCCGTGGAGGATCGGCCGGTCGAAGCCCGCCAGGCGGGCGAAGTCGGGGTCGGCGTGCAGCGGGTTCCAGTCCCCCGACAGCCGGTACAGCAGCGCCTGGTCCTCGCGGATCGGCCGGGTGAGGACCAGGTCCGGCTCGCCTTCGGGCACGTCCGCGCGGACGGACGGGCCCCGCTCGCCGCCGAAGCCGCCCTCGCCCCGCACGAAGATCACCGCGTCGCAGCTCCACAGCGGCCCGTCGCCGTCGGCGACCTCGGAGCGCAGCGTGATGACGGCGGCCTCGCCCTTGTCGTGGACGGCGGTGATCCGGGAGGTCTGCCGGGCCCTGCCGTTCACCGGGACCGGCCGGTGGAGCACGAGGGACTGGCCGCCGTGCAGGACGGAGGCCAGGTCGACGTCGACGCCCGGCATGGAGAGGCCGTCCAGCAGGGTCAGCCGGCCGCCGGCGACGGTGGCGAAGCTGGGCAGGACGTGCAGTCGGCTCTCCAGGGTGTAGCGCAGTTCCCGCAGGTCGTCGGCGGGGACGCCCGCGCCGATCCCGAGGTGGTAGAGCTGCACGTCCTTGTGGCCCCAGGCGAGTTCGGTGGTGACGGGTTCGGCTGCGAGGGCCTTGGCGGCGTCGATGGGCATGGGAAGCTCGCTCCTCGGCGACCGCGGACGGCAGAGGGTGTGGCAGGGGCCGCGGCCCGCCCCCGACCGCACCGGAAACGGGGGGCGTTCCGGCCGGCGGCTTTCTTGCATAGCACACGTATCGCCTCCGGCGCCTGCCGAGAACGTCCCCCGCACCCCGCCCCCGCCCGGTGCTCCCCCGCGCCTCGCTCCCTCGCCCGAGAGGGAGACCGACCCCCGCCACCGGCCCGTCGGCGCCGTGCGGCAGCATGGGCCGCGGCACCGGGCCGGTCGGACCGGGTGGGCCGGTCGGGTCAGGTCGGGGAGGTCGTCGATGGAGTCGGTGGAGTCGGTGGAGGAGTCCGTCAAGCCCGCAGCGGATGTGGTCGCCACGTTTCTGACGGCGAAGGGCTTCATGCCTCTCGACGAGGGGATGGCCCTGTACGCGGCGGCGTTCGAGGCGGCGCGGCTGGGGCTGCCGCTGCTGGAGATCGGCACCTACTGCGGGCGCTCCACGATCCTGCTGGCCGACGCCGCCCGGCGGGCCGGCGGGGACGCGACCGTTCTGACCGTCGACCACCACCGGGGCAGCGAGGAGCAGCAGCCCGGCTGGGAGTACCACGACCCGGAGTTGGTCGACCCGGAGGTCGGCCTGATGGACACCCTCCCGACCTTCCGCCGCACCCTCCACGCCGCCGGGCTGGAGGACCGTGTGATCGCGCTCGTCGGGCGCTCGCCGCGGGTCGCGGCCGTGTGGGGCGGGAAGCTCGGGCTGGTCTTCGTCGACGGCGGCCACACCGACGAGCACGCGACCGCCGACTACGAGGGGTGGGCGCCGCACCTGGCCGAGGGCGGGCTGCTGGTCGTCCACGACGTGTTCCCGGACCCGGCCGACGGCGGTCAGGCGCCGTACCGGATCTACCGCCGGGCCCTTGCGTCCGGCGCCTTCGTCGAGGTGTCCGCCCTCCGGTCGCTGCGCGTTCTGCGGCGTACGGGCCCGGGGATCTGACCCGCGCCACTACGATCTGCGAGCATGTCCCTCGGCAGACGGCTGTTCATCGTCCTCGCGGTCCTGCTCCCCGTCTGCCTCGCGGGCTGGTTGGCCTGGCGGTCGGCGGGAGGGACGGGCGCGGACCCGACAACCGGACGCTCCCCCTCGGCCTCCCCCTCCCTCTCCTCACCGGCGCGCGGCGCGTCGAAGGGCCCAGAGGAGCCGGAGGGTTCCGATGGACGGCCGGGGGACGGCCTGCTGCTGCGGGGCACGGTGGTGGTCCTCGACCCGGGACACAACCCGGACAACCGCGAGCACACCCGCGAGATCGCGCGCCGGGTCGACATCGGCACGGGCCGCAAGGAGTGCGACACCACCGGCACGGCCACGGACTCCGGTTACGCGGAGGCGCTGTTCACCCTGGACGTCGCGCGTCGCGCCCGCGCCATCCTGGAGGAGCGGGGCGCCACCGTGGAGTTCACCCACGACGGCGACCGCCCGTACGGGCCGTGCATCGACGAGCGCGCCCGGGCCGGGAACGAGGCGGGGGCCGACGCCGTGGTCTCCGTGCACGCCGACGGCTCGACCGCCGGCAACCGGGGCTTCCACGTGATCCTCCCGGCCCGGGTGCGGGAGGGGGCCGCCGACACCACGCGGATCGTCGGTCCCTCACGCCGGCTGGGCGAGCACCTGGCCGACGCCTTCGCCGAGGCGACCGGTTTCGCACCGGCGGACTACCTGGGCCCCGCCACGGCCGACAGCGGTCTGGTGACCCGTGGCGATCTGGGCGGGCTCAACCTGTCCCGGGTGCCCAAGGTCTTCCTGGAGTGCGGCAACATGCGCGATCCCCACGAGGCCCGGCGGTTCACCGATTCCGAGTGGCGGGGGCGCGCGGCCCGCGGCATCGCCGACGGCGTCACGGCCTTCCTCCGGGACGCGGACGGCCGTTACCACGGTGAGACGCACAAGACGGACCCGCCGGACCGCGCCGGGCGTCCTTCCGTACGATAGGGCCCGCCCCCGTCTGACCAGACCATGACGAAACCGATTAAGGATATTACGTGAACATCCGCTCGCTCACCCGAAGCGATGGCGCGGTAATCGGAGCAGCGGTGCTGCTGTTCATCGCCTCCTTCCTCGCCTTCTTCCAGGCAGAGGACAAGGATTGCACCGGGACCTGCTCGTTCAACACCTGGGATCCCGCCCTCTTCCCGCTGCTGCCGACCGTGACGATCGCCGGTCTGGCCGCCGCGGCGCTGCTCGCCCTCGGGCACATGCTTCCCGGAGAGCGCAAGATCCTCGGGCTCGGTCTCGACCAGTGGGGCACCGCACTGGCGGTCTTCGTCGGCTGGTCGGCCCTGTGGTCGTCGTTCTCCAACCTCTTCCCCGATCTGAACTCGGAGTTCGGGGACTCCAACGAGGGCGTGGAGCTGGGCGTCGGCGCCTGGCTGACCCTCATCGGCGGTCTGGTCATGGCGATCTTCGCGGTCCTGGGCAACAGCGTGCCCGCGCTCAAGGGCCCGCTGCTGCCGGCCCCGTCCCCGAAGGCCCCGAACCCCTACGGTCCGGGCCCGCAGCCGGGTCACCCCCAGCCGGGCGGTTACGGCTACCCGGGCGGCCCCCAGCCGGGCCAGCCCCAGACCGGTGGCTACGGCTACCCGGGCGGCCCCCAGCCGGGTCACCCCCAGCCGGGCGGCCCGCAGCCGTCCCAGCCGCAGCCGTACGGCGGTCAGCCCACCCCGGCGGCGGGCCCCGGCGCCCCGGCCGACCCGAACTTCCAGCCGTTCTGGTTCGCCGTGCCGGTCGCGCGTCCGCTGTTCCCGGAGGACGGCTCCCCCAACCCGATCGCCGAACTGGCGCCGGGCACCTGGTACCTGGCGGTCGAGCAGCGCGGCCAGGCCCTGGTGGCGCAGACGCAGGACGGCCGGCGCGGCATCCTGCAGGACACCTCGGGCATCCAGCGCGGCTGACGTCCGCCGCGCGGCCGTCCGACGGCGAAGAACCCCACGGCCCTCCGTCCGGCCCCGGACGGAGGGCCGTCGCCGTCTCCCGTCGCCGTCTCCCGTCGCCGTCTCCCGGCGTCTTCTCCACCGCCGTCTCCCGGCGCCCCGGACGCACCACCGGGACACCGCGCGGCGATTCCATGGCAGCGACCCCAACCCCTCACCCGGAGCGAAGAGTTGGGGTTTGTCGGTGTTTCACACGGCAATCCGGACGTTATGGTCACCGCTGTCGGGCGACGCCGCGGAGATCGCGGCGGTGACCCGCCTGTTCCCGGGTCATCCGCTCGCGGCCCGGGCCGTCGGTACCGACGGCCCGGCCGACCGTGGGGACGGTACGGGGCGGGCCGGACGGCCTCAGCAGCAGTCCGGCTCCAGCCCCACCGGCAGTCCCTCTCCGCCGAAGACCGTCACCGTCGCCTCGTCGCCGCCCAGCGCGGCCACGGCCAGCAGCAGCGAACCGGCGGTCCAGGCGGTCAACTCCTCCGGCCAGACGGCGTCGTCCTCGAAGACGTAGCCGGTCCAGTACAGGCCGTTCTCGGCCCGCAGGTGCTGTATCCAGCGCAGGATGTCCAGCGCCCGGTCCGACTCCCCCATCACCCACAGCGCGAGCGCGAGTTCGGCGCTCTCGCCGCCGGTCACCCACGGGTTGGGCAGCACACAGCGCACGCCCAGGCCGGGGACGACGAAGCGGTCCCAGTCCCTCTCGATCCGCTCCTTGGCCGCCGGACCGGTCACCGCGCCCCCCAGGACGGGGTAGTACCAGTCCATCGAGTAGCGGCTCTTGTCCAGGAAGCGCTCGGGGTGGTTCCGGATCGCGTGGCCGAGCTGCCCCAGGGCCAACTCCCAGTCCGGCTGCGGGTCCTCGCGGTGCTCGGCGAGGGCGAGCGCGCAGCGCAGCGCCTGATGGATGGAGGAGCAGCCGGTGAGCAGGGCGTCGGCGACGGGGGTGCCGTCGGCCTCCCGCTTCCAGCCGATCTGTCCGCCGGGCTGCTGGAGGGCCAGGACGAACTCCACCGCCGCCACGACCACCGGCCACATCCGCTCCACGAAGGCGTCGTCACCCGTGGCGAGGTAGTGGTGCCACACCCCGACGGCGACGTAGGCGCAGAAGTTGCTCTCCTTGCCCGCGTCGGTGGGGTGTTCGGCGTCCCCGTCGGCGTACGCGGCGTACCAGGAGCCGTCCGCGTTCTGGTGCTCGGCCAGCCAGAGGTAGGCGGCCTCGGCCCGCTCGTGCTCGCCGGCCACGTCCAGCGCCATGGCCGCCTCGACGTGGTCCCAGGGGTCGAGGTGGTGGCCGCGGAACCAGGGGATCGCGCCGTCGGGGCGCTGGATCGCGGCGATGCCCGCCACGGTCCGCGCGGCCTGTTCGGCGGTGAGGACACCGGGCAGGACGAGCCGTTCGGTACGGCCCGGGCTCGTCACGCCCGCTCCGCGTCGGACGCCGCCGCGGCGGTGGCGGGGAGGTGCGGCTTGGTGGCGTAGGCCACGAAGCTCTTGCCCATCACGGGGTTGAGGAGGTTCTCGGCGAGGCGGGTGGCCAGGGGCTTCTTCATGATGTCCCAGACCAGCAGCTTGTGGTAGGCCCGTACCGGCAGCGCGGCGTCGTCACCGTCCCGGTTCACGCCGAAGGCGCACTTGAGCCACCAGTACGGGGAGTGCAGCGCGTGCGCGTGGTGCGTCCCGTATGGCCGCAGTCCCGCCTCGCGCATCTTCCCCAGCAGTTCGTCGGCGCGGTAGATGCGGATGTGGCCGCCCTCGACCTCGTGGTAGGCGTCGGAGAGCGTCCAGCAGACCTTCTCCGGGCCGTAGCGCGGCACGGTCACCGCGATCCGGCCGCCGGGGCGGAGCACCCGGACCATCTCGGCGAGGACGCCCTTGTCGTCGGGGATGTGCTCCATCACCTCGGAGATGATCACGGCGTCGAAGCTGTCGTCCGGAAAGGGCAGCGCGAGGGCGTCGCCCTCCATGGCGGTGGCCTCGGCGCCCGCCGGGGCCTCCCCCGCCTCCTTCATCGCCGCGAACCACTTGGCGACCTCGCGGATCTCCTCGCCGTTGCGGTCGAGCGCGACGACGCGCGCGCCGCGCCGGTAGCACTCGAAGGCGTGGCGCCCGGCGCCGCATCCCAGGTCCAGGACCCGGTCGCCGGGGGCGAGCGGGAAGCGGGAGAAGTCCACGGTCAGCACTGGCGGTCTGCCTTCCTCGGTGACGTGCGGGGGTCTAGCTGAGGGCGGAGTCGGGGGTGCGCCGGGTCGCCGTGTTCAGGAGCGCCGCGCGGTAGTGCTCCACCGTGCCACGGGCGGCCTGCTCCCAGGTGAAGCGGCTCAGCACCCTCTCCCGTCCGGCCGCGCCCAGCCTCGCCCGCAGGTCGGCGTCGCCGAGCAGTCTGCCCAGCGCCGCGGCGAGCGCGCCCGCGTCGCCCGGGGGCACCGCCAGGCAGGTCTCGCCGTCGGGGCCGGCGACCTCGGGGATCGCGCCGCCGGTGGTGGCGACCAGCGGGGTGCCGGTGGCCATGGCCTCGGCGGCGGGCAGCGAGAAGCCCTCGTAGAGGGAGGGCACGCAGGCGATTTGCGCGCCGCGTACCAGGTCCACCAACTCCCGGTCGCTGATGCCCTTGACGAACTCGATGGCGCGGTCGAGGCCGTACCGCTCGACGGCGGCGGCGACGGGACCGCTCTCGGGGCGTTTGCCGACGACCACCAGGTGCGCGTCCGGGTGCTCGGTGCGGACCTTGGCCAGGGCCTCCACCAGGTGGACCAACCCCTTGAGCGGGACGTCGGCGCTGGAGGTGGTGACGATGCGGCCGGGGACCTCGGGCACGGACGGATCGGGCGAGAACAGCCCGGTGTCGGCCCCGATGGGCACGACGTGGACGCGCTCGGGACGCACGCCGAGGTGCTCGGTGATCTCCCGGCGGGAGGAGCCGGAGACGGTCAGCACGCTCGGCAGCCGCCGGGCGACCCGCTTCTGCATGCGGGTGAAGGCGTACCAGCGGCGCACGGACGCCCGCCGCTTCCAGTCCGGGGCGGCGTCCAGCTCCACCTGCCGGTCCACGGTGACGGGGTGGTGGACGGTGGTGACCAGGGGGAAGCCGAGGCGTTCCAGGCCGAGCAGGCCGTAGCCGAGGGTCTGGTTGTCGTGGACGACGTCGAAGTCACCGCGCCGGGCGGCCAGATGGCGGCGGGCGCGCAGCGAGAAGGTCAGCGGCTCGGGGAAGCCGCCGGTCCACATGGTGGCGACCTCCAGCGCGTCGATCCAGTCGCGGTACTCCTCCCGCCTCGGGGTGCGGAAGGGGTCGGGCTGCCGGTAGAGGTCGAGGCTGGGGAGCTTGGTGAGGGTGACCTCCCCCGCCCGGTCGGCCTCGCCGTCGAGGACGGGGTCGAGAACGGGGTAGGGCTGGGCGCCGATCACCTCGACGCGGTGCCCCAGCCGGGCCAGTTCGCGCGACAGGTGGCGCACGTAGACGCCCTGGCCACCGCAGAACGGGTTCCCCTTGTAGCTGAGCAGCGCGATCCGCAGCGGTCGATCACCGTCGGCGGTCTCGCCCGCCAGGGGGCCAGCGGCTTCCCGGGTGGCCTCTGCCGTCACTCACGGCCCCCTTCCGACAGATCCTCGCGGCAAACGTCCGCGGGAGCGTAACCGCTCGCGTTAATCTGGAACAAGTTTCAAGGACGGCCCGACCGTGCCCCGCGGCACCCCCGGTCACGCCCGGCTTCCGGAGCCGCCGAACGGCTCCGACCCGCAAGATTACCGGCCGGTACACGATCCGGACCGACCGGGTCCGGGTGATTCGCACCACGGCTCCGCCCACGAGGTCGTGCGCGCTCCCGCGGGGCGTGCGGGAACGCGGCCTTGGGCCGCCGCGGGCCGATGGGGGAAGCGCGGCGGGACGGACGGGCCCCGGGACAGACGGGCAGGGAACATGACGGCACGACCCGACTCCCCTTCCTCCGCACCGCCGCTCACCGAGCGTCAGGAGGCACGTCGCCGCCGCATCCTGGACGCCACCGTCGAGCTGGCCCGGCGCGGCGGCTTCGGCGCGGTGCAGATGCGCGAGGTCGCCGACTCCGCGGACGTCGCCCTCGGCACGCTCTACCGCTACTTCCCCTCCAAGATCCACCTGCTGGTCGCCGTCCTGCGCGACCGGTTGGAGGGGTTGCGCGAGACGCTGCACGAGCGACCGCCCGGCGGCCGGGAGCCGGGGGCCAGGGTGGTCGAGGCGCTGACGCGCGCCTTCCGGGCGCTCCGGGAGGAGCCGCGTCTGACGGAGGCCATGGTGCGCGCGTTCACCTTCGCGGACCGCTCGGCCGGTGCGGAGGTGGAGGCGGTCTCGCGGCTCACCACCGCGATCGTCCTGGACGCCGTGGGGCGGCAGGGTCCGCCGCCGCCCGAACTGCTCTCGGTGGTCCGGGTCGTCGAGCACACCTGGCACTCGGCCCTGATCGGCTGGCTCTCCGGGCGCTGCTCCGGCGAACAGGTGTACGGAGACATCAAAACCGTGTGCGAGCTCATCCCCGCGGAAACCCCGGGCGGCGCGCACCGATAAACAATTCACTCCCCGCGCGCCCCCTGATCGCTCCCGCTGCTTCGAATGCCGGTGGGTTCTGGCTGAAAGTACGCGTTATCCGATGGCCTTTATAGGTATCTGTTGACGGGTGTTCGACAACCGTCACCCGTACAGGGCACTGAAGGAGCCGAACGTGATTGAGGTACTACTGGTGCACCACCTGGGCCTGTTGCGATCCGGCCTGGCGGCGCTGCTGAACGAGGCGCCCGACATGGAGGTCAAGGATGTCCCCTGGTCAGGTGATCCCGGTCGTCTTCGGTCCTTGCGGGCGGACGTGTGCGTCGTCGACATGGAGCTCCCGGAGTCGCCGGACGGGGGCGGTGTCGCGGAATTGTGCCGGCATATGACGTCGGCACAGTGCGGCCTCCTGATTCTGGCCACCCCCGGACGGCCCGGCCTGCTGCGCCGCGCCTATGACGCACAGGCCCTGGGATTCGTGAACAAGGACGCGACCCCGAAGAAGCTACGGGAGGGAATACGGCACGTCGCCGCCGGAAGAAGATACGTGGACGAGTCCCTCGCCCACGACCTCCTGCGCGCCGCGGACATGCCGCTGACCGCGCGGGAGTTAAGCGTCCTGTCGCTCGCCGCCAAGGGCGCCACCGTCTCCGAGATCGCCGGTCGTCTGCACCTGTCGCGCGGCACCATCCGCAACTACATGTCCGCGATCACCCGTAAGACCGGGGCCCGCAACCGGGTCGACGCCATACGGATCTCCCAGGGCGCGGGCTGGGTGTAGCACCCCTTCGCCCCTTCCCCGTCGTGCGGCCGGCCCCGGGTCCGGGGCCGGCCGCCGTGCTCCCTACCGGGTCCCCCGGTCACCGCGCGGGCCGGGCGCCGAGAGCGTCGCGTCCCGGCCGGGTCCGCCTCCGGGCCGGCGCCCGACCCGACCCCCG
The DNA here is from genome assembly GCF_000718985.1 of Streptomyces megasporus. Taxonomy (GTDB): domain Bacteria; phylum Actinomycetota; class Actinomycetes; order Streptomycetales; family Streptomycetaceae; genus Streptomyces; species Streptomyces megasporus. Next base: position 9,551 of record NZ_JODL01000010.1, on the reverse strand, counting down.
ACCCGATCCCCGGTCCGATGTCCGGCCCGATGTCCGGCCCAGTGTCCGACGAGGTCGCGGTAGAGGGGCGAGCGGTCCAACAGGTCGCGGTGGCGCCCGACCGTGGCGTGGGCGCCGTCCATCACCAGCACCCGGTCGGCCCGGTGGACCGAGTCGATCCGGTGGGCGATCACCACCAGCGTGCCGGGTCGGTCGGCGAACGCCCGCTCGGCGCGCGCCTCCGCCGCCGGGTCCAGATGGCAGGTGGCCTCGTCCAACAGCACCAGGGGCGCGGGCGACAGGTGGGCCCGCCCCAGCGCGATCAGTTGCCGCTCCCCCTGGGAGAGGACCGCCGGATCGACCGTCGCGTCCAGTCCGCCCAGGCGCTCCACCAGCGGGCCGAGTCCGACCGCGGCCACCGAGGCGGCCACGGCCTCCTCCGGGACCTCCTCCGGCCCACCGGGGCACAGGTAGTGGAGGTTCTCGCGGAGGGTGCCGGTGAAGACGTACGCCTGCTGCGGGATCAGCACCCGCCTCCGGGCCGGCTCCCCGCCGGCCGGCCCGGAGGCCGTCGCCGGTTCGCCGTCCACCAGCACCAGCCCCTCGCAGGGGGTGAGCAGCCCCGCGATCAGGGCGGCGAGCGTGGACTTGCCGATGCCGCTGGGTCCCACGACGACCAGGTGCTCGCCGGGCTCGACCACCAGGTCCACACCGTGGAGGACCGGTTGGGCGGCGGGCCCGTAGGCGAAGGTCACCGAGCGCAGCTCCACCCGGGAGCCGGCGGTGCTCCGGGCGGCGGGGGCCGGGAGCGGGACCGTCCCCGCACCGCCTCCCCGGACGTCCGCGGAGGCGTCCTCAAGGTCGCCGTCCGGACCGTCCCCGACGAGCCGGTCCAGGACGACCAGCAGCCGGGTGCCCGCCGCTCCCAGAGCGTTCATCAGGGTGTGGAGGGCGGGCAGCAGCGACTGGGTCAGGTAGGTCAGCGCGCCCAGCAGCGCACCCGCCGTGACGCCCCCGTCCAGCAGCCACGGGGTGGCGACCAGCAGCAGGACGACGGGCAGGTGACCGGCCACCCCCAGCGCCAGGGTGCGGGCCGCGGCCCACCGGGCGAGCGCGCGGGCCGCCCTCACCTCGGCGTCGACCAGCTCGTCCGCCCCCGCCGCCACGCGCCGCTCGGCGCCGCACGCCACCACGTCCCGCAGCCCCGCGGCGACGGCGCCGTACCGGGTGGAGAGGGCCTCGTCCGCGCCGAGGAACTCCCGTTGGCGGGCCGCCATCGGCACGAGCGTGGCCGTGAACAGTACCAACCCCAGCACCAGCGGCGGCAGGACGACCAGCAGCAGCGGAAGGGCGAGGGAGGCCAGCCCGGCCAACGCCCCGGCCGCCGTGAAGACGAAGGACCGCAGCACCAGCACCAGCCCGGCGAAGCTGTCGCGGGCGAGCTCGGTCTGGTGGGTGAGGCGGGAGACGGCCGAGGCGTCCGCGCGGGCCGGGTCGGCCACCGCCTCGCGCAGGGCGCGGGCCACCACGCGGCGCAACAGCCCGTCCCGCAGCGGCTCGACGAGGTCGGCCAGGCCCCGGAAGACGCCTCGGGTGGCCAGTCCGCCCAGGGCGGTGGCCGCGGCGGCGACCACCAGCCAGAGCAGCCCGGTCCCGACCCGCCCGGCGAGGAAACCCCGGTCCAGGGCCTGGGCCACGCCGTAGCCGATCAGGAAGGTCTGCGCCGACTCCAGCAGCGACCAACCGCCGAGCAGGAGCAGCACGCGCCCCCGGTTCCGCAGGAAGCGCAGTGCCCGCGGCAGGAGTCGGCGGGCCGGTCCCCGAGCGCGCCGGCTCACCGGGCCCCCTCCCCGGCCGTACCGGCGTCCGCCGCCCGCGTCTCCTCCGCCGCGAACACCGCGCGGTAGTCGGGGAGTTCCCACAGCGCCGTGTGGGGGCCGACGGCCCGGACGCGACCGCCCTCCAGCCAGACCACCAGGTCGGCGCGGGCGGCGGAGGAGACCCGGTGCGCGACGATCAGCCGGGTGCCGGCCCGCACCTGGTCCGTCAGCGCCCGACCGACCTGGAGTTCGGTGACGCTGTCCAGGCTGGAGGTGGCGTCGTCGAGCACCAGCAGCCGGCCCGCGTGGGCGAAGGCCCGTGCCAGGCCGAGGCGTTGGAGTTCGCCGCCGGACAGCGGCGCGTCGGCGAGCGCGGTGGCGTACCCGGCGGGCAGACGGCGGACGAAGGCGTCGGCGCCGGCCGCCCGCGCGGCGGCCTCCACCGCCTCCGGTTCCGGCTCGTACGCCCCGAAGGCGACGGCCTCGCCGACGGAGGAGCCGAACAGGGCGGGGCGTTCGAAGGCGTAGCCGACCTCCCGGCGCAGTTTGGCGGGGTCGAGTCCGTCCAGCGGGACGCCGTCCAGCAGCACCCGCCCCTCCTCGGGGTCGGCGAGCCGTCCGGCGATCGCGGCCAGGGTGGACTTGCCCGATCCGGAGCGTCCCACGACGGCCACCGTGGTGCCGCCGGGGACGGTCAGGTCCACGTCCGTGAGCACCGTCCGTCCGCCGCGCACGGCGGTGACGCCGCGCAGCTCCAGCCGGCCGGTGCCGTCCGGCGGCAGGGAGCGCCGGCCGTGCCCGGTGCGGGGCACGGTGAGCAGTTCGGCGGTGCGCCGGGCGGCGGCACGGCTCCGCACCAGGGCGCTGACCTGGCTCGTCACACCGCCGATGCCCGCGGCCAGGGAGGCGTAGCGGAACGCGGCCAGCAGCTCGCCGACGCTCAACTGCCCGGCGGCCAGGCGCATGCCGCCCACCGCCAGGACGGCGAGCGTCAGCAGGGGCACCAGGACGCCGCTGCCGACGACGGCCCGCCCGTACACCCGCCACGTCCGCCGCCCCTGGGCGGACAGTTCGGGCAGCCGGGCCAGGACGCGGGCGCGTTCGCGGTCGACGGTCCCCGCGGCGGCCACGGTGCGGGCGCCGGCGAGCGCCTCGACCAGGTGGCCGGCGATCTCGCCCTGGACGCGCTGGTAGCGGGAGACGCTGTCGGAGGAGCCGCGGGCGAAGGCCCGCAGCAGCAGCACCAGCAGGGGCACCCCGGCGCAGAAGACCGCGGCGAGCCAGAGGTCGGTGACCGCCAGGGCGATCAGGGCCCCCAGCGGGGTGAGGAGCGAGGTGAGCGCGCCGGCGACGGCGGCGGGCGCTCCTCCCGCCTCGGCCGCGTTGCCCGTCAGGCGGGTCACCAGGTCCCCGGGGGCGAACCGGGCCGCCCGGCGCGGTCCCACGGCCAGCAGGTGGTCCAGGCCGCGGCGGCGCAGCCAGGCGGTGGAGCGGGCGACCGTGGTGCCGGTCAGCAGGGCGGCCACCGCGTCCAGGAGCACCTCGGCCGCGACCAGCGCCGCGCACAGCGCGAGCCAGGGGCCCGCGCCCCCACCGCCGTCCCGGCCGAGCAGCAGGTCGAGGGTGTGGCCGAGGACGGCGGGCAGGGCGATGGTGGCGGCGGCGGACGCGGTGTTCAGCAGGCAGATCGCCGTGGTGCGGCCGGCGCTGTGGCGGACCGCGGCCAGCAGGAGGCGGTCGGCCGGGTCGCGCCCGCTCCTCTCGCCTCCGCCTTCGGGACCCTGGGGTTCCGTCGGCTCGTCCGGCGCGCCGCCGGTTCCGTCGGTTCCGTCGGTTCCGTCGGTTCCGTGGACGGTGGGGTGGATGGCCATGGGCGGTGGAATCCTCGCGTCCGTGGACGGTGCGGCAGGGGTACGCGCGGGGTTGCGGGGGTACACCTTGGACAACGGCGACGCGGCCCCGGGCGTCGTGACCGCCCGGGACCGCGTTGACCGTTTCACCGCCGCGGGATCAGTGTCCGCGGCGCCGGGGTCAGTTGCAGGTGACGAGGCTCAGGGAGCTGTCGCCGCACAGCAGCAGGCTGGCCTGCGAGCCGCCGCCGGTGAACTCGTCGTCCTGCGGGGTCTCCATGGTCTGCAGGTCGAGAAGCGTCATTTCTCTGTTCCTTTCGTTTCCGTGGGGACGGGTTTTCCTGGTACGGCCTTCCGGACGGAAGACCGGCTCTGGGGCCGCCGGAGCGGCGGGAGGAAGGGCAGGTGCACGGGTGTGTCGTGCAGCGCGCTGCCCAGGGCGAGCAGGCAGCCGGCGGTGCCGGTGGCGAGGTCCGTCGACAGCCGCATCATCTGCTCGCCGGGGAAGGCCAGTCGGCCTCGGTAGGGGACGGCCGCCCGGGTCAGCGAGTCGATCTGACGGCGCAGATCGGCCTCGCGGGCGCCGGGGTCGCCGGTGGTCGTGCGGGCGAGGTGGAGGATCATCCCCGCCACGCCCCGGAACAGGCCGGGCTGTGCGTAGAACCTGGACCGGGCGGCTTCGAGGATGTCGTGCCGCGCCTTTTCGAAGCGCTCGTCCTCGCGGTGGACGGCGTAGTCGTCGAGCACCATCCCGATGCCGACGCTGCCGGCGCCCAGGTAGGGCATGGTGCGCCAGCCCTCGTCCACCTGGAGGGCGCCGTCGACGCCGGTCACGCAGCAGTCCAGGTCGCGGCGGAGGGCGCCGGCCGCGCGGTCGAGCAGCTCGGTCTGGCCGGTGCGCTCGTACAGCCGCAGGAAGAGCAGGGCCTCGCCGGTCGAGCCGTACAGCAGTCCGGCGCGGGGCGCTCCCTTGACGGCGGGCCGGGGACGATCGCCGCGCCGGTCGGCCTTGTCGGCGACGAGTTGGGCGCAGCGCAGCGCCTTCTCGTGCAGGACGCTCTCGCCCGTGGCCGCGGCCAGGGCGTCCAGGGCCAGACCGATGCCGGACAGTCCGCCGTGCAGGTCGGTGGCGAGATCCTCCCAGGGCTGGGCGAGGACGGTGTCGGCCAGTTCCAGGGCGCGGTCGGTGTGTCCGAACCTCTCCAGGGCCCAGGCGACGCCGGAGAGTCCGTCGTAGAAGCCCAGCGGTGTGCCGGAGGCGGGTTCCTTGGTCTTCCGCAGCAGCCACTCCTCGGCCTCGGGGCACCGCTCGCCGCCGGTCTCGGCCAGGACGTGGAGCACTCCGGCCGCGCCGTGGGCGAGGTTGATGCCGCCGCCGGGGGCGAACTGGGCTATGTCGCCGGGGAAGAAGCGGTCCTCGCGTTCGGGGGTGGCCGCGTCGAGCACGGCCCGCGTCATCGAGTCGCGGCTGCGCGGCCAGTCGGCGGGGTGCACGGGCAGGTATCCCCCGTCGATTCCGCTCGACGTGGCGCCCGTCGTGCCCTTCCGCGTCGCGCCGTCGGTCCCGGCGTCCTCCGCGGGCAGGCCCCGGGTGATCTCCGCCACCGCCTCGTCGAAGAACTCGCGCGGCACGTCGGGGAACTCCCGGGCGGCGATCCGCGCCAGGTGCGCGGCCTTCTCCCGGTCGATCGCGAACAGGTTGGTCAGCGGCAGGAAGAGGGCGATGCGCAGGCAGGCCAGGGCGTAGCGGTCGACGTCGAACCCCCTGCGGTCGGCGGGGGCGACGAAGCCGGGGTTGGCGATGACCTGACGCCGGCCCTCGTCGACGTGGGCGGCGGCCTCGAAGTCCAGCAGCGTCACCGAGGACTCGTCCTCGGAGACCATGATGTTGAACAGGTGCAGGTCGTTGAAGACGACGCCGCGTGCGTGGATGGCCTCGACGGCCTCCTCCACCAGGCGGTGCATTCGCAGGGCCCACTCGGTGTACTCGGCGATCCGCTCGGGGCTCGGGTCCGACTCGATCAGCGGGTGTCGGCGGGCGAAGAAGCCGTTGAGCGGTTTGCCCTCGATGTACTCCAGGGCCAGGAAGCGGTGGTCGCCGAGGGCGAACCAGTCGCGCACCTCGGGGGTCTGGGGCAGGCCGGACAGCCTCTCCAGGGCCTCCTTCTCCCGTGCCAGCCGGGTGACGGCGTCGGCCCCGTCGGCGGCCAGACCGGCGTGCGGGCGGCCCTCCTTGAGGACGACCCGCTCACCGGTGCGGGTGTCGGTCGCGACGTAGACCCCGCCGCCGTTGGAGAAGTGCAGGGCCTTCTCGACGCGGTAGGGGATGTCGCCGACCTTGGTGGCGTTGCGGGCCTGGAGGTGGGGCGCGAGGAAGTCCGGCAGGGTGACCCAGTCCGGGACGTGGAAGGTCGGGTCCCTGCGGTCGGGCACCAGACGGCCGGCGGCGTCCTCGATCGCGGGGCGCGGTTCGCCGTTCTCGTCGTAGCAGTGCCGTTCGGTGAAGCTGCCGTAGCGCAGGTACACCGGGCCGTCGCCCCAGCGCAGGTCGCTGAGGATGTAGGGGCCGGGCTCGCCGGTCAGCAGCGCGTCCAGCTCCTCGGCGATGGCGCGGCACTGGTCGTCGTCGGTCGGGTAGACGGTGACGAACTTTCCGCTGCCGCCGCGGTCGGCGTACTTGGCGTTGCGGTTGTGCAGCAGGTAGCGGTTCGGGATGAACTTGAAGGCGATGCCGCGGGGCACGCAGTGGTCCCAGACCGCGTCGATGATCCTCTCCGCGTTGTCCAGGCAGGCGGAGACGTGGATCTTCCAGCCCTGCTTGGGCAGTTCGGCGTCCTGCGGGCGCAGGGCCAGCCAGTCCCCGGAGCGGTGGCGCTGCCACCCCTCGGGAACCGGACGGCGCGTGGCCTGCCAGGCGCCGGTGCGCTCGGTGTCGTCGGAGACCCGGTGGGGGGCGTCGTAGAACCAGCGGTCCGCGTCGCAGTAGGCGGCGTACCCCTTGCTCATCGGTCCCCCTTCGGCTCGTCCGGCTTCCCGTGTGGCGACGGCCATGACTTTTCCATGTGCGGGGGGTGACGGAACAGTCACAGGTGTCACGACTCGACCGTGAGAAACGCACGAGTAACCGGAGTGTGACGGCCGTGTCACGCGGGCCCGTGTCGCTGGGGGACGCGCCTCGGCCCGCACCACCGGGCGGTGACACGGGCCGAGGAGGTTCTCCGCCGACATGGGCGCGACGTGGGCGTGACCTGGGACGACGCGAGGCGTGACCTGGGACGGCGCAGCGCGACGCGGGCGACGCCGGGTCCTACCTGCCGGCCTGCAGGGCTCCCCAGGTTCCGCCGCCGACGACGCCGTCCACGGTCAGGCCGCGGGTGCGCTGGTAGTCGCGGACGGCCGTGTCGGTGTTCGGACCGAAGAGGCCGTCGATGCCCACGGTCCGGCCGAGGGCGGCCGTCAGCGCGCGCTGGAGCCTCTCCACGTCCACGCCCGAACTCCCCTGTCGCAGGGTGGGCTTGGTGCCCGCCGACAGCAGGGCGGTCCAGGTGCGGGCGCCGACGACGCCGTCGGCGGTCAGGCCGCGGTTGCGCTGGAACGCCCGCACGGCGCCCTCGGTGCCGGCGCCGAAGACGCCGTCCACCGCGCCGGCGTCGAAACCGTTCTGGTTCAGCAGGTGTTGGGCGGCCTTCACCTGGGCGCCGGTGGAGCCGGTGCGGAGCGTGTCGTAGGAGGGGAAGTTCACCTGGACGGGAGCGGTGGCGTCGCCGTCGCGGACCAGTTGCATGTAGTAGGACCAGTTCCAGTTCGGGCCCGGGTCGGTGTGGTCGTTGCCCGGTACCTCGACGTGGCCGACGATGTGCGTCCGGTCCTTGGGGATGCCGTGCCGGTCGCACAGGTGGCGGGTCAGCGCGGCCGAGGAGCGGTACATGGCGTCGGTGAACCACGAGGGGTTGTCGACGTAGCCCTCGTGCTCGATCCCGATGGAGTACGGGTTGCCGGAGCGGGCGTGCCAGGCGGTGTCGCGGTCGCGGACCATCTGCGTGACCTGCCCGTCGGAGGAGCGGACCACGTAGTGGGCGCTGACGTTCGCGTCGGGGTTCCGGAACCAACTGATCGTCCCGGCGTACGAGCCCTGGGTGACGTGGACGACGACGTGGGTGATCGGCGACGTGCGGCCCGCGACGTAGTTGCCCGGGTCCGCCGGCACCCACAGGGCGGGCGGGTAGTCGGTGCTCAGGGCGCCCGTGTCGGAGGACGGGGCGGGCTCGGCGAGGGAGCGGACCTTCGCGTACCGGCCGCGTTCGGGGGCGACGTCCCGCGGTGCGACGGTGACCCGCTCGCCGTCCGGGGTGAGGGCGCTGAAGCCGTCCGCCAGGAAGTCGTAGACGGTGTCGGCGTACAGCTTCGCGGCCCGGTCGTCCTCCGCGCCGCCGTAGCGGGCCACCACCGGGTACCAGGCGTCCGCGTCGCGGCGTTCGGAGGCGTCCAGGCCCGCCTCGTCGGCGTAGGCGCGCAGGACGGCGGCGCCGCCGAGGATGTTGGCCTCGGTGTCCCGCCTCAGGTCGGTCTCGGACTCGCCGGTCAGGTCGGCGGCCTCCCCCAGGGTGTCGCGCACGGGGTTGTCGACCAGGTGCATCACGCCGTGGCCGCCCGCGTGGCTGGGCTTCCCGTCGTGGTCGTCCAGGTGGGTCTCCCCGTAGCCGACCGCGACGAGCAGGTCCCGGGGGACCTGGAACTCCTCGGCGGCCTGGGCGAACGCTCGGTTCATCGGGTTCGACGGCGTGAGGTCCGCGGGCGCGGCGCCCGCGGGTCCGCCCATGGCGAGCAGCGCGGCCACGGTCAGACCGCCGAGCACGGCTGCGCCCGACCGTCTCGCGGCCAGGGGGCGTCGGAACATTCTTCCTCCAGGTCAGCATGCGCGTGGGGGGGGTGAGCATCGATGGCTCGCTCACGCCGGTGGACGGGACGAATTCCTATCGTTAAGACATGAGCACGTCAATAACGCCGCGATGATTCGCCGTGAATTCGCCCATGAGGCCGGAGGGAATTCGGAAGCGGGGTCCGGGAAGGGCACCGACACACGAAATTCCGCCCCGGACCACCGCCACCACCTGCACGGACACCTCGGCGCGACCGTCCACGCGCCGGGGTTCCGCGGCCCTTGAGCGTCACGGGTCGCCACCGCGCGCGTCAACCGGTCGCGCCGGAAAAACGGAAGGATTCTTTGGTGTGAACCACTGGAGAATCCACGCGGGGAGGCGGACATCGCGTCTACTCCCCTTGTTCCGCGCCTTCTTCCTGCTTCTTCCTTCTTTCTCCCTTCTTCGTTCCTCCTCCTTTGCTTCTTTCTCTCCCTCTTCGGCCGACCCCCTCCGGTCGTCCCACGGCCGCTCCCGAGCCGTCCCGGCGGTTCTCCCCAACTCCCCGCCGACACACGGCACATGCTCCGGCCGGTCCCGCGCCCCGGTCCCGGCCCCGGTGTGATCCCGCTCCCACACCGACGGGACCAGGCCGGTCGCCCGTTAGAGTGAGCCGACGAACGTCATGTGCCCGATCGGGGGAAGCCGGTGCGAATCCGGCGCTGACCCGCAACCGTGAGCGCGACGGACGCACCCCGTCCGTCGCGGAAGCCGGAGCACCCGCCCGGGCACGAGCAGGCTCCCGGAACCGACGCCTCCACCGTGTGGCGGAGCGACGGTCCCGGTACCGGCACCGTCGAGGAATGCGGAGTCGAGCCCGGTGTGCCCCCGTGCGGCGAGCGCGGTCGGCCGTCGCGCGCGGCTGCGCCCGAAGACGCCCACGAGAAAGGCTTCCCAATGCTGATGTCAAGCCGCCGCTGTGACAGGCGGTGTGGCTTGGTAGCACGCTCCGTCACGGATCATGGCCCACAGGACGTTGACGC